>JBQCIB010000021.1:0-91981 GCA_051954115.1 Solirubrobacterales bacterium | reverse complement strand
CCGGCGTATAGTACATTGATCTCACGGGCGAAGGCATCAGGGTCGGCCTTGGCGGGATCGACGCGCGCGGCGTCGACGCCGCGCTCCCAGCGGCCGATCCGGGTGGGGTCGGCGCCCAGGGCGACCACCGAAGCGTCGGCGGACGGGCTCGGCGAGAGGACCACCTTCGGAGCGGTGTAGAAGGCGCTGAGGCCGACGCGCGTCAGCGCCTCCAGCGTCTCGTCTCTGGTCCGCATCCCGGCGTAGACAGCGATCTCGGTGTGGTAGCTGGCGAGCAGCGGCACGCCGGTGATCCGGCTCATCAGCGTCGCCGCGATCCCGGCCGGACCGGGGGCGGTGACGTGGACGAGGTCATAGCAACCGTCGGCCAGCACCTCGACCAGGTCCGGCAGCCCCGGC
This sequence comes from Solirubrobacterales bacterium, assembly GCA_051954115.1. GTDB lineage: Bacteria > Actinomycetota > Thermoleophilia > Solirubrobacterales > 70-9 > VAYN01. Next base: position 91,582 of record JBQCIB010000021.1, on the reverse strand, counting down.
ACGCCCAGGGTCATGCCCTCGTAGAAAGGGATTTCGAGCTCGGCGGCGGCGGGCAGGCGGCGATCGACGCCGGGATCGGTGCCGACGACGTCGACCTCGAAGCCGGGGACGCCGCGCTCGCGGATCTGCTCGATCGTGTGGGTGACGCCGTGCATCGAGCCGATCCCGTCGGCGATCACCGCAACGCGCTTGCGCTCGCCGCTGCGGTCGCGCAGCTTTGCCTTCTCGGCGCCGAGGAAGGCGGTCGCGGGTGCGTAGGGGACCGCCGGGACCAGGGCGTCGAAGAGACCGCTGACGGCACTCTGCAGGTCGCCGTCGCGCACCGCCTTCGTTCCGCCGTCGACCGCGCCGCGCAGGCGCCGGTCATGGATGCGGCGGGCGCGGCGGTAGAGGTCGGCATGGGAGAACCCGTCCGATTGCAGATAGGCGATCAGCTCGCGCCCGTGGAGGTCGAGCCCGATCCCGTCGAGCCATGCCTCCAGCAGCGCCCGTGCATCCTCTGGCCCCACATCAGCCGCGATCTTCCCCTGACGAGCCGCCCCCTCCCGAATCACCCGCTCCGCCATCTTCAACACAGCACCAGGATTCGGACCCTGTGGACGCGCCTCGTCAGTCGAAGTACCACCCGCGTCCGGTTGGGCGGGCGGGAATCCCTCGCCGGACACTCCCCGCTTTTGTCCGCCGAGGGATTCCCGCCAGCCCCCCACCGCCAATGCACGGGTAGCCAACGCCATCGCCGCATGCGTCCACTTTGCCGCGCTCCCCTGCTCGCCACATGCTTCGGTGTCGCCCCGGCGCAGGTGGGCAAGAAACTCTTCCGGCGTCGCGGCCGCGGGCGCCTCGGTGAAGGTGCGGCCGATGTCGACGCCGGCATGGTCGTCGGAACCGCCGATGCCGGTGCCGCCGTGGGTCTCGACGTAGACCACGGCGGGCATGTTCAGCTCGGCGGCCCGAGAGCCGTTGCGGACCTCCCAGATCGGGAACAGCTCCGCCAGTCGCCGCCGGTGGCGCCGGGTCAGCGGCGCGGCGACGTTGAAGAACGGGTGCGCCAGCGCGCAGACGATCTCCTGCTCGTGAAGGTAGGCGGCGCAGGCCTCGACGTCGCCGGAATGCGCCTGCAGCCACTCGTGGTCTCCGGGGGTGATCCCGTAACAGAGGACGTGCACCGCCTGGGGCTCGCCGGCGAAGCGGGCGGTCAGCTCCTCGGAGACGAAGCAGTCGGGCCGATCGGCGAGCGCGAGGCAGCCGTCGATCGTGTCGTGGTCGGTGATCGTGACGAAGTCCATACCCCGCCGCTTGGCCAGCTCGTAGACCTCCTGCGGCGGCGTCGCGCACTCCGGCAGGCCCAGCGAGCGCTGCACGCCCAGCTTCGAGAAGTGCGATGCCGTCGAGTGGCAATGCATGTCAACACGGGAAGTCATCGGTGCTCTCCCTATTTCGCGTTCCTTGGTTCACGCACAGGGTTCGACACTGAGGAGCGCGAGATGTGAAAAGACGGAGAAAGCGGCTTTCGATTGCCGCCCAGGGGGAGAAGTTCAGCCGCGACGAGCTTGTCCGGGCATGGTCGAGCGCTTCTTTATTCGGATTGTCGTCGCCACCGCCCTTTGCGCCGCACTCTCAGCCTGTGTCCTGGCGCCCGTTCCTGCAGAGTTACCTTCACCTGCCTTCGAGCAGGCGGGCCTCTACCGGCTGGAGGTGGCCCTAGCGGTTTTCTATGGCGCCCTGCTGCTAGTCACCCCTGCCTTCTCAGGGCTAGCGCGAGGCCGATTGCCGATCGAGATCTCCACCCGAGGTGCGAAATTCGCCGAGAAAAGCGATCAGTCGGCAGAGATAGCCAAGGGAGAGATCGAAAAGCTGGAGCAGACCACCAAGGCCCTCGGCCACGGTCTGGCGGATGCCAATCTCGAAATTAAGCGGCTAAATGAAATCTCTGAAAGAGACAGCACGCGGCCCGGGATAGATTCGAACGATGACTGAGCGAGAACAAAGAGACTTGGCGCATCGTCTCGCCGAGGACTCCGATGTCTTTGATTTCGATCGGGCGCTTGAACTCGTGCAACACCTGCCCGCCGAAGCCGAACGATTGATTCGCGATCAGGAAGAGCGCAAAAAGCGTCTAGAGGAACTTAACCGCGCCTACCAGCAACTGCACCGTGCCGCTCTGGAGTTCCGCTAAGCGGCGACGCGCTCCGGCGGGCTGCCGTTGGCGCTGCCGTTGAGGAGGTCGAGGATGACGCCCTCACGGAGGCCGCCCTTGCCGATCTGCAGGGGCTGGCCGAGGAGGTCGGAGACCTTCTCGAGCAGGAGGACGCCAGTGGGAAGGATGCGGACGCGGGTGGGGTCGAGCTCGAAGCGGCGACCGACGTCTGCGGCCGGGTCGCCGCAGAGGACGCGAATGCCGCGCTCCAGGGTCTCGTATTCGAGCACGGCGCCGACGAGGCGGCGCAGGGAGGTGGCGGAGCCGCCGACGGCGACTGCCTGGGCGGGTTGCTCGAACTCGACGCCTTCGAAGATGTCGTCGATGCGGTCGCGGGTGCGGCGGATCTCCGCCGCCGAGGGCGGGTCGGAGGAGACCAGCTCGTCGGCGAGGTTGCCCGACCCGACCGGCCAGGAGCGAACGCTTTGGACGCCGTCCCGAACGGTCCCCAAGATCACCTCGGTCGAGCCGCCGCCGATGTCGACGACGCCGATCAAGCCGTCGGCCGGATGGCCCAGCGTTTTGGTGGCGCCGAGGAACGCGAGCCGCCCCTCCTCCTGCTCGGGCAGTACCTCGATCGGGATCCCGGCGACGTTGCCGATCGCCTCGGCCACCGCATCGCCATTGGTCGCCTCTCGGATCGCCGCCGTGGCGACGGCACGAATCTCTTCCGCCCCCAGCTCCCGCGCCAGCCGCACCTGGGTCCCAACGACCTCGCCGACCTCGTCGATCTTCTCCGGCTTGATCGCCCCCTCGTCGTCGACAGCCTTCCCAATCCGCGTATAAGCCCGCTGCTCCATCACCTTCTTCAACTGCCCGTCCACAGGCTCAGCCACAAGAAGACGAGTCGTGTTGGAGCCGATATCTATCGCCGCACAGAGCGTCATGGGTATCCCTGCATGTTCCCAGGCCAATCGGATCTGAACCCTTAGGGGCGGCCCGAGTTCGCCAAGGGGTGTCCGAGCATCCAGCGCAGGACACCCCTTGGCGCCCAGCGGCTACGAAGTTCAAGCGTTCGGGTGAGAAGCGTCCTCGAACTCGCGGAACAACCCCGTGACGACGAAGGCGACCTGCTCGCCGATGTCCACCGCGTTGTCCGCCGTCCGCTCGATCGCCCGCGCCGCCAGCAGCATCGTCATCGCCCACTCCCGCTTGTCGGCGTCGTCGCCGAGCTCCAGAGCCAGCCGGAAGCAGTCGCGGTTGAGGTTGTCGACGACGTCGTCCTGGCGGACCAGGTCCTGGGCCATCTCGACGTCGCGCTCCTCGAAAGCCCGCTTCGCCTGCGCGATCAGGGTCTTCGTGTGGCGCCCCATCGTCAGGATCAGCCGCACCATCTCCTCGTCGGCCGGCGGCTCGTTCCCGGAGATCGGGATTACCTTGCAGACGTTCACGCACTGGTCGCCCATCCGCTCGATGTTCTTCAGCACGTGCAGCAGCGAGGAGATCAGGCGCAGGTCGGTCGCCACCGGCGACTGCGTCGCCAGCAGCGTGATCAGCGCCTGGTGCACCTCGAGGTAGCGGCCGTCGATGCGGTCGTCGTCGGCGACGACCAGCTGCGCCAGCTCGACGTCCTGGTGCTCGACCGCTTCCAGCGTCCGCGTCAGCGCCGTGCTGACCAGGTCGAGCCCGCCGAGCGCGCTCGCCTCCAGGTTGGCCAGTTCCTCCAGGTATTCGGCGCGCGCCACTTCAGGCATCGTCTATCCGCCTAGCCGAAGCGGCCGGAGACGTAGTCCTCGGTCTCCTGCTTGGTTGGTTTCGTGAAGATCTCCTGGGTTGGGCCGACCTCGACCAGGTGCCCCGGCTTGCCGGTCCCCTCGATGTTGAAGAAGGCGGTGACGTCGCTGGCCCGCGCCGCCTGCTGCATGTTGTGAGTGACGATGACGATCGTGTAGCGGCTCTTCAGCTCGCCGATCAGGTCCTCGATCGCCAGCGTCGCCACCGGGTCGAGGGCAGAGCAGGGCTCGTCCATCAGCAGGATCTCCGGCTCGACCGCGATCGCGCGGGCGATGCAGAGCCGCTGCTGCTGGCCGCCAGAGAGGCTGCCCCCCGGCTTGTCGAGCCGGTCTTTGACCTCCTCCCAAAGGTGTGCTCCGCGCAGGCTGCGCTCCACCACCGCGTCCTTCTGCGACTTGCTCACCTTCTTCGCGTTGAGGTTGAGGCCGGCGGCGACGTTGTCGTAGATCGACATCGTCGGGAACGGGTTCGGCTGCTGGAAGACCATCCCGACCAGGCGCCGCACCGCCACCGGGTCGACGCCCGGCGCGTAGACGTCCTCGCCGTCGAGGGTGATCTGCCCCGTGACCCGCGCCCCCGGCGTCAGCTCGTGCATGCGGTTGAGCGAGCGCAGGAAGGTCGTCTTGCCGCAGCCCGAGGAGCCGATCAAGGCCGTCACCTTGTTCGGCTCGATCGTCATCGAGACCCCCTCCACCGCGTGAAAGTCGCCGTAGAAGAGATCGACGTCGCGCGCCTCGATCGTCTTCGCCGGCCGTCCCCCCGCCGTCGTAACGGGCGCGGTCGAGGTCGCAGTGGCACCGCGCGAATCGGTCATCTCTCCTCTTCTCTCCTCAGCGCCTTTGCTCTCCGGCGCATTGCGCTTCGTCGCGGCTCCCAGCATCGATCTCAGCTTCCTTCCTTCCACTCTCAGCTCAGCGGATCTCGGTTTTGTACCGCCGGTAGACGAGCCGGGCGGCGACGTTGAGGATCATCACGATCGCGATCAGGGTGAGGGCGGCGGCCCAGGCCTTGTCGTAGGCGGCCTGTTTCATCACCCCGGGCGAGCGGTACTCGTTGTAGGCGTAGACGGCCAGGTTCTGCATGCGGCCGTTGAAGGGGTCGGTGTTCATCGAGTCGACGACGCCGGTGGTGACCAGCAGCGGCGCCGTCTCGCCGACGATCCGGGCGATCGCGATCATCACCCCGGTGACGAGGCCGGCGAAGGCGGTCGGCAGGACGATCCTGGTGATCACCTTCCACTTCGGCGTCCCCAGCGCGTAGGCCGCCTCGCGCAGGTGGCCGGGGACGATCTTCAGCACCTCCTCGGCGGAGCGGATGACGATCGGGATCATCAGCAGCGAGAGGGCGACCGAGCCCATCACCCCGAGCCGGATGCCCGGCCCGAGGAAGAGCTCGAAGAGCGCGTAGGCGAAGAGGCCGGCGACGATCGAGGGGATGCCGGTCATCACGTCGACGAAGAAGGTGAGGGCGCGGCGCAGGCGCCCGGTCCCGTACTCGTTGAGGTAGATCGCCGCCATGATCCCGATCGGGACAGAGATCACGGTCGCCACCGCGGTGATCACGAGGGTGCCGACGATCGCGTGGGCGGCGCCGCCACCGCCGACCACGCCACGCGCGTCGGAGGTGAAGAATTCAGCGCTGAGACCGGGGATGCCGCGCTTGGCCACCTCGAAGACGAGTGAGAAGAGGGGGAGCAGCGCCAGCACGAAAGCGGCGCCGATCAGCACCATCATCGCCGTGTTGGTCCAGCGCCGGCGCCGGCCGAGGCCGCCGGAGAGCAGCCGAGAAGCCGAGCTCGAACCGAGGGGGGACGCGGTCTGAACCGAACTCTCCATCGCCTATTCCCGGTTCTGACGGGCGATGATCGCCCGCGCTCCCATGTTGGTGACCAGGGTGATCGCGAAGAGGACGAGGCCGGTGGCAATCAGGGCGTTGATCGCCAGACCGGAGGACTCGGGGAAGTTGAGGGCGATGTTGGCGGCGATCGTCGAGGGATTCGCCTGGCTGATCAGGTTGAAGGTGACGGCGCCGGAGACCGAGAGGATGATCGTCACCGCCATCGTCTCCCCCAGCGCCCGCCCGAGGCCGAGCATGGCGCCGCTGATCACCGACGATTTGCCGAACGGGAGAACGACGATCCGGATCGTCTCCCAGCGGGTGGCGCCGAGCGCCTGCGCGCCTTCCTGCAGCCGGCGGGGCGTCTGCGCGAAGGCCTCGCGGGCGACGGCGGAGACGATCGGCAGGATCATCACCGCCAGGACCAGGCCGGCGACCAGCATCGTGCGGCCGGTGACCGAGGCCGGGCCGTTGAAGAGGGGGATGAAGCCGAGCTTTTCTTCCAGCCATTTCATCACCGGCACTGCGGCCGGCCCGAGGACGAAGATGCCCCAGAGGCCGTAGATGATGCTCGGGATCGCCGCCAGCAGGTCGACCAGGTAGCCGAGCGTCAGCGCGATTCGCGGCGGCGCGATGTGGGTGATGAAGAGGGCTGCCGCAACCGCCAGCGGCACCGCGACGAGCGCCGCGAGCGCCGCCGCCAGCACCGTGCCGAAGGCGAGCGGGGCGACGTAGTCGACGAAGGTCTTGCCCTCCGGCAGTTCGGAGGCGCTGGCGGTGAGGGCGGGGAAGCCCTCGGAGAGGAGGAAGATCGCGACCCCGGCCAGCAGGGCCAGGATCGTCACCGCGGCAACCACCGCGGTGCGCGAGAAGACGCGGTCGCCGCGGCGGCGGCGCCCTCCGGACGCCGCCGCCAGCAACTGGCCCGCGTTGGTCGTGGTGTCGACCGAGGCCACTGGCCTCCTAGCCCGCTTCGATCGCTTCGACGGCGGGCGTGACTTTCTTCGTCAGCGCCGGGGAGAGCGGAGCCGAGCCGGCCTGTTCGGCGGCCAGTTCCTGCCCTTCGGGGCTGACTACGTATTCGGCGTACGCCTTCACGGCTTCCGCTTCGGAGGCGGACCCGTATTTCGTGCACGCGATCAGGTAGGAGACGAGGACGATCGGATACGTCCCTTCCGATTCCGTCTTGCGGTCGAGTTTGAAGGCGATCGTGTACTTGCCGGGGCTGAGTTCCTTGTCGAGCGGGGACTCCTCGACGATCTTCGCCGCGGCTTCGGGGGTCGGTTCGGCCCATTCGCTGCCGACTTTGACCTTGGCGATGCTGAGTTCGCCGGCCTGGCTGGCGTCGGCGTAGCCGATCGTGCCTTCGCCGGCGCTGACCGCTTCGACCACGCCCGAGGTGCCCGAGGCGGCTTCGCCGCCCTTGACCGGCCAGTCGCCGCTGACTTCGAACTTCCAGACGCTCGGGACGACCTCGGAGAGGTATTCCGTGAAGTTCTGGGTCGTGCCCGACTCGTCGGAGCGGTTGACCGGGGTGATGCGGGTTTCCGGGAGTTCGACGCCCGGGTTGTCCTTGGCGATCGCCGGGTCGTTCCAGCTGGTGATTTCCTGGGCGAAGATCTTCGCCAGGGTTTCCGGGTCGAGCTGCAGTTCTTCGACTCCCGGCAGGTTGTAGATGATCGCGATCGGCGAGATGTAATCCGGGACCTCGATCAGTTCGCCCGGTTCACACTGCTTTTCGGCCTTTTCGAGTTCGCCTTCTTCGGTCGCGAGCGCCGCGTCGCTGCCCGCGTAGGCAACGCCGCCGGAGATGAACTGTTCGCGGCCGCCGCCCGACCCGACCGGGTCGTAGGAAATGGTCGCACCGCTGTTTTCGTTCTCGAATTCGGCGATCCAGGCTTCCTGCGCCGCCTGCTGGGCGGTCGAGCCGGCACCGGCGATTTCGCCGGAGACTTCGCCGCCGCCGGACGCGGAGCCGCCGCCGGTTTCGCCACCGCCGCTGGAGCCGCAGGCGGCGACGCCGAGGGCGAGGGTCAGGGCGAAGGCAATCACCACAAGCCATCTAGAGCTGGACATCAGTCTCCCTTTGGGTTTGTTCGACATAGCTGAGGCGGAGGCTCCCAGCGGTCGATCCCCAGCTTGTTACTGCGCTGTGGCGAAGATGTAAAAAAGATGTAAAAGGGCCTAGGAAGCGGCGATTGCTTCACCCATCTGGCGAGAAGCGGTAGCCGATCCCGTTGTGGGTGTGGATCAGGCGCCGGCCCGGCAGCGCCTCCCCCAGCTTCGCTCGCAGGCGGCTGACGTAGACGTCGACCGAGCGGTCGTCGTCGCGGGGCTCGCCGCCCCAGACCTCGGCGAAGAGCTCCTCGCGGGTCATGATCCGCTGCGGGTGCCCGGCCAGGCTGACCAACAGCTGCAGCTCGCGGACGGTCAGGCTCAGCGGCCGCCCGTCGACCAGTGCGGCATGCTCCTCAGGCCTGATCTCCAGCCGTCCCATGCCCGCCGAGCATGTCCGGCGGAACGGGCGGGGCGGTTATCCCGCGGTGAAGGTCTTGTGAACGATCTGTGAAGGGAGGTCGGCCTTCTCGGAGGCAGCAGACTCAGCGCTCTCGGGCTCGGCCGGTCGCAGCTCCTCTTTGACAATCCCCGCCGGTTCGGGCTCGAAGCGGTAGCCGATGCCGAAGTGGGTGTGGATGTAGGACCAGCTCGGCGAGCGCTTCTCCAGCTTGTGGCGCAGCTTGCGGACGAAGACGTCGACCGAGCGGTCACCGTGGGCCATCGCGTAGCCCCAAACCCGCTGGTAGATCTTCTCCCGCTCCAGCACCTGGCCACGTTCCTCGGCAAGCAGGTAGAGGAGCTCGAACTCGCGGCGGGTGAGCTCGAGCGGGTCGGAGCCGACGAAGGCTTGGAAGCGGTCGGGCCGGATCTCCAGCTCACCGGCGCTGAGCGGCGCCCCCTCGGCCTCGCGCCGACCGCGGGTGTGGCGGCGGGCGACGGCTTCGATCCGCGCCAGCGTCTCCTCGGGATGGCAGGGCTTGGTCATCCAGTCGTCGACCCCGAGGCGCAGGCCGCGCACGCGCTGGGCGACCGTCGAGCGACCGGTGCAAACGACGAGCCCGAGCTCGGGCAGCATCGAGGCAATGCGCTCCAGGTATGACCAGGCTTCATCCCCGAGGACGACAGGGTCGATCAGCAGCGCGTTCAGCTTCATCGCCACGAGGTCTCGCGGCGGAACTGGTCCACTGCTGCGGCTGAGGTGCCAGCCGGCGACTTCGGCACGCTTGCTGAGGACGGTGACGAAGCCGCTGTCGGTGTCGATCACTGCGATGCGGATAGCCGGATTGTATGCGCCGCGCGGACACGAACCGCCTGCTGTTCACAGGATTTTCACGAGTGGGCGCCAGGGCACCCCGAATTTGCGGGAAGGCGGCCGATAAGCGCAACCGATTCCTGCCACACCCGGCTGTGGCAAAAATCGGAAGCGATGCGAATCAGAACGTCGCCGGCCGCAGGCCGGTGGCGATGATCAGCAGCACGGCCACCCCGGCCGTGTAGCGGTAGAGGACGAAGGGGCGGTAGCTGGTCGTCCGCACCAGGCGCAGGAGGAAGGAGATCGCCAGGTAGCCGGAGACCGCGGCGGCGACCGTCCCCACCGCCATCGGCCCGGCGACTCCGGAGGGCAGCCCTTCTTTAGCTGCCTCGAGCGTTTTGTAAACGGTGGCGCCGGCGACCGCGGGGATCAGCAGCAGGAAAGAGAAGCGGGCGGCGGAGTCGCGGTCGAGGCCGAGCCAGCGACCGGCGGTGATCGTGATCCCCGAGCGCGAGGTGCCGGGGGCGAGCGCCAGCACCTGGGCGAGGCCGACGTACCAGCCGTCGCGCAGGCTGGCGTCGCGGAGGTTGCGCCGCTGCGGCATCCGGTCGGCGTAACCGAGCAGGGCGCCGAAGAAGATCAACTGAATCGCGATCATCCAGGGCTCGCCGAGGTGCTCGTCGATGAAGCTGGAGCCGAGGCCGCCGGCGATCACGGCGGGGACGGTGCCGATCGCGATCGCCACCGAGAGGCGCTGCTCATGGGTCCGGACCGCCCGCTGCCGCACGGCCTGGAAGAAGCCGCGCAGGAGCATCGCCACCTCGACCCGGAAGTAGGCGACGGCGGCGATCAGGGTGCCGGCGTGGAGGGCGACGTCGAAGGTCTTGTTGAAGGCCTCGTTCTCCTGGAGGAAGGTGTAGTCCTGCAGCCAGGGGACGAGGATCAGGTGGCCGGACGAGGAGATCGGCAGGAACTCGGTCAACCCCTGCACGATCCCGAGCAGGAGCGCCTCGAGGTTCGACATCGGCGCGCATCCTAAGCGCGAGCAGCGACGCCCCTCGGTGCGCTAGATTCCCGCCCGTGAAGCGCACCGTCGCACTCCTGGCCACGCTCTGGGCCCTGATGCTGATCGCCGCCCCGTCCGCCTTTGCCGAGGAGGGCGTCGGCCTCGCCGGCCCCACCACCGACAAGACGGTGACCTTCTTCTGCTTCGGCGTGATCGGCTTCTTCGCCGCCCTCGTGATCGTCCTCTCGCTGATCCAGAACAAGCTGGAGAAGCGCAAGGAACAGCGCCGGGCGGATTTGGCGCGCTTTAACTAGCCAGCGCCTGCTCGGTCGCTTCAGGCTCTCCTGCGAAATCGATCAGGTCGATTGACTCCAGCCCTGCCGCACTAGCGACCCCTAAGAGCATCCGGCGGGCCTGCTCGGTCGCTATCTCGAGCGACTCTCCAGCGGCGCTGAAGCTGACTTCCAGCATTCTCTTCCTGAGATCTACCCCGATCGAGGGACCGGCCCCTGGGTAGTGGTCCTCAAAAGCTTCGAGCAGTCTCATCGCGTTCATCTCGACAACGTCGAGCGCGTCGTGTCCTTGAATCAATGCCTCAAATCGGAATTCCATCATCTGCCTCTCCACTTGAAGCCGAATCGTCTCATACGTGACAGAGAGTCACGTAGCCCTCTGGGGTCGCTAGGAGTCTTGTGCAGCGTCTCCGTGTGGCGACCGCTCGGGTCGTGGAGCAGGTAACCCTTCTTCGTCTCCTTGACGCGCCAACCTTGCTTCTTTGCGGCCCTGACCAGCTCCTTGACTTCCTTTTGAGCGTTCGCCATGCATGGCTAAGCCCTGGGGAAGAAGTTCTCTCCCCCTTCGACGCGAAATCAGGAGAGCCGGAAGCCGCTCAGTAGGCGTTTCTCGGTCTCGCCTTCGACCTTGGCGATGACTTCGACGCGGCCCTCCAGGGGGGTGCCGCGGATCTTGGTGGCGAGGAGGTCGTCGACCTGGAAGATGCCGGCGGAGTTGTTGAGCTGGATCTCGATGCGGACGGGGCGGTCCTCGCCGCGTTCGATGCGGACCTCGTCGATCGCGGCAGCGGAGATCGAGTGGATGCCCTCGTGGCCTTTCTCCAGCGGGATGCGGGTACGGCCCTGGGCCATGTCGAGGGCATCGGCGACGCGAACGACGCCGGCCTCGAGCGTGTAGGGCTCGCCGCGGCGGCGGTGGCCGATGATCGCGTGGAGGATCTCGGAAGCGACGACCGTGCGCTCGGGCTGCCGGTAGGCGTCGGCGAGCAGGCGGTCGAGGGCGCCGCTGGCGAGGAAGAGCGAGTAGGCCTCGTGGTCGGCGCGGTGGATCGACATGCCGATGTCGTGCAGGAGAGCGCCGCCGGCGACAACGACTTCGGCATCGCGGTCGCGCATGCCGTGGTCCGTGACCATCGCCGGCTCCACGCCGGCTTTGACCAGCAGCCGAAGCAGTCGCAGGGCGATGTTGAGGACGATCTGCATGTGGACCCAGCTGTGGTCCGACATGCCGAGCCGCTCGGCGTGGACCTGGGTCATGTACCACCAGGCCCGCACCTGCTCGTCGGAGTTGACCGCGTCGAGGAAGCTCTCGAGCTTGCGGTTGCCGCGGGTCGGCGCCCGCACCTTCGCCTCTGCGATCGCCTCCTTGGGCGGCTTGCGCTTCGGCCCAGCGGGATCGGGCGCCGGAACTTGCTCCTCGCTCACGCGCGCATCGTAGATGCAGGGGTGGCGTTCGTCCTTTGCACCCCGTACGGACTACAAAGGACGAACGCCGAGGCGGTTAGCCGCAGACGGGCCAGGGGCTGGAGCCGGACTGCGCGTAGAGCAGCGCGGCGCGGTAGGTCTGCTCGGCCGCAGGAGCCGCGGCGGGATCGCCCGAACCGCCGACCGATTCCCAGGTCCCGTAGTCGAACTGGTAGAGGCCGCGGTAGGTCCCGTCCGAGGAGACCGCAGTCGGGTCGCCGCCGGACTCGCAGGAGGCGATCGCTTCCAGGGTGGAGATCGAGACGCCGCCGGGCAGTTCGGCGAACTGTTCTTCGCGTTCGCGCTCCTGCTCGCGGGCAGCGGCCTCTTCTTCGGCCTTGATCTGGTGCGAGATCGTGTGAACCAGCCGCCGGAAGTGGTTGACCGGCCGCTGCAGCGCCGCGATCGGCACGGCTTCGGCCTGGCCCACCTTCGGGCCGGAGTTCGCGTCGCCGCCCCCGGCGGCAAGCGCAGCGGCCGGGAACGCGAGGAGGATGAGCAAGATCGTGGTGAATTGTTTGCGTTTTGTGAGCAAGCGCGGAACCGTGAGGGTTCACGCCGCTCCCATGTGTGGGCGCCGTCACAGAGCGAGGAGAGATTGTGTTAAGTGCCACACCTCCAGGCACGGGTACGCGACCGGCCTGGGGTGACATGGTCGCGATCTTGCGGGCTCAGACCGCTTTTGCGATCAGCAGGCGCAGGTCCGGGAGGGTCCGGAACGACTTCACGTCGACGCTGCCGTAGCCGCTCTCCTCCATCCAACGGGAAACCTCGTCGACGGTATAGGTGTCGGCGCCGGAGGTGAGGTGGAAGAAGAGGCCGAGGATCGAGGCGGTGTTCGCCTGCTGGCCGCCGGGACGGTCGTAGAGGTCGAGGACGGCGAGCGGCGCACCGGGGCGCAGGACGGCGCGGATACGGCGGAACAGCGCCCGAATCTGCTCGGGCGAGAGGTGGTGGATGATGTTGAAGCTCATAGCGCCGTCGTAGTGGCCGTCGTAATCGACCTCGAACATGTCGCCAACGAGGTGGCGGACGCGGTCGCTCATCCCCGCTTCGGCGACAATCCGTTCCCCCACCTTGGCGCTCCCCGGCAGGTCGACGATCGTCGCCCGCAGCCCCTCGTGCCGGCGGCAGAGGGCCATCGAGTACTCGCCGTGCGCCCCGGCGACGTCGAGGACCGAGTGGGCGCCGCGCGTCAGCGGAATCGCCTTTGCCACTTCGGCGCTGGAGAGGCGCGCAAGCTGGTACTGGCCGCGGATGTATGACTGCCAGTAGGGATGGTCGGCGTCTTTCGCGTGCAGCTCGGCATGGGTCCCGTCGCGAACCAGGTCCTCCAGCCGCGCGTACCAGTCCCAGTATTCGGCGGTGTCGGCGAGGAAATCGCCAAGGTAGGTGTCCGAGCGCGGGTCGAGCCAGGGCCGCCCGCTCTTGGTCATCTCGTAGCGCCCGTCCGCGTTCTGCCGGACGTGCCCGAGCGAAGCGATCACGTCGAGGACGCGCGCCGTCCCGGTCTTCTGCAGTCCCAGGTGCTCGGCCAGCTCTCCCGGCTCCCGCGGTCCCTCGGCCAGCGCCGCCAGCATCCCGGTCCGCTGCGCCACCTGAAGGCAGCGGGCGACCGGCATCGCGAACATCGCCTCGCCAATCGGCGTCGGCAGCTTGTTGAGGAGCAGCCCGAGGCGCTCCACCGGTCCGTCGGGCACCGCAGCGATCCGCATCGACCCCACCCTATCCGCGATCATCGGCATATGGGAGAGGCGCCGACCTCGCGACTGCTGCTCGCCTGCCCGGACCAGCCGGGGCTGATCGCCCGCGTCAGCGGCTTCCTCGCCGAGTCCGGGCTCAACATCGTCGACGTCGACCAGCACTCGAGCGGTGAGGGGCGCTTCTTCATGCGGATGGTCTTCGACCACGTGCCCGTGGCCGAGCGCGAGGCGTTCGAGATGCGCTTCGCCCGCGAGATCGGCGAGCCGTTCGCAATGGACTTCGAGTTCCACGAGACGGAGCGGGCGAAGCGGGTGGCGGTGATGGTCTCGCGTGAGGACCACTGCCTTTCCGACCTGCTCTGGCGCTGGCGCAACGGCGACCTCGGCGGCGAGATCGTCGTCGTCGTCTCCAACCACTCCAACCATCGCGACCAAGTCGAGGCGGTGGGCCTCCCCTTCCACCACGTGCCTGTCGAACCGGCGACGAAGGCGGAGGCGGAGCGGCAGATCCTCGACCTCGTCGCCGACGCCGATCTGCTCGTCCTCGCCCGCTACATGCAGATCCTCTCCGAGGGCTTCCTGCGCGAGCTGCGCGCGCCGGCGATCAACATCCACCACAGCTTCCTGCCCGCCTTCGTCGGCGCCGACCCCTACCACCGCGCCTACGAGCGCGGCGTCAAGCTGATCGGGGCCACCGCCCACTACGTCACCGCCGAGCTCGACGCCGGCCCGATCATCGCCCAGGACGTCGAGCCGGTCGACCACCGCGACGAGGTCGCCGACATGATCCGGATCGGCCGCGACATCGAGCGCCTGGTCCTCGCCCGAGCCGTCATGGCCCACCTGGACGACCGCGTCCTCCTCGACGGCGACCGCACGATCGTCTTCTAGTCGTTTTCCGCTGTTCCTTATGGCCGTATAGCGACCAAAAGGAACAACTGGCTGTCTAGCCAGTTTTCCCGGTACGCTGAGGATATGGAGCAGGCGACTCTCCCACGCCCGCATGTCACGACGAAGCAAGGGTTCCCGCCCGGGGCGAAGGCGCCAGCGGTCGTGCAGGCGGTTCGTTACTCGCGCAACCCGCTCGGGTTCCTCTCGAACGAACAGCGGCGGTTCGGCGACATCTTCAGCGTCCGTTTTCCCTTCTTCGGGCGGATTGTTTATGTCGCCCGGCCCGACCTGGTCAAAGCGGTCTTCACCGGCTCACCTTCGGTCTTCCATGCGGGCGAGGCGAACGCGACCGTGCTGGAGCCGGCGCTCGGCCCGCACTCGGTGCTGACGCTCGACGACGAGCCGCACATGCGCCAGCGCAAATTGCTGCTGCCGCCGTTCCACGGCGAGCGGGTCCGGCGCTATGAGGAGCTGATCGTCGAGATGACCCGGCGGGAGATGGAGCGCTGGCCGGTCGGGAAGCCGTTCGCGATGCGCCCCCACACCCAGCGGATCACCCTGGCGGTGATCATGCGCGCCGTCTTCGGTGTCCACGACGAGGAGCGGTTGGAGCGGTTCGAGCGCCTGATCGACGACTTCTCCCAGCGGGTCGGGGTCATCACTTCGTTCCCGATGCTGCGCCGCAACCTCGGTCCCGGCAGCCCTTGGCCGCGCTTCCTGCGCTCGCGCGAAGCACTCGACCAGTTCATCTACGAGGAGATCCGGCTGCGGCGGGCCGAACCCGGCCACGAGGATCGCGACGACGTCCTCTCCCTCCTGATGGGTGCTCGCGACGAGGACGGCAACCCGATGAGCGACCAGGAACTGCGCGACGAGATGGTGACGGTCCTCGGCGCCGGCCATGAGACGACCGCGACCGGCCTCGCCTGGGCGGTCGAGCGGCTGACCCGTAGCCCCGCGGTGCTGGCGAAGCTGCGCGAGTCGTTGGCGGCCAGCGAGGAGGACTACCTGAACGCGACCGTCAAAGAGACGCTGCGGGCGCGGCCGGTGATCGTCGACGTCGCCCGCAAGCTGAAGGCGCCGGCGACGATCGGCGGCTACGAGCTGCCGGCGGGACAGTTCGTCCTGCCGGCGATCGCCGCACTGCACTACCGCGACGACCTCTTCCCCGAGCCCGAGGAGTTCCGGCCCGAGCGCTTCCTCGACGGCAAGGCCGACAACTACGCCTGGATCCCCTTCGGCGGCGGCATCAGGCGCTGCATCGGCGCCGCCTTCGCCGAATATGAGATGCGGACGATCCTGCGCGAGTTCGTCGAGCGGGCCGAGCTGCGGCCGGCGACGCCGGAGCCCGAACGGGTCAAGGTCCGCAACATCACCCTGGCGCCCGCGAAGGACACGCGGGTCGTGCTCGATCGACCGCTCGCTTAGGCCGCCGAACCGGCCTCCGCCTCTGCCTGCGCGGTCTCCCACTCTTCGTAAAGCTCCTCGACCGCTGCCTTCGCCTCGTCGTGGCGCTTGGTCGCCCGCTCGACCCGGGTCGGGCTCGACCAGGCGGCGGGGTCGGCGAGCTCGTCCTCGAGCTCGCGCAGCTTCGCCTCCGCCTGCTCGATCCGCTGCTCCAGCTTCGCCGCCTTGCGCGCCGCTTTCTGCGCCGGCTTGGTCGCGCTGTACTTCTTGCCGCCTCCGCCCGAGGACGCTTTCGCTGCCGCGGCCGCCTCGGCTTCGCGTTCGTCGCGCCGCCGCTGGTACTCGGCCCAGCCGCTCGGGTGGCTCTCCAGCCGCCCGTTCTCGCAGACCAGGGTGCGGCTGCCGACCGCCTCCAGCAGCGCCCGGTCGTGGGAGACCAGCAGCACCGTCCCCTCGAACTCGGTCAGCGCGTCCTCGAGCGCCTCGCGGCTCTCGATGTCGAGGTGGTTCGTCGGCTCGTCGAGGATGAGGACGTTGGCGCCGGAGGCAACGAGGATCGCCAGCGAGAGCCGCCGCTGCTCGCCGCCGGAGATGTCGGACAGCTGCTTCTCGACGTCCTCGCCGGAGAAGAGGAAGCCGCCGAGGAGCGCCCGCGCCTGGTTCTCGGTCAGGCCGGTCTCGCGCTTGGCGGCGTCGAGGATCGAGCCGGACCCGGCGGCGGTCTCGGCGTGCTGGGAGAGGTAGCCGATCTTGACGTTGTGCCCGGTGCGGACGCTGCCGGCGGCGGGCTCGCGCCGGCCGGCCAGGGTCTCGATCAGGGTCGTCTTGCCGGCGCCGTTGGGGCCGACGAGAACGACGTGTTCGCCGCGCTCGATTTCCAGGTTCGCTTCGGCGAGCAGCGTCCGCCCCGGCACCTCGAGCCTGCCGTTGACCAGTTTGAGGACGACGCGGCCGGGTCGCGAGGGCGGCTTGAAGTGGAAGCGCAGGTGGCGGGTGTCGCGGCGTTCGGCGACCGGCCCTTCCCGCTTCGCTTTCTCGATCATCTTCACCCGCGACTGGGCCTGGCGCGCCTTCGTCGCCTTGTAGCGGAAGCGCTCGACGAAGCGCTCCATCCGCGCGATCTCCGCCTGCTGGCGCTCGATCGCTTTGCCGAGGGCGATCTGCCGTTTCGCCTGTTCCTGGCGCCAGGCGTGCCAGGGCCCGGCGAAGAAACGGGCGCGCTGCGCCTCCAGCTCCAGCACCGAGGTGCCGACCGCCTCGAGGAACCAGCGGTCGTGGGCGACGAGGACGACCGCCGCGTCGAGCTCGACCAGGTAGCCCTCCAGCCACTCCAGCGAGGGGATGTCGAGATGGTTCGTCGGCTCGTCGAGGAGCAGCAGGTCGGGGCGGGTGGCGAGGGCGCGAGCCAGCGAGGCGCGGGTCAGCTCGCCGCCGGAGAAGGTCGAGAGCGAGCGCCCGGTCTGCTCGTCGTCGAAGCCGAGGCCGCGCAGCACGTTCAGCACGTCGTCGCGCCAGCGGTAGCCGCCGCCAGCTTCGAGCCGCTGCTGGGCGGCAGCGTAGCGGCGCATCGTCTCTTCGTCGCCGTCCCCCATCCGCGCCTCCAGCCGCGCCAGCTCGGCCTCGGTCTCGAGCATGTCGGTGCGGCCGGAGAAGACGTACTCGCCCAGTGTCGCCTGCGATTCCCGCGGCGGCCGCTGGTCGTGGAGGGCGACCCGGGCGCCGCGCTGCACGGCGAGCGAGCCGGAGTCGGGCTGCAGCTCCCCCGCCAGCACCCGCAGCAGCGTCGACTTGCCGGCGCCGTTGCGGCCGGAGAGCGTCATCCGTTCCCGCGGCTCGAGCTTGAAGCCGACGTCTTCGAAGAGCAGCTTGCCGCCGACGTAGACGTCGAGCGAGGTTGCGGTCGCGATTGCCATACGTCAACCAAGTTAGAGGCAACAGAGCGACGTAAGCTCTCGGGGATGGCCTGGTCGGATGTCTTCGCGCGGTGGGGATCGACCGCCGAGGAGCGCACCCGCTCCTATCCATGCGACGGGCTGATCGAGGGAGCTCACGTTGAGGTCTTCCGCGGGATCGACGTCGAGGCGCCCCAATCGGTCGTCTTCCGCTGGCTCTGCCAGCTCCGCGCCGCCCCCTACAGCTACGACAAGCTCGACAACTTCGGCCGCCGCAGCCCGCAGGAGCTGACGCCGGGGCTCGAGCGGCTGGATCTCGGCCAGCGGGTGGCGACGATCTTCCGCCTCGCCGAGTACGAGCCGGGCGAATCGCTGACGATCTTCCACCGCGGGCGGGTGTTCGGCCAGGTCGCCGTGACCTATTGGGCGAAGCCGGTCGACGAGGAACGTTCGCGGATCGTCGTCAAGCTCTGCTGGGCGCCGGCGCGGCCCGGCCCGCTCGGCCGCTTCGAAGAAGCAGCGATGCCGGCGGCGGACTGGGTGATGATGCGCCGGCAGCTGCTCAACCTGAAGGAGCTGGCGGAGAGGACCGCGGAAGACATGGGCTCACGACCCGTCGCGCGCGTAACCTGAGGCGATGGAGCGAGACGAGCTGCGGGCGATCCAGGCGCCGTTGAAGGAGCACTACAAGGACGCACCCGAGAGCGCGGTTGTGACGCTGAAGGCCGACGGGACGCTCGGCGAGGGCATCTCCTGCTCGGTGCAGACGGGCCGCGCGCTCGCCGAGGCCGGCCTCCATCCAGCTTCCGGCGGCGACGGCTCGCGGCTCTGCTCCGGCGACATGCTGCTCGAGGCGCTGGCGGCCTGCGCGGGGGTCACCCTGCGCGCGGTCGCCACCTCGCTCGGCATCCAGGTCGAGTCGGGACGGGTGCACGCGGAGGGCGACCTCGACTTCCGCGGCACCCTGGCGGTCGATCGCGAGGCGCCGGTCGGCTTCGAGTCGATCCGGCTCAGCTTCGAACTGGATACCGATGCCGACGAGGAGCAGCTGGCGACGCTGCTGAAGCTGACCGAGCGCTACTGCGTCGTCTTCCAGACCCTGGCGCAGCTGCCCGAGCTCTCGGCGACGATCAGCACCTGAGTGCGTACTTGGCGACAATCTGCTCGATCGTGCCCATCGTGCGGCGGGTGTCGGTGCCTAGGAGCGCCTCGATCGCCTTCAGGTCCAACCCGGACTCGAGCAGGCCGCCGCTCGGGAGCCAGTAGAGCTCGCGCCCTTCGATCGCTAGCAGGTCGTCGTCGCTGGCCATCGCCAGCACCTTCTTCTTCGCCGCCGCGCTCGGCTTCTTCATCAGCAGCGAGACCTGCAGTTTCCCCTTCGACTTAGCGACCAGCTTTGAGTCGAACGGCTCCTGCGCCGCGATCGCCACCACCCCCTCGATGCTGCGCAGGAAGACCGGCACGTCGTAGCCGAGCCGCTCGTCCAGCTCCGCTTCCACCCGCTGCGCCAGCTTGCCCTCCGCCTCACGACTGGAGTTGGAGAAGACCACGTTGCCGCTCGCCCGGAACGTCGCCACCTCCTCGAATCCCATCCCTTCGAAGTGCCGTCGCAGCCCCTCGTTCTTGATCCGGCGGCCGCCGAGGTTCATCCCGCGCAGGAAGGCGACGTAGCGGCTCATGCAGGGACCCTATGCAAGCTGCCTTGCGGACCACCGCAGTCCGTCCGGTCCCAGCGCAACCATCGCCTCATGTGGATCGTTCAGCTTGTCTGCTCGGACCCGGAATGCGCCGAGGAGCGCGAGATCGTCGTCACCGACCTCGACGAAGTCGATGAGGCGGTCTGCGACTGCGGCTGCTGCCTCGTCGTCCTCTCCGTCGCGAACTACGAGCCGCTCGCGCTCGCAGCGCATTAGCCAGCAGGCGCGCTAGTTCCTCGTCCCGCCGCCACTCCGCAGGCGTGCGGAAGCCCTTGGTCTTGTTGCAGGGCCGGCAAGCGGCGACGAGGTTGCCGGGAGTGGTCGCACCGCCCCGAGCGCGCGGATCGACGTGGTCGACCTCGGTGGCCTCTCCCCCGCAATAGCGGCAGGTCCAGCAGTCCCGGTGCAGCACGGCGCCGCGCAGCAACGGGTGGATGCGCCGCTGGGCGGGATCACGTGCGGCCGGATCCCAGCGCAGGAGTGGGTTGGAGAGATCGGGACTCATTCGCTGATTGCAGCCCCCGCCGATCTGCTCTGCAGATAACGGAACCCCGCCCTGACGCAGAGGTTGCGGTCTCGAAGACGGCGCCGGAAGCCGGCTAGCGCGAGCCGTTCGTGTCCTTGCCCCGCAGACGCTTCTCGAAATCCTCGGCAAGCTCCGTCAGTTCGGGCACTGTTACCTCGAGCGCGGCGGCCACCCGCCGAACCGTTCCCCAAGTGGGGTTCGCGTCTTCTTGCTCCAGGCGAGACACCTGACTCGGGTCGAGCCTCAGCCTCTGCGCCAGCTCCCTCTGGCTGAGGTTCGCGTCAGCCCGCGTCTTCCGGATCGCCCGAGCCAGCCCCACCTGCGGATCCACCTTCCTCGGCACCCCCGGCAGCAAATTTGGAGAGAACCCGGAGTTCCATAGAGGCGGAGTCCACTACCGGCGGTCTTTGTGCTCAGGCCGCAAGGGCTCGATGTCCGAGACCTGCCCACATCTGCTCGAACTGCTGCTTGCTCCAGACCAGCCGTTCGCCGGACAGGGGGTCGTTGACGTGCACGCCTTCTCCTTCGACGCCGGTGAGGACGACGGCGTGCTCGCCGTAGTTGATCTTGATCGGCTTCCCGGCCTGACTGACCCAACTGGCGTAGGGACCTTCGGAGAGAGCGACCCAGGCCAGCACCGGGTGTCCGGCGAGGAGCGCCGCGTAGACGGCGCTGGGCGGCGAGCTGGTCAGTTCCCGCATCGCGAGGCCGTGCCGCCGCGCCAGGGACCTGATCGGCTTCTGGTAGACGCCGAAGCCCCCCGCGGGACCGCCGCCGTCGGCGCGGCCGACGAAGCCTTCGCTGGGGTCGCCCCAGACCTCCGAGCCGTCGGCGCCGACGGTGGGGTCGAGCGGCGGGCTGTGGGCGACCTGCTTCTGCAGGGTGAGCTGGCTGACGGGGTGGCCGCTGTAGCCGAGGACCATCGAGAGCGCGGTCGCCTCGCAGTCGTCCTGGAGGACCTGCCCGATCATCGGGACGGCGATCGAGGCGGCGACCGGCCGCTCGGGAACCGTCACGGTGCCGCCACCCCGCGAGACGGCGCGACGCAGCGCCGCCGTAGCGGCCGCTCGGTCGACTTCGTAGTCGATCGTCGCCTTCCCCTGATGCACGGTGCGCTTCGCGGGGATCGAGGCGATCGCTTCCGCCTGCTCGGCGGGCCGCCGCAGCTGCCCGACCCGCCGCTTCACCAGCGTCCCTCCACCGAGCTCGATACGCACGTAGCGCGGCGGCGCCGGGTCGCTCTTGGTGCCTTCCCCGCCGGTACCGGCGATGAAGATCACGACCGCCGCCACGATCAGGGCCAGTGAGGCGATAGCGGCGAGCCGCCGGCGCCTGATCGCGGCTCGCCGCGCCTGGCGCGAGCGGCGGTCCGGGGTCATCGCGACTTGATCGCGGCGGCGAGCCCGCCCTCATGGGCGAGGCACTCGATGCTGACGTAGGAGAAGCCGGCGCCCTCCAGGGCCTGCCGCCACCACTCCGGCGTCGCCGGCCGCTCCCCCGTGCCGGTCATGACTTTGAACGCGTTGCGCGCGATCCGCGCGTACCCGGCCGGTCCCCGCTTGGCGAGGGCGCGGACCTTCGCCGAGATCACCTCGCGGTTGCGGCCGTCGCCGGGGTTCCAGCCGAACATCATGTCGGCGAAGACGAAGCGGCCGCCGGATTTGAGCACGCGATGGACCTCGCTCGCGGCCCGCTGCTTCCCCTCCTCGTCGAGGTGGTGGAAGCAGTAGTTGGAGACCACCAGGTCCAGGCTTGCGTCCTCGAGCGGCAGGCTGGCCGCCGACCCGAGCAGCGGATAGACGTTTGTCACGTGCCTGCCCGCGACCACCCAGCGCAGGTGCTCGACCATCGCCGGCGAGATGTCGATCGCCCAGACGTCGGCGCAGCGGTCGGCGATACCGAGCGCCAGCAGGCCCGTGCCCGCCCCAATGTCGAGCACCTGCTCTTGCGGGCGCGGCGCAGCGCGGGAGACGATCCGGTCGCGCAGCTGCTGAAAGCCGGGGGTGCGGGAAAGTTCGTCCGCCTGGCGGACATGCCGGTCCCAATCCTTGTGGAGGATGCCGCGTCCCTTCCTACCGGGCGCAGCGCCGAAGGCCGCGGGGCTCGGCACCCCCGGCACGGGTTGGTCGCTCATCAGGTCCAAAGATCCACCGCACTTCTAAAGGGCCTCTTGGACCTACCTAAGCGCTTGGCCAAGGATCCCTAAAGATCTCGGGGGCGCCGCCCCGCAGAGCATCAGCCAGGCGTGTCGATCCAGCGAATGATCCGCCCGTCCCGCAGCTCGTGATACGCGGGGGGCGCCGGCGGTGGGTCCTCTTCAAGGCAGGCGATTACCGCCGCGGGTCCGTGCAGGTGCTCCTCCACCGCCGTCGTCCAATGGACCTCCGGGTGAAGCAGCCTCCGGAGTCGTTCCCAGTTGCGGCACTCGATCGTGCTGAGCACATCACCGACCGCGGGTACCTGCTCTGCCATTTTTCGCTGCACCTCGAACAGTGAAGAGGATCGAAACTCCCCCCTCATATTTCCTGAGGAGGGAGTTCGAGCGCTTTGCGACAGTGGAGGCGCCGAGATTCGAACTCGGATCCGCGGACGCGGTGCGAGGGTGTCTACAGGCTTAGCTGGCGCTTGGCTCTCGTCTCCCGGGGTCCGCGCCAGCGGGCACTACGGGAGACAGAGTCCCTTTGGTGTCCCCGGACGGGCGGGACGAGCCGCCGGGTGAGCCCGCTGTTGAAGCCGGTGCCCCTCCCCGCGGGCGAAGGAGGGCCGACTCTCACATCACTTAGCTTCTAACTAAGCGGCGAGGGCGAACTCATGGTCCGCACGTATTGGTTTGTGACGGGGTTTAACGAGGCCTCCGTCAACCTCGACCTGCAACCGTTCGCACGAGTCGACCACGTCGAAGCCTGTCGCCCCCGTGCTTGGGAATGCCCATTGATTGTACGCCGTCCGGAAGCGGGCCTGTGATGATGGGCACCGTGACCGAGCGCACCTATGACGCGATCGTCCTCGGCGCCGGGCCCGCAGGCGAGGTCTGCGCCGGGCGGCTGGCCGAGGGCGGGCTGCGGGTGGCGATCGTCGAGCGCGACCTGGTCGGCGGCGAATGCTCCTACTACGCCTGCATGCCTTCGAAGGCGCTGCTGCGGCCGGCGGACGTGTTGAGGGAGGCGAAACGGATTCCGGGCGTGCCGACCGGGCACGAGGAGCTCGAGGCGCAGGCGGTGCTGACGCGGCGCGACCAGGTGGTGCACGACCTCGACGACTCGGTTCAGCTGCCCTGGCTGGAAGAGCGCGGCATCGACCTCTTCCGCGGCGAGGCGTGCTTCGACGGCGAGCAGCGGATCGTCGTCGGCGAGGACGAGCTGGCAGCGGAACGGGCGATCGTCGTCGCCACCGGCAGCGCCGCGGCGATGCCGCCGATCGAGGGGCTGGACGGCGTCGAGGCCTGGAACAACCGCACAGCGACCGCCGCCAAGAACGTGCCCGAGAGCATGATCGTCCTCGGTGGCGGCCCGGTCGGGAGTGAGCTCGCCCAGGCCTGGGCGAGCCTCGGCGCCGAGGTCACCCTCGTCGAGGCCGGCCCGCACCTGCTTTCGCGCGAGGAGAAGTTCGCCGGCGACGAAGTAGCCGCCTCGCTGCGCGAGAGCTTCGGCATCGACGTCCGCACCGACACGAAGGTCGAAGAGGTGCGGAGCGGCGATCCCGGCGTGGTGGCGAAGCTGAGCGACGGCAGCAGCGTCGAGGCGGCCGAGATCCTGGTCGCGGTCGGCCGCGTCCCCCACACCGGCGATCTCGACCTTGAAGCCGCCGGGGTGAAGGCGAACGAACACGGCTTCCTCGACACCGACGAGCGGATGCGCGTCGGCGGCCGCGACTGGCTGTACGCGATCGGCGACGTCAACGGCCGCGCCCTCTTCACCCACATGGGCAAGTACCACGCCTGGATCGCCGCCGAGAACCTTCTCGGACGGCCGGCAGAGGCGATCGCGGAAGCGCTCGGCCCGCCGCGCGTCACCTTCACCGATCCGCAGGTCGCGGCGACCGGCAAGACGCTCGACCAGGCGCGGGAGGAGGGCATCGACGCCCGTGCCGTCGACGTCCCGACCGACGGCACCCCCGGCGCCAGCTTCCAGGGCAAGGACACCGGCGGCACCTCTCGCATCGTCGTCGACCAGGCGAAGGAGACGATCGTCGGCGCCACCTTCACCGGTTTCGAGACCGCAGACTTCCTCCAGGCAGCAACGGTCGCAATAGTCGCCGAAGTGCCCCTCCGCAAACTAAGGCACGCAGTCGCGCCCTACCCATCTAGAAGCGAGATCTGGCTAAAGCTGCTCGAGAAGTACGAAAGCGCCTAAACGGTCGACCGAGACTTCAGTTCTTCCACCAGCTCCTGCGGGAACCCGGCGACCTGGTTGAGATCATCGACCGACTGGAAGCCGCCGAGGCGCTCGCGGTGCGCGAGCAGGCGGGTGGCCTGCGTCACCGAGAGGTTCTCTTCGCGCAGCTGCTCGAAGGTGACCGTGTTGAGGTTGATCTGGCCACCCGAGCCGCCGGCCTGCCCGCCGGTCTCGACCGGCCGAGCGGCTGGGTCCGGGACCGAGTAGCTCGGTGGTGACGCCGCCGGAGGCGGCGGTGGGGTCGGCGTGGTCGCCGGCTCGGCCGGCGCTGGAGTCGGAGGCGGCGTCGGGGGGTTGAACGATTCGGCCGGAGGTGGCGGCGTCGCCGGGAAGGGCTCGGCCTGCGCCGGCGGGGGCGTCGGCGGTCCTTCGCTTTGCGACGGTGCCTGCGGCGGGGGCGGGGTCGACTGGAAGGCCTGCGTCTCCGCCGGCGAGGGCGCCGTCGGCGGCGCGAACGACTGTTGTGGCTCCGGAGCCGGCGGTTCGGGGGCGGGCGGGGGCGGAGGTACCGGCGCTCCCCCTCCCTGCACCGACTGCACCGCGGCCTGCTCGGCTTCGGCGGCGCGCCGCTCCGCTTCGCGGGCGCGTTCTTCGGCTTCGGCGACGCTGCGGCGCATCTCCTCGAGGCGCTGGTCTTTGGCCGCCTCTTCGGCCCGCCGCTGCTCCAGACGTTTCGCTTCGGCCGCGCGTTCTTCGGCGGCTTTGGTCCGCTCCTCGATCTGGCGCAGGCGTTCCTCGGCTTCTTTCATCTCGCGCTCGCGCGCGGCCCGTTCTTCCTCCAGTTTCTGCTCGGCGGTCCGCAGATCCACCGGCGGCGCAGGCACCGCCTGCGGGGCGGGCGGTTGCACGTCCTGGATCGGCTGCGCCCCAGGCGCGCCCCCCTGCTGCTGCAGCTCTTCAGCTGCCTGCAGGCGGCGCTCGGCCTCGGCGCCGATCCGCTGCTGCTCGGTCCGGACTTCGGCGACTTTGTCGCGCACGCGCTGTTCGGCCGCGGCCGGGTCGTAGTCGCCTGGCGCCGGAGTGCCGCCGGGAATCGGGGGTGGCGGCACCGGGGGCACCGCGGAGAGCTCACCGGTCGGCGGTTGCACGGTCGTCGCCTGCTCCTCCCAGGGAGACATCCGACCCGAGGGCGGGACCTGGCCGCCGGCCTGCGCTTCGGCGAGCGCCCGTTCGTTGGCGGCGCGCGCCTCGGCCAGCCGCTGCTCGGCCTGCGCCGCGTCGCGCTTCTTCTTGCCGCCCAGCTTGAGCCCGAACAGGCTCATCTCGGTGAAGCCCTTCTTTTCCGGCTGCTGCCCTGCGCCGGCCGCGGCGGGCGCCGCTTCCGGTGCGCCCGGGGCGCCTGCGGGCAGGGCCACCGGTTCGCCCTTCTTCTGCGCCTTGCGGCGAGCTTTCTCTTCCTTGCGCCGCTGCAGCTCGGCTTTGCGCGCCTCGCGCATCTGCGCTCGCTTCGCGCGCTGTTCCTCGCGCTGGCGGCGCTTGCGGTCCTTCGGCGACTCGCTGGCCGGCGCCGGGGCCGCTCCGGGAACGGGCGGCGGCATCGCGGCCCCCGGGGGCGGAGCCGACTGGCCGGGCGGCGGCGCGGACTGGCCGACGGCGGGCGCGGGAGTGGGCACTGCCGCGAGTTCGGCAGTCTGGGCGGTGGCGGGCTGTCCAGCCGCGGCAGGCTGAGCGGCGGTGGGCGGCGCGGCGGCTGCAGGCGGTACCCCGGGCGGCGGGGTCGGCGCGGCGGCGGGCGGCGCCCCGGCCGGCGCCCCCTGCCTCTGTTCCTTCTCCTTTGCCCGGCGCTGGGTGATGCGGACGATCAGCAGCAGGAGCAGGATCGCGACGAGCAGGGCGCCGACGAAGTAGCCGGTGTGATCGCTCACGTAATTGCTCGCCTTGTCGGGGAACGATTCGGCGTTGGCCTCCGCGGGAGCGGCCATCACGACCGCGATGATCCCAGCGCAAGCGGCGGGCAAGAGCTTCCTAGTCCGCATCGACCTGAATCCTCTCATCTGGTTCTGCAGTTTCAACCTCAACGCATCCTTCCCTTGAACTCGCGCTCGACCTCTCGACGGACGTCGCGCTCGGCAATCTCACGGCGCCGATCGCGACCCTCCTTGTTTCGCGCCAAAGCGAGCTCCACCTTTGCACGCGGGCCTTTGAAATAGATCCTGGTCGGAATCAGCGTCAGTCCTTTTTGAGCGGTTTTACCGATCAGGCGCTCGATCTCCTCCTTGTGCAAGAGCAGCTTCCGCGGGCGCTCGGCTTCGTGGGCGTCGACCGAGGCGAACTCGTAGGGCGGGATATGCAGCTTGCGAAGCCAAACCTCGCCGTCGTCGACGACGGCGTAAGCATCGGTCATCTGGGCTTTTCCTCCGCGCAGCGCCTTCACCTCCGAGCCCCGCAGGACGATTCCCGCCTCCATTTTCTCGACGAGCTCGAATTTGTGGCGAGCCCGGCGATTGGTGACGACGTCAGCAGAGGCAGCTTTTCTTGATGCTGGCTTTTTCGACTTCTTGCTCATTCGGACGGCTCTCCCGCGAGCTCGAGCTCTGCACGGCCACGGGGCGGATCGACCCCCGCTACCCGGACGGATATCGGATCGCCGAGGTTGAGGCGGCCACCCGAACCGCGGCCGACCAGTGACACCTCCGCCCGGTCGAGCTCGTAGCGGTCGCCCGGCAGCCGCCGCGCCGGCAGCATCCCCTCGTAGACGTCGCCGAGCTCGCCGCGGAAGGAGACGAAGGCGGCGGAGCGGATCACGCCGGAGATCTCGCCCTCGAAGACGGCGTCGAGGCCGCGCTCCCCCAGCTCGCGTTCCAGCAGGTAGGCGGCGCAGACGTCGTCGGCGCTGCGCTCGATCTGCGCCGACTCGCGCTCCCGCGCCGAGCTGTCGGCGGCGGCGTCGCGCGCTTCGGCCAGGGTCGGCGCCTCCTCCCCCTCGCCCAGCAGCGCCAGCAGCGCCCGGTGGCAGATCAGGTCCGGATAGCGGCGGATCGGCGAGGTGAAGTGGCAGTAGGCGGGGCTACCGAGGCCGGCGTGGCCGATGTTCCGCTCGCTGTAGTAGGCCTGCTTGAGGGACCGCAGCACGAGCGAGGTATACGCCTCGCGGCCGTGCCCGCGTCGCTCGGCCTCGCGACGGGCCAGCCGACTCGCTTCGGCCGCCACCCGCCCCGCCTCGCGCGGCGCCAGGCCCTGCTTCAGCGGCGGCGTCGGCACCCCCAGCGCCGCCAGCTGCTCGAGCAGGCGCTCGATCCGCGCCGCGTCGGGCTGGGCGTGGACGCGGTAGATCGCCGGCACCCGCTC
Organism: Solirubrobacterales bacterium; assembly: GCA_051954115.1. Taxonomy (GTDB): domain Bacteria; phylum Actinomycetota; class Thermoleophilia; order Solirubrobacterales; family 70-9; genus VAYN01. Next base: position 63,944 of record JBQCIB010000021.1, on the reverse strand, counting down.
GCGCTCCAGCAGCTGGGCGACCTGCTCGTTGTTGAGGATCATCAGCCGCTCGATCAGGCGATGGGCCTCAGTCTGGGCGACGCCGTGGGCGCGGACGACGTTCCCGTCGACGTCGAACTCGAACTCGGGCTCGAAGGACTCGACGTCGAGCGTCGTGGTGCCGCGGTGCTCGCCGAGGCCGGCGGCGACCGCGCGGGCAGCGGCGAGCGGCTCGGCGACCTCACTCGGCGGCTGGCGCCGCCCGGCGAAGATCTCGTCGAGCTGGTCGTAGTTCAAGCGGGCGTCGGAGCGGATGCGGCTGCGGTAGAAGCGCGCCCGTCGGGGTTCCATTTCGGGACCGAGCTCGATCTCGGTCGTCACCGCCAGCCGCTCCATCCCCGGCGCCAGGCTGCAGGCTTCGGAGCTGAGCGCGTGCGGCAGCATCGGCTCGACCGCGCCCGGCACGTAGGTGCTGTTGCCGCGCCGCCGCGCCTCCTGGTCGAGCAGCGAGCCGGGTTTGACGTGGGCGGCGACATCGGCGATGTGGATCCAGACGCGGGCGCCCTCCCCCTCCCGCTGGGCGGAGACGGCGTCGTCGAAGTCGCGGGCGGTGGCGGGGTCGACGGTGAAGGTCGCCAGCGCGGTCAGGTCCCGCCGCGGGCCGCTTTCGCGCTCGGCCCACTGCGCCGCTTCCCGCGCTTCGCCCTCGATCGTCGGCCGGAAGCCGCGGAACCCGAGCTCGTCCTTCAGCAGTTCTTCGACCGTCTCCCGCGCCGGCCGCTGCGCCTCGCGTTCGCGCGCCCGCCGCTCGGCCCGCGCCATCCCCCCGCGCCGGCTGCGCCGCCTCGGCGCCTCGGCGCGGCCGCGGTCGCGCCGCCCCCTGCCGCGGCCGGGCATCAGCCGCCGACCTGGCCGGCGAGGACGCCGAGCGCGCGCTGCTTCGCCTCGTCAACGGGCGTCGCCGGGTCGTCCTGCACTTTCACGTCGGGATGGATGCCATGGCTCTGGGCCAGGTTTACCCCCTTCGGCGTGAAGAACTCGCCGACCGAGAGCTTCAGGGCGCCGCCGTTGGCGAGGTTCTGCTCCTCCTGGAAGAGGCCCTTGCCGTAGGTGCGGGTGCCGACCACGGTGGAGCCGGCGTCGTCGGCCAGCGCCGCGGCGAGGATCTCCGCCGCCGAGGCGGTGCCGCCGTCGACCAGGACGACCACCGGAAGCTTCGAGATCGGCTCCCCCGAAGTCTTGTGGACGCTGTCGCCCTGGGTCCGCGATTTCGTGCTGACCACGACTTCGTCCTTGGGTAGGAAGACGTTGGCGCTCAGCACCGCCTCGTCGAGCAGCCCGCCGGGGTTGTGGCGGAGGTCGAGGACGATCCCTTCGGCCCCTTCCTTTTCGACCTTCTCCACGGCCTTGGCGAGCTGGGCGTGGGCGGCTTCGCTGAAGCTCAACATGCGCACGTAGCCGAGCTTCTTCCCCCTCACCGTCTTGACGCTGCCGCTGACGTTGGGCAGCTCCACCTCGGCGCGGGTGATCGTCACTTCTCTCGTCTTGCCGCTCTTGCCGTCGCGGACGCCGATCGTCACCTGGGTCCCTTCCGGGCCGAGGACTTCGTTGCGGACTTCGGTCGTGTTGCGCCCCGCGATCGGCTTCCCTTCCACCGAGACCATCGTGTCCCCCACTTCCAAGCCGGCCTTTTCGGCGGGCGAGCCGTGGAAGACGTTGGCGATTTCCGAGCCGGCCTTCACCGGCCTGATTTCGACCCCGATCCCCGAGAAGCGCCCTTCGATCTGCTGGTTGAAGCTTTCGAGCGCTTCCGGGGAGAAGTATTCGGAGTAGTGGTCCTCCTTGTTGCTCTTGCGCAGCTGCCTCACCATGCCCTGCAGCGAGGCGTTGCTCAGCTCGTGGCCGCCGACCGGGCGGTAGTAGTTGTCTTCGATCGCTTCCGCCGCTTCGGCGGAGAGGCTGCCGGTTTCGGCGACGAAGACTTCGCGCAGCGGTTCGGGCAGGTCGCTCGGGTGGCCGCCCAGATAGAGGCCCACCGCCAGGAAGGCCAGCAGCGCGGCGGCGAAGGCCACGGCCCCGCGACCGCTCACGCCGACCTCAGACCTTGAGGAAGCGGCGCAGGGTGACGCCGGAGCCGATCGTCGAGACGAGGATCGAGGCGGCGAAGAGGATCGCGATCAGCGCCGGGAAGCCGAGCGTCGAGTTGTTCTGCGCCGCAAGGACGCCGATCGAGTTGCTGAGCGGGTCGACGATGGTGATCTTGCCGAGCCACAGGATCAGTATGGCCAGAAGCCCGCCGGCGAAGCCGACGACCACGCCCTCGATCATGAACGGCCAGCGGATGAACCAGCGGGTGGCGCCGACCAGGCGCATCACCTCGACCTCGCGGCGGCGGGTGTAGATCGAGAGCCGGATCGTGTTGCCGATCAGCATTAGCGAGGCCAGCACCAGCAGCGCCGTGATCACGGTGAGGACGATCTTCAGCGCGCTCGTCACCTGCTCGATCTTCGCCGAGGACTGCTGACGGTCGAATTCGTTGCTGATGATCGGTGAGATCGCCGCGCTCTTGGTCCCGTGCGGGTAGACCGCTTCGCGGACCGCCGGCAGGTTCGAGGCGTCGTCGGCTTTGACTTCGAAGCTGTTGGGGAGCGGGTTGGAGTGCAGCTCTTCGACGATCGTCTTGTCCTTGAGTTCGCCTTCGAGCGTTTTCAGCGCCTCTTTCTTGCTGATGAAGGTGACTTCGGCGACGTGCGGCAGCCCTTCCAGCTTCTGTTTGGTGGCGGCGATTTCGGCTGAGGTCGCATCGTCGTAGAGCGCGTACTGGACGTTGAGCTGGTCGCGGACTTCTTCGCTCTTGCCCTGGGCGGTCTGGAAGATCGGGATCAGCATCCCGAGCAGGACGACGGTGACGACCGTGGTGACGATCGCCGCCAGGCTCGGCGCGCCGTTGCGCTTCAGCGCACGCAGAGCCTCCTGGAAGAAGAAGACGACGCGGCCCATCAGTGCAGGTTCTCGTGGTCGGAGTGCCCGTTGGTGAGTGGCTCGCCCTCGGCGCCGACGCCCATCTCGGCCCGCATCCGCAGGCCGAATTCGGTCGTCGACTCCTCGGTGTAGCCGCCGGAGACCTCGTCGCGGACGACGCGGCCCTCGTAGAGCTCGACGACGCGCCGCTGCATGTTGTCCACCATCTCGCGGTCGTGGGTGACGACGACGACGGTCGTGCCGGTCTTGTTGATCCGGTAGAGCAGCTGCATGATCCCGATCGAGGTGACCGGGTCGAGGTTCCCGCTCGGCTCGTCGGCCAGCAGCAGCGGCGGGTGATTGACGAAGGCGCGGGCGACGGAGACCCGCTGCTGCTCGCCGCCGGAGAGCTGGTCGGGGTAGCTGTGGAGCTTGGTCGAGAGGCCGACCAGGCGCAGCGTCGCCGGCACCTGCTCGCGGATTTCGGCGCGGCTGGCGCCGATCACCTGCAGCGCGTAGGCGACGTTGTCGTAGACGGTGCGGTTGGGCAGGAGCTTGAAGTCCTGGAAGACGGTGCCGATGTTGCGGCGCATGTGCGGGATCTTCTTCTCCGGCAGGTTGCCGATGTCCCGCCCGGCGATCTTCACCGAGCCTTCGGTGGCGGTGAGCTCGCGGATCAGCAGCTTGATCAGGGTCGACTTGCCGCAGCCGGTCGGGCCGACGAGGAAGACGAACTCGCCGCGGCCGATCCCCAGCGAGATCCGGTCGAGCGCCATGTGGCCACCGGGATAGACCTTGGTGACGTCGTTCAGCTCGATGATCGGCGCGCGACGGCCGCGGGGGCGCTGCGGCTCGGGGTTGCCGCCTCTGTTCTTCTTCGATCTACGCATCGGTGGGGTGCCTTCTGCGAAGACAGGGTGACTCCTGCGACTCCTCGACCCCGCAAGATCTCGCCCACGCAGGGGATCTTTCAGAGGCTGTGCCTCTCAGACCGTGTCGTAGACGGCCTGCTCGTAGGCGGCGCGGCCGGCCTCGCGAACGCGGCGGCGGCTGGCGGCGTGGCGGCGTTCGCTGGCGCGGCGGGCGGCGCCGAGGCGGTAGACGAAGAGGATCGCGATCGGGACCGCGGTCACGGCGGCGAAACCGAGGAAGAGCAGGGAGCCGGTGTCGCTGCCGGCGCCGAGGGCGTGGAAGAGGCCGAGGACGTAGACGACGATCGTCGCCCGGTGCGCCTGGCGCCAGAGCCGCGCGCCGATCTGCTTGCGCAGGTAGAAGCTGAGGCCGAGCAGGAACGCCAGGTAGGCGGCGATCACGCCGATGCCGTTCCAGAACCGGTTGAGGCTGAGGACGAAGGGGACAGCGACGCCGGCCACCCCCGGTTTCAGCCAGGGGTCGGCGAGCACCGCGACCACGTGGATGCCGATCGCGACCAGGGCGGCGAGCGCCGTCTGCTCGTGCAGCGCCCGCATCGTCTTCGCGAAGCCGGGCTCGCGCAGCGGCTTGCCCGCCATCGTCAGCCCGAGGAAGACCGAGGCCGTCACCAGGACGAAGGCGACGATCGCCGAGGAACGGCTGACGATCCACCAGCCCTGGGTCGACAGCGTGTGTGGGATCGCTTCGATCACGAGCTCGAGGTGACGACCGGCGGGGCTTCTTCGACTTCGGGTTCGACGTATTCGACTTGGGGTTCAGGTTCCGGTTCCACGTATTCCGGTTCCGGTTCGACGTATTCGCTTTCCGGTTCCACGTATTCAGCCGCCGGTTCTTCCGGTTCGGCGTATTCGCTCGGCGCTTCTTCTTCGGCTTCGGGAGCCGTTTCGGTCTTCGTTTCAGCCGGCGCCGGCCGTGCCTTCGCCCGCGCCTGCGCCTTCCCCGCCGACGTGCTCGCGTTGGCGCTGAGCTCGAAGGTAAGGACGACGAAGAGGACGACGAACAGAGACAGTGAGCCGATGACGACTGCGCGGGGGCGCGGAGTGGTCATGCATCGAGGATTCGACAGGTCCCTAAATCTCCCCTGAAGCAGAGCGAGATTTTGCCAAGGCTTTACCTACACCCTCGAACTGCATCAAATTCTCCACCTGCTGGGTAGAAAATTTGATGCAGTTCGGGTTGGGGTCACGGGAAAACGGTTTCGCCGGTCTCCTGGTCGACGACGGAGATGGCGACGGCGGGGCAGGCTTCGGCGGCTTCCATGATCAGGTCGTCGGGGCCGGTGCCGATGACGACGGCGGTGTCGTCGAGGCGGAAGACCTGGGGGGCGATCTCGACGCAGTCGCCGTGGGCGCTGCACTCGTCGGGGTCCACTACGGGCACGTACGTCATGCCACTACCTCCTCTTGCTCTGAGGCGGCCCGGTGGCCGGCCTCGATTCGCTTGCGTAAGGCTGGGATCGCGCGGGGGCGGCCGACGGCCATGCCGGCGACGGGCACCCCCTCGCGGACGAAGACGGCTTCGAAGTCGCGCCCGGCCGGGTCGCCCTCGACCAGCACCGAGTCCGCCAAGTGGGGATGGCCGACCGACTGGATGCGGACGCCGTACTGGTCGCTCCAGAAGCTCGGCAGCGGCGGCGCCCCCGGCTCCTCGCCGAGCATCGCCTTGGCCGCGGCGGCGCCCTGCCAGGCGGCCGCGTCCCAGTGCTCGGTGCGGGAGTGAACCTGGAAGCGCGGGTCGAAGGGGATCGAGGCGTCGCCGGCGGCGAAGACGTCCGGCAGCGCCGTCCGCCCGTGGACGTCGACCTCCACCCCGCGCTCGCCCAGGCCGCTGCCCCGCAGCCATCCGGTCGCCGGCACCGTCCCGATCCCGGCGACGACGACGTCGCACTCGACCTTCGTCCCGTCGGCGAGCAGCAGTTCCTCGGCGCGCTCGTCTCCGCGCGCCCCTTCGATCAAGGCCCCGGTCAGCAGCCGCGCGCCCTCCTCCTGGTGCAGGTCCGCGAACCAGCGGCCGAGCTCGGCGCCGAGGATCGGTGCCAGCGGCACCTCGATCGCCTCGACGATCGTCACCTCAGCGCCGAGCCCGAGCGCCGTCGCCGCTACCTCTTGCCCGATGAACCCGGCGCCGACGATCGCCAGCCTCACCCCCCGGGTCAGTTCCGCCCTGAGACGGCGAGCGTCGGCGAGGGTCCTGAGGTAGTGGACGTTTTCGAAGCCTTCGAGGAAGGGCAGGCGCCGCGGCTCCCCGCCGCTGGCGATCAGCAGCTTGCCATAAGGCACCGGCTCGCCAGCGGCAAGGAAGACCAGGTGGGCACCGGGCTCCAGGCCCTCGGCCCGCGCACCGAGCAGCAGCTCGACCTCGTTCTCCTCGTACCAATCGGCAGGCCGGAAGGCGGTGGTCGACTCCTCGGCGTCTCCGGCCAGGACCGCCTTGGAGAGCGGCGGCCGGTCGTAGGGGGCCTCGGTCTCGGCGCAGAGGATCCGCACCGGTCCCTCGTAGCCGCGCCGCCGCAGCGTCTCGGCGCAGCGCTGGCCGGCAAGGCCGCCGCCGACGATCAGGACACCTGAATCTGCTTGCTTCATCACGCCTCCTCGAGCACTGGGGTTGGAACGTGCGGCCGCCGGTCGGCGGGCAGCGTCCGCTGCGGCCGCGGCCGTGCCGCCCGGGCCTGCCTTTTGGCCCGAGCGGAGAGGACGCGGTAGACGAAGAGGCCGCCGATGACGGGAGTGGTCAGCAACACCCACCAGCGGAACCAGACCGCGGAGGCGTCGGTGCCGGCGCCGAGCGCGTGGACCAGGCCAAGCAGCCAGACCACCACGGTAGCCCGGTGCGCCTTGCGCCAGAGCTTGGCGCCGATCCGCCTGCGGACGTAGTAGCTGAGCCCGAGCAGCGCGGCGAGGTAGCCGCCGATGATGCCCAGCCCCGTGAAGGCGGTTTTGAAGCTCATCGCGAAGGGGACGGCGATGCCGGTGACGCCCGGGTGCAGCCAGGGGTCGCCGAGCAGGGCGATCCCGTGGACGGCGATCGCCACCAGCCCCGCCAGCGCGGTCTGCTCGTGGATCGCCATCAGCTTCTTCGAGAGGCCGGGGCGGCGCATCACCTTGCCCGCCATCGCCAGGCCGAGGAAGACCGAGACCGTGACCAGGACCAGCGCGACCAGGCCGGAGGCGCGGCTGGCGAGCCACCAGCCGTGGCTCTGGAGCACTTCGGCGGCGCTGGCGGCGCCGCTGGAGGAAGTGACGACGGCGGCGCTCATCGCGTCACCTCGGGCAACCGGATCCGGGGTGCGACCGACAGCGGCCCGACCAGCTCGACCCGGCCGCTGTCGTGGACCAGCAGGCCGCCGCGCTCGGCGAGGATCTCGCGCCCGCGCTCGGGCCCGGAGAGCAGCGCCGCCTTCGAGAGCGTCTCCGCTTCCAGCGCGCTGTCGCCGAGTGCGGTGGCGCCGACGAGGCCGGTCCAGGCCGGCTCGCCGCTGGCGGGATCGAGCAGGTGGTGCGCGTAGCGCCCTGCCTCGTCGCGCCAGATCCGCACGTTGATCCCCGAGGTGGCGACGCCGCCGGAGCCGAGCCGCAGCACGTGGGCGCGGCCGCCGGTGATCGGGTGTTCGACGAAGACCTCGTAGGGGTGGACGAGCGCGTCGGCGCCGCCGATCCGGATGTCGCCGCCGCAGTCGACGATGAAGCGCGAATAGCCGCGCAGGCTGGCGGCGAGCATGTCGGCGGCGAGCCCCTTGCCGGTGCCGCCGGTGTCGAAACGCAGGCCGGGCGGGCGCACGACCTCCCCCCGCTCGTCGTCGATCTCGAAGCCGCGCCAGCGCTGCTCGGGGCGCGGGCTCGCCGGCTGGCGCGCCGGCGCGTCGGCGAGGGCATCAGCCAGCGGCAGTCCCTTCATCCCGGCGCGCGAGGCGACGTATCCCGCCTCCTCGATCTCCCCCAGCAGGGTCGGGTCGACGAGGCCGTCGCTGCGCTCGGCGGCGAAGACGCCGGCTTCGACCGCGCGCCGCATCAGCTCCGAGGCCGGCACCCGCTCGCGCGGGTCGGCGTTCAGGCGCGAGAGCTCGCTGCCGGGCTTAAAGCGCGAGAGCGTCGCGTCGAAGTCTTCGACGAAGCGCTGCCCCTGCTCGGCCGCAGCTGCCGCGGGCGGCATCCCCGGGCCGGGCTCGCCGATCAGCAGCCGCACGTGGCTGCCCATCGCGTCGAAGGTGAGGTCGTGTTCGCTCATCAGGATGCGCCGGTGACGACGGGTTCGGCGGCGGCGCTGTAGCCGCTGCTGCTGACGGGGCCGGCGCTGACGCTGTTCTGGCCAGGGGTCGGGACGATGGTGGTGACGACGCGGCGTTTGATCACCTTGCGCACCTTCACGATCGGGGCCGCCGACGTCGCCTGTTCGTTGGCGAAGCGATAGGTCAGCAGGGCGAAGAGCGCCGCGAAGAGCAGGACCGCGGCCCAGTAGACGCGCGCCGAGCGCGGTCGCTTGGTCGGGGCGACAGCCTCAGTCATCGCCGCCGCCTCCGCCGTCTCCGTGCTCGACCTCGCCGCCACCGCCGCCCGCGCCGCTGGCGCCGGTGCTGACCGGGGCGCCTTCGCTTCCGCCGGTGCCGCTGGCGCCGGTCGAGACGGGCGCGCTTCCGGTGCTGCCGCCCGTGCTGCTGGCGCCGGTGGAGACAGGAGCGCTTTCGCTTTCGCCGCCGGTGCTGCTCGAGCCGGTCGAGACCGGGGCGGCGGCTTCGCTGCTGCCGGCGCCGCTGCTGCCGGTCACCGCGGGGGCGCCGGCGCTCGAGCTGCCGGCGCTCGCCGGTTCGACCCCCGCACCCGCCGGCGGGTGCTTCGGCTTCGCGTGCTTGGTGACGTGGACGGTGCGCCGGATCACCTTGGTGTGGACGACCGGTTTGACGGCCGCCTGCTTGCCGGGGGCCTTCCCTCCTTGGCTCAGAGCGAGCCCGCCCAGCCCGCCGAGGGCGATCACGGTGGCCCCGGCGGCAAGTTTGGCTTTCAAGTTCTTCACGGTGTTCCCCCTGTTGGCAGCTTGCGAAGGCAGTGTGCGCCCAGCCCCTTCAAGGCCCGTAAAGCAGCCGGTAAAGCCCTGGCAAAACCTGCGCCGAGAGGACCTGAATGGCCGAAACAGGCCCTACAGTTGCCTTATGGCCACCCAGTCACCAGGCGGTCGCATCCTCGTCGTCGAGGACGAGGAATCGATCTCCCAGCCCTTCGCCGAGGCGCTGCGGCGGGCGGGCTTCGAAGCCGTCGTCACCGCCACCGCTGCCGGGGCGCTGCAGCTCGCCGAGTCGGAGGACCCGGACCTGGTGATGCTCGACCTCGCCCTCCCCGACGGCGACGGCCGCGACGTCTGCCGCGAGCTGCGGCGCCGCTCCGACGTGCCGATCGTGATGCTGACCGCCCGCGGGACCGAGATGGACAAGATCGTCGGCCTCGAGCTCGGCGCCGACGACTACGTGGTCAAGCCCTTCAGCGCCGCCGAGGTGATCTCCCGCATCCGCGCCGTCCTGCGACGCAGCGCCCCGCGCGAGAACGGCGCCCGCGGCGAGCCTGGGAAGCCGGTGACGGTCGGCGAGCTCGAGCTCGACCCCGCGGCGTGGATCGCCCGCTTCCGCGGCAAGGAGCTGGAGCTCTCGCGCAAGGAGTTCGACCTGCTGGCGATGCTGATGCGCAACGCCGGCCGCGTCGTCAAGCGCGAGGACCTGATGTCGGAGGTCTGGGACACCAACTGGTTCGGCTCGACCAAGACGCTCGACGTCCACATCGGCTGGCTGCGGCGCAAGCTCGACGACGACCCCGCCAACCCGACCTACATCGAGACGGTCCGCGGCGTCGGCTTCCGCTTCGCCGCGCCGGAGGACGAGGAACCGTAAGCCTCCGCGCGACCCTCCTGCTGGCGCTGGCCTACGTGCTGCTGCTGGCGCTGATCGCCTTCGGCGTGCCGCTGGCGCTGAGCCTGCGCGACCGCGTCGACAGCGAGGTCAAAGGCCAGGCGCGCAGCCAGGCCGAGGTGGTGGCAACCAGCGCCACCGAGTTCGTCAAACCGCCGCAGCCGGTGCCGCTGCGGCGGATCGCCGAGAAATCGGCCGAAAGCGTCCGCGGCCGGGTGATCGTCGTCAACGGCAAGGGCCAGCTGCTGGCTGACTCGGCGGGGACGCGGCTGGGGCGCAGCTACGACGACCGGCCCGAGGTCGAAGCGGCACTGGAAGGCCACGGCGAGCAGATCACCCGCAACAGCGAAACCCTCGGCGAAGAAATCCTCGCTACCTCGGTCCCGGTCCTCGACCGCGGCCACCCGATCGGCGCCGTGCGGATCACCCAGAGCATCGCCGCCGTGCACCGGGCGGTGAAGACCTCGATCCTCGACATCGCCGCCCTCGCCGGCGTCGTGCTGCTGCTCGGGATCGTCGCCGGCGCCCTGATCGCCCAGCAGATCGCGCGGCCGATCCGCCGCCTCGACCGCGCCGCCCGCCGCGTCGCCGAGGGCGACCTCGACACCACCGTCGCCGTCCAGGGCAGCACCGAGCAGCGCTCGCTGGCACGGGCCTTCAACGAGATGACGCAGCGGATCAAGCGGCTGCTGCGCGTGCAGCAGGACTTCGTCGCCGACGCCTCCCACCAGCTGCGGACGCCACTGACGGGACTGCGGCTGCGGCTGGAGAACCTGGCCGAACGCTTTCGCGGCGAGAAGCCGGTCGAGCGCGAGCTGGGCGCGGCGATGGACGAGATCGACCGCCTCTCGCTGATCGTCGACGAGCTGCTGATCCTCAGCCGCGCCGGCGAGCACGAACTGCCGGGCGAGCGGCTCGACCTGCGCGAGGTGGCGGAGCGGGCGGCGGAGCGCTGGCGGCACGCCGCCGAGGATCGCGGCATCGAGCTGCAGGTCGCCGCCGCCTCCGGGGCGGCCGAGGGCTGGTGCGCCGCGCCGGACCTCGAGCGCTCGCTCGACTCCCTGGTCGAGAACGCGCTCACCTACTCCTCCGCCGGCACCACTGTGCGGCTCGAAGCCGGGCCGGGCCGCATCGCCGTCCTCGACGAAGGGCCGGGACTCGCGCCCGGCGAGGAGGAGGACGTGTTCGAGCGCTTCAGCCGCGGCAGCGCCGGCCGGCGCGGCGCCAAGGGGACCGGGCTGGGGCTGGCGATCGCCCGCGAGCTGACCCGCCAGTGGGGAGGCGACGTGCGCCTGCGCAACCGCCAGGTCGGCGGCCTTGCCGCGACGATCGAGCTGGCCCCCTCGGAGGTGCGCTCGTGAGCCTCTCGGCCGCTGTCAAATGGGTGCTGCTGGCGCTAGTCGGCGTCGCGATCGCGATCGGCGTAGCGATCGCCGCCGCCAACCTCACCAGCCAGCAGATCGGGATCGCCAATGAATCGGTCTCCGCCGGCGACGCCCTGGCGCCCTCCCTGACCGTGCCTGCCGAAGGCAAGCCGCACCGGCGAACCGGCGACCACGGCGGTCCGGACGAAGGGACGCCGACGACGATCCCGGCGGAACCGCGGGTCGTCGAACCGACTCCCGAAGAACCGTCCTTCGAAGAACCCGCCCCATCCGCCGAAGAACCCTCCTCGCCCAACGCCGGAGAACCGTCCTCACCCAAGAGCGAAAGCAAGAGCGAGGATCGGCACGGCCCCGACGGCGACGACTGACCTCAGGCCGCTACGGCGGCGCGCTCCGGGGTCGGCATCGGCACGCTCAGCGGCTGCGCATCGACCTGCGTGACCGGCAGGTCAATCGCCCGCCGCAGCCGCGCCGGCAGCCCGAGCGCCAGCCAGCGCGAGATCGCCCGCGGCAGGACCGAGACCACGACCTCGTCGAACTCGCGTGCGTGGAGGGCGTCGCCGACCGCGGCGAAGGGATCCGGGTCGCCGACGATCGTCTCCTCGAGCTCGAGGCCGGCCTGGCGGATGCGGGCGGCGGCGCGCTCGGCGCGGCCGACCGCCTCCGACCAGCCGGCTTTCATGTCGGCTGCCCAGGCGAGGCCGTGCGGGACCGCCGGCACGAGCAGGGTGAAGCTCGCGGGCGAATCGCCGGCCCGGCGTCGCAGCGCCGCGATCAGGTCGGGTGAGTCGGCGGTCCGGTTGGCGACCACCAGGATTCTCTGCTTGCTCGAAGTCACGTTCAGTCCTCCTCCGTGAAGTTGGTTCCGGCCCCGCCGCCGCTGGCGCGGGTGACGATCGGCGGCCGCGTCGAGTGCTGCGTGGCGTTCTGGACCGCCGGCACGGTGGCGGCGCCACTGGCGCTGGTCACCACCGAGGTGCCATTAGTGCTCGCCACCTGCGTGGCCGCCGGCATCCCGGGATTGGTCCCCAGCGCAACCCCACCGAGCGCCGCCAGCCCGACGACGGTGGCGCCGGCTGCGATCTTGGCTCTGCGGTTGGTCATCTCACTTCCTTTCCGAGGGGTACGGAGACAGCTTGCTCCGGGTTCGGCAAAGGAAGCGAAAAGCGACCTAAAAGCTGAGTGAAAACTCCGACAGAAGGGATGCCGCGGCACGGCTTCTCCTTGTCTCCGCCGCTGTCGTCTCGGCCTTCGGTGGCGTTTTCATCGTTGTCTCGATCAGCAAGCACATGAAGAACAACGAATGGACAGGAGGAAGTCGTCGAGCTCACCGAGCGTTTGAAGGAATCGGATGAGCTGATCGAGCGGTTTCGAACCGCCTACGCATCAAGATCTACCGTTGAGGAACATCCATGACCCACGAAGAGCTCGATAGGCAAATCGAAAGAACCCTGAAGCGGAATCAGGCGGCGATCCAGCGGGCCAATAGACGCTCAGAGAGGACTTCCCGTGCCGCAGAACGGTCTGAAGCGGCGCTAGAACGTGCGTTCAGGAGGCTCCGTCAGAGCCTGCGTTAGCCGATCGCGACCATGCGCTCGATCGAGATGCGGGCGCGCTCAGCGATCTCTGGCGGGACCTTGACCTCGAACTTCATCTCCCGCAGGGAGTCGCGCAGCTTCGGCAGCGTGATCATCTTCATGTATTTGCAGAAGGCCATCCGGTTGGCCTCGATCAGGTTCGCCCGCGGGGCGGCCTGCTGCAGGGGGTAGAGCATCCCGTTCTCGGTGGCGACGATGAACTCGCCCTCGGGGTGCTCTTCGACGTGCCTCTGCATCCCCGAGGTGGAAAGCATGTGAACGCCCTCGGGATCGATGTCGCCGGCAGCGACGTACTCCATCGCCTGAGTCGAGCACCCGCACTCGGGATGGATCAGGAACTCGGCGTTCGGGTGTTCTTCGCGGGTGCGAGCGATGTCGAGCGGTTTGATCCCGGCGTGGACGTGGCACTCGCCGTCCCAGATGTGGAAGCGGCCGCGGCGCCCGGGTTCGTCGACCAGTCCCGTCTCGCGCTCGACGAAGGCGCCGAGCCACATGTCGGGGCCGAAGAGGATCTCGGCGTCGGGACCGTGCTCGGTCCAGATGTGGCGGACCACGTCGACGGCGTTGGAGGAGGTGACGCAGTAGTCGGTCTCCGCCTTCACCTCGGCCGAGGTGTTGACGTACATCACGACCAGGGCGCCGGGGTGATCGGCCTTCCAGGCGCGCAGCTGATCGGCCGTGATCGAGTCGGCGAGCGAGCAGCCGGCGTCGAGGTCGGGGATCAGCACGGTCTTCTGCGGCGAGAGGATCGAGGCGGTCTCGGCCATGAAATGGACGCCGCAGAAGGCGATCACCTCGGCGTCGGTCTCGGCCGCCTGGCGCGAGAGCCCAAGCGAATCGCCGAGGTAGTTGGCGACGTCCTGGATCTCGGGCAGCTGGTAGTTGTGGGCGAGGACGACCGCGTTGCGCTGCTCGGCGAGCAGGCGGACTTCCTCGCTGATCTCAGCGATCTCCTCCGGGCTCAGCTCCGGTCCGAAAGTAGGTTGGATCGTCGGGAGCTCCTGCATGAGCCCTTCCTTTCCTGATGTTCGCCGGCGGGACCAAGTCCGGACCGGTCGAATGAACGTAGACGAAGTCTAAAGGAGCGAGCGCGCCTCCGTTGGCGCTTTTGCAAACCACTGGTTGACAAAGGCGCCCACGCCCTCGGCGTAGCCTTCTCGAGATGCCCGAGCTGCCGGAGGTCGAGATCGTCGCCCGCCGTCTCGACGCCGCCTTGGCCGGAAGCGAGGTCGAATCGGCGCTGGCGCCGGGGATGAACGTGATGAAGACCTTCGACCCGCCGCTGGAATCGCTGGCTGGGCGCGAGGTCACCGGCGTGCGGCGGATCGGCAAGATGCCGGTGGTCGAGTTCGGCGACCTGGCGCTGCTGGTCCACCTGATGTCGGCGGGACGGCTGCGGGTCCACGACAAACGCGCCTCCCTGCGCGACAAAGCCTCGCGGGTGCTGGTGCGGCTGAGCGACGGCCGCGAGCTGCGCCTGCGCGAGATGGGGACCAAGCAGCGCGCCTGGGCGAAGCTGCTGCCGGTCGAGGCCGTCGCCGCCGACGAGATGGTCGCGACCCTCGGCCCGGAAGCCTGGCCGGCGCCGCCGCTGGAGGCGCTCGCCGCCGCGGTCGACCAGCCCCGCCACCTGCACCCGCTGCTGCGCGACCAGCGCGCGATCGCCGGCATCGGCCGCTCCTGGGTCGACGAGATCCTCTGGGAGGCGCGCCTCTCCCCCTTCAAGAAAGGCTCCGAACTGGAGCCCGAAGAGGTCGAGCGGCTGCATGCGGCGCTGCACGTGCTCGGCGGCGCGATCGACCGCTACGAGCAGACGATCGGCCCGGAGGTGCCGGAGAAGGTGCCGATGCCGCTGCGGGTGCACAAGCGCGAGGGCGAGCCCTGCCCCCGCTGCGGCGCCACGATCGAGGCGGTCTTCTTCTCCGAGCACCAAACCAACTACTGCCCCGCGGAGCAGACCGGCGGCCGCATCCTCAAGGACCGCCGGCTCTCGAAACTGCTCAAGTGAGCTCGTTCAGGTGCGACGAGTGGCGCGGCGACTCGAAGGCGAGCTGGACGAAGGTCGCGCGCAGGCACTTCCCCCTCGGCTTGCCCTCGCCGAGCCGCTCGGAGGCCTCCGTTGCGATCTCCATCGTCCGGTCCAGGGTCTCGTTGTAAAGCTCGCCGATTTCCTGCCAGGCCTGACCGTCGAGGTCGTAGGTGACGACGGCGAGGTGCCGGTCCTTCTGGCGGTCGAAGATGCCGGCGCTGACCGAGTCGCGGATCGCCGCGAAGATCACCCGCAGGCCGGTCTGGCTGATCGCGTTGCGAACGTTGTGGCTGAGCTTCTCCCAGAAGCTGTCGTCCAGGTACTTCTGCCCCACGCCCCGGTAGAAGTGCTCGGTGGCTCCCCGCACGGACCGGGTGCCGACCAGCTCGACGCATTCATAGGCGTGCAGCTGGTTCACGTGGTAGGCGACCTTCGAGACATCCAGCCCCAGCTCCCGTGCGATTTCAGCCGGACTCGCCACGCGAACGTTGAGGATGCTCAGCGCTTCCGCGCGCACGGGGTGCCGCAGCGCCATCAAAAGCCTCTGGTCAGCCGGCGTCACCTTCGTTTTGCCGAATCGCGTGTGCATAGCGGCAACTCTCCTTGTTCTTCTTCGATTAGTCGTAGATCGATTAGCAATCGACCGTATCCCACTGCTTGAGCGTAATACGAAGATGTTCGTTGATCAGTAGCCTTTTGCCGATTAATCAAGGCTCCCTATGCAAGCTCGGCATTCCCCCCGCAGCATGCTGAGGGCCCCACGTCGCTCTGCACGAGGAGGTGAGGCAGATGGTTGTTGCCACGGTCGATCAAGCGATCCCGGCCTGCCAGACCACGAAGGTTGGCTGATCCCTCATTACTGCCCGGTTCTACGCGCGCGTCGCATGAGCGACGGTACTGCTTCGAACCTCGTTCGACGCGGGCGGCCGGGCGTTCAGCCGACGATCTCGAGCAGCATCGAGAAGTCCAAGGTCGGCGCAGAATGAGTCAGGGCGCCGATCGATATGAACTCGACCCCAGTTTCGGCGATCTCGCGGACGTTCTCCAGCGTCACTCCCCCCGAGGCCTCGAGTGAGACCGCGGCCTCGCCGGTGGTCTGGTCACGCAACGCGACGGCTTCCCGCATGGTCGCGGGGCTCATGTTGTCGAGCAGGATCCGCTCGACCCCGGTGCCCAGCGCGTAGGCGGTCTCGTCGAGGTCGCGGGCCTCGACCTCGATCGCCATCTCCGGCTGCGCCGTGCGGGCGGCATGGACCGCTTTGGCCAGGCCCCCGGCGGCGGCGATGTGGTTCTCCTTGATCAGGATCGCGTCGTAGAGGCCGAGGCGGTGGTTGATCCCGCCCCCGGCGGCAACTGCCGCCTTCTCCAGCCGCCGCAGCCCCGGCGTCGTCTTGCGGGTGTCGAGGATCGTCGCACCGGTGCCGACCACGGCCTCGGCGTAGCGGGCGGTGAGGGTGGCGATCCCGGAGAGGTGGCCGAGGAAGTTGATCGAGGTGCGCTCGGCGGCGAGCAGCGCCCGCGCCGGCCCGCTCGCGAGCAGCACCTCGGCCGGCACCTCCTCGCGCCACTGACCCTCGACGACGAGGTTGTCGACGTGCTCGACCCCGCACTGGCGCATCGTCTCCGCCACCACCGCCAGCCCGAATACGACCCCTGGCTCTTTCTGCACGATCCGCGCCCGCGCCGTCGCCTCCTCCGGCACCGTCGCCTCGGAGGTGACGTCCCCTTCCCCCAGGTCCTCGGCCAGCGCCCGCGCGACCAGCTCCTCGACTTCGGCCATCAACTCGGTCATCGCGCCACCCTAAATCACCGCTCCCCTGTTCCTTGTGGCGCCATAGCGACCAAAAGGAACAGGGGAGATCTCACATTTGTCGTCGCGGCCACGTTTAATCCCCAGAGTGACCGCCCTGCCGCCGTTTCAAACCGTCCTGGACGAGCATTCCGCCGCCGTGATGGCGATCTTGCGCGGCGCCGTCGGCCGCGAGGGCGCCGAGGATTGCTTCCAGGAGACCTTCCTGGCCGCCCTGCGCGCCTACCCGAAGCTGAAAGACGACCGCAACCTGCGCGGCTGGCTGCTGACGATCGCCCACCGCAAGGCAATCGACCACCACCGTGCCAACGGCCGCAAGCCGGTGCCGGTGGCCGAGCCGGCGGAGCTCGCCGCTCCCGACGGGGTGCCCGAGCCCGACGACGGGCTCTGGGCGGCGGTCGGGGCGCTGCCGCCGAAGCAACGGGCGGCGGTGGCGCTGCGCTACGGCAGCGACCTCCCCCACAGCGAGATCGCCGCCGCCCTCGGCTGTTCGCCCGAGGCGGCGCGCCGCAGCCTGCACGAGGGACTGAAGCGACTGAGGAAGGAATTGGCATGAGCACTGCGAGCGCAATCGACAACGCCGTCATCGACAAGCTCAGGGCGCGGGCCGCCGAAGAGGGCCTGCTCGACGTCGCCTACACGACCACCGACTCCCCCTTCGGGCCGCTGCTGCTGGCGAAGACGAGGCGGGGGCTGGTGCGGGTCGGGCTTCCCAACCAGGATGCCGACGAGCTGCTCGTCGACCTCGCCGAGCGGGTCTCGCCGCGGGTGCTGGAGGCGCCGGGGGAGCTGGACGAGGCGCGGCGCGAGCTCGACCTCTACTTCGAGGGCAAGCTCGACCGCTTCGGCCTGCCGCTCGACTGGCAGCTGAGCAGCGGCTTCCGCCAGCGGGTGTTACGGGCGATCAACCGCATCCCCTACGGCCAGACCCGCAGCTACACCGAGATGGCCCGCAAAGCCGGCAACGAGCGGGCGGTCCGCGCCGCCGGCACCGCCTGCGGCAGCAACCCGATCCCGCTCGTCGTCCCCTGCCATCGCGTCCTCCGCACGGGAGGCGCCCTGGGCGGCTACGGCGGCGGCCTGCCGATGAAGCGCGCCTTGCTGGAGCTGGAGGGCGTACTGGACGAAAGTCCAGGTCATTAAAGAGTCACTCGGGGCCGCTCCGATCAAGGAGCGGATGCGCAAACTGCCCTACCTCCTCGTTCTGCTCCTCCTCTCGCTGATGCTGCTGGCCGCGGCCGCCTCGGCGCACGCCTCGATCCTCCCGGTCGGCGGCGCCCCGACCGCGCTCACCGCGACTGCCGACGAAGAAGAAGCCGAAGCGGACGACGAAGAAGCCGAAGAATCAGAAGGCGACGAAGAAAGCGAAGACTGCGAAGCCGAAGAAGAAGGCGACGAAGAACCCTGCGAAGAAGAACTCGAAGCCGAAGAAGACGAAGAATGCGTCGTCGAAGACGCGCACGCCTCGGTCGTAGTCGCACCCGGTAACCGCAAGGTGCTCCTGACGGTCCACTACCGCGCCTTCGAACCCGCCATGGTCAGCGTCGACACCAGCCTGCGCGGCGCCAAGGGCGGCTTGCACCTCGGTGACGAGCGAGCCCGCTTCCAGCGCTCCGGGACCTTCCACGACAGCTTCAGTCTCGGCTCCAGGCAGATCGGCAAGGCGCGCGCCGCACGGGAGTTCGAGGTCAACCTGCACGCGGTCGGCACCCCCGCCGACTGCGCGATTCAGCTCGCTACGCGAGGGTCTCGCCGAGCCAAGTAGCGGCTTCGCGCAGGTGCGCGGGGTCGATCTGGTGGCCCAGCTCGGAGGTGCGGTAGGTGACGTCGAGGCCGCCGTCCTCGAGCAGCTCCCGCGCCCGCTCGGCGAACTCGATGCCGATCACCGGGTCGCGGCTCCCGTGGCTGATGAAGACGCGGGTGTCGGTGCGGTCGCCGAGCGACGGCTCCCAGCCCTCGACCGTCGGAACGAAGCCGCTGAAGGCGAGGATCCCGGCGACCGCGGGCCGCTCGGCGCTGAGCGCGGTCGCGTAGCTCATCACCGTCCCCATCGAGAAGCCGCCGAGCACGGTGCGCTCCGGCCCGATCCCGCTCTCCTCCCAGAGCCGGTCGTGCAGCTCGGCGAGGGCGGTGCGCGCCGCCTCGAAGGTCTCGGCGTCGGGATAGCCGACCCGCGGCACCAGGTACCAGTGGTAGCCGGGGCTGCCCGGCAGTTGCAGCGGCGCCCGCGGCGTCACCACCCGCAGCCGCCGCTCGGGGTCGAGGTGGTCGGCGAGGGCGATCAGGTCGCGCTCGTCGGTGCCGCGGCCATGGTGGAGGACCAGCAGCCCCTCCGCCTCCCCGGCGGCGGCGCGTTCGAGGTGGAAGAGCTCCATTGGCGCCCTAGTTCGCCGAGGCGGCCGCGGTCTTGTTCAGGTAGTCGCGGACGAACTCGTCGAGGTCGCCGTCGAGCACCCGCTGCACGTCGCCGACCTCGTGCTCGGTGCGGTGGTCCTTGACCATCGTGTAGGGGTGCATCACGTAGCTGCGGATCTGCGACCCCCAGGCCACGTCTTTGACCTCGCCGCGCTGCTTGGCCAGCTCTTCGGAGCGTTTGCGCTCCTCCAGCTCGATCAGCTTCGAGCGCAGCAGCTGCATCGCCACCGCCTTGTTCTGGGTCTGCGAGCGCTCGTTCTGGCACTGGACGACGACGCCGGTGGGGATGTGGGTGATCCGCACCGCCGAGTCGGTCTTGTTGACGTGCTGGCCGCCGGCGCCGGAGGCGCGGTAGGTGTCGACCCGCAGGTCGCCCTCGTCGATCTCGACCTCGACCGTTTCGTCGACGACCGGCCCGACTTCGACCTGGGCGAAGCTGGTGTGGCGGCGGGCGGAGGAGTCGAAGGGCGAGATCCGGACCAGCCGGTGGACGCCGCGCTCGGCAGCGAAGAGCCCGTAGGCGTTCTCACCGCGGGCGATGAAGGTGGCGGACTTGAGCCCGGCCTCCTCCCCCGCCGAGGCCTCCAGCATCTCGATGTCGAAGCCGCGCCGTTCGGCCCAGCGCAAATACATCCGCAGCAGGATCTCCGCCCAGTCCTGTGAGTCGGTGCCGCCGGCCCCCGCGTGGACGGTGACGACCGCGTCGCCAGCGTCGTACTTGCCGCTGAACAGCCGCGCCTCTTCCAGCTCGGCCAGCCGCTGCTCGACCGAGCGCAGCTGCGAGTCCAGCTCGGTCGCCATCTCCTCGTCTTCGTCGGCCATCTCGGCCAGATCGCCAAGATCGTCGATGTCCGACTCGAGCCCCCGGAACATCTCCAGCCGCCGCTGCGCCCGCGCATGCGCGGCGGAGGTGCGAGCAGCACTCTCCTGGTCGTCCCAGAACCCAGGACGACCCATCTCCTCCTCCAGCCCAGCGGCTTCCTTCTCTAGCCCAGCCGGGTCAAAGGTAGTCCGCGAGCAGGGACAACTGCTCCCGGACGGCAGCCAGGCGCGGCGCGATCGGTTCGCTCTGAGTCTCGGCCATGACCACAGGTTATTGGGCCGAATCCCTCAACCCCGAACTGCATCAAATTTTCCTCCTGCCAGGGGAGAAATTTGATGCAGTTCGGCTTTCAGGCGGGGACCCGGGCGGTGATGATCCAGGTGGAGGCGGGGGCGTACACCCCGTCGGGCTGCTCGAAGTCGGCGATCGCGGTGCGAATCTTGGCGGCGATCTCGGGGCGGATCTCGTCGACCCGGTCGCCCCAGAGGCGGAGGATCTCGCCGGCGGGACCCAGGGCCATCCCGAACTCGACCGCCTGGTCGAGGTCCTTGCCGACCTTCATCGGCAGGTCGCAGCGCTGCAGCCCGATCTCCTCGAAGCCGGCGAACTTCAGCTGGTCGCTGACCGTGTCGGCGTTGGCCATCGAGAAGGGACCGGGGCCGCAGGTCGGTTCGTCGGTCTCCTCTGGGTGCTCGAGGTATTCCTCGACGATCTGCTCGGCGCGGTGGACCCACTCGTTGTCGAGCTTGCGCCGCCAGACGACGGCGGTGAAGCGTCCTCCGGGCACGAGCGCCTGGCGGATGTTGCGCAGGGCGGCGACTGGGTTGGCGAAGAACATGATCCCCATGCGCGAATAGGCGTAATCGAACTCCCGCGGCAGCTCCAGCGTCTGCACGTCGGCGAGCAGGTAGGAGACGTTGTCGGCGCCCGCCTCCTCGGCCTCTTTGCGGGCGGTATCGACGAAGGGCCCGGAGACGTCGATGCCGAGCGCCGAGCCCTCCGGCCCGACCAGCTCGGCCAGGCGCAGGGTCGTGTCGCCGAAGCCGCAGCCGACGTCGAGCACGCGCTCACCGGGCCGGGGCGGATTCGCCTGCATCGCGACCTCCCCGTGGGCGCCGAGCCCTCCGGTCGTCAGGTCCCGGTATTTGAGGAAGATCTCGAAGAGGGGGCCGCTCCAAGCCTCCGTCGCCTCGGCGTTGTCAGGTGCGACTGACGACATCGAGTCGATCCTAGCTCGGGTGACAGAAGCTGCAAAGACCCAGGACCATTTTCAGCCGACCGGCGGCGCGAAGCCGCCGACCCGGAGCGCCTCCGCGCGATCGTCGTAAGGCCGCCAGCTGAGGACCCTGTGGTCGCGCAGCTCGAAGACCCAGGCCATCTCGTCGACTCCCGCCGCGCTGCCGTCCTCGGCCCAGTGCCAGCGCCTCTGGATCATTGCCACGGCGCGACCGCCGCCCCCCTCGAGCCCTTCCTCGTAGAGCCCCTCCAGCTCGATCGTCTGCTGCACGCCCCCCGGCTCCCGCGTCGCCCACAAGCGCGCCGCCTCACGCCCCTTGCGCAGCCCACGCCCCGAGTGCAGCTCCACCTCCGGATCGAGCACGGCGACGAAAGCATCCAGATCGCGCTCGTTGAACGCGCGGATGAACTCGCGGACGGGATCGGTCACCGCGCGCCCTCAGGCGCCGTGGCACTTCTTGTACTTCTTGCCTGACCCACACCAGCAGGGGTCGTTGCGGCCGATGTTCTCTTTCTCGTCCTTGACGACCGTCTCGACCACCTCGGAGCCGCCGTTGCCGGGGGCGACTGCCCCCGCGGCGGCCACGTCCGACGCCGCTGCGCCGCTGGCGGCGACGACTTCGCGCAGCGCCGAGGGCTGGTTCTCCAGCGTGCCGCCCGAGTAGGCGAGCGTGGTCGTCTCGCCCTCGCCGTTGGTGGCGGCGACGGCACCGGCCTGTTCGGGCTGGATTTCGATCTCGGCGCGGTAGACCAGTTTCGAGAACTCGTCCCAGATCGAGTGCATCAGCTCTTCGAACATCGCGTAGCCTTCGTTTTTGTAGGCGACCAGCGGGTCGACTTGGGCGAAGCCGCGGAGGTGGATGCCTTCGCGCATGTAGTCCATGTCGAAGAGGTGTTCGCGCCAGCGGTTGTCGATCACCTGCAGCAGGATCGAGCGCTCGAGGAAGCGCATCAGCTCCTCGCCGAGCTGCTCCTCGCGCTCGTCGTAGGCGTTCATCGCGTCGTCGTCGAGGGCTTCTTTCAGCTGCTCGCGGTCGACGGTCTCCGGCGCCAGGCTCGCCACCTCGATGCCCACGGGCCAAATCTGGCGCAGCTGCGTCTCCAGCTCCTCCAGGTCCCAGTCCTCGAGGATGTCGCCGGCGGTGTACTCGTCGACGAGGCGCTCGATCACGCCCTCGATTTCGTCGCGGGCGATCTCGGAGATGTCGCGCCCTTCGAGGATTTCGCGGCGGTATTTGTAGACGACGCGCCGCTGCTCGTTCATCACGTCGTCGTACTCGAGCACGCGTTTGCGGATCAGGAAGTTCTGTTCCTCGACCTTCTTCTGGGCGTTCTCGACGGTTTTCGTCAGCATCTTCGCTTCCAGCGGCACTTCCTCGCCTTCGTCGCCGACGGGGCCGAGTTTGTCGAGGATTTTGTAGATGCGGTCGCCGGCGAAGAGGCGGATCACGTCGTCTTCGGCGGAGAGGAAGAAGCGGGACTCACCGGGGTCGCCCTGGCGGCCCGAGCGGCCACGCAGCTGGTTGTCGATGCGGCGCGACTCGTGGCGCTCGGTGCCGCAGATGTAGAGGCCGCCGAGCTCGCGCACTTCTTCGCCTTCGGACTTGCACTGCGACTCCAGCTCGGCCGTCTTCTCGGCCAGCGCCTCCTCGTAGCCCTCGCTCTCGTGCGTGATCCCCTGCTTTTTCAGCTCCGCGATCGCCAGGTGCTCGGGGTCGCCGCCGAGCTTGATGTCGACGCCGCGACCGGCCATGTTGGTGGCGATCATCACCGCGCCTTTGCGGCCGGCCTGGGCGATCAGCTCGCCCTCTCGTTCGGCGTGCTCGGGCTTGGCGTTGAGGACTGCGTGTTTGATCCCCTGGCGTTTGAGCGCCTCGGAGATCATCTCGGAAACCTCGACCGAGACGGTTCCGACGAGGATCGGCTGGCCTTTCTCATGGCGGCTGACGATCTCCTCCAGCACCGCCCCCCACTTGCCGTCCTTGGTCTTGAAGATCTGGTCGTTCTGGTCCTGGCGGACCATCGGCCTGTTGGTCGGGATCTCGACCACCGGCATCTCGTAGATCTTCATGAACTCGGTCGCCTCGGTGAGGGCGGTGCCGGTCATGCCCGAGAGCTTGTCGTAGAGACGGAAGTAGTTCTGCAGGGTGATCGTCGCCAGGGTCTGGTTCTCCTCGCGGATCGCCACGCCCTCCTTCGCCTCGACCGCCTGATGCAGGCCCTCCGACCAGCGCCGGCCCTCGAGGATGCGGCCGGTGAACTCGTCGATGATCATCACCTCGCCGTCGATCACGGCGTAATCGGTGTCTTTTTTGTAGAGCGACTCCGCCTTCAGGGCCTGGACGAGGTGGTTGACGAGGCTGCCGTGCTCGCCGAGGTAGAGGTTGTCGACGCCGACGAATTCCTCGGCTTTCTTGACGCCGCGCTCGGTCGGGGCGACGGTCTTGTGCTTCTCGTCGTACTCGTAGTCGTAGTCGGCCTCCGAGGTGTCCCTGCTTTCGCCGAGCGATTTCAGTTTCTGTTTCGCCGGCACGCCGACCATCTGTTTGGCCAGGCGGGCGAAGGTGTAGTAGGTCTGGGCGGCCTGTTCGGGCTGGCCGGAGATGATCAGCGGCGTCCGCGCCTCGTCGATGAGGATGTTGTCGACCTCGTCCACGATCGCGAAGTGGTGGCCGCGCTGGACGCAGTGCTCGAGCTGGTTCGCCATGTTGTCGCGCAAATAGTCGAAGCCGAACTCCGAATTGGTCCCGTAGACGACGTCTTTGGCGTATTTGACCTGGCGGGCGTCGTGGTCGTCGAAGTCCTGGACCGCGTCGACGCTGACGCCGAGGGCGTCGTAGATCGGCTTCATCCATTCGGCGTCGCGGCGGGCCAGGTAGTCGTTGACGGTGACGACGTGGACGCTGTCGCCGGCGAGCGTGTTGAGGAAGACGGCCAGGGTCGCGGTCAAGGTCTTTCCCTCACCGGTCCTCATCTCGGCGATCGCCCCGTCGTGGAGGACCATGCCGCCGATCAGCTGGACGTCGTAGTGGCGCTGGCCCGTGCGTCGCTTCGAGGCCTCGCGGGTCAGCGCGAACGCCTCCGGCAGCAGGTCGTCGAGCGACTCGCCGCCGCGAGCGCGCTCGCGCAGCTTGTCCGCCTCTTCGCGGATTTCGGCGTCGGAGAGGGCTTCCATCTCCGGCTCGAAGCGGTTGATCGCTTCCGCGCGCTTCTGGTAGGCCTTGAACTTCCTTCCCTCTCCCGCGCGCAGCGCCTTCGTTACGAGGTCCATCGCTGGCATTGCTCAAGGGTAGCGGTGCGACGGAATTCACCCATTGCCGCCATGTGGAGATTTCCCCTTGCTGCCCTCCGGGTAGAGAGCTAGTCTCGTGGCAGAACCCACAAGGAGGCACTCATGCGGATTGAAATTCGGGGCCGGAACGTCGAGATGACGGATGAGCTGCGTGAGATGGTGCGGAAAAGGTTCCAGCGGATGGGAAGGCAGGTCTCGCCGCTCGCGACCCTGGAGGTGGTGCTCTCCGAAGAGCGCAATCCTCGGGTCGCCGACAGGCAGGTGGCCGAGGCCACCCTCCACTTGAAAGGAGTGACGCTGCGGGCGCGGGAGTGCTCGCCGACGATGGGCCACTCGATCCATGAGCTGGCCGAGGACATGGGCAGGCAGGTGAAGAAGCACCGGGAGCTGCGACGCAAGCGCCGCCGCACGCGGCAGATGGTCGGACAGCTGCGTGGCCGCCCGGCGGAGGCACGGCCGTAGGGCCGCGGAAAACCAACTAAAGGCGCCGGGCAAAGGTCACCGCCACCACCCGAGACGACCCCGCGGCCCTCAGCGCGCGAGCGCAGGCCGTGAGGGTCGCCCCGGTGGTGAGTACGTCGTCGATCAGCAGGACGCTGCGCGGAGCGGCGCCACAGGAGTGGATCTGCGGCGGGTGCCCGACCCGCTCGGCGCGCCGCCGGCCGACTTGACGGCCGCTGCCGCGGCGCTCCAGACACGTCGCAAGGGGCGCATCGAGCCGTTCGGCCAGGGCACCCGCGAGCTCACCGGCGGGGTCGAAACCGCGCCGCCGCAGGCGAGGTGGCGCCGCCGGCACCGGCACGATCGTCCCGCTCAGCATGTGGGCGGGCGCCAGCCACTCGATCCGCTCCGCCATCAGATCGGCAACCGGCAGCAGGCGGCGGAACTTCAGCGCCGCGACCAGATCCCGAGCGACTCCCTCATAAGGGGCCGAAGACCAAGCCCGGTCCAGCCCCGCCGGCCCGCTCCCCAGCAACGGATCCGCATCGGCAAGCCGCCTCCCGCACCGCGTGCAAACGACGGCCTCAGCCCGGCAAGACCGCCCGCAAGCAGCGCAGAGGGGCGGCACCAGAGCAACGGCAACAGCGCGAGCGATCTCCATACCGCCACCCTGCCCGGCCCCAACGCACGCATGGCGCGCACAAAGCAAAAATTCACGCGCACCTCCGTGCCAATTCAGCGACTTCCATACCTATCCTCACCGAGTCTGTGAAAACGACCCTTCAGGCGCCTTTTTCACAGACTCGCGAACGACGGAGAGCTGTCAACTAGAGCCCAAGTAAACGCATCCGACTTTTGGCACAGCGGGCTGTGTCGAAAGTCGGATGCGCCACCCGTCTGCCGGGATGGCTTTGTAGGAGAGGGTCGATACCCCCGAGGCGGGAATGTTCGGCGACATGCAATCTCGTTCTTGCGCGCGCGTAGCGCGCTCATCGATTGCGGCTAAGCGGCGAAGCCGCGTGCCGCGCAATTCCCGAGGAGGGGGTATCGACCCGCTCCCCGCGCACGGTCCCTAAGTCGTCAACCCCGCGCGGCGAGGATCGCGCCGATCAGGACCGAGCGGGCTGGGATCTCGGCACCGGGGAGGGCGATTACTTCGCGCAGCCGCGACCCCTCGCCGACGCGGACGCCGTCGCCGATGATCGAGGGGCCGTCGATGCGGACGTCGTCGCCGATCTCGCAGCCGGGGCCGAGCAGGACGGGGCCGACCAGCTTGCCCTCGTCGCCGGGGTCCTCGCCGCTGCGATAGCCCTCGACGACTTCGCCCTCCTTCTCCACCTGAACCGCCCCGGTGAGGGCGTCGACGTTGCCGTCGCGCAGCTCCTCGAGGTTGCCGATGTCGTTCCAGTAGGCCTCGATCTCGTGCGAGTAGAAAGGCACGTCGCCCTCCAGCAGGCGCGGGAAGACGTCCATCGCCCAGTCGGCGAAGCCCTCCGGGTCGCCGGGACCGGCTGCCTTGCTCGTCCCCGGCTCGGGGAAGTAGTCGAAGATCTCCTTGCGGAACATGTAGATGCCGCAATTGGCCAGGTCGGAGAGCGCTTCGGAGGGGTCCGGCTTCTCCTGGAAGCCCTGGACGCGCCCGTCGGAGCCGACGATCGCGACCCCGAACTGGCTCGTGTCCTCGACCCGCTTCATCGCCAGCGTCGCGATCCCGTCGTGGGACTCGTGGTACTCGCGCATCGCCGTCAGGTCGATGTCGGTCAGCGCGTCGCCGCTGATCACGAGGAAGGAGTCGCCGAGGAAGCCAGCCGCGTTCCGCACCCCGCCCGAGGTCCCCAGCAGCTGCTCCTCATAGCTGTAGGTGAGGGAGACGCCCTGGGCGGAGCCGTCGCCGAAGTAGCCCTCGATCACGTCCGGGAACCAGTGCAGGTTGGCGATCGTCTCGATGAAGCCGTGGCGCGCGAGCAGGCGCAGGATGTGCTCCATCACCGGCCGGTTGATCACCGGCACCATCGGCTTCGGCATCGCGTAGGTGATCGGCCGCAGCCGCGTCCCCAGGCCCGCCGCCAAGACCATCGCCCTCACTGCGACATCCCCTCCTTGATGCGGTCGAGCGCGTCGATCCGCTCCGGGTCGACACCGAGCTCATTCGCCACCTCGAGCGAGACGAGATCGCCGAGCAACGTCGCCCAGAGCAGGCGTTCCACCCGCGTCTCCCCCGTCGTCTCCACCCGCACCACGGTCGCGGCACCCTCCGCCGCGATCTCGGCAGTGAGCTCGAAGCGCCGCCGCTCGCGCGGGTGCTGGTCGCAGTCCTCGAGGAAGATCGCGCCCATCCGCGCCGCCGCCTCGCCTGTCCAGCCGCAGACCTCGTTGTGGTCGGCCTCCGGCAGCTCCCCGTAGAAGGACGGCAGCTTCACGTTCTCGTTGAACTGGGTCTTCCAGCGGTGGGCGACCGGAGCGGTCAGATCGGCGCCGTAGACCACCGCCGGCGCTGCTCCGTCGAGCTCGGCGGCGATCTCCTTCGCCCGCGCCTGCAGCGCCTCCCGCTCGCGCTCGAGGAAGGCGGCGGCACAGTCGATCTCGGTGTGGATGCGCGGCGCCGCCCCCGCCAGCGCCGCAGCCTCGGCAGCGGCGACGAACATGTAGGCGACGGCGACCCGCGGTTGGTAGATCCCCGGCGGCGCGACCACCGGCACCCCAGCCTCGCGCGCCCGTTCGACCAGCGGCCCACCGGTGCTGAGGACGATCCGTCGCGTCCCCAGGACCTCGGCTGCCTCGAAGCAGGCAAGGGTCTCCTCGGTCCTGCCCGAGTAGCTGGAGCAGAGCACCGTCCACTCCGGCGTCGCCCAACTCGGCAGCTCGTAGCCGCGGACCGAGATCAACGGCTTCGTCAGCCGGTCGCCCAGCGCAGCGGCGGCGAGATCGCCGCCGATCGCCGATCCGCCCATCCCGCAGACCATCACCCCCGCCGAGTCGGCCGGCTCCAGGCGGGCGGTTTCGATCCGCCAGAGCGCGTCGCGCAACTGGTCGGGGAGGCCGAGGACATCGTCGAGCATCGCGCTCATCAGGCGGGGACTCTTTCATCTCGGCCGATGACGGTGTCCCTCAGCACCGCCCCGGGCTCGACCTCGGCTCCGGGAGCGAGGATCGAGCCCTGCACGAGGGCGTCGCGGCCGACCGTGCAGCCCTCGAGCAGAACCGAATCTCCGACTTCGGCGCCGCGCTCGATGCTGCAGCCCGAGGAGACCACCGCGCGCGGGCCCACACGCGCCTCCTCGTCGATCGCCGCGTCGGCGGCGACGAGCAGGCCCGGCGCGGTCGCCTGCACCTGCGTGCGCACCGTTCCCTCGAGGATGTCCCAACTTGCCTGCAGGTAACGCTCCGGAGTGCCGATGTCCATCCAGTAGCCGTCGAGCAGCAGCCCGCAGAGGCCGTCGCCGACCAGGCGAGGGAAGACCTCGCGCTCGATCGAGACGGCGCGATCGCTCGGGACGAGGTCGAGGACCGAGCGGTCGAGGACGTAGGCGCCGGCGTTGATTTCGCCCGGCACCGGCTCGCCGGTCTTCTCGAGGAACTCGAGCACCCAGCCGTCGTCGTCGCACCGAACGAGGCCGTAGGCCGAGGAGTCGTCGACCGGATGCAGGCCGATCGTCGCCCGCGCCTCCCGCTCCCGGTGAGCCCGCACCAGCGCGCTCAGGTCGAGGTCGGCGAGAACGTCGCCGTTGAGGGCGAGGAAGCGGTCTTCGAGCCGGTCGCCGAGCGCCTCGGCAGCGAAGCGGATCGCTCCGGCGGTGCCGAGCGGTTCGGGCTCGGCGACGTAGGTGATCGTCACCCCCGCCCGCTCCTCCTCGTCGCCGAGCGCCTCGCGCAGGACCTCGGGCAGGAAGCCGCAGGCGAGGACGATCTCGCTTACCCCGTGGGCGGCGAGCCACTCGATCGCGTAGGCGAGGAAGGGCCGGTCGACCAGCGTCACCGCCGGCTTCGGCACGTCACTGGTAAGCGGGCGCAGGCGAGTTCCCTCGCCACCCACGAGAACGATCGCCTGCACCCTCCTAGCGCCCCTCGCCGGCGCAATGCGGCGTCCTCGGTCGCTCGCGTGCAGAGCACGCCACGCTCCCTGCGTCCTTGCCTTGCTTGGCGAGGAGCACTAGGAAGCCGCGGCGGGCCTTGGAGCGTTCACGGTCCTGCCGATGCCCTCGTACTCGAAGCCTGCCGCGGTCAGGGTCTCCGGGTCGAGGAAGTTGCGGCCGTCGACGACCAGCGGCCGAGCCATCCGCTCCGCGGCGGCAGCCCAGTCGAGGTCGGCGAACTCGCGCCACTCGGTGACCAGCACCGCGGCGTCGGCGCCCTCCAGCGCCTCCATCGCCGAGTTCGCCATCTCGACGCTGCTCAGCAGGCCGGCGGCGCGCTCGCTGGCGACCGGGTCGTAGGCGACCACCTCCGCCCCCTCGCCCTGCAGCCGCGCCGAGAGGACCAGGCTCGAGGCCTCGCGCATGTCGTCGGTGTCCGGCTTGAAGGCGAGCCCGAGCAGGGCGATCCGCTTGCCGATCAGCGAGCCGAGGTGCTTCTCCAGCTTGCCGACGACGCGGCGCTTCTGCAACTCGTTGACCTCGATCACCGCGGTCAGCAGCTGGAAGTGGTAGCCGGTGTTCCCGGCGAGCATCTTCAGCGCGCTGACGTCCTTGGGGAAGCAGCTGCCGCCGTAGCCGATGCCGGCGCGCAGGAAGGCGGTGCCGATCCGCTCGTCGAGGCCCATCCCCCGGGCCACCTGGCCGACGTCGGCGCCGACCTCCTCGCAGACGTTGGCGATCTCGTTGATGAAGGAGATCTTCGTCGCCAGGAAGGCGTTGGAAGCGAGCTTGATCATCTCGGCGCTGGCGACGTCGGTGCGGAGGATCTCGCCGCCGAGCGGCTTGTAGAGCTCTTCGACCGCCTCGGCCGCCGCCTCGTCGCCGGGGTCGGCGCCGACCACCACCCGATCGGGGTGCATGAAGTCCTGGACGGCGGTCCCCTCCTTGAGGAACTCGGGGCAGGAGACGTAGGCGAGCTCGGGCATGTCGCGCCGGATCGACTCGCCGGTCCCCGCCGGCACCGTGCTCTTCATGATCAGCACGTGATCGCTGTCGCTCGGCAGCTCCTGGACCACGGCGCGGACCCGCGAGAGGTCGGCGTCGCCGGAGTAGGTCGGCGGCGTGTCGACGCAGACGAAGAGCAGGCGCGCGCCCTCCAGCAGCTCGTTCATGTCGGTCGTGAAGGTGATCCGCTCCGCGTTGCGGTGCAGCAGGTCCTCCAGCCCGGGCTCGTGGATCGCCACCTCGCCGCGCGAGAGCGCGTCGACCTTCTCCTGGACGATGTCGCGGGCGATGATCGGATGGCCGAGCTCGGCGAAGCAAGCCGCCGTGACCAGACCGACCCACCCGACTCCGATTACGCCGACCGGCTCCAGCTGCTCACTCATGGCTGCCTCCTACCCTGTTTCTTCGGCTTTTTCTTTCCCATCATCACATCGGCGGACCGCGCCATCCCGACCATTTGCTCGTTGCTGAGCGACCGTTCGAGGTCGTTTGCGATCCAGTAAGTGTTTTCCCCGCGGTGCCAGGCGATCAGTTTGATCTGCCCGCTGTCGACGAAGATCTCGTATTCGCGCCCGTGAATTTCCTCGGTCACGCTCGGGTTGGCGAGGATCGGCGGGTCAGACCAACCGCGGATTCCCTGCACTCCGAAGTAGTGGTCGCCGTCAGGCTCTTCCATCACCGCGACCATTTTGTAGGCAAGGTGGCGTTCCCCACCGGTGTCCTTGAAGTGGTAGACGCGGGGATCGACGACGTGTTCGTAGGGATCGGTTTCGACGAAGTGGGCGCCCGCGGGCATGCGGGTCGGATAGAAGATCGGGAAGCCGGCGCCGATGTGGCGGGCGGCGGATTCGGCCTCGGCTTCGCCCATTTCGCGCGCCGGCACGAGGCCGTCGCTGCCGGCCTTGGCGATTTCCAGCTTCTGCTTGGCCTGCTTGGGCTTCTTGTGCTTCTTCTTCGCCCCTGACTTGGCCGCCTTGCCCCCGCCCTTCTTCTTGTGCGACGAGGAAGAGCCCGAGGAGCCGCCCGATTCGGCTTCGACGCCGGGTTCGCCGGTGAGGAATTCCTTCACGGCTTCGTGGATCCAGGTCTCGTTGGAATAGACATAGCTCGGTCCTAATTCGGCTGGGAAGTGGACCTGCTTGATCGGCGCATTGCGCGCTGCGATGAAGAGTTTCAGCACTTCCAGCATCGTCTTGCCGTCGCTGATGTCGGAGGTGGTGTATTCGGTGAAGATGTCGATCAGGTTCCGTTGGTCGAAAACGAGGTCCTTGACCGAGATCTGCTGACGGGCATCGCTGATGAACGACTGCTGGCGAGCAGAGCGGACGATGTCGGTGTCGGTGTGGCGGTAACGCACGTACTCCAGGGCTTTTTTCCCGCAGAGCTTCTGATAGCCCGGCTGGATGTTGATTTCCGAATACTGTTCTGAGGGAGGCAACCCGACATTGGAGTGGTAGTAGCGGCGGTCGACGTCGGTGTAGACGCAGCCGATCGCGTCGACCGCGCGGACGAAGCCGAGGAAGTCGACGTTGACGACGTGGTTGATGTGCAGGCCGGTCAGTTCTTTGACGACCTGCAGGGTCAGCTTCGGGCCGCCGTAGGAATACGCTTCGTTGAACTTCCCGGTCCCGTAGCCAGGGATTTCGACCTTGAGGTCGCGCGGGATCGACATCACCGAGATCGTGTCGTCCTGGGGATCGATGCGGAGCAGGATCGTCGTGTCGGAGCGCCCGGGGTCTTCTTCGAATTCTTCGCCCGCGCGTTTGTCGGAGCCGAGGATGAGGATGTTCTCCGGGTCCCCGGGGTGGACCTCCGCGAGCGCTTGCTGCAGCTTGTTGTGGAGGCGGTCGTTGTGGCCGAGCGCCTGGGCGATGCTGTCGATGTAGAGGAGGACGCTGGTCGCGGTCGCTGCGGCGGAGACGGCGACGATCAGGACCGAGGCGAGCGCGAAGCGCCACCAGAAGCGTTTCGGCTTCGGCGCCGGCTCGCCGTCGCCGGTTGGGGGCGGTTTCTTCGGACTCCAGCCCGGAGTCAGCGGCTCATTCATCTAGGCGGCCCGGGATCGCCCGCAGGAACGACTCGAGCGCCTGGCGATAGGTCTCGAGCGAGGAGACGGAGACCCACTCGGCGGGACCGTGATGGCCGGCTCCCACCGGCCCGAACTCGACCGCCGGCACCCCCACCCGCAGGAAGGAGACCGCGTCGGAGGCGCCGTCGCGACCGACGCTCATCGGCTCCCCGTCGTGGTGCTCGGTCGCCGAGGCGCGCAGCGCCCGCACGTAGGCGGACTCGCGGTCGACGGTGGCGGGCGGCCGGGTCAGCAGCGCGTTGACCTCGCTGCCGGGGATCTCCCGCACCTGGGCGAGGATCTCCCTCGGGTCCTGGTCGGGCAGGTAGCGGATGTCGACGTCGATCACGCATCGGTCGGGAACCTTGTTGAGAGCGTCGCCGCCGACGATTCTTCCCAGGTTGATCGAAGGTCGGTCAAACAGCTCCGAGCTGTGTTTGGCAAACGGTAGCGACTCGATACTGCGGAAAACGTCGATCGCGTTGAGAACGGCGTTGTCGCCGAGCCAGGGAGTGGCGCCGTGGGCCGCCGTCCCCCCCACCTCGAGGCGCAAGGCGAGCACGCCCTTGGCCTCGATCCCGATGTGGAGGTCGGTCGGCTCGCCGGTGATCGCGAAGTCGCCGGTGAACCCCGTGTCGACGAGGTGGTCGGAGCCGCGCTCGGCGTCCTCCTCGGACTCCTCGTCGCCGACGATCCCCAGCCGCACCCGCACCCGGTCTTGGTCGCGCATCGCCGCCGTGACCATCAGCATCGCCGCGACCGCGCCCTTCATGTCGTAGGCGCCGCGGCCGTAGAGCCGGTCCCCCTCGACCCTCGGCTCGAACTGCCCCGCCAACCCAGGGACGACGTCGATGTGCCCGTGCAGCACGATCGTCGGCGCCCCCTCGGGCCCGACCTCCGCCTTGACCACCGGCAACCCCCGCACCTCCTCCTGCCTGGCGTCGATCCCGCGCGCATCCAGCCATCCCTCGACATAGCCCGCAGCTTCGGCGATCGCTTCCGGCTCACAGGTCTCGTAAGAGATCAGCCGCCGCGCAAGGACTACGAGCTCGTCGCTCATCCCGCAATCCTCCAGCATCCACCGCGACTTCTGGAATATCTGCCGTAGAGATTCGCCGCGTGTCGAAGGGGAGCCGGTGCTCCCCCGCAGGAATGTTCGGCGATATGCAATCTCGTTCTTGCGCGGCGACAGCCGCGCTCTTCGGTTGCGGCTAAGCCGCGAAGCGGCGTGCCGCGCAATTCCGGAGGGGGAGTACCGGCTCCTCTCACGCCCCGGCGATCGAGAGAAAGGCTTCGGCCCGATCCTTGTCCTTCTGCGCCCGGTTGTGCTCGGCGCTCCCCTCCTCGCTCTCGGAGAGCCGGCGTTCGGCGTCGGAAAGCTGTTCTTTGAGGGTGCCGGTGTCGAGGTCCTCGGGCGGGATCGCCTCCTCGAGCAGGAGCCGGGCGCGGTTGCCGTAGATCTGCAGCCAGCCGTGGGCCTGGGCGTAGCGCTTGGTCTCCGAGTCGGAGAGTTTGAGGCGGAGCTCGGTCGGCCGCAGCGCCGCCAGGAGCGGCGCGTGGTTGGCGAGGATGCCGAGTTCGCCGACCTCCGTCCGGGTCGAGACCTGGCGCGCTTCGCCGCTCCAGACCTCGCCCTCCGGGGTCAGGACCTCGACGTCGACCATGTGCTCCGCCGCCATCGCTCAGCTCCCGGCCGCCTAGGCGGCCGCTTTGGCGTTCTCGAGGACCTGGTCGATCGAGCCCTGCATGTAGAAGGCGCCCTCCGAGAGGTCGTCGTGCTCGCCGTCGAGGATCTCGCGGAAGCCGCGCACGGTCTCGGCAACCGGCACGTACTCGCCGCTGCGGCCGGTGAACTGCTCGGCGACGAAGAACGGCTGCGAGAGGAAGCGCTCGATCTTGCGGGCGCGCGCCACCGTCTGCTTGTCCTCGTCGGAGAGCTCGTCGATGCCGAGGATGGCGATGATGTCCTGGAGCTCGCGGTAGCGCTGCAGCACCTCCTGGACCTCGGTCGCGGTGCGGTAGTGCTCGTCGCCGACCACCTCGGGCTTGAGGATCGTCGAGGTCGAATCGAGCGGGTCGACCGCCGGGTAGATCCCTTTCTCGGAGATCGACCGCGAGAGCGTGGTCGTCGCGTTCAAGTGGGCGAACACCGACGCCGGGGCCGGGTCGGTGAGGTCGTCCGCCGGCACGTAGACCGCCTGGATCGAGGTGACCGAGCCGCGCGAGGTTGAGGTGATCCGCTCCTGCAGGCCGCCCATCTCGGTCTCCAGCGTCGGCTGGTAGCCGACCGCGGAGGGCATCCGGCCAAGCAGGGCCGAGACCTCGGAGCCCGCTTGGACGAAGCGGAAGATGTTGTCGATGAACAGGAGCACGTCCTGCCCGCCCTGCTCGCGGTAGTACTCGGCCATCGTCAGCCCGGAGAGGGCGACGCGCAGGCGCGCGCCCGGGGGCTCGTTCATCTGGCCGAAGACGAGCATGGTCTTGTCGATCACGCCCGACTCTTTCATCTCGAGCCAGAGGTCGTTCCCCTCGCGCGAGCGCTCGCCGACGCCGCAGAAGGCCGAGAGGCCCGAGTGCTCCTCGGCGATGTTGCGGATGAGCTCCTGGATCAGCACGGTCTTGCCGACGCCGGCGCCGCCGAACAGCCCGACCTTGCCGCCTTTCGCGTACGGCGCCAGGAGGTCGATGACCTTGATCCCCGTCTCGAGGATCTCCTGGGTCGGGGTCAGCTCCGAGGCCTCCGGGGCCGGGCGGTGGATCGGCCAGCGCTCGGTCTCCCCGATCTCTTCGCCCTCGTCGATCGGTTCGCCGAGCAGGTTGAAGATGCGGCCGAGGGTGACGTCGCCGACCGGGACCGTGATCGGGTTGCCGGTGTCGACGACCTTGTCGCCGCGCTGGATGCCGTCGGTGGCGTCCATCGCGACCGTGCGAACGCGGTCGTCGCCGAGGTGCTGCTGCACCTCGCAGACCAGCTCGGTCGGTTCACCGTCGCCGTCGCCGGCGGTCTGGATCGTCACCGCGGAGTAGATCTCCGGCAGCGAGTCGGGGAAGACGGCGTCGACGACCACCCCGGTGACCTGCTCGACGCGCCCTACGTTGGTTCCGTTTCCGTTGCTCTCAGCCATCGTTTCCTTTTCTGGTCCTCGAATCGAAGTTGCGTGAAGTGCTGTTGGTAGGTCCTGTTGGTGATCGGGGCGTCGTCGTCTAACCGAGCGCCTCGGCGCCGGCGACGACCTCCAAGATCTCCTGCGTGATTTCCGCCTGGCGGGCCCGGTTCATCTCCAGGGTCAGCCTGCCGATCATGTCCTCGGCGTTCTCGGCCGCGTTGCGCATCGCCGTCATCCGCGCTCCGAGCTCGGAGGCCGCGGACTCCAGCAGCGCCCGGTAGACGGAGATCGTCACGTATTCCGGGATCAGGCGGGCCAGCAGCTCCTCGGCGTCGGGCTCGTAGAACCACTCCGAGCGGCTCTGGGCTTTCTCCGCCTCGGTCTCCTCTTCGCCCTCGGCCTCCGCCTCGGCGCCCTCGCCGATCACCTCGGCCTGCTGCAGCGGCAGCAGCGTCTGGCGCCATACGTGCTGGGTCAGCGGGGAGACGAAGCGGTTGTAGATCAGCTCGACCCGGTCGAGGTCCTCGTCGACGTAGCGCGCGGTCAGCGCCTCGCCGATCTCCCGCGCGTTGGCGAAGGCGGGCCGGTCGGTGAAGCCGATGTAGGAATCGGAGATCTCCTGTTTGCGGAAGGTCAGCGCCGAGACGCCCTTGCGGCCGACCACGGCGAAGGAAGGCTCGGCGCCCTCCTCGCGGACGCGCTGGGCCGTCCGCATCCCCTCGCGGATGATGTTGGTGTTGAAGGCGCCGGCGAGGCCGCGGTCGCCGGTGATGAGGACGACCCCGACCCGTTTGACGTCCTCGCGCTCGACCAGGACCGGCACCCGCGGGATCCCGCCTGCCTGCGCGGCGGCCTGCCGGGTCAGTTTCCGGATCCCCTCGGCGTAGGGCCGCAGGTCGGAGATGCGCTGTTCGGCCCGGCGCAGGCGCGCCGCCGCCACCATCTCCATCGCCCGCGTGATCTTGTTGATGTTCTTGACCGACGCGATGCGGTTTTTGACTTCCTTCTGCGATGCCATGGGGAGCTCCGGTCCCTGCCGCTAGGCGGGGGTCGCCGCCTCCTCGTTCTCGGTGGTGTCAGCGGCGGTCTCCGCGCCCGGGGTGCGGGCCGGCGCCTCGCGCTCCTCTTTGGAGTGGATGCGGTCGGACTCGCCGGCCTCGAGCGCTTCGCCGTGCTCGTCGAAGTCGGGGCCGAAGTCGTCGACGAACTCGCCGATCGCCTTGCCGAGCGCGCCCTCGTCCTCGTCCTCCAGCTTGCCGGTCTCTTCGATCCGGTTCAGCAGGTCTTTGTTCTCGGCGTGCAAACGGGTCCGCAGGTCGGCGAGGAACTCGGCGACGCGCTCGACTTTGATCCGGTCGAGGTAGCCGCCGGTGCCCGAGTAGATCGAGGCGACCTGGTCGGCAACCGAGAGCGGTTCGCGCTCTTTCTGTTTCAGCAGCTCGACCAGGCGCTGGCCGCGGTTGAGCTGTTTCTGGGTCTCCGGGTCGAGCTCGGAGCCGAACTGGGCGAACGCCTCGAGGTCGCGGTACTGGGAGAGGTCGAGGCGCAGTTTTCCGGCGACCTTCTTCATCGCCTTGGTCTGCGCCGCGCCGCCCACTCGCGAGACCGAGATGCCGACGTTGATCGCCGGCCGCACGCCCGAGTAGAAGAGGTCCGACTCGAGGAAGATCTGGCCGTCGGTGATCGAGATCACGTTGGTCGGGATGTAGGCGGAGACGTCGGAGGCCTGGGTCTCGATGATCGGCAGCGCCGTCAGCGAGCCGGCGCCCTGGGCGTCGCTCAGCTTCACCGCCCGCTCCAGCAGGCGCGAGTGCAGGTAGAAGACGTCGCCCGGGTATGCCTCGCGGCCCGGCGGGCGCCGCAGCAACAGCGACATCTGCCGGTAGGCGTAAGCGTGCTTGGTCAGGTCGTCGTAGACGCAGAGCGCGTGTTTGCCCTGGTAGAGGAAGTGCTCGCCCATCGCGCAACCGGCGTAGGGGGCGATGTACTTGATCGGGGCGGCCTCGTCGGCGGGAGCGGCGACGATGATCGTGTTCTCCATCGCCCCGTTTTCCTCGAGGATCTCTTTCAGCTGGACGACGGTGGACATCCGCTGGCCGATCGCGACGTAGATGCAGACCAGGTCCTTGTCCTTGTTGTTGATGATCGTGTCGATCGCGATCGCGGTCTTGCCGGTCTGGCGGTCACCGATGATCAGCTCTCGCTGGCCGCGGCCGATCGGGATCATCCCGTCGATCGCCATCAGCCCCGTCTGCACCGGTTCCTCGACCGGCTGGCGGTGGACGACGCCGGGTGCTTTGAACTCGGCCGGGCGGGTCTCGGAGGTGTTGATCTCGCCGCGGTCGTCGAGCGGGCGGCCGAGCGGGTCGACCATGCGGCCGAGCAGCTGCTCGCCGACCGGGATCTCCAGCAGGCGGCCGGTCCGTTTGACCGTGTCGCCCTCGACGATGTGTTCCCACTCGCCGAAGAGCACAGCGCCGACGTTGTCGGCCTCGAGGTTCAGCGCCAGCCCGGTCACCCCGTGGGGCAGCTCGAGCATCTCCAGCGCCATGCAGTTGTCGAGCCCGTGGATGCGGGCGATGCCGTCGGCGACGGACAGGACCGTCCCGACCTCGCTGAGGTCGGCTGAATCGGTCTCCAGTCCCTCGATCCGCTCTCGCAGAATGCTTGCGATCTCGTCGGGCTTGATCTCCATCGGGTCCTCTATGCCTCCTTACGCCGCTTGGGCGACGCTCTTTCGAAGTTTCTCCAGGCGGTTGCGGATGCTCGCGTCCAGAACCATGTTGCCGACCTGCAGGACGATGCCCCCCAGGATCTCGCCGTCGACCCTGCTCGAGAGGTCGACCTTCTCCCCGGTCTGGCGTTCGACCTCCTGGCCGATTTTCTCGACGACCGCCTGGTCCAGCTCGACCGCGCTGGTGACGGTGACGTCGATGCGCCGGTTCTCCTGCTTCCAGAGCTCGTCGAGCTCGCGCCGGATGCGGAAGACCTCGGTCATCCGGTGCTTGTCCACGAGCAGCTCGAGGAAGTTGACCAGCTCGGGCTCGGCGCCCGTGATCGCCCGCCTGAGCCCCCCCTTCTTCTCTTCCGAGGAGAGGTAGGGGCTGAACAGGAAGACCTGCAGGTCGCGATTGCGGTCGACGGCATCGGCGAACTGGCTGAGCTGCTGCTGCAGCCCGTCCAGCTTGCCCCTGTCGCGGCCCACCTCGAAGAGGGCCTCCGCGTATACGCGAGCTGCGTCGGCCATCTTCTAGTTGTTCTCCGATCCGGAGAGAGCCGAGAAGTCGACCTCGGCCAGCGCCTCCTCGACGAGCCGTTTCTGGTCGTCGGGGCTGAGCGATTTGCGGGTCACCCGCTCGGTGGCGAGCACGGTGAGGTCGGCGACCTCCTGGCGGATCTGCTCGAGCGAGCGCCGCGTCTCCGCCTCGATGTCGCGTTTGGCGGCCTCGACCAGCTCCTCGCGTTTTTCGCGTCCCTGGGCGGCAGCCTCGGCTTCCGCCGTCTCCGCCGCCTTGCGGGCGCGGGCCATGATGTCGTCGGCCTGCTCCCGCGCCTCGGCCAGCCGGGCGCGGTACTCGGCCAGCAGCTCGTCGGATTCCTTGCGCTGCCGTTCGGCGGCCTCGATCGACTCGCTGATCGCTTTCGCGCGTTTGTCGAGCGCTTCCTGGATTTTCGGGAAGGCGACCTTGCTCAACACCCACATCGTGATCAGGAACAGGATCAGCGTCCAGATCATCAGGCCGAGGCCCGGGGAGACCAGGAAGCTGCCGCCTTCGCTCTTCTCGGCGGCGAGCGGGAGCGCCGCTATGTAGCCGAGCAGCTGCATCGACCTACGAGAGGAAGAAGGCGATCAGGCCGAAGATGAAGGTGTAGAAGGCGACCGCCTCGGTCAGCGCGAAGCCGAGCCAGCGGATGCTTTCCAGGTCGCTTTTCATCTCCGGCTGGCGGGCGACCGACTCGATCTCCTTACCGAAGATGAAGCCGATGCCGATGCCGGCGCCGATCGAACCTAGCCCGGCGCCGACGCCGAGGGCGATCGCTTTGCCGGCGCCTTTGATGCCTTCGTCCGTGACTTCGGCGAGCGGCAGGGCAGTGAGATCCATCGAGAGTTACTTCCTTTCTAATGAGAGGCGGAGGTCGCTCCGCCGATGTAGATAGCGCTAAGCGTCGAGAAGATGAATGCCTGCAGGGTGGCGATAAGACCCACCTCGAGGATGAAGAAGAAGAAGGCGAGGGGGAAGGTGAGCGCCCCGAGCGCGGCGATGCCGAGCAGCACGGCGAGGCCGCCGCCCATGAAGAGCAGCAGCAGGTGGCCGGCGAGGATGTTGGCGAAGAGACGGACGGAGAGCGAGATCAGCCGGGCGAAGTGGGAGATCGCCTCGATCACGAAGATCAGCGCCTTGAGGCCGGCGCCCTTGTCCTCGAGGCCGGGCGGCAGCCAGCTCGCCAGGTAGGGGAAGAAGCCCTTGGCGCGCACGCCTTCGACGTGGTAGGTGATCCAGACGACCAGGGTGAGGACCAGCGGGATCGAGATGTTCGCGGTCGCGGCGTAGACCGCGAAGGTCGGGATCTGCAGGCCGAAGATCGACATCTCGTGCTCGGTGTTGGTCGGCAGCGGCAGGAAGCCGATCATGTTCGAGAACCAGATCCAGAAGAAGAGGGCGGCGATGAAGGGGAACCAGCGGGACGCCGTTTTGCCCTGCAGGCTGCCGCCGGTGATCGTGTTTTTGGTCAGGTCATAGGCGGCCTCGACCGCGGCCTGGACCCGGTTCGGTTTCTGCTGCATGCGCCGCGCGATCCAGACCATCGTGAAGATCGTCAGGGCGCTGGCGAGGAGCAGGTAGAAGACCGCTTTGTTGATGCTGAGGTCGATGCCGGCGAGGTGGATCGAGATCCACGGTTCGAGCTTGAACTCGTTCTGCGGCTTGAACGCTTCGTTCTTGCCCGCGTTGCCGAAGATCAGGAGCAGCAGGGCGAAGATCGCCAGGTAGGCACCAAGGCCGATGAAGACTTTGCCTTTGGTGCTCATGCCGTCGCGCTTGGGGGCGCCGGTTGGCGCCGTGGCCGTTGCCTGCTCCATGTCTAGGCGACCCCCTGGCCCTCAGGTTGCTCGAGCAGGTGCGCGAGGCCCTGCGCGGCGAAGGAGATGGTGAAGAGCGCTGCCAGCAGCACCGCTGCGGCCAGTCCCGACTGCCGTTCGGCCAGACCGACCAGCAGCACCGCGGTCGCCATCAGCCAGACGCGGCCGAGCGTGGTGCCAGCGACGATCCCCATCGCCTTCTGGCGGTCGCCGGCGAGCAGGTGTTCCTTCATCCGCCGATTGGCCAGGGTCTGCAGACCCCGCTGGACCAGCCAGGCGGCAGCTGCCACGGCGTATCCGAGCAGGGGGAAGCCGCCGAGCAGGAAAATTGCGAGCGCGGCAGCGAGCGCGATGAGGTCGACGTACTTGGGAGGAGACATAACGCGAATAAAAAGCCCGGCTCAGGGCTGAGCGGGCGCGCTTGCGACTATATAGAACCGGTCCCCGGAATGGCTTTATGAAGCCAGTTCGTGGCTCTTGCCACTACTGGTGCCCCGCTCACCTGTCGAGGGCTTCGAATTCGCCAGTTTCGGGATCTACCGTCGGGAAGGAGCCGGTTTCCAGCTCCTGCTCTACGGCGACGTTGACCTCTTGCAGCTCCGGCTCGGGTTTGCCCGCTTGACGCCGTAGGGAGATCAGTTGGCGGAGGCGGGTTTGGCGGAGCTTGAGGATCTCCAGGACCTCGACGAGGTAGACGCTGGCAGCGATTGCGGCCAGGAGGCAGGCTGCCATCACCGCGGTCCAGAAGGCGTGGAAGTGGCCGTGGTTGTCACTGTAGGGGACGAAGCGCAGGGCCAGCGCCAGGCCCGACATCACCGCCGTCCAGCCGTAGAGGTAGAGCAGGGTGCGGCGCTGGGAGAAGCCGATGTCGGCCATCCGGTGATGGAAGTGCCAGCGATCGGCTTTGTAGATCGGTTTCCCGTATTTGAGCCGCTTGGCGACGACGAAGCCGGTGTCGAGGATCGGCACCGCGAGGATGATCAGCGGCAGGAACAGGGCGATGACCGCGTTCGTCTTCAGCGCTCCCTGGACGGCGACCGCGCCGAGCAGGTAGCCGAGCAGGTTGGAGCCGGTGTCGCCCATGAAGGTGCTCGCGGGCGGGAAGCCCCAGCGCAGGAAGCCGAGCGCGGCCCCGGCGGTCAGCGCCGCCAGCACCCCGGCGGCGGTGCGTTCGAGCGAGAGGGCGATCGTCGCCAGGGTCAGGGCCGAGATCACGGCGACCCCGGCGGCGAGGCCGTCGACACCGTCGATCAGGTTGATCACGTTGATCACCGCGACCAGCCCGAGGACGGTGGCGACGTCACCGAGCTGGATCGTCGTCCCCCAGAGGTGGAAGAGGTCGACGGTCCCTGGCGAGAGGCGGCCGAAGAAGGGAATCGTGAAGTTCTGGACGGTGACGCCGGCCGAGACCGGGATCACGACCGAGACGATCTGGCCGAGCAGCTTCGGCGCGGCGGGGAGTTCGAAGACGTCGTCGAGGAAGCCGAGGTAGGCGATCGCGATCGCGCCGTAGACGATCGCGTGGCTCTCGGTGTCCGAGGGGAGCCAGAGAAAGGCGGAGGCCACGGCGGCGACGAGGATGCCGAGGCCGCCGAGCTTCGGCGTCGGCACCGTGTGCAGCTTGCGCTCGCTCGGATAGTCGATCGCGCCGACTCGGACCGCCAGCCGTTTCGTCAGCGGCACCAGGACGAGCGCCAGGGCGAGGGCGACGAGGAAGGCGTAGAGGGCTTCGAGGTTGGTGGGGTTAGCGGGCATAGCGGTCGAACCAGAGGGTGAGGGCCATCAGGCCCCAGATCTGGCGGCTTAGATCTTCGCGGCCCGAGCAGTGGCGGTCGAGCAACGGGGTGACGGCGGCGGGGTCGAGGAGGCCCTGGCGGGCAACGGCGGAGGGCGCTAGGACCTCGCGCGCGAACGGCTCCAGCGGGCCGCGCAGCCAGCCGGCGATCGGGATCGAGAAGCCCTGCTTGCGGCCGTGGACGATCTCCCGCGGCAGCAGGGGCTCGAGCGCCTGGCGCAGGAGGCGCTTCTTGGCGAAGCCGCGGACTTTGAGGCGGGTCGGCAGGGAGAAGGCGAAGTCGGCGACCTTGGGATCGAGGAAGGGGACGCGCAGCTCCAGCGAGTGGGCCATGCTGAGGCGGTCGGTCTTGACCAGGAGGTCGTCGACCAGGTAGATGCCGAGGTCGACGTCCTGCATCCGCGCCAGCGGCTCGGCGCCCCCGGTCTCGGCATAGCGCTCGCGGTAGAGGTCGAGCGGGTCCCAGCCGGCGGCGTGGGCGCCGGCCAGCTCGGCGCGCGCCTGCGGCGAGAAGATCTCCTTCCAGCCGTGGTGGCGCTCCAGCGGCGGCAGCGCCGCGGCGCGGGCGAAGCGCTTGGCTTTGTAGTCGAAGCCGACGCGGTCGGTCCGGTTCGGCAGCGCCTCGGCCAGCGGCCGGGCGAGCGCGGCGAGGCGGCCGACGCGGCGGGCGAGGAGGTCGGCAACGTAGGTGTAGTAGCCGCCGAAGAGCTCGTCGCCGCCCTCGCCGGACATCGCGGTCTTGACGTGCTCGGCGGCGAGCTGGGAAACCAGGTAGGTCGGCAGCGCTGAGGAGTCGCCGAAGGGCTCGTCGAAGGACTCGACCAGCTTCGGCAGCAGCTCGACCGCGTCCGGGCGCAGGATCAGCTCGTGGTGGTCGGTGCCGTAGCGCTCGGCTACCAGCCGCGCCCGCGAGAGCTCGTTGAAGCCGGCCTCCTCGAAGCCGATCGAGAAGGTGCGCAGGGGTTCCTCAACGTGGCGGGAGGCGAGCGCGGCGATCCCGCCCGAGTCGACGCCGCCGGAGAGCAGGACGCCGACCGGGACGTCGGCGACGAGGTGGGCGCGGATGCTGTCGTCGAGGACCTCGCGCAGCTCGGCGGCGAGCTCGTCCGCCGAGCCCTGGCGAAGCTCATCTGCCGACAGCGGGCCCGGACGCGCGTAACGGCGGATCTCCAGCTCTCCCCCCTTCCACCGCAGCAGGTGCCCCGGGGGCAGCTTGCGCGCCTCGGTGAAGATCGTCAGCGGCGCCGGGATCGAGTTGAAGGCGAGATAGGCGGCAACCGCTTTGGGGTCGATCTCGCGTGAGAAGCCCGGCTGCTCGAGCATCGCCTTCAGCTCCGAGGCGAAAGAGAGCTCGCCGCCAACGCGGCGGTAGTAGAGCGGCTTGATCCCAAAGCGGTCGCGGGCGAGCAGGAGGCGCTGGCGCCGCTTGTCCCAGAGGGCGATCGCGAACATCCCCCGCAGCCGCTCGACGAAGCCCTCCCCCCACTCCTCGTAGGCGTGGACGAGCACCTCGGTGTCGCAATCGGTGGCGAAGCGGTGGCCGCCGCCCTCGAGCTCCCGCTTCAGCTCGCGGTAGTTGTAGATCTCCCCGTTCTGGACGACGACGGCGCTCCCGTCCTCGTTTTCGATCGGCTGGTGCCCGTGAGCGAGGTCGATGATCGAGAGCCGCCGCGCCGCCAGCGCCGCCACCCCCTCGCAGAAGAGCCCGTCGTCATCGGGCCCCCGATGAACGAGCCGTCCACTCATCCGCCCCACGGCGTCTATGTCGGGTGCTCGCTCGGCGGAGACGAGACCGCAGATCCCGCACATGGCGGGCAGTCTCGCAGCCGTGCCGGGCGGGGCGAGTTTGCAAACCACTGGTTGACAAAGGCGCCATACACGAAGCGCGACACACCCTTCAGGAATTGGCAACGAATCTGGTTCGCCTTCGATCCTCATTCATAAGCGCGGACGAAGCACCGTAAGGAGGCCAGCCGCACCTATTAAGTGAACAGTTTTCGCCCATTGACTCTCTTGCCGCGAATGTCAGACGCGCTTATCAGCGATCCGCGTACGTGCTTGGATACATAGAGCCCGCTGCTCCTCAACGCTTAAGGAGCAGATGGACCGTGAAATAGGGCGGCGGAGCTGCGGGTCGGCCATTTAAGCGCTTCCGACTTTTTCCCCACTATGGTGGGGTCAATCTCGGAAGCGCGAGGACTTGCCGCTCAGGAGGTTGGCTGGCCGCGGCCCAGGATCTTGTTGACGGTCGCCAGCAGAACCTGGAAGTAGAGGCCGACGGAGCGGTCGGCGATGTACTCCATGTCGTGGGCGAGCTTGTCGGCCCAGCTCTCCTCGCGGGTGATGCGGGTCTGGGCGAAGCCGGTGACGCCGGGGCGGACTACTAGGCGCTGCCAGTACTGGGGGATCTCGCGGCAGAGCTCGGCGAAGAAGGCGGGCCGGATCGGGCGCGGGCCGACGATCGCCATGTCGCCGCGGAGGACGTTCCAGAGCTGCGGCACCTCGTCGAGGTGGGTCTTGCGCAGGGCGCCGCCGATCCGGGTCCGCTCTTCCTCGGTCCGGCGCGTCAGCTCCTCGCCGTAGTAGGGCCCGAGCCGCGTCTCCGCATCCGGCTTCAGCGTCCGGAACTTGTACATCCAGAAG
This sequence comes from Solirubrobacterales bacterium, assembly GCA_051954115.1. Classification (GTDB taxonomy): domain Bacteria; phylum Actinomycetota; class Thermoleophilia; order Solirubrobacterales; family 70-9; genus VAYN01. The sequence goes on along the minus strand of JBQCIB010000021.1, from coordinate 19,381 downwards.
AGGTGACCGGCTTTGCCGACGCGGGCGCCCTTGTAGAGGATCGGCCGCCCGGAGCTAATCGCGATCGCCAGCGCGACCAGCGCCAAAAGCGGCGAGAGCACGACGAGCACCGAGGCGGAGATGAGGATGTCGAGCGCCCGCAGGACCGGGTCGACCGGCCGCGGATCGCCCTCGCGCGCGGGCGCGACGAGTTCTTCGAGACCGGGCTCGGCCTCGGGCAGCTCGCTCAGGAAGGCGTTACGGGATGGGTCTCTTCGCGCAATGGTGAGGCTCCGACGGTACCCAGAATCGTCTCGACCAGGAAGGACGGATCGCGGCGAACCGGCGTTGCCTCCGCGGTCCGCTTCTGCAGCTCGACCGCGCGGGCATCGGTCAGCGGCCGCAGCCGGCCGGAGCGGATCAGCGCTTCGTCGACGCCGCCGAGGCGACCGCCGTAGGTCGTGTAGACGGGCGTGCCGAGGGCGGCGGCCTCGCGGTTCATCGTTCCGCCGGCGGAGACGACGAGGTCGGCGAGGGCGACGAGGCTCTGCGCCTCCACCGCGCCCGGGGGCACGATCAGCGAGGGCAGCCGCAGCCCTTCGATGAACTGTCGCTGCTCCTGCGTGCGCGGCAGCACCACCGCGTGGACGTCGTCATCACGACCGAGCCGGTCGAGCACCTTGGGGAAGAGCGGGTTCGACTTGCGGTGGTAGAGCGAGACGTCGGGGGGCGGGCGGACGATCACGACGGCTCGTTTTTCGTCGACCCCGAGCTTGCGCAGCGCCTCGGCATCGGGCTCGAAGTCGTAGAGGTAGTACTCCTCCTTCAGGCCGGGATAGGGGAAGTACTTCTCGGGCGTTACGCCGAAGCGGCGCAGCCGCTCGAGCGGGACCGAGTCGGGGAACATCACCCGCTTGGCGAGGCGGCAGCCGATCCGGTGCTGGGTGACCGCGTACTCGTAGTCGTGCATGTTGGCCTCGGGGATGCCGAGCGCCTTGGCGGCGATCGCGAGGTCGTTGGAGCCGTGCGCGAGCGCCAGGTCGAAATGGCGGCCGCGGCCGAACATCAGCATCTGGCTGCTGCGGGCGGCGAGGCGGTAGGCCTTGCGCAGCCGCGAGGCGCCGCCGTGCCGGCCGATCGGCGTGTGCGGCATCCCGTGCAGCTCGAGCAACGCCAGCGTCTGCGCGTAGTCGCGGGCGGTCACCTCGACCGTGTGCCCTTCGGCTTCGAGCCGCTGGATGATCGGCCGCAGCACCAGCACGTGCGCCGGCGCCGACATATCGACCCAGACCCTCACGAGATCCCGCCCTCAGGCAGTGGCAAGCGCAAGCTCGGGATAGAGCGGGAAGCGGTCCATCAGGGCGCCGGTACGGGTGCCCAGGTCCTCCTTCGAGGACTCGAAGTCGGAACCGAGAGCGGCGACGATCACCTCGGCGATCTCGCTCATCTCCGCCTCTCCCATGCCGCGGGTGGTCAGCGCCGGGGTGCCGATCCGCAGACCGGAGGGATTCATCGGCGGGCGCTCGTCGAAGGGGATCGCGTTGCGGTTGACGGTGATCCCGACCTCCTCCAGCCGGTCCTCCGCGGTCTGGCCGTCGAGGCCGGTCGGAGTGAGGTCGACGAGGACGAGGTGGACGTCGGTGCCGCCGGTGATCACCGGCACGCCGCCCGCTTCCAGGCCCGCCGCCAGCGCCTGCGCGTTGGCGATCGTCTGGCGCTGACGCTCTTTGAACTGCTCGCTGGCGGCGATGTGGAGGGCGACCGCCTTGGCGGCGACCGTGTGCATCAGCGGCCCTCCCTGCTGGCCCGGGAAGATCGCTTTGTCGACCGCTTTCGCGTGCTCCTCGCGGCAGAGGATCATGCCGCTGCGGGGGCCGCAGAGGGTCTTGTGGATCGTCGTCGTGACGACGTCGGCGTGAGGCACGGGGTTCGGGTGCTCGCCGGCGGCGACGAGGCCGGCGAAGTGGGCCATGTCGACCATCAGCTTTGCCCCGACCGAGTCGGCGATCGCCCGGAAGGCGGCGAAGTCGAGCTGGCGCGGGTAGGCCGACCAGCCGGCGACGATCAGCGCCGGCTTGTGCTCGTTGGCGAGGCGCTCAACCTCGTCCATGTCAACGCGGAAGTCCTCGCGGCTGACGTGGTAGGGCACCGGGTTGTAGAGCTTGCCGCTGACGTTCAGTTTCATCCCGTGGCTGAGGTGGCCGCCGTGGTCGAGCGCCAGGCCGAGAATCGTGTCGCCCGGTTCGATCAGCGCCATGTAGGCGGCGTTATTGGCCTGGGCGCCGGCGTGTGCCTGGACGTTCGCGTGCTCGGCGCCGAACAGCTCCTTCGCCCGCTCGATCGCCAGCTGCTCGGCGACGTCGACCTCCTCGCAGCCGCCGTAGTAGCGACGGCCGGGGTAGCCCTCGGCGTACTTGTTGGTCAGCACCGAGCCGACCGCTTCGAGGACCGCCTGCGGCACGAAGTTCTCGGAGGCGATCATCTCCAGCGTCCGCCGCTGGCGGTTCAGCTCCCCGTCGAGGACCGCGGCGATCTCGGGATCGACCTCGGTGAGGGGGGCGGCCTGGAAGTCGTCTGGCAGTTGCGGCATCTTGGCGACCATAGCAACGGGCAGGGATAGTCTGAGGCGGGTGAGAGCCCGCATTTTGCTCGCTCTACTGACGCTCGCGGCGCCGCTGGCGCTGCCCGCGTCGAGCGCAGCCGCGACCGACAACCCCTGCGAAGGGCCGCAGGCCAGGCATCTCCGCTGTCCCAACCTGCGGATCGCCAAGCCGAGCGAACTGTACGTCGAGCGCGCCGGCGGCGGGCACGTGCTGCTGCGGGCGACCAGCGACGTGGAGAGCCGCGGCCGCGGGCCGATGGAGCTGCGCGGCCGGCGTAACGGCCGGCGCTCGATGCACGTCAACCAGCGGATCTACAAGCGCGGCGGCGGCCACATCACCCTCCGAACCCAGGCCTCCCTCCACTTCACCAACGTCGGCGCCTACTGGGGCGGCGCCTACTGGAAGGTCCACCAGCTCGCCCGCTTCGAGCTGCTGCCGGTCCGCCAGGACGGCAGCCTCGGCCCGGTCGTTCGCACCAGCCCGAAGCTCAACTACTGCCTGCGCGACCTCGAGCGCACCCGCCCCGGCCGCCGCTCCCCCTCATACCGGCACTACCCCGGCTGCAGGCAGGACCCCTTCATCCACCACGACGTCCTCGGCACCTCGGTCGGCTGGTCGGACATCTACCCCGCCGGATATTCCAAGCAGTGGATCGACGTCGCCGGCCTGCGCGGCTGCTTCGTCTACCGGATGACGGTCGACCCCAAGCACCACCTCTTCGAGTCGAACGAGCACGACAACACCTCGCAGGTACAAGTCCGCCTCCCGTACCCCAGCCATACCGGCTGCTGACGCCGCAAGTAGGCCGACAGGCCTGCGGCTAATCGAGGCCGACTGAGGCGAGGGCGCTGGCGACGTCCCCTGGCGACACCGCGCCGTCGCGGAGGATGCGCCAGCTGCCGTCCTCGTCGATCGAGGCGACGTCGATCACGGTCGAAGGCAGGCCGGGCAGCTCACCGCCGTCGATCGCCAGGTCGGCGCCCTCGACGATCGAAGCCGGCACGTCCTCGAAGCGACCCGGGGCCGGCTCGCCGCTGAGGTTGGCCGAGGTCTGGAAGACGGGGCACATCGTTCCCGCCAGCGGGCCGCCGATCAGGCGGATGCCGAGTCGTTCGGGGTCCTGGCGGCAGGCGAGCGGGTAGCGCCGTTGGGGGTTGGCGATGACGAGCGTGACCGGGCCGGGAAGCAGCGCGCTGGCCACGGCCTTGGTCCGCGGCCCCAAGCCTGTCAGCAACTCACGGATCGCCAGCGGCGAGAAGTACATGACCGCCGAGGGTTTGCCGTCGTCACGCCCCTTGAGCCGGTGGATCTTCGCGATCGCCCCGGCATCGAGCGGATCGCAGGCGAGCCCGTAGAGGCCGTCGGAGGGGAAGACGGCGACGCCGCCGCCGGAGATACAGCGTTCCAGCGCCTTGCGGGCAACATCGGCTTCGCCACTGCGGAGTCGGACTGTCTCGGTCACGCGTCTTTTCTTACCCGGTGACCAAGCACCACGCGCTCGATCCCCGCCAGGTCCCGCCGCGTCTCGATCCCCCCGAAGCCGGCCTCGCGGAAGAGCTCTGCTACCGCCAGCGCCTGCCCCTCGCCCACCTCGACGGCAAGCGCTCCGGTCTTTTGTTCCGCATAGCGGTGCAAATGACCGGCGCACTCCGGGACGAGGGGGCGGTAGGCGTCGAGGCCGTCGGGGCCGGCGAGCAGCGCCTCGCGCGGCTCCCATCGGGTGACCTCGGGTTGGAGCGAAGACCAGTCGCGCTCGGCGACGTAGGGGAGGTTGGCGAGGACAAGATCGAAGCCGACTGGGCGAGTTTGCAAACCACTGGTTGACAAAGGCGCCCCGTCCGGCGGCAGCGTCCCCTCGAGGAAGCGAACGCGCTCCGCCAATCCGAGGCGCTCGGCGTTGGCGCGAGCGACTTCGAGCGCCGCCGGCGAGGTGTCCGTCGCCACCACCTCGCACTCCGGCAGCTCGTCGGCCACCGCCAGCGCGATCGCTCCCGAGCCGGTGCCGACGTCCAGCACCCGCTCCGGCCGCAGCTCCAGCGCCACTTCCACCAGCAGCTCGGTCTCCGGCCGCGGGATCAGCACCCGCCGGTCCACCGCCAGCTCCAGGTACCGGAACCCTTTGCGGCCGAGGATGTAGGCGACCGGCTCGCGCCGCAGGCGCCGCCGCACCATCTCGCCGAACCGCCGCGCAGCGGCCGGCGGCACCTCGGCGCCGGGATCGGCGACGAGCCGCGCCCGCTCCCACCCGATCGCCTCGGCAAGCAACAGCTCGGCGTCCAGCCGCGGCCCCTCGACGCCCGCTGCAGCGAGCGCGTCGATGGCCGCCCCTAGCGCCTCGCGCACGCTGCCGGGCCTGACCGCATCCGACATTCGCCCCACCCCGCTGTGGTGAATGTCGGATGCGGTCACGCTGCGGAGGCCGCGGCCTCGAGCCTCTGCCGCTTCTCCTCGGCGGACAGCGCGTCGGTGAACTCCCGCAGCTGCCCCGCCAGCACCCCCTCGAGGTTGTGCGAGGTGTGCTTGATCCGGTGGTCGGTGACCCGGCCCTGCGGGAAGTTGTAGGTGCGGATCTTCTCCGAGCGCTCGCCCGTCCCCACCTGTGCCTTGCGCTCGGAGGCGATCTTCGCCTGCTGCTCGGCCAGCTCGCGCTCGTACAGCCGCGCCCGCAGCACCCGCATCGCCCGCTCGCGGTTCTGCAGCTGGGACTTCTCGTCCTGCATCGAGACGACGATCCCGGTCGGCTTGTGGGTGATCCGCACCGCCGAGTCGGTCGTGTTGACCGACTGCCCGCCCGGCCCCGAGGAGCGGTAGACGTCGATCTGCAGGTCGTTCTGGTCGACCTCGACCTCGACCTCCTCCACCTCAGGCAGCACCGCGATCGTCGCCGTCGAGGTGTGGATGCGGCCCTGCGACTCGGTCTCCGGCACCCGCTGCACGCGGTGCGTTCCGCCCTCGAACTTGAAGACCGAGTAGGCGCCCTCGCCCTTGACCTCGAAGGTGACCTCCTTGAAGCCGCCCGCCTCCGAGCCGGACTGCGAGAGCACTTCGGTCGAGAAGCCGAGCTCGTCGCTGTAGCGGCTCAGCATCTTGTAGAGGTCGCCGGCGAAGAGCGCCGCCTCGTCGCCGCCGGTGCCGGCGCGGATCTCGACGATCACGTTCTTGGCGTCGTTGGGGTCGCGCTCGACCATCGCCAAGCGGATCTCCTCTTCCAGCTCCTCCAGCTGCGCCGGCGCCTCCTCGACCACCTTGCGAAGTTCCTCGTCCTCGTCCTCGGCCAGCAGCTCGCGCGCCCCCTCGAGGTCGTCCCGCAGCGTCCGCCACCGCGCCGCCAGCTCGCTGGCCGGCTGCAGCTCGCGGTATTCCCGACCCACCGTCGCGTAGCGCTCGCGGTCGGCGATCACCTCGGGATCCGACATCTGCGCCTCGAGCTCTGCGAAGCGCGCCTCGATCTGGTCGACCAGCTGCTCGATCATGCTGCGAAGACTAGAACGGCGCCGCTATGCAGCTACGCGACGATCTCGATGTGCGGGCCTTTCGCCGCCTCCTCGGGCGTCTCCCGGGCCAGCACCGCGTTGAGGGAAGCGATCGCCACCGCCAGCTGTTCTTCGTCAGGCTCGCGGGTGGTCAGGTTCTGCAGCATCAGCCCCGGCCACATGATCGCCCGCACCCAGCCTTTGCGCCGGTTTTTCCCCGCCCACTTGATCACCTCGTAGGAGAGGCCGGCGATCAGCGGGATGCCGAGGACGCGCGAGGCCAGCAGCCAGTACCAGGCGGGCAGCCCCAGCGGGGCGAAGACGAAGATAGCCAGCACCATCACGATCAGCAGGAAGCTGGTCCCGCAGCGCGGGTGCAGGCGCGAGTAGAGCTTCGCCCGCGCCGGCACGAGCTCGTCTTCGGCCTCGTAGCAGGAGATCGTCTTGTGCTCAGCCCCGTGGTACTCGAAGACGCGCCGCAGGTCCGGCATCTTGCTGATCGCGGCGATGTAGCCGATGAAGATCCCCGTCCGCAGCACGCCCTCGACCAGCCAGAAGAGGAAGGGCGAGCCGAGCTTGTCCTTGATCAGGCTGGTGAGGCCGACTGGGACGACGAAGAAGAGGCCGATCGCCATCAGCATCGAGAGCACGATCGTCAGGCCCCAGACCCAGCCGCCGATCTCTTCCTTCTTGCCCTCCTCGTCCTCGTCCATCTGCGCGTTGGCGGAGATCGCCAGCGCTTTGAAGCCGATCTTCAGCGACTCGCCGAGGGCGACGACGCCGCGGATCACCGGCAGGCGCCAGAGGCGGTGCCGCTGCGCCCAGGGGACGAGCGGCTCGGACTCGACCTCGATCTGCCCCTCGGGCGAGCGCACGGCGACGGCCCAGACCGAGATGCCGCGCATCATCACGCCCTCGAGGACGGCTTGGCCGCCGACCGGGGCGTCGCGCTTGGCGACCAGCGCCCCGTCGGGCATGCGAACAGGGTCTCCTCCGTTCGCGGAGGAGGTGTCGTGAGATGCCAGTGCCGAGCCCGACGGCGGGCTCACGGGCTACTTCCCAGCCCTGTGCTTGGCGGCGCGGCGCTGGAAGCGCTCGACTCGGCCGCCGGTGTCGACCAGCTTTTGCTTGCCCGTGTAGAAGGGGTGGCACTCGGAGCAGAGCTCGACGTGCAGATCCTCTTTCGTGGACCGCGTGTAGAACTGGTTGCCGCACGAGCAGTGCACGTTGGCAAGCGTGTATTCGGGGTGGATTCCTGCCTTCATCTCCACCAAGTCTAGAGAACCGCGCAAGCAATGCCGATAGGTCCCTGTGCGAAGGCTCGTAGGCGCAGTCCTCTTCGGCGGTGCAGCGGTCGCGATCCTGCACGATTGGGCCGGGATTGGGGGCGCCGGAATCACCTCCGTCGTCAACGGCCCGATCTACGACTCGGTGGTCGTCGCGGCCGGGATCGCCTGCCTCCTGCGCGCCCGCGACAGCCGCCCGGAGCGGATGGCGTGGCGGGTGCTCGGCGCCTCGGTCCTCTCCTGGGCAGCGGCCGAGATCTACTGGACGCTCTACATCGAAGGCAACGTCTCGGCGCCCTATCCCTCCCCCGCCGACGTCGGCTACCTCGCCTTCTATCCGCTCGCCGTCGCCGGCCTCTACCTGCTGGTGCGGGCGCGGGCGAAGGAACTCGACCCGCGGCTGTGGATGGACGGAGCGCTTGCCGCCCTCGGCACCGGCGCCCTCGGGGCGGCGCTGATCTTCGAGTTCGTCGCCGAGCGGACCAGCGGCAGCGCCCTGCAGGTGGCAACGACGCTCGCCTACCCCCTCGGCGACATCGTCCTGCTCTCGCTCGCCGTCGGCGTCGTCGCCCTCACCCGCTGGCGCCCGGGGCGAACCTGGACCCTGCTGCTCGCCGGCCTCGCGGCGATGGCGATCGCCGACGTCGCCTACACCCTGCAGACCTACGAAGCGACGCTGCCGGGCGGGGAATGGGTCGAACCGGTCTACCTGATCTCCGCCGTCTTCATCGGCGCCGAGGCCTGGCAGCCGGAGGCGGCGACGATCCGCTCGGAGGCCCGCTTCGACGGCTGGCACGAACTGGTCGTGCCGGGGATCGTCGCGGTGACGATGGTCGCCCTCGGCGCGATGCAGTACTTCAGCCACGCCAACGCGCTGACCACGGTTCTCTGGTCGGCGACGATGCTGGCCGTGGTCGGGCGCCTCGCCCTCAGCCTGCGCGAGAACAAGCGGCTGCTGGAGCAGGTCCGAACCGACCGGCTGACCGGTCTCGGCAGCCAGGCACGAATGCAGATGGATCTCGAGCAGCGCGAACGGTCGCCCGGGAAGGCGCTGACGATGATCCTGCTCGACCTCAACGGCTTCAAGCGCTACAACGACACCTTCGGCCACCCCGCCGGAGACAAGATGCTCGCCGTGCTCGGGCGCCAGCTGAAAGCGGCGGTCGCCCCGGAAGCGACCCCCTACCGCGTCGGCGGTGACGAGTTCCTGGTCCTGGTCGAGGGAGGGCTGATCGATCTCGGGAGGGCCGAGCGAGATGCGCTCGCGACCCGCGCCGCCAAAGCCCTCAGCGCCCGGGGGCGCGGCTTCGACGTCAGCGCCGCCTGGGGGTTTGCCTCGATTCCGGAGGAGGCGGACTCGCCAGGTGAGGCGATGTACCTGGCCGACGTGCGGATGTACGCGCAGAAGGAGTCGCGGCGCCTGGCCGGGCCGCTAGCCCTGGCGGACCGCGAAGCCCTCGAGCAGCGTCACTAGGACCTCCGTCACTTCGGCCCGCGCCTCGGGGCGCTCGTCGCGGGCGAGGACCATCGCCGCCTCGTCCAGGGCACCCATCAGCAGGTGCGCGGTCTGCTTCACCGGCAGTGGCCGGATCTCCCCGGCCTCGATCGCCGCCCCGAGGCTGGCTTCGATCAGGCCGAGTCCGTTGGCGGCGCCGATCTCCCGCCAGCGCTCCCAGCCGAGCACGGCGGGAGCGTCGTGGAGGGCGATCTGCCGCAGCTCCGGCTTCGCGCACTCTTCGAGGAAGGCCGCGATCCCCGCCTTCATCGCGTCGAGCGGGCTGTGCAGCTCCGAGCCGAGGACGATGCGGGCGACGCGCTCGGTCGATTCGGCCTCGATCCGCGCATAGACCGCGTCGAGCAGGCTCGCCTTGTCGCCGAAGTGGTGGTAGAGGGCGCCGCGGGTGACGCCGGCAGCGCGGACGATCTCCTCGGTGCCGACGCTCTCGTAGCCGCGCTCGGTGAAGAGGCGGCGGGCGGCCGCGATCAGCGCCTCGCGAGTGGCTTCGGTGCGTTCGGCCTGGGTTCGCCTCTTTCTCGGTTCTGGACTTACGTGCATGCAGTATGTATCTTTCTAAGAAGCCCTTCTCAAAGCAACCCGGAGGCGAGCATGACGACCCAGGAGAGCGAACGCAAAGAAGCTCAACTTCCAGCAGGGACGATCCGCTACCGCGAAGCGGGCTCTAGCAAGCCGATCGTCTTCGTCCACGGCTACCTGGTCGACGGCCGGCTGTGGGATCGCGTGGTCGACCGCCTCTCCGACCGCTTCCGCTGCATCGCGCCCGACTGGCCCTTCGGCGCTCAGCAGGTGGCGATGAGCCCCGACGCCGACCTCTCCCCTCCCGGCCTGGCGCGGTTGATCGCCGACTTCCTCGACCGGCTCGAGCTCGAGGACGTGACGATCGTCGGCAACGACTCCGGCGGCGCCATCTCCCAGATCCTCGTCGCCGACCACCCTCGGCGGATCGGCCGCCTCGTGCTGACCAACTGCGACACCCACGAGAACTTCCCGCCGGGGATCTTCAAGGCCATGCCGCCGCTGGCGAAGCTGCCCGGGGGCATGCTGGCGCTGTCAGCTCCCTTCCGGGTCCCGGCGATCGCCCGCCGCGCCTTCAAGCCCTTCGCCCGCACCAAGATCCCTGATCAGCTCGTCGCCTCCTGGATGAGCCCAGCCACCGAAGACCGCGACATCATGCGCGACTTGAAGAAGGTCACCGCCGGGATGAACAAGCGCTACACGCTGGCGGCAGCGGAGAAGCTCCACACCTCGAACCTGCCGATCCGCCTCCTCTGGGCCCCCGGCGACAAGTACTTCCCGATCAAGTACGCCGAACGCCTAGTGGGCGAAGTCCCCAACGCCGAGATCGTCCAGATCCAAGACGCCAAGACCTTCGTCCCGCTGGACCAGCCTCAACGTGTCGCCGACGAGATCGCGGCGTTCATGGGCTGAGGGACCAAGCTCACCCGGTACAGGGGACGGGCATTCCCCTCCACAACAGAGCTCCGGCAGACGCTGGACCTCGAAGCCTTCTTTAACTCCCAGCTAACAGCTCATCTCCAGCTCAGCTGCAGTTCCGTGTTGGCGCGGCTTGTGGGAGGGGTCCGGTCGTCCTCTGCGGGAATGTTCGCGAAGCGGCGACATGCAATCCGCCTCTTGCGCGACCGTAGGTCGCGCTCTGACATCGGAGCTAAGCCGCGAAGCGGCGTGCGACAAATTCACGCGGAGGATGATCGGACCCCTTGCGCCTAAGTTGATCTCCGACTTTGCGGTTTCGTCCTACCACTAAAAAACGAACAAGCGTTCCCAGATGGTCGCAAAGAGCATATTTTTCGTCCGACGGGCAGGGGAGCATTTGCCATCGCCCCCTACAGGACGGAGAGGTTCATGTCCAAGCAGATCTTCGACCAGGACCGGCCTCGCAGCGCGATGGCCCAGCTCCTCGACGAAGCTTTCGCCGGCTGCGATCAGTGGACGGTCGTGGCAGCGCCGTCGCGGCGCAACAGCCTCGACTTCAGCCCCCGTGCCTCGAGCAGCTCGAGGATCTTCGACAGGGCCGCCGCGGTGGAAACCCAGGAGCCGCGCGCGCTGTAGTAGTCCGCGTCGTGCAAGAGGAGGATGTCCCCGGCGCTGATGCCGGCGGTCACGCGACGCGTAATTGAGGCTGGCGTTGCCCGCCGGTCCCAGTCTCTCCCCCATTGCGACCAGAGAACAGGGCGCCAGCCACGACCCCGGATCGCGTGTAGGCCAGAGGCGCTGAAGATCCCGTACGGAGGCCGGTAGTCGGCGATTGCCTGCCCGGTCGCTTCCTCGATCGCTGCTCGCCCCCGCTCGGCGTCTTCGAGCAGCATCCGCGGCGTCAGCCGCAACTGATTGCGGTGGCGGTAGCAGTGCAGCTCGACTCGGTGGCCGGCGGCGATGATCTCAGCGGCAAGCGCGGGTCGCCGCTCCACCTGCTCACCGGCGAGGAAGAAGGTCGCCTGCGCCCCGTGCTCGCGCAGCGTCTCCAGGACCGAGACGGTCCCGTGCGGGTGCGGCCCGTCGTCGAAGGTAATCGCGACGCCGTCGAGCTCCTCCTGACGCAGGACGATGCCTAGCCGCCGGCCGACCGGAGGCACAACCGGGGCGAGCGCTGGCCCTGCGTGCCAGACGACGCCAGCGGCCGCGGCAGCCGCCGGCAGGACGTCCCTCAAGGGCTTTGCTTGGAGCTTGCCGGAACGCTCTGTGCCGGAGACGACGACTGGTCGGGATCGGTGCTGATGTGAACGCTGTTCTTAATCGGGTTGGCGACCACGCGGTACGGGTTCTCGCGGTGGATCAGCGAGAGCGCCAGGACCAGGACCACCACGGCCGCTGAGACCGCCGCGGCGACCCGCTCGGTCCGCACCCTCCAAACCGGCTGCGGCTTGACCCGCGGCCGCACCTCGAGTGCTCGCGAGGCGATCGAAGGCAATGAGGCAAAGGACGAATCCGGCGACTGGCGCTCACGGGTCACGTGGCGCAGGACCGACTCGAGCTCGTGCGGCGAGCGCGCTACCTCAGCGAGGCCGAAGCGCTCGAAGGCGGCGTTGTTGGCGCGCAGGTGCCCCGGCGAGAAGCCGTAGGAAATGACGGGACAGCCGCGGATGTGCGCCTCCAGCACGGTGAGGCCGGCGGTGCCGTGGATCATCGCGTCGGCCGCTGCCATCCAGTCGCTCATCTGCTCGGTGAAGCCGAGGATCCGCACCTGCTCGTTGCCGCGGAAGCGCTGCTCGAGCTTCTCCCGCGCCGCCTCGTTGCGGCCGGTGATGCAGACGACGAGCGTGTCTTCGTCGGCCAGCGCGCACTCGATCGCGCCCTCGAGGTCACCGACCCCCCAGCCGCCGCCGGAGACGAGGACGAGCCGCGCGTGCGCGGGAACGTCGAGCGCCTCGCGGGCGTCGCGCCGGGTCCGCGGCATCAGGAAGTCGCGGGAGATCGGCGGGCGCATCCATTCGACGCTGCCGGGGCCCGCCAGCCGCTCGACTTCCTCGATCGACTCGGGATGGGTGACGAAGTGCATGTCGACCCCGGGGTGCACCCAGTAGCGCAACCCGGCGAGGTCGGTGATCGCCGACTGGACGGGGATCTCGAGGCGCCGGTGCTCGCGCAGCATCCCCAGCACCGCCGTCACTCCTGGGTAGGTGGAGATGATGACGTCGGGTTCGTGCGAGGCGATCAGCCGCATCAGCCCACGCATCCCCAGCCAGTAGTTGAGGTGGTGCGCGAGCCAGCGGGTCGGCGCGAACTTGGTGATCAGCCAGTACTGGACGTCGAACATCCAGGGCGTCCAGCGGAAAGTGAAGCGAGAGCCGTCGCGCACCACGGCGGAGACGATCTTCCCCATCGCCTCGAGCCCGTTGGCGATCTCGACCTTCGCACCCGGCACCTCCTCTTCGAGGTCGGCCTTGATGATCCGCGCCGGCAGGTCGTGCCCCTCGCCGATGTCGGCGCTGAGGACGAGGACCCGCGGCTCGCGCTCCTCGAAGCGGGCGGCGCCGGCGAGCAGCGCCCCGGCCGCGTGTTCGTTGCCGTTCAGCGAGGGCTGTTTGCCGGGCACCGGGTCCGGTGGACGGGTGCTCGAACGCACCCACTCGACGTACTTGCGCACCCCTTCTTTGAAGCTGGTTTCCGCTTTCCAGCCGAGCTCCGCGAGCGCGCGCTCGTTGGAGATCACCTTGCCGGGGAAGTCGCCCGGGCGCGGCGGCGTGTGGACGATCTCGCAGTTGTCGGTGTTTTCCTGCACCCGCTCGGCGATTTCGAGGATCGTCACGATCTCGTCGCCGGAGAGGTTGTAGGTGCGACCGGCGGCCTCGGGCTTCAGCGCCGCGACGATCCCGTCGGCGAGGTCCTCGACGTAGATGAAGCTGCGCGTCGTGCTGCCGTCGCCGGCGATCGTCAGGGCTTTGCCTTCGAAGGCGAGGTCGGTGAATTTGGCGACGACGCCGGCGGCCCGGGCCCGCGGCCCATACGGAATGCCGAAGCGGAGGATCGTGCTCTCGAGGTCGAAGAGCTCGGCGTAGCCGGCGCAGTAGGTCTCGCCGGCGAGCTTGGTCGCGGTGTAGAGGTGGCGCGGCGCGGGAATCGGCGTCTCCTCGTCGACCTCCTGCTCGGTGCAGTCGCTGTAGACCCAGGTGGTCGAGCCGTAGACGACGCGGCCGACCTTGGCGCGGCAGGCGGCCTCGAGCACGTTCAGCGTGCCGCGGGTGTTGACCTCCTCGGCGAGGACGGGGTCGGCGTGGACGTGGCCGACGTCGGCGACCGCGGCGAGGTGGATGACGGCGTCGCAGTCGCGCATCGCCAGGTCGAGGTTGGCCGGGTCGGTGATGCTGCCGGTGAAGGTCTCGACTTCCAGCGGCGAGTGGTAGGGCGAGGCACTGAGATCGAATATCCGCGGCGTCATCCCCTGCTCCAGCAGGCGGTCGACGACGTGGGAGCCGATGAAACCGCCGCCCCCCGTGACCAGAACTCTCATGACTCTCCCTTCAGTGCCGCCTCCCGGGAGGCGGGGCGATAGTAGAGCGGCACGCACCAGTGGTTCTCCGCCACCCAATCGGTGTTCGGCAGATCGTCGGCGCGGCCCACGATCCGGTGACATGGCTGGTCGTAGACCCGGCCGGTCGATTTGTCGATCTGTTCGAAGACGATGTACTTGTAGAAGCCCGACGTCATCCCGTCGGGCAGCTCGAGGCGCGCGGGATGCGTGGGGTCGAGGTGCTCGCGGGCGTACTCGTTCTTCCAGGCGACGATCTCCTCCATTCGCTCGGCCTGGACCAGACCGAGGGCGGCGGTGAACTCGCTCATCCGGAAGTTGAGGCCGTCGACCTCATGCTCGAACTTGCCGTAGTTGCGGAACTTCGAAGCGAACTCGATCAGCTCGGGGTTCTTCGAGACGAGGACGCCGCCCTCGCCGGTGGAGACGGTCTTGGTCGCGTACAGCGAGTAGACGCCGGCGTCGCCGAAGCCGCCCGGCCTGGCACCGTTCCAGTCGGCGCCGTGGGCGTGGGCGCAGTCCTCGAGCAGGAAGATGTCGTTGTCGCGGCAGTAGGCGGCGATCTTCTCGGCGTCGAAGGCGATGTGGCCGCCGATGTGGACGAGGATCGCAGCGCGCGGCTTGTGGCGCTCAGCCTTGCGCTCGAAGTCCTCGAAGGACATGCAGAGGTCCTCGCGGTTGCAGTCGACGAACTCGACCTCGGCGCCGGCGTTGATCGCCGCCAGCGGCGTCGCCATGAAGGTGTTGGAGGGACAAAGGACGGTCTCGCCCGCGACCCCGGCGAACTTCATCGCCGCCAAGGCGCCGCCGGCCCAGCTGGAGAGGCCGAGGCTCGGCAGCCCGTTCCACTTCGCCCAGCGCTCCTCGAACGCCCCCAGCTTGGCGCCCTCGGACCACTGCTCGGAGTCGAGCACCTCTGTCCAGAGCTCGAAGAGGCGAGCACGGTCGCGATGGTCGAACCCGATCGCGAACTTGCTCGCGTCGGGCAGGGTGTTCTCTGCGGCGCCTACGATGGCTCCTTAGCTGGTGTGGCTGGGGATATCTGCCTTGGCGGGACTCGACAACTACATCGCCAGAGGCGGCGGAAAATCTACCAGCGCAATCGGATCATTTACCCAATCTGGTTGCGATCAGTCCTCGGCATGCGCGGACTCCATTACTGCCGCAACCGCTTTAGAGCCGGCTAAAAAGATCGTCCCCGCCACCGCCAGCGCGATGGAAGCTACGAGGGCGGCGCCCCCCAGAGGCGTTTCCGCCCAGGACTCGTCGAAGATCAGCGGCGCCAGCAGCACCGGCACCAGCACCTGGACGGCGAACATCATCGGCGCGACGTGCGTGGCCGGCCGCCGCTGCAGCGCGCTCATCTCGCTCAGCAGCGCCAGGCTCTCCGATGCAGCGGCGGTTGCCAGCCACAGCGCCGCGAGGAGAAGCGTGCCCGCCGCCAGCTCGTCGGTCAGCAGCTTGCTGGCGATCGCCGTCCAGGCGTAACCGGCGCCGGCGCTGAGGGTGGCAAGGAGGCCGAGGCGGTGGGCATCGCGACCTAGTGGCCCGCGCAGGGCGTAGGGCGCGAGGAGCAGCAAGGCGATGAGGATCAGCGCCAAGCCGATCGCAGCGGCGCCCGCATGATCGGTAGACCGCTCCGGCGCCGCCCAGGCGACGCCGCCGATGCCGACCACGATCGCGGCGACGGAGGCAAACTCGCGCCGACCCGGCTTCTCCCCCAGCCGCGTCGTCCCCAGCCACAACAGCAGGACCAACCCACTCGCCAAGCACGGCTGGACCACAGTCAGCGGCGCGAGCAACAGCGCCGCGATCTCAAGCGGCCACCCGAGGAACCCAAGCGCCGTAGCCCCCAACCACCGCCGGCTCCGCAGCAGCCGCCCCAGCAGCGAAGGCCGCAACCCATGCTCCCCTGGCACCTTCCGCGCCTCCAGAGCCTGCAGCGCAATCGAGCTGTTGTAGAGCAGCGAAGCCGCAACGGCCGCGGCTATTCCCAGCGCCAGCACGCCAGGAACCTACCGCGGCCGCCCGCCTGAACAGCCGTGCCCTCAAATCCAGGACTACATAAAGCAGATGCCTAGGGATCGACCAGCAAGGTACCCGGCGTCGTGACTTTGTAGCTACCCGTCCAAGTACCGCTACTACCGCAAAAGGGACTCTCCTCACTGACTCTTGGGATCGTCGCGCTGCCGATATCCAATGTCACAGGGGCTCCGCCTGTGAGCGTACCGATGTCAGTGCTTGACGTTTCGTAAACACAGCTAAAGCCTAATGGGGTCGAGACTGTCACCTGCGTGCCATTGGATGTCACTGTTCCATTGCCGGTACCGGAAATGTTGTGAATTTCCAGCGCACCAAGGTGGAACACTTTTACACTATAGTTGTTTGTACATTTTTCGAAAGTCAAGCTGGTGAGTTTGCCAGCGGCTGTGACACCGGTGCCGTGCATTTCGACTTTGCCTTCAACCTTCGATACTTCGCACTGTACTTTGAGTCCGATACTGGTGTTGATGAGAGTGTTCTCACCCTCGCTTTCGGCTACGATCGCGCCTGTGTAGGTGGTGCCGGCGGGCGATGTCAGTGTGGTC
Organism: Solirubrobacterales bacterium; assembly: GCA_051954115.1. Classification (GTDB taxonomy): domain Bacteria; phylum Actinomycetota; class Thermoleophilia; order Solirubrobacterales; family 70-9; genus VAYN01. The sequence goes on along the minus strand of JBQCIB010000021.1, from coordinate 2,946 downwards.
GCGGACGCGTTCCCGGTGAACGCCATCAGGGCAGCCGCCGTGAGGGCAAAGAGCCCAAGGATCTTTACGTACTTCATGTTTTCTCCATGACTGGCGCCGAAGCGCCGTAGTTACGAGACCCTCTCGTCCTACAGCTATGGTGGCCACCAGTCAAGGACAGCTGAGTTTGTTTCAATTTGCGTCAAAGCAATCCAGAGCGATGACCTGTTAGGACAAACAGCTCGCGGAATTTTCGGAAACGACGAGGTGATTTAGGTCCGATGAGGCCGGCGATGTGAGGTAAGACGAAGCGGAATAAGGAAGCGGCCGCCGAAGCGGCCGCTTTTCACAGCTTGACGCTGCAAGCCGTATCTGCCTAGTCGACGTCCAGGTAGTCCGGAGTGACGACGCTGTAGCTGCCAGTCCAAACCGCACTGGTGCCGCAGAGCGCACTGTCTTCGGTTCGAGGAATATTTGACGAGCCGATTTCAAGTGTCGCTGTTTTGTTGGTGTTTACACTGCCCTTGAGGATACCGATGTCGGTGTTGTTCGTGGTGTAGGTGCAGCTAAACCCAAGCGGGGTGTGGATTGTGACTTCTGCACCCGACGATGTAAGTGTGCCATTGCCGTTGTTCACAGATACTTCTGTGTGAACTTCTAGCGTACCAGTTTTAAGGACTGTCACTATATAACCGTTTGTGCATTTTTCGTAGGTCAGTTTCGAAATTTTGCCAGCGGTTGTGACGCTGGTGCCGTGGCTTTCGACTTTCCCTTCGACAACTGATACTTCGCACTGCACTTTCAGGCCGATGCTTTTGTTTTCGAGCGTGGTCTCGCCCTCGCCTTCGGCTTTGATCGTGCTTGTGTAGACGGTGCCTTTCGGCGATGTGACCTGGGTCGCGGAAGCGCTGCCGGCGAATGCCATCAGGGCAGCCGCCGCAAGGGCGAAAAGCCCAAGTGCTTTTACGTACTTCATTGTTTCTCCTTTGGCCCGGCACGTGTCCTACGCGCCGGTTTGTTGCCCGAGACATTCATACGACCCCTTCCTCCGCCACTCAAGTTTTCTTCACAGACTTCATTTCAGAAAGGCAATGCATGCCCTCTTTGCTCCCAATCACCCTGGAAATGCCGCCAAACAACAATGTGCACGCGCGAACCCGAGCAAGGCACGCGGGCATGCGACGCCCGCACCTAGCGATAAATGACAGTTCTCAAAGGCGCTCGGACAAAAGAAAATGGGCCGCTGAGAGCGGCCGCGCTCGATCCTCGAAACTCTGGATCTATCTTTAGCCGAAAGCTAGTCGATGTCCAGGTAGCTCGGCCTGTTTACAACGTAGGTGCCCTTCCAAATGGCGCTGGTACCGCAGGGGGCGCTGTCACCGGTCCGGGAGATGGTCACCGAGTTGATGTCCAGTTTTGCCGCACCACCCGTGTTTTTGCTTCCTGTCACGACACCGAGGTCGGTGCTCGAGGTGGTGTAGGTGCAGCTGAACCCAAACGGGGTCACAACTGTGACTTCGGTACCCGACGATGTAAGTGTCCCATTACCGTTGTTAACACTAGTTTCTGTATGAACTTCAAGAGACCCGGTTTTCAGGGTTGTAACTTCGTATTCGTTTCTTCATTCAGTGAACTGCAGGCCTTTTTCGCTTTGTTTTTCAGCTTCCTTAATTTTGCCGATCGTTGTGGTGGTGGTACCGTAGCTTTCAACTTCCTTCGACAGTTGATTTTGGCACTGCAAGGGCGAGCGGTTTCCGACGTCACAACGCCGGAGCTGAGCTTGCGTGGGAATTTCTACTCGACGATTCCTCTTTGATCAAGACAAATCACACGCTGACTGATGGTCTAAGTTCCAAACGGGTAAGAGGAGAGGGGAACTCCTTGCAAGGGACGTGCGACGAATCGGCGCGTATGCGTTCTGAGGCAGGTCAGGCCTTGGCGGGCTGCAGGGCCACCGATAAGAGCAGGGCATCCTTGGCGAAGCCGCGGCGAGCGCTGGTCACCCCGCCCGTCTTCACTTTTCAACAACGCAACGGGTATCGAACACAAAGTGAAGCAGCCGCCCCTCCAGAGGCGGCTGCTTCACTCCAGCCAGGCTCATCTTTCTGACCCTCCGGGGAGCGACGATCAGGCGTCTACTGTCAGAGTGCTCGGAGCGGTGAATGTATAACTGCCGGTCCAAGTCCAACTAACCCCGCAGAGGGAGCTGTCGGCGGTCCGGGGGATAGTGGCGGAACCGATGTCGAGTGTCGCGTTCCCGGTATCGCTCCCTGTCAGGGTGCCGATATCGGTTCCGCTCGTGGTGTAGGTGCAGCTGAACCCGAGTGGGGTGTGGAGTGTAAGTTTTACGCCACTCCATGTAAGTGTGCCGCTCTGAGTGCCGGAGATATTGTGGATTTCCAGCGAGCCGGGTTCAAGCACTGTAAAAGTGTAACCGTTTGTGCAACTTTCGAAGGTCAGTTTGCTGATTTGAACTCTAACTGTGACGCCGGTACCATGCTGTTGCACGGATCCTTCCACTTTCGATACTGCGCATTGCAATTTGAGGCCGACGCTGGTGTTAACGAACGTGGTCTCACCCTCGCTTTCGGCAACAATCACGCCTGTGTAGGTGGTGCCGGGGGGCGATGTCAGTGTGGTCGCGGACGCAGTGGCGGCGAAAGCCAGCAGCGCGGCCGCGGCGACCGCCATCAGCCCGAGCAATTTGACGAGTTTCATTTTTTCTCCTTGAGTAGGGGCCGGGCGCCTCTTGGCGGCGCCCCGACTCGACTCCCCGGGAACCGGGGTTTTACTCAAGAATACCTGTGTATCAGGTAACTATCCGCGCTTCTTGCCCCCGCAGCTGGTCGCGAAGCGCTGGTTCGAGCTGCGCTCGAGCCCGTTCTGGGCGGTGAAGGAGACCTTCGCCCGGCGGGCGGTCTGGCAGAGGTCGCGGCTGTTGACGAGGAGGCCGCGCTTCTTGCCGCC
>JBQCIB010000020.1:0-13385 GCA_051954115.1 Solirubrobacterales bacterium | reverse complement strand
CACAACGGCAAGGTCGAGCGCCTGCGCCCCGCCTGGCGCGGGCAGTGCCCGAAGCACAAGGCGAAGGGGAAGAAGGGCAAAGGCAAGAAGGGGAGGGGGCACTAGTTGCGCGCCCGTCTCGCCCTCGCCCTGCTGGCCGCGACCGAGCTGCGGGCCGGGAAGAAGTCCGCGGCCGAGCGGATGCTGGAACCGGCGCGGTTCACTTAGGGGTCGCGTCAACCGGCCCGTCCTCGACGTCGGCCGAGCTGAAGGCCACCAGCGGCAGCGCCGCCACCAGCCGCAGCCGCATCTCCGGCGAGCCGTCATAGCGGAACTTCGCCAGCCGCGACAGCCCCCGGCGGAACAGAGGAGCCGCGAGTCGGTGTTGTTCTTCGTAGCGCTCGATCGTCTCCGCGGCATCGTCGGCCTGCAAGGCGCGGGTCACGGGGTGAAAGCGCCGCCGCCCGATCTGAACCTCCTCCGCGCCTCCTGCCAGCACGTTCAAGTACCAGTCTGACCGTGCCCCCCAACCCGACATCACGACTGCCTCCTTTTGGGTCGGGTCCCAGCTCAGTACCTCGAGCATCGTCAGGTGGGCGCGCCCCGAATGCCGGCCGCGGTGTCGCAGAAGCAGGAAGCGGTGTCCGAGCAGCGGCCCCATTCCCAGCCGGTAGAGCAGGGTGGGCGCCCGCAGCAGCCGCCGCAGCAGCGGCCCAGCCGGACGCACCTCCGCCCGCCGATTCTCGCTGCGGCGGCTCACCGGCCGTCTCCGGTCGCGAGGGGCGAAGGCGTCGACGTCTGCGTCCAGAAGTCTTTGGCCAGGCTGCGGCGCTGCTGCCAGAGCTCGCCCTTGCGGGCGAAGTCGAGGATGCCCTCTCCGCCATCGGCGTCGGCAACCCGCCAGGCTCCGTTGACCGCTCCGCTCAGCGCCGCCGAGAGGGCCTCGAAGCCCTGGGCCGTGTACTGGTCCGCCTCGACCCCCCGGTTGATGATGAACTTGAGCTGCCTGGCCGCCTGGTGGTTCTTCGAGAGCAGGACCTGGACCAGCGCCTCGACCTCCTGCTCGAGCGGCTCATCCTCGACCACCCGGTTCCAGAGGCCCAGCTCGACCGCCCGCGAGGCCGGGTGCAGCGCGCCCAAGAGGTTCACCTCCTTGGTCATCCGGCGGCCGACGAGCCGCGCCATCCGGGTCGTCCCGCCCCACCCCGGCGTGATGCCGACGTCGATCTCGGGCATGCCCCACCGGGCGCGGGAGGTGGCGAGGACGAAGTCGCAGGCCATCGTGATCTCGAGCCCTCCGCCGACCGCGAAGCCGTCCACGGCCGCGACGGTCAGCTTGTCGAGCTCCTCCAGCGAGTTCGCCATCGTCTGGTAGAGGCGGACCCGCTGCATGATCTGGTCGGCGTTCCCCCAGGCGGGCATCTCGCTGATGTCGTCACCGGCGCAGAAGGTGCCGCCGGCTCCCTGGATCACCAGGACCTTGACCGTCTGCGAGCGCGCCACCAGCCCGATCGCCCGGGTCAGCTCGTCGGAGAGCTGCATCGAGAGAGCGTTCTGGCGCTCCGGCCGCTCCAGGGTGATCCGGGCGACCGCCTCTCGCTCCTCGTAGCGAAGCTGCGAAAAGCTCGGGCGATCCTCCCGGGCGGCTTCCGCAGGCGCCGCCGAGCCGATACTCTCGATTGCGGGCCGGGCGAGGACATATAGCCAGCTGCCGTCGGGCTGGTGTCGCGCCACCTCGGTGGTCGAACCCTGCACGGCTGGACCGCCCGCGCCGCCCATCGCCATCTCCCAGCGGCTGAAGATCACCGCGACCTCGCCGATCATCAACGGCTGCTCGACGGCTAGCGGCGTGATCCGCGGTTCGCCGGCGAGCAGCATCGCCAGGAGCCGACGGATCGCTTCGCCACCGTGGGCCGGGCGGCCGTCCGGGGAGACCAGCGTCGCGCACGGCTCATAGAGCCCCACGAGCCCCTCGAGGTCGCCCTCGCCGAGGCGCGCCGCGAAGAGCGCCGGCAGCTCGTGGGGTCTCGTCGCCGAGCTAATGGTCCGATCGGGTTTCATACCTTGGTCGGTCAACTCGCTTCCTCCCTGTGTAGACCTGCGGGCTCGCGGGGAGGCGGAGTGCTGTCCGAGTGCCGGCGGCAGGCTTCGAGTGGATCCCACCCCTCGCCGCCCGCGCTCAGCTTCCCGATGTCGGCGAACACGGCTCCCCGTTCGATCTCCCGCCTGAGGTCGCGGGCCAGGATGGCGCCGGCGCAGGCGACGCCGCCCAGCATCACGCCGAGGACCCCATGGGCGTAGAAGGTGCTGGCTCCGGCAAGGTAGAGCCCCTCGATCTCGGTGCGGGCACGCGGTCGGTGCAGGCCCCATTGTTGCGGGGAGTGCTCCAGCCCATATGCGGTGCCGCCGCTTGCAAGCGTGTAGCGCTCGTGCGTGATCGGAGTTGCCGCCTCGCTCCAGATGATGTGGTCTCGAAGGTCGGGGATCAGTTTGGTCGCGCCTTCGATCATCAGGTCCGCCGCCCGCTCCTTGAAGGCGCGATAGGAGGGATTCCGGCTGTAGCGCTCACCCGCCGCCGGGCCGCGCTCGACCCGCCACTCCGAATAGCCGGCGGGAGCAACGGTCATGATCTCCAGCGTGGAGCATCCGGCCGGCGCGCCCTTCGGGTTGTGGGGGTCCTTGAGGGTCCCCGAGCTCAGGTAGAGGGGCGGGTCCGTCGGGAAAATGCCGCGGTAGCAGGAGCTGTAGGCCTGCTCGACGTCCTCGGAGCCGAAGAGGTAGTAGTTGCTGTTCTGCAGTCGATCGGAGAGGTCGAAGTCGAGTCCGAGATAGACGCAGAAGATCGGCAGTGCCATCCGCATCCGCTCCACTCTTCGCAGCGTTCGCGGCCGCACCTGGTCAGCTCCCAGAAGCTCCAGATAGGTGCGCTTCAGGTCGGAGCCCGAGACGACGACTGGCGCCTTGATCTCCTCTCCGTCGAGCAGCCGGACGCCGCGGGCGCGACCGTCGTCGGTCAGTATGCGCTCGACCCGCGCCCGCGTCCTGACCGCGCCTCCGTGGGAGCAGATCACGTCGAGGAGGTGGGCGGCGATCACCTGGCCCCCCTCCGCGTGGGTAATAGCCGCCGCTGCGCAGATAATGGTCGACGAGGACAGCGTGGACGATCACCGACGCGCGGGAAGGTGGAGCGGCGTAGGTGCCCGATTGAGCTGCCAGAACGGCCCGGGCGATGCTGCCGAGATCGCAGCGGTCGAAGAGCTCGGCGAGGGTGCGCTCGCTCCAGCGGACGAGAGCGGGGGAGCGCAGCGGCGCCGCCAAGATGCCGAGGAGGCCGTCGGGCGGACGGCTTGCCATCGCCTCGTCGGCGATGGTTCGCAGGGTCTTGAGGCAGCGCCTGATGATCTGCCCGGCTTCGGCCGGAAAACGGTCGAGAAGATCGCGTTCGTAGTTCTCCCACCCACGACGCACGACGAAGGTGTGATCGGGGAACAGCAGCCGGTCGAATCCTTCGTCCATCGGGAGGAACTCGATCCTCTCGGCGAGGCCGACGCCCGCGAGCAGTTTGGTCACCAACCCAGCGGGGCTGCAATCTCCGACGTAGTGGATCCCGACATCGAACTCGAAGCTGTTCTTGCGCCGGAAAACGTGCGAGCAGCCGCCAATTACGTCGTACTGCTCCAAGACCAGGGGGCGCACTCCGTTGGTCGCGAGGTAGGCAGCGGTGGTGAGGCCGGCGAGGCCCGAACCGATGACCACCGCGTCCGGGCTTTCTCCGTTCATCTGAGCTCTCTGTCTACTGGTCAAAGAATGTATAACGTCGATATAACACCGTTATCCTATCGCACATAACGCTGCTATGTAAAGCTGTCGCCGGCATGAGCCCGAGATCACCCGACCCGGAGGTGGGCCGAGCCCTGATCGACGCAGCGGCGGGCCTCCTACGGCGCGAGGGAAAAGGCGCGCTTACGACCCGACGTCTCGCCGCCGAGGTCGGCGCCTCGACCATGGCCGTCTACACCTATTTCGGGGGCATGAACGGCCTGCACCGGGCGGTGCGCAAGGAGGGCTTCGCGCGGCTGAGCGCGCACTTCGAAGCGGTCCCCGCCACCGAGGACCCGGTGGCCGACCTATCCGCTCTCGGCTGGGCCTACTGCTTCAACGGAATCGTCAATTCAAACCTGTATCGCGCGGTCTTCCTCGAGCCCCCTCTCGATGCCGAGGACGAGGCAGTCGGGCGGGCGGCGGTGCAACAGCCGATCGACACGGTGGCACGGTGCATCGCCGCCGGGCGCTTCCGCCCTGCCGAGCCCGAATCCCTGGCGACCCAGCTGTGGGCCGCCTCTCACGGCATGGTCACCGGCGTTCTCGCCCGTCTTCTCACGCTGACGGAGGTGAGCGAGAAGTTCTCGGAGATGGGGGTGAGCCTGTACGTCGGCTACGGCGACAAGCGCGACGCCGCCCAACGCTCCGTCGACATCGCCCGCGAGCGCATGTCTGTCGAGCTCGGGATTACCGCATGAGCATGCTAATGTATGTGCATGTCGAAGCTCGAGCATCGTCTCCAGATCCTGCTCGACGACGAGCGCCATGCACGGCTTGCCGCTGCCGCCCGCGAGCGCGGGGTGTCGGTCGCGACGATCGTGCGGGAGGCGATCGACCGCAATCTCGCCTCGTCGGCCGCTCGTCGCAGTGCGGCCGGGGGGCGCGTGCTTTCCGCGGTTGAGATGGAGGTCCCGCAGCCTTCCGATCTGAAGGCCGAGTTGGATGAACTGCGCGCCCGCCGCGCATGATCGTCCTCGACACCACGATCCTCGTCTACGCCGTGGGGTCTGATCATTCTCTGCGCGAACCCTGCCGGCAGTTGATCGCAGCCACCGCGGAGAGGAAGCTGGAGGCCACCACCTCTGTCGAGGCCATCCAGGAGTTCATCCACGTCAGGGCCAGGCGCCGCGGGCGTGCGGACGCCGCTGCGCTGGGGCGGGACTACGCCGAGCTGCTCTCGCCACTGCTGGTGCTCCGCCACCGGCACCTTGAGCAGGGGCTCGCGCTCTTCGAGAGGCTCGACGGACTAGGCGCGTTCGACTCGGTGCTGGCCGCGGCCGCACTCGACGCCGGCGCCAGGCTCGTCTCCGCAGACGCCGCCTTCGCGGCGGTGGAGGGGTTGGACCACGTGTCGCCGGCGGATTTTTTCGCCGACGAAGGCTAGGGACCCATCCCGGCAACTGTTCCCCACTGTATAGAAACGCGATCCTCTAAAGTTGGGTCCCGATGGACCTGCGGCGGCAGAGCCTGATTCGGGCAATGGCGACGATCGTGGCGGAGCAAGGTTACGAAGGTGCCTCGGTGGCGGCGGTCTGCGCCCGTGCGGGCGTCTCGAGAAGGACCTTCAACCGGGAGTTCGGCAGCCGAGAGGAATGCTTCCTGGCGGTTCTCGAGGAGGGCTACCGGCACGCGGTGGCGCTCATCGCAGAAACCTTCGGGCGCGCGGAGGCCTGGGAGGAGGGAATCCGGGAAGCTCTATCCCGCCTTCTCAGCTTCTTCGACTCCGATCCTGAGCTTGCCCAGGTGCTGCTCGTCGAGTCTGCTTCGGCGGGGACCTGGTCCCTGAGATACCGGGAGGCCAGGCTCCTCGCTCTGGCCAAACTCATCGTCGACGCCTGGGACCCCGCCCCGGGCGCGGCGACCTATCCCCAAGCTGCACCTTCTGTGATGGCGAGCGTCCTGGCGTTGCTGCAGTCGCACCTCCTGGCTGAGCGACCGGAGCCGCTGCTCTCCCTGCTCGGGCCGGTGATGGCGATCGTGACCGGTCCATACCTCTCCCGCTCGGCCGTTCTCGCGGAGGTTGAAAAGACCGAGCGCCTTGCCGGCATCATGATCGGGAACGCCCCGCTTGACAGCCTGCCAGAAACCGAGATACCGGATTTTCTCCTCAACCCTCGGGCACAACGAGCGCGGCAGGCCCTTCTCCACCTGGTCGAGAACGGCGGATCGAGCAACCGGGAAGTCGCCGAGGCGATAGGCATTGGCAGCCATACCCAGATCTCGACCTTGCTCTCACGACTGCTCCGGCTCGGTCTGCTCGTCAAGCACCCCGGCCGCCCGGGACACCCGAACAGGTGGGAGGCGACCAAGCTCGGGGTGAGGGTCTCGCGAGCCCTGAACGAACCCCTTCACTCGACGGCCAGGGGCAAAGTTCGTGAAGTGACATCTTGAGATTGACAAGACCGCCGGATAGGAATCTCTTACACATTCGAGTCAGGAGGTCCAATCTCGTGCGTCGGTCGCTCAAGTCCAGGATAAAGCAGGTACCTGTTCGCGCAGCCGCGGTCTTGCCGCTCGTGCTGTTCGTGGCGGGGGTGACTGCCGCTGGTGCCGACGCGCACATCTATGAAGGTCCTCCGGCAGCTGTGGCATACCACGAAGCCAATACCGCCTACACCGGGCTTTTGCACACCGCCGAATACGACGACCAACTCTGGGAATTCTACCCCCAGACTCCTCCGGCGTCGGGTGCAAGCACGAGCCCTAGCGTCTCGCTCGCCTGTTACACCTGCGCCGAAGAAGGGGCCTACGACGCCGCCGTTAACGCAACGTCGGGGACCGTCTGGACGCGCGTATGGTACGGCGAAGACGCCTGGCACAACACCGGGCTTGGATATGCAACCCACACCAGCCCCGCCATAAGCAGCTTCTGGTTCGCCTTCAACGCCTCCTCTTCGGGTCATCTCTGGATCCGGAACGCAGTCAGCGGCGGCGGCCCCGGGGACACCGGCCTCGGAATGGCCGCTGAAACGAGCCCGAGCATCGCAAACGGGGCGACGAAGTACCACGCGGCTTTCCACGCTTCGGGCACCAATCACCTTTGGATCTACGAAGAAGGCGGAACTGCCTGGGACACCGGCCTCGGCATGGCCACCGGCACCAGCCCCGCGATCACCAAGGCAGGTTACGTCGCTTTCATCGCCTCAGGTACCAACCACCTCTGGGTCTACAACATCGCCACCCGCACGGCGGTCGACACCGGAGCCACCGCCGGCACCGGCTCAAGCCCGAGTGTCATCGACTGGGGAGGGTACCTCGTGGCGTTCCAGGCCTCCTCCGGCCATCTCGGCCTCTACCAGAGCGGCTCCTCTGGCTGGATCGACACCGGTCACGCAATGCAGCCGACCTCCAGTCCGAGCATCGCGAAGCGCTGCTTCGCCACCGAATGCCACTGGGATGTCCTCTACCAAGCCGCAAGCACGCACCACCTCTGGAACTACTCGGAAACCGCCGGCGCCTATGACGCCGGGCCGGTTCTGGGCGAACACTCGAGCCCGAGCATCTCGGGCGGAGAATAGGAGACACCGATAATGGTTAGCAAGACCCGACACGCTCCTCATAAGTTTCGCCCATTGAAACTGTCACTTGCGCTTGCCTGCCTCCTCCTCGCGCTGCTGGCAATAGATTGCGCGTCCGCATCGGCGATCGGGTACGTTGATGGTATCTCGGACCAAAGCATCCCTGCCTGGGATGGGAGCTTCCCGAGCAGCACGTTCGCCAACTTCTTCAAAAAGAACTGGATAAATCCCGGGCCTCACGTTCATTACGCTCGATTCGTAGTGCAGTGGAACGTCCTGAGTGGAACCGGGGAACCGTACGAATATTACAAGCGCGAATTCAGCAGCTGGCTGGAAGATGCTACGAGCATGGGGCTTGTGCTCGACGTTTCGTTGACTCGTTACCCGAACACCCCCTTTCCTGCATCGCAGGCGCAGCTGAAAGAACAACTACACAACATCCTGAGCTTCGCCAGCTCACGCGGCGACGCAATTTCGTTCATCGAGCCGTGGAACGAGCCGAACAACCAGGGAGGACTCGCACCAACCGAAGCGGCGGAATACGCAAATTCGGCCAATACCGTTTGCCATGAATCTCCTAGCTGTACGGTTGTGGCCGGGAACTTCGAAGACAACCCGTATGTCCAAGGAGAGGTTGAAAATTACCGATCGCACCTGAACTTCAGCCCGGCTTATTGGGGAGTGCATCCCTACTACTCGGTTCAGTACATGGAACGGAAATATTACGAAAACTTCCTCCACGGGCTCGCCAACAACGGGGTCGGGTACCGGATCTGGTTCACGGAGGTCGCGGCACGCCGGTGTACGGCAAGCACGAACAACGGGGAAGGTGGACAGGGCGAACGCGCCGGGTGGCTGGTCAACAACCTCATGCCTTTCGCGAGTCCCGAACACGTCTTCTACTACGAGTTTCTGCTACGCGAACGGAAGGAACCAAGCTGCGGAGAAGTCGACGATGCACTCTATGCGCCGAGCGGCGACCCCAATGCCCCAGACCGCCCGCGTCCCGCAGCTTCATATGTCTACGGCGGTGCCGCTATCCCTTGGGGCTATACCGGAGGCACGGAACTCAACCCCGCCGGTCGGTCGGCGACTCTGACCGGAAGCGTGTATCCGGAGGAATTCGGTGACGCGCGGTATCAGTTCGAATACAGCACTTCCCCGTACACGGTCGGCGAAGGCCCGCACGGCGCGCTCTCAGCCGAAGGTGATGCCGGATCTGCAATCGGCCCCTCGACTGCGAGGGCGACGATAAGCGGTCTTGCGCCCAATACGGCGTATCACTATCGAATCACGGCCTGGAATGGACATGGGAGAAGCTACGGAGAAGACCATAGCTTTACCCTCGTGGTTCCTCCGGACGCATCGACGTCGGAAGCGACCGAACTACAGCCGACCCAGGCACGTGTGAACGGAAGCGTGAATCCGAACGGAGCCGACACGCACTACTACTTCGAATACGGGCCGACGACGGGCTACGGTAACGTAATTCCCCCAAGTGAAGGGATGGACATCGGAAGCGGTTTCGAAGGCGTCGCCTGCTGGAACGTCATCAACAATCTGGAACCTGTCATGACCTACCACTACCGGGTCGTCGCCTCGAGTGGTTCGGGAAGGACGTATGGCGCCGACCGACAGTTCACGACTCCGCCCGGGGCGCCATTCGTCACTGCCGAAGCAGCGACCGGCGTGAAAGCCCACTCGGCAACGATGCGGGGGAGCATCAACCCGAGAGGCTCGGAAACGACCTACCACTTCGAATACGACACGAAACCCTATGCGGCTAATGAAGCTCCGCATGGGACCAGCGTTCCGGTGCCAGACGCCTCTGCGGGATCCGGACGTTCGGCCGTGGCCGAGATCAGAGAAATCACGGGTCTTCAGATCGGCACGACCTACCATTTCCGCCTCGTTGGTTCGAATGCCGGCGGTACGACTTACGGGAGCGACCAGGAATTCCGCACCGCGAACGTGCCGGCGGTTACCGGCGAAAGTGCGACCTATGTCAACACCTTCGAACCGGAGCTCAACGCGAGCATCAATCCCGAAGGTGCCGCAACCGAATACCAGTTCGAATACGGGTTGACGGAAGCCTATGGCACCAAGATTCCTGCCACGGCTGCGAGCATCGGTGGGGGCCGGCAGGCGGTGGCGGTTTCGCAGACGCTGAAAGGACTGGAACGCAACAAGACCTACCACTTCAGGGTGGTGGCGACCAATGAAGCAGGGACCACGCGCGGAACCGACAAGAGTTTCGCCACGCTCCCGTACTGCAAGGGCGGTTCGCCGGAATGCTCCTGGACCAACCAGTCCCTAGCCCACGTCCCGGCCAAGACCGAAGACGAAACGCGGGGTGTCTCCTGCGTCAGCGCGACCTCCTGCTATGCAATCGATTTCAACAAGTTCCGGGAAGACAGCTTCACCGAGCGCTGGAACGGGAGCGAATGGAGCGTTGCCAGCTCGGGTGTGCCCGGCGAAATGAACGGGATCTCCTGCCTCCCCGGGTCGATCTTCTGCATGGCCGTCGGAGTGGACGCAGGTGTCCCTCATTACTGGGAGATGACCAACGGAGGTGCCGGTTACCCGAATGCGGGCGCGGTTCCGACCCCGAGCGGAGCCACTCAATTCACGCTCCGCAGCGTCTCCTGCACGGCCGAATCGGCCTGCACCGCCGTCGGCTATTACCGCAAGCCGGGCGAAACCAACGAATGGCACCCGCTCGCCGAGCGCTGGAACGGGTCGGCGTGGACGATCCAGACCGCCCCCGACCCGCTCGAAGGGGCGGGGGAAAAGGCGATGATGTCGGTCTCCTGCACCAGCGCCACCTCCTGCACCACCGTCGGCAGCGCGGCCCACAAGCCGGTGGCGGCGAGCTGGAACGGAACCGCCTGGTCGAACGTCACGGCGGCAAACCCGGCGGGCTCCGCGGAAGCCACCCTCGAAGGGCTCTCCTGCACCTCGACCACCGCCTGCATGGCCGTCGGGCACTTCCACGAAAGCGGCGGCAAGGACAAGTCGCTGGCGGAGTCCTGGAACGGGACGGCCTGGGAAGTCAAGGCGACGCCGGCGCTGGCCGAAGCCGTAGGCGGCTATGACCTCTATTCCGTCTCCTGCCTGTCGGGCAGCTCCTGCTTTGCCGTCGGCGCGAGGATCAGCAAGGAAGAAGAAGTGGCCGGATTCCCGGTGGTCAGAGAACAGCGGACCGTGGCCGAGACCTGGAACGGCTCCCAATGGACCGCGCAGACGACCCCGAGCGCCGAAAACGCCAAGTCGCTCCTCACCACCGTCTCCTGCACCTCCTCGATCGCCTGCACCGCCGCGGGCAGCGCGACTCCCGGACCGTCGGGTGAATCGGTCGGGATGCTGGGGGAGCGCTACGAATAAGGCAGCGACAGCTGGTGCCTCTACCCCGAATCGGGGTAGAGGCACTGTGTGGAAGCCGCAGATTGCGACCGGGGTGAGGAGCGCCGGCGCCTAATCGACAGCTATACCTCCTTGGCCGCCGCGCGCGGGGTGAGTAGCGCGACCCCGGCGGCGGTGGCAGAGCATGCCGGGCTGTCCATCGAGGCTTTCGAGCAACACTTTGGCGATGGGCTCGCCTGCCTGCTTGCGGCCTACGACGCCTATTTCACCCGCTTGGTGGCGGACGTGGAGTCGGCCGTCGAGCCTGCCTCCCCGTGGTCCGATCTGCTGCGGGAAGGGGTCTCAGTCGCGCTTCGCTGCCTTGCTGACACGCCCGAGAGGAGTCGCCTCTTCACGGTGGAGGCGCTCGCCGCCGGCCCGGCGATGCTCAGCCGCCGTTACGAACAGACAGATCGGATAGCGGCGGTGCTGCGGGCGGGATCCGCAGCGGGGAGGGCCGCCTCTTCGGAGCTGCCGTCCGCGACGGAGTGGTTACTCGCCGCAGGCGCGATGTCGCGGGTCACCTCCTACCTGCTCGAAGAGCGGGCCTCGGAGCTGCCCCGGCTCGAGGACGAGCTGGTGCAGCTGTTGTTGGTGGCGCACGGCGGCACCGCTCCATCCCGCTGATCGAGAAAGGGCTCGAGCACGAAATCCGTGATCTCCGGCGCGAGCTCCGGGAGCGAGCTTGCGCGCCCCTCCTCGATCTCGGTTTGGATCAGCGACCAGACCCCGCCGGCAATCGCCGCGGTTGCAGCTGGCGCGACCCCTGACGTCTCCTTAGGTCGGAGCTCGGGCCCGAGCACGGCCAACAAGCGGTCCATGGTCGCGTCGGCCCGGTCGAGACCCGCCGCGCCCAGAACCGGAAGCTCGAAAAATGCGAGCCGGGCGAAGAGCCGGTCGGCTGCGATCACAGCGAGCAGGGCGGTGATTCCGGCACCGACGCCCTGGTACCAGTCAGTCTGGGCCAGGAAGGCGGCCTCCACCCTGCCCAGCGCCCGCCGGGAGAGCGCCTCGAACGCCGCGAGGAAGGCTGCCGGCTTGCCCTCGAACTCCTGGTAGAAGGTCTGGTTCGAGACGCCCGCGGCGGCGGTGATAGTCGGCACGCTGAGGTTCGCGTAGCCGCTTGCCGCCGCCTCCCGGGCGACAGCCCGCATAATCCGCTCCCGCTGAGTGAGGGCCCGCCGGCTGAGTGGGCTGTCGGGCGGCTCCCCCCAGTCGGGCCCCGGTGGATCGGGCGGATCGTCGGCGAGCCTCGCCGCAGCGCGGAACACGCTGGTCGGCAGAACGTGTCCCTCACGCAGCTGATAGCTGCAGAGCCACCCGAGCAACTCCTCAACCTGCTCGCCCACCTTCTCCAGCCGCCGTACCCGCAGCGCCCGGTAGGCGATGCTGCGAAAGCCCGCGACCGCCGCCCGGACGGTCACCTCCGACACCTCCCCTCGCCCGGGTGCCGCGTCGAAGAACTCCCGGATCGTCCGCTCGAAGGGCGCCCGCGCCCAGGCGCGGTGGGGAACCGAGGGCTCTCCGAGGCAGAGGGCCTCCACTACCGCGAGTGAGGCCGCCTTCGGCCGCTCGGCGGCGAGCCTCGCATAGGTTTCGAGCGCGACCCGAAGCCGCGCCTCGCGACCCTTCGCCGAGCGGAAGGCGTCCAGCACCAGCTCGCTCACTTCGGCCGTCGCGGTGCGGAAAGTTGCCCAGAAGCAGTCCTCCCGACTCTCGAAACATTCGTAGAAGGTCGTCTTCGAGACGCCGGCCATCTCGACCACTTCCCTCACGGTCGTACCGCGGTAGCCGTGCCGCCAGACCGCCTCCACCATCGCCGCTTCGATCCGCTGCCGCTGGTGGGCTGCGACGAGGTCCGGATCACCCAGCCGCGGGCCACTTCTGAGGCTCTGGTAGAGGGGAGCCGCGGAAGCTTCCTCTGGTCCGCCGGTCGCAGTCACCTCCCCGGACGATAAAGGCGCAGAACCCCGCGTCTCAAAGCGACTTTTGTACGGCGCTTGACAAACGCCCGACCCGTCTCCTAGGCTGTGTTGGGCCACGTTAGAGGATCAAGTCTTCAAATCAGAGAAGCTACGTTCCTCGGCAGGGCAGGGAGCCGTCGACCGTTGGCGGCTGGGAACGAAACGATGTCGAAGTCGGCTCGGGCCTCGAGAGGCGCGAGCCGGCGGCGGAGGAGGATCAATGCTAGGCACGAGACGTCGCGACGCGCTCTTTTGCAAGATGCGCTCGTCCACCGGGACGGTGTTCGCGATTGC
Source organism: Solirubrobacterales bacterium (assembly GCA_051954115.1). Classification (GTDB taxonomy): domain Bacteria; phylum Actinomycetota; class Thermoleophilia; order Solirubrobacterales; family 70-9; genus VAYN01. The sequence continues at coordinate 406 of JBQCIB010000020.1, read as the reverse complement.
AGCGCTTCTAAGCTTCTGCATCCCCGCGTCGGCGGCGGCGAAGCTGGTGTCCTTCGGGAACTTCTCCACCGAAAACCCTTTCGGAGTCGCCGCCGATGCGACGAGCAGCGACGTCTTTGTGGCGGGGCTCGTCGGGTCGAACGTGCGCAAGTTCGGACCGGACGGAACCCTTCTGCCTCCTTCCCCCTTCGGGGAAGGCAGCGGCCTTTACTCGGGGGTCGCGATCAATCCCCTGAACCACCAGCTCTACGTGATCGATGCCTCGGGCGCCGGGGAAGATCTACCTCGCCGGCCCCTACCACGGCGCCCCGGTCTCGGTGGTGGCGATCACCGACGCCAGGGTCGGCCCCTTCGACCTCGGCACCGTGGTCGTCAGGGAGGCGCTCAGAGTCGACCCCGAAACCGG
>JBQCIB010000019.1:0-14274 GCA_051954115.1 Solirubrobacterales bacterium | reverse complement strand
GGATCGTTTAACGGTAAGGTTATGTACAAAAACATAAATGCCAATCCATTCCCCAATTACAAATTGTCTGGTCACCCCCCCCCCCCCCCCCCCCGAAATTCTCGCCGACGGCCTCTACGTAGCCGTTGGCGCGAAACGTGGGCAGGCCCTCGTCATCCAGGTGGAACCGGAGGTAATCGGCGATTCGACTGAGTAGGAGCCCGAAGGCGCGTACGGTTCCACCGCTTTGCGCCCCAGGAGGGGAAAGCGCCTTGCGAGCGTCGCCGACGCCCTCTCCGGTGCGCCGCGTGGGTGAGAGCACGCGCTCGAGCATGAGGTCGGCAACGACGGTGCCCGGAAGCAGCACGCACTCGAGCATCTCGGCATCCGCGACGGCATTGCGCTCTGCCGTTTCGGCGTCCCCCCAGCGGCGCTCGCCGTCGCCGGGGTCGTAGGTCTTTTCTTCGTCGACCGAGTAGAGGACCCAGCGCTCCCAGACGCCGAGGAGCTCGCTCGTGGGGTCGATCATCGGGTCGAAGTTCAAAGCGGGGGAAGACTACCGTTTGAAAACTCGTGCGGCACTGGATCGAGAAGAACCGGGTCAGATACGAGTCTGCCATAGGATTCCGCGCGCGATGCGACCGGGTTTTACCGTTTCTCCTCGACGAGGACGATGACCGCTGAATCGTCATATCTCCGAGAGGATAGGGGGCGGGAGAGCACCCAGTAAAAGCCCGGAACGAGACTCGAACTCGTGACCCCTTCCTTACCATTCGGGGTCGCTGGGTCACGCAGGGTCCGCTAGAACCCAGCGATTAGCAGGTATTTCAAGCTGGTGATCGCCTAAGAATCGGGCCGACTGTCCGCCTGGATATGTCGCATTATGCAGCGATCGACCTGGCTTTCTGCCACTCGGTAAATCCGAGTGGCAGAAAATCCACGACGTTCTCGCCGGGCGGGGCAGACTAGACATACCGGTCGATGCTGACGAAGATCGTCCGCCGGCCAATCCAGGCTGAGCGTGGTCGTCTTCGTCAGCCGTTATCTGAGTCGAAGTATCAAGCGCCTCAGCCAGCTACCGGCGGTCCCTAAGATCATCTGCCGATGGCGCCGTTCCGAGAAAAGTTCGACCAGAAGAGACCTGTTCCGCCGGCTCGCACCGAGCGAGGCGACGCGCCTGAGCTTGTTCGAAAGCTGCTCTTGGACCTGATGGAGGAGCGCACCGATTGGGATGAGGAGTTCGACCCCTACGAGTTTCTCTGCGACGCGCTCGGGCGAATCCCGGAGGACCTTTGGGGAGAAGACAGGCGCAACGCAACCCGCTACCTCATCACTCGCAAATTGCCCTGGCCCGACGTCTATGAGCTCATCGAACGGGTCGCCCCCGAGCAGGAGCGCCGGGTAAATGAGACTCTCGCTCAAGCCGGCGTCGGCTTCGAATACTGGGGTGGCGAGTTTCACCTCTACGAGCCCGAGGCTGACGAACTTGAGGTCTCGGCCGTCGAGGACGAAGCTCTCAACCCCAGCCTCGATACCGAAGGCAAGTTCAGGGCGCCCAAGCGCCAGTACGCGAAAGCCCTCGAGCTAGTGCGCACGATGCCGATCGACACCGCCAACGCAGTTGCCCAGGCGGTGAACGCGCTCGCGGGCACCGTCGCTGTGATCACTGAGAAAAAGAACATCGCCGACGGCCTAAAGCAGCTCTACCAGGGGGAGCGAACGCCGCTTGCAAAGAGCATGGAGATGCTTTTTGCCTACGGCTCGACCAAGGACGGCGTTCGGCACGGAGCACGTAAGGACGACGATGAGATCAGCGTGCAGGAGGCAACCTACGTGGTGCGGGCCGCCGGCAGCGCGATCGCCTACTTAATTGCCGCCTACTACGAGGGAGCCCTCAAGCCCTAGCGTGCAGCCCGCTGGGTTCCCGCCTGGCACGAGGCGATCTCGAACCCGGGATGACACAGCATGGTTTTGCGTAACGAAGACTGTTCTCGGGGCTCCGCCGCTTCCACCCCGTCTTTTAAGAGGTCGAACTCGTGAATCCATAGGCGGTCCGCCTGCAGGAATTGTGTCGGGAATAGGGATTTGTCGACGCTCTGTCGATCTGACTCAGACATATGGGTTTTTCAATATCTAATTCGAGGAGTCCGGTTGAAGCTCAGCACGGTGCGCCCGCGGTATATCCGCTGGCTTCACGCGACTAAAGACCTCTCTCCCCACACCGTCCGGGCTTACGAAGGAGACCTCTCGAGTTTTTGAGCGGCACGTCGGTCCTCGCGTCGAGGTCGCAGATATCGACAGGGAGTCGCTTGTCTCCTTCCTTGAAACCCAGAAGACGGCCGGGCTATCCCCCGCTTCGATAAGACGGCGCGCCTCCGCACTTCGCAGTTTCTGTCGCTGGATGCTCTCTGAAGCCCTCGTACAAGACGACCCGTGGATCGGCGCCAATCTCTCCCTGGGCCGATCGCGACGTCTGCCCCGGGCATTGACCGAGACCGACCTCGACCGCCTTCTGAGCTTTCTCAGACTCGCCGCCCGCATCGATGCCGAGGACGTGGTGGATCCGACGGCACTGCGAGAGCACCCCCGTGCGTCGACAACCCTCCTAGCCGTCGCCCTGATGGTGGCGACAGGCGTTCGCGTCCACGAGGTGGTCGGCCTCCGCTGCCGAGACATCGACCTCGTCGGCCGGGCAGTCAGACTCACCGGCAAGGGCCGCCACGAACGACAAGTCTTCCTGACAAACGACTGGATCACCGGTCTGACAAGCGCCTTCCTCGACGTGCGCGGCTCCCTCGGGCTCACCCATCCGCATCTTCTCTTCAACCAGCACTTCGACCCGCTCACGCCCCCCGCCATGCGATCCAGGCTTACGAAAGCCGCAGCCGCTGCGGGTATTTCCACCCGGGTCACGCCCCGCATGCTGCGCCACACCGCCGCCACGCAACTGATCGAGGCTGGTGTCGACATCCGCTACACCCAGCGTCTACTAGGCCACGCGAGTCTGAGCACGACCGAGATCTATGAGCCCACGACCCAGCAATCGGCAAGCGCTGATCGAGGCCGCCCTCCGCTGTATCGAGGAGCGGCCGGCAGCCCGAATCACCGCCCGCGATATCGCCGCCGCCGCCGGCGCCAATCTGGGCTCGATCGGCTACCACTTCGGCTCTACCGAATTGCTTGTGGCCGAGGCTTTCCAAGAGGGCTTCCGGCGTTGGCTTGCCGATGTCGTCTCTAGCGTCGGGGACCTCTCCGGGACCGAGCCGCGCGAGCGCCTCCTCCACCTTTTCGAGTCCGCTCGGTGCAGCCTTAGCCGCCACCGCGGCCTCTTTAACGCCTTTCTCGCCGCGCTCGCGCGCTCACCCAACGATTCCGAGCTGCGGCGCGTCTTGGCCCGGAGCTACGCTGACAGCCGCAGTTCCCTCACCTCAATGCTCGGACTCGGCGACGACGACCCTGGCACGCTTGCGGCATCGCTTCTTCTTGCAGCGTTCGACGGCTTGCTCATCGAAGCAGTCCTCGCCGAGGACCTACCCCCCACGCCGCCACACTCGCCACCGCTGCCGAGCGGCTCGCCGCGACGGTTTTCCCCTAACTGCCCGTTCCCCGCACACTGGCTCTGGGGCTCGATAACGATTGGCGCCGGACGGCGGGTTCCCGGGTCGACCTTCTTCTTGCCGTGCAGCCATCCGCTACGAGCTATCTTCCGAACCCGCTCGGTGACCGTTCTGACTCTTCCCTCCCCCGATCGCCACAGCCGCCAATGGCAGTGCCACCGGGGCTGCCGATAATCCGAAGCGGCGTGACCTCGAGACTCACCCTCATGGCGGCGCCGGCCGAGCCGTTCAGGCGGGTCCTGCACCCGATGTCGATGGCGTCAAGGGACGCCTTAAGCCCCGTCAGGACGTGACCGATCTCTATTTCTCCGAGCGGATCCGCCTCCACGGTTACGACTACTTTTCGAGATCTCGCTCCCAGGATGACGCCTCGGTCTTCGGCAGAGGGTGAAACCTCCGGTTCTGCGTGAACGTCCCTTACGGGATCAAGAGATCCCCGCGCCGGCAGCCCGATGCCCCGAAGCAATCATCGGAAGTCCGCTGAGCGAGTCGAGCTCCACCACGGCAACGCTGTTAGCTCGGCCGGGCCGACCAGCCCAGCCCGAAGGAACGACGATCGTCTTGTCGCCTTCCGCACCGCACCGGTCGACCATCGCCTGAAGGCCCTCCACTGGCACCGTCGACCCGTCGAGAGCGAGCTCCGACACAAGTGCCGGGACTGGTCCGTCAGTCCACACCAGTTGCCCGGAGGCGGTTAGCAGAGCTGCAGCCATCGCTAGGTCCATCCCGGTGCAGACCTTCCTCTGCCCGGTAGGCACACGAACGACGATCTGCTCAAACGGATAGTCGAAGCCTGAGTTGACGAGCGCCGCACGGAGACGCTCGCGCATCCCGCGGGCCACAGCCTCGGGGAACCCGACAAGCTCAAAGCTCGGCGTCCCGCGGAATATGCCCACTTCTACCCGCACGGGACTCACCGTTGTGCCGCTCTGGATGAACGTCTTAACCGAGGCGAGCACGGCACGCTCCTTGCCGGTGGGTGAACTCCCGCAACAAGCCCAACAGCGTCAGCGTCTCAGGTGGGTTGCTGAGCACCTCATAGAGACTACTGCCAGGAACCGATCACCGCAGCGGCGGTGACGCTCTGGCTCTATCGAGACCAGCACCGTACCCGAAATGATCGGTTAATTACCTGTGTGTGCGCAGTAAGATTTTCAGGAACAACACTTTGAATCTCCCGAAAATCTGGGTAAAGCAGCCCCGTGTGTCGCGGCTTGAGGTCGGCTCTATGGACACCTTCCGACGTGCACAGTTCGCTTCCGCGGGATGCCCCGCCGCGACGACCCACAGCCCGGACTCGCAAAAGCAATCCGTACGCTCCGCACCAAGGCGGGCCTGAGCCAGGTCGAATTAGGCAGGAGAGCCGAAATCCACGCGACCTGGATCTCCCACATCGAGTCCGGGCGCATCAATCCGACCTGGGGCAACTTGAGACGGATTGCCTACGCGCTTGATGTACCGTTGGCCGAGTTGGCGAAGTTGGCGGAGAGTTTCGAGAGCGCAATGGGAAGCTGAGGTAACATAAGGAGGCTCTAGGCCACGGTCAGACCGGTCCCAGCCGCCTTGAAATGTTCCATCCCGAAAGCCCGTGCCTCGAGGGGAGTCGAGATGGGTAGAAAACGCAATCTCGAAAAAGCACAGTTTCACCTCGGGCGTGCGATCAGGTTTTTTCGCCTGCGAGCGAAGCTCAAGCAGCCCGAACTCGCCGCGCGGGCCGAACTAAGTGGTCCATGGTTGTCGCACATCGAGTCAGGTGATGTAGATCCCACCTGGGGCAACCTTCGCAGGATCGCCTACGGGCTCGAAGTTCCGCTCGCAACCCTGCTGGAGAAGGCGGGGCAGTACGAGCAGGAGGAAGCAGAGGCCATCGGGGGAGCTCTCAGGACCTTGCGCCGGGAACGCCGACTGACACAGGCCGAACTCGCCGAGCGATCCGGCCTCCAGACAAAGCGCCTCTCGGCGATCGAACGAGGTTACGAGCCGCCGACGCCCGAGGTTGAAGCGAGGCTCCGGAAGGGGTTGGGCAGGATGAAAAAGGTGACCATGCAAGCAGCGCTCGAGGCGGCAAAGGCGGATACGCCCAGCGCCAGGGCGGAGGCGGGGCTCGGTCAGCGGGTCCGGGACCGGCGCCTGCCTTGACCTCCCCGAGCTGGCCGGCTCACCAGGTAGCCAGGAGATCGGCGACCTGCTCGGCAAGATCGTCCCCCCCCTGCTCAGGAGGTTCCGCGAGGAGGAGCAGGGCGCCCTCGACGAGAAGGCGGGACCGGATCGACGAGCGCCGATGCGGGCGCCTTTCGAGCCGACCATCCTGAACGAGCAGGGCCAGGCTCCCGACCAGGCGGCTATGGCGCGCCGCGACAGCGGGCACGCTGGCCCGGAGCTCTCGCCCGAGGAGCGGCTTTAGCCGCGGCCTGCTGAGAAAACCGAAGACGTCCGCCAGGAGCTCCGGTTGAATCTCCCGCCGCGCTTTGCTCCGATCCCGCCGCCGGTCCTGCGCGAATGCTTCGGCTCTCTCCGCCGAGCTCTCGAATGCAGCTGCTAGGCACTCCCCCACGTTCTCGAACTGTGCGTAAAAGGTCTGCGTCGAGACAGCCGCCCGGTGGGCGACCGCCCTCGCCGTAACCCGCAGGTAGCCCTCCTCAGCGAGGACGTCGCTGGCAGCTCCGATCAGCCGCCAGCGCTGGTTTTCCTCGACGTGCTCCCGCGGCAGGCTGTGCCGACCGCGAGGGAGCCTGAACGCGTCGAAACCAGGGCGAGGATCGGAAGCCTCACCCACTCAGACACGCACCTCGGGCAGCAGCCGCTCCAGCGGCTTCGGCAGCCACCAGACCCGCTCGCCGATCAAGAGCATCAGAGCCGGCAGGAGCACGATCCTCACCACGGTCGCATCGAGCAGGACGGCGATCGTCAGCCCCACGCCCAGCTGGCTCACCGTCGCGATCGACGACCCGGCGAAGGCGACGAAGACCGCCATCATGATCGCCGCGGCGCCGGTGATGACGCCCGCGGTCTTGTCGAGGCCGAACCTGATCGCCTCAGCGTGACCGGCGCCGCCGTCGCGGTGCTCGCGCATCCGCAGCAGCAGGAACACGGCGTAGTCGATGGACAGGCCAAAGACGACGCCGAAGATCAGCGTCGCCCCGATCGCGTCTATGTAGTGGCGGCCGCCCAGCGGAAAGCCCTGCGGCACGTACGTGAGCAGGGTGAGGATGCCGAAAGCGACCCCTACCGTGGCCAGGTTCAGCAAGACGGCCAGCGCCGCCAGCGGCAGCGCCCGCAGCACCACGACAAGCATCAGGAAGGTCGCCAGGGTGATCGCCGCCACCACCATCGGTATCCGGGCACGCGCGACCCTGCTGTAGGTGTTGAGCGTCGCCGGCCCGCCGGCCACCCCGGCCGAGGCGCCCGTGCTCCTGCCGATCGCGGCGGCGTCTTCGTCCAGCTTGTGGTTGAGGGCGATGGAGCCCGGCGAGTTGAGGTCGAAACGGGAGAAGACGAGGATCGAGGCCGCCTGCCCCCCGCGCTCGAGGTCGACCGCCCCTTCAGCCTGTTCGCGCCGCGGCCGCGGAGAGCCCTGCAGCGCCGAGAGCACGAAGTAGCCGGAGTCGAAAAGGCCCGGCGAGTTGTGGCGCAACCGGGCGCGATCCGCTTCGAGATGGCGATCGCTCGAGACCACCTGCACCGCAGCCCGGTCGAGCCCGCTCTGCAGTGGATAGGCGCGGTGGAAGCCGTCGGCGAGGCCGGCTTCGAGCGCCTGCGCCCCGCGTTCCAAGCGCGAGATCCCGCCGAAGAGCCGGCGGGCGCCGCCCTCCAGGCGCGAGAGGCCGCTCGTGAGCGCGGCGGCTTTGCGGGCCACCGTCGCGGCGACGCCGCCGAGCTTCCCCTTGGTTTCTCGCGCAAGCTTGTAGAGGCCTTCCCGCAGTTCGGTCCCCCCCTGGTTGAGGAGCTTCAGGTTTTCGATCGTCGAGCTGACCCAGTAGGTCTCGAGGCGCACTTCCTTCAGGTCCTGTTCCAGGCCCGCGCGCAGAGCTGCGGATTCGCCAGCCAGGCTGGCGCTGCCTTCGCTTCCGGAGACCGCGGTGGCGGCTTCCCCGGCTGCCTTGAGCGTTTCCGCGTAGTGAGGGTCGGCCTTGCCGACCGTCATCGCTTCGAGGTCGCCGAGCACGGCGGCGAGGCGTTCTGAAGCGAGGGCGGAGCGTTCTTCCTGGGAGGGCACGGTCTGGCGGACGGCTTCGTCCAGCGACTTCTCCGTCCGTTTCCCCTCGGCCGCCGCGAAACTTCGAAGGTTCGGCGGAAGCTCGGCGATCCCGATCGTCAGCCGCTTGGCGCCGTAGGCTGCCTGGTACTCGGCCTTGATCAGACGCCTGGATCCGGCGGCGAACGCGCCGAGACCGCCCAGGGCGTTTTCGGTTCCGGCCTTCGCCCTCGCCAGCCCCCGAGCCAGAAGCCTGGCCCCGACCGCCGCCCTGCCGCTGCCTTCGGCCAGCAGCCCCGCCCCGGCGCCGGCCCGCGAGAGGCCGGCCCTCAGCGCGGCGACGCCAGCGGTGGCGCGATTCAGGCCCCGGCCCAGCTGGGCGAGGCTCCCGAGCGGCCCCTTCTGCTTGCCCGGTTCGAGCAGCCTGCGACCCCCTTCGCGGAGCGGCGCCACCGCCTTGGCTATCTGCCCCGGCCCGGCCACAGCTTCGACCCCAGGCAGGCTCGCGATGCGCCGTTGCCAGCGCTGCAGCTTCGCCAGCCGGCCGGGGTCGGTAATCGCTCCTTCATGGGCCGCGACCACGATCTGGAAGGGGGCTTCGAAGCCGCTGCCCGCAGCCTTCGTGATCCGTTCGTAGTCGCGCCGCACCGGGTCGCCCGCCGGAAGCTGTCCGGGGCTGAGCGGTCCCGTCTTCAGTGCCAGCGCCGGCGCGGCGAGGAGGAGGAGGACGGCCCCGATCGCTATCGCCACCGGAACCGGCCGCCGCAGCGCCGCCCCGACGAACACCATCAGGCGCGAGCGCTCGCCCGGGCTGCGGCTGAAGTGCCAGCGGTCGACGTTCGGGCCGAGCAGGGTCAGCACCGCCGGCACCACCACCGTTGCCACCACAACGCTGAGGACGACGACCAGTGCCAGCGTCGCGGCCAACGACGCCAGCAGCGCCCCCGGCACGACGAAGAAGGCGACGATCATCGACAGGACCAGGGTCGTGCCGGCGAAGGCGGTGGTGCGCCCGGCGGTGTGGCGGGTGCGCAGCGCCGCCTCGGCCGGGGTACCTCCGCGCCTCAGCTCTTCGCGGAAGCGGGAGACCATCAGCAGCGCGTAGTCCACCCCCAGCGCGAGTCCCATCATCGTGCAGACCGTCAACGAGAGCGCATCTACCGTGAACCAGTGGGTCAGTACCCAGAGCAGGCCTCGTGAGGTGAGGACGGTTACCGCCCCGAGCCCCAGGGGAACCGCGGCCGCCACAGGCGATCGGAAGACGAGCAGGAGAACCAGGAGGAGGATCGGCAGCGCGATCAGCTCGCTGCGCTCGCTGGAGGCGATCGACTCTTCCTGGATCGCCCGGGAGATCGTCGCATACCCGGTCTGGGTCGCCCGGACCGGCGAGCGGATCGTTGCGGCGAGGGTCCGGTTCAGCTCGGGTACCGACTGCTTGACCGCGGTTGCGGTATCGACGTGGAAGTTGGCGATGATCAGCGCCCGGCGCGGACTCGGCCGCAGGCGCTGCACCGAGCCGCGGTCCCAGGGCGAGAGGGTCGTCACCCGCGGATCGCGCCGCAGCGCCCGGACGAGTTCGGGTCCCTGGCGATCAAGCGCACCCGCAGGGCCCTGCAGGAGGATCGGGAAGGGCTGGCTCGGGCCGAAGTATTCACGCAGCAGTGCGTTGGCATGCTCGGCCGAGGTGCCGGGGATGTCGAGTGAGCTCGGGCTGAGGCGGGAGTCGAGGCCGAGGCCGAGCACCGCGAGGACGATGACCGGGATCGCGGCGACCAGCAGGACGCGCACGGGGTGCCGGAGCAGCCCCGGGGGGCGACCGCCGGCCGCCGGGCTTTTGCCTCTCCCCCGCCTCACGACGCTCTCAGCGTGGCGGCCTCAATGCTTGACCGTGCACTTCTTGACGAAGATGCCGGTCAAGGTGCCTTCGGCGAAAGTGACGCCGGCACGGGCCTGCAGGTGCCCCGTTTCGCAGCGTGCGTTGACGTAGCTGTGGCGCTTGCCCTTATAGGTCCATTCGCGGAACACCTTCAGGTGCCCGGAGGTCGGGTGCCCGGCGCCGCCGGCGATCTTCGGGATCTTCGCGATCGTCCGGTAGCCGTACACCCCGTGGTGTATGCGTTCAATAACGATCGGCACGATGAAGGTCGTCGGCGTGGGGACCGTGGTGTAGGCATGGGCGATCACCGTCGGGTTTCCGTGCTCCCTCGGGCCGTTGAAGAGCGTGATCGGCGAGGAGACCGGAATCGGCTTCTGTTCGGGGAAGGAGACGATCGCGTGGCCCTCTCCCTTACCTACGATCGCGTCGGGACAGGCCCGCCGCGCCTGCGCCGGGTCGGTGCTCTGGAGCTGCTGGGGATGGCAGACCGGGAGCCCGGTCGTGTCTACCGACCCGTGGCGGTCGAATTCGATATCGAGCGTCTTGACGACCGGCGGCAGTTCGCCGGAGACCGTCGAGAGCGTGCCCCCGCCGAAGATCGAGATCGGCGCGTTTTCGTGCTTCGGCAGCGCCGTCGGCGCGAATCCCCCTTCGGCGTCGAGGACCAGGTCGCCCGCCCGGATTTCCAGGGCGCTCGCGGTGGCTGCTGCGATTAGCAGCCCCAAGGTGGCTATCAGGATGACTTTTCGCATGTTCGACTTCTCCCTGCTGTCCCGTGTCTTGATCAACCCATTTGTAAGTTCGCGGCGGCCGGCCCTCCGGCCGCTTCCGCCAGTGCCCCTTGCACGACCGTCGCGAGGCTGCTCAAGAGGCCGGAGGGATCGCTGGTCCCGCTTCCGAGCCACTGGACCCCGAGGCCGCCGATCAGCGCCACCACCGTCCGGCCGTGGCGCTCGGGCTCGGGAACGCCGAGCGACGCGAGGATTGCAGCGGCCATGTCTTCGTAGGCGCTGAAGCACCGGCGTGAGGCCTCCTGCAGGGCGGGGTCCCTGCTGGCCCGCAGGTGTAGCTCGAGCTCGGCTTTCCGCTGCGGGCGGACCACCGATTCGGCTGCGAAGCGCCGGACCTCGCGGGCGACCTCGCCGATCTCCGATCGGCGAGCGTGAAGCTCGGCGGCTGCCGCCTCCATCCGCTCCACCTCCTCGTCGACGAAGAGGCAGAGGCTCTCCCGGAGCAGCTCCTCATGGCTCGGGAAGTGGTAGGTCAGCGAACCGAGTGAGACCCCAGCCGCGGTGGCGACCCGCCGGTTGCTTACCGCGGCTATCCCGTCCTTGCCGATCAGCTCGAAGGTGGCGCGGAGGATCCGGCGCCGGGTGCCGGGGGCGCTGGACTTCGTCTCCTCAACGTTCTGATACGCCACATGAACTCCGGACCGTTCGTTCGAACGATTTGTAGAGGATAGCGTTTTCAGAAAGAGGATGCCGGTCTATACACGCCTATTCCCCCGTCCCCCCCAGCGAGAGGCTGCCGACTTCTTCCCCCGCGACGAAGACCGCCCTACCTTCGGCGAAGGAGGAGTTGAGCGTTTCGGCGGTGGCGGCGGTGAGGAGGGCGCTGCAGCCCGAGATCTCTATCGTGCGGCTTGAGGGGTCAGAGACGACCCTCCCTTCGGACGAGAGCGACAGCAGCGGCGCCCGCGGCTGCTTGCCGGCCCGCGGCGGCGAGGGCTCGAGATCCGGTTCGGAGGAGATCGAGGCCGCGGTTGCTTCCAGCCACTGTTCCCGCCAGAAGAGCTGGGCGCTCCCGAGTTGCAGGAGTTCTACTGCGCCCGATGTCTTCACCGTGCCCGCGCCGCCCCCGGGCGCGAGAATCGATTCGGGAGCGATGGGGAAGCTGAGCGTGTCGCCCGGCCCCAGTTCGGCCGGGGCGATCGGGTTGAGCGAGACGAAGAGGCCGTTCAGCTTCGCGGCGAAGCCGGACGCGATCGCCAGCCTGACGCGGCCCCCCGGCTCGAGGTGCACCGTGGCGGGCGTGACGCTGACGGCGAGCGTTCCGATTTCGAGGCCCGCGGAGATCGCCCGCCCGAGGCGCAGCTTCTTGTCCAGGCGCGAGGCCACCTTCGGCGTCAGCCGAAGGCCGAAGGCGCCAAAGTGCCCCCCGAACCCACGGCGCGCAAAAGCGACCCGCCTCGCCGTCGCCACCTTCAGCTGTCCACCCCCCACCTTCGCGTAAAGCGGTGCGGGCTGGGCTTTGAAGACGAGCGAGCGGAAGGGGAGCTTGCGCCTGCCGGCGGCGAAGACGAGCTCGCCCGCCCCCTTCACGCTCCCGGCGCCGACGATCGGGTCAAATTCCCCGCCGGAGGCGGGCAGCGTGAACTTCGCGCCCTGCCTCCTTGCCCCGCCGCGCGCCTCGATCGTGACCCCATGGGCGGCCAGAACCCTCGTGAAGGCCGGCGACAAGGTGATGGTGGTGGCGCCGGAGGCGATCGGGTCATAGCCGGCCGCCGTGGCCGCGGGCACCGGAGCCGAGCAGAGCGCCAGAGCGGCGCAGGCCAGGGCGCCGGCGGCGAGCCGGGTGTACGGGCGTTTCCTCACGAGCCTCCTCCAGCGGATTCGAGCGGGTAGGGCACAGGTGCGATCTGACCGACTTTCCAGCCCCCCGCTTCCCGGATCATCGGCATTACGTACTTCTGGTGGCGCGGCCCGACCCAGAGGGCAAAGCCGGAGGCCCCCTTTTTGCGGAGCGCGACGAGCTGCCGCGTCAGGGTGTCAGCCCGCGCGACCTCGGGCCCTCCTGCGGAGAGGCTGCTGTAGACGGAGCGACAGCTGCCCTTGCCTCCTGCGAACTTCTCGATCTGCGCTTGCACCGAAGCCGAAAGCATCCGGCAGGCCGAGCTCCAGTTGCCCCGCGCCCGTGCCTTCAGGTAGCTACGCAGGGCTGCTTCCGCCGCCGAGCGCTCGGAAGCCGAGCTTTCCCTACCGAAGGTGGGAACGCTGTTGTCAGCGCCCGGTCGGATGAAGCCCTGCGCCCGTCCGGCCTTCGGGGCCGAGTCCGGCGCTCTGGAGGGATGTGGTCCACCGAAACGAGCGGCGGGCGGGGCAGTGGATGACCCCGTCCCGGCGCCGCATGCCTGGAGCGAGCAGGCGAAGAGCGCAAGCGCTACTGCTGGTGCGCGTCTCATCCTTTGACTCCACAGCTCTTGGGCACAAGCACCTTCACGGGACTGCGCCCTTCGAAATAAAACGTCGAGAGCGCCAGCGGAAAAGCCACCCGGTCCGTGCCCTGAGGAGCCGGGCAGCCGGCGTTGAAGTAGCTGAGCTGCCGGCCGCGGTAGCGGTACCTGCGCTTCAGGTTGAGCTTGATCCGGTCGACGTAGCCCCAGTTCCCCAGGGCCTGGGGAAGGGTCGCGATGAGCTCGGTCCCGAACTTGCCCGTGCCGATGTGACGGATCGCAAAGGCGATGACGAAGGAGCTCGGGAACGGGCTGGACGTGAATATGTGGGCGAGGAGCAGGGGCTTGCTCCCTTCCCGGCCGTTGAAGATCAGCAGCCGGCCGTGGGTCGGGTAGGGAACCTGGTCGGGGAGCACGATGTGAGCCCAGAAGCGGCCCGACCCGATCAGCGCGCTCGCGCACAGGCGCAGTGCCTGCGTCGTCGAGGCGGTCTTTATCCTCTCGACCGGGCAGACGGGAAGACCGACTGACTGCAGTACGCCGTGCCGGTTCACCTTGATGTCCATCTTCTGCAGCTGCGGTGGGATGCCGCCGTCGGTTGAGGCGAGGTGGCCGGCGACGAAGACTGAGATCGGAGCCGTACCGACCCGGGGCAGGCGGTACGGCGCGACCTGACTCAGGACGGTGATCCGCAACGTCCCTTGCTGGACCACCGTCGCCCCTACTCCACCAGCGCATACCAGCGCCAGCGTTGCGGTCGCCAAAGCAATCATTTTCCAGCGGATGCCCCTCATAATCCCCCTGAACGCAGTTTAGAGGATCGCGTCTCCAAACCTTGGTGGGGATGCGCCTAAGTGAACCGCGCCGGTTCCAGCCTGCAGTAGCGGAATTCGAAAGCAACGACGAGAAGGTTGGCGATCTGGGCCTGGTGGGTGAGCCTGACCACCATCCGCTCGGCCGCGGACTTCTTCCCGGCCCGCAGCCTGGCGGCGGTGTCCTTGAAGAGGGAGACCTCCACTTCCACCTCGCGAAACCACTTCGCCAGGCGCTGCACGTCGGCGGGCGGGCGCGGCAGGACCTTCAGCTGGGCGACCGTGCCCTGCAGCGCCTTGGCGGCCCGCACGAAGGCGCGGGCGGCGGGCTTCAATCTGCCCTCGCGCACCTCGGCCCGAACCCCGGCGAAGATCCGCCCGTTTGCTTCGGTGTTCACCTTGCAGACCGGTTCGGCTTCTTCGCGGTAGCTCTCGCGGGTGACTTCGGCAGCCTGGGCGGGCACCCCGGCGGCGAGCAGGGCCGCGGCCAGCAGGGCGAGGGCGAGACGGGCGCGCAACTAGTGCCCCCTCCCCTTCTTGCCTTTGCCCTTCTTCCCCTTCGCCTTGTGCTTCGGGCACTGCCCGCGCCAGGCGGGGCGCAGGCGCTCGACCTTGCCGTTGTG
>JBQCIB010000018.1:0-61639 GCA_051954115.1 Solirubrobacterales bacterium | reverse complement strand
TACTTCGGCAGAGCCTCCGGGCGCGGGGATGGGAAGAGCTGTAGTTCCGTGGTTCCTTTCGGACGGTATGCGTCCATAAGGAACCACGGAACTCGGAAGTGCCCCGTCCCTCGGTAGCTGGGCCCGAGCAACGGCTCGCCTGCGCGACGACACCAACCTCCGCACACCACCCGCCCGTCCCTCGCCACGGATGGCTAGGGGAGGGGGTACCCCTCCCCTTACCGGCAGCGGTTAGTACCCGGCTGGGTGGCGCGCTACGAAGCCGGCGTTGTCGAGCAATTCGGCGTGCCAGCGAGGGCCGGTTTCGCCACTTTCGTCCCCGGCGGTGTCCCAGCGGTAGCCGGCGATCACGGCGTAGGCGTGGCCGGCGTTGGCGTAGACGGTGATCCAGCGCCCTTCGCCTTCTTCGCCCCAGGACTCCATCGGGCCGGAGGGGAGTGGGCTTTCGAGGAAGTGGCCGCCATGGAGGGCGAAGCTGACCGAGCCGGAACAGTCGTAGCCGCGGTCCCACCAGCGGGCGTGGCCGCCACCCCAGACGTACGGTTTGCTGCGGATCTTGTTCGCCGCGGCGATCACGGCCTTGACGCGCGGCGGGGCGCTCGCGGGCGGGATCAGCATCCCGTTGCCGAGCAGCTTCGCTTTCGCGGTCGGCGTGCAGACGTCGACTTCGGCGGGGGAGAGGCCGCCGCTGTCGCAGCGGGCCGAGGCGCTCCCGGGGGCAATCAGAGCGGTGGTGAAGAGGGCTACAACAAGCGCAAGCCCAGCCAACCTGAAGTTGTGGCGCAAACCGATTCTCCTTCGTCGGCCTACGGGGTTAGCTGTCGGGCTGGCGCGAAAGGAGCTTGCGCCTCCGCCTGCTTGGCGGACTAGCCCCGGAAACTTGGTTCCCCCGCTCCCGTGGCGCCCTTGGCGCCTGGGATTCGGCGTTCCGGTTATTGAACGCGGGCAGTGTAGATCATCTACCGGCGTCGTGCTTGCAAAACGCAAATATTTGCTCGAAATTCCCGCTTCCACCAGACTTCTGTTCGACGCGACGGCTGCTAGCTTGCGCGCTGGGATGAACCTTTCGGGCCGGAAAACGCTCCTGACGGGGGCGACGGGGGGGCTCGGGAGGGCGATCGCGCAGGCGCTGGCCGAGCGCGGGGCGCAGTTGACGCTGAGCGCGCGCAACCGCGAGGCGCTGGAGGCGATGGCCGCCGAGCTGCCCGGCAGCAGCCACGGGGTCCTGCCCGCCGACCTGGCCGAGCCCGACGCCGCCGAGCGGCTCGCCGCCGAAGCGGCTGGCACCGAGATCCTCATCGCCAACGCCGGCCTCCCCGCCGCCGGCTGGCTCACCGACTTCAGCGCCGAGCAGGTCAAGCGCGCCCTGCGGGTCAACTTGGAGGCGCCGATGCTGCTGGCGCGGGCGCTCTACCCGCCGATGCTCGAGGCCGGAAGCGGCCACCTCGTCTTCGTCTCCTCGCTCTCCGGCAAGGCGCCCAGCCCTCGCACCTCGATCTACAATGCGACCAAGTTCGGCCTCCGCGGCTTCGCCCTCGGCCTCCGCGGCGACCTGTCCCCCCAGGGCATTGGCGTCTCGATCGTCTCGCCGGGCTTCGTCCGCGAAGCCGGCATGTTCGCCGACGCCGGCTCCAAGCCCCCACCCGGCATGGGCACCGCTACGCCCGACCAAGTCGGCGCCGCCGTCGTCAAGTCAATCGAGCGCAACAAGGCCGAGATCACGGTAGCTCCCCTCCAGCAAAGAGCAGCCGCCCACTTCGCCCTCGTCAGCCCGGCCATCAGCGTCCGCGCCCAGAGCAGCTCCGTGGGCCAGAAGTCAGCTGAAGCGATAGCCAAAGGCCATCCCGAGGACAAGCGCTGAGCCGCCGGCCGAGGGGTCCGTTTCCTTAGACTCGGAATTGTGAGCAGCGATTCCTTCGGCGCCCGATCGACCCTCCAAGTAGGAGGCCGCGAGTACGAGATCTTCCGGCTCGATGCGCTGCAGGACCGCTTCGACGTCGCCCGCCTGCCGTACTCGATCAAGGTCCTGCTGGAGAACGTGCTGCGGCTCGAGGACGGGACCTCGGTCAGCGCCGGGGACGTCGAGGCGATCGCCTCCTGGGACGCCGCCGCCGAGCCGAGCGTCGAGATCCCGTTCCAGCCCGCCCGGGTCCTGATGCAGGACTTCACCGGCGTCCCCGCCGTCGTCGACTTGGCGGCGATGCGCGACGCGATGGAGGAGATCGGCGGTAACCCGGCGGCGATCAACCCGCTGGTCGACGTCGACCTGGTGATCGACCACTCGGTCCAGGTCGACGCCTTCGGCAACGAGCGCGCCTTCGCGGTCAACGCCGAGCACGACTTCGAGCGCAACCGCGAGCGCTACTCGTTCCTCAAGTGGGGCCAGCAGAGCTTCGACAACTTCCGCGTCGTGCCGCCGGCGACCGGCATCTGCCACCAGGTCAACCTCGAGTACCTCGCCCAGGTCGTCTACAGCCGCGAGAACGACGGCACGCCCCAGGCCTACCCCGACACCCTCGTCGGCACCGACTCCCACACGACGATGGTCAACGGCCTCGGCGTCCTCGGCTGGGGCGTCGGCGGGATCGAGGCCGAGGCGGCGATGCTGGGCCAGCCGATCTCGATGCTGCTGCCGCAGGTGGTCGGCTTCAAGCTCTCCGGCGAACTCCCCGAGGGGGCGACCGCGACCGACCTCGTCCTCACCGTCACCGAGATGCTGCGCGAGCGCGGCGTCGTCTCCAAGTTCGTCGAGTTCTTCGGGCCGGGCCTGCCTACCCTCGGCCTCGCCGACCGCGCCACCCTCGGCAACATGTCGCCGGAGTTCGGCTCGACCTGCGCGATCTTCCCGGTCGACGCCGAGACCCTCCGCTACCTCGACCTCACCGGGCGGCCGACCGAGATAATCGAGCTGGTCGACGCCTACGCGCGCGAGCAGGGAATGTTCCATGGCGCGGGCCACGACGAGAGCTCCGAGGACCCGGTCTTCAGCGACCTGCTCGAACTCGACCTCGGCGACGTCGTCCCCAGCCTCGCCGGCCCGAAGCGCCCGCAGGACCGGGTGCCGCTCTCCGACGCCAAAGAGTCGTTCCTGGAGGCGATGGGGGAGTTCGACCCCGAAGCCGCCGAGGAACTGGGCAACGGCCGCGACGAGGCGATGGAAGAGTCTTTCCCCGCCTCCGACCCGCCGGCCGAGGATCACGACGACGAGCGCGGGCGGCCCCGCCCCGCGACCACCGGCACCGCGACGGCGAAGCGCACCGGCGACGCGATCGAGGTGACGCTGGAGGACGGCACGCAGTTCGAGCTCGACCACGGCCGCGTCGTCATCGCCGCGATCACCAGCTGCACCAACACCTCCAACCCGAGCGTGATGATCGGCGCCGGGCTGCTCGCCCGCAACGCGGTGCAGCGCGGCCTCCAGCGCAAGCCCTGGGTGAAGACCTCGCTGGCGCCCGGCTCGACCGTGGTCACCGACTACCTCGAGCAGGCAGGCCTGACCGAGTACCTCGACGCGCTCCAGTTCAACCTCGTCGGCTACGGCTGCACCACCTGCATCGGCAACTCGGGACCGCTGGCGCCGGAGATCTCGGCGGCCGTCGCCGAGAAGGACCTGGCGGTCTGCGCCGTCCTCTCCGGCAACCGCAACTTCGAGGGCCGGATCAACCAGGACGTGAAGGCGAACTACCTGGCGAGCCCGCCGCTGGTAGTCGCCTACGCGCTCGCGGGCCGCATGGACATCGACCTCGCGAACGAACCGCTGGGAGAGGGGCAAGACGGCGAGCCCGTATTTTTGCGGGACATCTGGCCCGCTGCCGAGGAGGTCAAGCAGGTGGTCGGCAGCTCGGTGCAGGCGGAGATGTTCAAGCGCAACTACGCCGAGGTCTTCGCCGGCGACGAGATGTGGAACGCGGTCGACGTCCCCTCCGGGGACCGCTACACCTGGCCCGACTCGACCTACGTCCGCCGTCCCAGCTTCTTCGAAGACATGCCGGCGCAGGCGCCCGGCGTCGAGCCGATCGGCGGTGCCCGCGCCTTGGCGCTGCTCGGCGACTCGATCACCACCGACCACATCTCGCCCGCCGGCGCGATCAAAAGAGACAGTCCCGCCGGCCGCTGGCTCATGGACCAGAGCGTGGACGTGAAGGACTTCAACTCCTACGGCTCGCGCCGCGGCAACCATGAGGTGATGATCCGCGGCACCTTCGCCAACATCCGCCTCCGCAACCAGCTCGTCGACAAGGCCGGCGGCTACACCCGTCACTTCCCCGACGGCGAGGAGACGACGATCTACGACGCCGCGATGCAGTACGCGAGCGAAAACGTGCCCCTGGTCGTCTTGGCCGGAAAGGAGTACGGCTCGGGTTCCTCGCGCGACTGGGCCGCGAAGGGGACCAAGCTGCTCGGCGTCCGCGCCGTGATCGCCGAGAGCTTCGAGCGCATCCACCGCTCCAACCTGATCGGGATGGGGGTGCTGCCGCTGCAGTTCGCCGCGGGGGAGAGCGTCACCTCGCTCGGGCTCACCGGCGCGGAGACCTTCGACGTCGGCAACCTCGAAGACGGCAGGGCGAAAACCGTCACCGTCACCGCCCGCGCCGACGACGGCTCCGAGAAGCAGTTCGAGGCGACCGTCAGGCTGGACACCCCGAACGAGGTCACCTACTTCCTCAACGGCGGAATCCTCCAGACCGTGCTGCGCAAACTCAAAGAAGGGTAGGCGCAGCGGGGCCGCGGGAGGCAGGGGGGTCCGCGCGACCCTCGCTGCACCTGCGCGTCGGTAGCCAGGGAGGGATGCCGACGCGGCCGTTCCCCCTGGCGGGACTGCCCTGAGGAACAGTCAGGGCTTAGCTATAGCGGCTCAACCCCCCACGGTCAAGCGCAGTCGAGCGGTTTTAGCCACGTTCTGACGCGGTTTGCGGCGCGCGCTCGTTCTGGACGCCCCAGCCCTTGCGCTCGATCAGCTCGATCCCGATCACGCTCCCCACCGGGCCGACCGGGGTGAGGGTCGCGGCGAGCAGGGTGTAGGGGGCCTCCTTGCGGATGCAGGCGATCCAGATCACCACGCAGAGGGCGACGAAGCCGAGCCCGTGCGCCCAGCCGAAGACCATCGTCTCGGTTTCGAACCCGGGCAGGAGCCAGAAGGCGATCAGGGCGCTGAAGATCGCCAGCTCGATATAGGAGATCAGCTTGACCCGGGCGAAGAGCTCGCCCGGCACCGGCTTCTCGAAAGCTCGTCGCGTCATGGAGCTATTTATCTAAGCGCCGGGGTGAGCGCGGTGAGCACGATCCGCTCCTGCTCGCGCGCGTGCGCCCCCGAGTAGCCCTCGCCGGGGCTGGCGCGGCCCTGGCGGCCGATGTAGGTGAGGGCGACACCCTCGGGGAGGACGTCGGGCATGCGGCGGGACATCACCTTCCAGGCGCCCATGTTGCGCGGCTCCTCCTGCACCCAGGCGATCTCCTTCAGGTTCGGATAGGTGGCGATCAGCCGCTCCAGCTGTTCCTTGGCGAACGGGTAGAGGATCTCGACCCGGGCGATCGCGACGTTCTCGGCGGCCTCGCGGCGCTCGCTCGCGTCCATGTCGTAATAGACCTTGCCGGTGCAGAGGACGAGGCGCTCGACCTTCTCCTTGCGCTCGGCGGCAGTGGGGTCGTCGATGATGAACTGCAGTTCGCCCTCGGTCAGCTCCTCGAGGCTGGCGGTGGCGCGGTCGAGGCGCAGCAGCCCCTTCGGGGTGAAGACGATCAGCGGCCGCGCCTTCTTGATCAGCGCCTGGCGGCGCAGCAGGTGGAAGTACTGGGCGGCGGTCGTCGGGTTGGCGATGCGGATGTTGCCCTCGGCTCCGAGCGCGAGGAAGCGCTCGATCCGGGCGCTCGAGTGCTCAGGCCCCGAGCCCTCGTAGCCGTGCGGCAGCAGCAGGGTGAGCCGGCTCGTCTGTCCCCACTTCGACTCCCCGGCGACGATGAAGCTGTCGATGATCACCTGCCCGGCGTTGGCGAAATCGCCGAATTGGGCCTCCCAGAGGACCAAGGCGTTCGGGTTCGCCGCCGAGTAGCCGTACTCGAAGCCGAGGCAGGCGGTCTCCGAGAGCGGGCTGTTGTAGAGCTCGAACGGCGCCGAGGCGTCCTCGAGGTGCTGGATCGGGGTGTATTTGAGCCCGGTGTTCTCGTCGTGGAGGACGAGGTGGCGGTGGGAGAAGGTGCCGCGCTCGGTGTCCTGGCCGGTGAGGCGGATGTGGACGCCCTCGGTCAGGAGCGAGGCGAAGGCGAGTGCCTCGGCCTGGCCGAAGTCGATCGCGCCGCTCTCGAGCGCCTCGGTCCGGCGCGACAGCGGGCGGCGCAGCTTGCGGTGGACGTTGAAGCCCTCCGGCGTCTTCAGCAGCGCCTCGTTCAAGGCGCGCAGCTTCTCGGCCTCGACCGCGGTATGGACCGGCGGGCTGGCGGTGCGGTCGAGGAGTTCGCCGGTCTGGGTGGCGGCGCCGGCGACGGTCGGGTCCTCGTACTCGCCGGCCTCCATCTTCTCGCGCAGCCCCTTCAGCGCCTGCGACATCTCCGTGTGGCGCTCGTCGGAGGCGCGGCCGACCTCCTCGGCGGAGACCGTTCCCTCGGCGATCAGCTTCTCCGAGTAGATCTCCGAGACCGGCGGGTGCGACTTGATCTTCGCCGCCATCGTCGGCTGCGTGTAGGCGGGCTCGTCGGTCTCGTTGTGGCCGTAGCGGCGGTAGCCGATCACGTCGATGACGACGTCGCGGCACCAGCGCTCGCGGTAGGCCATCGCCAGGCGCACGGCGGCGATGCAGGCCTCGACGTCGTCGGCGTTGACGTGGATGATCGGCACGTTGAACCCCTTCGCCATGTCGGCGGCGTACGGGGTGGAGCGTGCCTCGCTGGGGTCGGTGGTGAAGCCGACCTGGTTGTTCTGGATCAGGTGGATCGTGCCGCCGGTCGTGTAGCCGGGCAGCGACTGCAGGTTGAGGGTCTCGGCAACCACGCCCTGGGCGGGGAAGGCGGCGTCGCCGTGCAGCAGCACCGGCACCGCCCGCTTCGGGTCGCGGGTCAGGTTCGGGCCCTCGAAGTCCTGCTGCAGGTAGCGGGCGCCGCCGGTGACCACCGGGTCGACGAACTCGAGGTGGCTCGGGTTCGGGTAGAGCCGGACCGAGATCTTCTTGCCGTCCGCCGTCTCGTAGGTGCCGCGGTGGCCGTAGTGGTACTTGACGTCGCCGGTGCCGCCGTGGGGGATCGCGGCGACCGCCTTGACGGCGTCGATCCGCTTCGAGCCCTCGAACTCGGCGAGGATCGACTCGACCGGGCGGCCGAGGTTGTGGGCGAGGACGCTGAGGCGGCCGCGGTGGGCCATCCCGAAGACGACCTCCTCGCCGCCGGCGCGCTGGGACAGCGCCACCACTTCGTCGAGCATCGGCACGACCACGTCGAGCCCCTCGATCGAGAACATCTTCTGCCCCAGGTACGCCTTCTCGAGGAAGCGCTCGAACTGGAAGACGTCGATCAGCCGGTTCAGCAGGCGCTTTTTCTCCTCCTCGCTGAGGGGCTGACGGTGGGCGCCGGTCTCGATCATCTCCCGCAGCCAGATCCGCTGCTGATGGGAGGAGAGGTGCTCGACCTGGTAGCCGATCGTGTCGCAGTAGGCGTCGCGCATCCGCGGCAGCGCCTCCAGCAGGGTCTCGCCGGGGACGCCGATCCGCAGGATCGAGGCCGGGATCTTCGCCATCAGCTCCGGGGTGAGGTTGACGTTCTCCGGCGCCAGCGCCGGGTCGCCCTTCGGCTCGGAGCCGAGCGGGTCGAGATGGGCGGCGAGGTGGCCGTGGGTGCGATAGGCCTTCAGCAGCGAGGTCGCCGCCTGCACCGCCTGCAGCAGCTCTTCGTCGATCTGGCCGGGGGCGGTCGTGGGTTCGGCGCTGGGGGGCGCGGCGCTGAGCGGCGGGGCCGAGGCGCTGGCAGGATGGGCCTTGGTGATGACCGAGGGGTCGAAGTCGAGGTCGGAGGCGACCGACTCGTAGAACTCGTCCTCGCCCTGCAGCAGCTGCTCGACCCGGCGCAGGAAGGTCCCCGACTCGGCGCCCTGGATGACGCGGTGGTCGTAGGTCGAGGTCAGCGTCATTACTTTCGAGACGCCGAGCTGCTTGATCCGGTCCGGCGAGGCGTGGCTCCACTCCGGCGGGTAGGCGATCGAGCCGGTGGCGATGATCGCGCTCTGGCCGGAGAGCAGCCGTGGCACCGAGGCCATCGTCCCGATCCCGCCCGGGTTGGTGAGGCTGATGTTGGTGCCCTGGAAGTCGTCGGCGGAGAGCTTGTTCTCGCGCGTTTTCGCGATCAGCTCCTCGTAGCGGGTGTGGAAACCGGCGAAGTCGAGCGAGTCGGCGCCCTTGATCGCCGGGACCATGAGGCTGTGGGAGCCGTCCTTTTTCTCGACGTCGACGGCGATCCCGAGGTTGACCGGGCCGCCCTCGATCGCGAACGACTTGCCGTCGCGCTGCTCGAAGACGCGGACCATCACCGGGAAGTCTTTGGCCGCCTGGACGATCGCCCAGGCGATCAGGTGGGTGAAGGAGACCTTCAGCCCGCGGTCTTTCAGCATCGCGTTGATCGCGCGCCGCTTGGCGTCCAGGGTGTCGACCGCGATCGTCCGGAACGAGGTCGCGGTCGGGACCTCCTTGCTCTGGTCCATCGCCTGCGCCAGCATCGCCGCCGCCCCCCGCAGCTGCTTCTCCTCACCTTGGGTGGGGGCGGCCGTGGCGCCGTTGCCGCCGCCGTTGGCATGAGCCAGAACGTCCTCTTTGGTGACCTTCGAGCTGTGTCCGGAGCCGGAAACGGAAGAAAGATCGACGCCGTGGGCGTCAGCGATGCGCCTGGCCAAGGGCGTTGCACGAACATCAGCAGACGAGGAGCCATTGCCCGCGGGTCCTGCCGTCGCAGGGGACCCACCCCCACCGGCAACGCCGGTGGGGGTCCCCCCTACGACGTCACCCACGGGAGCTGCGTCTCCGGCAGACGTTTCCATCTCCGCGAGGGGTTGGCCGACCTTCACCTCGTCGTCCACTTGGGCGAGCAGCTTGGTGATCACTCCGTCAGCGGGAGCTGGAACCTCGGCATCCACCTTGTCGGTTGAGATCTCCACAACCGTGTCGCCCTCAGCAACTGAATCTCCCTCAGTGACGTGCCACTCTAGAACGATCCCGGAAGACACCGACTCCCCCATCTCAGGCATCGGAATCGTCAGAGCTTCCCCAGCTCCGTCCGAACCCTCGGGCTCAGCGGTTGGTCCCTGACCGTTTCCTGCCAAGGCCGGTGACTCGGGATTGACCTCCCCGGTCGCTTCCATCTCAGCGATCGGCTGCCCGACCTTCACCTCGTCGTCGACCGCCGCCAGCAGCTTGGTAATGACCCCGTCAGCCGGCGCCGGCACCTCGGCGTCGATCTTGTCGGTGGAGATCTCGACGACGGTGTCGCCCTCGGACACGGTGTCGCCCTCGGAGACGTGCCACTCGAGAACGATGCCCTCGGTCACCGACTCGCCCATCTCGGGCATCGCGATCTGCACGGTGGCCGTCTCTGGCATCTCTTGGTCGCAGTCTAGGGATTGAAGTTTACGAGCAGATGAATGGAGATACCCTGCATAGGGATGAGCTATTTCGTAACCGGCGCCACGGGCTTTATCGGCCGCAACCTGGTCGAGAAACTGCTGCAAAGAGAGGGAACGGTCTACGCCCTGGTGCGGGCCGGCTCGCGCGGACGGCTGGAGGAGCTGCGCACCAGCCTCGGCGCCGACGGGGCCCGCATCGTCCCGGTCACCGGCGATCTCTCCCAGCCCGGGCTCGGCGTCTCCGAGGAGGACCTGCTGACGATGCGGGGGGAGATCGACCACTTCTTCCACCTGGCGGCGATCTACGACCTGACCGCCAGCGCGGAGTCGCAGGAGATCGCCAACGTCGAGGGGACGCGCCACGCGATCGAGCTCGCCGGCGCGCTCGAGGCCGGCTGCTTCCACCAGGTCAGCTCGATCGCCGCCGCCGGTCTCTATGAGGGCGTCTGGACCGAGGAGATGTTCGAGGAGGCCGAACGCCTCGACAACAACCCTTACTTCCGCACCAAGCACGAGTCCGAGCGGCTGGTCCGCGACGAGTGCCAGCGGCCCTGGCGGGTCTACCGGCCGGGGATTGTGGTCGGCGACTCGCGCACCGGCGCGATCGACAAGATCGACGGCCCCTACTACTTCTTCAAGAGCCTGCAGCGGCTGCGGCGGGTGCTGCCGGCCTGGCTGCCGATGGCCGGGATCGAAGGCGGCGAGATCAACATCGTCCCAGTCGACTACGTCGCCGCGGCGATCGACCACATCGCCCACAAACCGCGGCTGAACGGGCGCGCCTTCCACCTCACCGATCCCAACCCGCACACCGCGGGCGAGGTGATCAACATCTTCGCCAAGGCGGCTGATGCGCCGCAGATGTCGGTGCGGGTCGGCACCGACGTGACCGAGCCGGCGACCGGGGCGGTGCGGACGGCGCTGAAACTGCTGCCGCCGGCCAAGCGAGCGGCGAAGGTAGCGCTGAACCAGCTCGGCCTGCCGCCGGAGCTGCTGACCTACGTCGACTACCCGACCAGCTTCGACTCGACCCAGACGCAGAAAGCGCTGAGGGGGTCGGGGATCGAGGTGCCGCCGCTGGAGAGCTACGCGGCGCGGGTCTGGGACTACTGGGAGCGCAACCTCGATCCCGACCTCTTCAAGGACCGCTCGCTCTCGGCGGCGGTGCGGGGGAAAGTGGTGCTGATCACCGGGGCCTCCTCGGGGATCGGCCGCGCGACCGCGGTCAAGGTCGCCGACGCGGGGGCGACGGTGCTGCTGGTCGCCCGCTCGCTCGACAAGCTGGAAGAAACCAAGGACGAGATCGTCGCCGCCGGCGGCACCGCCCACATCCACCAGTGCGATCTCTCCGACATGGAGGACATCGAGCGGATGGCCGAGGAGGTGTTGGCCTACCACGGCCACGTCGACATCCTCGTCAACAACGCCGGCCGCTCGATCCGGCGCTCGATCTCGCTCTCCTATGACCGCTTCCACGACTTCGAGCGCACGATCCAGCTCAACTATCTGGGCGCGGTGCGGCTGATCCTGGCATTGCTTCCCGCGATGCGGGCGCGCAAGAGCGGCCACGTCATCAACATCAGCTCGATCGGGACGCAGACGAACCCGCCGCGCTTCTCCGCCTACGTGGCCTCGAAGGCGGCGCTGGACGCGTTCGGCCGGGTGATCGCCTCCGAGGTGATCGACGACAACGTCCACATCACCACCGTCCACATGCCGCTGGTGCGGACGCCGATGATCGCGCCGACGCGGATGTACGACATGTTCCCGGCGATGACGCCCGAGGAGGCGGCCGAGACGATCGCCAAGGCGATGATCCGGCGGCCGAAGAAGGTGGCGACGCGCCTCGGCACCTTCGGCGAGCTGATGTACGCGGTGGCGCCGAAAGCCAGCGACTCGATCCTCAACACCGCCTACAAGCTGTTCCCGGATTCGCAGGCGGCGAAGGGGAAGAAAGAGGAGGCGCGGGACAAGCCGCCCTCGACCGAGGCCGTTGCGTTCGCGCACCTGATGAAAGGCGTTCACTGGTAGGAGCCGCGGCGGGTCCAGGGAATGTCCTCCCAGGACACCGCTCGCTATGGCTCGCGGTTGAGTGTCCTGGGAGGACATCCCCTGGACCCTGCGACACGTATAGGTTGAGCCCATGGCTGAGCGCAGGCTCAAGCACTGGGGGTGGGGGTACGAGGATCAGGCTCCTTCGTCCACCCAGCTGCGGGAGGCGGCGGAAGGGATTCGGGCGCGGTTCGGGTTCGGCGGCGAGGTGGAGAGGCCGGTGCCGCTGGAGGCTGTGTCTCTGCGGGAGCCGCGGCTGAAGCGGCCGGAGGCTTTTGGGGATCTCTTCTCCGATGGGCGCTACGAGCGGGTTTCGCATGCGCTGGGGAAGGCGTACCGGGACGTGGTGCGGGGGTTCTACGGGAAGTTCGAGAACCCGCCGGACCTGGTCGCCTTTCCGCGCGACGAGTCCGAGATCGAGGCGGTGCTGAGCTGGGCAGAGGCCGAGGGGGCGGCGGTGATCCCGTTCGGCGGCGGCACCAGCGTCGTCGGCGGGGTGGAGCCGCGGGTGGGGGAGCGGCCGGTGGTCTCGCTGGACCTGCGGCGGCTCGACCGGGTGCTGGAGGTCGATCCGGGGTCGCTGGCGGCGCGGATCCAGGCGGGCGCGACCGGGCCGGGGCTGGAGAACCAGATGCGCGAGCACGGGCTGACCCTGCGCCACTTCCCACAGTCGTTCGAGTACTCGACCCTCGGCGGCTGGGTAGCGACCCGCGCCGGCGGCCATTTCGCGACGTTCGAGACCCACATCGACGACCTGGTCGAGTCGGTGCGGGCGATCACGCCGCGCGGCACCTGGGAGAGCCGGCGGCTGCCGGCCTCCGGCGCCGGCCCCTCGCCCGACCGGATGCTGATCGGCTCGGAGGGGATCCTCGGCGTGATCGCCGAGGCCTGGGTCCGGGTGCGGCCAAGGCCCGAGTTCAAGGCTTCGGCCAGCGTCGCGTTCAATGATTTCCGCGCGGCGACCGCCGCGGTCCGCGAGATCGCCCAGTCCGGCCTCCATCCCTCCAACTGCCGCCTCCTCGACGCCGACGAGGCCGGCCTCACCGGCGCCGGCGACGGTCGGAGCCACCTGCTCCTCCTCGGCTTCGAGTCCGCCCACCATCCGGTCGATGCGCCGATGGACTTGGCGCTGGGCGCCGCCCGCGACCACGGTGGCATCCCCGGCGAGCTCCGCACCTCCGGCCAGGGCGACGACGCCGTCGGAAGCTGGCGAGGCGCGTTCCTCCTCGCCCCCTACTTGCGCGACACCTTCGTCGCCTGCGGCGTCCTCTCCGAGACCTTCGAGACGGCGATCACCTGGGACCGTTTCGAGGAGTTCCACGCGACGGTGATGGAGACCGCCCGCCGCGCCGTCTCCGAGGCGAGCGGCGTCCCCGCCGACGGCCCCGGTTCGCCCCGCGTCAGCTGCCGCTTCACCCACGTCTACCCCGACGGCGTCGCTCCCTACTTCACCGTTCTCGCCCCGGCGATCCGCGGCGGCGAGGTCGAGCAGTGGGACGAGGTCAAGGCCGCGGTCTCGGAGGCGATCATCGACGCCGGCGGCACCGTCACCCACCACCATGCCGTCGGCCGCGACCACCGCCCCTGGTACGACCGCCAGCGCCCCGCCCCCTTCGCCGCCGCCCTCCGCGCCGCCAAGTCCGAGCTCGACCCGGCGGGGATGCTCAACCCCGGCGTCCTCGTCGATCCGTAGCCGGGTGAAAGGGGGCGGTTCCTAAGTTCCCTTCCGAATCCATCCGGGAGCGACAGAGGCAACCTTCTCTAATCGCCACCCTTCCCATACGGGATTGGCCCCGTCAAGTCGGTCGCTGGATCCCGACGGCTTTCGTCGCGAGGCATGGGGCTTGCTCACTCTGGCGCTTCTCCCCGCTCTGAACCCAGGCGTATCTGCTCGATGATCGAATCGATGCTGAGGAGAACGCTTATGAGGATCAGGCAATTTTCATCGGACTCATCGAAGGGATCCGACTCCTTGCTCAAGAGGACGATGCAGGGTCTGACCTTCCCCCTCTCGGTCGCAAAGCCGAACGGAAAGCACGCCAGAGTTCGAAAGCCGCCTTGTGCAAGAGCCTCGAAATCGGCTCCAGCCTTCCGCGAACGCTGCGCTTGAAGGTCGAAGAGGAGCACGCGGTCGCCCAGCTCCCAGTGCTTTTGCACCTTCGCAAGATCAGAATCCTTCAGCGCCACTTCGAGTTCGCGGCATTCGCTGCGGGAGATGCCAGCGCTGTAGGGGAGGCGCCAGTGGGCCTCGCGGTGCGCAGATTCGACTGGTATGCACGCAGCCAACTGCACACTCCGGCGGCCGGTCTTTTCCTCGATCAGCCTGACGGCTTTGATCAGGATGTCCTGCTCCACGTCATCGAGTTCTCCCAGCTGCATCTGGTTGGAGGTGGCAGCAAAGAATTCGACGTAGGCTTCCAGCTTGTGAGTCTCGCTGGCATCGGGTGGGTGTTGGGCTGAGTTGGTCTCGGGTTGCGGCTGGTCTGCCGCCGGCCGCCGCCGACGCGCGACCAGGGCAGATGCGAGCAAGGCGATCAGCATGCCTGCTACGAAGAAGATCGCCTCTACGATGAGCTGGCTGTCGATGCTTACGCCGACAAGCCTGGTGGCGCCAAGGACGATTCCCGCAACCAGCAAGCCGGCGACAACCTGCCCCGAGATCTCGTCGTGGGTCCGGGAAAGCCAGCCACGGCGCGGACCGTTGCCCTCATCTCGGTGATTTGGATGATCCTGCCTGCTCCCTCGCATCCTCCCCTCCTGTCGCAGCTTCCGGCCGCGACAGAAAGAGACTAACGCGAGTTCGCCCGGTGCGTACCGATTTGTTTATTTCGCGTTTTCTGCGCGCTTGGGCGCTCTTTGGGCGGCTCTGACTCCCTCGGCTTGAACGTGGCGAAGCAGCTCGGTGATGTACTCCTCGGGGCTGATCAGGCCTTCCTTGACAGCCGTGCTCCACGCCGGAGGAAAGAGAACTCTGCCGACACGGACCTCTGGCTCGCTCAGGAGGGATTCCTCGAAGTCAGGCGTTTCGAGCGAATCATCGGCAGGACGCTGCCAGTCGTTGTGAAGCTCTCGTTCTTCCACTCAACTCATATTGAAGTATTGAGGAGGATTGAGCAAATCCATCTTTACCAACGTAAAGAAAGACCTGGAAGTTGTGGCGACCTCTATCGGTTCCACTATGGGCGAAGTTTTCCGCCACGAACTCGGCTTCTCAAGGACAAAGCCGTGTTCGCATCACCGAGGCGTCTACCCGTCGAAAGCTTCTCGGTTCATGAGGAATTGCATGATCACAACTCGTGCATCCATCAACTCCTCCCCCGATTTTCGAGCGCGTTCCTTGCTCTTCTCGTCAGCTTGCAGGACCGACTCCAGCGCGATCGCCAGCGCTTCAACGACTTCACGCCAGCCCTCCTCGTCGAGCTGGATCGGCGACCGGCTTAGGTGGTTGTCGACGCGCTCTTCGAATTTGTCGTCGATGTAGGCCCGCCCAACGTCCTCTGAGATCACCCGGAGAATCGTCGTCGTGGCCCCCCTTCGGTCCCCAGGGTCAACGGCTTCCCATTCCTCGACCGTCAGGTACTGCCAGTCGGTCGAACGGTAGATGTGCTCGGTGAACCCCCCTTTCTTGGCCTCTTCGGCCAGCTCCACAAAGCCGAGTTCACGCAGGATCTTGAGGTGGTGGCTCACGAGGCGGAGGCTGATGTCCCCTATTCGTCGCTGAATCCCGCTCGGGCTGTTCGGACCCTCGGTGAGGATGTCCATGATGTGGATTCGGGTGGGGTGGACAAGCGCCTTCAGGAGACGCGGGTCGATCAGGTCAGGTGGCTTCTTCGCCATGAGGGGATCGAACCACCCAGAGGGGCCGGGATCAACACCTCTTGACATCTAAGTTTGTTGAACAATCAGTTATTTTCAAGTAAACCCTTGTGAAGACCCCGTCATGCGGGTCACCCACGCACTCACGAGGAGGTACCGAGATGCTGCTCCAGCAGGAGAACCCACTTTTCCCAGGGATCTCGATCAGGAAGGGTGGCTAAAGATCGGCATCCAGCGGGCCGGCGATCGTCGGCCCGCCAACGTCTTCAAGAAGTTCCGCTCTCGCGCTGGCGCGGCCGATTCACAGGCCCACGGGTAGACGTCGAAGCGCTCGACGCCGCCCGGGAGCCGGACCTGGACCGGGATTGACGGCGGCCGGCGCTACCCTTCTGCGACTCGAATCCCCTGGCCGGGTAGCTGGTTGAGGTGCCCGAGCCGCATCCGTCGATGGAAACGATCACCTCCGAACAGCCCACCGTGCCGGTCGAGCCGACCCAGTCGCACGAGCCCGAGACCGGGGAAGTGGTGCCGCGCCGCTCGCCCCTGCGCGCCGCGATCAAGCTCGGGCGCCCGAAAGAGTGGATCAAAAACGTCTTCGTCTTCGCGGGGCTGCTCTTCTCCGGCAAGTTCAACCAGGGCCACGACGTCTTCGAGGCGGTCGTCACCTTCGTCGCCTTCTGCCTGATCTCCAGCGCCGGCTACTACGTCAACGACCTGCTCGACGTCGAGCTCGACCGCAAGCACCCGAAGAAGCGCTACCGCCCGCTCGCCGCGCGGGAGATCTCCGAGGGGACGGCGATGACGGTCGCTCCCGCCCTCGCCGTCGTCGCGATCGCGATCGCCTTCACCGTCAACTGGCAGGTCGGCCTGATGGTCGTCGGCTACGGCATCGCCCAGATCGCCTACAGCCTCGGCCTCAAGCAGCTCGTGATCATCGACGTGATGACGCTGGCGGGCCTCTTCATCCTCCGCGTCGCCGCCGGCGCCAGCGCCGTCGAAGCCCACGCCTCCGAGTGGCTGCTGCTCTGCACCGGCATGCTCGCCGCCTTCCTCGGCTTCACCAAGCGCCGCCAAGAGGCGGTCTCCGAGCTGCACGAAGGGACCTCGACCCGGCCGGTCCTCGAGCACTACTCGCTGCCCTTCCTCGACCAGATGGTCTCCCTCGTCACCACCGGCACCGTGATCAGCTACGCGATCTACACCGTCAACTCGCCGATCATCGGCAACCAGATGATGCTCACGATCCCACCCGTCGTCTACGCGATCTTCCGCTACCTCTACCTGATCTACGACCGCAACGACGACCGCTCGATGTCCGGCATCATCGCCGGCGACCGCGGCATCCAAGGCGCCCTGGTCGCCTTCGCCGTGATCGCCTTCCTGCTGCTCTACGTGTTCAACTAGAGCGACTCCGAACTTAGGGCCCCTATGGGGGACCAAATCTCGGAGCTAACCCAGCTCCACTTCAGGCCCGCCGCCCTCCATCAGGTAGAAGCGGCTGCGAGCGAGCTCCTCGCCGTTGACCTGGACGACGGCGGCGTGGGGGCCGGGGGTGGCGAAGGTGGCGGTGGCGGCGATCGACATGACCAAGCGCTGCTCTTGGCCTTGGGGGAGACCAGGTGGGCGGC
Source organism: Solirubrobacterales bacterium (assembly GCA_051954115.1). GTDB lineage: Bacteria > Actinomycetota > Thermoleophilia > Solirubrobacterales > 70-9 > VAYN01. Next base: position 44,548 of record JBQCIB010000018.1, on the reverse strand, counting down.
CGGTCTCGAAGTTTGCGGTGAGGCCCTCGCCCAGCTCGACGCCGTCGGGGTCCTGGACGGTGACGACCAGCTCGTGGGGGTCGTTGGTCTCGTGGTAGGCGACGTCGATGCCGAGGCCGATCGAGAAGGACCACTCGGCTGGCAGCTCGGGGAGGCGGAGGACGTTCCAGCCGCCGCCGGTGAGGTAGAGCTTGCCGTTGACGGCCTCGCTGTGGTCGCAGAGGAGGAGGAAGCCGATCTCCATGGCCTCAGGCGTCCGGTCCCTCGCCCTCGGCATAGGGGACGACCGGCAGGTCGGAGCGCAGTTCGACCTTGCCCCCCTTGCTGAACTGGAGGTCGATCGTCTCGTTCTTGCGGTAGGTGCCGAAGAGGCCCAGGTACATCGCCAGCCAGCGCCCGGTGCCGACCTTCTCCTTGACGATCGGGCGGTTGAAGACGATCTCGCCGCCCTCGATCCGGTAGGTCTCCGGCCCCTGCTCGATCCCGTTGATGAAGACGGCGTAGGGCGGCTCGGCCCCCGCGGGCAGCTTCACCCGCTCGCCGGCGGCGTAACTGCCTTTGGGGATCTCGGTCTCGGCCTTGCTCATCAGGTCTCCGCCTCCAAAGTCTCCCGTACCAGGTCGAACGGCGTGTCGTGGTGGCTCGGGTCGAGCTCCTCCCGGACCACTCCGCCCCTGAACGGCACGAACGCGCCGTCGCCCCGCACGTCCACTCCCGCCGTCGGCTTGCGAAACAACCCCCGCCTGCTCAGCTGCAACCGCGCCTGAACCTGATCCCCCGGCTCATAGTCCCGCAGCGACTTAATAGGCCGCACCGGCCCCTCGCTCCGAATCGCCATCGCCCGCTCCCGCATCGCCGCAACCGCTTCTTCCAGGTCGTCGAACTGCTCGTGCTCGACCTCCGACCCGTGCCGGACGGTCAGCTTCCAAGGACGGGACATCAGCCCAGCCTATGAGAAGAGGGGTCGGGCGTCCTCTGAACGGCTTGTACTTTTTCGGTGCCCGATTCTCGGATGGCGGGCACGATCCACCGAAAAAGTTGAGAGAAGGGGATGCCCGACCCCTCCTACGCCGGCGCTGCGAGTCTTATGCCCCGCGCCGGGGCCGTTTCGGCCTGCGCGCCGGCGGCCCGGTGATTTTCTCCGGCCCCTCGCGCTCCTCGATCGCCTTGTACTGCAGCTCCCGCGCGCCGGTGTAGATCTGCCGCGGCCGGGCGATTTTCTTCTCCGGGTCTTCCTGCATCTCCATCCACTGGGCGACCCAGCCGGCGGTGCGGGGGATGGCGAAGATGACCGTGAACATCTCGGTCGGGATCTCCATCGCCTCGTAGATGATCCCCGAGTAGAAGTCGACGTTCGGGTAGAGCTTGCGCTCGGTGAAGTAATCGTCGTCGAGCGCCCGCTTCTCCAGCTCGCGGGCGATCTCGACCAGCGGGTTGTACTCGGTCGCCTCGAAGACTTCGCCCATGTGCTGCTGGATGATCCGCGCCCGCGGGTCGTAGTTCTTGTACACGCGGTGGCCGAAGCCCATCAGTTTCTCCTCGCGCTGCTTCACCCGCTCGAGGAAGTCGGGGATGTTCTCCGGCGACTCGATCCGCCGCAGCATCCGCAGCACCGCCTCGTTGGCGCCGCCGTGCAGTGGCCCGTAGAGCGCAGCCACCCCGGCCGCCACCGCCGAGTAGGGATCCACGTCCGAGGACCCGACTCCGCGCACCGCGTTGGTCGAGCAGTTCTGTTCGTGGTCGGCGTGGAGGATGAAGAGGACGTCGAGCGCTTTCGCCAGCGCCGGCTTCGGGATGTGCCGGTCTTCGGTCTTCTTGTACATCATCGAGAGGAAGTTCTCGGGATAGCTCAAGTCGTTGTCCGGATAGACGTAGGGCAGCCCCATGTTGTGCCGGTATGAGAAGGCGGCGAGGGTCGGGACCTTGGCGATCAGCCGCACCGCGGCCATGTAGCGCTCTTCGGGGTCGCCGATCTGCTTCGCGTCCGGGTAGAAGGTCGAGAGCGCGCCGACGCCGGCGAGCAGCATCCCCATCGGGTGGGCGTCATAGCGGAAGCCCTCGAAGAAGTGCTTGAGGTCCTCGTGGACGAAGGTGTGGTGGGTGATGTCGTAGACCCAGCGGTCGAGCTGCGGGGCGGTCGGCAGCTCGCCGAAGATCAGCAGGTAGGCGACCTCGAGGAAGCTCGATTTCTCGCAGAGCTGCTCGATCGAGTAGCCGCGGTGTTCGAGGATCCCGGCGGCGCCGTCGATGTAGGTGATCGCCGAGCGGCAGGAGGCGGTGTTGGTGAAGGCCGGGTCATAGGACATCAAGCCGAATTCGTTCTCGTCGACTTTGATCTGGCGCAGGTCCATTGCCCGCACGGTGCCGTCGGAGATCGGCAGCTCGTAGGTCTTGCCGGTGCGGTTGTCGGTGACCGTCAGCGTCTCGTTGCCGCTGCTGCCGCCGTCATTGGAGGCGTTGGCGACGTCGGCATTCTGGTCCTGGGTCTGCTGCTCGGTGGCCATCGCCCCTCCTTCGAAGACTGGGTTGCGGGAGAGACGAAGTATCGCAGTTCGCCCTCGCCGCCCTTGTTACCGAGATGTGCGCTGAGCGGTCGCGGCGGGGTGCGGCGGCCTCAGGCGCTGCGGACGCCCGGCGCCTCGAACTGCGTCATCCCGCGCAGGTGTTCGAAGCGCTCGTCGATCTCCTCGCGGGTCAGCCGCGCCACCCGCTCGGTCCCGAACTCTTCGACGTTGAAGGAGGCGAGCACGGTGCCGTAGCCCATCGCCCGCCGCAGCTCGGCGTCGTGCAGCTCCCCCTCGACGCTGTCGAGGTAGCCGAAGAAGCCGCCGGCGAAGCTGTCGCCGGCGCCGGTCGGGTCGCGCACGTCCTCGAGCGGGAAGCCGGGAAGGGCGAAGAAGCCCTCCTCGCTGAAGAGCGCGGCGCCGTACTCGCCCTGCTTGGCGATCACCGCCCGCGGCCCCATCTCCATCACCGTGCGGGCGGCGCGGGCGAGATTCGACTCGCCGGTCAGCTGGCGAATCTCGGCGTCGTTGACGACCAGGCAGTCGACCTCGCGGATGGCCGCCGTCAGCGAGTCCTTGGCGGTCTCGATCCAGAGGTTCATCGAGTCGAGGCCGCTGAGGCGCGCGGCGCTGCACTGGGCGCGGACCTGGCGCTGCAGGTCGGGCTGGATGTTGGCGAGGAAGAGGGTGTCGGCGGCCTGCGAGGCCTCCGAGAGCTTCGGCTCGAACTCGGCGAAGACCCCGAGCTGCGTGTCCTCGGTGTGGGCGACGTTGAGGTCGTACTCGTAGCGGCCGCGCCAGAAGAAGGACTGGCCGCCCTCGACCCGCTCGATGTCGTCGGTGACGATGCCGCGGGATTCGAGCACCTCGAACTGCTCGGCGCCGAAGTCGTCGCCGACCGGCCCGACCGGCCGCACCTCGGTGAAGAAGCTCGCCGCGAGCGAGAAGTGCGTGGCGGCGCCGCCGAGCATGCGCTCGCGCTCCCCGAACGGGGTTTTGACCGCATCGAACGCAATTGATCCAACGACCGTGAGCGCCATCCCGCAGGCAGGGTAGTAGACGGCGGCCAACCCAAGCGAACTGCATCAAATTTTCCCCCTGGCAGGTGGAGAATTTGATGCAGTTCGGGGAGGGGGCGCTAGGAGACCGCAGCGGGGCGGACGCCCTGCGAGACTGCGCGTCCAATGAAGGCGATCAAGATCGAGGAGTTCGGCGGGCCGGAGGTGCTCCAGTACGTGGACGTGCCGGATCCGTCGCCGAAATTGGCCGAAATCGTGGTCAACGTGAAACGGATCGGCGTCAACTTCGCCGACACCCACGCCTCCCGCAACGACTACCTCGCCGAGCAGACCCTGCCGCTGATCCCTGGCGCCGAGATCAGCGGCCAGACCAACGACGGCCGTCGCGTCGTCGCCCTGCTCGGCAGCGGCGGCTACGCGGAGAAGGTCGCGCTGCCGCAGTCGCAGCTGATCGAGCTGCCGCCCGAGGTCGACTACGACCAGGGCGCCGGCGGCCTCCTGCAGGGGCTGACGGCGCTGGCGCTGGTCCACCGCTGGGCCCGGATCGAGCCGGGGGAGACGATCGTCGTCGAGGCCGCCGCGGGCGGCACCGGCACCCTCGCCGTGCAGCTGGCCAAGCGCGCCGGCGCCAAGGTGATCGGCCTCGCCTCCAGCGAGGAGAAGCGCGAGCTGGTGCAGAGCATCGGTGCCGACGCCACCGTCGACTCCCGCGCCGAGAACCTCGGCGAGGCGATCCGCGAGGCCAACGACGGCAAGCGGGTCGACGCGGTCCTCCACATGAGCGGCGGCGAGGCCTTCGACGAGGAGCTCGGGATCCTGGCGCCGCTGGGCCGGATGGTCGTCTTCGGGATCGCCTCGCGCGAGCAGCGGCAGATCTCGACCGCCTCGCTGCTGCGCGGCTCGAAGTCGGTGATCGGCTTCTGGCTCGCCCACCTCCTGACCCGGCAGGACCTGCTGGGCCCGATGATCCAGGAACTTCTCGCGGCAATCGCCGCAGGTGAGCTGACGGTTACGATCGGGGAGGTCTATCCGCTCTCCGAGGCGGCGCGGGCGCACGAAGACCTGATCGCCCGCCGCACGATCGGCAAGCTCCTCCTCGATCCCAGCAAGTGATCCTCACTCAGTGACCGCCTTCAAAGACCTCGGCCTCTCGCCTGACATCCAGCAGGCGCTGGACGAGCTCGGCTTCGAGGAGCCGACGCCGATCCAGGAGCAGGCGATCCCGGAGCTGCTCGGCGGCCACGACGTGATCGGCCAGGCGCAGACCGGGACCGGCAAGACGGCGGCCTTCGGCCTGCCGCTGCTGCAGTACCTCGATCCGGAGAACGACGAGGTGCAGGCGATCGTCCTCACCCCGACCCGCGAGCTCTGCATCCAGGTGACCCAGGCGCTGCGCGCCTACGCCGAGCACCTGCCGATCGAGATCGTCGCCGTCTTCGGCGGCGCCCCGATCCGCTCGCAGCAGTCGCAGCTGCGCTCCGGCGCCCACGTCGTCGTCGCCACCGTCGGCCGGATGATGGACCTGATGTCGCGCCACTCGCTGGTCCTGACCGCGGTTCGCTACGTGGTCCTCGACGAGGCCGACGAGATGCTCGACCTCGGCTTCATCGATGACGTCGAGAAGATCCTGCGGATGTGCCCGAGCGGGCGCCAGACGGCGCTGTTTTCGGCGACGATGCCGCCGCCGATCAAGAAGCTCGCCGAGGGCTACATGTACGACCCGACGACGATCCGGATCACGCCGAAGACGCTGACGGTCGACGCGATCCAGCAGGCCTACGTCGAGGTCCCGGCCAAACAGAAGGCGGCGCGCCTGGTCGAGCTGCTGAAGACCGAAGAACCCGAGCAGGCGATCATCTTCACCCGGACCAAAATCGGCGCCTCGAAACTGGAGCGGACGCTGAAGGACAAAGGGCTCGACGTGAAGGCGCTGCACGGCGACATGAGCCAGGGCTCCCGCGACGGGGTGATGATCTCCTTCAAGGACCACCGCGTGCGGCTGCTGGTGGCGACCGACATCGCCGCCCGCGGGCTCGACGTCGAGCACGTCACCCACGTCATCAACTACGACGTGCCGAACTCCTCGGAGACCTACGTGCACCGGATCGGCCGCACGGGGCGAGTGGGCCGGACCGGCCGCGCGATCACCTTCGTGACGCCGGACCAGCGCGACGAGATCGGGCGGATCGAACGCGACGTCAACACCACGATCGGCGAGTGGGAGACCCCCGAGGAGCGGCTCGAGCACGCGCCGCGCCCGCGGCGGCGTGAGCGTCAGCGCGAGCGCGGGGAGCGGCGTGAGCGGCGCGAGCGCCAGCGGGAGACGGCTGAGGCTGCGGCCAACGGCGGCGGCGACGAGGAGTCGAAGGCGAAGACCGTGAAGCTGTTCGTCAATCGCGGCGAGCGCAGCGGCATCGACGAGGAGGACCTGCGCTGGGCCCTACGCGAGGGCGCCGTCCTGCCCGACGAGGCCGTCCACGACGTCCGCGTCCTCCACCGCTTCTCCTTCGTCGAGGTCGACCCGGACGAGGCCGAGCGCACGGTCGAGTACCTCGACGGCACCAAGCTCAAAGGCAAGGAAATCCGGCTCGAGATCGCTAAGAGCTGAGTTGTGGGCCGGGGAGGGTGACCCTCTCCAGACACTGCTCGCTTATGGCTCGCAGTTGAGTGTCTGGAGAAGGTCACCCTCCCCGGCCGTCCCACCGAGTCGAATGGTCCGGTGGGGGTATGTAGAGGGAGATGCGCTTTCCGCTTGCGCTCCTGGTCGTATGCGTGCTGGTGGTGCCGGCCTTGCCTGCTGGGGCAGCAGCCGCTGACACCACGCCGACCTGCGCTGAAGGGCCGACTACGGTCGGCGGCACTACCTACGGCACGCCTTGCTCGGATGTGATCGTCGCGCCGGCGGCGGTGGAAGACGTCAAAGGCGGGGGTGGGAACGACACGATCATTGCCGCGCCGCTGACGGCTGAATCGTCGTGTCCCGAAGGCTGCCACCTCGGGGTCGGCAGCCAGACCTTCGAAGGCGGTCCCGGCAACGACGTCGTCTACGGCGAGCGGGGGAACGACACCTTGCTCGGCGGACCCGGCGACGACCAGCTCTTCGGCGGGATCGGAGACGACCTGCTGCTGGGCGGGCCGGGGAACGACCGGCTGGTCGGCGGCTTCGGAGCCGACTCGATCAACGGCGAAGAAGGCAACGACTACGTACGCGGCGACTCGACCATCGATCGCATCTACGACACCGGTGGCGGCAACGACACGCTCAGCTACTCGACCGGCATCACGCCGGGCTTCGGGGGCCAGATGCAGAACACCTATCCGAACTTCCCGCCTCCGGGCGGGGAACGGGGGGTGGAGCTGGAACTCGGCAAGGGGGAACTCAACGCCGACAACGGCGTCGCCTCCCTCGGCGGCGGCGTCGACGAAGTCGAAGTCGGCTCCTTCGAGACGATCATCGGCACCCCCTTCTCCGACCACATCGTCGGAACGGCGGCGGGGGAGACGATCTACGGCGGCGGCGGGGCGGACGTGATCGTCGGCGGTGGCGGTGAAGACCACATCGACGGCGGCGCCGACGGCGACCTCTGCGAAGCGCCCGGAGGAACCACCTCGGCCTGTGAGGGTTCAATCGCCACGCGCGACACCGGCAAGGTCAGCGTCGGCTTCATGACCCCGCCGGGGGCGACGCCCTATGAGCAGCTCTACCTGGTCGGAAGTAGCGGCAACGACAACGTCACCGCCACCTACTCGCAGACGGCAGTCGCATTCCAGCTGACGACCGGGAGCTTCGACCAGAGCGCAAGCGACGCAGGGGGCTGCGAAGTCAAAGCGGCGACCGAAGCCGTTTGCCCGCTGAGCATGCCCCTCGACTCGCTGCTCCTCGCCGGAATGGCCGGCAACGACATGATCGCGGCGAGCAACTTTCCGGCCTCGGTGGGCGTGGTCGCAATCGGCGGCGAAGGGAACGACTCGATCACCGGCGGCGAAGAAAGCGAAGACATCCTCGTCGACGGGCCGGGCAACGGGGCGGACGTCCTCAGCGCCCTCGGTGGCGACGACGCCCTCACCCACAACGGCGGCGCCGACGACCTGCTGGGCGGCAACGGCAACGACCTCTTCCTCTCCAACTCGGTCTGCGACGGCGAGCGGATCGTTGGAGGCGAAGGGAGGGACAACGCTTCCTGGACGCGCTTCGGCGAAGGCGTCGAGGCGAACCTCGCGACCGGCCTCGCGGGCCGCCCCGGCAGCGGGGAAGCACCCGCCTGCGGCCCCGAACCCCTCGACTCCATCGCGGAAGTCGAGGACCTCGAGGGCACGTCCTTCGACGACGTCCTCTACGGCGACGGCGGCCCGAACCAGCTGCTCGGCCATCCGGGCGCGGACGTCTACTTCGCCGGCGCCGGCGAAGACTCGATCCTCGCCAACTCGGGCGACGCCGACAAGGTGATCAACTGCGGCCCCGACAACGACAGCGCTGTGATCGACCACCCCCAGTACGGCGACCCCGAACCGGTCGAATGCGAGAGCGTCTACGAAGCCGACCCCAACAACTTCCGCACGATCACCCTGCTGCCTCCCCCGCCGCTCCCGCAACCGCCGCCGCCTCCCCCGGCACCTCCCAAAGACACCCACCCGCCGCAGACGAAGCTCGCCTCCCACCCGCCCACGATCCTCTTCACCCGGAAGAAGTGGCGCCAGGTCGCCTTCCGCTTCGCCTCCGACGAGGCCGGCTCCCACTTCCGCTGCAAGCTCGACCGCAAGCCGTACCGCGACTGCGCCTCGCCGCGCCTCTACCGCGTCCAGGCCGGTCGCCACGCCTTCCGCGTCTTTGCGATCGACCCGGCGGGCAATCGCGACCGCACCCCGGCCCTGTTCAAGTTCCAGGTGCGCTCCCGCTGACGACTCCGAACTCGTGGGGGTCATAGCCCCCAAGATCTCGGAGTCGCTACGCCGTCAGCTCCGCGATTGTCTCCAGCAGGCGGTCGAAGTCGATGGGCTTGGTCAGGTAGGCATCGATTGCCAGGTCGGTGGGAGCGTCGGCGTCGCCGGCGTTCTGATGGGCGCTGACGATCAGGACCGGCACCTCGTGGCCGGCGGCACGCAGCTCGCGCACCGCGTCGATGCCGGACTTGCGCGGCATCATCGCGTCGAGCAGGAGCAGGTCTGGGATGCCGCCGTCGGCGACCGAGTCGAGGACCTCCTGCCCGTCGGCCGCGGTCGCCACCTCGTGGCCCGCCATCTCCAGCCGCGTTCGCATCAGCAGCAGGATCGTCTCTGAGTCGTCGGCGACGAGGATCCGCGCCATCAGCTCGCCTCCGCGGTTGCCCGCCCGGGCCCGCCGTCGACCGGCACCCCGGTCGCGATCGGCAGCCGGACGCGGAAGGTCGACCCCTGCCCCGGCGTCGAGGAGGCGTCGATGCTGCCGCCGTGCAACTCGACCAGCGACTTCGAGATCGCCAGCCCGAGGCCGGTGCCGCCCACCCGCTGGGTCAGGCCGGCGTCGCCGCGGGTGAAGCGCTCGAAGATCCGCTGCAGCTGGTCGGCGGGGATTCCTGGTCCGTTGTCGGTCACGCTGATCTCCACCTCGGCACCGACCGCCCGCGCCGCGACCCCGATGGACGCACCTTCGGGCGAGTACTCATGCGCATTGGTAATCAGGTTCACGAGAATTTGGCGAATTCGGTCCGGCTCGACGTTGATCAGCGGCAGGCCGGGCTGGACGTCCTCGCCGAGGGTCTGGCCGGCGGCCTCGGTCTGGGCGCGCATCGTACGGACCACGTCTTCGACGAGCGGCGCCACCTCGGTCGGCTGCGGACGGATGGCCAGGCGACCGGCGTCGGAGCGGGCGAGGTCAAGCAGGTCGTTCAGCAGCCGCACCAGGTGGCGGCAGTTGTCGAGGATGATTTCGACGGTCTCCCGCTGCCGCGGCGTCAGCGAGTCGGCGTCGAGCATCAGCAGCTCGGCGAAGCCCTGGACCGAGGTCAGCGGGCTGCGCAGCTCGTGCGAGGCGGTGAGCACGAACTCGTCTTTCAGCCGGTCGAGCTCTTCTTTTCGGGCCTCCTCCTGCTCCAGCTCCTCGGCCATCTCGTTGAAGGCGGCGCCGAGGGTCGCGGTCTCCGAGAGGCCGCCGACCTCGACGCGGGCGCTGCGGTCGCCGGCAGCGAGGCGCCCGGCCGCGTCGACCAGCTCCTCGAGCGGCCGCCGCATCGAGGAGATCAGGCCGCTGAACAGGAGCAGCGCCCCGGTCAGGCCGGCGATCAGGCCGGCGGCGACGAGGAGAGCGGTGTCGCGGGTATCGCCGGAGATGCTGTCGCGCAGTTCGGCCCGGTGCTGAATCTGCTGGTGGACGGCAGCTCTCGCCGCTTGGCCGCCGGTTCCGCGGGCGATCCGTTCCCGGGCGACCATCTCCCGCTGGTAGGAGCGGGCGATCGAGTCCTCGAAGTCCTGGCGCTGCTGAATGAAGCGAGCGACGCCGATCACCGCCATCGCGGTGAGCACGGCAAAGCCGATCGCGAACCCGATCCGCAGCCGGTTGGCGAGCGACGGGCTCAGGCGTCGACGGGATCGTGAATATGCTTGCGCCTCAATGGCTGACGAGGCTACCGTCCCGGACGGAATCGACCGCAAATCGCTGGAATCCTGGTTCGGGGAGAACGTGCCGGGAGTTGACTTCCCGTTGCAGTTCGAGCGGATCGCCGGCGGCCATTCGAACCTGACCTACCGCGTCACTGACGCGGCGGGGACGAAGTGGGCTCTGCGGCGACCGCCGCTGGGCAAGCGGCTTGGCTCCGCCCACGATATGGGGCGCGAGTTCAAGGTCGTCTCGGCCCTGGGGGGGACCGAGGTGCCGGTGGCGCCGGTGGTCGGCCTCTGCGAGGACGAGAGCGTCAACGACGCGCCCTTCTACGCGATGGAGTTCGTCGAGGGGCCGATCCTGCGCGGCCTGGCCGAGGCCGAGATCTTCCCCGACGAGGGCGATCGGCGGGCGATCGGCGAGCGCGTCGCCGACACCCTGGTGCAGATCCACTCCGTCGACCCCGACGCGGTCGGCCTCGGCGACCTCGGCAAGAAGGAGGACTACGTCGCCCGCCAGCTGCACCGCTGGAAGGGCCAGTGGGAGAAGTCGAAGACCCGCGAGCTGGAGCCGATCGACCGCGTCCACGAGGCGCTCTCGGCGCGCATCCCCGAGCAGGGGCCGGCGACGATCGTCCACGGCGACTACCGCCTCGACAACATGATCCTCACCGACTCGGGCGAGGTCGCCGCCGTGGTCGACTGGGAGCTCTGCACCCTCGGCGACCCGCTCGCCGACGTCGGCCTGCTGATGGTCTACTGGCCCGAACGCGGCGAGAACACCCTCGCCCTCGGCATGCCCGCCAACCTCGCCCCCGGCTTCCCGACCCGCGAGGAGCTGACCTCCCGCTACTCCGAGCGCTCCGGCCGCGACCTCTCCGAGCTCGACTTCTACATCGCCCTCGGCTACTGGAAGCTCGCGATCATCCTCGAGGGCGTCTACGCCCGCTACACCGCCGGCGGCTACGGCAAGGTCAACGAGGGCGTCGAGGCCTTCGCCCGCCTCGTCGAGCAGCTGGCTGAAGAGGCCGAGCGGATTGAGCGATCGAGCTGATCAAGGTCGTTCCGTCGAGATCCGTTCTTCCAGTTCCTTGCATTGGGCGGACGTCAAGGTTGGAGGGCAGCTTTCGGACGTTTCCTTCGACCCGCCCCCCTGACTGATTGCCTTTTCCCGAGCTTCCTCCGCGGCTACACAGACTCGATGGTCGACTTCGGGAGGGCAGGGAGAGGAAGGTCCATGTTTCGTCCCATCGCTCCGTTGGTCTCTGACGGCCGCTGCAAGTTCAGTGCACTGCTCGGAAGTCAGCCCAGACGGACACCGAGAGCTTCGCTTCTGCTTATGGACGGGTTTGTGTTCACGCGTGGCTTCTTGCTTCTCGGACTTCTTCGTCGATGCGGCAGTTGCCCTGTGGTGTGACTTCGATTTGTGCCGTTTCACCTTGTGCAGCTCGGCCTTCTCGTGGGGGGGGTGATGGCTGCTATACGCAGGTGCCTGCACGGTCTCGCTGCCCGGACCGGGGCCTGACGACTCGCCGCTGCTCCCGCAGCCGGACAGGATCAACAGCGCAAGTAAGGAGGCCAGCGCAGAGCGCCGGAAAGGGTTCGTCAGTGGCTTCATCCTGACTTTCTGAAGGACTTGTACTTCCACTGCATGAGGGGCCTCTCGATCAGGTAGTAGCTGGCGGCCGCCAGCGGGAGAGCGATGAGCACCGTTCCGAGCACCACCGGCAGGAAAGATCCTTGCGCGTTTCCGAATCCAAGTTCGATGCCGATCGTAACCTGCCAGAGATAGAACCCATAGGAGACGAGGCCCAGCCAGACGAGCCACGGGGTCGCGAGGATGCGTCGCGGCAGGCCGACGTTGGGATTGCCGAAGAAGACAGGGAATACGACCAGGAAGGCGATTCCGCATTGGAGCAGATGGAGGCCGAGGAATTCGGTATTGGTGAACTGGGCAACCGTAAAGGGAACAGGCTGAAAGGCGACGACCGTGATCAGGTAGAGGAGGATCGCGCCGCTCCAGCACGCGCCCGGATTTTCCGCGAGGAGGCGCAGGGGGCGAGGGAGGTCTGCTTCACGTCGGCCATACACCGATGAGAGGACCGCCAGCCCCAGCCCCAGCCCCAGCCAGTCGAAGTGCGCTGCGAAGGTATAAGTGAACCAGGACTTCTCGCGCAACCCAAACGGAAGCAGATCGAGGCAGAGGGAGAGCCCCCCGAGGGCGACGATCAGGGCGAGCTCGGCTCGCATCCAAGATCGGACGTTCAGCCGGCGTGCGATCAATGCCGTCAATGCGGCAAAGAGAGGCAGGACGAAGTAGAAGGTCATCTCAACGGTCAGGGTCCAGGACTGGAGAAGGCCGCACCGGTATCCCGCTCCTGGACAGATGGAGCTCGAGGTGACGGGGTGGAGGTACTCGCTGAGGCTGTAGAAGGACCACCATTCGCTGCTGAACACCCCAGAGACGCCGGGGTAGATGGCGAGCAGGGTCAGGGCCAACCAATAAGCGGGGTAGATCCGCAGGAAACGCCGGCGAGCGTAGTCCCGGACCCGGGGGGACCTGGGGCCACCTGCGCGATGGGCGATCATCGGCCTGTACAGGAGGAAGGCTGAGAGCAGGAAAAAGATCGCGACCATGGTGTCGAGGCGCACGATCAGCCTGTTGGCCAAACCTGAGCCATCGCCGAAGCGACCGGCGAACATCCAACTGTGGACGACCACCACGGCGATTGCGGCTACTCCCCGAATTCCCTCCGACAGGGGAAATCGCGGATGCTTCGGCGGCGGAGCGACGACGTCCGGCACCTCGCTGGCACCGCGCCGGGAGTTCGACACTACGGTTACCTGGCACCTCCCAGCGCCATGGTGAACCCGATGCTGCACGAATGGAAGCCCATTGATTCTGCAACGGCGGTCTGTTCATCGGAGAGTTCCGCGATCAGCAGTTCGAGCTTCCGAGATTGTCTGCCATCGCTTGCTTCCAGAGCGGCGAGCAGCTGCTGTGAAAGCTCGGTAATGGGTGCAAAGAGACCCAGGTAGGTATGCAGCTGTGAAGAGGCCGGAATGGGCCTGATTCCCCCGAGATCCTGCGCCTCCCGTTCAAGGATCCGGATTCCCGGCTTGACGAGGGTGGTGGCAACCACTTCTTGGAGCGAGCCAGAAGTCGATGCCTTGGACAGCAGTTTTCCCAGATGACGGATTTGCCGCTGGCTTCGTTCGCAGACCGGTTCGGCGCGGCGAACGTAAGCGGCTATGGCAGCCTTGGATGGAGCACCCGAGGAACTAGTGGAATCCTGGACATCTCCGCCTGCTGCGCCGCCACCACAGCCGCTCAATAGGGCTGTGGTGGCAAGCAGCGAGGCTAGAAAAGTGAGGTATCGCAGCGGTGTACCTACGGAGCAGCGCAGATCGCGACCGCCTCGACTTCCCAGGTGTTGGTTCCGCTTGGAATCCGGTTGAGGATGGTGAACCAGGCATCGCCATAGGAAGCGGTGTAGGTCGGGACGACTTCGTTGTCTCCACTGCCGGTGGTGCTGTATCCGCCGCCGGTTACTTCACTGCCGGCCGGGCAGACTGCAATGGACGAGCCCGAGGCGGCGAAAGGACCTTCGAGTTCGCCGAATTTGGTGAAGGTTTCGCCGAACTTTTCGTTGGCCGTAGCCTGAGCAGCGTTGGCCGTCGACTGAGCAGCGGCAGCGGCAGTCTTGGCTTCTTCGGCCAAGGTCTTGGCCCCGTTGGCAGAGGTCTGCGCGTTGTTGGCCGCGGTCTGTGCGGTACCGGCCGCAGTTTTCGCCGCGTTTGCCGTGCCCAGCGCGGAGTTCGCCGTGTTCTGGGCCGTGTTTGCCGTACTCAGGGCGGAGTTCGCGGTGTTCTGGGCCGCTTTGGCTTTTTTCAAAGCTTTCGTGGCGATCTGTTTGACGCTCGCGGAGACACTCGCGATCGGGTTGCTCGGGCCACCGAGGGCCGGCACAGCCAGCGCAAGGGCCAGAACGAGACTGAGGAAAAGGACGGTGTAACGGCGTTTCATGTTTCCTCCTGGCGCCAGCGACCGGCGCCGGTCGACGGCGGGTGCGGGCATTCCACCACACGGCGCCGATGGAAGCAACCCAAAAAGGACCTTTTACCGATGGACTAGGAAGGCGCTACCTTCAGGTCTGCGCATTCGGTCAAGCCGAGAGCGCTGATCGCCTGGTCTACCTCTGCCGTGGCTTCGTCGACCGCGCCTGCCTGCTTGGCGATTGCAGTTGGGGAACCGGGTTCTCTGGTCAAGCGCGCAAGCACTCCCGCTTGTATCAAGGTCTGCAGGAGGGCGTCTTCCAGCCGTTTGATTCCCGGGCTCTCCGTCGCTGGGGCCTGTTCCTTGTGTAGGGCTGCCCGCCATTCGGCCACGACCGCCACGAGGGTGGAGGCGAAACCACGCAGATCGGCGGGATGGGCCCGCAAGGTTTCCCGCTCCAGGCTCACGATTCGTTCCTTTTCCGCTACGCACGCCCGGTCGAGCGCTTCCAGGTAAGGGCTGCTGCTGCCGGTTTCGCTGCTGTTCAGCGACAGAAAGGCGATCGCGGCAATTGCGAGGGCGACCAAAGTCCCAGCGGTAACCACCCGCGCGCGGGTGGTGGTGCCCATCAGCCGCCCAACGCGCTCCTTCAGCGTGCGGGAGGATTGCGAGGAGCCCGTCTCCTGTAGGGGGGAACCGCAATTGACGCAGAACCGGTTCCCCGCATCGTTCGGCGCGCCACAGTGAGGGCAGTGCATTCAGCCCCACGCTATCCAAATCAGTTTCGAAGCGAAAGCATCTGGTTTGAATTGAATGTTCCGCACCTTCATTCCGGCTTCTGCTGCTTTGCTATCTCTTCGGCCTCTAGGGAGGCGAGGAGGAATGACGCTGACTGAAATCAAGGCGTCGCCGGTCATTTCGATGACCAAGAACGGCTGAGAGCAGCGGGTGGAGTCGTCACGTCGCGACGGCTCCGTAGCGGCTCAACTAATGAGTGTCAGGAGCGCTTGGCCACGGATCAGACCATCCGCGTCGCGTGCCGCGGCTCGAGGTTGCCTTCGGCTTCGGCCTCGGCGCGTTTGGACCAGCGGTTGAGCTCGCGGCGGGCGAGGACCATTTTGTGGACCTCGTCGGGGCCGTCGGCTAGGCGGAGCATGCGGGAGAAGCGCCACATGATCGCCAGGGGGGTGTCGTCGGTCATGCCGAGGGAGCCGTGGACCTGGATTGCGCGGTCGAGGACGTCCATCACCATGTTGGCGGCGACGATCTTGATGGCCGAGATCTGCTGGCGGGCGGCGCGCTTGCCCTCGGTGTCCATTTTCCAGGCGGCGAAGAGGGTGAGCAGGCGGGCCTGGTCGATCTCCATCCGCGAGGCGGCGATCGACTCCTGGACGAACTGCTTGTCGCCCAGCGGGCCGCCGAAGGCGCTGCGTTCGTTGGCGCGGCGGCACATCAGCTCGTGCGCCCGCTCGGCCGTCCCGATCGCCCGCATGCAGTGGTGGATGCGGCCCGGCCCGAGGCGATCCTGGGCGATCGCGAAGCCGGCGCCGCGCTCGCCGAGCAGGAACTCCTTCGGCACCCGGCAGTCTTCGTAGCGGATCTCGCAGTGGCCGGGGCCGCCGGCGTGGCCCATCACCGAGATCGGCCGCACCAGGTTGAACCCGGGCGTGTCGGTGGGGACGCAGATCATCGAAGCGCGCGCGTAGGGGTGGGCGTCGGGGTCGGTGACGACCATCGCGATCGCCAGCTCGGCGCCGACGGCGCCGGTGGTGAACCACTTGTGGCCGTTGATCACCCACTCGTCGCCGTCGAGCTCGGCGCGCGCCTGCAGCAGCGTCGGGTCCGACCCCGACACCTCCGGCTCGGTCATCGAGAAGCAGGAGCGGATCCGGCCCTCGAGCAGCGGCTCCAGCCAGCGCTCGCGCTGTTCGGGCGTGCCGTGCTCGGCGAGGATCTCCATGTTGCCGGTGTCCGGCGCCGAGCAGTTGAAGGCCATCGGCGCCGCCATCGGGCTGCGGCCCATCTCCTCGCAGAGCAGGCCGTACTCCCAGTTGCTCAGCCCGGGACCGAAGCGCTCGTCGGGCATGAAGAGGTTCCAGAGCCCCTCGCCTTTCGCCTTCTCGCGGACCGCGGTCAGGTTCTCGGGGTACGGGACCCCCGGCCCCACCTCCGCGTCGAGCGCTTCCATGATCTCCCGCTCCTGCGGGTAGATCTCCTCGTCCATGAAGTCGAGCACGCGCTCGCGCAGCTTCGCGACCTCGGGGCTGGGGCTGAAGTCCATCCGTTCCTCTCCTCCTCGTTCCGGAGCGAGAACGCTATTCGATCGGCGGGCTCTCAGAACGCCGGTAGCGAGCGAAGAGCTCGCCCTCCTCCTCCAGCAGCCAGGCGAGCTCGAGCCCGATCACACCCGGCAGCGGCCCCTCGACGATCCGGGGCGCCTCGCCGCCGCTCAGCTTCGGCGCGATCGTCAGGAAGAGGTCGTCGACCAGCCCGTCGGCCTGCATCTGCTCGTGCAGGTGTGGGCCGCCCTCGGAGAGCAGGGCGCGGATGCCGCGCTCGTGGCGCAGGTACCGCAGCGCCTCGGTCAGGTTGACGGCGCCCGGGTGGCGCACGACCTCGACCGAGCTCTCGGTCGCCGGCGGCTCCGCCTCGGAGGAGGTGAAGATCAGGACCTCGCCGCCTGCGGTGAAGAGCGGTGCGTCCCAGGGAAGGTCGAGCCGGCCGCTGACCAGCACCATCAGCGGTTCGGGCCGCAGGCCTTCCCGTTCGCGGCGCTCACGCGTCTCCTGCTCGGAGACGAGGCGCCCGTAGCGCTCCACCCGCATCGTCCCGGCGCCGACCATCACCGCGTCGAAACGCGTCCGCAGCCCCGCCAGCATCTCGGTGTCGGCGTCGGACCCGATCGGGCCCGAGCGGCCTTCGATCGTCGCCCGCCCGTCGACCGTGGCGACGAAGTTCATCGCGACCAGCGGCCGCTCCTCGTGAGGCTCCTCCCAGGGCCGGTAGGGATCCAGCTGCGCGGAGACCGTGGTCGTTCCTGGATCTGGGAGAAGCCGCCGCATCGGCGCGAGGTTACCCCCGGCGAGCGGACTTCAAGCCTCGGCGGGCGCCCGCCTCGGTCACCGCGGGTCGGGCATCCCGAAGAGCGCCGTCGCCGCCACCGCGTGGATCGGCTTCTCGCCGGACTTGTTCATCCGTTCCGCGCTCGCCGCCTGCTCGGTGAGGATCGTTTCCAGCAGCTCGTCCATCACCTTGCTGATCCGCGCGAAGCCCTCCGAGTCGAGGAGGAGGACGGTGCGGCTGAGATGCCGGTCGGCGCGGTTGTCGAAGGTGCCCCGCTCGATCGCCGTGGCGACGTCTTTGATCAGGATGTCCCAGCCGTAGGCGGAGATCGCTTTGCGCACCTCGGGCGAGAGCTTTTCCCAATCGGCGTTGGAGAGGATCGGGCGCTCAACGGCTTTGTAGTAGTGGGCGACGGCGCCGCGCACGGGTTCCTCCGCGACCAGCTCGATCAGGCCCAGCTCGTCGAGGACGCGGACGTGGTAGCTGACGTTGCTGAGGTCCTCGTCGAGGGCTTCGGCGATTTCCCTGGGGCTGGCGACCCGCTGCGAGAGCACGGTCAGGCATTCGACCCGGACCGGGTGGCTCAGGCCTTTGACCAGCTGCTCGTGGGCAGGCCGCCCGAAGCCGCCGTTCGTGCGCTTCTGCCGTTTCTCCGCAACGGCCTCTTTTGCTCGTTTACCCATGACGACTCCCTCCTCTATTGCAACTCAACGGTACAGATTATTCCTGCATTTTTCTCTTCCGTAAATGCGTTGGTTCTTAAACCCGCTTTAAACCTTTCCAGCAAACGCCGGGTCGCCTTGTCCCCACGACCCGACGGAAGGAGGTGCAGCGGAATGAAGCTCAGCGCAAATCTCCCGGTATTCCCGGGCATCTCGACCACCAAGACCAACTAGGGAGGGTCAGGGGCGGGTTGCCACCATCGACCCGCCCCAGGTCCAAATTTCAGGTGGCTAGGAGTAGTCGTGCCAGCCGGCGAACCGGCGACCGGCAAATTTTTCGAGCTCGGCGACGTCCTCGGTGAAGCGGCCGCGGACGGTCTCGAAGAGATCGTCCGGGAGCTTTGGCTTCGGCGCCGGCGGCTTCTCCGGGTCGTGGACGACCTTCTCGACGATCCAGCGCATCGACTCGGGCAGGCGGTCGAAGTTGCGGTCGAAGGAGCGGAAGCCGGGGAGCTTGATCAGCTTCTCCATGAACTGGTATTTGTCGCCCTGCTTGGCGCTCGACTTCTCCCACTCGCGGTCGAACTGCTCGGAGGTGAAGCTCTCGTCGACGCCGGCGAAGGCAAACGCCTTGCGCATCGTCGCCTCGCGTTCGGTCTGCAGCTCCTCCTGGGTGATGATCTCGATCTGCTCGCGGTCGAAGCGCTCGAGGTAGGGCTGCAGCTGCATCCAGTACTTGGAGCGGTTCATGTAGGAGGTGTCGCGCCGCGAGAGCACCTCGACCAGGTCGCCGGTCTCGTAGCCGGCGCCGGTGGCGTGGACCCAGTGGGAGAGGATCCGCTTGATCGGGTCGCGGACCATGTAGAGCAGGCGCGCGTCGGGGCAGTTCTGCCGGATCCGCTCGGCGACGCCCTCGAAGCGGGGCATGTTCGTGTAGTGCGGGGAGGACTCGCCGCGCACCTCGAAGCGGTCGTCGAAGCGGCTCGCGTACCAGTCGAGCCCGAGGTCCCAGTTCAGCTCCTCGACGAAGAAGTTGAGCTCCTTCGGCTTTGACATCTGGATTTCCGGATGGAGGCCGAGGTAGTGGTGGATGCTCGTCGTCCCGCACTTGAGCCCGCCGATGATGATCAGGTTCGGCAGCTGGGCGTGGCGTTTGCGGCGGCGGCGCCAGCGGCTCTTGCGATCGGCCGTGTACCGCTCGCGGGCACGGTCGCACATCGCCACGTCGGCGGGGTCGTGCAGGGTGCTCTGGGGCGGGGTCTGCGTGAGGGGGTCAGACACGAGCGTGGCTAGTCTAGCTGCGATGCTCTTCGCCGATCTCCAGGACAACTTCGAAGCTTTCTTCGAACGGGCCGCCGAATTCTTCCGGCACTTGTCCGAAATCCATTGGACGGCCTTCGCGCTCGCGCTCGCCTGCCTGCTGGGCATGCAGCTGGCCCGCGCCTGGGCCTGGCGCAACGTCCTGCGGGCCGCCTACCCGGACAAAAGCATCTCCTTCCTCCAGCTCGCGGCGGCCTACCTGGCGGGGGCGGGGATCAACGCGATCGTGCCCGCCCACGCCGGCGACGTCACCAAGGTCTTCCTGGCCAAGCGGCAGATCCCGGACTCCTCCTATCCGGCGGTGACCTCCTCGTTCCTGGTGCAGACTGTGTTCGACACCTCGGTCGGTGTCCTCGTCCTGCTCTACGCGATCACCCAGGGACTCTTGCCGCCGCTGCCGCAGATCCCCGACCTGCCCGCCTTCGAGATCTCCTTCTGGGCCGACCACCCGAAGCTGTTCCTCATCGTCGTCGGGGCGACGCTGCTGGCGATCGCGATCGCGATCTACCTGCTCGCCCATCGGGTGCGCCGCTTCTGGGCCCGCGTCCGCCAAGGCCTCGTCATCCTCACCGAGCCGCGCCGCTACCTGCGCGAGGTCGCCGCCTGGCAGGGGGTCGGCTGGCTCTTCCGCTTCGCCGCCTTCTGGTTCTTCCTCGAAGCCTTCGGGCTCCACGGTTCGATCGGCAACGTGATGCTGGTGATGAGCGTGCAGGCGATCGCCAACGTCGTCCCCTTCACCCCGGGCGGCGCCGGCGCCCAGCAGGCGCTCCTGGTCGCGACCCTGAGCGGGCCCTCGCGCACCGCCGTCCTCTCCTTCTCGGTCGGCACCCAGATCGCGATGGCGGCCTGGTCGGTCGTCCTCGGCTTCGCCGCGATCCTGCTGGTGTTCCGCACCACCGACTGGCGCGGCCTGATCCGCCAGGCGCAGGAGGAGGCCGACAGCCAAAAGGCCGCCGAGGCCGCAAGTCCGCCCTAGTCGGCGCGCGACTGGAGAGTTAACCCCGCTATAGGCAAGTCAACTCTCCAGTCGTCTAGCTGGACCAGCCGGGGTAGCGGCCGGCGACGTGCCATTGCCAAGGCGGGCGTTCGGAGGCGGGGAACTCGTAGTGGTTGCGGCCGGGGAGGGTCTCGAGTGGGACCAGGGCGGGGTCGTTCTGCGTGAGGACTTCGACGCCGGCGGCTGCTTCGACGTCGGCCTGGGTGGCGCGGCGGGCGATGCGGCTCCATCCCAGGGTTGGACGGTACTCCCAGTAGGTGATCTCGATCCAGCCGCTGGAGTCCCGGTGGTCGCTCAGCTCGGTGAAGGCGGTGGTGCGTCGGCCCGAGGCGGTGAGGTGGGGGCCAGCGGCGACGGCGCAGCTCTCCGAGCGGCAGCGGCGGAAGTCGACCGGCATCAGCGGCAGGCCGGAGGGGTCGAGGCGTGCCGCGGGAGCCGGTGCCAGGGCTCGGGTGAGGCGGGCAAGCGGCCAGCCGTAGGCGGGCACGAGCGGGTGGTGATAGCAGGCGTCCGGTAGGCGCGGCGCGCAGGTGAGGCGACGTCCCAGCGCCCCCGCCAGCTTCCGGCCTGCGTCGACCTCACCGCCCGAGGCGATTGCCGAGACCGCCGCGATCAGCAGCAGCGTGATCAACGCCGCCAGCGCCGCCTGCTCGACCGTCGCCGACCCTCGTTCTCCGTGCCTTTCAGCCATCGCCGGCCGCCGTTCGCGGTCTCCTCCAGCCATCGCCGCCGACGCTACGGCGCCGCGACGCACGGATGGCGCGCACGGAGTGCCGATTCTCCCTCGGCAATGTGCCGGTTCTGCTTACATGCAGGGAGATGGAGGGCTTCAACCTGTTCGGCGACCCCGAGGAGTTCCGCGCTCGCATGGAAGAGCTGTCGGAGCAGATGCAGTCCTCGCAGCGGGTCGCCTGGGCCGACAACGCGATCAAGCTCGCGGTCGAGATGACCGTCGCCTCGATCGGCCGCCTCGACCTCACCGGCAGCGCCGACGAGCAGGCGATGCAGGTCCGCGACGCGATCCGCGTCCTCTTCCCCGAGGCTGTCACGCTCGTCCGCGAGGCCCGCGAAGGCCTCGCCTGAGGCCCCTGGACCGGCGCATTTCGGCGTCCTCAGTCGCCCAAAATAGCGCTGCTATTCGGGCTCCCTGCGTCCTTGAACTGCTTGGTCCAGCGACCTCAGGCCTCAGGCAACCGAGTTTTATCGGCGGTTTAGCGCCCTCGGCAACGCTTGCAGGGTGCAGCAAGCGCCGGGCGACCGAGCAAGGCGAGCGCGGCGGCGACAGCCGTCGCGTGCACAGCGCCGGCGCCGGCTGCTGCTGCCGCTCGCTGCGCTGCTGATCCTTCTCGCCTTCCTCGTCAACGCCCTGGGCGGCTTCGGCGGCTCGTCTGGGTCTGGCGGCGACCCCGCCGCCGTTCCCAAGGTGCTCGTCTCCAGCACTTCCGGGCCCTCGCTGCCGGCGCCGATCTCCGGCGAGGCGGCGGTCGCGGTCCACGGTGGGACCCTGATCCTCGGCGGCCTCGACTCGAACGAAGCCTCGGTCAGCGGCGTCTTCCTGCTCGAAAGCTCCGGCAAGCTGCGGCCCGCCGGCTCGCTGAGCGGCCCGCTTCACGACGCCGCCGCGACCGCGCTCGGCGGCAAGGTGCTCGTACTCGGCGGCGGTACCGAAACCAGCACCGACGCCGTCCAGGCGCTGCCGGCGACGGCATCCCCGCGGGCGCGGGCGAACGCGACCGTGATCGGGCACCTTCCTGCGGTTCGCTCGGACCTCAGCGCGCTCACCATCGGCTCGACCGCCTACGTGCTCGGCGGCTACGACGGGACGACGCCGGACCCGGCGGTGCTGGCAACCGAAGACGGCCGCTCCTTCTCCGAAGTCGCCGCGCTGAAGGTGCCGGCGCGCTATCTCGCCACTGCGGTGGTGGGGCAGCGCATCTTCGCCTTCGGCGGCGAGACGGCCAGCGGCGCCGCCACCGACGCGGTCCAGGAAATCAACCCGAAGCGGGGAACGGTGCGGGTCGTCGGGCACCTGCCGCAGGCGGTCTCGCACGCTGCCGCCGTCGTCCTCGAGGGCCAGGTCTACGTCCTCGGCGGCGAAGCGGAAGGGGTCGCCACCGACAAGGCCTACCGCTTCGATCCGGCCAGCGGCAAGCTCTCGCCCGCGCCGCCGCTGCCGATCGCGGTCGCCGCCGGCGCGGCCGTCAGCAACGGCCGTTTCGCCTACCTGCTTGGAGGCACGGGGAAGAGCGGCGAAACCCTGAGCACGATCGTCTCGCTGCGCTTGCGGCCGGTCGCCTCCTCCAGCTCGGCGGAACCGGAAGCGGACCCATCCTCGGCTGGCGCCGAAGCCGGCGCCCCGCCCTTCCAGGGGCAGCTGATGATCGCCGACCGCGGCAACGACCGCATCATCGTCGTCAACAACCGCAAGCGGGTGCTCTGGCAATTCCCCTCGAAGGCGCACCCGGCCCCTCCGGGCGGCTTCTACTTCCCCGACGACGCCTTCTTCACCCACGGCGGCACCCAGATCATCTCCAACGAGGAGCAGAACGAGCGGATCGTCCAGCTCTCCTATCCGGAAGGGAAGCTGCTCTGGTCCTACGGGCATCCCGGCCAGACGGGCTCGGAACCCGGCTACCTGCACGAGCCCGACGACGCCTACCTCTGGAAGAACGGGAACGTCTCCGTCGCCGACGCCCAGAACTGCCGGATCCTCCTGATCTCGCCACAGAAGAAGGTGCTGCGCGAATTCGGCGACCCCGCCGAATGCACCCACGAACCGCCGCGCCGGCTCGGCTCGCCGAACGGCGACACGCCGCTGGCCAACGGCGACATCCTCGTCTCCGAGGTCAACGGCTCCTACATCGACGAGATCACCCCGCAGGGGAAGCTGGTCTGGACGCTGCAGCTGCCGATCTCCTACCCGTCCGATCCCCAGCAGCTCGGTCCCGACCTCTACCTCGTCGTCGACTACGCGAACCCGGGCGGCATCTACGAGTTCACGCGCTCGGGGCACATCGTCTGGTCGTACGCGCCGCAGAGCGGCAACGGCCGCCTCAACCACCCGAGCCTGGCCGAGCGGCTGCCGAGCGGCGACATCGCCGTCAACGACGACTACCGCCACCGCGTCGTCATCATCGACCCGAAGCGCAAGAAGATCGTCTGGCAGTACGGGGTGACCGGCAAACCGGGACGGGGCCCCGACCACCTGAAGATTCCCGACGGCTTCGACCTCCTCGCCCCGAACGGCGAAACCCCGACCCATCCCTGGACCGGTTGATCGCGGCTAGAGCAGCTGCAGGCGCAGGTCGACGACCGCAGCGCGTCCGAGGGCGGCGCCGAGCAGCTCGACCGGGAGCGCGACCAGCAGCGCCGGGATCGCGAGGACGACGCTGGCGAGGAGGTCGATCCGCTGCTGCCATGGGCGCTCGGCGGGCACCGCGGGCCGGTCCTGCAGCGCTCCCAGCGCCACGTTGTGGCCGAAGGTGACGCTGTTCAGCAGCGTCTGCCAGGTCGCCGCCAGGCTTGCCAGCGGCCGCCAGCGCTTCCTCTGCACCACCTGGTCGCGCCGCGCCGTCAGTCGCCGCACCGCCTCGACCGTGAAGAGGTGGCGGGCCTGCGGGTGCAGGCCGGACCAGCCGGCGCCGCCGAGCGAGCAGGCGATGCTCGCCCGGTTCTCGATCCGCACCGTCTCGCCGTGCCGCTGCGAGTCGAGCTCGTGCAGCGCCGCCGCGGCGCCGTCGACCTCGCCGACCACGCCGAGGCCGCAGCTCTCGCAGCGCCGCGCCGGCCCGGCCAGGCCGCGGTGCTCGCCGATCCAGCCGAACAGCGGCTCGCCGCAGGCGGGGCAGGGCGGGTTTTCCGGCCCCGCTCCGGCCTCGAGCGGGACGACGTGGGTGGCCTCAGGGCGGTTCATGCTCGGATAGCGTACGGGCCTTGCCACCACGAAAGGGGATGAGATGAGCGCAGCGCAGACGCGGGAGCGGGAGTCGCGGTGGGCGTTGCCGGCGGCCCTGGCGGCTTTCGCGGGAGTGGTCCTGGTTCTCCTGCCGGGCTTCGTCAGCTCGGTCAGCGGCACCGGCGAAGCCGAGATCCTCCGCTCGATCGATGCGCACAACGGCTCGGTGACGTTCACCAGCCTCCTGCAGGCGGCCGCCTTCCTCTTCCTCGCCGTCCCCCTGCTCTACCTCTTCCGCGCGGCTCGCGTCCGCAGCGACCGGGTCCGGCCCCAGGTGGGGGCCCTCATCGTCGTCGCCCCGCTGCTGATCGCGGTCGGCACTTTCCTCTACGGGCAGGCGCGGCAGGAAGCGGCCGACAGCTTCGTCGCGGGCAAAGCCAAGCCGACGCTCTCGGCGAAGAAGGCGAAGGAAGAATGCGAATCCGACCGCAAGAGCGAAGGGGCCAAGGACTTCGCCAACGAATATGAACCGAAGCAGGGCGAAGCCCCGCTCGCTGCCTGCGAAAGGCGCAAGCGGGAAGACGACGCGGCCAGTAATGCGGTGAGCGACGCTTCGCTGACCACGGTCGCCGGGATCCTCACCCTCGTCGGCGGTCTCCTCTTCGCGATCAGCCTCTTCTACACCGGCCTCTGGGCGATGCGCATCGGCCTCCTCACCCGCTTCTGGGGCTCGTTCGGGATGGCGCTCGGCATCGCCATCGTGATCGGCTTCCTGATCCTCGCCGTGGTCTGGTTCTTCTACCTCGGCTTGCTCTACCTCGGCTGGCTGCCGGGAGGGAAACCACCCGCCTGGGAGACCGGCGAAGCCGTTCCCTGGCCGACGCCAGGGGAGAAAGCCGCGGCCGAACTGGAACCTTCCGGGGAGGCAGGAGTCGAGGAGGCCGGGGAGGCTCCGGAGGACGGCCCCGAGAAACGCAAGCGCAAGCAGCGCGAGTAGGAGCCGTCTCTAGGTCTGCGGCGCGGGCGGAGCGGCCATCAACTCGACCCGGTGGCCGCCGGGGGAGAAGGCGAGCGCACGCGGCGCACCCCAGTGCTCGCGTTTCGGTTCGACCTCGAGGCCGGCCTCGCGCAGGCGTCTGACGGCCGCCTCGAAGTCGGCGACGATGACCGCGAGATGACCGGGGGAGGGGACGGTCGGCTCCTCCTCGGGCATCAGGTGGACCTGCGTCCCCTCGCGCTCGAGCCAGGTGTACTTCCGAAGCGCCACCGGCGGTTCGACCCGCTCGAACCCGAGTAGCTCGAAGAAGCCGACGGTCGCCTCGATATCGGCCGGCGCGACCTCGATTCCGACGTGGTGAAGCACGCCTAAAGATTTACAAAGATGGCTCAGAGACGTAACATATTGTCTGCTACAGTCGAGCCATGGAGGCAGCGGTCGCGGAGAAGGAGGCGGGGACGATGAATTGGAACGACGGACGTCTCAACGACCTGAGCAGTCGAGTGGATGTTCTGAGCACCCGCGTTGAAAGTATCGGAGGCCGCGTCGAGTACCTCAGCGGACGAGTCGAGGGACTGAGCGAACGCGTCGATGAACTGGGCGGCCGAGTCGACTCCCTGACCTCTCGAGTTGACCAGGGGTTTACAGAAATCAATGCTCAGTTCGCAGCGCTTCATCGACTGCTGATTCGGGTCAGTGTCGGGGGAGCCGTAGGACTCGGAATTGCCTTGATCGGCGCAATCGCCACTTAACCCCACATCAGAACAGCAGCGACCCGAGGGCGGCGAGGATCACGAGCGCGGTCGACCAGGTGATCGTCTCGGCGACGATGCGGTTGTCGAGGCCGTAGGCGTGGGAGACGACGAGGGCGTTGATGCCGGTCGGCATCGCTGACATCAGGCGGTAGGCGGAGGGGAGGTCGATCAGCGGGGCCGCGAGGAGCATGAGGAGCGCGGGGGCGAGGGCGAGGCGGCCGGTGGTGGCGAGGGCGACGGGGGCGGTGAGCGGCGGCGGCAGGGGGAGCTCGCCCTGCTCGGCTCCCTCGGCGAGGGTGGCGCCGACGGCGAAGAAGCCGAGCGGCAGGATCGCCACCGCGAGGATCTGGGAGGCGTCGACGAGGATGGTCGGCGCCAGAGCCTTCGGCGCCAGCAGCCCCAGTACCGCCGCGTAGAGGGGCGGGTTGCGGGTGAAGAAGGCGCGGGCGCGCTCTCGCATTCCTTCGCCGGCGCGGGTGCCGAAGGCGGTGCCGACGCCGAAGGCGCCGAACATCAGCGTCGGCCCGCCGACGAGGACGTCGAAGAGGACGCCGGTCGGCAGGTGGTCGCGGCCGAGCAGGGCGACGGTGAGCGGGTAGCCGAGGTAGGTCGTGTTGGCGACGATCGCCGCGCAGATCACCGCCCCGGTCTGCGGCCGGCTCAGCCGCAGCAGCCGCGCGGCGACGAACCACACCGCGATCCCGACCAGCGCCATGTTGACCAGCGCGATCCCGATCCCGACCGCGTTGTCGACGCTGATCGAGGCGGCCGCGAGGTTGAAGAAGATCACCGGCGGCACCAGCCCATAGAGCATCACCAGCAGCAGCCTTCGAGCCAACGCAACCGCATCCCGCGGATAGCGCTTCTCCGACCAAACGCCCACTCCGGCGCCGGCCGTCATCAAAACAAGAGTAAGAAGGACCCCCACGAGGTCCGAACTGCATCAAATTTCTTCCCTGGCAGGTAGGAAATTTGATGCAGTTCGAGAGGCGCGGCTAGAAGAGGGCGGTGCCGGCGTGGGTGGCGAAGTCCACGAGCGGTTGTGGGATCACGCCGAAGAAGACGGTGGCTGCGGCGGCTAGAACTGCCGGGGCGACCAGGTACCAGCGGCGGCCTGCCTCCGGGTCGACCGGGTCGGCCTCGGGGGAGGCGCCGGCGATCGCGGGGGTGCCGCCGGGCACGGTCTCGCGCTCGGGGCGCATCCACATCGCCGCCACCACCCGCAGGTAGTAGGCGAGGGAGATCATCGTCCCGACGACGATGAAGACCGCGAGCCAGGTGTAGTCGCCTTCGATCAGGGCCTCGATCAGGTAGAGCTTGCCGATGAAGCCCGCCGTCGCCGGCAGCCCCGCCAGCGCCAGCATCGAGATCGTCAGCGGCCAGGCCAGCGCCGGCCGCTCGGCGGCGAGCCCGCGCACGCCGCGGATGTCGTCGCCGAAGACCGTCTCCCGCTCGCGGGCGACGATCACCGCGAAGGCGGCGAGGTTCATGAAGGCGTAGACGGCGAGGTAGAAGACCAGCGAGCTCGTCCCCTTCTCGGAGGCGACGACGACCCCGCCGAGCATGTAGCCGGCCTGGGCGACGCCGGACCAGCCCATCAGCCGCTTCAGCGAGTCCTGGCCGAGGGCGCCGACGTTGCCGACGACGATCGAGATCGCCGCCAGGGCGGCCAGCGCCGGCTGCCAGGAGTCGAGCTGGGAGCCGAGGGCGACGTCGAAGAAGCGGACGAAGACGGCGAAGGCCGCGGCCTTGGTCGCCACCGCCATGAAGCTGGTGATCGGGGTGGGGGCGCCCTGGTAGACGTCGGGCGTCCACTGGTGGAAGGGGGCGATCGAGGTCTTGAAGGCGAGACCGACCGCGGCCATCGCGATCCCGATCAGGATCAGCGGGTCGCCGTCGAGGCCGTTGTGGGCGATCCCGGCAGCGATCCCCTCGAACCCCGTGCTCCCGGTGCCGCCGTAGAGGAAGGCCATCCCGTAGAGCAGCGTCGCCGAGCCGATCGAGCCGACGATCAGGTACTTCAGCCCCGACTCGAGCGAGCCCTCGCGCCGCAGGTTGGTGGCGCAGAGGATGTAGAGCGGGATCGAGAGCGTCTCCAGGGCGACGAAGAAGGTGATGAGGTTCGTCGCCTGCGCGAGAAGCACCATCCCCAGCACCGAGCCGAGCAGGAGCGAGTGGTACTCGCCCGAGCCGGCTTCCTCGGTCGCCCGCTCGCCGAGCGAGAGGACGACGCAGAAGGCCGCGGTGAGGATCGCGATCAGCGAGATCGAGATCGCCAGGTCGTCGAGCCGCAGGGCGCCGGTGATCAGCGATCGCGGGTCGTTCCAGTGCCAGATCAGCAGGCCCGCCGTGGCGCCGAGCGTGACCAGGGTCAGGGGTGGCGCCCAGCGCTTGGTCGGGTTGAAGACGGCGCTGAGGAGGACGACGCAGATGCCGACCGTCAGGGCGAGGATCGGCGAGATGCCGGCGTAGTCGATGTGGGGCTCGTTGAAGTTCATCGTTCCGTGACCCGGACGTTCTCGAGTTCAGGCTTGTCGGTTTGCCTGAATTCGTAGCTCTTCGCCAGCTTCGCCTGCGGTGCCGGCCCGCCGTTGACCTTCGCCACGGTCTGCTCGACGCTCGGGGCGGTCCGCTTCAGGATCAGCTGCGGGTAGAAGGCCAGCGCCAGGATGCAGAGCACCAGCGGCGCTAGGACCAGCGCGTCGCGCCAGCCGATCTCTCGCGAGAGCAGCCCGTCCGGCTTACGGTTGTGCATCGTCCCCTGGTAGAGCCGCAGCGCGTAGTAGGCCGACATCGCGACGCCGCTGATGGCGATGAAGGCGAAGACGATCTTCGCCTGGAAGAGGCCGTTGAGGATGTAGAACTCGCCGACGAAGTTGGCCGAGCCGGGCATCGCCAGGGTCGCCAGGGCGACGATCAGGAACAGCGCCGCCAGCACCGGCGCCCGCAGCGCCAGCCCGCCCATCTCGCGGATGTCTTCGGTCCCCGTCCGCTCCAGGAGCAGGGCGACGATGACGAAGATGGGCGCCACCACCAGGCCGTGGTTGACCATCTGCAGGATCGCGCCGTCGGAGCCGTCGGCGCGCAGGGCGAAGATCCCGGCGGTGATGAAGCCGAGCTGGGCGACCGACGAATATCCGGCGATCAGCCGCACGTTGGTCTGGGTGAAGGCCATCACCGAGCCGTAGAGGATCGAGGCGAGGGCGATGATCAGGATCACCTCCTGGAATTCGACCGTCGCCGCCGGGAAGAGCGGCAGCACGATCCGCAGGAAGCCGTAGGCGCCGACCTTCGCCAGCACGCCGGAGAAGACCGCCAGCGCCGGCAGCGGCGCCGCCCGGTAGGCGTCGGGCATCCAGCCGTGCAGCAGGAAGGCGGGCATCTTGACCAGGAAGGCCGCGGCGAAGAACCAGAAGATCCAGCGCTGGCTGCCGAGCGAGAGCCCGTGTTCCTGCAGCGCCTGGATCGAGAAGGTGATGTGGCCGCCGTCGGCGGAGATGATCGCGGTGGCGATCGCCGCCACCAGCATCAGCAGCGAGCCGATCAGGGTGTAGATGATCATCTTCAGCGTCGCCCCGGCGGCGGTCGGCCCGCCTTCGGCCGTGCGGTCGTGCCCCCAGGCGCCGAAGAGGAAGTAGAACGGCACCAGCATGAAGTCGAAGAAGAGGACGAAGAGCAGCAGGTCCTGCGCGACGAACGAGCCGAGCGTCGCCGTCTCGGCCAGCAGCATCAGGAAGTAGAAGGTCTTCGGGCGTGGGTACTCGCGGAAGGCGGCGAAGGCGACGCCGCCGGTCCAGAGGACCGCCGTCAGCAGGACGAGGAAGAGGTTGAGCCCGTCGAGGCCGAGGCTGTAGTCGACGCCGAGCCCGGAGATCCAGGGCGTGTCGACCGTGTACTGCAGGCCGGAGTCGCCGCCGTTGAAGCCGGCAACCATGCCGATCGCGACGCCAAGGGTGACGACGGTGCCGAGCACCGCCCACCAGCCGACCAAGCCCTTATCAACAGCCCATCTCGGCAGGAAGAGGCCGACGAGGCCGAAGGCGAGCGGGGCCCAGAGGAGGACGTTGATCATCGCCGTGCCTCCGTCATGAGCTGCTCAGCAGGAAGTAGAGGGCGAGCCCGGCGAAGCCGGCGATCAGGAGCAGCGCGTAGCTGCGGACGAAGCCGTTCTGGACGGCGCGGATGACCCCGCTGGTGCCGCGCACCGTCTCCTCGGTGCCGGTGACGAGCCCGTCGACGACGAAGCGCTCGAAGACGCGGTTGGCGAAGCGGCCGATCGCCAGCGCCGGGCGGACGACGAGGAAGTCGATCGCCTCGTCGAAGTACCACTTGTTGAAAAGGAAGGTGTGGAGGCCGCGGAAGCGCGCTTCCAGGCTGCGCGGCAGCTCCGGCCGCCTGACGTAGAGCAGGTGCGCGGCCCAGATCCCCGCCAGCGAGATCACGGCGCCGATCCCGAGGCCGATCCAGCTCCACTCGGTCGAGGGGTGGATCGCCGCCAGCGGCGAGTCGGCGAAGACCGGGTCGAGCCAGTTGGCGACGACGTTGTCGATCTCCGGCATCTGGATCAGGCCGCCGACCAGGGCGAGGAAGGCGAGCACGGCCATCGCGACCCGCATCGGCGCCGAGTGCTCGGCGATGTGGTGCTCGGGGCCGGGGAAGCCGACGTCGATGTCCTCCTCCTCGCCGGTCGCCGGGTTGAAGGGGTGGGCGTGGTGGACGTGGCCGGTGTCGATCAGCTCCTGCGCCTCCGGGCACGGCCTGCCCGGCAGCACCCGGAAGATCAGGCGGAAGGTGTAGATCGCGGTCAGGAACGCCCCGAAGTAGCCGAGGACCGTGAAGATCAGGTACATGCCGCCGCGCGACCCCGCGTAGGCGAGGATCTCGTCCTTCGAGAAGAAGCCCGAGGTGAGCGGGAAGGCGGCGAGGGCGAGGCCGCCGCAGAGCATCGTGACCGAGGTGAAGCGCATCGCCTTGCCGAAGCCCGACATGCGGTCGATGTTCTGCTCGTTTGCCATCGCGGCGATGATCGAGCCGGCGGCCATGAAGAGGAGCGCCTTGAAGAAGGCGTGGGTCATCAGGTGGAACATCCCGGCCCCGTAGGCGCCGATCGAGACGCCGACGACCATGTAGCCGATCTGGCTCATCGTCGAGTAGGCGATCGCCCGCTTCAGGTCGGTCATCACCAGCGCGATCGTCGCCGCCACCAAGAGCGTCGCCAGGCCGACGAAGGCGGCGATGTCGGCGGCGGTGGGGGCGAGGACGAAGAGGGCGTGGGTGCGGGCGATCAGGTACACGCCGGCGGTCACCATCGTCGCCGCGTGGATCAGCGAGGAGACCGGCGTCGGGCCCTCCATCGCGTCCGGCAGCCAGGTGTGGAGCGGCAGCTGGGCGGACTTGGCGAAGGCGCCGACCAGGAGCAGCAGGCAGATCGCGGTGACGCTCCACTGGTTGGTGGCGAAGACTTCCGGCGCTTTCTGGAAGACCGTGCCGTAGTCGAAGCTGCCGAGTTCGCGGAAGATCAGGAAGGCGGCAAGGACCAACCCGATGTCGCCGACGACGTTGATCACGAAGGCCTTCATCCCGGCTCGGGTCGCGGTCTCGCGCCGGTACCAGAAGCTGATCAGCGCGTAGGAGGCGAAGCCGACGAAGGCCCAGCCGACGATCAGCAGGACGAAGTTGCCGGCGAGGACCAGCAGCAGCATCGAGAAGACGAAGAAGTTGAGGTAGCTGAAGAAGCGGTGGTAGCCCTCGTCCGACTGCATGTAGCCGTAGGAGTAGAGGTGGATCAGGGTCGAGACGCCGGTGACGACGAGGACCATGAAGACCGAGAGCTGGTCGGTGAGGATCCCGAGCTTGATTTCGAGGCCGGCGACGCTGGCGTAGTCCCAAAGCGAGGAGGCGTGGTGACGGGCGTCGGGGCTGTCGCCGAGCAGGCTGACGAGCGCCGCGACGCCGCAGGCGAAGGAGAGGGCGATCGAGAGCGTGCCGATCGCGCCCGCGGCCTTCTGCGGCAGCACCCGGAAGCCGAGCGCGATCGCCGCCGAGCCGAGCAGCGGGAAGAGCAGGACCAGCCAGCACCACGCAGTTGCGCTCATCCGCGCAGCTCCCTCAGGTCGTCGACGTTGAGCGGCAGCCTGCGGCGGAAGATCGCGACGATCAGGCCGAGGCCGACGACCACCTCGCAGGCGGCGATCACCATCACGATCACCGCGAACACCTGACCCTGCCCGTTGCCGACCATGCGGCTGAAAGCGACCAGGGCGAGGTTGCCGGCGTTCAGCATCAGCTCTAGGCAGAGCAGGATGACCATCGGGCTGCGGCGGATCAGGATGCCGAGGACGCCGGTGGCGAAGAGCAGGGAGGAGAGGACGATGTACCAGGTGATGTTCATGCGCGGGGGTCGGAGTCGGGGATGTTGCCTCCCTCACTGCGACGCGCCGCGAGCACGATCGCGCCGACGGCCGCCAGGAGGAGGAGGATCGAGCTGGCCTCGAAGGGGAGGAGGAACTTTTCGAGGAGGAGGCGGCCGATGGCGGCGGGGTTTCCGAAGCCTGCGGATACGTCGGAGCCGTGGGTTTCGAGGGCCTTGAGGGCGGAGCCCAGGACGGCTACCGAGAGCTCGACGAAGAGGGCGATGGCCAGCAACGGCGCCAGGAAGCGTTGGCCGGGGATCGGCTCCCAGGCCGACTCGCCGCCTCCGCCCACGTAGGCGACCACGAAGACGTAGAGGACCATCACGGCACCGGCGTAGACGACCACCTGCGCGGCGGCGACGAAGGCGGAGGTCAGCAGCAGGAAGAGGACCGCCAGGGAGAAGAGGTGGACGATCAGCGCCAGCACCGAGTAGAAGGGGTTGCGCATGGAGATGACGCCGAGGGCGCCCCCCAGCGCGCCGATCGCGGCGATGAAGAAGACGACCGCTTCCACTATTCGCCCTCGCTCCGCAGCGGCGTCCGCTCGACCGGCTCGGCCAGCAGCATCTCCTTGGTGAAGATCAGGTCGCGGCGGTCGTAGTCGGCCATCTCGTAGTCGTGCCCCATCGTGATCGCGTCGAAGGGGCAGGCGATCTCGCAGTAGCCGCAGAAGATGCAGCGGCTGAGGTTGATCTCGTAGACGGCCGCATAGCGCTCGCCGGCCGAGACCCGTTCGCCGGGCACGTTCTCCGCCGCGACGACGCGGATGCAGTCGGCCGGGCAGGCGGCGGCGCAGAGCGAGCAGCCGACGCATTTCTCCAGCCCGGTGTCCTCGAAGCGGTGCAACTTGTGGCGGCCGCGGAAGCGCGGGTAGACCGGCGTCTTCTCCTCCGGGTACTCGATCGTCATCGGCCCCTCGATCAGCCGCGCCATCGTCGTCTTCAGCCCGCGCAGGGTCTCGCCGAAAGCGCGGTAGGCGCCGCCGACGCCGCCCGGTTCGGGGCCGCGCTGGACCTCGACCACGTCGATCGAGTCGAGGTAGGAGGCTGAGCGCGGATCCAGTCCCTCAGCGCTCATTCAGTTGTTCCTTTTGGTCGCAGGGCAGCCATAAAGAACAGGCATCAGGTCACCACCACCAAGACCGCGGTGACGAGGACGTTCAGCGTCGCCAGCGGCAGCAGGACTTTCCAGCCGAGGCTCATCAGCTGGTCATATCGCAGACGCGGCAGCGTCGCCCTCACCCAGATGAAGAAGAGGACGAGCACGAGCATCTTCAGCAGCATCCAGATCGGGTCGAGGAAGCTCGGGCCCGGGCCCATCCAGCCGCCGAGGAACATCGCCGCGGCGATCCCGGAGACGACGAGGATCTCCATGTATTCGACCAGCAGGAAGGAGCCGAAGCGCATGCCGCCGTACTCGGTCATGAAGCCCTGGACCAGCTCGGCGTCGGCCTCGGGCATGTCGAACGGGGTGCGGTTGGTCTCGGCGAAGCCGGCGAGCATGAAGATGACGAAGCCGACGAACTGGGGGACGACGAACCAGATGCCGCCCTGCGAGTGGACGATCGAGACCAGCGAGAGCGAGCCGCTCATCATGATCACGCCGAGCAGCGCCAGGCCCATCGAGACCTCGTAGGAGATCAGCTGGGCGGCCGAGCGCATCGCCCCCAGCAGGCTGTATTTGGAGCCCGAGGACCAGCCGCCGAGGAGGAGCCCGTAGAAGGCGATCGAGCCGACGGCGAAGAAGTAGAGGATGCCGATCGGGACGTCGATGCCGTAGAAGCCGACCCCGGCCTGGGTGTCGCCCCAGGGGATGATCGCCAGCGACAGCACTCCCGCGAGGACCGGCAGCAGCGGCCCGAGGATGAACAGGGTCGGGATCGCGTTCGCCGGCCGGAACGACTCCTTGGAGATCAGCTTGCCGACGTCGGCGAGCGGCTGCAGGAGGCCGTAGGGCCCGACGCGGTTGGGGCCGTAGCGGTGCTGGAAGCGGCCGATCAGCTTGCGCTCCAGCACCGTCAGCAGCGGCAGGATGCCGAAGATGACGGCGAAGATGACGATCGACTTGACGATCATGATCCAGGTTGCTTCGACGAAGGTGGTGTCGGCGAGCGGCAGCATCAGGCGCGCACCTCGCTCAGCTTCTCGATCGTCACGCTGACCGGGCCGCCGTTCAGCAGCGCGTTGGCGTTGCCGTCGAGAACGCCCTCGGCCATGAAGACGACGCCGGCCGGGACCCGCTCCTTGATCTGCACCTGGGCCTCGACGATCGAATCGTCCTGGCTCACGCGAACTTGAACTGGTTCTCCGGTCTTCAGGCCCAGGCGCTCGGCATCTGCCGATGAGACCTCTACCCGTTGCTGGGGGGTCAGGAACTTGAGCGGGGGGTTGAGCTCGGTTATCGGGCCGGCCCAGAGGTCGCGGTAGGTGCCGAGCGTCAGGGGGGCACCCGAGGGTGGGTCGGCGGACGCCGCTCGGCGTGGATCGTCTCCAGCCTCCGAGTTACCGGGTTGGGCCTCCGGCTCAGTGTCCGGCGACCCACCCTCGGGTGCCCCACCCGGGCCGGGGTGCTCACCCTCCCGAACTGCATCAAATTTTCTCTCTGCCGGGTGGAGAATTTGATGCAGTTCGGGGGCGGTGTCCTGCCAGCGGATGCCGCGGCCGCCGATCTGCTCGTCGGTGATGCCCGAGTAGAAGGACACCGCCTCGGTGAGCGCCGAGAAAGCAGTTGGTTGGGAGTCGATGTTGGTGTCGAGGCCCAGCTTCAAAGCCAGCTCCGCCAAGACGTGGATGTTGGGGCGGATGTCGCCGGGGCGGCCGGCGCTCGGGCGGACGCGTTGGAGGCGGCCATCGGGGTGGGTGACGGTGCCGTCTTTCTCAGCGTGGGTCTCGAGGGGGAGGACTACGTCGGTCTTGGCGGCGGTGGGGTTCTCATGCATTGAGAACGACACGACGAAATCTGCTGCCGTCAGGGCCTCTTCCCAGGCGGGGGTGTCGGGGAAGTCGCGGAGGGGGTCGGCGCCGAAGAGGATCAGGCCGTTTAGCTCGCCGTCGATCAGAGCCTGGCGGATCTCCTCAGTCGACATGCCTGCTGCGGTCTCGGAGAGGCCGGGGCCGGCGTCGGGGAGGCAGCCGGCCTCGCGCAGGCCCCGGGCGTTGGTGGTGTCGGGGATTTCGAGCAGGCCCGCGCCCTCGGTGCCGGCCATGTCGGTGGCGCCAGCGACGTCGAGGAGGGCCTCGGCGGCGCCGTCCTCGCGGGCGATCCGCTCGCCCCAGATGACGACGACCTTCTCGGCCTCGCGGAGGACGCCGGCGACCGGGGTGTCGATGTTCTCGCCCCCGCCGATCGCCCCCGCCAGCTCGCGGACGAAGTGGGCGCCCTGGCCCGGCGCGTAGCGGGCGATCGCCTCGGCGCCGCCGTCGAGCGCGGTCGGCCGCTCGGTCGCGACGACCAGCTTGGCGCCGTTGCGGCGGATCGCCTTGCGCACCCACAGGTCGAGGATCGGAGAGCTGTGCAGTAGGTCGGTCCCCAGTACCAGGATCGCGTCGGCCTCGTCGATGTCGCGCACCTTTGCCGAGATCGCCGGCTCGGCCAGGCGCCGCAACACCTCGGCCTTCGGTCCGCGCGAGGGGCGGGAGTCGACGTGCGGCGAGCCGAGCGCCTCGCGGACGATCCGCTGGATCAGGAAGCCCTCCTCGTTGGAGGCGTCGCCGACGATCGCGGCCACCTTCGGCGCAGCCGACTTTGACCCCACCTGGGTGTGGGAAATATCGGCTGCGGCGCGCAGCCCGTTCGCGACCGCCTCGATCGCCTGCTCCCA
Source organism: Solirubrobacterales bacterium (assembly GCA_051954115.1). GTDB lineage: Bacteria > Actinomycetota > Thermoleophilia > Solirubrobacterales > 70-9 > VAYN01. The sequence goes on along the minus strand of JBQCIB010000018.1, from coordinate 8,533 downwards.
GGAGACCGCACTGCCTTTCAGCCGCGGCCCGCGGATCCGCTCCGGCGCGTCGAACATCTCGAATCCGTACCGCCCGCGGTCGCAGAGCCAGCCGTCGTCGACCTCGGCGTTGTCGCGGGAGATCACCCGTTTCACCTTCTCGTCGCGGACGGTGAAGCTGACGTTGCACTGGCTCGGGCAGATCGTGCAGACCGAGCCGGCGTGCTCGATGTCCCAGGGCCGAGCGCGGAAGCGGTAGGTGTAGTTGGTCAGCGCCCCGACCGGGCAGATGTCGGTGATGTTGCCGTGGAACGGCGCCACGTAGGGGCGGTCGTCGAAGGTGCCGACGTAGGTGCGGTCGCCGCGCTCCAGTAGCTGCAGCTGCGCGTCTTCGGAGACCTCCTGGCTGAAGCGGACGCAGCGGTAGCAGAGGATGCAGCGCTCGCGGTCGATCGCGACCAGCGGCGAGAGCTCGATCGGCTTCTCGAAGTGGCGCTTTTCGTCGATCACCCGGCTCTTGCCCGGGCCCCAGCCGTAGGAGATGTCCTGCAGCGGGCATTCGCCGCCTTTGTCGCAGACCGGGCAGTCGAGCGGGTGGTTGACGAGGAGGAACTCGACGACCGCGCTCTGGGCGTGCTTGACCTGCTCGGTGCGGGTGTGGACGACCATCCCCTCGCGCACCGGCGTCGAGCAGGAGGTCTGCAGTTTCGGGATCCCCTCGATCTCGACCAGGCACATGCGGCAGGCGCCGACCGGGTCGCCGAGTTTCGGTTCGTAACAGAAGTAGGGGATCTCGACGTCGCCCTTGCGGGCGGCATCGTGGAGCATCTCGCCCTCGATCGCGGCGACCTCGCGCCCGTCGATCGTGATCGTCACCTCGCGGCCGGCGGGGCTCACGCGGAGGCTCCCAGGGTCTCGGGCGGGGCCTGGACGACCGTGTGGGGGTCGACGACCAGCGCGGGGTTCTCCATCACAGCTTCGAACTCCTCTCGGAACTTGCGGACCATCGCCCCGACCGGCATCGCCATCGAGTCGCCGAGGACGCAGAGGCAGTGGCCGATGATGTTCTGCTGGACCGAGCTGACGACGTCGAGGTCCATGGGAGTGGCTTCGCCGCGGACCATCCGCTCCAGCATCTTCACGGTCCAGTTGGTGCCCTCGCGGCAGGGGACGCACTTGCCGCAGGACTCGTGGTGGTAGAAGCGCGCCGTCCGCAGGGCCAGGTGCGGGATCGAGACGCGGTCGTCGCAGACGATGATCGAGCCGGAGCCGAGCATCGAGCCCGCCTCGGCCATCGCCTCGAAGCTGTAGGGGAGGTCGAGCCCTTCCTCGGCCTTCAGCACCGGGGACGAGCTTCCGCCGGGAAAGAACGCCTTGATCTCGTGGCCGTCCTCGGGGCCGCCGGCGAGGTCGTAGATCAGCTCGCGGGTCGGGATGCCGAGCTCGACCTCGTAGTTGCCGGGGCGGCGCACGCCGCCGGAGATCGAGACGACCTTGGTCCCGGGCGACTGCTCGGTGCCGAAGCCTTTGAACCACTCGGCGCCATGGCGGACGATGTGGGGGACGTTGGAGAGCGTCTCGACGTTGTTGATCAGCGTCGGCCCGCCGTAGAGGCCCTGCACCGCCGGGAACGGCGGCTTCAGGCGCGGGTTGCCGCGCTTGCCCTCGAGTGCGTCGAGCAGCGCGGTCTCCTCGCCGCAGATGTAGGCGCCGGCGCCGCGGTGGACGACCAGCTCCAGGTCGCGGTGGCAGCCGAGGATGTTCGTCCCTAGATAACCCGCCTCGTAGGCTTCGGCGACCGCCTGGTCGAGGATGTCGGCCTGGGCGGCGTACTCGCCGCGGATGAAGATGAAGGCGTGGCCGGCGTCGGCGGCCAGCGCGGCGATCGCGATCCCCTCGATCAGCTGGTGGGGGTTGCGCTGCATCAGCTCGCGGTCCTTGAAGGCGCCCGGCTCGGACTCGTCGGCGTTGCAGCAGAGGTACTTGGCCATGTCGCCGCGGGGGAGGAAGGAGGCCTTTTTGCCCATCGCGAAGCCGGCGCCGCCGCGGCCGCGCAGGCCCGAGTCTTCGAGCTCCTTGAGAACCTCGTCCTGCTCCATCTCCTTGTAGGCGCGCTCGAGCGTCTCGTAGCCGCCGGCCAGACGCTTGTAGCCGTCGATGGTGCGCAGCGCCGGGTCCTCGGCGTGCTCGAGCAGGACGCGCTTCTCCAGCCGGTGCGGCATCAGGAATCCCCCGCCAGCCCGCGCTTGGACAGCGCCTTCTCCGGCAGCACCTCTTCGTCGTCGCGCAGCTGCTCGATCGCCTTGCCGGCTTCGGCTGCCTCCAGCGGCCCGTAGTAGCGCTGGTCGATCGAGGCCATCGGGGCGATGTCGCAGGCGCCGAGGCACTCGAAGCCGGTGACGAAGAAGTCCTCGTCGCCCTCGGCGGCGGCCTTGAAGGCGTCGAGCAGGCGGTCGCCGCCGCGCATCCAGCAGCTGATGTTGGTGCAGACCTCGATCCGGTGGCGGCCGACCGGCTTCGTGTGGAGGAGGTCGTAGAAGCTCGCCACCGACTCCAGGTAGGCGGGCGTCACCCGCATCACCGCGGCTGCCTGGCGGATCCCCTCCGGCGTGCACCAGCCGTAGCGCTCCTGCACCGCCCACAGCGCCGGGATCGAGGCCGAGCGCCGGTCCGGGTAGCGCCCCATCAAGGTTTCAATCCGCTCCTGCAGCTCCGGGGGGCAGTCGACTTCGTGCAGCTCCGGGATCTCCTCCTCGGCCCGGCCGGGTACCCGTCCCTCGCGGACCGCGGGGTCGACCGGGAGGTTCGGGTTGAAGGCGCCGGCGCCGTCGACGGGGCTCATCGGTCGACGCCCCCGAGGATCGGGTCGAGCATCCCGAGGCTGGCGATCATGTCGGCGACATAGCCGCCGACCGCCATGTCGCGGAAGGACTGCAGGTTGACGAAGGAGGGGTCGCGGTAGTGGACGCGGGCCGGCTTCGCCGAGCCGTCGGCAAGGACGAAGCAGCCGAGCTCCCCGCGCGGGTGCTCGATCGAGTAGTAGACCTCGCCGGGCGGGACCCGGTAGCCCTCGGTGACGAGCTTGAAGTGGTGGATCAGGCTCTCCATCGAGGTAGAGAGCTCCGAGCGCGGCGGCAGCACGTACTTGCGGTCGTCGGCGATGTAGGGGCCCTCGGGGAGGGCATCGAGACATTGCTCGACGATCCGCGCCGACTCGACCATCTCCGCGACCCGCACCCGGTAGCGGTCGTAGTTGTCGCCGACCGTCCCGACCGGGATCTTGAAGTCGACCTCGGGGTAGGCGAGGTAGTCGAAGGCCTTGCGCAGGTCCCAGGGGTCGCCGGCGGCGCGCAGCAGCGGCCCGGTCACGCCCAGCTCCAGCAGCCGCTTGCGGGAGACGATCCCGGTCCCTTTGGTCCGCTGGAGGAAGACCTCGTTGCGGTCGAGCAGGTCTTCGTACTGGCCGACCCGGATCGGCATTTCCTCGGCGAAGGCGCGGCACTTCTGCTCGAAGCCGAGGGGGATGTCCTCGATCACGCCGCCGACCTGGAAGTAGCGCGTGTGCATCCGCTGGCCGGTCGCCATCTCGAAGAGGTCGAGGATCTTGTCGCGCTCGCGGAAGCAGTACCAGAGCATCGAGATCGCGCCGAGGTCGAGCGCGGTGGTGCCGAGCCAGACCAGGTGCGAGTGGATGCGGTTGAGCTCGAGGAAGATCGTCCGCAGGTACTTGGCGCGCGGCGGGATCTCGAGGTCGATCAGCCGCTCGACCGCCCCGCAGAAGGCCTCCATCTGGAAGAAGTAGGAGACGTAGTCCATCCGCTCGACGAAAGGGATGACCTTCCAGTAGCTCTTGTCCTCGCAGGACTTTTCGATCCCGGTGTGGACGTAGCCGATCACCGGCCGCAGCTCGCGGACGATCTCGCCTTCGAGGTCGACGACGAGGCGCAGCACGCCATGGGTCGCCGGGTGGTGGGGCCCGACGTTGACGGTCATGATCTCGCGGTCGAGGTCCTGGACCAGCTCAGTCATAGCGGGCCTCGCTGTAGGTGAAGGTGACCGGCTCGCCGCCGACCGGGAAGTCGCGCCGCTGCGGCCATCCCACGTAGTCGTCGGGCATCAGGATCCGCGTCAGGTTCGGGTGCCCGCGGAAGACGATCCCGAAGAAGTCGAAGACTTCCCGCTCCTGCGCGTCGGCGGTGGGGAAGAGCTCGACGCAGGAGTCGATCTCCGGCAACTCCTCGCCGCGGTCGGCCAGCATCGCTTTCACCCGGATGCGCTCGACGCGGTTGCGGTTGATCAGCTCGTAGTGGACGGCGAAGCGCGGTTCGGCCGGCAGGTAATCCGCCGCGTGCAGGCTGGAGAGGAAGTCGTAGCGCTGGCCCGGCTCCTCCTTGAGCCAGCGCAGCACCTCGAGCACCCGCTCGGGGTCGACGATCAGCGCCGCCTGGGCGCGGTCGAAAGAGGTGGCGAGCACGGCGCCGGGGCAGTCGCGATCGATTTCCCCCCGGATCAGCTCGAGTCCGGGAGCGTCAGGCAAGGCTGGGCTCCCCGGCTTCGCGCAGCGCTTCGACCGAGCGCCGCGCTTCCTCGTAGGCCCGCGCCGCCTCGGGACTGGGTTCGCTCCGCGGCCCGCCGCGCGCCCACTCCTCGGTCCCGTAGGCGCCGTAGCGGCGGCGCCAGCTCTGGTCGGGATTGCCCATCACCTTGCGCTGCAGCTTGGTGAAGCCGTAGAGGACGGCCTCCGGGCGCGGCGGGCAGCCGGGCACGTAGACGTCGACCGGCATGAACTTGTCGGCGCCCTGGACGACGGCGTAGTTGGCGAACATCCCGGCCGAGGAGGAGCAGGCGCCCATCGCCATCACCCACTTCGGCTCCAGCATCTGGTCGTAGAGGCGGCGGACGACCGGCGCCATTTTGATGCTGACCCGGCCCGAGAGGATGATCAGGTCGGCCTGGCGCGGCGAGGCGCGCAGCGCCTCGGCGCCGAAGCGGGCGAGGTCGTAGCGGGCGGTGACGATCGAGATCGGCGCCTCGATCGCGCAGCAGGCGAGGCCGAAGGTGAGCGGGAAGATCGAGTTCGCCCGCGCCCAGTTCTGGACCTTCTCGAAGGTCGTGGTGACGACGCGTTCTTCGACGTAGCGCTCGAGGTCCTCGCCCTCGAGGTCGCCGCGGAGGATGTCGCGGGCGCGGACCTGGTCCTCGCGGAATTTTCGGCGCTCTACCTCCAATCCAGGGCCCCCTTTCGCCAGACGTAGACGAAGGCGACGAGCAGGAGGGCGACGAAGGTGACGACCTCGCCGAGGACGAGGAGGCTGTCGGCTCCCTTCAGGATCACCCCGATCGGGTAGAGGAAGACGACCTCGATGTCGAAGAGGATGAAGAGCATCGCGATCAGGTAGAAGGTGACGCCGAAGCGCAGCCCCTTCGTCGGCTCGACCGGGATGCCGGACTCGTACGGCTCGCCCTGGCGGCGGCTCGCCACGGTCGCCTTGGTCGGCTTCTTCGGCCCGACCAGGTGGTTGACGAGCGCGAAGACGCCGCCGACCGTGAGGCCGAGGAAGGCGAAGACGAGGATGGGGAGGTAGCTCTTCAGCACGGGGAGGTGGGTTTTCTCTGGCGACCGGCTCCGTGGGTCAGATACCCGCGTTTAGCCGCCGTAGCCCCTGTTATATACCGACTTTGTGACATGTTGCTACATAGTGCTTTTCCGCATCAGCAAGCCGAATCCCGACCCCTTTAGGCGGGATTAGGCGATGGTCGGCCTCCACATCGCCGTAGGCGTTCTTTTAATCGCGCTAAATGCGGCCGCGGGCATCGTCGGCGGCATCGCCTGGTACCGCGACAGGCCCTCGATCCCCTTCTGGTATCTGCTCCGCGCGGCCCAGGTCTCGGTCTTCGTCCAGGCCCTCCTCGGCGGCCTCCTCGTCGTCACCAACCACCAGCCGAAGGAAGGCCTCCACTACCTCTACGGCATCCTCCCCCTAGTCGTCTCCTTCATCGCCGAGGGCGCCCGCGCCGACGCCGCCCAGCGCGAGGTCGGCGAAACCGACTACGAGTCTCTCCCCCAAGGCGACCAGGAATCTCTGGCCCTGGCCATCGTCCGCCGCGAGATGGGAATCATGGCCGTCAGCTGCTGGGTGATCTTCTTCCTCGCCCTCCGTGCGGCCGGCACCAGCGGCCTCTGATCCGCCCGATCAAGGTGTCGCTAGCCGAGCGGCCGCTCGGCGGCGATTGCCTGGCGGAGCTCCTCCAATAGCGGCCACAGCTTTCGTTTGTCGAAGCGCACCTGGTCGGTCAGCGGCACCGGCTTTGCGTTCAGCACGAACCTTTCGATCGCGTCGATCGCTTCGTCGGTCCGCTGCCGCTTCTCGAGTTCCCGCTTCATCGAGCCGTCAATTGTGCCCTTCACAGGCGCTCAATTGCAGGTTCATTTCTTCTATCTATCTCAGCGGGCGGTACTTGCCGCCATGGAAGACGAGCGGGTCGCCCTCCTGCGCCTCCAAGTCCCGCACTTCGCCGGTGACGATTACGTGGTCGCCGGCGGCGAGGACGTCGCGGAGGTCGCAGGCGATCCAGAGCAGGGCATCGTCGACGGCGGGGATGCCGTCGCGGTCGCTCCAGGCGACGCCGGACCACTTCTCGGCCACCGGGGCCTTGGTGGCGAAGGTGCGCGCGATTGGCTCCTGGCCGGCGTGGAGGACGCTGATGCCGAAGGAGTCGGCGGCCTGGACCGCGAGCAGGGTGCGGGAGCCGCGGTCGAGGCAGGCGAGCATCATCATCGGCTCTATAGAGAGAGAGCAGACGGCGTTGGCGGTCGCTCCGGCCGGCCCGTCAGGTCCGTTGGCACTGACGATCGTGACCCCCGTCGGCAGCCCTGCCATGGCGGCGCGGAAGCTGGCTGGATCGGGCGGAGGCATCGCGGGGGAGCTAGACAATATGATGCCCGCCGCATGCGTTCCGCGTTGGTCATAGCAACGATGCTCGCCGCCGCCCTCGGGCTGGCCGCCTGCGGCTTCGGCTCGGAAGGGATCTCCCTCTCCAAGGACGACCCCAACTACAACGGCGCCGAGCTCTTCGCCACCCACTGCTCCGGCTGCCACACGCTGAGCGCGGCCGGGACGCAGGGCAGCGGCAACCGCGGCGAGCGCACGCAGGGGCCGAACCTGAACGGCCGCACCGAGACCTACGAAACCGCCCTCTTCGCGATCCAGAACGGCGGCTTCTCCGGCGCGATCATGCCCCAGAACATCGTCGTCGGGAACCAGGCGAAGGCGGTCGCCAAATTCGTCGCCAAGTACGCCGGCGAACAGGCCGAATCCTCGCCGCGCCCCGGCCAGGAATCCCCCTAAGCGAGGCAGCTCATGCTGGACCTGAAGGCGATCCGCTCCGACCCCGAGCGGATCAAAGCCGCGTTGGCGCGGCGCGGCGCCGCCGAGCAGGTGGACGAGCTGCTGGCGCTGGACGCGCGCCGGCGCGAGCTCCTGCCCGAGGTCGAGAACGCGCAGGCGGAGCGCAAGACGCTCTCCAAGCAGATCGGGGAGCGCAAACAGGCCGGGGAGGACGCCGAGGAGCTGATGGCGACCGTGCAGGGCCTGAAGGAGCGGATCGAGTCGGCGAAAGAGGAGCTGGAGGAGGTCGAGGCCAAGCTGGGGGAGCTGGCGCTGAAGCTGCCGAACGTCCCCGACCCAGACGCGCCGGAAGGGATGACCGAGGACGACGCGGTCGTCATCCGCGAGGTCGGCGAGCGCCCCGAGTTCGACTTCGAGCCGCGCGACCACTTGGAGATCGGCACCGAGCTGGGGCTGATCGAGATGGAGAAGGCCGCCGAGCTCTCCGGCTCGCGCTTCGCCTACCTGAAGGGCGACCTGGTCCTGCTTGAGCTGGCGCTGGTCCGCTTCGCGATCGAGCTGGTGCGGGGCGAGGGCCACGAGCCGGTGGTGCCGCCGGTGCTGGTCCGCGAAGAGGCGCTGGAGGGCACCGGCTTCCTCCCCGGCGACCGCGACCAGATCTACGAAATCCCCAAGGACGAGCTTTTCCTCACCGGCACCTCCGAGGTCGGCCTCGCCGGCCTGCACGCGAACGAGATCCTCGAGGCGGACCAGCTGCCACTCCGCTACTGCGCGTTTTCGACCTGCTTCCGCCGCGAGGCGGGTGCCGCCGGCCGCGACACCCGCGGCATCTTCCGCGTCCACCAGTTCGACAAGGTTGAGATGTTCTGCTTCGTCGAACCGGACGCCGCCCGCGACGAGCACCAGCGCCTGCTCGCCATCGAGGAGTCGATCATGCACGACCTCGAGATCCCCTACCGCGTGGTCGCCATCGCCGTCGATGACCTCGGTGCCTCCGCGGCGGCCAAGTACGACATCGAGGGCTGGCTGCCCGGCCAGGGCCGCTACCGCGAGCTCACCTCGACCTCGAACACCACCGACTACCAGGCGCGGCGGCTCGACATCCGCTACCGCGGCCCCGAGGGTCGTCCCGCCACCCTGCACACCCTCAACGGAACCGCCGTGGCCGTGGGACGGACGATCATCGCGCTGCTCGAAAACGGGCA
>JBQCIB010000017.1:0-65396 GCA_051954115.1 Solirubrobacterales bacterium | reverse complement strand
AGTCACGACGCGCGCCTATCGGCCCAATGCGCGGCGTTCAAGCTTTGCCCATAAAGATTAGGCGTTAGCGACTGCCACCCAACCCCGAAACCCAAAGCAACAACAGGGCAACACCCCCCCCCGCTTCGATCCCGCCAAGGCCGACCCTGATGCCTTCGCCGGTGAGATCAAGGTCCTCTACGCCGGCCGCCTCACCCGTGAGAAGGGCGTCGACCTGCTCGCCGAGAGCTTCCTGCGCGCGCACGCCGCCGACCCGCGTCTGCACCTGCTGCTCGCCGGCGGCGGACCCGAGGAAGCCGAGCTGCGCAAGCGACTGGGGGGAAAGGCGACCTTCCTCGGCTGGCTCTCCGGCGAGGACCTGCCGTGCGCCTACGCCAGCGCCGACGTCTTCCTCTTCTGCAGCGGCACCGACACTTACGGCCAGGTCATCCTCGAGGCCGCCGCCAGCGGACTGCCGGTGGTCGCGGTGGCCGAAGGGGGACCGGCGACGCTGATCGAGAACCGCCACACCGGCCTGCTCTGCCGGCCCGACGCCGACCAGATCGCCGGCACGCTGCTGCAGCTCGCCTCCTCGCCGCAACTGCGCGAGCAGCTCGGCAGTGCCGCCGTGAGGGCCGCCCGGGAGCGCTCCTGGGAGCGGTCGATGGGACAGCTCGCGGTCGGCTACCGGCGAGCGCTAGACGCCGCCGCCGAGGCCAAGCCGCAGCCCCTTTCGCGTGCCGCATAACGTGCCGCTCGAGGGGGCGGCGCCCTGCGTTCAACAGGAGGCGCCGGGGTACGATGAGGTCATCGACGATCCCGCTCTCTATTTCAACCGCGAGCTCTCCTGGCTCGACTTCAACCAGCGGGTTCTCGAACTCGCGGAGGACCCAGAGGTGCCGCTGCTCGAGCGGGTGCGCTTCTGCAGCATCTACGCCTCCAACCTCGACGAGTTCTTCATGGTCCGCGTCGCCGGTCTCTTCGATCAGCTCGATGCGGGAATCGAGGCGCGCGGCCCCGACGGGCGGACGCCGAAGGAGCAGATCGACGCGATCCAGCAGCGGGTCCTCGAGCTCGACGACCGCCTCTGCCGCGCCTTCGGCGCCGAGCTGCGGCCGGCGCTGGAGGAGCGGGGAATCCGCATCGTCACCCTCGACACCGCCACCGACGCCGAGCGGCAGGAGATCGACGCCCGCTTCGAGCAGCAGGTCTTCCCGGCGCTGACGCCGCTGGTGATCGGGCTCGGCCGGCCCTTCCCCTACATCTCCAACCTCTCCCTCAGCCTCGGGGTGCTGCTGCGCGACTCCGAGAGCGGCAACGAGATCATCGCCCGGGTCAAGGTCCCGAAGGAGCTGCTCGGCCGCTTCCTCCCGCTCGGCGAGGGCGGCCTCACCTTCGTCCCGCTGGAGGAGGTGATCGCCGCCAACCTGGAGGCGCTTTTCCCGGGAATCGACGTGATCGACCACGGCTACTTCCGGGTCACCCGCGACGCCGACTTCAACGTCTCCGACGAGGCCGACGACCTCCTGCAGGCGGTCCAGGACGAGCTCCGCCGCCGCCGCTTCGGCGAGGTCGTGCGGCTCGAGGTCGAGTCCGACATGAACCCGAAACTGCGCGCGCAGCTGGTCGAGGCGCTGCGGCTGGAAGACCGCGAGGTCTACGACATCGACGGCCTCCTCGACCTCTCCGACCTCGACGCGATCGCCGACGTCCCCGGCCACGCCGAGCTCCGTTACAGCCCCTGGACCCCGGTCACCCAGCCGCGCCTGCAGGGGGAGGACGACGAGCCGGTCGACATGTTCGCCGAGATCCGCCAGCGCGACCTGCTCGTCCACCATCCCTACGACTCTTTCGGCAGCTCGGTCGAGCGCTTCGTCGCCCAGGCGGTCGCCGACCCCGACGTGCTGGCGATCAAGCAGACCGTGTACCGGACCAGCGACGACTCGCCGCTGGTGCCCTCGCTGATCCGCGCCTCCGAACGCGGCAAGCAGGCGGTCTGCATGGTCGAGCTGAAAGCGCGCTTCGACGAGGAGGCGAACATCCACTGGGCGAAGTCGCTGGAGGAGGCGGGCGTCCACGTCGTCTACGGCATTCCCGGGCTGAAGACGCACGTGAAGGCGATCCTCGTCGCCCGCCGCGAGGGCGAGCAGGTGCGCGAGTACGTCCACGTCGGCACCGGCAACTACAACCCGAAGACGGCCCGCCTCTATACCGACCTGGGGATCTTCACCGCCGACCCCGACGTCGGCGCCGACGTCGCCGAGATGTTCAACTTCCTCACCGGCTACGGCCGCCCGGCCGGCTTCCGCAAGGTGCTGGTCTCGCCGACGACGATGCGCGACCAGATCGTCGAGGAGATCGAGCGCACGGTCGAGGCGCACCAAGCCGGCGAGGATGCGCGGATCGCCCTGAAGATGAACGCGCTGGTCGACGCGCGCTGCATCCAGGCGCTGTACGAGGCCTCGCAGGCGGGGGTGCGGATCGACCTCAACGTGCGCGGGATCTGCTGCCTGCGGCCGGGGGTGGAGGGGGTCTCTGAGAACATCCGCGTCACCTCGATCGTCAGCCGCTTCCTCGAGCACTCGCGGATCTACGTCTTCCGCCGCGGCGAGGAGACGCGGGTGCTGATGGGCTCGGCCGACCTGATGCCGCGCAACCTCGACAGCCGGGTCGAGCTGGTGGCGCCGGTCGAGGACGCGGCGATCAAGGCAGAGCTGCTGGACGTGCTCGAGCGCTGCCTGGCCGACAACGCCAGCTCCTGGGAGCTTGGCCCCGACGGGCGCTGGGAGCGGCAGCGCCCGGATGGCGAACTGCGCAACGCGCAGGAGGAGCTGATGGCACGACATTCCGCACGTGCCGCAGAGCATCTCGCTACTTCCGCGGCTTAGGGTCGTCCCGGACGCGTAGACGCCTGTCACGTGTCTAGGATGCCGTCGCAGTGGCGCGCTTCTCGCTCCTTCCTCGCGACCGGACCTTCTTCGACCTCTTCATCGAGGCCGGGCAGAACGCCGTTCGCGCGGCCAAGCTGCTCGACGAGATGATGCACACGTGGCCCGATTCCGGGTCGCTCTCGCGGGAGATCGTGATCGCCGAGCAGGAGGGCGACAAAATCACCCATCAGATCGTCCAGCGGCTGAACTCGACCTTCGTGACGCCGATCGACCGCGAGGACATCTACGGCCTGGCGACGCAGATGGACGACATCGTCGACTTCACCGAGGAGGCGGCCGATTTCCTCGGCCTGTACAAGATCGAGGCGCCGATGGAGCAGGCGCAGGCGCTGACGAAAGTCCTCGTCGCCTCCTGCGAACAGCTGGCGATGGGGCTGGAGAACCTGCCCTCGTTCAAAGACCTCGACAAGTACTGGATCGAGATCCACCGGCTCGAGAACGACGGCGACCGGATCTCTCGCGATGCTGTCGCCTCGCTCTTCTCCAACGGGATCGACCCGATGGTCGTGATCCGCTGGAAGGACATGTTCGCGGTGCTCGAGGAGGCGATCGACGCAACCGAGACCGCCGCCCAGATAATCGAGGGCATCGTGATTAAGAACAGCTGAGGCCGTGAGCTCCGACGTAATCCTCGTCATCGTCGTCGGCACGGCGCTGGCCTTCGACTTCACCAACGGCTTCCACGACACCGCCAACGTCGTCGCCACCTCGATCTCGACCGGGGCGGCGCGGCCGCAGGTGGCGATCGGGTTCGCCTCGCTGCTCAACTTCATCGGCGCCTTCATCTCGATCAGCGTCGCCGCGACCGTCGCCAAGGACGTCGTCGACGCCGAAGTGATCACCACGACGATCGTCTTCGCGGGCCTGATCGGGGCGATCGCCTGGAACCTGATCACCTGGTACTTCGGGCTGCCGTCTAGCTCTTCGCACGCCTTGATCGGCGGCGTGGTCGGCTCGGCCGTGGCGGCGGCAGGCTTCGACGTGATCCTCGCCGAAGGCCTGGTCGGCAAGGTCCTGATCCCGGCCGTGGTAGCGCCGACCGTCGCCCTGATCGTGGCAGCCCTGGCGATCGGCCTCTCCTACCGCGTCGTCGGTAAGCAGCGCCCGGGGATCGTCACCCGCGGCTATCGCTACGGGCAGATCGTCTCCGGCGGCCTGCTGGCGCTGGCCCACGGCACCAACGACGCGCAGAAGACGATGGGGGTGATCACGCTGGCGCTGATCGCGGCGGGAAAGCTCGGCGCTGAATCCGACCCGCCGACGTGGGTGATCGTCGCTTCGGCGACCGCGATTGCGCTCGGCACCTACAGCGGCGGCTGGCGGATCATCAAAACCACCGGCACCCGGATCATCAAGATGGACGCCGCGCAGGGCTTCTCGGCTCAGGGAGCGGGGGCGGCGGTGATCCTCGCCTCGACCCACTTCGGCTTCCCGCTCTCGACCACCCACGTGATCAATGGCGGTGTAATGGGGTCCGGCGCGGCAAAACGGCTCTCCGCGGTGCGCTGGGGGGTCGCCGGCAACATCGTCGTCGCCTGGATCTTGACCCTTCCCGCCGCGGCGGCGATCGGCGCCGCCACCTATGGCTTTACGCGGATCTTCGGCACCGGGGCGCTCGGCCCGGTGCTGGTGACGCTGATGGCCCTCTCGCTGATCGTCGCCGCGTTTGCCCGCAGGGCGCGGCGGGGCGCGCCCGTCGAGGTGGTAGGCGCATGATCGCGACGATCGTCCAGTGGAAGGACCTGTGGCAGACGGTTGTGGCGTCGATCGTGGCGGGCGTCGGCATCACCTTCGCCTTCTCGGTGGGAATCTGGGGCTCGGGCCAGTTCGCCGAGCTGAGTCGTGGCGAGCGTCCGGTGGCGGCGACGGCGGCAGCGGTCGTGGCTGCTTTGGCGTTCCTCTGCGTGGCCGCCGCGGTGGCCGTTGGCATCATCGTGATGACCCAGAAGTAGAAGCGCCGGCGCACTCGTCCTACACTGAAGGGGTGCGAACCGCGCGCAACGTAGCGATCGTGATGCTGCTGGCCCTGGGCGTCGCCTTCCTGCCCGGCGGCGGCAACGTGGCCGAAGCCGTGATCACTGCCTTGACGATGGCTCTGCTGGCCGGGATCGCCTGGATGGTCTACGTGCTGAGCCGCGAGAACCAGCTGACGCTGGCGAGCTTGAGCGACGGCCGCCGCGCTCTCCTCTACGGCGCCATCGGCATGCTCGCCCTGCTGATCGCCGGCAGCGACAAGCTGTTCCAGACGGGAGGCGGGACCTTGCTGTGGATCATTCTGCTGGCCGCCTCGATCGCCGCGATCTGGAAAGTCTGGATGGAGGCCAACACCTACCACTGAGTTAGTCACGCTTTTGCGCGTTAGCTGACTCTGAATTTTTGCTTTGTGCGCGCCATGCGTGCGTGGTTGCTCGGCAGGCTGGGTCTATGCCGCCAGGAGCCAAAGATGCAGCGCGCGGGGAGGAGGGGACCGCTTCGGTGGAGCTGGTCGCCGTCGTTCCCTTCCTGCTGCTGGCCCTCGTGGTGGCCGCGCAGATCGCGCTTGCCGGCCAGGCCCTCTGGTCGGCGAGCGTGGCCGCGCGAGCGGGAGCGCGGGCGGCCGCGGTTGGAGGGGACGCGGTGGCGGCCGCTCGCTCCGCGCTCCCACCCTCGATGCGGCGGGAGGCAAAGGTGGAGGACGAAGGCGAGGTCTCGGTGCGGGTTGAGGTGCCGCGCCTGATCCCGTCGCTGCCGGCAGTGCGGGTGGGGGCGACGAGCGGACTGGAGCCGAGCAGTGGCTGAGCGGGGACAGGCGACCGTCGAGCTGGTCGCGGCGCTGCCGGCGTTGCTGCTGGCGGCCCTGGTGGCACTGCAGTTGCTGGCGGCCGGCTACGCGATGACGCTTGCCGACGGCGCCGCCGAGGCCGGGGCGCTGGCGCTGGCCTCCGGCGGCTCGGCTGCGGATGCGGCACGGGAGGCGCTGCCGGGCTGGGCGAAGGACGACGTCGCGGTAACCGTCGAGGGCGGCACCGTCTTGGTGCGGTTGCGGCCGCCTTCGCCGATCCCATCCCTCTCCGAGCGCCTGACGATCAGCAGCAGCGCCTCTGCGAGGCCGGCGAAATGAGCATGTCTTCTGTCATCCGAGCTGGCACCTCGGGCGTAACCAATCCGCTGGGAGATGGACCGACCGTCGTGGTCGTAGCGGTGGGCGAGGCAGAGGGGGCGCGCGGTGCCGCGGCTGCGCTTGCCTGTGCAGGCGCCGATATGGACATGGCGACGCTGTTCATCGAAGTCGGGGGTAGGGCGCCGCGGCCGGCCCTGCTCGCCTCGGCGGCTGCCCAGAAGCTCCAGGAGCGGTTGGTCGCGCACCTGCCCGACCTGAAAGCAGCGGCGCGAGGACAGGTTTGCCACCTTGCCGTTCCTGCGGAGCCGGAGGGCATGGATGCGGCTTCGGCAGCGGTGACGGTGGCACGAGGAGCGGCGGCCGTGCTTCACGTTCCGCCCGAGCTACTGCAGTCGGCGTTGAGGGGTGAGCACAGCTTGCGTCCGTCCGGAGTTCTCCTGCGCGCCGATCTCGCCCAGGACCGGCCGTTGGTTGCGCTGGCTGCTCGCGACCTGGTTACCCGCGGCTTTGCCGTTGCTGTCCTCAAGCACCGCCTCAACTGGGTGGCGGAGCGACGTGCCTTCTTCGGGGTTCTCCCGGCCGATTCACCCGGTGGGCTGTCCCCGCGGCTGCTTCGCCGTCTGGGAGTTCTCAGTACGGATACGGATTTTCCGGTTCCGGCGTTGGGCTTGAGCTGACGGTTCCAACTTTCGCCGCGTGCCAGGTCCCGACGTCCTTTAGGCCCTCGCCGTTTGCTTCCCCAGGGTTCGTGTCGCCGTTGAAGCTGTAGAGCGGTCGGCCCTTGAAGGTGACCTGGGTCCTGCCGTCCGGCCGTTTTACCGTTCCCAGCTTCACCGGACCCTTGGGCTTGACCCCTTTCGGGACGGTCAGCGGTTTCCATGAGGCGAGGCAGCTGCCGGTACAGATGAACCTGCCGTTGGTCTCGACGCTGAGGCTGTAGAGGGTCTTGCCTTTGAGCGTGGTCAGGACCGTGTGGCTGAGGGTTGCGTTTTCCATCTCTTTCGCGACGCGCTTGCTCGACTGCTGCGCCAGGGCGCCGCTCACTGCGACGAGGGCCAGCGCCACCACGGTGAGCAGGACGATGCGAATCGGGCGTAGGCGCGGCTGGGGCACGATCAGCGGGGGCATGGATCCTCTCCTTCGTCTCTCGGTTCGTCCGGTCTACGCGGCAGGTCACGGAAAGGTTCGAAAGCTGCCTCAGAAGTTTTCGTTTGTGCGCGCCACGCGTGCGCCGGGTCGAGGCAGGCTCGGCCGATGCGGGCAAGGGAGGAGTCGGGACAGGCGCTGATCCTGGCGCTGGGCGGGGCGCTGGCGCTGATCGCCGCCGCGCTGGCCCTGGTTGCGATCGCCGGCGCCGTGACCGGCAAGGGGAGGGCGCAGCGGGCGGCGGACCTGGTCGCGATCTCGGCCGTGCGCTCGATGCGGGACGACCTCGACCGCCTGTTGTCGCCGCCGCGGCTCGTAAACGGCGAGCCGAACCCGGAGCACATCGCGAAAGCAATCTATTTGGCTCGGGCTCGGGCTGCGGCGCTGGCAGCCGCGCGGGCAAACGAGGTCGATCCGGAACGGGTCCTGCTCCGCTTCCCCGACGCCGACTCCTTCGCGCCGGTGCGAGCGAAGGCGACGATCGTCGCCGGCCTGCGGGGAGGTCAGGGGCAGCGCGTCGAAGCCTCCGCCGTCGCCGAAGCTGCAGCGCCCTACGGCGCGGCGGCGGGGGGCGCAACCGGGATGGCAACCGGCGGTGGCTACAGCGGGCCGCTGGTCTACCGCGACGGGGAGGGGATGAGGCCGGACGTCGCCGCGGCCTACGACCAGATGGCTGTCGCCGCTCGCAGCGACGGCATCGTCCTCCTCGTCGTCTCCGGCTTTCGCTCCGATGCCGAACAGGCGGAACTCTTTGCCGCCCACCCGGATCCCACTTGGGTAGCGCCACCGGGACATTCGCTGCACCGCTGCGCGACCGAGCTCGACCTCGGCCCGTCGTCCGCCTACGCCTGGCTTGCCGCGAACGCCACCCGCTTCGGCTTCGTTCAGAGGTACTCATGGGAGGCGTGGCATTACGGCTTCGACGCAGGGCCCGCTCCCTGCTCGCCGGAGGGAGAAACGATCGGCGCCGGTGGCGGAGGCACCTCCACCGCTGCTTCGACAGCGCTTCCCTCGTTCGTCCCCGCCCAGTACCGCGAGCCGATCCTCCGCTCGGCCGCGCGCTGGGGCGTGCCGCCGGCACTGATGGCGGGGCAGTTGATGGCCGAGTCGGGCTTCGACCCGAACGCCGGCTCACCTGCCGGGGCGCAAGGCATCGCCCAGTTCATGCCGAGCACGGCTGCCGCCTACGGCCTCGCCAACCCCTACGACCCGGTCGCCGCAATCGACGCCGAGGCCCACCTGATGCACGACCTCCTCGTCCAGTTCGGCTCCCCCGAACTGGCCCTCGCCGCCTACAACGCCGGCCCCGCTCCCGTCGAAGCCTGCCACTGCATCCCGCCCTACCCCGAGACCCAGGCCTACGTCACCCGCATCCTCGCCCTGATCGGGGGTGCCGGTGCCATCGCCATGCCCAGCTTCGAAGTGCGGTTGGTGGCGTGATCGAGCTCGTGCCGCCTCCTATTAAGAAAAGTTGACTAAACCGGAAGACAGGTTACTTTCGATCCAGGCAGGAGAGAGCGAGAGAATCATGAAGTCACTCACATTTCTGGTGGCGGTTGCCGGGTTTCTGGCGCTGATGGCAGTTGGAGCGAGTTTCGCCTTTGGCACGGCGGACGTCCTTTGCAAAGTCAAGTCGGAAAAAGAAGGAGGTGTTCCAACTTCCTGCCCTGCCGAAAGCCGCCACCCGGCGGAATCGAAACTCGGGTTTGAAGGTTCCTTCAAGCTGGAAAACAGCGGCATCGGCCTCCGAGAGGAATGCAGCGCGGCGATGATGATGGAAAACACTGCTGTGTCAGGTGAACCCCTTCCGATTCGCATCGACAAATTCGAACTGACCAAATGCAGCGGCAGCTGTCCCCTCACCGTGGTCGCCTTGCCTTGGAAAGGGAAGATCCCGTGGACCTCCGGCAC
Organism: Solirubrobacterales bacterium; assembly: GCA_051954115.1. Classification (GTDB taxonomy): domain Bacteria; phylum Actinomycetota; class Thermoleophilia; order Solirubrobacterales; family 70-9; genus VAYN01. The sequence continues at coordinate 56,309 of JBQCIB010000017.1, read as the reverse complement.
CTGGAACGGCAGCCTGATCTTGGAAAAATCGTCGCTGCTGTCAGGTCTCTGCCTCGAATCTTTCAAATGCGAATGGACCGTCAATGAAACCGCCATCGGAGAACTCCGCGGCGGTAATCCGGCCAAGGTGATCGCTAACAGCGTCACTATCCCGCGTACGGGTGGAAGCTCACTGTGCGGCTCGAGTGCCGTTTTGAACTTGAACCTCGAAGCGCCACCCGAATACTACGAAGTCGAAGGACCCCGAGGGATATATGTAGAGCCGTTTTAGACGGCCAGATGTTCATGCACGAAACGCACGACCGCGGCACCCTCGCCGACGGCGGTGGCACAGCGCTTGATCGAGCCGGAACGGACGTCCCCTGCGGCATAGACGCGGGGGACGCTCGTTTCCTGAAGCCCGTGGCCTCCAACGTCAGGGCCGGTGAGGACGAAGCCGTTCTCGTCTCGGGCGACGATGTCGCCGAGCCAGTCCGTGCAGGGTGAGGCGCCGAGGAAGAGGAATAGGTAGGAGTAGGGAAGGCGGTCGCCGTCGGTGAGGGTGACGGCTTGAAGTCGGCCGTCGTCGCCGTGCAGCTCGGTGATTTCGCTGCGGTCACGGACGTGGACGCCGAAGCGGTCGAGCTCGTCGATCAAGTAGCTCGACATCGTCTCGCTGAGGTCAGCTCGGCGGTGGAGCAGGGTGACGAGGGCGCCGCCGCGGGCGAGCCAGACCGCAGCCTGGCCGGCCGAGTTGCCGCCCCCGACGACTCCGACCCGCTGCCCGCCGCAGATCTGCGCCTCCGGCGGTCCGGCGGCGTAGAAGATGCTGAAGCCCTCGTAACTCTCGAGGTCGGCCACCGGCAGTTTCCGGTATTCGGCGCCGGTGGCGAGGACGATCGCGCGGGCGCTGATCTCATTGCCCTCCTCGAGTCGGACCAGATGGCGGCCATCGCCAGGTTCGAGCGCTTCAGCCCGGTACGGCGTCGCCGTGCGGGCCTTGAACTTTCGGGCTTGGGTGACCGCGCGGCTCGTCAGCTCGCTGCCGGTGATGCCGGCCGGGAAGCCCAGATAGTTCTCGATCCGCCGCGAGGTGCCAGCCTGGCCGCCGAGGACGGTGCTCTCGATGACCAGCGTCTCGAGCCCCTCCGAGGCGCCGTAGACGGCGGCTCCGAGACCAGCCGGCCCGCCGCCGATCACCAGCAGATCAACCTCCTCCCGCGGCTGCAGCTCGAGCCCGATGCCGAGCGCCCGCGACAGCTCTCCGTCGCTGGGTGCGCGCAGCTCGTTACCGCCCGGCAGCCGCACCAGCGGGATATCCGCAGTCTCTAGCCCCTCCAAGGCGCTGGCCGCCTCCGCGTCCTCCGACGGATCGGGCCAGGTATAGGGGAGGCGTTGTCGTTTCGCGAAGTCGACCAGCTGCCGCGTCGCCTCCGAGTGCCTCGGGCCGAGGATTTCGATCCCGATCCCCTGCCGCTGCTGCAGCAGTTCCCGCCGCGCCACGAAGGCGGAGAGGAGGATGTCCGACAACGGGGCGTCCTCGAGCAGCAGTTTGCGCAGCTCTTCGCGCTCGACGGCGATATAGCGCATCGGCTCCGTCACCACAGCGGTAAGGAAGACGGTCTGGCCGGAGAGCAGGTTCATCTCGCCGAGGAACCCGCTTGCTCCATGGCGAACGATCTCCTGGCCGTTGCCGTCCAGGACCGCGGCCTCTCCCTCGATGATCGCAATGAAGGGGTAGGTCTCGTCGCCGATCTGGAAGAGCTTCTCACCGACTTCGGCCGACCGTTCCTCACCGTGCTCGGCCAGCGTCGCCAGCTGGCTGCTCGAGAGAACACGACCGACGGGGCGGGTCACGCATCGAAGGCTACTCGGCGGCGGATGTCACCCGAGTGAGTTCGGTTGCGTAAGGTCTCGCCGATGCCGAAGCGGGTGCTTCTTGCGCAGCTCAGCGACCTCCATGTTTGCGACGAGTGGGAGGGGGTCGATCCGGCTGCTCGGGTCGAGCGGGTAGTGGAGAGGATCAGGTCGCTGTCGGACCCCGTGGACGGCGTCGTGGTCACGGGGGATCTCACCGACGACGGCAGCGCCGAGAGCTATCGCCGGGTGCGCCGGCTTCTGCAGCCCCTCGGAGCTCCCACTTACGTCCTGCCGGGGAACCACGACGATCGGGGGCAGCTGCGGGAGGCTTTCGACCTCCCGGGCGCCGGCGAGGAGCCGGTCAACTACAGCGTCTCCGTCGGCGAGCTCCGCCTCGTCGTCTTCGATTCGATCGTTCCCGGCCAGGACCCGGGCGCCTACAGCGAGGAGCAGCTCCACTGGCTCGACCAAGAGCTCGGCCGGGCGAAGGAGGTCCCGACGCTCCTCGCCCTGCACCACCCGCCGCTGGCGACCGGGCTCCCGGGCTGGGATGCGATCAACCTAACGCCGGCCGATCGCGACGCGCTGGCCGGGGTCGCGGAAAAGCACCCGCAGCTGCGCGCGATCGTCGGCGGCCACCTGCACCGCACCGCGGCAGGCGCCCTTGCCGGCTGTCCCGTGTTCTCCGCCCCCAGCGCCTGCTTGCAGGCATTGCCGAACTTCGCCGGCAACGACGTCGAGTTCGTCGACCCGGCCGGCTTCGCCCTGCACGTCTACTTCGACGGCGACTTCTCCTCGCAGGCGCAGATGCTTGGGCCCCAAGAGCTGGGGTAGGGGAAGAAGAGGCTGCGACGAAAGGAGCGGCATGCGCAATCCCTTCACTCACAAGAAGCTGGACGAGGTCAAGAACTCGGCGCCGGAATTCGGCTTCGACGACTACATGGAGGCGCGTTTCGCCAAGGACGAGGTCGAGGCGGAGGAGACCGGGTTCAGCTTCTACCGCCTCAAGCCGGGCAAGCGCCAGCCCTTCGGCCACCACCATGAGGAGGCGGAGGAGGTCTACGTGATCGTCCGTGGCAGCGGCCTGCTCAAACTCGACGACGAGATCATCGAGGTGGAGGCACTCGACGCGATCCGGGTCTCTCCCGAAGTGACCCGCGCCTTCGAAGCAGGCGACCACGGCCTCGAGGTGATCGCCTTCGGCCCGCGCCGCGACGGCGACGGCGAGATCATCCCCGGCTGGTGGGACGACTGACGACGAGTCCGTCAAAAACCTTGTAGAGCAAGGGATTTCACAGACTCGCGGGATAGACTGCGCGCCGATGGCAACCGAGGTGCAGGGAGTGGAGGGGATGAGGGCCCTCGTCGGCCAGGAGGTCGGCCCGAGCGAGTGGCGGGCGATCACCCAGGCCGACATCGACGCCTTCGCCGAGCTCTCCGGCGACCACCAGTGGATCCACGTCGATCCCGAGCGGGCCAAGACCGAGAGTCCCTACGGCACCACCATCGCCCACGGCAACCTCACCCTTGCCACCGTCGACGGCTTCCGCCAGGAACTGATCACCTCCACCGGCTTCGCGATGGGGGTCAACTACGGCTGGGACAAGATCCGCTTCCCCGCCCCGGTCCCCGTCGACTCCCGCATCCGCGCCAAGGCCGAGGTCGTCTCAGTCGAGGACAAAGGCGGCGGCTGGTACCAGGTCGTCACCCGCTTCACCCTCGAGGTCGAGGGCGGCGAGAAGCCCTGCTTCGTGGGCGACAGCGTCACGCGGGTGTTGGTGGCCTAGAGTTTAGGTTGCGCCCTCAGGGCTACCATCTGAAATTCTAACCCCCCACCGAAGCTGATAAGCGAAAAAAGGGTCCGAGATATGAAGGATGCCTAGCTCGGAATCGAGCTCTAGTACGGGGTCTCCGACGTACCGCTGGTTTTTTTCATCCCAGACTGCCTTCCTGGCAATCTCCGACATTTGCTCTAGCACCCGGGTGTACTCACCTCTTGAAGGGGGCTCATCTAGCATTACTTTCCGTAAAGAGTTACGTATCTCCGTCCAGTTCAGCTGAGTCTTCGGGCCGGTTGAAGTAATTGCCTCCAGGACGACACCATAGATATCCGTAGTAGTCCCATCTTTGAGCTTGCGAGGCTTGCGGTCAGTTCGCTGTCGAGGGCCTTGGGCGAGTCTACGGTGGGTATCATCAAAAGGCTCGCGACGCGCAGCGTCTCGAAAGAAGTCCTTCGTATCCTCTGGACTAGGATCTTTAAGGATAAGTTGCCTATCAACCGTCTCTTTGATGTCGTTGTTCTTACATATCCGCAAGCAGAAGTCCTGCATTAGATGCGGACTTCCATAGCTCTCACGGGCTAGTCGTTTTGCAAGCTCAAGATCACAGTCCACATTAAGAGCAGCAAAGCCTGCGCCCGCAATGGCTTCCAACTCTGATTCCAACCAAAGTTGGATTTGGAGCGTCTCAACTCGACCTTGCATCTCGCGCTCCGCTCGGACGACATCAGCGGCACGATGGGGAACAGCTACCAATATCACCGGCACTCTTTCAAACACTAAGTCCTTGACGCCACGGATGATCTGTTGTTGAACCGCAGGTTCTATGTGATGAAAGTCGTCTAAGACGATCGGTGGTTTGAGGCGAAGGAGCGCCGCCTTGGCAGCTCGACGCGGATCTCGTTTCCGAATCTCGGTCTGTTGTTCAGTGCGTGACTTTCCGCGAGAGGATTCTTTACTTGCCCCGGCGCCCGAGCCGAATACTTTTAAAGTTGCGTTGAGTTGATCAGCCTCAGTCAGATCCTCAGACCCGCCCTGCTCTAAGATTCGTTCCGTCCATTCCGATAACTCATCGGATATGTCTTTCCAAAAGTCGTGAATGCTGGCGATCTCGCCTCCGGAAAGTCGGAGTGCGTCAGGAACGACTTGACGTACTAGAACGGTCTTGCCCGACTTCGTGGGTCCGGTGATGCAAAGAATGCGACCTCTCTCATCGAGATAATCTCGAACTCTTTGGTCAATCCCTTGGGTTGGCCGGGGGTTGTACGTAACCGTTGGTTGTCCCCCGACGACGAAGACTTCATGACGGAGGAAAACCTCGCGTCTCGGTTTCTCAACTTCCCCGAAATCTCCCATTGATAGGAGGGTACTATGGGCTGGCCGTCGTCGCGCACCGACGACGGCCCGAACAGAGCTACTTGACCGTCAGCGTCCCTTCCATGCCGGCCTGCCGGTGGCCGGGGACGGAGCAGAAGAAGGTGTAGGTGCCGGGCTTGAGGTTGACTTCGGCGGATTCGGTGCCTTCGGAGACGATTTCGGTGCCGCCGATTTCTTCACCGCTTTCGCTTTCGATTTTGACGTCGTGGGGGACCGGCGAGGAGTTGGTGAAGTTGATGGTGACGTTGCCCGCCTTGGCGGTTGCCGACTTCTCCTCGAATTCGAGGTTGCCTTCCGGGCTGGCTTCGATGTCGACCGCCGAGCCCGAGCCGGCGCTGCCGCCTTCGGCTTCCTTCTTGGCTTCTTCGGCCTTTTCTTCGGCTTCTTCGCCCGCTTCTTCAGCGGTTTCTTCGGCTTCTTCGACGGCGCCCGCCGCGGAGCCGGTTTCTTCGCTCGTCGTGCTGCTGCCGCCGCCGCAGGCGACGAGGGCGACTGCCGCTAGGAGCAGGGCGAACAGGACCATGAGTTTCTTCATTTCGTTCCTTTCCCGCTGAGGACGTTTCCGGGGCTGACTCTAGTCGCGATACGTGAGAACTCGCTACCCCGTTCAGCGCTTGCCGAACGCGGCTACGTCAAGGTCTTGTCAGCGGCCGTAGAACTCGGGCGTGCCGCCGCTGAAGAAGGTCTCGACGCCGTTGCGCAGGTCTTCGGTCGCCATCGAGTCGGCGATGCCGTGGCGCTCCAGCTGCAGGTGCTCGGTGATGCTGTTGTCGAGGCTGACCCCGCAGAGGTACTTCGCCATCCGCACGTAGTGCGGCGCCTTCTTCGCCAGCTCCTCGGCCTTCGCCCGCGCCGCCTCGGCCAGCTCGTCGGGACCGACCACCTCGCTGACGATCCCCAGCTCCTTCGCCGCCTCGGCCTTCAGGTTCGGGTCTTCGAGCAGCAGCTCCAGAGCTTTGCTCGGTCCGACGACGCGCGGCAGGAAGTAGGTCATGCCGCCGTCGGGGGAGGCGCCGATCCGCCCGTAGGCAGGGGCGAAGAAGGCGGTGCTGGAGGCGATGCGGATGTCGCAGGCGAGCGCCAGCGAGAACCCCGCCCCGGCTGCAGGCCCGTTGATCGCCCCGATCACCGGATAGGGGATCCGCCGCAGGTCGACGATCGCCTGGTGCAGGACCTCGGCGCCGCGCCGCACTTCCGAGGGCAGGTCGATCTCGCCCGACTCCACCCCTTTGCGGAACCAGTTGACGTCGCCGCCGGCGCAGAACGCCTGTCCGGAGCCGGTGACGATCAGCCCCCGCAGCGGCGCCTGGTCGGCGAGCCAGGCGAAGGCCACCGTCATCTCCCCGATCAGCTCCGGGCTCATCGCGTTGAAGGCGTCGGGCCGGTCCAGGGTCAGCGTCCCGATCTCCTCGTCGACCTCGATCCGAATCGTGTTCAGCTGCGGCGGGTTGACGGTCTCGGGGGTCATCTAGCTCTCCTGGTCTCTTCCGGGGGTTTGGCCGAGTGGCCAGCAGCCTACCCTTTGACCGATGGCGAAAGGCAACGAGAAAGCCAAGCGCGAGGGGGCGATGAGCCGCGCCGAGCGGATCGCCCAGCAGCGCAAGTCGCTGCCCGACCAGCCCGGCGTCTACCTCTTCTACGACCGCGACGGCGAGCTGCTCTACGTCGGCAAGGCGCGGTCGATCCGCAAGCGCATCTCCTCTCACTTCTCCGGCGGGGACACCCGCCTGACCTCGCGCATCGACCGCATCGAGAGCCTCGTCACCGCCAACGAGGCCGAGGCGCTGCTCACCGAGCAGAGCTTCATCAAGCGCCACCGGCCGCGCTTCAACATCCGCCTGCGGGACGACAAGTCCTACCCATACGTCGCCGTAAGCCTCGACGAGGACTACCCGCGCGTCTACTTCACCCGCGAGAAGCACCGCTCCGGCCGCGCCTACTTCGGCCCCTTCTCCAGCGCCAAGCGGGTGCGGGAGACGCTCGACCTGCTCGGCAAGCTGTTCCAGTTCCGCACCTGCGAGGGGCGCGAGCCCGGCCGCCGCTCCGGCAGCCCCTGCCTCGACTACTACATCAAGCGCTGCGGGGCACCCTGCGTCGACTACGTCAGCAAGGAGGAGTACCGCCGCAACGTCGACGCGATCGTCGACTTCCTCTCCGGCCGCTACCGCCAAGTCGAGCGCGAGGAGGAGGGGAAGATGAAGGCGGCGGCGGGCGCGCAGGAATTCGAGCGGGCGGCGATCCACCGCGACCGGCTGAAAGCGATCCGCTCGCTGTTCGAGCGCCAGCGCGTGGCGGGGGCGGCGATGGGGACGGCGGACCTGATCGGGGTCGCGGTCGAGGGGCAGGACGCCAACGCCCAGGTCTTCCAGGTCCGCGACGGGATCCTCGCCGAGCGCCAGAGCTTCTACCTCGAGAACCAGGGCGAACGCGAGCTGCCCGAGGTCGCCGAGGACTTCATCTCCCAGTACTACGCCGCCTCGCCGGCGATGCCGCGGACGGTCATCGTCGGTCCCTACCTGCGCGACCGGGCCGAGGTGATCGCGGAGGCGCTGAGCGAGCGCCGCGGCTCCCCGGTCGAGGTGCGCGCCGCCGAGCGCGGCGACAAACGGCGCCTGCGCGAGCTGGCCGAGCGCAACGCCCAGCTCGCCCTCGACCAGGACAAGCTGCGGCGCGAGCACCGCCGCACGCAGCGGGTGGAGTCGCTCTCCGCCCTGGCCGCGGCGCTGGGGATGGAGGAGCTGCCGGTGCGGATCGAGGGCTTCGACATCTCGACGATCGGCGGCGAGCACACCGTCGCCTCGATGGTCGTCTTCGAGGGCGGGGCGCCTAAGAAGTCCGACTACCGTCGCTTCAAAGTCCGCGGCGACCTGCGCGTCGACGGGGTCGGCAACGGCGGCCCCGACGACTTCGCCTCGATGGAGGAGGTGCTCGCGCGGCGGATGGCGCGCTACCTCGAACAGGCCGACCTCTCGCCGCACGACGGCAAGCGCGACGCCAGCTTCGCCTCGCTCCCCTCGCTGATCCTGATCGACGGCGGCAAAGGGCAGCTGGCGGCGGGGGTGCGGGCGCTGCAGCCGTTCAGCGAGCGCGGCGTCACCATCGTCAGCCTCGCCAAGCGGCTGGAGGAGGTCTACGTGCCGGGGCGCTCGCAGCCGCTCGACCTCGCCGCCGACTCGGAGGCCTCGCGCCTGCTGCAGCGGGTCCGCGACGAGGCGCACCGGTTCGCGATCGAGCACCACCGCGGCCGCCGCGACCGCGGCATGCTCGAAAGCTCGGTCTTCGATTCGCTGCCGGGGATCGGGCCGGCGCGCAAGCAGGCGCTGCTGCAACACTTCGGGACGCCGGAGCGGTTCCTCGCCGCCACCCGCGAGGAGCTCGAGGCAGTGCCCGGTCTGCCTGGCAAAGTAGGTCGGGAGATACACGAGCAGCTCAACCGGGTCAGCTGAGGGAGAGTCGGATGGCAGAGCGGGTGGAGACGGATTTGCAGGGTGGCGGCAACGGCGTAGGTCCCGTCAAACCGGTGACCGTCGTCGTCATCACCGGTCACTCCGGGGCGGGCAAGTCGGAAGCGATCGCCGCCTTCGAGGACGGCGGCTACTTCTGCGTCGACAACCTGCCGCCGCGGATGATCGCCAGCCTCGGCGAGCTCTTCCGCCACGAGGGCAGCGGGGTCGAGCGCGCGGCGATCGTCTCCGACGTGCGTGGCGGCGAGTACTTCGAGGAGCTGGTGCAGGTGATCGACGACCTCGGGGCGGAAGGCCTGAAGCCGATGGTGCTCTTCCTCGAGGCCGACGAGGAGACGCTGCTCGACCGCTACAAGGAGACCCGCCGCCGCCATCCCCTGGCGCCGGAAGGGCGGATCGTCGAGGGGATCCGGGCCGAGCGGGCGCTGCTGGCGCCGCTGCGCGAGCGCGCCGACAAGGTGATCGACACCAGCGACCTGACCGGGGCGGAACTGCGCCGCCAGATCACCGAAGAGCTGCTGGGCCGGGAGGAGAGCGGCAAGCTGGCGCTGACGCTGCTGACCTTCGGTTTCAAGAACGGGCCGCCGCGCGACGCCGACCTCACCCTCGACGTGCGCTTCCTGCCGAATCCTTACTACGACAAGGACCTGCGGCCGATGACGGGGATGGACGAGGAGGTGCGTGCCTACGTCGAGCGGGGGACCCAGGCGGGCGAGTTCTACGGTCGCCTGCTGCCGCTGCTCGAGTTCCTCGTCCCCGCCTACGTCGCCGAGGGCAAGAGCCACCTGACGATCGCGATCGGCTGCACCGGCGGCCGCCACCGCTCGATCACCGTCGCCGACCGCATCCGCCGCGACCTCGCCAGCCGCGAGGACGTGATCGTCAAAGTGAAACACCGCGACGTCGAGCTCGGCTAAACGGCAGGGCGAGTCGCCAGCTTCTTGCCTCGGGCGAGTTGTTTCGGCGGCCCGGCGGCTTCGATCGCGGTGTGCAGTTCGCGCAGCGCCTCGCTCGAGTCGCGCCATCCCTTGACCGCATGAGGACCAATGCCGCGATCACGGCCACTGGGCTGTCTCCGGCGAAGGCTTCGCCCAGGTCGAGATTCGGAGAGGCGTCCAGGATGTGCCCAGAGGTGACTTCGGCTCGATTCGCTCTGTAGCGTCGCCGCAGGTTCGGCATCGGCCGTTCCAGCCAGCGCCGCCGGACCCGCCACCTGCCGCCGTCCGGTGCCGTCACGATCGATGCCACGCCGCCACTTTAAGCCTGCCGACGGGACGAAAACCGGATACATAGGCCGGTTTTAGTCCCGTCAACCTAGAATCGCCGGGCGTTGAGCGAGCCTGTCATCTCCATCAAGGGCCTGCGGATGAGCTACGGCGAGACCGAGGCGGTCCGCGGCATCGACCTCGAGGTCGAGCGCGGCGAGGTCTTTGCCTTCCTCGGGCCGAACGGGGCGGGGAAGACGACGACGGTCGAGATCCTCGAGGGGTACCGGCGGCGGACCGGAGGGGAGGTGAGCGTGCTCGGTGAGGACCCGGAGCGGGCCGGGCGGGAGTGGCGCGAGCGGATCGGGATCGTCCTGCAGAGCGGCCGCCTCGATCCCTACCTGACCGTGCGCGAGTCCCTCGACCTCTACGCCGGCTACTTCCGGGCTCCACGCCCGACCGACGAGGTGATCTCGCTGGTCGGCCTGGAGGGCAAAGCCGACGAGCGGGCCAGCCGCCTCTCCGGCGGCCAGCAGCGGCGCCTCGACGTCGGCATGGCGCTGGTCGGCAACCCCGAGCTGCTCTTCCTCGACGAGCCGACCACCGGCTTCGACCCCTCCGCTCGCCGCCAGGCCTGGGACGTGATCGCCGGCCTGCGCGACCTCGGCAAGACCGTCTTCCTCACCACCCATTACATGGACGAGGCGCAGCGCCTGGCCGACCGGGTGACGATCATCGCCGCCGGCCGGATCGTCGCCCGCGGCACCCCGGCGGACCTCGGCCAGCGCGAGAGTGGCGAGACGACGATCCGCTACCGCGTCGACGGCCGCGAGGTGAGCCTGCAGACGGCGGAGCCGGTGAAGGCGCTCAACGAGCTGACCGGCAAGGCGCTCGCCAACGGCGAAGAGCTGGAGGGCCTCGAAGTGACCCGGCCCTCCCTCGAGGACGTCTACCTGGAGCTGACCGCGGCGGCCGAGGCCGAGGCGGAGGCGACCGCCGCGCAGGAGGCCGCCGAGTGAACGGCCTCGCCCTCGTCGGCCACCAGTTCCGCTACGACCAGAAGGCCTTCTGGCGCAACCCGGCCTCGGTCTTCTTCACGGTGATGTTCCCGGTGATCGTCTTCCTCATCCTCGCCGTCGTCTTCAACGGCGAAACCGTCAACGTGCGGGGCGGGGTGGCGGCCACCACCTACTACGTGCCGGCGATCATGTCGCTCTCGATCATCTCGGCGACGATGCAGACGCTGGCGATGACGCTGGTGATCGCCCGCGAAGACGGCCGCCTCAAGCGCGGCCGCGGCACCCCGATGCCCCCCTGGGTCTTCATCGCCGGCCGCGTCGGCAACTCGATCGTCGTCGCCCTGATGATGCTGGTCCTGCTGGCGGCGATCGGCGGCGTCCTCTACGGCGTCAGCGTCCCCTGGGAACGCCTGCCGGAGATCCTCCTGACCCTGGTCGTCGGGGCCGCCTCCTTTTGCTGCCTCGGCATCGCCCTCACCGCCGCAATCCCCTCCCAGGACGCCGCCGCCGCGATCGTCAACGCCCTGCTGCTGCCGCTCTACTTCCTCTCCGGCGTCTTCATCCCCGAAGACCAGCTCCCTAACGGCGTCATCGCCTTCGCCGACATCTTCCCCGTCCGCCACTTCTTCGACGCCTTCTTCGACGCCTACGTCCCCGCCGGCGGCCCCGCCGTCTCCTGGGACAACCTCGCCGTAGTCGCAGCCTGGGGCATCGCCGGCCTCCTCCTGGCGATCAAGTTCTTCCGCTGGACCCCTAGATCGGGCTGAGCCTCGAACTGCATCAAATTCTCTACCTGCTGGGAGGAGAATTTGATGCAGTTCGCCGGCGGGAGGATCATCCGGCCTCATCCGCGCCGCGGTCGTTCCGGGAGCGGCCTCATATAGCCTCCGCTGTCTGATGCTCCACCACGTCCTCCTGGAGGTCGGCGATCTCGACCGCAGCGCCGCCTTCTATGACTCGATGCTGGCCCCACTGGGCTGGCGGCGGCACTTCGAGCAGGACCAGACGATCGGCTGGGGCATCGCCAAACCCGTTTTCTTCATCTCCGCCAAGCACGAACCGGCGCCCGGCTTCGGCCTGCTGAGCTTCTCCGCGCTGGGGATCGTCGCGGTCAAGGCGGCTTGGGAGAACGGGGTGAAAGCGGGCGGCATCAGCGTTGCCGACCCCGGCGAGCGGCGCTCGCACGGGTCCGGCTCCTACTCCGCCTTTCTCAAGGACCCCGACGGGTACGAGATCGAGATCACCATCGGCTCCGACTAGCCGGGGCCGGAAGCGCCGACCTCATAGGATCGGCTTCCCCACATACAAATAGGAGGAATTGGTTCATGGCTGTGAAGGTCGGCATCAACGGGTTCGGACGCATCGGGCGCAACGTCTTCCGGGCCGCGAAGGAGTCCGGCGCGGACATCGACTTCGTCGCCGTCAACGACCTCGTCGACACGGCCACGATGGCCCACCTGCTCAAGTACGACTCGATCCTCGGCCGCTACCCCGGCGGCGTTGAGGTCGACGGGGACACGATCATCGCCGGCGGCGATGAGGTGAAGGTCCTCTCCGAGCGCGACCCGGCCCAGCTGCCGTGGGGCGACCTCGGCGTCGACGTCGTGATCGAGTCGACCGGCTTCTTCACCGCCCGTGCCGACGCCGCCAAGCACCTCGAGGCCGGCGCCAAGAAGGTGATCATCTCCGCCCCGGCCAAGGAACCGGACGTCACCGTCGCCCTCGGCGTCAACTTCGACTCCGACTACGACCCCGAGCAGCACGACGTCATCTCCAACGCCTCCTGCACGACCAACTGCCTGGCGCCGCTGGCCAAAGTCCTGCACGAGGCGTTCGGGATCGAACAGGGTCTGATGACGACGATCCACGCCTACACCGCCGACCAGCGCCTGCAGGACATGCCGCACAAGGACCTGCGGCGGGCGCGCGCTGCGGCGCTCAACCTGATCCCGACCACGACCGGCGCCGCCAAGGCCGTCGGCCTGGTGCTGCCGGAGCTGAACGGCAAGCTCAACGGGTTCGCGATGCGGGCGCCGGTGCCGACCGGCTCGGTCGTCGATCTCACCTTCGACTCGGAAAAGGCGACCAACCCGGAGGAGGTCAACGCCGCGGTCAAGGAGGCCGCCGAAGGCCCGCTGAAGGGGATCCTCTCCTACACCGAGGACCCGATCGTCTCCACCGACATCGTCGGCGACCCTCACTCCTCGATCTTCGACGCCGCCCAGACCATGGTGATCGGCGAGGGCAAGCTGGTGAAGGCAGTCAGCTGGTACGACAACGAGTGGGGCTACTCCAACCGCTGCGTCGAGCTGGCCGGCAAGGTCCTGCCCTAGCGGCGCGCACCTCTCGTCCGCTGATGGGCTTTTGCTGATGGCTTTCGACAAGGCAAGCGTCCGCGACGCCCCGGTGAAGGGGCGCCGCGTCCTCGTCCGGGTCGACTTCAACGTCCCCCTCAAGGACGAGGGCGGGGAGCGGGTCGTTGCCGACGACACCCGCATCCGCGCGGCGCTGCCGACGATCGAACTGCTGCGCGAACGCGGCGCGGCGCTGATCCTGATGTCGCACCTCGGCCGGCCGAAAGGCGAGCGCGACCCGGCGCTCTCGATGGCGCCGGTCGCGAAGCGCCTCGGCGATCTGTTGGGGGCCGAGGTGCAGCTGGCGCCGGGAGTGATCGAGGGCGATGTCGACCTCACCTGTGGCGCGCTCGGCCCCGGCGACGTGCTGCTGCTGGAGAACGTGCGCTTCGAGCCCGGGGAGACGAAGAACGACCCGAAGCTGGCCGAAAACCTGGCGCAGCTGGCGAGCGTCTACGTCAACGACGCCTTCGGAGCGGCGCACCGCGCCCACGCCAGCACCACCGGCGTCGCTGATCACCTGCCGGCCTACGCGGGCCTGCTGCTGGAGCGCGAGGTGACCGAACTGACCCGCGTGGTCGAGGACCCGCGGCGGCCACTCGTGGTCGTGCTCGGCGGCGCCAAGGTCTCCGACAAGGTAGGGGTGATCGACCGCTTCCTCGAAGTCGCCGACAAGATCCTGATCGGCGGCGCGATGTGCTTCGGCTTCTTCAAGGCGCAGGGGGTCGAGACCGGCAACTCGCTGGCCGAGGGGGTGGACGAGGCCAAGGAGGCGCTGGAGCGGGCCGAGCAGTCTGACTGCGAGCTGCAACTGCCGGTTGACCTCGTCCTAGGGCGCGAGTTCTCTGCCTACACCGAGCGCAAGGAGAGCGACGGGGTAGGGGTGCCGGAGGGCTGGATGGGCCTCGACGTCGGCCCGCGCACCGCCGAGGCCTACGGCAAGGCGATCGCCGAAGCGGGGACCGTCCTCTGGAACGGGCCGATGGGCGCCTTCGAGATGGAGCCCTTCGCCGGCGGCACCCGCGCTGTCGCCGAAGCGGTCGCCGCGGCGCCGGGGACCACCGTGGTCGGCGGCGGCGACTCGGTCGCGGCGCTGAACCAGTTCGGGCTCGAGGACCGGGTCGACTGGGTCTCGACCGGGGGCGGCGCCTCGCTGGAGCTGCTGGAGGGAAAGAAGCTGCCGGGCGTGGAGGCCCTGCTTGACGCCGAGGAGGGGAACGAAGTCAATGCCTGATCGCACGCCTTACATCGCCGCCAACTGGAAGATGCACAAGACCGTCGCTGAAGCGGCGGAGTTCGTCGACGCGCTGTTACCTCGGATCGCCGCAACGCAAAGTGACGTGGTGATTTGCGCGCCGTTCACGGCGCTGACCGCGGTGGTCGAGCGGCGCTACGGCACCGCGGTCAAGGTCGCCGCCCAGAACATGCACGAGGAGGACTCGGGCGCCTTCACCGGCGAGGTCTCAGCGCCGATGCTGGTCGAGCTCGACGTCGAGGCGGTCGTCCTCGGCCACTCCGAGCGCCGCCAGTACTTCAACGAGACCGACGAGGCGCTGGCGCGCAAGGTGCCGCGGGCGCTGGCGGCCGGGCTCGAGCCCATCCTCTGCATCGGCGAGAGCGAGGAGGCGCGCGACGCGGGGGAGACCGAGGCGGTGCTGGAGCGCCAGCTGCAGGCGGACCTCGCCGGCCTCGAGGCGGAGCAGATCGAGAACGTCGTCATCGCCTATGAGCCGATCTGGGCGATCGGCACCGGCCGCACCGCCACGGCCGACCAGGCCCAGGAGGCGTGCGCCTTCATCCGCGACGTCCTGCGGGCGCGCGGCGCCGCCGCTGACAACGTGCGGGTCCTCTACGGCGGCTCGGTCAAGCCCGGCAACGCCGCCGAGCTGCTCTCGCTGCCCGACGTCGATGGGGCGCTTGTAGGTGGGGCGTCACTCGACGCCGAGGACTTCGCCGCCATAGTCGAGGCGGCGGGGTAGGCCGATGCCCGAGCCCGTCCCGTCCCTCGCGCTGATCATCCTCGACGGCTGGGGGCTGGCCGAGCCGGGGCCGGGCAACGCGATCTCGCTCGCCGAGACGCCGGTCTTCGACCGCCTCTGGGCGGAATACCCCCACACCCAGCTCTCCGCCCAGGGCCCGGACGTCGGCCTGCCGGAGGGGCAGATGGGCAACTCCGAGGTCGGCCACCTCAACCTCGGCGCCGGGGCGATCGTCAAGCAGGACCTGGCCCGGATCGACGACGCCGTCGCCGACGGCAGCTTCTTCGAAAACGAGGTGCTGCTCGCCGCCTGCGAGCGAGCCCGCAGCAGCCCTCGCGGCCGCCTGCACCTGCTCGGCCTCGTCTCCGACGGCGGCGTCCACTCGGGCTGGGAGCACCTCGAGGCGACGATCGAGCTGGCCGCCCAGGAGGGCGTGCCCGAGGTCGTCTTCCACGCCTTCACCGACGGGCGCGACACGCTCCCGCACGGCGGCAGGGGCTACCTCGAGGAGCTGGAGCGCTGGCTGCGGGCGGCCGGCCGCGTCGGTACCGTCAGCGGCCGCTACTACGCGATGGACCGCGACACGCGCTGGGAGCGGACCAAGCTCGCCTACGACGCGATCGTCCACGCCGAGGGCCTGCGCGCGCCCAGCTCTTCCGCGGCGATCACAGAGTCCTACGACCGCGACGAGACCGACGAGTTCGTCAAACCGACGGTGATCGGCGACTACGACGGCGCCGCCCCCGGCGACGTGGCGATCTTCGTCAACTTCCGCCCCGACCGCGCCCGGCAGATGAGCCGCGCCCTCGCCGAGCCCGGTTTCGACGAGTTCTCCCGCGCCGGCGCCGAGCCGCTCGACCTGACGACGATGACCGAGTACCGCAAGGGCTGGCCCTATCCCGTCGCCTTCCCCGAGCAGCGGCCGAAGACGACGCTGGCGGAGACGATCGCGGGGACCGGCGGCAACCAGCTCCACGTCGCCGAGACCGAGAAGTACGCGCACGTCACCTACTTCTTCAACGGCGGCAAAGAGCAGGAGGTGGAGGGGGAAGAGCGCCAGCTGGTCGAATCGCCCCGCGACGTGCCCACCTACGACCACAAGCCGGAGATGAGCGCCGAGGGCGCGGCCGAGACCTTCGTCTCCCATTGGACCGAGGGCGACTACCGTTTCGGGATCATCAACTTCGCCAACCCCGACATGGTCGGCCACACCGGCGTCATCCCCGCTGCCGTCAAGGCGGTCGAGACCGTCGACGCCCAGCTCGGCAAGGTCGTCGAGGCGGTCACCGCCAAGGGCGGCGCCTGCATCGTCACCGCCGACCACGGCAACTGCGACCATATGCTCGAGCCCGACGGCTCCCCCAACACCGCCCACTCCCTCAACCCGGTCCCCCTGATCGTCACCGAGCAGGGCCTCAGCCTCCGCGACGGCGGCATCCTCGCCGACGTCGCCCCCACCGCCCTCGCCCTCCTCGGCATCCCCCAGCCGGAGGCGATGACGGGCCGTTCGCTGGTCGAAGCCGCGGATGAATGAAAAGCTTCTAGAAACTGATAAGTGTTTGACTAGTTGGTGAGTTTGCGTAAGGGTCGTCACGGCCTATGCGCATCTCCGCCAAAGACGGCTCACTCACCGCACAGGCGATTGCCGGAACTTATGTCGTCCTCCTCGGGATGAGCCTCGAAGGCCCGGTTCCCGACGATTTCCTCGGCTTCTCGATCGAACGAGCCGAAGGATCCAGCGGCAAAGGGGTCTTCCTCGACAACTTCGTCCTCTTCGAAGAGAACTTCGAAGGCGAGAAATCCGACCACAGCAGCGAGAAAAACCCGTTCCAGGCCTTCCTCTGGGGCGACTACACGGCCAAGCCGGAGCGGCAGTACACCTACCGCGTCAGCTCTCGGTTCGGCTCGCCGGGCGATCTGACCACCGGCGACACCGTCGAGCTGGCGGTGACCACCGAGGCCACCGACGAAGGCGAACACGCGATCTTCTTCAACCGTGGCGCCGCGACCTCACAGGCCTACGCGCTGAAGTTCCCCGACCAGCAGGGCAAGAAGCCGGAAGGAGAAGCCCTGACCTGGCTCTCGCGCGGGCTCGAGGAGGCACTGCTCGCCTTCATCCGCCAGGCGAAAGACGCAAGCTGGGGTCTGCGCGCGGCGATCTACGAACTGCAGTACCTGCCGGTGCTGGAAGCGTTCGGGTCGGCGGCGAAAGCCGAAGCCGACGTGAAGATCGTCTACGACGACATCGACAACTCCGAACCGGTGACCGAAAAACACGGGCCGGTCGAGTCGCAGCCCTCGACGAACAACCTGAAAGCGATCGAAGAAGCCGGGATCGGCGATCTCTGCATTCCGCGTAAGAATTCCAAGTACATCTCCCACAACAAGTTCATCGTCCTCCTGAAGGACGGCAAACCGGTCCAGGTCTGGACCGGCTCGACCAACGTCACCGAGGGCGGGATCTTCGGCCACTCGAACGTCGGTCACCAGGTCCGCGACCCCGAGATCGCCGCCCACTACCTCGCCTACTGGGAAGAGCTGGCGCAGGACCCGGACGCGGATCCGCTGAAGGACTGGACCACCGACGACACGAAGCCGCCCGCTAAGACGCCAGAAGAGCTGCTGGGCGAAGCCGACCCCCGCCCGCCGGACAGCGCCGTCGGCACCGTCTTCAGCCCGCGCCACGGCAACAAAGCGCTCGACTGGTACGCGAAGCTGATGGACACCGCCGGCTCGAGCGTCTTCCTCACCGCCGCCTTCGGCGTCAGCAAAGAGCTGCAGGAAGTCTTCGCCGAACACAAGCCCTACCTGCGCTACCTGCTGCTCGACAACCGCAAAGGCCGGATCGACACGATCGCCCGCGGCGTCGAAGCCGACCCCGACAACCAGGTCACCGCCGGCGCCTTCATCGGCCATGGCGGCTGGCACCAGTGGGTGGAAGAGCACGTCACCGGGCTCAACAACTACGTCCAGTTCATCCACACCAAGTACATGCTGATCGACCCCCTCGGCGACGACCCGGTCGTGATCACCGGCTCCGCCAACTTCAGCGACGCCTCGACTTCCGAGAACGACGAGAACATGCTGGTGATCCGCGGCGACACCCGCGTCGCCGACATCTACCTCGGCGAGTTCATGCGCCTGTTCAGCCAGTTCCGCCTGCGCGGCCGGATCGAAGCTCCCAAAGACAAGCTGCTGCCGACTGCGGGCGTCGCACCCGGGCTCGCCACGCAAAACGTGAAATTCCTCAAGACGGACTCCTCCTGGGCCGCGCCCGCCTACGTCAAGGACTCGCCGGAGGAAACAGAGCGACTGCTTTTCAGCGGCTCATAAGCTAGATGAGTAGTTCCACGGTCGCTGCGCCCGAGCGAGGTCCCAGCTCTGCTGGCTCCCTTCGTCGGTCACTTAAGCACACCACCCTGTGCTCAAGTGACCGACGGTGCGATTGCGCCACAGGGGCAGCAGAACGTGCTGGCGCGAATCGGGTAGGAGGGCAGCGGTTGGGTTGAGCCTGAGCGGCGACGCGTAGGGGGCCCTGTCGCCTTATGCGTCCCTATGGGCGCAAAAGGCGACACATCCATACGCTGCGGGCGTGCGCAACGACCCGCAGCGCCTCAGGTTCGAGGTCGACGCCCGTGACGGCAGCGCCCGCGCGGGCGTCATCCATACCGCCCACGGCCCGATCGAGACGCCGGCCTTCATCCCGCTGGCGACGAAGGGGACCGTGCGGGGCCTGGAGTCGGCCGAGGTCGCCGAGCTCGGCTACCAGCTGATCCTCGGCAACACCTACCACCTGTTCGTCTCGCCGGGGCCGGAGCGGATCGCCGCCGCGGGAGGCCTGCACGGCTTCATGAACTGGGAGCGGGCGATCATCACCGACTCCGGCGGCTTCCAGGTCTTCTCGCTTGCCCACGGCGGCGTCGCCAACGAGGTCAAGGGCAGCGGCCGCTCCGGCGACCACGGCTCCAAGGTCGAGATCAGCGAGGAGGGCGCCCGTTTCCAGTCGCCGCGCGACGGCGCCGAGCTCTTTGTCTCCCCCGAGGTCTCGATGAGCGTGCAGGCGGCGCTCGGCTCCGACATCGCCCTCGTCTTCGACGAGTGCACGCCCTTCCACGCCGACCGCGACTACACCGCCCGCTCGACCGAGCGCACCCACCGCTGGCTCGACCGCTGCCTCGCCTGGCACGAACGGGAGGGGCCCGAGCGGCAGGCGGTCTTCGGGATCGTCCAGGGCGGGACCTACGAGGATCTGCGGCGCGAATCGGCCCAGGCGGTGTCCGAGGCCGGGGTCGACGGGCTGGCGATCGGCGGCACTCTCGGCCGCGACAAGGAGGAGATGGCGGGCGTGCTCGCCTTCACCGCGCCGCTGCTGCCGGAGGAGGCGCCCAAGCACCTGCTGGGGATCGGCGAGGTCGACGACCTCCTCGGCGGCATCGCCCTCGGCCTCGACGTCTTCGACTGCGCCGTGCCGACCCGCCTAGCCCGCCACGGCGTCGCCCTGGCGCCCTCGCCCGAGACCCGCTGGCGCCTCGACATGCGCAAGGGCAAATGGGTCGGCAACCGCGAGCCCCTGGTCGACGGCTGCCCCTGCCCCGCCTGCCAACGCCACGACCGCGACTACGTCAGCTACCTCTCCCGCGCCGAAGAGCTAACCGCCGTCCGCCTGATAGTCCAACACAACCTCACCTACATGCACCAACTAACCACCCACGCCAGAGCTGCAATCAAAAAAGGCACCTTCGACACCTACCGCTCAGCTGTCCTATCTGGAAGCGCACCCTGGGCGACGGTCTGAGAAGGGCGGGTGGGACACCCTCCGAACGGCTTGTACTTCTCGGTCATGGCAATCTCGGACGGCCGGCGACGATCCACCCGAGCAAGTTGAGAGAGGAGGGTGTCCCACCCGCCCCACACCGCCGCCCTATTCGGTGTTCTTCCTCACCAGTTCCTTGACTTCTTCGACGACCTTGTCGACGGTGTCGCCCGCCACCTTGCTGACCCTGACCCCGGCGGCCTTGTCGGTGGTGACGATCACGGCGGTCGCCACCGCGGCGGCGACGAGCACCAGTGCGACCAGGGCGAGGACGAAGCGCATGAAGCGGGAGAAAGCGCCGCGCTTCCGTCGTTCCGCAGCGCGCGGCGGAGGCGCGACGGGGGCCGGGGCGGGCACCGGCGCGACGGGGCGCGCCGGTGCCCGCCGCGTCGGCGACGCCGGCCGGTACTCGGTCTGCGCCGTGTCGCGGCCCATGTGGCGCGTCGCCGCGGTCTCGCCGCCCAGCACCCGGGTCGCGGAGGTGCCCTCCTCCATCGGCAGCGTCACGTCCTCGCCTTCGAGGCCCAGCCGCAGGCCCTGCGCCAGCTCGTCGGCGCTCGCGTAACGCCGGTTGACGTCGCCCTCCAGCGCCCGCAGCACCGCCGCCCCCAGCGTCTCCGGCACTTCGCTGTTGTAGGTGCTCGGCGGCAGCGGCTTCTCGTTCTGCTGGCGCACCGCCAGCTCGGCCAGCGAGGACCCCTCGTAGGGCAGCCGGCCGGTGAGGAACTGGTAGAGGACGACGCCGAGCGCGTAGACGTCGGTCGCCGGCGTCGCCTCCTCGCCCCGCACCTGCTCGGGCGAGAGGTAGGCCGCCGTCCCGACCACCGAGCCCACCTGGGTGATCCGCGTCTGCTCGATCGCGCGGGCGATCCCGAAGTCGGTCAGCTTGACGATCATCTCGCCGCCGCCGACCGGGCCGCCGACGATCATCAGGTTCCCCGGCTTGACGTCGCGGTGGATGATCCCGCGCCGGTGCGCGTAGTCGAGGCCGGCACAGGCCTGGATCCCGATCTCGGCGGCGATCTCCGGTTCGACCGGCCCAGAGCGCTGCAGGATCTGCGCCCCCGAGCGCCCCTCGACGTACTCCATGACGATGTAGTGGCGCCCGTCGTCGACGCCGGTGTCGTAGACCTGGACGATGTTGGGGTGGATCAGCTTCGCCACCGCCAGCGCCTCGCGTTTGAAGCGGGCGACGAAGCGCTCGTCGTCGGAGAGGTGCTCGGCGAGGATCTTCACCGCGACCGTGCGCTCGAGGATACGGTCGGTCGCCTTGTAGACGTTCGACATCCCTCCGGTGCCGAGCTTCTCACCGGTCTCGTAGCGGCCCGAGAGCGTCCCGGCCTCCATCATTCGACCCCCACGCCGGGGCCGACGCCACCGGAGGGTTCTTCTTCAGCTGGTTCGGGAGCAGGGGCGGGAGGGGGCGTGGCTTCTTCGTGCCCTTTGGCTTTGCCTTTGCCTTCGGACTGCGGCGGCAGGTTCCCTTCTTCCACTTCGGGGGCTTCGGCCTTTTCTTCTTCCTTTTGCTCCTGCTTTTCGGCCTTTTCCTGCGCCTTGCTGGCCTTTTCTTCGGCTTCCAGTTCTTCTTGTTCCAATTCTTCGGCTTCAACATCGCGTTCCGGCGAAGGTTCCGTTTCTTCTTCGGTTTCTTCTTCGCAGCGGCTCACGACTTCGCTCAGCTTCGCCGTCCCTTCCTGCAGCGCCGCCTTCAGCTTCGCGGCGACGTCGTTCAGTTCTTCGACTTCGGCGGTGACGGCGGCCACGGCGTCTTCGGCGCCGATGCAGTCGCCGCTGGCGACCAGCTGCTGGACTTCGTTCAGGTTCGATTCGATCTGATTCGCCTTCGCCCCCGGCAGCAGCTTGGCATTGCTGCCGCCACCGCAGGACACCAGCGCCACCGCGCTGGCTCCGCCGAGGATCAGGGCGAGCAGAAGTGCGCTCAAGCGGCCCATCTTGCTCCGAGTCTAGAGAAACGCCTGGGAAGCCAATTTACCCTGCATTTTGGGATCAACGGCCAGCCTCCAGGCGATCGGCCAGCGAAGCCGGGAGGCCGGCGGCGCGGATCGCCGCCGCGGCCGCCTCGACGTCGTACTCGACCCGGTGCCAGCGGGCGGTCCAGGCTTCGATGTCGAGCTCGAGCCAGGCGGCGCGCGGGTCGCCGTCGCGCGGCTGTCCGACGCTTCCCGGGTTGAGCAGCCATTCCCCCTCCGCCAGCTCGATCTCGTCGCCGTCGGCGGCTTGGGCGCCCTGCGCGTAGCCCGGGCGGGTACCGGGAGGGTTGACGAAGAAGAGGGCGACGTGGGAGTGGCCGATCAGGCCGACCCGCTCTTCCATCGCCTCGAAGCCGGCTTCGGCTTGGTCGGCGGCGAGCACGTACTCCCAGACCGGATCGCGGGGGGAGGCGTGGAAGAGGCCGACGCCCTCACGCGAGCCGGCGGGGTCGAGCGAGGCGAGGAAGTCGAGCGTCTCCTCGTTGACGTTCTCCCGCGTCCACTCGACCGCGGCGGCAGCGCCCTCGGAGAAGGTCGCGATGTCGAGCGCGCCAAGCACGGCGAGGTCGTGGTTGCCGGCCAGGCTGGTGCGGCAGCGCTCGCGCACGAGCGCCGTGCAGGCGTCGGGATCGGCGCCGTAGCCGACCATGTCGCCGAGGCACCAGAGCTCGTCGACCCCGGCCTCGTCGACCGCCGCGAGGACGGCTTCGAGGGCCTGCCGGTTGGAGTGGATGTCGCTGAGGACGGCTACCTGCAAGGCGGGGAGCGTACCCGTAGCGAGCCATGGTCCATACGATTGGCCCGT
The DNA here is from genome assembly GCA_051954115.1 of Solirubrobacterales bacterium. GTDB lineage: Bacteria > Actinomycetota > Thermoleophilia > Solirubrobacterales > 70-9 > VAYN01. The sequence continues at coordinate 33,685 of JBQCIB010000017.1, read as the reverse complement.
GACCGCAACCGATTCGATAGCCGCGCTGCGGGGCGCGGTCGAGGGCGCCGCGCGGGCGCTGCGCGGGGGCGAGGAGGCCGAGCCGCGGCCTACCCTGGAGCGCCCACCGAAGCCCGATCTCGGCGACTACAGCTCCAACGCGGCGATGCTGCTGGCCCGCCACCTCAGCGACAACCCGCGCACGGTGGCCGAGCGGCTGCGCGAGCAGCTCGAAGCCGATGCCGACCTGGCGCCGAACCTGGAGCGGATCGAGGTGGCGGGGCCGGGCTTCGTCAACTTCTTCCTCGCCGACTCCTGGTACCTGCAGGCGCTCGGCGACCTGACCGAGGCGGGGGAGGGTCTGGGGCTGGCGCCGACCACCTCGCCGGAGAAGGTCCTGGTCGAGTTCGTCTCCGCCAACCCCACCGGGCCGATCCACGTCGGCACCGGCCGCCACGCCGCCTACGGCGACTCGCTGGTGCGCCTGCTGCTCGCCGTCGGCCACGAGGTCCGGCGCGAGTACTACATCAACGACGCCGGCAGCCAGATCGACCGCTTCGCCGAGTCGATCGCGGCACGGATGCAGGGCGAGGAGCCCCCCGAGGACGGCTACGCCGGCGAGTACGTGACCGAGATCGCCGCACGGCTGCAGGGCGACGGTGTCGACCCCGCCGATCGCGAGACCGTGAAATCGCGGGGGATCGAGCTGATGCTGGAGGAGATGGGGGAGACGCTCGAGCGCTTCGGCATCCACTTCGACAACTGGTTCTCCGAGCGCACCGTCTACGAGAAAGGCGAGGTCGAGACCGCGCTGGCCGAGCTCGAGAAGCGCGGCCACACCTACCGCTCAGAAGACGCGCTCTGGCTGCGGACGACCGAATTCGGCGACGACAAGGACCGGGTCCTAATCCGCTCCAACGGCGAGCCGACCTACCTGACGCCCGACATCGCCTACCACTGGGACAAGCTGCAGCGGGGCTTCGACCGGCTGATCGACGTCCTCGGCGCCGACCACCATGGCTACGTGACGCGGATCCGCGCGGCGATCGAGGCGCTCGGTGGCGACCCCGAGGCTTTCGAGGCGCTGATCATGAGCCTCGTCCACGTCGTCGAAGGCCGCGAGCGGGTGCAGATGTCGAAGCGGACGGGCGACTTCATCACCCTCGACGAGCTGCTCGACGACATCGGCGTCGATGCCACCCGCTGGTTCATGCTCTGGCGCAGCCACGAGACGACCGTCGACCTCGACCTCGAGCTCGCGCGCAGCCAGTCGAGCGAGAATCCCGTCTACTACGTCCAGTACGCGCACGCGCGGATCGCCAGCATCCTGCGTAAAGCGGGGGAGGGGGTGACCCCGGCGGTTCCCGCCGATACGGACGGGCGGCCGCCGCTGGAGGAGAGCGAGAAGATCCTGGTCAAGCGCCTGCTCGAATTCCCCGAGGAGGTGCGCTCGGCGGCGTCGCGGCGGGCGCCACACCGGATCTGCGCCTACTCAACCGCGGTTGCCGCCGATTTTCACGCCTTCTACCGCGACTGCCAGGTTGTCGGGGCCGAGGGCGAGGGGGTGGAAGCCTCGCGGCTGGCGCTCTGCCTGGCGACGAAGCGGACGATCGCCGCCGCGCTGGGACTGCTGGGGATCTCCGCTCCCGAGCGGATGTGATGCGGCGGCGGCGGGCGAAGCTGCCGGTGCTGGCGCAGATCGCCGGCCCGGCGGAGGGGTCGCGGGCGTGGTCGTTGCGGCGCGACGACTTCACCGGCCTGGAGCGGGTGCTGCCCCAGCTGGCCGAGCAGCGGGTCGTGCTGGTGAGCGGGGAGGGGGAGGCGGCGCCGGTGGCCGCGATCGCCCTGGCCGCCGCGGCGACCTCATCGGGGCGGCGGACGATCCTCGTCGAGTGCGACCTGGTGAACCCGCGGCTGGCGGCGCAGATCGGCCTCGCTGCGGCGCCCGGTCTGCACGAGTACCTGCGCTGGGAAGCGGAGCCCCAAGACGTGATCCAGCCGGTGGTGCTGGGGGGACCGGCGGCGACTGGTCTAACCGAGCCGCTGGTCTGCGTCTGCGGCGGCCGGCCGGCGACGAAGGCCGAGACCCTGCTCGGCCTGCAGAGCTTCGCTCACATGGTCGCGAAGCTGCGCGCCGCCTACGAGCTGGTGATCCTCGTGGCTGCCTCGGTCGCGGAGGAACCGGGACCGTGCGCCGTTGCGGCGGGGCAGGCTGATGCGGTGGTGGCGGGGCTGCCGGCGTCGGCGGCAAACGGCCGCGACGGCAAGGCGCTCCGGGGCGCGATTAGCCGCCTGCCGATCCCAGCGCTAGGAACGATCGCTGTGGGCTCGTGAGCAGTGCGCCTTTTCCGCGATATATCCGGATAAGGCGCCCCGCTTGCTAGAGGTCATAACGGGCAAGGTCGGCGTCGAGCCGCTCGGCGTCCTCACCTCTGGGACCTGAGACGGCTGCGCTCTCATCGCCTTTGCCGCCACCCGCATGGCGCCAGCGCATCACCCCGAGCGCCAGCGCGATCGCCGCGACGATGAAGGCGACGATCGGCACTACATAGGCGGAGAGGCTGAAGCCCGAGCCCTGCGGCAGCGCCAGCACCTCGTTCCCGTACTCGGCCACCAGCGCGTCCTTGATCTGGCCTTCGGTCTTCCCTTCGGCAATCAGGCGGCGGATGAATGCTTTCTCGCGCTGAGCCTGCGGCGATTCCGCCAGCTGCAGCAGCGTCCCGCAGACCGGGCACATCACCTGCTTTTCGATTTCGATCAGCGAGGCGCGCTGTTCGGCCGCGGCGGTGGGGACCAGGGCCGCGAGCGCGGCAACGGCGGCAAGCACGACCAGCGCCCTCACGACTGGCCCTTCGGCAGGTACGGCAGCACGTCGTCCCGCAGGTATTCCTCATCGACCGGTCCGTGCAGCAGCCACCGCACCCTGCCCTTCGGGTCGACGAGGAAGTTCTCCGGCACCCCGGTAGTGCCGTAGTCGTGGGCGGCAGCGCCGTCGCCGTCGCGTAGCTGCGGATAGCTGAGGCCGTACCGCCGCACGAACTCGCGCCCGTCGCTGCTCAGGTCGCGGGTGTCGATTCCGATGACCGTGAAGTCAGCGCCGCCATGCTGCCGCTGGAACCTCTCCAGCGCCGGCGCCTCTTCCTTGCAGGGTCCGCACCACGATGCCCAGAAGTTGACCAGCACCCACTGACCCCTGTGTTCGGCCAGCGACCCGTCGCCGCCTCCTTCAAGTTGCGGCAATGGCCCATCCGGTGCCGGATCCCCCAGCGCCACCCCAGAAGCCCCCTTGCTGACGAGCCCATAGACGAGCAGGCCGACGACTGCCAGCACGGCCAGCACTGCGATGGAAGAGCGCACGCTCACAGACCGCCAACTCTAGTTAGCGCGTGCCCCCGGCACCCCGCCCACGCCCTAGAATCAAGCCCCCACGCGGACGTAGCTCAGTTGGTAGAGCGCAAGCTTCCCAAGCTTGAGGTCGCGGGTTCGAGACCCGTCGTCCGCTTTAAGAGGCCACTTATAGAGCCAAAAAAGCGGGGGGCGTTCGACACCCGTTTGAAATTTGGCTCTAGAGTGTCGATCAAAGGGCCCCTTGAGTAGTTCGTGAGATCTAAGCGCCAAAGTTCCTGTGTTGGCGCCAAAATGGCGCTATAGTGATTCTGAGGTTAAAGCGATGCCAAGTGTCCAGATCAAGAATGTGCCGCCCGAGGTGCACCGGGTCCTGCGCAAGCGTGCCGCTGCCGGGGGGCAGTCGTTGCAGGAGTACTTGCTTGCTGAGTTGACCCGGCAGGCCGAGACGGAGACGCTGGAGGAAGTCCTAGGTCGAGCAGGTGGCCGCGCCGGCGGCTCGCTCGGCTTCGACTTTGCCGCCGAGAGCCTCCGCGCCGACCGCCAGCGCGCAGCGTGATCGTCGTCGACGCATCCGTACTCGCGCCAGCCCTCGCCGACGATGATGCTGACGGCGACCGCGCCCGTGAGCGCCTGCACGGTGAGCATCTGGCGGCCCCAGAGCTGATCGACCTGGAGGTCGTTTCGACCCTGCGCCGCGCGGCGAGGGCAGGGAGGCTCGACGAACGTCGCTCGGCGCAGGCGCTCACTGATCTGACCGCGCTCCCCCTGCGGCGCGTCCCGCACCTTCCGCTGCTTGCCCGGGTCTGGGAGCTGCACAACAACCTCAGCGCCTACGACGCCTCCTATGTCGCCCTCGCCGAGGCACTGGACACGGTGCTGGTGACGGCCGACGGTCGGATCAAGCGCGCGAGTGGCATCGACTGCGAGGTCGTCGTCCTCAATTGAGGATTCCGCATCGCAGCGTAAGGCCGCTTATCGCGCGCTCGGCTGCCTCAGTTCGCCCATCAGCACGGGCCGCTCTTTCATCGAGGAGGGCCGAGCGCCACGGACACCTGCCCCCACGTCGGCACCTCCACGCCTGGCCGCGGATGCTGTCGGCGGACCACTAGGCGACCCTTCCGATGCGGCCGTGGAATCGACACCCGGCCCAGGTGACATCCCGCGGAAGCGAGCAGGCGTCGCGCCCGATGCAGGGAGTCGCCCTTGAGGGCTGGCACCCGGCACCGCGGTTCTTCTTCGGTCGGTGGAGCGGGCGCGGTCTGCGGACCGGTGACCACCAGTGCCCGGGGAGCGCTGCGGTACGTGTGTTCCGGCTGTCCCGAACAACCTTCGATCCCGGTGCTCGAAAAGGAAGCGGTCCAGTAGACGGTGCGGACCGTGGCGGAGGCGGCCCCAGAGGTAAAGGCGTAAGTCGGCGGTTCCCCGGGGCCGCTGGGCGGCTCCTCTGCTCCTGCTCCTGAGTCGACGTCGGGGTTTTCAAGCGCCGCGGTGGAGGAGGCGATCTGGTAGCTGAGGGGGGACTCCGAGCGACCGGAGAACAGGACCGGAGATCCTTGTGCCACCGTCGTCCCACCGGCGGGTTGGAGAGAATGTTCCAGCGTCGCCATATTGGCTTCTGCGTCGAGGAAGCATTCGAACCCACCGGACAGAGCTGCAGGACCGTTCCTGGTTGCGCCCCTTGCGAGTCCATTGCTCAGACCGAGTGCGAAGACGAAAGAAACTACGAGCAGGAAGAGGGGTCTCCTCGAGACGAGGAAGTTAGGAAGAGGGTGTGGCACATCTAAAGGCTAGCCCCGGATCTCTAAAAAGAGCCTAAAGCCACCGAATGTCCCCATAGGCTTTCCCAGTGGGACGAACTCTTCGCATGGGTCAGGCGCTAGGCGTAGCCATGATCATGGCGGTACTCAGCGGGCTCGCTCCGCAATCGGCGCTAGGGAGTGAAGGGCCGGCCATCTCCGAAGTTGGCAGCCACAGCAACGGCAACAACTGGGTTCTGTCGGCCACGGTCGATCCGGGATCGGAGGCAACCGAATATGAGTTCTGGCTTCGCACCCCGGGTTGCGCAAGCTGTGCCCCCTACAGCGAAGAAGTCGTCGGCTCGGGCGTAGTGCCCGGAGAAGCCGGTCCCGTGCAGAAGAACGTTGAACTGATCGAACCGGAGTACGGCATCTTCTACGCCTACTGGGTTGTCGCATCGAGCGCCGCCGGTTTCGCGGAAAGTGCGAAAGGCTACTTCACTCCGCCGCTGCCTCTGCCGGAAAACGAACCGACGCCATATGAAATGACGTTGCCTTCGTGGGCCGTCGAAGGAATCGCACGCGGAGTTGAAGAACGGACTCGCCAAGAACAGGAACAGCGCGCTCGTGAAGAAGCAGCCACAGTTCAACACTGCGCCGTTCCGCGCCTTCGCGGCGATACGGTCGCCGAGGCTCGACATGCCCTCCGCCAGGATGACTGCTGGCTGGGAACCGTCCACCACTCTCGCCCCCTTCATCGTGGACTCCATTCCCGGGGACGTCAGGTCGTGATCGGCCAGAGCCAGCCCGCGGGACTGCAGCTGCCGGCCCATACGGAAATCGGGGTGCGTCTGGGGCTGTCAAATGTTCGTGGCTGAGCCGGAAGCTCGCCCGGCAAGGCCCACCGATGCCGTGCCGGTTGCACGGCACATCGCCGCCCTGATCGTTCTCGTGGTCGCGAGCGCGGCCTTGGGAGGTATCCCAACGTCTGCGCGGGCGGACGGGGGCGCGGTCTATGAAGTACCCGCAGGCTCGGCGGACTCGAACTCGGGAACGTGCACCGAAACGGGAAGCACTCTCTTTTCCTGCTCGGATCTGCGCGCGGCGATCAGCGCCGCCGATGACAACCCCGGCTCCACCGTCAAGCTCGAACCCGGCGTCTATCAGCTCGGTGAAGCCCACGGGCTTCCCTCGGGTGTGCTGGCCTACCTGCGCGTGGATGCCAGCCTGACGATCGAAGGAGCCGGTCCGGAGGTGACGACGATCGAACAGACCAGCGGCCGCAACCCGATCATGCTCATCCCCTACGACAACACCAATACGCCTTGGCAGATCTCGATTGAAGGCGTAGATCTGACCGGCGGTGTGGGCGCTGGGCACGAAGAGGGCGAAGAATTCGGCGCAGAACAAGGCGGTGGCGCGCTCAGGATCAACGCCAGCAGGGCATCGGGCTCGTCGGTGACTCTGTTCGACGATGTGCTCGTCGGCAACCGCGCAGAAGCGCAGACGGCGCACGGTGGGGCGATCTTCAACCGCGGGGTCCTCAATGTGGTCGACACGACGGTTGCTCATAACATCGCGCGTGCCGAAGGAGCGAGCAGCAGTACTGAAGTCGGCGAAGCCGCTGGCGGCGGCATCTTCAGTACCGGTTCGATGCTGATAGCCGATTCGACGATCGCGGACAACACGGCCGAAGCCGGTGGCGCGTACAGCAAAGCGGCGGGCGGCGGTCTCGACAGCGGCATAGAAAATTTCTCGAATGGGGCCAAGCTGGAAGTTGTGAACACGACGATCGCGGGCAATGTCGCGAGCGCCGGGACGACTACGAACCCGCCGATTGTTGAGGGCGGGGGCATGGCGTTGAACCGGGGCCAGCTCACGCATGTAACGCTCGACGGAAACGTTGCTAGCCCGATCAATGCATGGGTTGCGTGGGGCGGCAATCTCTATGGAGACGCGGACTGGATCGCCAGCTCGATCATCGCCGATGGGACCGCCGCCGAGGGCGGCAATTGCTTTTTTGACAATTCGAAGCCCAATCCCGAATACGAGCTCAACGACCTCGAGGACGATGCCGTCTCCGAATGCGGCTTTTTGGCTGAATACGGCTCGATTCTCGGTCTCAGTCCGCAGCTGATGCCGCTCGCGGCCAATGGCGGGCCCACGGAAACGATGGCGCCGATGCCGAGCAGCCCGGTGATCGACGCGGGAGCGGAATGCGGGTGGCCTCGTACGATCGTCGACCAGCGGGGCATGCCGCGCAACGGACACTGTGACATCGGGGCTTTCCAGACCCAGCCTCCTTTTGCGACCGTCCAGCCGGAGGTCGTCGGAGCGGCGGCAGTAGGGCATACGCTCACCTGCGAACCAGGATCGTGGACTGGCGAAGGCACGCTCGCATACGCCTACGAATGGCTGCGTGAAGGCGTCCCTTCCGGCGACCAGACCCCCTCGTACACGGTAGGTGCGGGGGATGCGGGAGCCAAGGTTGCGTGTCGGGTCACCGTCAGCGGAACCTACGGCTCCACCAAAGCCACGAGTCCGGCCGTCAAGGTTGCCACTCCCACTCCAGCCGCCCCTACCGAAATCACGACGAGTGCTTCGACGACGAGCACGAGCAGCGCACCCATGAACGGCATCGCACGCGCAGCTTCCTCTGCGACGGTCCAGAACAACGAGGCCCAGGTCACGTTGACCTGCGACGGTCAGGAGGTCTGCACGGGCTTCCTCGAGTTTGAGGCAAGCATCGCGCAGAAGCACATGGTCAAGGGCTACCGGCGCAATCGTCTCCGCAACATCGTCATCGGCACCGCCCACTTCTCAAACGCCGCGGGCAGCAGCGAAACTCTCGGGGTGCATCTAAACAAGGAGGGCAGGTCACTGTTGCGGGCCGCCGGGAAGAGAGAGTTCAAAGTGACTGTCAAGGGCGACGACATCAAGACCGCGACTCTGGTCCTCAAAGAAGCGCGGACTACTTCCAAGCACGACGCCAAAGGAAGCACGCCATCCGCTCAGCGCTTTCGCTCACACTAACTTCCGCTCACTGCTCCTCCAGCGGGTAGCAGCAGTTTGCACGAGCGAAACCCGACTTTTCGGGGTTATTAGGCCATCAGGTCTCTATAAGGCCGCTTATCGGGCGCTCCGCTGCCTCGGTTCGCATCCGTCTCGAGCCTGTTAGCCCTGGGCCTCACTCAAGTGGATTCAGGCGAGGGCATATCGCGTCACCGCGCCTCCACAGCCTCCGTTAGGGTGACTGGATTAGCTAGCCGCGTCTGATTTCTTACAGTTTCTTAAATACTTTGATGTTTTGAAGGTCACGAGCTTAAGATGCGGCGCGCTATTGCCACGGCCTATGCCGACGGCTAGATCTCGATATATAGGAGAGTGAAGGATGAGAGGACTGTTGCGTACTACGCTCCTCGCTGGCATCGCCATGCTGGCGTTCGCAGGCGTTGGTATCGGGCCCTATACCTCCAGCGCTGCTGCATCAATCAATCAATGTGAATTGCAATATGACGGCTGTGCCTTTGCGAACGCCAACTACGAAGGTGGCTTTTACCACTGGCGAATCGAAGAAGGGTATTCCGTTCATAGCTTCACGGGCCTCGGGTCGGTCTCAGGCTGCACGACTGGCTCGTTCAACGATTGCGTCAGCAGCTTGGTCAACTACGGACCCGTGACCATCTATTACTACAAGGAAGCGGGATGCACTGGCACTCCCTACACCAACCTGGCCGGCACGAATGCCAGCTACGTTGGCGAAACTTGGAACGACACGTTCTCCTCCTTGCACGAGGGTAAGAACGCGAGTTGCTGATGTGTTCTGTCCCGGGGGATTCGGCTATATGACACGTCGAAGGGCCTCTGGGGCGGTGTCATTTGTACGCGGCGTACAGGGCTCATGCCTGAGGCATTGGACCGCTTCAGGTATGGCCCGCCGCCGCCTATTGAGCTATGAATGAGATGAGCAATCGGGGCACCACTATGCCGCTTGCTGCCCTGCTGCTGGCGGCGATTCTTCTCACTATCTCTGGCTGCGGTGAGACCACCTCGCAGGCAACGGTGTCGAACGGGAGGATCGCCAAGTTGATCATCGCGGGCAATGCCGGCCCCGCTCAAGCGGAGATTGCGGCGGCTCGTACGGTGCTGACCCGCAGATGCATGGAGGCGCAGGGGCTGCGACTGCCGGCCGCTTATGCAACGAAAGCTGCGCCCAACAGGAGCGCGATTCTCGAAACGGGGGAATTCGCCGCGGTGCCACCGGAGTCTGTGGCACTGAATCACGCGATCCAAACTGGCTTTGAAATGCATGCCTCCCCTGGATTAGGACAAGCACACGATCGGAAGGTCGCCCTGCACCCGCCGTCACCTTTGGACCGGCATTTTTGGGCGGCGCTATTGGGTCCCCAGGGTCTGAATGGAACCTTCGTCGTCAAAGGCATCGCGAAGCATTCGTACCCGACTGAAGGATGCATCGCAGAAGCCGACAACCAGCTGTTCGGCAGCGGCGCGCTCGCCATGAGGGCGGAGTATTTGCCTGAGGATCTGGATCTTGCTGTCGGACATGACGTGGAAGCGAACCCTCGGTATCTCGCTGCGTTGCGTCGATGGTCCTCGTGCATGGCAGCAGTCTCTCCTCCGGCCGGGGGACCCTACGCTCTGGCGGGGGAACTCTTTACTCACCACGAACGGGGGCGCGGGCGGAGGCGGGGGCGTGCCTACGAGCGCACGGTCGCTGTGAGGGACATCCGCTGTCAATACAGCTCGGGCTTCATCAATACCGCCGTAGCCCTCAAACGCCGCGACGCGTTGCGGGCAGCGGCGCCTTATCAAAGAGCTCTCGCGACCGTGCTGGCCACTAGGCGCCATGCCGCGGCGATAGCCAAGAGGCTAGTCAGCTCTATGTCTGGATGAGGAGCGCTTACTTTGCCCATCGAGACTTAATGGCCGCTGCGGACTCGGCTTATGACCCCGTAGGATCCGTTTACGAGCCAACTAAAGGGTGGCGTGGGGCACGACCCTCACGGCTAACTCGACTGCGCTTTGGTTCAGGCAGATGCGGTTGACTTTCCGGTCGTCATAAGGCCGTTATCGGGTGGTGGGCCATGCCGTCAGCTAACGGACCAAGGTCGCGGGGAGAGGCAGAAAGTTGCAGCGGCTCTTTAAGTCGCCTCCGACCATCTATTGTCTTCAACGGAAAAGGGCAGGTTTAGTCGGTTCGAAAAAGGCTTGAGGTCGCGGGTTCGACCCCCGTCGTCCGCTTCTTTTCCGCTTCTAGGGGGAAAGCCGGAAGGGTGTCGAACCAGAGTTTCCAACCGTCTGGCTAAGGCCATACGGCGTCGAGGACCAGTTCGGTGGGCTGATCTGACCTTTACGAAATCTGTATGGGGCGAACCGCGATCTTCATGCGGGCTTGATGGGGTCGGGCGCATGATCGAGGTGTGTTCGTCCTCGCCGATCTCTTCCCCGGAGGGGGTAGCCCTCTAGCCGACGCCTTCGCGATCGCGATCGCGATCGTGCTGTTCGCCCTCCTCTACCTCTCGATCGAGCTGATCGACCGTGTCTGAGCTGCCGCTGGGCTCGCTCAGCGGAGCCGACATCTTCGGACTTGTCGCTTCGGCCTTGGTCTTCGCCTACCTGGTCTACGCGCTGCTGCGGGGGGAGAACCTCTAGTGGCGCAGGGCTGGCTACAGGTCGCCGTCTTCATCGCGATCGTCGTCGCCCTGACGAAGCCGCTCGGCGCCTACATGGCGCGTGTCTTCAGCGGCCGGCGGGTCTTCCTCTCGCCAGTCCTCGGGCCCGCCGAGCGCCTCACCTACCGAGTGCTGCGCGTGAACCCGAGCGAGGACCAGGACTGGAAGGCATACGCCAAGAGCGTGGTCCTCTTCTCGTTGTTCTCCTGGGTCGCGCTGTACCTGATCCTGCGCACCCAGGGCGTCCAGCCCTTCAACCCCGAAGGGTTCCACTCGGCGCCGTGGGACGTCAGCTTCAACACCACCTCCTCTTTCGTCTCCAACACCAACTGGCAGTTCTACGGCGGCGAAGCGACCCTCTCCTACTTCGCGCAGATGGCGGGGCTGACGGTGGAGAACTTCGTCACCCCGGCAGTCGGGATCTGCGTCTTGCTCGCCTTCATCCGCGGCATCGCGGGGCGGGCCGGCGCCGGCCTCGGCAACTTCTGGCAGGACCTGACCCGCAGCCTCTACTACGTGCTGCTGCCGCTCTCGGTCCTCGTCGGCCTGATCCTCGTCTCCCAGGGCGTCGTCCAGACCCTCGGTGGGGCCAGTGTCGCCCACACCGTCCAGGGCGCCGAACAGGCCCTCGCCTTCGGCCCGGCCGCCTCGCAGGTCGCGATCAAGCAGCTCGGCACCAACGGCGGCGGCTTCTTCAACGTCAACTCGGCGATGCCGTTCGAGAACCCGACCCAGCTCTCGAACTTCGTGGAGCTGCTGGCGATCATCCTCATCCCCGCCGCGCTCACCTACACCTACGGGCGCATGGTCGGCCGCCAGCGCGAGGGCTGGGCGATCTTCGCGGCGATGCTGGCGATCTACATCGCCCTGATCGCGGTGATAATCCCGGCCGAGCAGCACGGCACCCCCGCTCAGCACGCCGCCGGCACTCCGACCGCCGCTCTCTCCGGCTCGAGCGGCGGCAACCTCGAAGGCAAGGAGCAGCGCAACGGGATCACCGACTCGGCGCTGTGGGCGACGACCACGACCGTCACCTCCAGCGGCTCGGTCAACTCCGCGCATGAGTCCTACACCGGGCTCGGCGGCGCCGTGCCGATGGCGGGGCTCGCCACCAGCGAGGTCGTCTTCGGCGGCGTCGGCACGGGCCTCTACTCGATGCTCCTCTTCGTCCTGCTCGCGGTCTTCATCGGCGGCCTGATGGTGGGCCGCACCCCCGAATACCTCGGCAAGAAGATCCAGGCGAGGGAGATCAAGCTGATCTCCCTCGGCGTCCTCTTCACGCCGCTTGCCGTCCTCGTCACGGCCGGGCTCGCGATCGCCACCGAGGCGGGCAAACGCTCGATCTTCCAGAGCGGCCCGCAGGGGTTCTCGGAGACCCTCTACGCCTACCTCTCCCAGGCCAACAACAACGGCTCGGCCTTCGCCGGCTATACCGGCTTCGTCCAGCCGAACGCACCCGGCAACCACGGCGCCTACGGCATCTCCTTCGCCAACCTGCTCGGCGGCGCGACGATGACGCTGGCTCGCTTCATCCCGATCATCCTCGTCCTCGCAGTCGCCGGCTCCCTCGCCACCAAGAAGGTCGCGCCGGCCGGGCCGGGGACGATGCGGACCGACACCCCGACCTTCACGGTGCTGCTGGTCGGGGTGGTGATCCTGGTCGGGGCGCTCACCTTCTTCCCCGCCCTCCTGCTCGGGCCGATCGTCCAGAGCCTGACCACGAGGCTCTTCTGAGATGCGGCGCATGGCTATCACCGCCCTGATCGCAGTCCTCGGCTTCACGGTGGTCTTCGGCCTCGCCTACCCGCTGGCGATGACTGCGATCTCGCAGCTCGTCTTCCCGGGAAAGGCGGACGGCTCGAAGGTCAGCCTCGACGGCCGGCTCGTCGGCTCGAAGCTGATCGCGCAGGGATTCAAGGGCAGGGGCTACTTCCACCCGCGCCCCTCGCAGTCCGAATACGCCGCCGACACCACCTACTTCTCGAACCTCGGCCCCAACAGCGTCGAAGAGCGCGAATCGGTGCGGGAAAACCTCCGCGCCTATCTGAGGCTGAACAAGCCCTATGACCGCTCGCTGACCCGCGAAGAGGTGCCGGTCGACGCGATCACGACCTCCGGCTCCGGGGTCGATCCGGAAATCTCCGAAGCCAACGCCGCGATCCAGGCCCATCGGGTCGCCGCCGTGCGAGGGCTGCCGCTGGACAAGGTCGGAGAACTGATCTCCGAGCACACCAACGGCCGCTTCCTCGGCATCTTCGGTGAGCCCGGCGTCAACGTCCTGCAGCTCAACCTCGCCCTTGACGAAGAGGCGCCGCGATGAGCGCCGAGACCCGACGGCGCTCGCTGTTCGACCCCGAGATCGTGCGGCCGGCGCTCGTGGAGTCGGTCCGCAAGGTCGACCCGCGGGTGCAGGTCCGCAACCCGGTGATGTTCGTGGTCGAGATCGGCGCCGCGATCACCACCGTCGCCTGGCTGATCCAGGTCTTCGGCGGCGGTCCCCTGGGCGGCGGGCATGAGCCGGCCTGGTTCACCTTCACCGTCTCGCTGTGGCTGTGGCTCACGGTCGTCTTCGCGAACCTCGCCGAGGCGATGGCCGAGGGGCGCGGCCGCGCCCAGGCGGCCAGCCTGCGGGCGATGCGGACCGAGACCACGGCCACCCTGCGCGACGGCGGCACGAAGCCGGCCTCGGAGCTGGTCCGGGGCGACGTGGTCGTGGTGGTCGCGGGCGAGACGATCCCTGGCGACGGCACCGTGATCGAGGGGATCGCCTCGGTTGACGAGTCGGCGATCACCGGCGAGTCGGCGCCGGTGATCCGCGAGGCCGGCGGCGACCGCTCGGCCGTCACCGGCGGCACCCGCGTCCTCTCCGACCGGATCGTGGTCGAGATCACGCAGGAGCCCGGCAAGTCGTTCCTCGACCGGATGATCGGTCTGGTCGAGGGCGCCGAGCGGCGCAAGACCCCGAACGAGATCGCCCTCGGCATCCTGCTGGCGGCGCTGACGCTGGTCTTCATCGCGGTCGTCGTCTCGCTGCGGCCCTTCGCGCTGTTTGCTGGCACCGAACTCTCGGAGACGACGCTGATCGCGCTGCTGGTGGCGCTGATCCCGACCACGATCGGCGCTCTGCTCTCGGCGATCGGGATCGCCGGCATGGACCGGCTGGTGCGCCGCAACGTCCTCGCCCTCTCCGGCCGGGCGGTCGAGGCGTCCGGCGACTGCGACGTGTTGCTGCTCGACAAGACCGGGACGATCACCCTCGGCAACCGGGAGGCGGTCGAATTCATGCCGATGCCCGGCGTCGCCGTCGAGGAGCTGGCCGAGGCGGCGCAGATGGCCTCGCTCGCCGACGAGACGCCGGAGGGGCGTTCGATCGTCGTCCTCGCCAAGACCTACGGCATCCGCGAGCACGACTTCGACGGACACGAGCCGAGCTTCGTTCCCTTCACCGCCGAGACGCGGATGAGCGGAGTCGATTTCAACGGCGCCCGCCTGCGCAAGGGCGCGGGCGATGCGATCGAGAAATGGGTGAGCTCCGAGGGCGGTCGCCCCCCCGCCGAGCTGCGGGGCGAGCTCGACCGGATCGGCCGCGAGGGCGGCACCCCGCTGGCGGTCGCCCGCGACGAGCACGTCTTGGGCGTCGTCTATCTCAAGGACGTAATCAAGGAAGGCATGAAGGCTCGCTTCGACCAGCTGCGGGCAATGGGGATCAGGACGATCATGGTCACCGGCGACAACCGGCTGACCGCGGCGAAGATCGCCGAGGAGGCAGGGGTGGACGACTTCCTCGCCGAAGCGACCCCCGAGCGCAAGCTGGAGCTGATCCGCGAAGAACAGGCCGGCGGGCGGCTGATCGCGATGACCGGCGACGGCACCAACGACGCCCCCGCCCTGGCCCAGGCCGATGTCGGCGTGGCGATGAACAGCGGCACCCAGGCCGCCCGCGAGGCCGGCAACATGGTCGACCTCGACTCCAACCCGACGAAGCTGATCGAGATCGTGGAGGTCGGCAAGCAGCTCCTCATCACCCGCGGCGCTCTGACCACCTTCTCGATCGCCAACGACGTCGCCAAGTACTTCGCGATCCTGCCGGCGATGTTCGCGACCACCTGGGCCGTCGCGGGAGAAAAGGGACCGCTCGACGCGCTCAACATCATGTCGCTGGGGACGCCTGAATCGGCGATCCTCTCAGCGGTGATCTTCAACGCGCTCGTGATCCCGCTGCTGATCCCGCTCTCCCTGCGCGGCGTGCGCTACCGGCCGATCGGCGCGACCGCGCTTTTGCGGCGCAACATGTTGATCTACGGCCTCGGCGGGTTGATCGCCCCTTTCATCGGGATCAAGCTGATCGACCTCGTCGTCCACAACCTGCTGGGGGCCTGAGCGGAGGGCGCCGTGTCCCGCGGCCGCTACAAGATCTTCCTCGGCATGGCCGCGGGCGTCGGCAAGACCTACCGGATGCTGCAGGAGGGCCACGCCGAAGCCGACTCCGGCCGCGACGTGGTGATCGGCTACCTCGAGCCGCACAAGCGCGAGGAGACGAGCGCCCAGGCGCGCGGCCTTGAGGTCGTGCCCCGGCGCCGGGCCGCGATCCGCGAGGTGGAGGTCGAGGAGATGGACCTCGTCACCCTTCTCGCCCGCCGGCCGGAGCTGGCGCTGATCGACGAGCTGGCCCACACCAATGCGGCGGGCTCTGAGCACGAGAAGCGCTACGAAGACATCGAGGCCGTGCTGGAGGCAGGGATCGACGTCTTCTCGACCGTCAACGTCCAGCACCTGGAGTCGCTGAACGACCAGGTCGCCGAGCTGACCGGGGTGCGGGTGCGCGAGACCGTCCCCGACTCGGTCCTCGGCGCCGCTGATGAGGTGGTCCTCGTGGATCTCACTCCGGAGGCCCTGATCGAGCGCCTGCGCGCCGGCAAGGTCTACCCCGGCGAGAACATCCAGGCCGCCCTCGACAACTTCTTCAAGATCGAGAACCTCGCCGCCCTGCGCGAGGTGAGCCTGCGCCAGGTCGCCGAGGACGTCGAGTCAAAGCGCCTCGTCTACACCGAGGTCGAGGCAGTCGGCACCCGCCGCGAGGAAGACAAGGTCGCCGCCGATGCGCCCAAGGCGGTCGGCGAGCGGCTGCTGGCGCTGGTGCGTCCGCAGCCCAGCTCGCAGCGCCTGGTGCGCCGGGCGTGGCGCTCGGCGCAGCGCCTCGGAACCGACCTCGACCTGCTCTGGGTCAAGCCCCCCGGCCAACCGATCGAGGGCGAGCTGGAGGATCAAGTGAGCGCGTTGCGCCGGCTTGCCTCGGTACTGGGTGCCACCTTCCTGGTCGAGGAGCACGACGACCTCGTCGCCGCGGTGGCGCGAGTCGTGCGCGAGCGCAATACCACCTACATCATGGTCGGCGAGTCGAAGCCGGTACGAGGCTGGGCGCGCCTGCGGGAACGATTGCCACAGCGGCTCATGCAGGCGACGCCGCCGGGGGTGGACGTGCGGATCGTCGCCCACCGCGGCCTCAAGGACGACGCCAAGTGATCGAGCACTTCCTCGTCGGCCTCGCTCTGATTCTCGGCCTGGCGCTCGGCTTCCTGATCGCCCGGCGGCGGCGCGCCGGCAGCGACGCCGATGCCGTCCACCACATCCTCCTGCCTTTCACCGGCGCCGAGATCTCGCGCCGGGCGGTCGATGCGGCGCTGCGTCTCGCCCTCGCCGAGCACGCCACCCTGATGCCCGCCTACCTTGCCCGCGTGCCGAAAAGCCTGCCGCTCGACTGCGCGATACCCAAGGAGGCCGACAGGGCGATGGCGATGCTGGAGGCGATCGAACAGCGCGCCAGCTCCCAGGGCGTCCCGGTGGACGCCCGGATCGAACGCGGCCGGTCCTACCGCCACGCCCTGGCGCGGCTTCTCCAGCATGAGGATTTCGACCGGGTAGTGGTCTCGGCGACTGCAACGGGCACGACCGGCTTCTCCGGCGACGATCTGGTCTGGCTGCTGGAGAAGGCGCCGGCCGAGGTCTTGATCCTCCGACCGGGGCCTGCCGACCATCGCGTCCTCAGCGCCAACGGCCGAAGTGCCGCCAGCTCCGCCTGAGTCAGGCGACGAGAACGGGACCGCCCTCCAAGCCGTCGACCGCGGCCAAGAGGCTCCAGCGAAGCTGCCGTGGAGGCGTGGTCGAACCGAAGAGCGGGCTCGTCCCTTCCGTCAGGAGCAAGGAGAGCTGGGCGACCCCCTGGGGGCAGAGGTAGTTGGGGGTCTCCAAACGCTCGATGATCCCCTCGATGTCACCACGCGAGTCGCGGATCGCTTCGCGGGCGATCGGCACCCGCGAGGAGAACGCCCGCGGCCGGGAGCCTGCATCCTCGAGGAAGCGCCGAAGGCTCGCTGCGATCGAGCGGCGGCTCTCCTCCGCGACGAGCTGACGCGCACGCTCGCGGAGATCATCAGTCGCGTTCGGGTTCGCGCCGGCCGCCAGTTGCCGGTCGAGCTTGTGGCGTCGAAGCCGGACGCGGAACCGAAGAGTCGGCGAGGGGAGGCGCGCCGGTCCCAGGCGCGGCCGCCGCTGTTTACGGTCATCATCGACCCCCTTTCAGGCCGATCTGTCGATCTAATCGTGCATCTAGATCATGCGACCGCAGCCATCAAGGCCGCATCAAGATTTCGCCGGGCGGCATATAGATTTTGTGAAGAGCCGGTCTGCACCGGGTCCGTAGGGTGAAGACCGCTGAGCACCGACGCCAACACCTCCCGAAAGGCCCGCACGCCCGCTCAGGCGGCGCTGGTGCTCGGCGCCCTCGGCGTCGTCTTCGGCGACATCGGCACCAGCCCGCTCTACACGATCCAGGCGGTCTTCAACCCCTCCGACCCGCACCCGGTGGCGGAGACGCATTCGAGCGTCTACGGCGTGATCTCGCTGATCTTCTGGGCGGTGACGATCGTCGTCACGCTCAAGTACGTCCTGCTGGTGATGCTGGCCGACAACCAGGGCGAGGGCGGGATCATGGCCTTGATTACCCTGATCCGGCGCGGCGGCGTGCCGGGCGGGAGGCGGACGAAGCTGGTGCTGGCGGCGCTCGGCATCTTCGGCGCCTCGCTCTTCTTCGGCGACAGCATGATCACGCCGGCGATCTCGGTGCTCTCGGCGGTCGAAGGAATGAAGGTGGTCGAACCCTCGCTGGAGCACCTGGTGGTGCCGATCACGGTGGCGATCATCGTCGTCCTCTTCGCCACCCAGCGCTTCGGCACCGCCGCCGTCGGCCGCGCCTTCGGGCCGGTGATGGTGGTCTGGTTCCTCGTGATCGGCGCCTGCGGGATCGCCGGCATCGCCGTCCACCCGCAGGTCTTGGAGGCGCTCTCGCCGAGCTATGCCCTCGACTTCCTCGTCGGCCATTTCGGCACCGCCTTCTTCGCCCTCGCCGCCGTCGTCCTCGCGATCACCGGAGCCGAGGCGCTCTACGCCGACATGGGCCACTTCGGGCGGCGGCCGATCACGCTCGCCTGGCTCTTCCTCGTCTTCCCCGCCTGCATCCTCAACTACATGGGGCAGGGGGCGCTGTTGCTGAACGGGGCCGGCAGCGGCGCCAGCGGCTCCTTCTTCCTGCTGGTGCCGGAATGGGGGCGGGTGCCGATGATCTTCCTCGCGACCGCGGCGACCGTGATCGCCTCCCAGGCCGTGATCACCGGCGCCTACTCGGTGGCCCACCAGGCGATGCAGCTCGGCTACCTGCCGCGCCTGCGGGTCGCCTACACCTCGGCCAGGACGATGGGGCAGATCTACGTCCCCTGGATCAACTGGCTGCTGCTGGCCGCGGTCCTCTCCCTCGTCTTCGCCTTTCGCAGCTCCGCGGCGCTCGCCTTCGCCTACGGGATGGCGGTGACCGGGACGATCACGATCACCACCCTGCTCTTCTTCTACATCGTGCGCAACCAGTGGGGAAGGCCGCTCTGGCTCGTGGCCCCGGCGGCGGGCGCCTTCCTCACCGTCGACCTGCTGTTCCTCGCTGCCAACCTGACCAAGCTCCTCCACGGCGCCTGGTTCCCGCTGCTGATCGGCCTCGTCGTCTTCACCGTGATGACGACCTGGCGGCGGGGGCGGGAGCTGGTGACGTCGCGGCGCGAACGCCAGGAAGGGTCGCTGCGCGCCTTCGTCACCGAGCTGCACGAACGCGAGCCGCCGCTCCTGCGCTCCCCCGGCACCGCCGTCTTCCTCAACCGCAACAAGGAGACGACGCCGCTGGCGATGCGGGCCAACGTCGAGCACAACCAGGTCCTGCACGAGCACGCGGTGATCCTCTCGATCGAGACGATGCCGGTGCCGCACGTCCCGTTGGTCGACCGCCTCACGATCGACGACCTCGGCTACAGCGACGACGGCATTGCCCACGTCACCGCCCGCTTCGGCTACATGGAGCAGCCCAACGTCCCGCTGGCGATCCGCCGTGCAGGTGAAGACGGCCTCGAGTGCCCGATCGAGGTAGACGACGCTTCCTACTTCCTCTCGACGATCGACGTGCGGGCCGGCGAGGGGAACGAGTTGAGCCGCTGGCGCAAGCGCCTCTTCATCGCCACCTCCCACATCAGCGCCGATGCCGCCGAATTCTTCTGCCTGCCGCGCGAACAGACGGTGATCCTGGGCTCGCTGATCGAGGTCTAGGCGTGATCCAGTCCGAAGACCGGCCATAGACGTCGCGGAGCGAAGTAGGCTGCGGCGCCGCCGCGCGAACATCTATCGTCTTTTCGACGAAAAGGGCAGGTGTAGTTGGTTCGAGAAAGGCTTGAGGTCGCGGGTTCGAGACCCGTCGTCCGCTTCTTTTCCGCTTCTAGAGGGAAAGCCGGAAGGGTGTCGAACGGCCGGCCCTCGCGCTGACTCAGGCGGTGGTGCCGACGTGTTGGCCCAGCGCCGCGAAGAAGTCCTCGGGACGTTCAAGGATGCAGGCAATGGCCTCCAGCTCGACCAGCCTCGCCTCCGGCATCTCTCGCGCCAAGCGGTCCGACCAGGTGCACCTCCGAGACCCCAGCCACCTTTAGCGTCCGGTCGATGCTTCCCGCTCTGTGTGATCTGGGCGCGGATGGGGTGTTGCTTTGCGAACAGTCCGGTTCTATCTTCTACTTGCGTCAGCGGGTTGTCGGTAGGGGCGCTGTCTGCGAACCAATCGCAAAACCGACCGAAGGAGTGACATATGGAGGCCACCAACGCCACCGGCGACGACCGGCGCAGAGTGGAGGAAAGGCAGCCCACGGGATGGACCGTCTTCGCCGGGACGTTGATGCTGATTCTCGGCTCGCTCGACGCTCTGTACGGGCTGGCGGCGATCCTCAACAACGAAGTCGTCATCGTCGGCGGCCAAGGCGTGATCATCGCCGACATCACGACCTGGGGATGGATTCACCTGATCCTCGGCTCGCTGGTCGCCGCCACTGGCCTCGGCCTGTTCGCAGCCGCAACGGCAGCGCGCTGGGCGGCGGTCTTCTTCGTCTCGGTGAACGCGGTCGCCCAGATCGTCTGGTTCCCCGCCGCGCCGTTGTGGGCGTTCCTGATGATTATCCTCGACGTGACGATCCTCTACCAGCTGACCGCCCGCTGGGAGGAATAGCCGATGCTCACCGCAGACATCAGCTTCGGCGAACTGCTCCTACTCGTCCTCGAGGTCTTCCTCTTCGTCGCCTGGCTCTGGATTCTCTTCGCGATCATCTCGGACCTCTTCCGCGATCACGAGCTCTCGGGATGGGGCAAGGCGGCGTGGGTCTTCGTCCTCCTGATCCTGCCGTTCCTCGGGGCGTTGATCTACCTGATCGCCCGCGGCGACGGAATGCGGGACCGCACGGTCAAGGCCTCCGAAGACGCCAAAGGCGAACTCGACGCCTACATCCGCCAGCAGGCCCAGAGTTCACCCGCTGACGAGCTTCACAAGCTCAACGACCTGAAAGAGAAGGGCGCGCTCTCGGCCGAGGAGTTCGAGCGGGCGAAGGCGAAGCTCCTGGCCTAGGGCCGGCAGGAAAGGCAAGAAGATGGCGCAGAGCCCCGACCACACCCGGCCCCGGCACCGGGTGCTGGTCGCGGTGCTGCTGGTGCTCGGGACCCTCGTCGCCTTCCTCGCCACCTTCTCGGTATGGGTCAACCGCCAGGCGCTGAACACCGACAACTGGACCAACACCAGCACCAAGCTGCTGGAGAACAAGGCGATCGACGAACAGCTCGCGACCTTCATGGTCACGCAGCTCTACGCGAACGTCGACGTCGAAGCCGAACTGGCGAAGGCGCTGCCGCCGCAGGCGAAAGTCCTGGCCGGTCCGGCCGCGGGCGGGCTGCGCCAGCTCGCCCAGCGGGTCGCCGAAAGGGCGCTGGCGGCGCCGCGCTTCCAGGCGCTCTGGGCCGAGGCGAACCGCAGCGCCCACGAAGCCCTGCTGAAGATCCTCGACGGAGGCGGCTCCTTCGCCTCGACCGGGGAAGGGGAAGTGACGCTCCACCTCGGCACGCTGGTCAGCGAAGTCGGCAAGCAGGCCGGGCTGCCCGAAGCTCTGCTGGAAAAAGTCCCCCCCGAAGCGGGCGAACTCACCGTCCTCAAGTCCGAACAGATATCCACGGCGCAGAAGGTCGCGAAGCTGATCCGCCGCCTGCCGGTCGTCCTCTTCGTCCTTCTCATCCTCCTCTACGGCGGGGCGATATACCTGGCGGGCGACCGCCGTCGCGAGGCGCTGCGCTCGGTCGGCTTCGGCTTCGCGATCGCGGGCATCCTGGCGCTGCTCGTCCGCGGCGTCGCCGGCAACACGATTACCGGCTCGCTGGCGACGACGGCGGCCGTCGAACCCGCCGCCGAAGCGGCCTGGGAAATCGGCACCTCCCTCCTGGTCACGGTCGCGGCCTCGGCGATCGCCTTCGGCGTCCTCCTCGTCCTCGGGGCGTGGCTCGCCGGCTCGACGGCCCCGGCGCGGGCGCTTCGCCAGGAAGCCTCCCCCTACTTCCGCGAGCGCCGCGCCGCCGCCTATGCGTTTGCCGCCGGCATCTGGGTCCTGCTGATCGCCTGGGCGCCGATCGCGGCCTTCCGCAAGCCCCTCGGCATCCTCGTCTTCGCCGCCCTGTTCGCCCTCGGGACCGAGCTGCTGCGCCGGCAGGCGCTGGCCGAGTTCCCGAACGAACCGCTGCGATCGTTCTCTGCGAGGTTCGGGACCTCACGACCCTTCGGCCGTCGGCATGGGAGGGCGGCCGCGGAGGCGGACGATCCACTGGCTCGGATCGAGCGCCTCAACAGGTTGCGTCAGGAAGGAGCCCTGACCGACGCTGAGTTCGAGCAGGAGAAAGGGAAAATCCTCGCCGCCCGCTGAATGCGGTCCGGCCTGATCAGGAAGGGACAAGATGGAGAACGAGAGCATCGAGGAGTCAGAGATGGGGCCGATCGACTACCTGGTGGTCGAGTGGCCGGGGCGGCAGCCGACCGGCGAGGCGATGCCTCACCTGGTCGACCTGGTCGACCGGGGCTTGATCCGCATCTTGGACCTGGCTTTCATCGCCAAGGACGAGGACGGCTCCGTGACGCGCATGGAGATCGCCGACCTCGGCGAGCAGGCCCAGGAGTTCGCGGTCTTCGTCGGCGCCGAATCGGGGCTGTTGAGCGATGAGGACGCCGATGAGGCCGCGGCTGCTTTGGAGCCGGGAGCTTCAGCGGCGTTGCTCGTTTACGAGAATCGCTGGGCGGTGCCCTTCGCCACCGCCGTTCGACGCGGCGGCGGCCAACTCGTCGCCAGCGGCCGGATCCCGATCCAGGCCGTGATCTCCGCCCTCGACGCCGCCGAGGCGGCCTAACCCTCGAAAGGGGAAGCTCATGCCAGGATTACTACGAGGAGTCGCCCGGACGGCGGTGATCGCCGGAACCGCGACCAGCGTCAGCAATCGAGTCTCGCGACGGCAAGGCCGGCGCTGGGCAGAACAAGAAGCCCAGGAACAGCCCCCGCAAGCGGTCGCGGCACTCCCGGCCCAGGCAGCCGCACCCGCGGAATCGACCATCGACCAGCTCAAGGAGCTGGGGCAGCTGAAAGAGCAGGGGATCTTGACCGAGGAAGAGTTCGCAGCCCAGAAGGCCAAGATCCTCAGCGCCTGAACCTGCCGCCGTCCAGGCTGCGCACCCGCAGAGGTGGATCGGGCCCCGGCCTGAACCTCATGGATGCGGTCCTCTCACGACCTCAGAGGATGGCCGCGTCGAGCAGCAGGACGAGAACGCCCCCGTCGGATCGTCGCCAGGCTCACGACGGCTGTTCCTCGACCGCGATCTCGCCGTCCTCGGCAGCCGCCAGCATCCGCTCGAAGTCCCGCTGGTTCTGGTCGGCGTAGGCCTCGGCGAAGCCGGCAAGGGCCTTGTCGAAGGAATCGCCCTTACCGAGGTAGGCGGCGATCCCGAACCGATCGCCCGAGCGGGCGTGCGCCCGCGCCAGGGCTTCCCCGCAGAGGGCGCCGTAGGCGGCGAGGTCAGAGGGCGACATCCGCTCGACCTCGGCCGAGCCCTTGCCGTCCCAGAGCTGGCGCACGTAAAAGCAGCGCTCCTCGCCGTCGACTCCCTCCGCGGTGACCCAGCCGAGGAAGATGTCGCTCGCCGCCTGCATCAGCCGCTGCCCTTCGACCACGCGGCGGCCGTGGTCGGATGGAACGCCCTCCTGCACGTAGGGCTCGAGGACCGAGGGCTGCGCTTCCTTCGCCTGTAGGAAGAGCGGGTCCTTCTCGTCGCGCCCGACCAGCAGCACGATCCAGGCGCGGGTGCCGACGCTGCCGACCCCGACGACCTTGCGGGCGGCGTGGACGTAGCGGTAGGAGCCGACGAGCCGCCGGCGCTCGGGGCTCAGGGTCTCTCGGTAGGCGGCCAGGACCGCCTGCAGCTGCTCTTCGGCGTCGGCGGCGTCGGTCAGCTCCTCGAGCGGCGTGATCAGGGGCGGGTCGCTGACGATCCGCAGCTCGCCGCCCCTTTCGTGGGTCAGCTTCCCGAGGGCGCGGAGGCTGTCCTTGGCGCGGGCCTTGGCAAGGTTGCGCTCGAGCCGGCGAACGCGGCGGTCGTCGAGCTGGGGGCGCAGCGCATCGACCGCCGGCTCGACGTCGAGGCGCGAATACCAGACGTCGAGGTTGCGCATCGCGGCGAACTCGCGGATCGACCGGCGATAGGCCCCGACGGTGGCGAGGATCATCCGCCGCCGCTCGCGCTTGCCGAAGCCGCGCTCCCGGCCGGCGACGACGACACTGGCTGCGAGCCGCTTCACGTCCCACTCGAAGGGGCCGGGGCAGGTCTCGTCGAAGTCGTTGCAGTCGAAGACGAGCCGACGGTCGGGGGCGGAGAAGACGCCGAAGTTGGAGAGGTGCGCGTCGCCGCAGAGCTGGACGGTGAATCCGGTCCTAGGCATGTGGGCCAGGTCGGCCGCCATGACCGCCGCCGCTCCCCGGAAGAAGGTGAAGGCAGAGTCCAGCATCCGCCCGTAGCGGATCGGCACCAGCTCGGGGACGCGACTCTCATCTTGCCGCGTGAGGATCTGCACCGGGCTCCGGGCTCCGATTGCGCACTCCGCGTGGGCCCTTCGGGGGACACGACCGCGAGCTTCCTTGCCCCTGGCAGCCTCGGCGACCGGGTCGATTTCGATGTCGATTGGCACGAAGAGGAGTGTCCACCCCCAGCGAGCCCAAAACAACCGAAGCGTCGATCTGTCGAAAAACACCTGCGCAAAAGATCCATGCTTCGCTGAGCTTGTAGGCGGAGCGACGGTAAGTTGCGGGTTCGAGACCCGTCGTCCGCTTCCTCAGGCTGAGGCCGTCCAGTGCTCCAACGACCCCTCCATCTCCGCTCTCTAGCCCTCGGCGCGCTGATCGCGGCAACTACGGGCTTCTCAATTTGTCCCGGGACGGCCGCGTCGTCGCCCCCTGGCTCGCGCCCCCCGGCAGGGGCGGCGCACGCGGGAAGGTGCCTCGGCAGGCCCGCCACGATTGTCGGCCACGGGAAGATCCACGGCACCGCCCACGCCGACGTGATCGTCGGAGGCGCTGGTGAGGACCACGTCTTAGGAGGTGGTGGCAACGACCGGATCTGTACGGGGGGCGGGGATGACACGATCGAAGGCGGGACCGGCAGCGACCGGATCGACACGGGAGCGGGCGCTGACGAAGTGATCAGCGGCAACGGCAGCGACCTCGTGCTGGCCGGCCCCGGGACCGACACCGTCTTCGGCGAACGCGGCAACGACCGTCTATACGGCGGGCCGGGCGACGACGACTACCTCAACTCGGGGCTGGGCGACGACACCCTTGTCGACGGTGGCCCGGGCAACGGCGACCATGTGATCGGCGGCGTGGGCAACGACCACCTCTCCGGCGGCCCGGGCAACGGCGACGTGATCGAGGGCGATCTCGGCACCGACAGGATCGACGGTGGTCCCGGTGCCCACGACATCGCCTCCTATGTGCTCGCCGGGCAGGGCGCGGTCTTCACCAGCGGTATCGGCGTGGACGTCGACCTCGCCGCCGGCACGGGCAGCGGCGACGGCGAAGACACGCTGAGCGGCATCGAGGACGTGGCCGGTACGCCCTTCGCCGACACGCTCGCCGGCGACGCCGAACTGAACGAGCTGTACGGCGGAGGCGGGGCCGACGAACTGATCGGCGCCGGCGGCGCCGACTCAGCCTTCGGCGGCACCGGCCTCGATCTCTGCCGGGGGGTGGCGAGCGCCGAATCGTGCGAGCTGAGCGGCGGCCGCGCGGATAACGCCGCCGACGAAGCCGCATTGATCGCGTTCGAAGAACACCCGCCACCGCCGCCGACTTTCGAGGTCAACCTGCCCGGCGGCCCCGGCACCGGTGAGCTCACCGGCATCGTCGAACACGGCGTCAACCTCGTCGACAAGCAGGGCATCCAGGTGCACGTCGCCTTCCTCGGCGACAGCTGGGTCGTCACCGAGCAGGGGTTGCCGATGGCGGTGGGCGAAGGCTGCTCGCTGCTCGGCCCCGAAACCGCGAGCTGTCCGATCGCGACGACGCCGACCGGGCTCCTCCTCGACGGCGGCGAAGGCGCCGACTTGCTCGCGGTCGAACCTTCGGTCCCCGCGACCGTCTCCGCGCGACTCATCGGCGGCAACGGCGCCGACACCCTGATCGGCGGCGCCGGGGACGACAGCCTCAACGGCAGCTCCGGCCCGGGCAGCGGCGATCAGCTCTACGGAGGACCGGGCGACGACGCCCTCGCCGAAGGCTCGGTGCTCGACGGGCAAGGCGGCTCGGACCTGCTGATCGCGGATTCCTGCGGCGAGACGATCGAGGGCGGCCCGGGCATCGACAGCGTCTCCTTCGCCCGCTCCACCTACCTGGGCGTCGAGGCGACGCTCGGCGGCACCGCGGGCATCGCCCCCTACGGCAGCTTCCCCGGCGGCTGTCCGACCGAACACGGCGGCCCCCCGCCGAGCCAGATCTCCAGCTCGGTCGAGCGCATCGAGGGCAGCCCCAACGACGACGTCCTCACCGGCGACGGCGGCCCCAACGTCATCCTTGGCCGCGGCGGCGGCGACGAGATCCACGGCGACGGCGGCAACGACTTCCTGGTCGGCGGGCAAGGGAGCGACGCCATCTACGGCGAATCCGGGGCGGATCGCCTTTACGCCCGCGACGGCCGCCGCGACGAAGCGATCGACTGCGGACGAATCGCCCCCGGAGCCTCGGTCATCCGCGGCGACGTCGCCGTCACTGACTCAGGTGATCCGCCGGCTCGTCACTGCGCCGAAGCCGGCTCGGGCTCCCGCAGCGGCTCTTAACAGCCATCGTCTGCACTCACCCCCTTCCTAGGAGTCATTGGGAACCATCTCGTCGTCTTCTGGCTCCTCGAGCCACGGTGACTGAAAGAACAGGAAGGCCCAGGTGCTCGGGATGCCTTCTTCGCCGGATTCTTCCACCCGCTTTCTAGCCCTCTTTTCTGCAGCAGCCGTTTTGTGGGCGGCTTTCCGGTAGATGTCGGCGATCTCTTTCCAGCCTTGCTCGTCGAGGAGTTGTTTGTTCCAGACCAGGAATCGTTCGTTCCTCGCGTCGAAGGTGCCCATCGCCATCGCGTCTGACACCCTCTTGAGGACGTTGCCGAAGGTGTCGCCGCTCCACTCTTCCTTGACGCTCTGCGGCAGGTTGTCCCAAGGCTTCCCGTCGAACAGAGCGCGGCGGATTGCCTTGTAGAAGTGTTCGACGGCGCCTCGGACTTTCTTTTCCTCCACGACTTCGAGGCATCCGAGCTCCTCCAATTTGCGGAAGTGGTAGCTCACGTTCGACACAACGAGATCGTGACGCCGGGAGAGCCGGCTCGGGCTGATTTTCCCTTTGTTTGCTTCGGCAAGGATCAGCACACGGATGGGGTGCGCCAAGGCTTTAGCCATGTTTCTATCGACGTAGTCCGAGTTCGACGGATCTTTGCCGCTCACCTCTCCAAACCCTTCCCCTCCGTTGTAGTCGAGCTTCTGGCCAATGCAACGTTAGGGAGGAAAAGCTGAGGTGAACCACAGCCGGTTTCTGCATCGCTATTGACCTTTTTAGCAATGGGCCATTCTCCCCTTCGTCCACGAGTGACGAAGGGAGGTGGAGACCATGCAGGTTGCGCAGATGCAGAGCGCGCTGCCCCCGGCTATGACCAAGAACGGCTAGGGCACGCACGGGGCGGAGTCGTCGAGTGGGCGGCTCCCCCCGCTGCATCTGCTGGAGGGGTCGCGGCGGGAAGTACGGCAGGAGATGCGGGATGACACTATCCAAACCGATAGCAGCCCCAAAACATGCAGTAAATAGAGTGTTACAAGTTGCGGTAAGGCACAAGTTGGCCTGTCGGCGAGCCCAAAGAAATCACCGTCGACACCCGCTGTCATAACCGCAGGAGGACTCGAAATGCCGCTCTTCGGCCGCGACCGCAACCACATCAAGACCGACCAGACACAGGCGCTGAGCCACCCGAGTGAAGTGAACTACCACCATGCCCGCCTTCAGGACGCGGGGCTGCTGCCCGAATGACTTTGGGTCACGGCGGCCAAAGAATCACGACCGGCCCCAACGGCCATGACCCCTGATCGACGCAGCCCCTCCTCTGAGGTGGCGGTCAAATTTGGCAGGAACCTTTCCCGTTGTCGGAAGAGGGCCGGTCTCTCCCAGGCCAAAGTTGCAGCCCGCGCCTCACTGCACCGCAATGAGGTTTCGATGCTCGAGCGGGGCCTTCGTCTTCCCCGGGTCGACACGATGATGCAGCTGGCGGCCGCCCTGTCGGTCTCGCCGATGGATCTGACCAAGGGCATCGAGTGGTACCCAGGGCAGGGTTCGCGGGGAGGATTTGTTATCCGCGATGCTCCGTAAGAGCGAATTGCACCTCGTTGTATTCCTAGCCAAATTTTTTCCACACGCGTGTCGACGCGGAGATTTCTGTAAGGAAAATCAAGTAGAGAAAACCCTGTGAGGACATTGCGTCCGTTGGACCTATGGGCCATATTCGGCATCTGCAGCCGGTTTTGTGAGGTGTAACTGGACAATGAGTACAGAGGCATGAGAGACGCGACCGTTGTTGACCGGCATAACCTTTTCTTCTAGTAAGGATGAGTTGTCAGCCGAACAAACGGTTGACAGAGTGGGAGTTGGTGTGCAGGATGCCCGCCGACTGGTACGCGGCGGGTATCGCGGGTTCCGGTTTCGACCATTCCAACACCGGAGGGAACCTTGCGATTCAGCTCGAACTGCTCACTGCTGCACGCTCGTCGACGTGGAGGCTGGCTTCTGGCGCTGGTCCTCGCCCTCGCGCTTGCAGCCTTCCTCCTTCCCGCGGTCGCGAGCAGCGAGGTGCAGGCAGGCGAAGAAGAAGCGGCTGAATCGGCAGCGCCGTCTTCTGCCGTTGAGCTGCCGGAGAAACGCACGACGACTTCCGACACCTATGAACTCCAGTCCGGCCAGCTCGAAACGAGGATCTACGGGTCGCCGGTCAACTACGAAGACGCCCAAGGCGAATGGCAGCCGATCGAAGAAGGCCTCGAAGAAACGGGCAGCGGCGAGATCGTCAACGGGGCGAGCTCGGTTGAAGTCAGCCTGCCCTCTGAGCTGCAAGAAGGCGCGGCGCGCCTGAACGTGGGGGAGGAGTGGATCGCGTCGAAGCTCCTGGCGACCGAAACCGAACCGGCCGAAGTCAGCGAAGGCGCTGCTCTATACGAAAGCCCCGAAGCCAATGCCGCCTTCGAATACACCACCCTCCCCGAAGGGCTTAAGGAGGAAATCGAACTCAAGAGTCCCGCCAGTCCTTCGGTCTTCCGCTACGAACTTACCGCCTCCGCCGGTCTCTCCGCCGATCTGCTCGAAGACGGTTCGGTGGTCTTCAGGAACCAGCAGGGAGAAGTGGTTGCGGCGGTGCCGGCGCCGGCCGTTGTGGGCGCCGAATCGGTCGCCCCAGACCCCAGCCCGGTCAGCTATCAGCTCGCTCCGCGGGAAGGAGGAGCGTGGATCCTGACGGTGGCGGTGGATCGCGAATGGCTCGAAGATCCCGCCCGCAGTTTCCCCGTCCGCATCGACCCGACGATGACGGCCGAAAAGGCCGACCTCGACTGCGTGATTGGCGGCAAGACCGGCCAGGAAGGCTGGATCGACTGCTCGAGCTGGGGCCGTCAGAACCTCCTCGCCGGCTACAACGCCGAACTCAACCAGGCCGAAGACAGCTGGTACCACACGCTGATGTACATGAGCACGGCTCAGATTCCGGTAAGCGCAGAAATCATCTCTGCAAGCCTCGAGCTCCACGCCCCCGAATCGGCGCAGAACACCAGCGGCGTAGAGCTGCGGGAAGTCACCAAGCCGTGGACCTGGCGGGCAAACTGGCATCAGTACGACACCAACCTGCCATGGGAACGCGAAGGCGGCGACTACGACCCCAACGTGGTTCTGGGCCGGGTGACGACGGCCGAACGCGGCAGCGGGCCGGGGTGGTGGAACCTTCCGGTGCCCGCCGCCAAGGTGCAGCAGATGGCGCAACAGAGCAAGGACCTGAGCGTGATGGTCAAGCTGATCGACGACAAGGTGCGCCAGTGCGGGACCAGCTCCTGCACTCATCGTCTCGCGAAGTTTGATTCGATGGCGGCGCCGACGGTTGAAAACCGCCCCTATCTGCGGGTCCTCTTCAACAAAGAACCTGGCCCTCAGACCACGATCACCTCACCCCAGCCGACCTACACCGAACACGGCATCGACTCGATCGAATTCGGCTCGAGCAAACCCGCCTCGAGCTTTGAATGCTCGCTCGTCGAAGGCACCGCCGCCTCGACCAGCTATGCGCCCTGCGCCTCGCCCTATTCGCCGCCCGGCCATCTGGATGGCTGGCACACGTTCTCGGTCGTGGCGACGGATTCCAACGGCAACGTCGACCCGACCCCGGCCACCTGGACCTTCAACCCCGCGATCTACCCGCCGGCGCCGGAAAGCAGCAAGCTGGTCTACCCCGAAGCCGGCAAGAAGACCGCCAGCTACTACACCCTGAAAGCCGAATGGGATACGAGCGGCGCTACCGGCGTGAGCTTCCAGATGAAGTTCCAGGACTGGAGCGCTTTCAAGACGGTCCCCGCCGAATGCGTGCTGGACAGCCATGGCCGGCAGGTCTCCTGGCCGCTTCCCGTAACGAACGGGACGAGCGCCGGATCCAACCACTTCTACTTCACCGAACCTGTCTACCTGGGCGTGCGCAACTGCCCTGTCTTCTCCGCTGCCGGCTTCCCGGAAAAGAACATCCAGTTCCGGGCGGTCTTCGATGGAGCCACGAGTGCTGCCGGGGCCAGCGAGCCGGTGGCGACGGAATTCCTCAGCCAGCGAAATGCCAGTCGTGTACCCACCGACGCCAGGCAATCGATCGGTCCCGCCTCCGTTGACCTGGTAAGCGGCGCCTTCACGCTCAGCCGCAGCGACGTCTCGATCCCGGTCCCCGGCACCGAAGCGAACCTCGAATTCGCGCGGACCTACGACTCGACTATCGCGAACACCCTCACTGGCTACTCGATGGCCCTGGGCGGTCGCTGGCAGCCCTCGACTCCGATGGAATCAGCGTATGAAGGGGAAGCCTGGACGGAACTGAAAGAAGTAGTGATTCCTGCCACGGAAGCCGTATACGAAAAGGAATGCTGGAACGAAAAAGAAGAAACGATCCCCTGCGGCGAAGGGTGCAACCCTGAATTCTGCGCAGAATGGCTAGTCGAAGAAGCCCAGCCGGAAATGCGCTGGATGGAACTCCTCAATAACTCCGGCGAAGGCACCCCGTTCGAAATCTCCGGCACGAGCTACGTCGCTCCCGAATATGCGAACGACCTGACGCTGACCCGCGAAGATGCGGAACACATCAGACTGACCGACTCCAACGGAACCCATACGACCTTCATCCAAAAGGCTCCGGGGGAATACCTGCCGAAGACCGTCTCCTTCCAGGCTTCGCCGAGCTCGGTGCGGATGGTCTACGAATCGGTCGGCGGTTATGAACACTTGAGGCTCCTGAGAGAGATCGCGCCGACGCCGCAGGGTATGGCGGAATGCGGCGACTGGACCTCGATCAACACGGCGGGCTGTCGCACGCTCGCCTTCGAATACCTTCCGGCGACCACCTGGTTTCCCGGGGCTCCGGCCTCCGAAGTGCGCCTTTCCTCAATCCGTTATTACAACGCGAGCGGAAGCGTAGAAACCGCGCAGAACTCAGAAAACCCCCAGAAGGTCGCCGAATACAACTACAACGCCGAAGCGAAGCTGATCGAAGAGTGGGACCCGCGAGTCTCCCCGGCGCTCAAGGAGAAGTACAGCTACGAAATCGATACCGGGGGCGTGGAAACGCGGAATCTGAAGACGCTGACGCCGCCCGGCCAGGAACCGTGGGAATTCCAGTACTACGTCAACCGGCCGGGGCAGCCACTGAAGAGCGTCAGCCGCGCCACCCTTCTCTCCAGCCCTGCGAAGGCGACTACGACCATCGCCTATGAAGTACCGCTGAGCGGTGAAAACGCCCCCTACGACATGAGCGCATCGAACGTGGCCCGCTGGGGGCAGACGGACTTCCCGGTCGACGCGACCGCCGTCTTCCCGCCGACGCAGGTGCCGGACATCGAAAACTTCGGCTACCGCTCCTCCTTCGGCTCTTCAGGTTCGGGGACCGGCCAGGTCGACGGACCGCGCGGTGCGGCGATCGACGCCGCAGGGAACATCTGGGTCGCCGACACCGAAAACAGCCGGGTCGAGGAGTTCGGTCCAGAAGGCAAATACCTCTCCGGCTTCGGCAGTCTCGGCTCCGGGAACGGCCAGCTCAACCACCCGAGGGGACTGGCATTCGACCCCTCCGGCAACATCTGGGTCGCCGACACCGGCAACAACCGGCTCGAGAAGTTCAGCCCCGCCGGGACCTACCTCTCCAAGACCGGCTCCCTCGGCTCGGGGCAGGGCCAGTTCAACCAGCCGAGCGGGATCGCGATCCCATCCAACGGCAATATCTGGGTCAGCGACACGGCTAACAACCGGGTCCAGGAGTTCTCGTCGAGCGGCGCCTATCTCGCGACTGTGACCGGTCTGAGCGCCCCAACCGGAATCGCTCCCAGGGGGTTTGTCGTCCTCGTCGCCGACACCGGCAACAGCCGGATCGCGACGATCACCCCGGGTTACTCCACGCCCACCGGCTTCCTCGGCAGCCAGGGCTCCGGCGACGGGCAGATGAACCACCCCGAAGGCATCGGCTCAGACGGCCTTGGTCACTACTGGGTCGCCGACACCGGCAACAACCGGATTGAGGAGTTCACGAGCAAAGGCAGCTTTGTGGGCGCGTTCGGCTCCTCGGGAACGGGTCCGGGGCAGCTGAGCACCCCAACCGGGCTCGCCGCCGTCGACGGCACCGGAGACCTCTACGTCGCCGACACCGGGAACGACCGGGTCGAGCTGTGGAATTCGAAGACGCCGCCCATCAGCGACTACACCCAGGCGACCGTCCACTACATGGACGCCGACGGCTATGAAGTCAACAGCGCTGCCGCGGCGGCCCCGGGGGTCGCGGGCTCGGCGATCACGACCACCGAAACCGACATCCACGGCAACGTCGTGCGCTCTCTCAGCCCGCAGAACCGGCTGTCGGCGCTCGCAGCCAAAGACCCCGCCGCCCGCTCCCACGAACTCGACAGCCACTCGGTCTACAACTCCGACGGCACCGAGATGCTCGAATCCTGGGAACCGCTGCACTCGGTGCGGCTCGAAAGCGGCGAAACCAAAGAAGCGCGGGCTCACACGGTTGTCGAATACAACGACCCGGCTCCTCCCGCCGGCCAGTCGGCCTACCTCCTGCCGACGAAGGAAACCACCGGCGCGGCGATCGCAGGCCAGAGCGAAGACGCCGACAAGCAAATCACCGAAACGCACTACAACTGGAACCTGCTCACGCCGACCGAAACGATCGTCGACCCCGGCACGGGTCATCTCAACATCACCTCGGTCACTGTTTACGACAAAACCACCGGCTTGCCGGTCGAAACCCGCCAGCCCTCGAACTCGGGCGGCGGCGGCGCGGGGACGACGAAGTACGTCTACTACAACGGTTGGGCCAAGTCCGGCGAATGTGAAGGCCGCCCCGAATACGCCGGGCTGCCCTGCAAGATCCTGCCTGCAGCCCAGACGAGCGGCACCGGCCGCCCCGAACTCCTCGTCAAGAAGTTCAAGTCCTACAACAACCTCGACGAGCCGACCGAAATCCTCGAAAGCCCGGGCGGCGGCAGCGAAAACGTCCGCAAGACGCTGATGACCTACGACGCCGCCGGCCGCCAGCTGACGAAGAAGATCCAGGGCGGCGGCGTCGCGATCCCCAAGGTAGAAACCGAATACAGCCCCACCCTCGGCCTACCGGTGGCCGAACGCTTCAAGTGCGAAACCGAATGCGAAGGGCCGCAGTACCAGAGCGCCTTCGGCCTCGGGAGCTCGAGCCAC
>JBQCIB010000016.1:0-171157 GCA_051954115.1 Solirubrobacterales bacterium | reverse complement strand
TTTTTGCGCCCAGTCGCCCGCCCCCCATGCACGTAGGAGGGCGACTCTGCTCATCACCCCGCAGCCGCTTCGCGCAACTGAGCGATCTCGGGATCCGAAAGCCGACGAGCAGCGCCCTCTTTCAAGTTGCCGAGCGCGAGTGGCCCGAAGCGAACCCTCCGCAGCGCCACCACCTCATTGCCGACCACCTCCAGCATTCGCCGCACCTGGCGGTTGCGGCCTTCGGGGAGGACGATCTCGATCTCGCGGTCGTCGAGGCGCTTGACTCGGGCCGGCGCGGTGGGTCCATCGTCCAGCTCCACCCCGCTCCGCAGTCGCTCCAGGTCCCGCTCACCGATCGGCGCCTTCAGCTGCGCCACATAGGTCTTCGGCACTTCGTAGCGCGGATGCGTCAACAGGTTCGCCAGCTCCCCGTCGTTGGTCAGCAGCAGCAGGCCCGAGGAATCGGCGTCGAGTCGGCCCACTGGGTAAAGCCGCGCCTCGGTCTCGACGAGGTCGACCACCGGCGTCCTCTTCCCCGGCTCCCGTGCCGTCGAGACCACCCCCACCGGCTTGTTAACCGCCCACACCTCGCGCGCCTCCGCGGCGACCGGCTCGCCCTTAACGCGCACGTCGTCGCCCGCGTCCACGTCCCGAGCCGGATCGGTGACCACCTCCCCGCCAACCGTCACCAACCCCTTGGCAATGATCTCCTCAGCTTTTCGCCGCGAAGCGACGCCGCCATGAGCGAGGAACTTCGCGAGGCGCACGCGCTACTCGGCGCGCTGTTCGCCCGCTTTGAGCAGTCGCTCGCGCAGCTCCCGCTCGTCCTCGGGGCTGGGGTCGAACTTCGAGGGGTCGGGCAGCTGGTCGAGGCCGCTGAGGCCGAAGAGGCGCTCGAACAGCTCCGAGGTCTTGAAGATCGCGGCGCCGAACTGGGAGCGGCCGGCCTCCTCGATCAGGCCGCGCTCGGCGAGGCTGGTCACCGCCGACTCGGAGGTGACGCCGCGGATGCGGGCGATCTCCGGCCGCGTCACCGGCTGCAGGTAGGCGACGATCGCCAAGGTCTCGGCCTGGGCCTGGGTCAGCGGCGGCGTCCGCGGCTTCGCCAGCAGGCGCCGCGCCGCCTCCTCGCTGGCCGGATCGCTGGCGAGGCTGAAGCCGCCGGAGACCTCGCGCAGCACCACCCCGCGCCTGCCCTCGGCGAGATCCTCGCGCAGCAGCCCGATCGCCTCTTCGACCTGGCCTTCGGTCGCCTGCGTCGCCTCGGCCAGGTCCTTGACCGCAACCGGCTGCGGCGAGAGGAAGAGCAGCGCCTCGACGGTGCGGGAGAGGTCGCTCATCCGTTCTTCGTCACGTTCGCGGTCGGCATCGCCTTCTTCACCCGGATCGGGCCGAAGCAGCTGTCCTGCTCCCAGGTCACCTCGCCCTTGCGGTAGAGCTCGAGCATCGCGAAGACCGTGACCGCCTGGGTGAGCCGGTCCTCCTTGCCGAACTCCTCGTCGAAGTCGAAGTCCGAGCGGCGCAGCAGCACGTCGCGCACCGCCCGCAGCCGCCGTTCCAGTGAGACGGTCGGGCGGATGTGGCTGATGTCGACGTCGGGCGGCTCGGTCAGCAGGTCGCCGAGGGCCGCGCCGAGCTGGTCGGGGTCGTAGACAGCGGTGGCCGCCTCGACCGCGACCCGCCGCAGCTCCGGCGGCAGCGGCGCCGAGCGGTAGAGGTAGCCGCGCTGGGACTCGAAGCGCTCGGCCAGCTCGACCGAGGCGTCGCGGTAGCGCCGGTACTCGAGCATCCGCGCCAGCAGCTCCTCGGCCGCCTCCTCGGGCTTTATCTCCTCCAGCTCGTCCTCCGGGCCAGGGAGCATCAGCCGCGACTTCAGCTCCAGCAGGGCGGCGATCAGGACGAGGAACTCGGTCGCCGCCTCCAGCTCCAGCTCGCCCTCCTGCTCGAGGTGCTCGACGTAGGCGACGACGACCTCGCCCAGCTGCAGGTCCAGCAGGCTGACCTCCTCGCGCAGGACGACCGCCATCAGCAGGTCGAAGGGGCCCGCGAAGACGTCGAGGTCGAGATCCAGGTCGAGGTCGATTACCGCCATTCGTGCGAAGACTAGCCCTGGGTTGAGACAGCGACGGCCGCGGACGCGAAGCGGAGCAGGCGTCGCCTGATGTTTTCCTGGCTATTTGGGGGATGCGTGGCCGAAGCCCATCCGCTCGCGCACGTCAGCGACGACGGGGGCGGCAATCGCGCGCGCCTTCTCGGCACCAAGGCCGAGGACCCGGTCCAGGTCCGACTCGTCCCCGCGCAGCTCCTCGTAGCGCTCCTGCACAGGCGCCAGGTACTCGACCACCGCCTCGGCGACCGCCTTCTTGAAGTCGCCGTAGCCGGAGCCCTCGAACTCCGCTTCGACCGCAGCCTGGTCGATGCCGCGGGCGACGGCGAGGATGTCGATCAGGTTGGTGATCCCGGGCTTCTCGGGGGAGCGAACGACCTCGCGGCCCGAGTCGGTGACGGCGGAGCCGAACTTCTTGCGGATCACGGCGGGCTCGTCGAGAACGAGGACCGTCCCCTGCTCGGTGCCGCCGGTGGTCGACATCTTCCGCTCCGGCTCCTGCAGGTCCATGATCCGGGCGCCGACCTCGGGGATCACCAGCTCGGGCACGACCAGCGTCTCGCCGAAGCGCGAGTTGAAGCGGCGGGCGATCTCCCGCATCAACTCGACGTGCTGGCGCTGGTCGTCGCCGACCGGCACCTCGGTCGCGCGGTAGGCGAGCACGTCGGCGGCCATCAGCACCGGGTAGTAGAAGAGCGCCGCGGAGGCGAGTTCGCGGTCCTTCCCCACCTTTTCCTTGAACTGGTGCATGCGGTTGAGGTCGCCGTGGGACGTGACCGCCGAGAGCAGCCAGGTCAGGTCGGTGTGCTCGTGCACGTCGGACTGGCGGAAGAGGATGCAGCGCTCGGGGTCGAGGCCGGCGGCGAGCAGGATCGCGGCGGTGTCGTAGACGCGCTCCCGCAGTTCGACCGGGTCATAGGGGACCGAGATCGCGTGCAGGTCAACGATGCAGAAGATCGCCGGATCGCCTCGGTCCTGGCCCTCGACGTACTGGCGGATGGCGCCTATGTAGTTGCCGAGGTGCTTGCGGCCGGTCGGCTGGATGCCGGAAAAGATGATGGGATTCGACATGGACGGAGGAGCCTAGTAGGGGGCCGGGGATGGGTGTCCCTCGCTCGGACAATCGGCGGCCTAATTAGGCCCGATTTGAGTATCCGCCCGCTCGAGGGACACCCCTCCCAGGCTCCGAAGCCGTTCCGTCAGTCGCTCAGCTCAGGCGGTTTCGGTTGCCGTCCTGGCCTTTTCTTGCTGCTGGGGAGCGCAGTCGCATTCGGCACCGTGGCCGCACTCACCTGCCGCGGCGTTGCCGCCGGCTGGGATGGCTTCGGTCTTTCGCCTGGGGTTTTCGATGCCGAGGCCGGAGGCGATGCCGCCGGCGATCATCAGGATGCCGGCGATGACGACGCCGAGGTGGAAGGCGGAGGTGGAAGCGCTGGCGGCGTGGGAAGTCAGAGGGCCGCCGGAGACGCCACCGCCGGTGATCGCGTCAAAGCGAGCGGAGATGACGGCGCCGAGGATCGCGATCGCCAGCAGGCCGGCGACCCGCGAGACGCCGTTGTTGATTCCCGAGGCGACGCCCACCCGGTGCTCGGGGACCGAGTCGAGCACGGTCGCGGTCAGGGGAGCCACCGTCGCCGAGAGGCCGAGGCCGAAGACGAGGACCGCAGGCAGCACGTCGGTGACGTAGTCGGCGCCGGAGCCGACCCGCAGCATCAGCAGCAGTCCGATGCCGCCGACGATCGGGCCGACGGTCATCGGCAGCCGCGGGCCGGTGCCCGAGGCGAGCCTGCCCCAGCGCGGGGAGAGGACGAAGAGGATGACCGAGATCGGCGTCGTCGCCAGGCCCGCCTCCAGCGGCGAGTAGCCGCCCACCTGCT
Organism: Solirubrobacterales bacterium; assembly: GCA_051954115.1. Lineage (GTDB taxonomy): Bacteria > Actinomycetota > Thermoleophilia > Solirubrobacterales > 70-9 > VAYN01. The sequence continues at coordinate 167,191 of JBQCIB010000016.1, read as the reverse complement.
GGAGGAAGAGGCCGACGAAGAAGAGGCCGCCGATCAGCCCCGCGTAGGCCGACAGCGTCGTCAGATTGGCGATTGCGAAGTTGCGGATGCGGAAGAGGCCGAGGTCCATCATCGGGTGGCGGGCGCGCGCCTCGTGCAGGAGGAAGAGCGCGAAGCAGGCGACCCCCGCGACCAGCGGCACCCAGACCAGCGGGTCGCCCCAGCCGTGGTCCGGCTGCTCGATCAAGGCGAAGACCGGGCCGCCGAGCCCCGCCGCCGAGAGCACGATCCCGCCCCAGTCGATGCCGCGGAAGGCGTCGGGGTCGCGGCTCTCCTCGACCGCGTGCAGGGTCAACGCCACCGTCGCCGCGATCAGCGGCAGGTTGACCCAGAAGATCGAGCGCCAGGAGGTGAGGCCGATCAGCGCCCCACCGCCGGCCGGGCCGATCACGGTCGCGATCCCCGTCCAGGCGGTCCAGGTGCCGACCGCCTTGCCCCGCGCCTCGCCGTCGAAGGTGGCGGCGACAATCGCCAGCGAGCCGGGCACCAGCAGCGCCCCGGCGATCCCCTGCAGGGCGCGAGCGGCGACCAGCAGCTCGACCGTCGGCGAGACCGCGCAGAGCGCCGAGGTGAGGCCGAAGCCGACCAGGCCGATCACGAACATCCGCCGCCGGCCGAACTGGTCACCGAGCGAGCCGCCGACCAGGAGCAGCGATACCAACGTCAGCATGTAGGCCTCGACGACCCACTGCTGGCCGGCAAGGCCGCCGTGCAGCCCTTCCCGGATCGCCGGCAGGGCGACGTTGACCACAGTGCTGTCGAGGAAGACGACGGTGGAGCCGAGGATCGTCGCGACGAGGGTCAGACGTTGACGGCGGGACACCCGAGCGAGTCTAGGAGGCCGCCGTCGCCGGCTCCTCCAGTTCCCGCAGCTGCGCGGCCGGGGTGAAGAAGTTGCGGTACGCCAGCACGGTCGCGGTGAGGGCGGAGATGGAGACGCTGCCGAGCAGGACGTAGAGGAGGATCAGCTGCAGGCGGACGGCGTTCGTGGGACTGGCGCCGGCGAGCAGCATCCCGACCATCGTCCCCGGGAAGAAGATCAGCCCGGTCGTCTTGGTCGAGTCGACGAGGGTGATCATCCCCGAGCGCAGGGCGCGGCGGACGGTGGGCATCGCCGCTTCGCGGGCGGTGGCGCCGAGGGCGAGCGTCGCCTCGATCCGCACCCGCGCCTCGCCCATCTCGTCGCCGAGGCGGTTGAGAGCCACGGCGGAGGCGGTCATAGCGTTGCCGATCACCATGCCGCCGACCGGGACCAGGTAGCGCGGCGTCGGTTCGAAGATGCCGAGGGCGACGACGAGGCCGAGCGTGGTGCCGCCCGCCAGGGCGAGGGCGATCAACAGCGGCTTGAAGGATTCGGGGACCTTCTTCGCGCGGCCGCGGGCGGTGATCGCACCGAAGAGGACCATCACGGCGAGCAGCGCCAGCACCAGCCAGATCGTGTCGGCTTCGAAGATCAGCTTGATCGCGTAGCCGACCAGGGTGAGCTGGACGAAAGAGCGGACGGTGGCGATGCCGATGTCGCGCTCGAGGTCGGCGCCGCGCCAGAAGGAGATCGCCGCGGCGAGGGCGACGAGAGCCAGCGAGGCGGCGACCTGCCAGAGGGCGATGTGGATGGAGGTAGTCATTTATTGCCCTGTTCCCTTTGGTCGTGGAGTGCCCAAAAGGAACAGGTGAAGCGAATGGTCATGCAAGCACCTCCGCGAGCGGGCCGCAGCCGGCGAGGCGGCCGCCTTCCAGCTGCAGGACCCAGTCGCTGAGGCGGCGGGCCTGCTCGGGGTCGTGGCTGACGAGGACGATCGAGATCTCGAGCTCCTGGCGCAGCTCGGTCAGCGCCGCCTCGATCTTGTCGCGGGCGGCGTGGTCGAGCGCCGAGGTCGGCTCGTCGAGGAGCAGGACGCGCGGCCGCTGCGCCAGCGCTCTCGCCAGCATCGCCCGCTGCTGCTCGCCGACCGAGAGCTTGGCGACGTCGCGCTCAGCGAAGGACGGATCGAGGCCGGCGAGGGCGAGGGTGCGCGCCGCATCGAGCTCCTCGCTGGCGAGGTCGGCGGCGTAGCGGAGGTTCGACTCGACCGTCCCCTCCAGCAGCGCCGGCAGCTGCGGGACCAGCGCGACCTCGCGGCGCAGCGCCAGCGGCTCGTACCCGGTCAGCGGCCGGCCGCGGTAGTCGATCTCCCCCCGGTCGGGATCGGCGAGCCGGTTCAGCAGCCGCAACAGCGTCGACTTGCCGGCGCCCGAGGGGCCGACGATCGCCGTCGACCCCTCCGGGATCCCGGCGCTGAGCGAGTCGAGGACGGTCTTGCCGCCGCGGTCCAGCCCCACCTCTCGCAGCTCGAAGAGCACCGCCGGATCATCCCACCGTTGCGTGGTTCCTTTCGCACCGCATACGTGCAAAAGGAACCACGCAACGCAAGATGGCTCCCGCGTGGCCACCTCTATCGATCCTCGCGCGTTTGGTTGAAACAATCCGGGTAAGGACTTCAGGCAAGGAAACTCTCACTATGGCTAGAGCAATTTGGAGCGGAACGATCAGCTTCGGGCTACTGAACGTGCCCGTGCGCATGTACAGCGCGGTGGCGCGGCGCAGCATCGCCCTGCGCGAGATCCGCGAATCCGACAGCGCCCGGATCAAACACAAGCGCGTCGCCGAAGGGACCGACGAGGAGGTCCCCTACGAGAACATCGTCAAAGCGTATGAGCTGTCCCCCGGCCAGTACGTGCCGCTGAGTAAAGACGAGATGGCGGCGCTGGCCCCGGAGAAAACCCGCGCGATCGACGTCCAGGACTTCGTCGACATCGAGGAAATCGACCCGATGTACTTCGACAGCCCCTACTACCTCGGCCCCGCCGACGGCGCCGAGAAGGCCTACTCGCTGCTGGCGGCGGCGATGGAAAGCTCGGGCAAGGCGGCGATCTCCCGCTTCGTCTTCCGCAACAAAGAGCACCTGGCCGCGATCCGCGCCTCCGACGGCGTGCTGACGCTGACGACGATGCGCTTCCACGACGAGGTCGTGCCGCCTTCTGAACTCGACGACTCCCTCCCCGACAAGGCGCCGAAAGTCGCCAAGCGCGAGCGGGAAATGGCCGAGCAGCTAATCGACTCGCTGAGCACCGAATTCGACCCGAGCGGCTACCACGACGAATACCGCGAGCAGCTGCTGGCGCTGATCGAAAAGAAAGCCGAAGGCAAGGAGATCGTCGCGCCCGAAGCCGAGGAACCGAAAGCGACCAAAGCTCCGGACCTGATGGCGGCGCTGGAGGAATCGATCGCCGCCGTGAAAGAAAAAGGCTCTTCCGGCGGTACGAAAAGCAAACCGGCGAAATCGAAATCCGCCTCCGCCTCGAAGAAAAAGAGCAAAGCGAAAGCCAAAAGCTCCTCCGGCAAAAGCCCTTCGCGCTCGAAAGCCAAAGCCTCGAAATAGGTTCTGAGCCGTGGGCGAGACGCGGCAGGTCGAGGTCGACAGCAAAGAGCTGCGGCTGACCAACCTCGACAAGGTGCTCTACCCGGAGACCGGGTTCACCAAGGGCGAGATGGTCGACTACTACGCCAAAGTGGCGCCGGCGATCGTCCCCCACCTGAGCGGACGAGCGGTGACGCTGCGGCGCTTCCCGGAAGGGGTCGACGACCTCGACGCGGCCTTCTTCGAGAAGCGCTGCCCGAAACACCGGCCGAAATGGGTGAAGACGGCCAAAGTGCAGGCGGGCCCGCGAGCCGGGGTGATCGAGTTTTGCGTCTGCGACAGCCTGCCGACGCTGATCTGGATGGCCCAGCTGGCGGCGATCGAGCTCCACCCCTCGCTCTCCCTGAGCCGGGCGCCAAAACGGCCGACGGTGCTCGTCTACGACCTCGATCCCGGGCCACCAGCCGACATCGTCGACTGCTCGCGGGTCGCCTTGCAGCTGCGCGACCTGCTCAGCCAGCTCGGCCTCGAGTCCTTCGCCAAGACCTCGGGGTCGAAGGGCATGCAGCTCTACGTGCCGCTCAACACCAAGACCTCCTACGAGGAGACCCGCCCCTTCGGCCAGGCCCTGGCCCAAATCGTCGCCAAGCAAGACCCCGACAAGGTGCTGGCGAAAATGGGCAAAAAGACCGACCGCAGCGGCAAGGTCCTGATCGACTGGTACCAGAACAACGAACGCAAAACGACGATCGCCGTCTACTCCCTCCGCGCCCGCGAGCACCCCACCTGCTCCACCCCGGTTACCTGGGAGGAGGTCGAACAAGCCGCCGACTCCGGCAAAGGCGACCACCTCGCCTTCGAAACCACCGACGTCCTCGAGCGCCTCGACGAACACGGCGACCTCTTCGCCCCCGTGCTGGAGCTGGAGCAGAAGCTGCCCGAGCTCTAATCGAGCTGCTGGCGGACGACGGGCTGGCGGGTTGCTTTGACCTCGTCTAGGCGGCGGACGGGGGTGGTGTAGGGGGCGTTTTTGGCCAGGTCGGGGTTGGACTCGGCCTCGGTGAGGATCTTGTCGATGGCTTCGGCGAAGGCGTCTAGGGACTCTTTGGTCTCGGTCTCGGTGGGCTCGACCATCAGGGCCTCGTCTACCAGGAGCGGGAAGTAGACGGTCGGGGGGTGGAAGCCGAAGTCGAGGAGGCGCTTGGCGAGGTCTAGGGTCGCCAGGCCGAGGTCGCGCTTCATCGGCTTGCCGGAGAGGACGAACTCGTGCATGCAGTGGCGGTCGAAGGCGACCGGCAGGCGCTCGCCGGCGTGACCCTCGGCCAGGCGCGCCTTCAGGTAGTTGGCGTTGAGGACTGCGGTCTCCGATGCCTCCGCGAGGCCGTCGCTGCCGAGGCTGAGGATGTAGGCGTAGGAGCGGACGAAGACGCCGAAGTTGCCCTGGAAGCCGCGCAGGCGACCGATCGACTTCGGCCGCTCGAAGTCGAGGTCGAAGCTCGGGCCGTGACCGTTGGAGCCTTCGCGGCGGACCACCTGCGGCTTCGGCAAGTAGGGCTCGATCCGGTCCGAGACGGCGATCGGGCCGGCCCCAGGACCGCCGCCGCCGTGCGGCTGGCTGAAGGACTTGTGGAGGTTGACGTGGACGATGTCGAAGCCCATGTCGCCGGGTCGCGAGTGGCCCATCACCGCGTTCAGGTTGGCGCCGTCGTAGTAGAGCGTCCCCCCTGCCTCGTGGATCAATTTGGCGATCTCGGCGATGTTCTCGTCGAAGACCCCGAGCGTGTTGGGGTTGGTGAGCATCAGGCAGGCGACGTCGTCGGGGTCCTCGGCGATCTTCGCCCGCAGGTCGTCCATGTCGACGCCGCCGCGCTCGTTGGTGGCGACTTTGACCACCGTATAGCCGGCCATCGTCACCGAGGCCGGGTTGGTGCCGTGCGAGGTGTCGGGCGCCAGCACCTTGGTCCGCTCTTCATCGCGGTCGGCGTGGTAGGCGCGGGTCAGCAGCAGGCCGGCTAGCTCGCCGTGGGAGCCAGCGCTCGGCTGCAGGCTGACATGCGGCAGGCCGCAGATCTCGCCCAGCGACTCCTGCAGCAGCCACATCAGCTCCAGCGCTCCCTGGGCGCGTTTCGGGTCCTGCGCCGGGTGCAGGCGCGCGTGGCCCGGCAGCGCCGCGACCCGCTCGTTCAGGCGCGGGTTGTGCTTCATCGTGCAGGAGCCGAGCGGGTAGAAGCCGGTGTCGAGGTCGAAGTTCCGGCGCGAGAGCCGGTTGTAGTGGCGGACGATCTCGGGCTCGGCGATCTCCGGCAGCCGCGGCGACTCGGCGCGCAGCAGGTTCTGCGGGATCAGCTCCGAAAGCGGCTTCTCCGGAACTTCGGTCGCCGGTAGTGCCGCGGCCCTGCGACCCGGCTTCGACTTCTCGAAGATCGTCTGCGCCTTTTCGGCCTGCATCGGGGTCTCGGTAAGAGCCACTACGCCACCCCCTCCTCCGCAGGCGCTTTTCCGTCCTCCTGGTTCGGAAAAGCGCCATGCTCGGCAGCGATAGCCGCGCCGAGCGCCTCGGCCAGCTCGTCGATCTGGGCTTTCGTCCGCCGCTCGGTGATCGCGACCAGCAGGCCGTCCTCGAACTCCGGGTACTCGCGGCCGAGCGGGTAGCCGGCGGCGATCCCGCGCTCGGCGACCCGGTCGAGCACCTTCTCCACCGGCACCTCCAGCCGCACCGCGAACTCGCGCGCCACCGGCGCCTCATGAAGCAGCTCCACTCCGCTTACCGCGCTCAGCCGCTCCCGCGCGTACGCCGTCCGCTGCACCAGCAGCTCGCCCAGCTCGCGAAACCCTTGCTGCCCGAGCCACGTCAGGTGAACCATCGCCCCCAGCGCGTTCAGCGCCTGCGCGGTGCAGATGTTGTTGGTGGCTTTCTCGCGGCGGATGTGCTGCTCACGCGTCTGCAGCGCGAGGACGAAGCCGCGGCGCCCGTCGACGTCCTCGGTTTCGCCGGCGATCCGGCCCGGCATGCGGCGGATCTGCTCCTCGGTCGCGCAGAAAAACCCAAACGAGGGGCCGCCGAAATCGAGACGATTGCCCAGCGGCTGGCCCTCGCCGAGGGCGATGTCGGCGCCACACTCGCCCGGCGGCTTCAGGATCCCCAGCGTCATCGGGTCGCAGGCGACGATCAGCAGCGCCCCCTGCTCCTTCGCCGCCGCACCCAGCGCCTCGACGTCCTCGACCGCGCCGAGGAAGTTCGGGCTCTGGAGGAAGACGGCGGCGGTCTCGCCATCGACCGCCTCGGCCAGCGCCGCCGCGTCGGTCAGCCCGACCTCGAGCCCGACCTCGACCACCTCGGCGCTGAAGCCCACCGAATACGTCCGCAGGGTCTCGCGGCTGTGCGGGTGGACGCCGCGGGAGACGACGAAGCGCCTGCGCTTGGTCGCGCCGATCGCCAGGTACCCCGCCGAGGCCAGAGAAGACGGCCCCTCGTACAGACCCGCGTTCGAGACCGGCAGCCCGGTCAGCTCCGACATCGCCGTCTGGAACTCGAACATCACCTGCAGCCCGCCCTGGCTGATCTCCGGCTGGTAGGGCGTGTACGGCGTCAGGAACTCGCTGCGCGAGGTGATCGCGTCGACGATCGCCGGCACGTAGTGGTCGTACATCCCTGCCCCGACGAAGCAGACCTGCTCTTCGGCGTCGGCGTTGCGCCCGGCCAGCGCCGCCAGTCGCTCGTATACCTCCGCCTCGCTCATCCCCTCCGGCAGCGCCAGCGGGCGCTCCAGGCGCAGATCCGCGGGGATCTGCTCGAACAGCTCGTCGACCGAGGAGACGCCGATCGCGTCGAGCATCTCCTGGCGGTCGTCAGGCGTGGCGGAGGTGTAGCGAGTCACCCGGCTGATGCTAGGGAAGCGTGGTGTCGGGCTCGCGACCTAGTTGTCCAGCAACTTGCGGTATTCCTCGACGCCGAGGAGCGACTCGGCCTCCTCCGGCGCGGTCAGCCGCACCTTGACCAGCCAGCCCTCGCCGTAGGGGTCCTCGTTGACCTTCTCCGGCGAATCCTGGAGCGCCTCGTTGACCTCGACGATCTCACCCGACATCGGCGCGATCACGTCGCTGACCGCCTTCACCGACTCGACCTCGGCGTAGGAAGAGTCTTTGCTGATCGCCGTCCCCACCTCCGGCGGGTCGAAGAAGACGACCTCGCCGAGCGAGTCCTGGGCGTACCAGGTGATCCCGAAGGTCGCCTGGTCGCCCTCGATCCGGGCCCAGTCGTGTTCGGGGTGGTAGCGCAGATCGTCGGGGTAGGTGGCGTCGGGCAAGGTTCAGCTCCTCTTCGAGTACAGGGGCCTGGAAGCTATCCGGGCGGGGCGGCGTTTGCCACGGACGTCGATCTCGACCTCGGTCCCGACCTCCGCAAGCTCCGAGCGGATATAGGCCATCCCAGCGCCGATCTCGAGCGAGGGCGCATAGGTGCCGCTGGTGACCGCGCCGACCTGCTCGTCGCCCTTGCCCCGCATCACTACCGGGTTGCCTTCGCGCGGGATCCCCCCGCCCTCGATCTTGAAGGCGACGAGCTTCTCCGCCGTGCCCTCGGCGCGGGCGCGGGCGATCGCCTCCGAGCCGATGAACCCGGTCTCCTCCTTGCAGCACCAGCCCAGACCGGCTTCGATCGGGTTGCGCTCGGGCGTCAGCTCGTTGCCGTGCAGCGGGTAACAGACCTCCAGCCGCAGGGTGTCGCGGGCGCCGAGGCCGCAGGGGACGACCCCCGCGTCGAGCAGCTCGGCCCAGACCGGCACCGCCACCTCCGGGTCGAGCAGCAGCTCGACCCCGTCCTCGCCGGTGTAGCCGGTGCCGCAGGCGAGCGCCGGGCGGCGGCCGACCTGGACGTGGGAGACGTGGAAGCGCGGCGGCAGCTCGACCCCCAGCGTCGCTTCCAGCACCGTCCGCGCGTGCGGCCCCTGGACGGCGAGCATCGCGTAGCGGTCGGCGACATCGCGGACCAGCGCGTCGAACTCGCGGCTCCGGCGCCCGAGCCACTCGAGGTCGGCGTCGTGGTTGGCGGCATTGGTGACGATCAGGAAGCGGTCGCCGCCGAGCCGGTAGGCGAAGAGGTCGTCGATGACGCCGCCGTCCTCGTTGCAAAGGCACGAGTACTGGGCACCGCCGACGTGGACCTTGGCGACGTCGTTGGAGAGCACCCGCTGCAGGAAGCCAAGCGCACCCGGCCCCTCGACCTCGACCTGCCCCATGTGCGACACGTCGAACATCCCCGCGTGCAACCGCACCGCCGAGTGCTCCTCCCGGATCCCCTCGTACTGCACCGGCATCTCCCAGCCGGCGAAGGGCACCAACTTTGCCCCAAGGTCCTGATGCTGCTCAAAGAGAGGAGTGCGACGAAGGTCGGCCACGAGGCCCAAGGCTATTCGTCGTGGGGCCTTGGGTGCCCCTCCGACGGAGGCTTTGGGTCAAGCCGATGACACGGCCGGTCCCTCGCCAGACATACGGTCTCCGGCGGAGGGGCACCCAAGGCCCCCACCCCGCTTACTCTTTGAGGAACCCCGGAACGTCGATGTCGTCCTCAGACACACGGAGTTTCCGGATTTCCGTGTCCTCCGCCGACACCCGCGGCCTGCTCTCGTAGCGCCGCCGCACGCGCTGCGGCGAGCGGGCCAGGAGCTCGAAGCCTTCGAAGCCGGTGGCGATCACCGTCACCCGCACCTCGTCTTTCATCGACTGGTCGACGACCGAGCCGAAGATGATGTTGGCGTTGTCGTCGGCCTCGGCCTGGACGAGCTGAGCGGCCTCGTTGACCTCGAAGAGGCCGAGGTCCTCGGGTCCGGTGATGTTCAGCAGCATCCCGGTCGCGCCTTTGATCGACTCCTCGATCAGCGGCGAGGTGATCGCGGCTTTGGCGGCATCCAGGGCGCGGGCCTCGCCGGAGGCCGAGCCGACGCCCATCAGGGCCGAGCCGGCGTCGCGCATGATCGTCCGCACGTCGGCGAAGTCGAGGTTGATCAGGCCGGGGATGGTGATCAGGTCGGTGATGCCCTGGACGCCCTGGCGGAGGATGTCGTCGGCCATCCGGAAGGCCTCGAGGACGCTGGTCCGCCGCTCGACCGCCTGCAGCAGCTTCTCGTTCGGGACGATAATCAGGGTGTCGACTTTGTTGCGCAGCTTCTCGATGCCCTCGAGCGCCTGCTGCATCCGCCGTTTGCCCTCGAACTCGAACGGTTTGGTGACCGCGCCGACGGTGAGGGCGCCGATCTCCTCCTTGGCGATCTCGGCAATGACCGGGGCCGAGCCGGTGCCGGTGCCGCCGCCCTCGCCGGCGGTGACGAAGACCATGTCGGCGCCCTTCAGCGCCTCCTTGATCTCGTCGCGGCTCTCCGCCGCTGCGCCCGCGCCGACCTCGGGGTTACCGCCGGCACCGAGGCCGCGGGTCAGCTCCTGACCGATCGAAAGCTTGATGTCGGCGTCGCAGGCCTGCAGCGCCTGCGCGTCCGTGTTGACGGCGACGAACTCGACGCCGCGAATGCCGGCGTCGATCATGCGACTTACGGCATTAGTTCCGCCGCCGCCGGCGCCGACGACCTTGATGACCGCGAGGTAAGTGGATTCCATCTCCCGATTTTCTCCAGCGCGCCCGGTTTCCCTTGCGCGTTCCAAAGCTTTGAGTTGAGTTGAGCCTTACTTCCGTCCGAGCCTTCAGCGATGATCGAGAGTTCGAGTCGCCGGAGGAACGACGGAAATTGCGCTTGAACGTAGGGCATTCCCGGGGTTCTGTCAAACCGGCGGCAGGCATCCTGCAAGCGGATATCTCAACCCTGGGTTGAGTGTTTGCCCACCCTCAGCCTCTACTTGAGAGTTTCTCCTCCCGCTTGCTAGAGCGGTTTTAGACGCGTCTCCAAGCTTCAGGGTGCGGAGGGAAGTTCATGTTCTGAGCCTCCATAGGAAGGCCGGCTCGGCGCTTGCAGGTCTACATAATCGAGCGCCGTTATTTCGGGGTTGGCGAGAACGGCGGCGGCGGCCCGCCACTTTCGGGTGGCCCGGGAGGCATCGCCGAAGCGCAATTCGATCCCCGTCGTGAGTTCGACGTCCACCCCGCTTTCGCCGTAGCTGCTGCTTGCCACGTAAGGGCGGAGGGCATCGGGAACGGCAGCGAGGACCCGGACCTGTTCGAGCGCCGGCCCTTTCACCCGCCCCCCTTTTGGCGGTTCTTCCAGCGCCAAGCGCGGCAGCGGCGGTTCTTCCGGCAGTGGCAGCCAGCGGACCAGCGCTCCGTTCGCGGCAACGCCGATCGCCCCGGAGCCTTCGCCGATCGTCGCCGCCAGCCGCGGCACCAGCACCGTCGGTTTGGCGGTGTCCTGGCGGATCGCGAACCAGTAGATCGCGACGATGACCAGAAGAGCAACCCCCGCCACGAGCGCCAAGCGAGCTCTCACAGATCCCAGTCGTCGGGCCACTCCACCTCCCCCAAGACTTGGACCTCCGGCTCCAGCTCGACACCGAAGCGCCCGTGGACCCGGCGCCTCCCGATCGCCATCAGCTCGAGCACATCGGCAGTGGTGGCGCCGTCGAAGTTCTCGACGAAGTTGGCGTGCTTCTCCGAGAAGCGGGCGCCGCCGTGGCGGAGGCCGCGGCAGCCGGCCGCCTCCAGCAGCTGTCCGGCGGATTTCCCTTCCGACCGCTCGTCCTCGGGGTTCTTGAAAGTCGAGCCGAAGGTCTTGATCCCGGAGGGCTGCGCCTCGCGGCGGCGCTCGCGCATGCTCGCCAGGGTCGCACGGATCTCCTCCGGGTCGGCGGGCTGCAGGTGGAACGAGGCGCGGGCGACGACTTCGCCCGGCTTCAGGTTCGAGCGACGGTACTCGAAGCCGAGCTGGTCGGGCGTCCGCCGCTCAGTTCCAGCAGCGGTGCAGACGCCGACCCACTCGAGCACCCGCGCCAGCTGGCCGCCGTAGGCGTTGGCGTTCATCCGCACCGCGCCGCCGGCGGTGCCGGGGATGTTCACCCCGAACTCCAGGCCCGACAGACCCCACCCGGCCGTTTTCGCCGCCGCCGAAGGGAAGCGAAAGCCGCCGCCGCATATCACCCGCTCCCCCTCCCGTTCGATCTCCGCGAGGTTGCCGTCGAGCTTGAGGGCGAGGCCGTGGAAGCCGTCGTCGGCGACGAGCAAGTTCGAGCCCGAGCCGATCACCCCAACCGGCAGGCCTTCTGCGCTCGCCCACTGCAGCGCGGCCACCAGCGCCTCCTCGTTGCCCGGGCGAGCGAACCAGTCGGCATCGCCCCCGGTGCGGACGGTGGTCAGCCGCGCCAGCGGAAAGTCGCGCTCGATCCCCTCGGGCGGCGTGCTCACGCTCCCGCCCCCGTCGCTCCCACCTGCTCGGTCGTCAGCGCCTCCCCCAGCTTGAAGACGTCCCCGGCGCCGATGGTGACGAGAACTGCGTCCTCGCCGAAGAGCTCCTTGCTGTGGTCCAGACGGTCGACCAGCGCCCGCTGCGCGGTCTTAAAGTCAGGCAGCCACCAGACCGGCTTTCCACCCATCCGCTCGGCCGCCGCTTGCGCCACCTGCAGGCCGCTGACACCGGCCAGCTCGCCGACCGGCTCCTCGCGGGCGGGATAGACGTCGAGGACGGCGACCTCGTCGGCGAGTGCGAGAGCAGCGCCGAACTCCACCGCCAGCGCCTTGGTCCGCGAGTAGAGGTGCGGCTGAAAGACCGCGATCAGCCGGCTCGGCTGTAGTTCCCGCAGGGCCGAGAGCGCCGCGCGGACCTCGGTCGGGTGGTGGGCGTAGTCGTCGTATATATGGACCGGGCCGCGCGATCCCTTCAGCTCGAGGCGGCGGTGGACGCCAGGGAAGCTGGCGAGCGCCTCGGCGGCTGCGGCGACGTCGAGGCCCGCCAGCTCGATCGCCCCGAAGGCGGCGCGGGCGTTGCGGAGGTTGTGCTCGCCGGGAACCGCCAAGTGCAGATCCGCGGGACCCGGAGCGGTGGCGTCGAAGCGCGCTTCCTCCCCCCTCTGCCCCAGCCAGCTCATGTCGTCGTCCGACGGCACCACCAGCCCGCGCGCCGGGGCGATGAAGCTGCGGAAGGCTTCGTGCAGCTCGGCCAGCGAGCCCCAGCGCGAGTGGTGGTCCATCTCGACGTTGGTGACGACCGCGACCTCCGGCCGCAGCCGCAGGAAGCTGGCGTCGCTCTCGTCGGCCTCGGCGACCACCCACTCCCCCTCGCCCCAGCCGGCGTTGGCGGTGCCGCCGTCCGGGCCGAGGCCCGGAACCTCGCCGCCGACGAAGAAGGCGGGATCGGCGCCGATCGCCCGCAGCGCGTACGAAACCATCGCCGTGGTGGTCGTCTTGCCGTGGGTACCGGCGATCGCGATCAGGCGCTTCTCGGCGCAGAGCTCGGCCAAGAGCTGGCCGCGGTGGATCGGCTCGATCCCGCGCTCACGGGCCAGCGCCAGCTCCGGGTTGTCCTCGCCGATCGCGGTGGAGACCACCACTTCCGCTCCCTCCGGCAGGTTGGCAGCGTCGTGACCCACAACCGGCTCGAGCCCCGCCTCCCGCAGGCGCTCCATATAAGAGGAGTCGCTGCGATCGCTGCCGGTGACGGTGGCCCCAAGCCGTGCACAGACCAGCGCCAGCCCGCTCATCCCGGCCCCGCCGATCCCGATGAAGTGGAGCCGCCGTCCCTTCCAGCGTGCGAGGTCCCCAGTCATGCCATCTCCTGTTCCTTCCATCTCCTGTTCCTTATGTCTGCGTAGCGACCAAAAGGAACAACTCATCGGGCTGCCTCAAGCACCTCGTCGGCGATCCGCCGGGCGGCGTCGGGCTTCGCCAGCCGGCGCGCCGCGGCGGCCATCTCCTCCAGCCGCGCCTCGTCACCCAGAATGGCTCCCACCTCGGCTGCCAAACGAGCCGCGTTCAGCTCGGCATCCGGGATCACCTTTGCCGCCCCGCCCGCACGCATCCACTCTGCGTTGGCGCTCTGGTGGTCGGCGGTCGCGAAGGGATATGGAACGAGGATCGCGGGGCGCCCAGTGGCAACGACCTCGAAGATCGATCCGCCCGAGCGTCCCAGGACCAGATCGGCGGCGGCGAGCGCGTCGCCGAGGTTCGGCTCGTAGTCGAGCAGCGTGTAGCCCTCGGCGTGCGGAGCGGCGGCGAGGCGGCTCTCGAGCTCCGGGAAGTCGCGGGTGCCGGCGATGTGGACGACGTGGAAATCTCGAGAACGCGCTTCTTCCCGCATAGCGGAGACAACTGCGTTTTCACGCTCGGCGAAGACCTCGACGGCGGCGAGGTTGATCGAGCGGGCGCCCTGACTGCCTCCGACCACGAGCAGCACCTTGGCGCCAGGATCGATCCCGAACCTCGCCCGCGCCTTCTCTCGGTCGCCCTCGAGGACCGCTTTCGGCACCGGCCGCCCGCTGACGAGGTAGGGATCGCCCTCCCTCCCGGCAATTGGAAAGGCGAGGCAGACCCGCCGCGCCCGTCCCGCCAGCAGCCGGTTGGCGAGACCGAGGTGGCTGTCTGCCTCGGTCAGGACCAGGGGGGTCCGGGTCAGGGTCGCCGCCAGCCCCGCCGGCCCGGCGACGAAGCCGCCGCCGCCCATGACGACGTCGGCGCCGCGCCGCCGCAGCACCTTGCGCGCTTCGGCGACGGCGCCCACGGCCTCAACCCCCGCGCGCGCTGCCTTCAGCAGGTTGCGCCGGTCGATCCCCCGCACCCGGACGAAGTCGATCTCATACCCGGCGGCGGGAACCAGCTCCGCCTCGATCCGCTCGCGCGTGCCGAGGAAGCTGACCTCGGCGCCGCTAGCCCGAAGCTCGTCGGCGACCGCCATGGCGGGCACCACGTGACCCGCGGTTCCCCCCGCCGCCACGACCACCTTCGGCTTTCCGGCGTGCACCTTTCGATTTGCTCCTTTGACTCGCGGGCGCGCGCCCGCCTTGGACGACGCGCAGTTTGCCAGCGCCGGTGGGCGTCGAAGTGCGCGCCGCCCTGGCGCGGCCTCCGCGGGCGACGTTGAGGATCAGGCCGACGGCGAACAGCGTCGCCATCAGGCTGCTGTTGCCGTAGGAGACGAAGGGCAGCGGCACGCCGGTCAGCGGCGCCAGCCCCATCACCGCAAAGAGGTTGATCGTCGCCTGCACCAGCACCAGTGAGGTCAGCCCGGCGACCAGCAGCTTCGAGTAGTTGTCCTTCGCCTTCTGCGCCGTTTTCAGGCCGGCGTAGCCGAAGAGGCCGAAGAGGCCGACGACGGCGGTGATCCCGGCCATCCCCAGCTCTTCGCCGATCACCGCGGTGATCATGTCGGTGTGGGCCTCGGGTAGGTAGAAGGCCTTGGAGACGCCGTTGCCGATCCCGACCCCGAAGATGCCGCCCGAGCCGAGGGCGATCTTCGCCTGCGCCGCCTGGAAACCGGCGCCGGAGGGGTCCGCGGTCGGATGGAGGAAGCCGGTCAGGCGCGCCATCCGGTAGGGCTCGACGATCGCCGCGATCAGCGCCAGGCCGGCGATCACGAGGGCGACCTTGCCCAGGTCCGCCGGCCGCGCCCCGGCGGCGACGAGGGTCGCAGCGGCCGCGAAGACGATCACCATCGTCGTCCCCATGTCCGGCTCGAGCATGATCAGCCCGCAGCTGCCGGCGATCACCAGCAGGAAGGGTTTGAGGCCCTCCAGCGAGCGCGCCCGCTTCGGCTTTCGCGCCAGCAGGTCGGCGCCGTAGAGGATCAGCGCCACCTTGGCCAGCTCCGAGGGCTGGATCTGCAGCGAGCCGCCGCCGATCCAGCGGGTGGCGCCGTTGACTTCGCTGCCGGCACCCAGCACGGCGACGAGGAGGAAGAACGAGCCGCCGAGGAGCAGCGGCGTCAGCTCGCGAATCCGCTTCAGGTCGATGCGCGCGGTCACGTGCATGATCACCAGGGCGATCGCCCCGAAGATCAGCGTGCGCTTCAAGTAGTAGGCGCTTTCGGAGAGGCCGCCTTCGGCGAGGACTTTCGTCGTCGAGCTGGCCGAGAAGACCATCACCGCCCCGAACGCCAGCAGGCAGAGGGTCGCGGTGAGGAGCAGGTTGTACTCGGGGGAGACGCGGGTACGGGTCCGCTTCTTCTTGACGCCTTTCGCACGCCGGCCGCGCGCCAGCGAGGCGGCGCTCATCGCTCCAGCTCCCCGACGAGCTCGCGGAAGCGATCGCCCCGCTTTTCGTAGTTCTCGAAGGCGTCGAAGCTGGCGCAGGCGGGCGAGAGCAGGACGACCTCGCCGGCGCTCGCGGCGGCGGCCGCGCGGCGCACCCCATTCTCGAGGTCGGTGCAGCGGTGGAGCTCGACCCCGGCTTCGAGGACGGGAGCCAGTTCCCGCGCCATCCGCTCGCTCGTCGCGCCGATCAGGTAGCAGGCGCGGGCCCGCTCGCGGATCGGGTCGATCAGCGGCGTGAACGGCTCCTCCTTCTCGCTGCCGCCGAGGATCGCGTGGACGCCGCCGTCGAAAGCGCGGATCCCGACCGTGGCGGAGGCGACGTTGGTCGCCTTCGAGTCGTTGACGAAACGGACGCCGCCGATCTCGGCCACCTGCTCGAGCCGGTGGGGGACGCCGGCGAAGCTGCGCAGCCCCTCGCGCACCGCCCCGCGGTCGATGCCCATCGAGAGCGCCGCGGCGGCGGCGGCCATCGCGTTGGCGACGTTGTGCTCGCCAAAGAGGCCGAGCTCGGAGACCGGCAGCAGCGGCTCGCCGTCGTAGAAGATCGTCCCTTCGGCGACCGCCACCTCGCAGTCGGGGCCGGCACCGTGGCAGAAGGCGATGCGGCGGGCGCAGCCGCCGAGGTCGGTATTGGCGACGAAGGGGTCGTCGGCGTTGTAGACGGCGAGGTCGTCGTTGCCCTGGTTGGCGAAGATCCGCAGCTTCGCCGCCAGGTAGGACTCGAGGTCGCGGTGGCGGTCGAGGTGATCGGGCGCGAGGTTGAGGAAGACCGCGCACTCAGGGGCGAAGGCGACCGTGTCCTCGAGCTGGAAGCTGGAGCACTCGCAGACGATCGTGGCGTCGGCGGAGACCTCGCCGACCAGCTCCGAGAGCGCCGTGCCCACGTTCCCCGCCACCGCCACCGGCTCGCCGGCCGTGCGGTAGAGGTGGCCGAGCAGCTCGACCGTGGTCGTCTTCCCGTTCGTTCCGGTGACCGCGAGGAAGCGGTTCGGCAGCGCCCGCCAGGCCAGCTCCATCTCCCCCACCACGTCGATCCCCCGCTCCAGCGCCGCTGCGATCACCGGCGCCTCCCGGGGAACACCCGGGCTCTTGATGACGGTCCGCGTCCCCTCGAGCTGTGCCAGTCCATCCGTATCCAGGAAGACTTCGACGCCGACCCCCTCCAGCCCTGCCGCCCCCTCCGGATGCCCGGAATCGACCGCCCGCACCGCCTCCCCCCGCCCCGCCAGCATCCGCGCCGCAGCCTGCCCGGAGCGCGCGAGGCCGACCACAAGGAAAGGCCCCCTGGGCAGGGACGGGCGTACTTTCTTGGCCGGGACGCGCTGTCGCACGCCTGAAGCTTCGCGGGCGCCCCGGATAGCCCTGGTCATGTAACATTCTGTCGTAGGTTGAGGGCTGTTGGGTTGTCCATCGGCCTCCTGGAAGAGCCCGCTTCGGCGGGCTCTTCTTTTTGGCGCCCCGGCGCCAAGGGCGCCGGGGCTGGGCGACTACTGCCGCATGCTCTGGATGAGCATCCACAGCAACAGCAGGTTGAGGGCTAGTGAATCCTCCATTTGACCTCCCTTCTCGTCGGGGACAAGCCTTGGGGGACCGCCCCGAGAGTGGAGTGGCGAACAGCACAGCCCTGTCGCCGCGTATGAAGCTTACTAGTTTCTCAGCTTGTTGTCTGCAGGTAGACGGTTCGGCCGGCGAACTGCCTGATCTCCCGCGCCAGCGCCTGTGGCTGGTCGAGGGGAATCAGGGTGTAGCAGTCGGGCAGCTCGACGTAGCGGCTATTTGGGAAGTCAGCGGCGAGCTTACGGCCGGCGTCGTTGGGCATCATCTTCCCCTCCGCGTCCCAGACGACGAGCACCCGGCGCTCGAAGGAGCGCAAGGCCGCGGTGGCCGCGCGCATCTGCCGCTTGCCGCGGCGCACGTCGCGGACGTAGCGCCCCAGGTCGCGCCTGATCTCGCACCGCCTTAGCGGCTCGGTCCACCTCCGGATCAGCTCGTCCGGCACGCCCTTCTTGCTCATCTGGCCGTAGGTCAGCGGCAGCCGCCGCAACGACGGCGACAACAGGACCCGGCGCATGACGGAGAAGCCGCCGGGCATCCAGCCCGACAGCGCCGCCATCTGGCCAGCGAGCCCCGGCGGGTAGTTGTCCTCGGTCTCGCAGGAGACCAGCACCAGCCCGCCAACTCGCTCGGTTTCTCCGTTTGCGACCATCGTCTGGGCGCCGCCCCAGTCGTTGAAGCAAACGATCGCGTCCTCGAGCCCGAGCCGCGCGAGGAAGTCGGTGACGATCCGCGACAGCCCCGAAAGAGAGAGATCCGCGTCAGGACGCATCGGCTTGCGGTGGGCCCCAAGCGGCAGCACCGGCGTCAGGCAGCGGAACTGCGGGCTCAGCTCGGCGACCATTCCATCCCAAAGGCTCTCGTCGTGAGGCAGGCCGCCGATGAAGACGATTGGCCTCCCTCTACCGCCGCTGTCGCCGTATTCGATCGTCCCCGCGCTGACCTCTACCTCTGGCACAAGAGCAGATCATGCCGTCCCGTGCCGACCGCTCCCACCGAATCGGTCACAGAAGACGCCCCGCAGTTCTTGACATGAACTGTTGAGTATTTTAAGTTCGCTCTAGCGAAGCCAGGGAGCGCGCCTCACCTCAGGATCAAGCTGGTCGGCGCCGGCAATTTCATCCCAGCGATCGAGAAGCCCTCGGCGATGAGGACCCGCTCCCCATTTCAAACCGAGAGGAGAGCAGGATGAGGCAACTGAAGATATTGGGCCTGGCAATAGCCGCCGCCGTGTCGCTGAGCTTTGTTGCGGCAGCGGTTAATCCACACGCTTTCGACGGCGGCCTTTCCACGCCCGAATCCGGGTTGACTCTCGGTCTCCTTGGCTCTGTTTGCGCCTGCGGCGCGGCGGCACTGAGGAATGGGACAAACAGGCAAATCAACCGGGTCACCTTGCGTGAGCAGATTCAGGAGGAGAGCGAGACAGCCTCGCCCCTGTCTGCCTTTGCACCGACAGTGACCGTAGTTCCGCCTTTGCGAGGCGCGGCGTTTACACAGCGGCAGTTCTCCGCTGAGCTTGACGACGCCATGGCGGAAGACGAGCGACCCGACAGCCGATTTCCCATTCCTCAATATGACCGCGAAGCACTCACCCAGCCTGTCATGGCGTAGCAGCTCCGCTTCCTCTGAGCGTCGCCTGCCCGCAGGTCGGTGGACCGTGGCTGCGCGGCGATCAGGAGAAGCCATTGCCGGACTGGACACCCCCTCGGCAACCGCGAAGGTCACGTAGAGAGTTCAAGCGGGAACGCGACGCAGCGCACCTGCGCAAACTCCTCGCTGACGCACAACGGGCCGAGGCAGAAGCCACAGCAGCCAAATACCAAGCCGTTCGAGCGGGACATCTCGCCGCGGCCGCGCCCCGCCGGCTCCAGCAGGCCCTGGAAGAGCAGGTCACCCGGCTGAAGCTGGACGTGACGCGGGACCGGACGTTGATCGGCCTGATCGTCGTTCTCGTCGCAGCCGGGATCGCCGGCTTGGTCGTCAACCCTCTGCTCTCACTCGGCGTCCTCCCCGTCCTCGGCGCCATCGCCAACGGGCTGAGAGGACGCGCGTCGGAGCAGCGCCGGAAGGAGGACGACCTGGAGCCGTGACGCCGTTTACTGCCGCGCCCTAGCGGCCGATCGACTGCTGGTACAGCGTGAAGCCTATCCCCGAGCAGACGGCGGCGATGATCCAGAAGCGGAGCATGATCTTCGTCTCCGACCAGGCCATCATCTCGAAATGGTGGTGCAGCGGCGCCATCAGCAGGACGCGGCGGCGGAAGGTCTTGAAGGCGAAGACCTGGAGCAGGACCGAGAGGGCCTCGATCACGAAGATGCCGCCGATGATGATCAGCAGGACCTCGGTCTGAGTCATCACCGCCAGCGCCCCGATCGCGCCGCCGAGGCCGAGCGAGCCGGTGTCGCCCATGAAGATCGAGGCTGGGAAGGCGTTGAACCAGAGGAAGCCGATGCAGGCGCCGACCAGGCAGGCCGAGAGCAGCGCCAGGTCCTGCTGCTCGCCGCTGACGAAGCTGATCGCCGTGTAGGCGAGGAGGACGATCGCGCAGGAGCCGGCGGCGAGGCCGTCGAGGCCGTCGGTGAGGTTGACTCCGTTGGAGGTGCCGGCGAGGACGAGGAAGACGAGGAGGAAGTAGAGGACCGGGCCGAGTTCGACGCTGCCGTCGCCGATCCGGAAGTAGAGCGTCGGTTCGAGGCCGACGTCGTGGCGGGCGACCCACCAGAGGCCGAAGGCGAGGATCAGCTGCCCGAGCAGCTTCCAGCGGCCGGCGAGCCCGAGCGAGCGGCGTTTGACGATCTTGATGTAGTCGTCGGCGAAGCCGAGGGCGGCACAGCCGAGCGCCACCCCGAAGACCGCGAGGCTCTGGGCGTCGCGCTCGGAGAGGACGAGGAACGGCACGCAGATCGAGGCGAAGACGATCAGCCCGCCCATCGTCGGCGTCCCCGCCTTCGTGTGATGCTCCTGCGGGCCGTCCTCGCGGATGTGCTGCCCGAACTCCTTCACCCGCAGGTACTCGATGAATTTCGGGCCGAGGAAGATGCAGATCAGCATCGCCGCCATGCCGGCGATCAGGACTTCACCCATCGCCGAGCTCCACCAGCTCCGGCAGCTGCTCGGCGACCGCCTCGAGCCCGGCCGAACGCGAACCCTTGACCAGGACCACGTCCCCGGGCTCCAAACGGGCCGCCAGCAGCTCCGCCGCCTCGCCGGGGTCGGCGACGAGTTCGTCGGGGTCGTAGTCGCGAGCGGGAGCGCCGACGCCGATCACGAAGTCGATCCCGACGGCGCGGGCGTGCTCCCCCACTTGGCGGTGGAAGCTCGGCGAATCCAGCCCCAGCTCGCCCATTTCGCCGAGAACGGCGACCGAGCGCTCGGCCTCGAGCGAGGCGAGATGGTCGAGCGCCGCGCGCATCGACACCGGGTTGGCGTTGTAGCAGTCGTTCACGAGGACGATGCCGCCGGGGAGCTCCAGCCGCTCACCGCGGAAGCGGGAGAATCCTATGTCCGCAGCGCGGTCGGCCATTCCGGCGAGGTCGGCGCCGAGGGCGACGCCGGCGGCGATTGCGGCCAGCGCGTTGGTGAGGTTGTGCGCCTCGGTGAAGGGGAAGTGGAAGCGTTCGCGGCCCAGCGGGGTCTGGACGAGCGCCTCGGTGACGCCTTCGGCGACCTTCACCTCGACCGCCTCGACGTCGCCGCCGGGGCCGAAGCGCAGCTGCTCGGCGATAGGAGCCAGGTGCGGCTCCAGCACCCCGGCCTCGACCGGCGCCACCGCCGTGCCGCCCGGCGGCAGGTCGTCGAGGATCTCCGCCTTCGCCGCGGCGATTGCCTCGACCGACCCCAGCAGCTCGACGTGGACCGGGGCCACGTTGGTGATCACCGCCACCTCCGGCTCGGCGATCGCCGCCAGTTCGGCGATCTGGCCCTTCCCCCGCATCGCCATCTCCAGGACGAGGACGTCGGTGTCATCAGGCGCTTCCAAAACCGTTAGCGGCAACCCGATCTCGGTGTTCCAGTTTTCCGGGCTGGCGTGGACGTTGCCGGGCAGCAGCGCCCGGGCGATGTCCTTGACCGAGGTCTTGCCGACCGAGCCGGTGACGCCGACGACCTGCGCACCAAGCGCGCGCCGCGATGCGCGGGCCAGCGAATGCATCGCCACCAGCGGGTCCTCGACGACGAAAACCCAGGAATTGCGGCTGCCTTTTTCACCGCTATCCGGTGAAAAGGTCCGGCGGACTTTGGGGCCGATGACAACGCCCCAGGCTCCAGCCTCGATCGCCGCCGGGGCGAATTCGCCGCCGTCGCGTTTCTCGCCGCGCAGGCCGAAGAAGAGGTCGCCGGGGCCGGCGTCGTTGGAGTCGATCGTCGCCCGTCGCGGCGGCTCAGCCGGTCCCTCCGCCACGACCTCCGCGCCCAGCGCGGCGGCAATCTCCGCCGGCGAGAGGTTCACGCCAGCGTTCCCAGTTTCCAGAGCTCCTCGCGCGCCACCTCGCGATCGTCGAAGGGGACCTTCCGCCCTTCCTCGAACTCCTGCCCCTGCTCGTGGCCCTTGCCGGCGATGACGACGGTGTCACCGGGCTGGGCCCGTCCCAGCGCCAGCGCGATCGCCTCGCGGCGGTCGACGACGACCTCTAGCTCCTTGGCGCCCGCGGCGCCCGCCGCCACTTCGGCGACGATCTTCTCCGGGTCCTCGGAGCGCGGATTGTCGGAGGTGATCACCGCCAGGTCCGAGAGCTCGGCTCCGGCCCGGCCCATCTTCGGGCGCTTGTCGCGGTCGCGGTCGCCGCCGGCGCCGAAGACGGTGATCACCCGACCGGAGGTGATCCGCCGCGCCGCCCGCAGCACGTTCTCCAGCGAGTCCGGCGTGTGCGCGTAGTCGACCAGGACGCCGAAGCCCTGGCCCTCGTCGATCGGCTCGAACCGCCCCGGCACCCGCGCCGCCCGCGCCAGGCCAGCCGCGGCGATGTCGCCGCCGATCCCCATCGCCTCCGCCGCGGCGAAGGCGCCGAGCGCGTTGGCGACGTTGAAGTGGCCGGGCAGCGCCGTCCGCAACCGCATCTCGCCGAGGCTGAAGCTCGCCCCGGTGGCGTCGAACTCGACGTCGCGAGCGCTGTAGTCGGCCTCCGCCCCCTCAGCCGAGAAGGTGACGCACTCGAATTCCCCGGCGAGGCGGCGGCCGTAGGGATCGTCGACGTTGACGATCGCCACCTTCGGGCCCATCTCGAACAGCTTGCGCTTGGCGAGGAAGTAGTCCTCCATGTCGGCGTGGAAGTCGAGATGGTCCTGGGTGAGGTTGGTGAAGAGGGCAACCTCGAAGTGGATCGCGTCGGCCCGGTGCAGGGTCAGCGCGTGCGAGGAAACCTCCATCGCGCAGGCTTCGTCGCCGCCCTCGAGCATCTGCCGGAAGGTCGCCTGCAGCTCGATCGCCTCCGGCGTCGTCCGCACCACTTCCTTCTCCACCCCGCCGACCACCTGCTTCACCGTCCCCAGCAGGCCGCAGCGGAAGTCCGCCGCCTGGAGGATCTCGCGGACGAGGAAGGCCGTCGTCGTCTTGCCGTTGGTCCCGGTCACCCCGACCACCCGCAGCCGCGCCGTCGGGTCGCCCCAGAACCGGGCCGCCAGCGGCGCCATCGCCGCCCGCGAGTCCGGCACCACCACCTGCGGCACCGCCAGCTCGGTCAGCTCCCGCTCGACCACTAGCGCCGCCGCTCCCTCCTCGACCACCCGCGCCCCGAACTCATGCCCGTCCACCTTCTCCCCCACCACGCAGAAGAACAGGCTCCCAGGCCCCGCCTTGCGGCTGTCGTAAACGAGCTCGGAAACCTCAACGGAGGCGTCACCGACGACCCGCGCCCCCGGCAGCTCCGCGACAAGCTCGTCCAGCTTCATTCGCGCAGGATTCTAGGTCGGCGGCCGGGTGCTCCCCGACTCATTCCTGCGGCACGCCCAGATAGGGCAAAGCGAATTCGGCGATCCGGCCGAAGGCCGGCGCCGCGACCGAGCCGCCGTAGATTTCCCCCTGCGGTTCGTCGACGATCACCGCCGCCAGGAACTGCGGGTTCTGGGCCGGGGCGAAGCCGATGAAGGAGGCGATGTATTTCGTTTTCGAGTAGCCACCGTTTTCGGCGACCTGGGCGGTGCCGGTCTTGCCGGCCAGCGTGTAGCCAGGGACGCTGACCTCCGACGCCGTGCCGCCCGGGGCGAGGACGCCTTCGAGCATTTCGCGGATCTCGCTGGCGGTCTGCGATGAGATCACGCGCTTGCCCTTCGGCTCGCGCACCTTTTCTTCGCCGATCCGCTTGATCAGCTGCGGCGGTTTCAGCATCCCCCCGTTGGCGATCGCGGTGTAGCCCTCGACCATCTGGATCGGCGTCACCGCCAGGCCCTGCCCCATCGGCAGGTTCCCCATCGTCGAGCCGGAGTATTCGTCGAGCGGGGGGACGATCCCGGCTTCCTCGTCGGGGAACTGGATGCCGGTCGGCTTGCCGAAGCCAAACTTTTCGATCCACTTGCTGAATTTGGTCGCGCCGACCTCGAGGCCGATCGTCACCGCGCCCACGTTGGAGGAGCGGGCGAGGATCGTCGCCACGCTCATCGTTTCGGTCCCGCGTTCCTCGGCGTCTTTGATCGTCCGGTCGGCGACCTGGATCGTCGGCTGCAGGGTGAATTCGGTCGTCGGCGTCACCAGTTTTTCTTCCAGCGCCGCGGCGACCGTGAACGCCTTGAAAGTCGAGCCCGGTTCGTAGTTGAACCCGGTCGCCTTGTTCAGCAGGTCTTCGTTGCTGGCTTCCGAGAGGTCTTCGGGGTTGACCGGCGGCCAGTTCGCCATCGCCAGGACCTGCGAGCTGCGCGGGTCGACGACGATCGCCGTGGCCCCAGTCGGCGAATAGGTTTCGCCCACTTCGTTCAGCACTTCTTCGGCTTTCTGCTGGATCACCGGGTCGAGGGTGAGTTCGACGTCTTCGCCGTCTTCGGCTTCGTGGACGGTTTCCAGCCGGATCGGCTGGCCGAGGGCGTCGGTGACGATCCGCCGTTCGCCGTTGCTGCCGCCGAGCACCGATTCCTCGCCCATCTCGAGCCCCGTCAGGCCGGTGTTTTCGGAGCCGACGGCGCCGATCACCTGCCCGGCCATCTCGCCCTGCGGGTAGGTGCGGCGGCTGTCGGGCAGCTCGCCGATCCCTTCCAGTTCGAGCGCTTCCACCTTCGCCGCGGTGCTGAGGTCGACTTTCTGGGCGAGGTAGGAGAAGCCGCTTTCGGCGGTCAGCGCTTCCAGGACTTCGCCCTTCTTCTGCTTGAGGATCGGCGCCAGCTGCGCCGCCGCCTGCGGCGGGTTTTTCACCTGGTAGGGCGTGGCGTAGATCGTCGCCGCGTCTTCGGAGGCAGCGAGCTTGTTGCCGCGGCGGTCGAGCAGGTCGCCGCGCAGGCCGGGGACGGTGACGACCTGGGTCTGCTGGGAGACGGCCTCGGAGGCCAGCTTCGACCCCTGCACCCCCTGCAGCCAGAAGGCGCGAACGAGGATGACGAGGAAGCAGAGGAGGAAGCCGCCGAAGAGGAGCCCGATCCGACGCTCGATCAAGCGCATTCGGGGAATGCTCCTCTAGCCACCGGCGGCAGCGAGGCGCGCGGCAGCGGTGGCGACGTCCCCGCGCTTGGCTTCGATCAGCCTTGGCTCTTCGGTGGTCGGCATCGCCAGCCCCAGTTCGGCGGCCTCGCCGCGCACGCGGGCGGTGCTGTAGTGCTGGGCGGCGCGGCTTTCCAGCATCGAGTTCTCTTTTTCCAGCGCGGTGATCGCTTCGTCGACCTTGCCCTGGGTGGCGGCGAAGCTGAGGGTGACGACGTTGAGGGCGACGATCCCGACCAGGAGGACGCCGAGGATGCCGATCCAGAGCCGCCCCTGCGTCATCCGCACGACCAAGCTCGAATCCGGCAGGCCGCGGACGGCGACGGCGGTGCGGCCGGCGACTACGGCAAGTTTTGGTCGCGCCGCGGGCGCGCGTTTGGTGGCCGGTTTGCGGGCCGGGGTGCGACGCACAGGGGCCTTGGCGGGAGCCGGCATCGCTCGCGAGCGCGTCGGTTTACGTGCGGGCGCTTTCCGTTTCGGCGGCGTCGTCCGCGACGGCGCGGGCGCCGGGGCGGTGCGGCTGCGAGGGACGGCAACGGCCATCAGCCCGCCTCCCCCACCGGTTGCTCCTCGGCGATCTTCACGGCCGCCCGCAGGTGGGCCGAGCGCGAACGCGGGTTGCGCTCCGCCTCCTCGGGCGAGGGCGAGATCGCGCGGCGGGTCAAGAGCTCGGCCTCCGGCTCGTGGCCGCAGACGCAGACCGGCAACTCGGGCGGGCAGATGCAGCCGCGCGCCTTGGCGGCGAGGAACTGCTTCACCGGCCGGTCCTCGAGCGAGTGGAAGGAGATCGCGGCAAAGCGGCCGCCTACTTTCAGCTGCGACCAGGCGAGCGGCAGCGCCTCTTCCAGCGCCTCGAGCTCGCCGTTGACGGCGATCCGGATCGCCTGGAAGCTGCGCTTGGCCGGGTGGCCGGCGCCGAAGCGAGCCGAGGCCGGCATCCCCGCCTTGATCGCCTCGACGAGCTCGGAAGTGGTCGAGAGCGGGCGTCGGCGGACGATCTCGCGGGCGATCCCACCCGCGTGGCGCTCCTCGCCGAAGCGGCGCAGGACCTGGGCGATCCGCGCCTCCGGCCACTCGTTGACGAGATCGGCGGCGGTGAACTTCTGCCGCGTGTCCATCCGCATGTCGAGCGGCGCGTCGTAGGAATAGGAGAACCCCCGCTCCCACGCGTCGACCTGCATCGAGGACATCCCCAGATCTACATAAACCATGTCTGGGCGCACTCCTTCGCCCTGCAGGGCGCGAAGTCCTGCTGCGAAGTCGGCGCCGATGAAGAGGGTCCGGCAGGGCGCCTGGGCGGCGAAGCGGTTGAAGCGCTCCTGCGCGGCGGGGTCGCGATCGATCCCGATCAGCGTCCCCTCCGGCCCGATCAGCTCGGCGACCTGGCGCGCGTGGCCGCCGCCGCCGAAGGTGCAGTCGACCGCGGTCTGCCCCGGCTCCGGCGCCAGCAGCGACACCAGCTCGGGCGCAAGTACAGGCTCGTGCTCGCTCATGACGACCTCCACGGGTCGCAGGGCCCGCCCATCTCTGCTGACGGGACGATTTCCGGATGCATAGGCCGGCATTCGTCCCGTCGGCATCGGTGGCGACGGGTAGCTGTGGGCTGCGGCGGCATTCAGTCTCATGGTTACGCGGCGGGGCCGGCGGCGGCTAGGCCCTCGGCGATTTCGGGGGCGGCGGCGTCGAGCTCTTCCTCCTGCTTGGCCCAGGCGTCGGCGTTCCAGATCTCCAGGTACTCCCCGGCCCCGATCACGACGCAGTTGCCGTCGAGGCCGGCGTGCTCGATCAGCGGCTTGGGGATGCGGATGCGCCCGGCCGAGTCGAGCGTTTCGTCGAAGGAGCCGCCGTGGAAGCGGCGGCGCAGCTGCCGCGCGTCGCGCCCGAAGGGGCTGTGCGGGGAGAGGAAGCGGTCGGAGAGCTGCTCGAACTCCTCGGTCGTGTGCACCCAGACGCAGGGGTCGAAGCCCTTGGAGAGAACGACTCCGTCAGCGAGGGAAGCCCGAAAGCGAGAGGGGACCGTGAGCCGGTCCTTGGAATCGAGGCTGTGCTCGTAGAGACCCCGGAAGGCCACCTCGCCGAGTCCTTTCTCAAACGTGAAACGGGGGGCGAAAAAAGAAATGGACCGGAGTGATGAGGTGGGAGGAACCTCACCACCCCGGTCCTGGGCTTCAACTCGATCGCCACAATAACCCACTCTCCCCCACTTTGCAACACGATCTCCCTCTGCAAGCCCATTTGCATCCGTCGGGCCGCGGTAGGTTGCGGTCCGTGGCTACGGCTCCCGAGGCACAAGCGGCGGCGGCAAACCTGCCCGACGACGCCAACGACCTCCGCGGTTTCCACTTCAAGCGGCTGATGCGCAAGCCGCTCACCTGGGTCCTGATCGGAGTCTTCGTGCTGATCGCCGCCGTGGCGGGGGCGGCGCTGGTCGGCCCGGCGATCGGCGGCGCGGCCGCCGTCGGCGCCTTCGTCATCGCCATCCTGGTCGTCTTCGCGATCGCCGACTCGAAGGCCGCCGACGACTTCTTCGAGGTCTACTCGCAGACGCGCGGGCTGACGCTGATCCACGGCCGCGGTCGCCTCCCCGGAGCGACCCCGCTTCTGCGCAAGGGCGACGACCGCTACACCGAGCGCAGCATGACCGGGCCGCTCGGCGAAGGCCTCGAGGGCACCCTCGCCCTCTACACCTACGAGGAGGAGACGACCGACAGCGAGGGCAACCGCCAGACCAACTACTACCGCTACACCCTCGGCTTGGTCGAAGTGCCCGAGTGCGTCGCCCACGTGCCCGAGCTCTACTGCCAGCGCAAGTTCGGCCTCCGCGCCCTGGAGAAGTTCGAGGACGTCTTCCGGACCAGGAAAGAGCGGGTGAAGCTGGAGAGCGAGGCGCTCGACGAGAAGTACGAGATCTTCTCCTCGAAGGAGCAGGACGCTGTCTGGCTGCGCCGCCTCTTCGCCCCCACCTTCATCGTCTGGCTGAGCGAATCGGCGCCGGACAAGTTCGCCTTCGAGCTGGTCGACGGGGCGCTCTGCTGCTACGTCAGCGGCCACAAGGAAGACGCCGCCGATCTCGACGGGATCTGCGCCGCCACCGCTGCCGTCGCCAAGCGGCTGCGGGAGGAGTCGGGCGAAACCAGCCCGCACTCAGAAGCCGGCCAGTAGCGTCCCGGCGTTGGCGATCAGGCCCGCCGCGATCATCAGCAGGACCGAGGGGACGAGGACCAGGGCGACGACGAGCTGGATCTTCGGGGCTGCGCGGGCGGCCCGCTCCTCGACCGCGCGGCGGGCCTCGCGCCGCAGCGAGACCGCCTGGCGCCGCAGCTGATCGGCCAGCGGCGAGCCAAACCGGCGGGAGCGCTCGATCGTGGCGACGAGGGTCGCCACCTCGCTGCCGGGAACGCGGTCGCGCAATGAGGCGAGGGCGGCACTGAGGGGAACGCCGCAGGAGAGCTCGGCGACGGTCAGTCGCAGCTCTTCCGCCAGCGGTCCTTCCCCTGCCCGCGCCAGCTGCTCGATCCCCGCCGCGGGCCCGCGGCCCGAGCCGGCGCTGACGGCGAGCAGGTCGAGTGCGTCGGGAAGCGCGGCGAGCAGCCGGCGATGCCGCTGCCGTGCCCGCCGCTGCCGCAACGCGTCCGGCAGGAGGAAGCCGGCCACCGGCAAGCCGACGAGGATGAGAAGCGAGGTGCGGCCCGGCGCGACCGGCGAGGCGACCAAACCCCCCAGCGCTCCGCACGCGGCTCCGGCGAGCTTGCCAACCAGGAACCGGGGCCTTGAGATTCCGAAGGGCAGCTTCTCGATACTCGGAGCCCGGCCACGCAGGACCTCCCTGCCGCCGGCCACTGCAAGCAGCACCGCCGCTGCCGCCAGCAGGCCCGCGCCGCTCACTCCACCACCTGCGCGAAGCGGCGGATCGCGAAAAAGCCGAGAACCTGGAGTGCCGCGGCAAGCGCCAGCAGGATGGCCGCCGGCGGCGAGGCCAGGAGCCGGGCGAGGAACCCCGGCTGCAGCAGCTCGGCGAAAAGGGCGCCGCCGGTCGGCATCGCCACCACCAGAAGGCCGGTGAAGCGAGCCTGTGCCGTCGCCGAGCGCGCGTCTTCGGCAACCCGCTCCTGCTCGGCGGCGCCGGCGGCAAAGCGGCGCAAGAGGCCGGCGAGGTCGCCCCCGGCAAGGCGCTGGCTGAGCAGCGCGGCGGCGAAGGCGTCGACCCGCTGCGAGCGCATCCGCCGGCGCCACGCCGCCACGGCCCCGGCAGTCGGCGCGCCCAGGTCGAGCTCGGCGGCGAGCCGCGCCAGCTCGGCAGCGGGCGGCCCGTCCAGCGAAGCGACAGCCGCGGGCAAGGAGGCCCGCAGCGAGCGACCGGCGCTGAGCGAGTCGGCGATCGCGATCGCCATCTCCGGCAGCGAGCGCTCGACCGCCCGCCGGTAGCGGCGGCGCCGAGCGCCGAGCGCCCACCCCATTCCCGCCGGTCCCGCAACCGAGAGCGGCAGCGCCAGGGTGAAGCCGCCGAGGAACCAGCCGCCGAAGACGGCGGCGCCCGCCCCCAGGACAGCCAGCCGCCGCCGCTCCAGCGTCGAGGGCACATATCCCTCCTCGCCCGCCCGGCGCAGCGGCTCCAGCGCCAGCCGCAGCCACCGAGCGAGCGTGGGGCTGGTCAGCCACAGCTCCCGCGCCGCCAATGCGAGCAGCCCGCCCGCCGCGGCCCCGATCAGGATCGGCAAGGTCATGCCGCCTCCGCGACCTCGCCGACCTCGGAGATCTCGGTGACGCGACGGCTGCCGTCGACCTGCCGCTGGATGTGGACGACGAGGTCGATTCCCCGCCTCACCTGCTCGACGATGGCCTCGTGCGGCAGCCCCACCCCCGCCATCAGGGCGAGCGTCTCGAGGCGGCGCAGCGCATCGGCCGGCGAGTTTGCGTGGACGGTCGAGAGCGCCCCGTCGTGCCCGGTGTTGAGCGCGGTCAGCAGGTCGAGCGCCTCGAT
Organism: Solirubrobacterales bacterium; assembly: GCA_051954115.1. Taxonomy (GTDB): domain Bacteria; phylum Actinomycetota; class Thermoleophilia; order Solirubrobacterales; family 70-9; genus VAYN01. The sequence continues at coordinate 137,424 of JBQCIB010000016.1, read as the reverse complement.
CCCCCTCACCTCGCCGATCACGATCCGGTCCGGGCGCATCCGCAACGCATTGCGCAAGAGCTCGCGGATCGTCACCTCGCCCCGCCCCTCGACCCCCGCCGGCCGGCTCTCCAGCCGCACCACGTGCGGCTGTTGCAGCCGCAGCTCGGCGGCGTCCTCGATCGTCACCACCCGCTCGCCCGGCGCGATGAAGCTGGAGAGCGCGTTCAGCAGCGTCGTCTTGCCCGAGCCGGTGCCGCCGCTGACGAGGACGCTGCGGCGAGCAGCCACCGCCCCCTCCAGCAGCTCTCGCTGCTCCGGGGTGATCGTCCCCAGCTCGACCAGCTGGTCGGGATCGGGACGGGTGGCGCCGAAACGCCGGATCGAGAGCGTTGGTCCGTCGATCGCCAGCGGCGGGATCACGACGTTGACCCGCGAGCCGTCGGCGAGGCGGGCGTCGACCATCGGGCTCAGCTCGTCCACCCGCCGCCCCAGCGGCGCGAGGATCCGCTCGATCGTGTTGCGGAGGTCCTCCTCGTCGTCGAAGCGGACGTCGGTCGCCTCCAGCACCCCGCGCCTCTCTATATAGACGCAGTCGAGACCGTTGACCATCACCTCCTCGACGGCGGGGTCGGCCAGCAGCACCTCCAGCGGCCCGAGGCCGACGCTGTCGCGGACGATGCGGGCGGCAACCTCCTCGCGCTTGGTGGGCGGAAGGATCGCCGCGTGCTCGTCGACGAGGGCGCGAACCAGGGCCTCGATCCCCTCCTCGGCCCGCAAGCCCCTCGCCGCTTCTCCCCGGCGCCGCTCGATCAGCTTGTCCCGCAGCCCCAGGGCCAGCTCGGCGACGTTCCGCTCGCGCAGGTCCATCAGCGTGGGATCACGGTGACGCGGCGGGCAAAGCTCTCGGCGGCGATCAGCCGCAGCGCCTGCGAGCGGGTGAGGCCGAGGGTCGCGGTGGCGGCGCCGCTTTCGCCTCCTTCGGCGCTGGGGGCGAGACCAAGCAGCGGGACGCCGGGGGCCGCGACGTAGGTGCGGCCGCTGCCGGAGCCGGATGGTTCGGTCGTCACCACCACGTCGACCCGGGAGCCAACCGGCTGCGCCCCGAAGGCGGTGAGGGCGCCCGCCCCGCTGACGGCGATCTCGACCGGCCGGCGGCCGTGACCGAGGCGCGCCGCCGGCTGCGCGGCCTGCGGCGAGCGCAGTTGCGCGGCGAGGAGGTAGGAGCCGGCGGGGACCGCGGCGACCGGGACCAGGCCGACGGCTTCCGCCGGCGCGCCGAGGACCCCGGGCGGGGCGAAGCGGACCGGCACCCGGCGGACCTCGAGCTTCTCGGCAGCAGCCTCGGGGTCGATTGCCTTTCCGGGCGGCAGGTCGGCAGAGGCGACCAGCACCGGCCGCAGCTCCCCGTAACCACGGACGACGCTGTTGCCGTAGCCGTCGGCGACGACGGCTGCTGCGACAGCGGCAAACAAGGCCGCCAGGAGGAAGCCGGCTGCGCGGGCACGGCGACTCATCGCTCACCCTCAGTCGAGTCAAGCGGCAACCGCATTCGCGCCTCGGTGCCCTGCTCCGTCTGCCGCAGGCGGAAGCTGCCGCCGTGCGTCCCGGCGACGCGCGCCACCACCCTCAGGCCATGGCCGTGGCGGCTGCGACTTGCGCCCCACGGGCGATGAAACGACCGGCACGGGCGGGGTCGCTTCGGCCCCGCATCGCGGACTGAGATCGAGATCCAAGAGCCTTCCCGGCGACCTTCGAGCCCTACCTTGCCGGCGCCGTGCTCGAACGCGTTGCTGATCAGGTTGTCCAGTGCTTGCGCGAGTTCGGTTTGACTCCCAGTCACCCACTGTTCGTCACTCACCCCGCGCAGATGAAGTTCCCTTCCTTCCACTCCTGCCCGGCGACTCCACCTCTGCACGGCTGCCTCGAGCAGAAACCCCACAGGTACACCAACAACCTCCTGCTCCAGGGTGTCGCCGTTGATCTCGCGATCGAGTCGTTCGAGGGCGGCCACTGCCAATCGCAGGGAGGAATCGACGGCCTCCTCACCTGCCGATTCGGTCGGCAGGGCCAGGGAGAGTGCCTGCAGGGGGCGGCGCAACTCGTGCATCGCCTCGTTCAGAGCAGTGCGGCGCCGACCCTCTCGCAGGGTGGTGATTCCGCCTGCCAAGGCGAAAGAAGCAGCCAGCGGCAGCCCGGCCGCAACCTCGGCCAGCTCGACCGTCATCGCCACTCTCCTCGCGCTAGGTGCATCGAGGAGGTAAGGGGAGGAAGGCGGCGGTCTCTCCCCCCGGCACGGCTCACGGCGGAAGAAGAACCCGGTCTAAGCGAGAAAAGAGAGCGCCCGTCCCTCGAAGCGGTCTCGGCCAGGCGCAACGACGGGACGGGCGACAGATAGACCCTAGATCACCACACTTCGTTTCCCAAACCGTTCAGGAGAAAACAAACTGGAGAGATTTGCAGTGGTCGCTCTAATTACTGCATATTTCCCTATGGGCGCGGGCAACCTCGGAGCATTTTGGAATACTTGTCTAGTAACTCGGGCGGCCAAAAGCTTTCCACCCCATCCACCCGAGCCCCCCAACTAACGGAGGTCCTCCTTTGCCACAGTCTCGTACTTCCCCTGAGGGCATCACCCAGCAACTCGCGAAGGCCCTCGCCCACCCGCTTCGCGTTCGCATCCTCAGCTCCCTGCACAAAGGGATCTCGAGCCCGAACCAGCTCGCGCAGGAGCTGGGAGAGCCCCTGGGCAACGTCAGCTACCACGTGAAAACGCTGCTCGAATACGACTGCGTCGAACTGGTCAAAACCGAGCCGCGGCGCGGCGCGGTCGAGCACTTCTACCGCGCCACCGAGCGCGCCTTCCTCAGCGACTCCGACTGGGGAAAGATCCCCGCCTCCGCCCGCAAAGGCATCTCCGGTTCGATCCTCGAGTCGATCGGCCAGAGCGCAACCGAGGCGATGGCCGAGGGGACGATCGAGGCGCGCAAGGACTCCCACCTCTCAGACACGCCCCTCCAGCTCGACAAACAGGGCTGGAAAGACCTCAACAAGGTCCTCGCCGAAGCGGTCGACAAAGCCAGCAAGATCCAGAAAGAAGCCGCCAAACGGATGGGCAAGGACAAGTCCGACGCGATCCAGACCAAGCTGGCGATCATGCACTTCGAGGTGCCGGCAGCTGTGAAGGCGGGCAAGAAGAAGTAGCGCGTGGCTAAGACCTAGCTGCCCGATGCCCCCGGTCGACCCGCCCGGCCGGGGGCTTTTTGCTTGCCGTGGTCGCCTGCAGCCATCCCAAATCACCCGTCGACCAGGCGGTAGCCGATCCCCCAGCAGTTGATGACGAAGCGGCCGTGTTGAGGGTCGAGTTTGCGGCGCAGGCGGGAGGCGTGGGAGTCGAGGGTGCGGGTCTTGGAGGGGCCGCGATAGGACCAGACCGCCGCCAGGAGCTCTTCCTTTGGGAATACCTTCGTCGGGTCGGAGGCGAGGATGCGCAGCAGGGCGAACTCTTTTTTCGAGAGGGCGATCGGGCGGCCGTCGACGGTGACGCGATGGCGCGGCGGGTCGATGACCAGGTCGCCGACTCGGCTGGGACCCTCCTTGAGGTAGGTGCGGCGGCGCAGGACGGCGCCGATGCGGGCGCGCAGCTCGGGGTAGCGGAAGGGCTTCACCACGTAGTCGTCAGCGCCCGAGTCGAGGCCGCGGACACGGTCGGTGTCGCCGCTGCGGCCGGTGAGGACGACCACCGGCAATCGCGGGTCGAAGCGCGAGTCGACCCCGTCGGCCTCGCGGATCTCCCGCAGGACGTCGAGCCCCGAGGCGTCGGGCAGGCTCAGGTCGAGCAGCAACAGGTCGGGGTGGTTGTAGCGACAGAGGCGCAGCGCATCGGAGGCGCTTGGCGCCGGCATCACGCCGAAGCGATCAGCGGACAGGTGCTCGCAGAGCAGGTCGAGGGTTACTTCGTCGTCCTCGCAGACGACCAGGCTGGCTATCTCTTCTCTTTGGGGCAACATGGAGACCTAAGTCCTGGCGGCGGCAAACTCTCCCCCCTCCCCGGCGGGAATCTCCAAAACTGCGGAAGCTCCGCGACACCAGACGACCCGACGGGGCGGCACGCGGCGGCGCGCGTCGATGATCCGTCCAGCGTCGTCGAGGAAGAAGAGGTCGAGCGCGAAGCGCATGCCGAAGGTGTGGACGCTCGAGCAGCGCGGGATCAGCAGGCCCGGCCCCGCATCGGAGCGGTCGCGGAAGGCGAGCCCGCGCAGGCGGGTTCGAAAATCCTTCGCAACGGGAATGGAGGCACGACGGTGTTCCACTTCTCCTTAAGTCAGGCCGGCCGGAACCTCTCCCCCTCTCTCTAGGCTCCCGCCATGGCCGAGCAGCCCAAAGTCGCGGTTTTCAGCCCCAACCCGATGGTCTCGATCGCGATCGAGTCGTTCAGCGCCGAAGGCGGCGACGACATCCACATCCACGCCGCCGGCCAGGGGGTCTGGGTCGCGCGGATGGCAGCGGAGCTCGGCGCGCGGCCGGTCCTCTGCGGGTTCATCGGCGGCGAGGTGGGCACGGTCCTGCGGCCGCTGCTGGAGGAGATGCCGGTCGAGCTGCGCTTGGTCGAGACCGCCGAGGCCAGCGGCGCCTACATCCACGACCGCCGTAGCGGCGAGCGCGAGCCGGTCTCGCAGAGCGCCGCGCTGCCCGCCTCACGGCATGAGGTCGACGAACTGTTCTCGGTCACGGTCGCCGCCGCCCTCGACTGTGACCTGCTCGCCGTCTGCGGCCCCTATCCCGACAACACCGTGCCAATGGAGATCTACGGCAGCCTCGTCGCCGACGTCAAGGCGAACGGGGTACCGGTGCTCGTCGACCTCTCCTCGCCGCGTCTCGACAGCGCTCTGGAGGGCAAGCCGGACCTGGTCAAGATCAACGACTGGCAGATCGCCGGCTTCGTCTCCGGCCCGGTCGACACGGAGGAGCGGATGCGCGCGGCGATGGAGCAGGTCCACGAGAAGGGCGCGGAGAGCGTGATCGTCACCCGTGCCGGCGACCCCGCCCTGGCCCTGCGCGACGGTAAGTTCGTGGAGCTGAAGCCGCCCAAGTTCGAGCGCGGGTCTCGCGAGGGCTGCGGCGACTCGATGATGGGCGCGCTAGCCGCGACGATCGCCGCCGGCCGCGACTGGGAAGACGTGCTGCGCCTCAGCGCCGCCGCCGGCGCGACCAACTTCCTCCGCAGTGGCCTCGGTACTGGCTCCCGCTCGGTGATCGAGGAGCTGGCGCCGCGCGTCCATCTGCGCGAGCTGGATTAGCAACTCCGAGATTCGCCTCGCTATGGCGGGGTCAACGTCGGAGTCGCTTTCAGAGCTGCGGCTCGAAGGGAACCTCGACAGGGTCGCCGTCGACGATCGCGCGGGGGGCGACCTCGGCGATCCACTCGACGTGGGGCGCGAGGATCTCGACCTCACGCAGCTTCTCCAGCGCCGGCGAGATCCGCACCGGCCGGCCGCCCAGGACCGTGTGGGCGTCGCTGCTCAAGACGTGGACGAGGCCGCGCTCGGCCATCGCCAGCATCCCCTTCGCCATCTGCTCGCGGAGGAAGAAGTCGGCGGTCGCCTGGATCAGCGCCCCCTCCGCCACCAGCGCCGCCATCCGCTCGAACATGTCGGCCGAGAGGTGCCGCTCGGGGTGGGCGACGATCGCCCGGTGGCCGCGGTCGTGCAGGTGGGCGACCCGCCTCAGCAGGCTGTCGTCGAGCGGTCCCGGCGCCGGCTCGAGCAGGATCCAGTTGCCGTCGCCCAGGGCGACCCTCCCCAGCTCCTCCTCGCTCAGGTCCTCGACCGCGGTCTCGGCCACCTCGCCCCCCCGCAGGATCTTCACCGCCACCAGTTCCTGCTCCAGCCGCACGTTCAGCCCGTCCACCCGCGCCGCCAGTTCCTCGATCCGCACGTCGTGGTCGTGGCGGATGTGCGGGGTGGCACAGACCGCTTCGATCCCGTCGGCCTCCGCCTGCCGTGCCATCGCGACGCTGTCGTCGGCGTCGCGCGCCCCGTCGTCGATCGCGTCGAGGATGTGGCAGTGCAGGTCGATCACGGCGCCTCGCCAGGCTAATACCACCGTCGCCGGGACTTAACCCCCGGCGGGCCTTCAACAGTGCAACCGACCACCCAAGGTGCAACCGCACGTTCAGCGACCGGCCCGAGCCGGCACGTCTCTACGATGATCGGCAAGATCCCACCCCTGCTCACGCCGGGCTTGCGCGAGCGGACTGGCTTCAACTCATGGACAAGAAAGCGACCCGCAGAGGGAATTACGAGTCTGGCTCCGACTACGTGTTGGAGTACGGCGAGCTCCGCTTCGCCTTCAACGAGGAGGACTTCGCCCAGCGCGTCGAGCAGGCGGCGGTGAAGCTGCGCTTCGTCGACCAGGGCCTCAGCCCCGAGGAGATCGACGACCTGCTCGACCTCGCGGTGAGCGGCGAGATCGCCGAGCCCTCCTCCGCCCTCGGCGAACACATCAACGGGAACTGGGAGGAGCTGGTCGGCCCTTCCAACCGCAGCCTCGTCCACTGGATCCGCCGCCTCGTCTTCCGCGGCGCCTGGCTCGACCAGCGGGTCAAGGAGGGCGAGCTCGACGTCGTCTTCGACGAGCGCACCCAGACCTTCGGCTACGTCCAGCCGGATCGCAGCGACGAGCTGATCGAGCTCTCTAAAGAGCCCAGCTGGCGCCGCATCGCTTACCGCCGTTAGTCGGCCGGACGCTCTAGCGCTGCGACAACGGTCAGCGAGCCTCCGCCCTGCGAGCCCTGCTCGCGGCCGGCGTCGAAGAACTCCTTCGCGGACTCGGCGTCGCCATAAGCCTCGCCGAGGCGGGTAAGCGAATCGACGAGGAGGATCACGTCTTCGCCGCGGCCGGCCCGGGCCGCGGCCTGGGCGAGCGCGTCTGAGGCGTGGCGCGGCTGTCCGGCGGAGACGATCTCCGCCTGCGGGGCGTCGCGCTTCCAGTCGGCGAGCTCCTCGGGGCTGGGGTCGATCAAGAGCGCGACCGGGTCCGGACCCTTGGCGTCGGCGGAGAGGTCGGCGGCGACGCCGCGCAGCAGCGCCGTGCAGCCCTCGCGGGTCTCGGCGAAGACCAGGGCCTGGCGACCGGCCTCAGGCGGCAGCAGCAGGGTCTGCAGGGTGACGCCCTTGCTGCGGCGGCCGAAGCGTCGGCGCCGGCGGCGGCGCGGGCGTGGCGCCTCGCCGGCGGCCTGCTCCTGACGCGCGGCAGGCTCCGGCGCGGGCTCGCGCTCCGGCGCTTTCTCCGGGCGCTCGCGCCGCTCGCGCGGCTGCTCCTCGCGCTCCTCGTCCTTCGCAGCCTCCTTCGCGACGCCCGGAGAACCGGTGCGGCTCCGGCGACGGCGGCGCGGGCGCTCCTCGCGCTCGGTGGAGGTCTCGGCCGCGGGACCGTCCCCGTTCTCTCCCGCCAGGCGATCGATCAGCTCCGCCTTGGTCAGCATCCGGTATTTCTCGATGCCGTTTTCGGCAGCCAGCAGGTGCAGGTCGGACAGGGGCTTCTTCTCGAGCTCAGATTTGGTCATCGAGCCGGAGGTTATTCAACCGACCCGACTGGGTGCGGCGGCGGGGTCGACTCCCTCCTCGGCGGCGACCTCAAGCCACGCCTCCGCCTCGCGCGAGCGCTGCCGCCGCGACCAGCCGAGCTCCGCCCCAAGCACGTCGGCGACGGGGCGCACCGCCTTCGCCGAGCGCAGCTCGGGTGCGGCGAGGATCCCCAGCCGAGTGCGCCGCAACAGCACGTCGGCGACGCTGCGCGCCTGCTCTGCCCGCGCCGCCAGCGCCACCTCGGCCAGCAGGTCGGGGCGGCCGGGGACGATCGGCCGCGCCAGCTTCGGCTCGGCGCGGGCGATCTCGAGGACCTTGCGGGCGGCATGCCCATAGCGGAAGGCGAGCTGCTCGAGCGCCTCCTCCCACATGCCCTCGGGCGCGTCCAGGTCTCCCGGCCGCGCCGGCATCCCCAGCGGGATCTCGTGCGTATGGCAGGGCGCCTCGCGGCCCTCGCGCTCGACCAGGCGGTCGACCGTCTGCTTCGCCATCCGCCGCCAGGTGGTGAGCTTGCCGCCGGTGATCGTCAGCATCCCCGAGCTCGTCTCGTACAGCTCGGCTTTGCGGGAGATGTCGACCGACTTACGCGGGTCGCCGGTCGAGATCAGCGGCCGCACCCCGGCGTAGGCGCCGACCAGGGCCGACTCGGTGAGCGAGGTGCCGAAGAAGTCATTTACGGCCTCGAGTAGATAAGCGACGTCATCTGCCGCCGGGCGCGGGTGGGCGATGTCGCCGTCGAAGTCGTTGTCGGTCGTGCCGACCAGGGTGCGCCCGTACCAGGGCAGGGAGAAGATCATCCGCCCTTCGCCGGCCGGGACGATGCAGGCGGCCTTCCCCATCGGCAGGTCGGCCCCGTCGATCAGCAGGTGGGTGCCGCGACTGGGCGCGATCCGCGGCACGTCCTCCTCCCCCAGCAGCTCCTCCGGGCGGACCTGGTCGGCGAAGACGCCGGTGGCGTTGACGACGTTGTCGGCGCGAACCTCCATCCGCTCCCCAGACTCCGCCTCGACGAAGGCGACGCCGGTCGCCTTGCCGTCCTGTGAGAGCACCTCGGTCACCTCGGCGCCGTTCAGCATCACCGCGCCGAAGCGCTCGGCCTCGCCGAGGACGGTGAAGACGAGGCGGACGTCGTCGGTCTGGCAGTCGTAGAAGAGGTAGGCGTCCTTGGGTTCTCGCGCGGCCAGCGCCGGCACCAGCTCCAGCACCTCCTCGCGGTCGATCGTGCGGTGGCGGTCGGGGGACCAGTAGCTCTCGTCGCCGTCTTCGGCGCGGTCGCGGGCGGCGCGGCGCTCGCGGCGGCTGCGGCCGGTCCGCGCCGTCGCCATCACGTCGTACATGTTCAGCCCGAGGCCGAGTTTGCGGTCGCGGCGCTCCTCGCCGAGGGCGGCGACGAGGAACGGGGTCGGGTAGACGAGGTGCGGGGCTAGCCGGACCATCAGCGCCCGCTCGACCAGCGCCTCGCGGACCAGGCCGAGGTCGAAGTTCTGCAGGTAGCGGAGGCCGCCGTGGACCATCTTCGAGGAGCGGCTGGAGGTGCCGACGGCGTAGTCGCCGCGCTCCAGGAGGGCGACCGAGTAGCCACGCGAGGCGGCGTCGAGGGCGACGCCAGCGCCGGTGATACCGCCGCCGATCACCACCACCTCGAAGTGCTTGCCGGCGATCTCCTCGATGGCCCGCGCCCGCGTCAGCATCAGTCGAGGTAGGTGGTGGTGCGGTCGGCGCCGGGGCGCTCGGGCGCGGGCTTCTCCTGGCGCGGGTGGCCGAGATGGAGGAGGGCGACGAAGCGCTCGTCTTCAGAGAGGCCGACGGCAGCGCACCCCGCGGCGCTGCGCAGGATGCCGGGCGTGCGCCAGTAGCCGGCGTAGCCGCGGGCGTGGGCGGCGAGCAGGACGATGTAAGAGGCGGCGGCGGTCGCGTGCAGGTCCTCTTCCTCTTCGACCGGGTCGCCGCTGAGGACGCAGGAGACGACGACGAGCGTCGGCGCCCGGTCGAGCTTGGCCGCCCCCTCCGGGCCGGCGACCTCCTTCAGCCGCCGCAGCGTCTCCGGCCCGACCACCCGGAAGCGCCAGGGCACGGTGAGGTTGTGGTTCGGTGCCCAGGAAGCGAGCTCCAGCAGCTCGTCGACCTCCTCGCGCGGCAGCGGCTCCGGAGCGAAGGCCTTGTGCGTGCGGCGGGTGCGGATCGCAGTCTCGACGTCCATGCGCCGAGGGTATAGCTAGAACACCTTCAGTCCGACCATCAGTCCGATCAGGGTGAGAGTGCTGGTCGCATTGACGCCGATCAAGACGAAGAAGCCATGAGTCATCGTCTGGCGCAGTTCTTTGATTTCGTCCTTGACCTCGGTGAATCCACTGGCCATTTGCGTTTCGACTTGGTCAAGGCGTTTATCAACCTGATCGAAGCGATGGTTGACGCTCTCCTTGAACTCGTCGAGGCACCCGTCGGTCCAGCTCTCTCTTACCATCACAACCATGATCCTAGCGTAATTCTTTGTCTGTAACGAAACAAGACGCGAATGCAAAATTACGCAGCCACCTCTGTGGCAAAACAGTGACTTAGAGGCCGTAGCGCCAGCGCATCCAGCCGCGGCGGAAGGCGAGACCGAGGGCGAAGAGGACGCAGCCGGCGAGCAGGCCGAGGACGACGGCACCGGCGGTGCTGCTGTTCGAGCCGTTGGTGCTGGAGGCAGGTTGGCCCGTCACCTCGTTCGGCGCGGGCGCAGCTTCGGGTCCGGCTCCACCGAGGATCGAGCCGAGGCCGCCCTTGGGGATGCTCCCGCCGGTGGGCGGTTTCCCTGCCTGACCCCCGCCGGAGCCCCCACCGGACGGCGCCGACCCAGGGCCCGCTCCCCCGGTACCGCCTTTGCCGTTTTCCAGTTTTTCGAGGAATTCCTTCGCGGCGCCGGCAGAACCCGGGGGCACGCTCGACGGGGGAACGCCGCCGGTGGAGGGCGCGGGGCTGCTCGGGGTCGAGGGGGGCTGCGGCTTCGGCGCGCGCGGGGGTGCCGAGATCGGCAGGAAGTGACCCGAGAGCGGGATGATCACGTTCGCGGTGACCCAGACGGGGGTTACGTCCACCCCCGGTTCCTTGAGGAAGTGACCGTCACCAGCCTGCAGGCCCTGCATGTAAGCGAGGGAGCTCTTGCCAGGGCCGAAGCCGGCCGGGTCCTTACCGACGGCGAGCAGGCCTTCGCAGGTCCAGGCGGTGGACTGCGCGTTCGCGGCGAGGTTGTTACCCGGGGCGTAACCGCCGTTGGGGCGCTTCGCGTCGCGCAGGTAGCCGAGGGCGCGATCGCTCGCATCGGAGCCGGGGCTCAGCACCTGCAGGACGGCGCCGGTGATCTCCGGCGTGCTCGGGTCGCCGGGTTCGTTCCCCCAGCCGCCGTCCTTGCCCTGGACCTTGCGCAGCCAATCGACCGTCTTCGCCGTCGCGTCGTTGGCGCCGGCGGCGCGCAGCGCCAGGACCGCGTAGGCGCTGGTCGCCGGCCAGCCTTGGTAGGAGCCGCTTTCGCGCCGCTGCGCCAGCAGGCGTTCGACCAGGTTTTCGCCGCCGAAGTGGCGGGGGTCGACGCCGGCCGCCTCGAGCGAGAGGATCGTGCGGGCGACGTCGCCGGCGTCTTCGATTTCGCTCGAGTGCGAGCGGAGGAAGTCGACGGGGCTCTTGCCGCCGTTCGTAACGTCGAGCGGGTTGCGACCGGCGGCAGCCAGGGCCAGCATCGCCCACGAAGTCATTTCCGCGCCCGGCTCGCGGCCGGCGTCGGCGGCGAAGCCGCCGTTCGGGCGCTGCTGCTTTTCGAGCCAGTCGGCGGCACGGGTGACCGAGGAGGCGTGAGCGGGCGCCGGCGCGAATGCGATCGCGAGCAAGGCGACGAGCAGGGCCGCGACACCGCCGCTGCGCAGGGCGCCGCCGAAGCGGCGGCCGTCAGGCCGTGGAGTCCCGGCCCCTCCCTCGCGCTGCCATTCGAAGCGCTCGCGGAAGCGGGTCAGCATCCGCACCATCGCCGGGCCGGCGATCAGGGCGAAGGCGACGTTCCCGGCGAAGTGGGCGACTTCGAAGGCGACCGCGCGCCCCTCGAACAGCCAGAACTTCGCCCACGACAGGTCTCCCCCAGAGATCGCCATGGTTGAAAAGTTCATCAGAGCGCCGAAGAAAATGGCTGCAAACCCACAGATCGCTGCGAGGACGAAGCGATTGCCGCCCCGGGTGCCGCGCGCGAGCAGCGCCCCCAGGACCCCACAGAGACCCCAGGCGACCATCTGCCACGGCGTCCACGGGCCCTGGCCGAACCAGAGGTTTGAGCCGAGGGCGGTGAGGGCGCCGACCGCGAAGCCGGGCGCGCCGCCGAGCGCGTAGCCGGCGAAGACGATGATGTCGGTCGTCGGCTTGACGTTGGGGAAGGCGGCGAAGGCGATGCGGCCGGCGATCGCCAGCGCGGCCAGCGCGGCGACGAGGGCAACCACCTGCGAGGGCGGCCGCGAGCGCTCGTACCAGGCGAAGCCGGCGACCAGCACGGCGCCGACGATGAGGAAGCTCGTCAGCTCCCAGCTCATCCCGCCTCCCCCCGCAGCGCCACGGCGCCCTGCTCGGGCGTGACGATCCCCGGCAGGTCGAGGACGCGCGCCACCTCGGTGGCGAAGTACCAGCCGCCGGAGAGGATCTCGGCCATCGGCCCGTCGGCAATGACGACGCCGTCGCCGAGCAAGATGACGCGCTCGGCGAACTCGGATGCGAACTCGACGTCGTGAGTGGCGACGACAACGGCCGCGGGACGAGTCGCTTTTCCGTCCTCCTGGTTCGGAAAAGCGACACTGGCGGCGAGCTGCTTGATCAACGCGACCAAATCGTCCTTGCGCGCGCGGTCCATGCCGCGGGTGGGCTCGTCGAGGGCGACAACGTTGGGGAGGATGTCGCCTTCCATCCGCCCCGCGAGCGCGATCGCCAGCGCGAGGCGCTGCCGCTCGCCCCCCGAGAGGTCGCGCGGGTCGGCGTCGATCGCGTGCTCCAAGCCGACGGTTCGCAGCGCGGCGAGACCCTGCCCCCCCGGCAGCTCGTCGCCGACCCGCTCGCGGACGAGGTAGTCGCCGGGGTTCTGGGTGAGGAGGGCGATCGAGTCGACGGTGAGCTTGCCGGCGACCGAATCGTGCAGGCCGGCGGCAGTGCGTAACAGCGTCGACTTACCCGCGCCGTTGCGACCCATGAGCGCCACCCGTTCGCCCGGATGCAACTGGAGGTCGATGCCGCGCAGGACGTCGCGTGGTCCCTCCCCCGCATCGAGCTCGACCCATAGGCCCTTCGCCTCCAACACCGGCTCGCTGGGACGGGGATCGCGCACCCTCCTCACATTGCAAGTAGGAGGGTGCGCGATCCCCGTCCCGCGAAGCGTCTGCCGTGCGTCCCGCACCCCCACAGGTAGGGGCGTAAATCCAGCGAGAGAGAACAGGCGAGCAGCGGGCGTGCTGAGTGCAGGGTCGTTCTCATGAGACCACTCGAGGAAGTCCGTAGGCCGCCCGTCGAAGCCAATCGAACCGCCCTCCATCGCCACAACCCGGTCCGCTGCGGCCAGGCACCGCTCCAGCCGGTGTTCGGCCAGCAGCACCGCCACGCCCCACTCCTCGTTGAGGCGGCGCAGCAGCCAGATCAGCTCGTCGCCGGCGACCGGGTCGAGCTGAGAGGTGGGCTCGTCGAGGAGGATCAGGCGTGGGCGGGTGACCAGGGCAGCGGCGAGGGCGACCCGCTGCAGCTCGCCGCCCGAGAGGGTGTCGACGGCGCGGCCGAGCAGGTGCGGGATGGCGAGGGCGAGGGAGACCTCCTCGACGGCGCGGGCCCGGTCGGTGGGCGCGTCGCCGCGCATCTCCAGCGGCAGCTCGATCTCGGCGGCGACCGTGGTCGAGACCACCTGGGTCTCGGGATCCTGGGCGAGGTAGCCGACGGCGGCGGCGAGCTCGCCTGGGCCGGTCGCCAGCGCGTCGAGGTCGGCGACGCGGACCTCCCCTTCGATCTCGCCGCCGTGGAAGTGCGGGACGAGGCCGCAGGCGGCCTTCAGCAGCGTCGACTTGCCCGAGGCCGAGCGACCGGCGAGGAGGACGAACTCCCCCGGGGCAACCTCGAGCGAGACGTCCTCGAGCGCCCGCGCCGTAGCGTGCGGGTAGGCGTAGCTCAAGCTCTCGACCGCGAGCGCTGGCGCCGCCCCACGACGTATCGCCAGCTCAGACACGAGCCGCCTCCAGGTGCACCGCTGGCCGGCGCCGCGGCACTCGCTGCAGCGGCGCGAGGCCGCTGAGGGCCACGATTGCCGCTACGGCGATCGTCGGGAGGCCGAGGCCGATTGCGATCGTCGGGTAGGCCCGGAAGTCGTCGGCGCCGAGGAGCTTGCCGGCGATCGCGGTCGCGAGCAGCAGGGCGGCGGCGGCGTAGAAGCGGCGGTCGTAACGCGAGCGCTCGCGGCGGTTGCGGGCGCGGGGGGCGTCGAGGCTGTAGCCGCGCAGCTCCAGCGTGGCGGCGACGTCGACGGCGCGGTCGAGGGAGCCGGCGAGGAGACGGCGCGCCAGCGGCGCCTTTCCGACCGCGGCTGCGCCCGGGCCGCGCAGCGCGGCGGCGTCGCGCAGGCGCGCCGCGTCGGCGGCGGCGACCGGGACCAGGCGCGAGGCCAGCGTCGCCGTCAGCGCCGAGCGTCCCGCCAGCGGGCGCATGGCGCGCAGCACGCGGTCGGGGTCGACGCAGGCCGAGTAGACGGCGAAGGCGACGATCGTCACCAATGCCCGCAGCCCATAGGCCGCACCGGCGACCAGCGCCTGGAGAGTGACGTCGACCTGGCCGAGGATCGGCCAGTGGCCGAGGCGGGCCAACACCGTTTCCCCCCGGTAATAGACGAGGGCGTTGACGAGGATGATGAGCAGCGCCAGCGAGAGGCCCAGCCGCAGCCCCGCCCGGACCGCGCCGCGGGCACCGGCGAGCTGGCCGGCGACAGTTGCCGCGACCGCCGCCGCGACCAGCACCAGCGGGTTCAGGTAGAGGAAGGCGACAACGACGATCGCGCCGAGGTAGGCGACGGCGGCGCCAGGGGAGGCGGCTTGCAGCGGCCCGCGCCGCGGCGCGTATGCGAACGGCGACCTCATCGCCCCTTCACCGGCAGCGGCGTCGTCTTCCCGTTCTCGATCGCCACCGCGTAATGGTCGCGCAGGTGCGCGGCATCGAGGGATTCGGCCGCGGCGCGAACTGCCGCCGCCGTACCGCCGGTGACGAGCCAGACGGGCGGGCCGCCGTAACGGCTGGTCGCGGCGACGAGGCCGGCGTCGGGGCCGAGGCGCCGCGCCTCCGCCCCGCCTTCGTCGAGCGCCACCAATTCGTAACCACCCGCGGCGTTCGTCTTTTCTCGCCCAGAGGGCGAAGAAGGACGAACGCCGGACTGGAAATCGGCGTAGACGCCGCTTTCGGCCGGGCCTTCTTCGACCAGGTGCGCTGCGGGGTCTCCCCGCAGCCGGTCCCACGGCCCGACCAGGACGCGGATGGCGCCCTTCGGCGATCCCGACGCCAGCTTCACGCCTTCGCGTTCCAGTGCAGCCTTCGTCGCCGCGCATGCCCCGCTCCACGCATTCGCCTGTTCCTTTTGGTCGCTATACGGCCGTAAGGAACGACTGACGGCGCATTCGACCACCACCGGGTAGCGCTTTCCCGCCACGCCATCGACAAATGGCGCCGGCCACGAGCCGACCACCGCCGGCACGTGATTGGTCGCGGCCCAGTCGCGGTAGTCCCACCAGATCCGCTCGCCGCCCTGAGCGTCGACCTCCGCCGCGCCGACCGGCGACTCGGTCCCGTCCACATAGAAGAACCAGTCGTAGGGGTCGCCGCCGCGTTCGCCTTCGGCGACGCCGTCGATCGAGCCGACGAAGCCGCCGCCGTAGCGGGTCTCGACGTCGGCACTGCGTTCCAGCAGCCGCATCACGGTGTCGGATTCCTTCGCTTCCAGCGAGCGATGCAGCACCGGCACCGCGCCGTATTCCCGGGTCACCGTCAGCTCCACCGAGCCGACGCCCGCGCCCGGACCGAGCCCGCAGCCGGCGGCCGCGAGCGCCGCCAGGAGCAGCGCAATCGCGACCGTCGTGCCGCGGAGCCGGGTCATTTCGACCGGCGGAGCGTCACTTCGGGCACTTGCTCCCGATGCAGACGGGCTCGCGCGCCGAGGGGATCTCCCCCGCCGCCCGCGCGATCAGCCGCGCCGGCTTGGCCAGCGTCACCGTGGTGCGACCGTCCTTGCCGGTTGGAGCGCTGGCGCCGGTCACCTTCACGCCCGCCGCGGGCTTGCTCTTGCCTTTTTCGTCGTAGGCGAAGACGCGCACCTTGAACGGCACGCCGGCCTTCGCCGTGTCCGGCCCTTCCAGCACCAGCTCGTCCGGGTAGGGGTAGGACGGCGCCAGGTCCCAGAGCACTTCGTCGCCGGGATGGATGATCGCCGAATCGCCGCCCACCGAAAGCGACTTGTGGTTGATCTTCAGGTACCAGGACGCCTTGCCCTTGGCGATGCTCTTGCCGACCCCGCAGAGCGCGATCCCGAAGTCGAAGTGGTCGCTGAGCAGCAGCGGGCTCAGCGCCGGCGTCGTCTTCGAAGCCGCGGCGAGCAGGCCCATCGCGGTGTTGCCTTTGAGCGTCACGGGCTTGCCGCTGCCGCCGCTGCCCTTGCCAAAGCATTCGGCCTTGGGGCTGGTCTTGACCTTGGTGGTCCCGGTCGCGACCGGCTTTTCGGCGAGCACCTTGCCGCCGGCGCCGACCACGCGCAGCTCGGCCTTGAAACCGGCGGCCGAAGCGCCCGCCGCGAAGGCGAGAGTCATGAAGAGAGCCAGCGTGCACGCGGCCGCCAGCCGGAACGGGGTGATTCTTGGCATTTACGCCACCCTTTCCTCGAGGGTTGTCATGGCTAGGCCGGGGACAGGTCTCCTGGCTTCCGGGATCAGGGAGGACGCGCCTTCCCGGAGGCTCGGTGTCGCCTCCAGTGGCTGACGCGCGACGGCGCCTGCGAACTCCTCCACCCGGTCACAGTGGCGGGACCACGCCGGACTTGCACCGGACTTCCCTTGACCACCGACCGTATGTACGCGGCGAGTCTATCCCGGCGGACGTTTCTGAGCAGAGCCCCCTTTATGGGGGCGTGAAGTCAGACACGTCGGGTGAGGTCGGCAGGGTATGGCTTGACCTTGGACCTCCCGCACCCGCACCGTCCGCGTCCCGAACCGCATCGCACCCCCGGCCGCCACACCCATTGGCGCGTCGCCCGCCACCGGCGGCGGCTGCTCCGCGCGGGCGGCCTGGCGGCGCTCTTGGCGGTCGTCGGTCCCGGCGTCCTCGCCGGCCTCTCCGACGACGACCCGGCCGGGATCACCACCTACTCGATCCTCGGCGCCCGCTACGGCTATGAGCTGCTCTGGGTGCTGGCGCTCTCGACGGCGGCGCTGATCGTCTTCCACGAGGTCGGGGTGCGGCTCGGCGTCGTCACCGGCAAAGGGCTGCTGACCCTGGTCCGCGAGCGCTTCGGCCGGCGCGCCGCGGCGGTGGTGATGGCAGCGCTGCTCGTCGCCAACACCGGCACCCTCTGCGCCGAGTTCGCCGGGGTCGCGGCGGGCGTCGACCTGCTGACCGGGACCAGCCGCTACGTCAGCGTGCCGCTGGCGGCGATCGCGGTCTCGGCGCTCGTCCTGCGGGAGAACTTCCACAAAGTCGAGCACTTCCTGCTCCTGCTCAGCTCGGTCTTCGTCGCCTACGTGGTGGCGGGGATCGTCGCCCACCCCGACTGGGGCGCCGCCGGCCGCGGCCTCGTCGTCCCCAGCATCCCGCTCAACCGCGACGCGCTGCTGGTCGCGGTGGCGACGGTGGGGACGACGCTCGCGCCCTGGGGGCTCGCCTTCATCCAGTCCTACGCGGTGGACAAGCGGCTGCACGTGAAGGACCTGCGCTACGAGCGGATCGACGTCATCACCGGGGCGGTCCTCACCGGCGTGATCGGCCTCTTCGTCGTCGTCGCCTGCGCGGCGACCCTGCACACGCAGGGGGTCGACATCAATGACGCCAGCGACGCGGCGCGAGCGCTCGAGCCGTTCGTCGGCAACGCCGCCGCGACCCTCTTCGGCCTCGGCTTCCTCGGCGCGGCCCTGCTGGCGGCGGCGATCGTCCCCCTCTCCACCGCCTACTCGTTCTCCGAGACCCTCGGCCGCCGCGCCGACCTCAACGACAGCTTCGCCGAGGCGCGCACCTTCTACCTCAGCTTCGCCGCCGTCACCGCGGTCGCCGCCGGCCTCGTCCTCATCCCCGGCGCCCCCCTGGTCGAAATCCTCTTCCTCACCCAGGCCCTGAACGCGGTCCTGCTGCTGGTGCTCCTGCCCTTCATCCGCTCCCTCGCCAAGGACCGCGAGCTGATGGGCGAGAACGCCCTCGGCCGCTTCGACCGCGCAACGACCGCAATCGCCCTGACGGTAGTGGCGGCAAGCGTGCTGGCGCTGGGCGTATTGGCGCTGCTCTAGGAGCTATCGTCTCGCCCTCAGTCAGGGGGAGGAATGACGCAGGGGAAGTTCAAGATGTGGCTCGTCCAGTGGGGGTTCGCAAGCCTTGTCGGGCTTGCCGTCTTCGCCGCTGCGTACGTGGCCTGGAAAGCCGCCGTTCCCGCCCAGGTTCCGGACTTCGCCCTGAAGGCCGAGGCGCTGTACCGGATCGAGATCGGCGTCAACGGACTCAAGGCCCAGGACATGGCTAACGAAGCGCAGCAGAGCGCAATCGAGGCATATGAAGAATCCCTTGACAGCCTGCAAAGGATGATCGACGCCCTGGCGATCTCGACCGGCGAATCGGTAGAGGACCTGACGGATCGCCTCGAAGCGCTGGAATCAGCCGATAGCGGGCTATATTTTCTCGGAATGCAGGAAAGCGGAAACTCAAGCACTCCTCGCCGCCGCCCCAGAAGCAGCGACGATCCGATGGTCCGCCTCCGAGAGGTCATGGATAAAGCGCGAAAGGAATTCAACGCTTCCCGTGAGCGCGGCAGGCGCGCTGTTGCCGAAGCAGACGCCGCTTTGAAGCTCCGCTCCCGCTAGTACGGCTCGTAGACGACGTCGCGCCAGGGGTTGTTCTCCTTCCCCGGCATCGCGAGCACGGTGCGGGTGGCGCGCTGGGTGCCTTCCAGGCCCGGCCACTCCGCCTCGACGTCGGTCGTCCCTTCCTTCAGCCGCTCCGAGTAGGTCCCGGTCACGACTGCGGTGGCCAGCGCCTGTACCTGGGGCGTGATCTCGCCTGGGTCCTCGGAGAAGAATTCGACGACCATGCTGTGGCGGCCGGGGTAGCAGATGACCAGCTGGTCGGAGTCGAAGTAGACCTCCAGCGGTGCCGCCTGCAGCTTCATCGGCTCCAGGTGGAGCGTCGGCCCGACCGCGTTTTCGTCGACCCGCACCTCGGCCCAACCCGCGGCAATGTGGTCCCGCGCCTCCTCTTCCAGGAGAGTTTGGATCTCGAGGACCAACTCGGACATCTCCTACCGGTTATACACGTGGCAGCAGCTAGATGCTTTCGTTTATACGCCGAGCAGCAGAATTCTCACTCCGCGCCACCAATTTGGCCAACGCGCGCCAGACGAGCGCGTAGCCCCCGGCGCAGGCGAGCAGGCCGCCGCCGGCCTTCGAGGCGAGCTCGGCCGAATCGCGTTCGATGCCGACGGCGAGCAGGATCGCCAGCCCCGCGGCAGCGAGGAGGAAGAGCGTGGCGGCGACCGCGAATGTGCCGCGGACGAAGCGGGCGTCCCGGTGCTTGTCCTCGCGCTTGTCTTCGGCTTCTCGGCGCTTCTCCTGCATCAGACGGAGCCCCTCTCGCTTCATCTCCAAGCGGATCTCCTCCTCTCGATGGAGAGCGGACGGGTTCGCCGGCACGTCGTCCGGGCGATCGGGCGGGTTGACTTTACGCGGCACGACCTATCGAACAGAGTTTGGCGCTCGTGCCAGGTCTAAAATTCAAGATTCGTTGACTGCGCATATATGCCTTTAGCTCCCTTTCCCTGGGGAGATTCGTTCCCTCCGCTGATCCCACTCAGCCCTGGGGCCGCCGCTTGAAAGTAGATGGCCGGTAAGTGTCTGTCAAGGAACGCCCCAGTTCCCTCGCGTTAAAGCTCAACCCCGCCTGGGGAGCCAAACGGGCGCCTCAGACCCCCAGCAGCAGGTCCAGCGCCAGCATCACTGCGGCGCCGGCGACGAGGCCGGCGCTGGGGCCGAACGGGCGGCGCGCAGCGTAGGCCTGCGGCAGCAGCTCGACGACGATCAGGCTCAGCATCGCCCCCGCGGCGAAGGCGAAGGAGAACGGCAGCAGCGCGCTCACCCCTTCGACCGCCAGGTAGGCGACGACCGCCCCCACCGGCTGCGGCGCGCTCGTCCCCACCGCCGCCCAGAACTGTCGCGCCCGCCCGAAGCCCGCCGCCTCCATCGGGATCGCCACGCTCGTCCCCTCCGGCACGTTCTGGATCGCGATCGCGAGGATCACGAACAGCCCCAGCCCCGCCCGTTCCGACGCATAGGCCGTCCCCACCGCCAGCCCCTCGGGCAGGCTGTGGACGAAGAGCACCGCGAAGACCAGCGCCGACGTCCGCGCCCCCGGCCCCCTCCTCCCCATGAACGCCGCCTCCGGCCGCAACCGCCGCCGCGCCACCCCCAGCAGCACCCCGCCGACGAACAACCCCCCGAGCACCGCCCACACCGACCCTTCTTCAGCCGCGGGGATCAGCAGCCCGAAGACCGAGGCGACCCCCATCACCCCCGCCGCCACCCCGAGCAGGAACGGCGTCAGCGCCTCCGCCCGCCGGCCGAGGAACCAGACCGGGATCGCGCCCAGGCCGGTAGCGATCGCGGTCCCGCAGGCGGCGAGGAAGAGGATGAGGAGGTCGGGCATGGCCCGAACCTATCCAAGGCGGCTCTCCCGATTCGGAGGGCCACCCTTGGTGAAGCTGCCTGGTCAGGAAGGACGCTTGCGGGGCGCGGCCGGAAATGCCGCAACGCCGACAACCACATCATGGGTTTTGCTTCGGCCCTGGCTGCGCTTCCGGCTTTCCTCCACCGCCTTTTCAACGCACTTGTTGAACTCTCGCCGGGCCTTGGCAATTGCTTTCCAAGCTTTGGTGTCGACGGTGACCGCAAACCATTCCCATGCACTTCCTTCGAGCTCGATGAATGCGTCTCCATCCATCGCCTCCACCGCTCCGAGAAAGCATTCACCCAGGGTCAGTCGCCGCAGTCCTCCACCCTTAGCGCGTTCTGCCTCAGCCACGGCCTGGAGGTCACTCCAGAGCTTGGCGTTCAGCCGATAGACCTTTTCCACCGAGCCTCGCCGCGGGATCATTTCGATCAGGTCGACGGCGTTGCAATCCTCCGCGAGGATTCGATTCAAGTGGTAGGAAACGGCACTGAGTTCCAAGCCGAATTCTCGAGCCAAGCTACTCGCGCTGCCGGGCTTTTCTACCAGCGAACGGAGGATCCGCCGCCGGATCGGATGGCCCAGCGCTTTCAGGATGCGATCGAGATTGCTCTCCACCCCACTCACTGCTCCACCCCCTGCTGCGGAGCCGTCACACCACTGGCGACCTCACGCTGCACTCGGTCCCACTCCTGCGTTTCCCGCAGCACGGCAAGCGCTTGAGCATCGAGCACGGTAACTAAATAGGAAGGACGACCCGAGACCGAACCCGATCCCTCGCAAGCCACAACGCCTGCTTGCACCAGCACCTGTAGGTGGTAGTTGATCTGGCTGAGCCCTACAGGGGTAATTCCTTCCTCCAGTTGGAGAATGGTGAGGGCATCGGGGCCGCTGGTCAGGTTCCGCAGAATTCCCCGTCGGATTGAATGGCTCAGGGCCCGCTGCAGTTCAGGCTTCAGCCGAGCCACCGCATTGTCCGTAAGCCTCCCAGTATCTGCATCAATGTAATCAGGCATTTCCAATTCCTCGACCTCCTGCTCGAATGCTGAACTTGCAGCGATCAGCAAAGTTGAATTGCAGGAGATGTTCCTGTGGTTTTCCCAAAGGATCAAACCAATTTAGTTGAAAAAACCTATCGCCCCTAATAGACGGCAAGTTGATCAGCCGTCGGGAGGCTTGGGCTCTCAAAACCAGCCAAAAAGAACGTTCCGTTAACAACCTTCGCAGCCGCCTGGCTGCCCTCACGGTCGCTCAACAGATTTTCGAAATACTCGTAAAGCAGTGCCATGATTTGGTCCCATCCCTGCTGATCGACAAGCAGTGAACACCAACTCAGGTGGCGCTCTACCCTAGAGTCGAACGTCCCAGCCTCGATGGCCTCCGTTACCTTCTCCCAAAATTGCTGCAGGGTAATGGCACTCGCGCTTTTCTTGGCATTTATAGAAAGCCGGCTCCAGCCCTCGACATCGAAGATGGCGGGTCCGGTTGCTCGATAGAAGTTCTCCGTTGCTCCACGACGCTCTCCACCCGTCTTTTCATCAACCTTGTGCAGCCATCCCATCTCAGTCAGCATCTTGCAGCGCCTGTCAATCGCATAGACAGAGGCGCTTTCAAAACTCGCAGCAAGCTGCGATGGGCTCATCGCCCTAAGGTTCAATTCGGAAACAATCTTGAGATTCAGGGGATCTACAAAAACCTTTGCCAAGCGCATCAGCCAGGCAGGCTCTTGATCCGAGTGCCTTTTTGGCCCTTCCAAAGGATTCGCCGCATATGCATCCGCCAGATCAGGGGAAGCGTCTTTAACAGGCGATTCGAATCCTGCGAGCGCGACCGTCATAAGGATGGGTTCCTCCCCGGACTCTCTCAGGCGCACTTTGGCATCGGCTTGCTCCTGAAGCAATGACCAGAAACAAGCAGACATAGCTTTCATTTTTGCCACTAATACGTCAGCATCCAACGCGACTGGCGTCCACGTCAGGTGTCGATCATCGCGAGAATCAAAGGTTCCTGCTTCAAGCGCAACCTGGAACCGCTCAGCTAGCTGCTCAAGGGTTCGCTGGGAGAAAGCGCTTCGAATCGAGAGCGGGAGCTCCGCCCAAGTATCGCAAGCAATAACGGCGAGTTCAGTAGCCCGATAGAAGTCCTGCGGTCTACCGCGTCCGGCCTTTGCCTTTGCGCTTCGGACCTTTCGTATCCATCCATGGTCGGCAAGCTGCCGAAAGTGCCAGTGCACCAAATTCTTCGTTCCGCCGCCAAACTCTTCCCAGAACTGAGTGGGGCTCATTTCCCGCATATAGAGCTCCGTCACGATCTTCAAGCGGATCGGATGCGCATAAACGAGGCCTAGCCGGGTGAGATATGAGGGCTCAGCGGTGATACGCACCCTCTGAGAGCGCCCAGTTTGCAAGGTAGCCGAGCACTCCTGTTTCGCTGAGCGCATTGACCTGAACTACTTATCAGATGCAACGGTCGCGGTGGGTCCGATGGTCGCTAGTCCGTAGCGTTTTATTGCGGATAAGCAGAAAAAGGAAGGGGGTGAAGAAGATGAAGCTAGCAGCGATCATTCCGGGCCTACCTGTCGTCCATGTAACGAAGTCTGGCTGAGGTAGACCGCAATCTGGCTGCCCTGTTCCATCAGGGCAGCCTCTACTGACGGAGATCGAATAGAGACCTTGATCGAGACTGGAGCGGCTTTTTCAAGTTGGGCGCAGCAAAAGAGGTTGTGCTCTTGCGGCCTAGCCAAAGTTAAGGCCGCTGCCAGGATCGCTGAATGCAGCTCTATCGTCGGTCACCGAGCGGAGACATTCCACCTTGAGAAGCAAAGGGGGTGAGGCTGATGAGGATCGCAGCCGTACAAGCAGCGATCCCGGCCCTGATGACCGGGAAGACGGCCTAACCCAGAGGGGTCGGCCACGCCGACCCCTCTGGGTCCATGGGCATGCGTGAGCGCCCCCAGGAGTCCTTGACTCTTCTGTCCGAAAGATTCGCACAGAGAACGCGATCGGTTAGCGCTTTTCCGTATTTCGCCGAAGACAGGCTCCCTACATACGTCCAATAGCCAAAATCTGTCGCTAGGGTGCCCCCGCTTCAGATGCCTCACTCATTGGTGAGGTCTCGTCCGATCAACTCGATGTAAAGGGGAAAATGATGAGCAGGGGTATTCGCCGGCAGGCGCCGGCGCTGGTCGTTGCCGCTGTCGCTTTGGTGGCTGCGCTTGGAGGGACCGTCTATGCGGCGGGGAAGATCAACGGGCACGCGATCAAGGTGAAGTCGCTGCCGGGGAACCGGCTGGCGCTGCACTCGGTGCCGGCGAACCGGTTGAAGCCGGGGACTATCCCGTCGATGCAGCTGGCGCCGGGCTCGATCGAGGGCGACCGGCTTGCGCCTCATTCGGTAACCGGGGTGCAGATCGACCTCTCCGCACTCGGGCAGGTTCCCAGCGCCGGGCACGCCGAGACCGCGGAGTCGGCGAAAGACGCGATAACCGCGGAAAAAGCCGGCACCGCCGAAAACGCGGAAAGGCTCGGCGACTACACCGCCGGGTGCAAACCGAACACCGAGCTGTTCGCCGGCTCCTGCTGGCAGACGTCGACCAACAGCACGGCGATGACGCCGGCCAACGCCGCGGCCACCTGCGCAGGCGAAGGCGGCGAGCTCCCGGACCCGCTGCTGCTCGCTGCTTACTCACATCAGCCGGGGATCACCATTGCCGGTGGTGAAGAGTGGACGAGCAACATCACGAACGTTTCTGGCCCTGGCCTTTATGCCGTCGTGACTGTGTCCTCATCGGCCACGATCAGCTCTGAAGTCTCGACCGCAACTAAGAAATTCCGCTGCGTCCTCCCGCTCGTCGGCTGAGGTCGCATTTCGCGGGGCGGTCGCACGGGCCGCCCCGCCCGAGAGGGGGGAGAGTTCTTGCCGCCCGCGCCTTAAGAGGGGGTGCGGACCTGGCTTCGAGACTTCGGCTTCCCCCTACTGGTGCTGGTGGACCTGGGCTGGTCTGCATATGCAGCGGCGAGCGTCCGGATCCCCGATCCCGTTCCCGACTACGCGCTACAGGCTCCGGCCGCGTACCGGCTGGAGGTCGGCGCCGCCTGCTTCGTCGTCCTCTACCTGGCCGCGATGGCGTTCTTCTTGGCGTTGGATGGCCGTGGGTTTGTCGAGTTGGGGACGCGAGGGTTGAAGGCCGATCAGGTCGTGCGCGCGGCTGATGACGAACAAGAGGGAACTCTCGCTGAACAGATCAAGGCCAGCCGAGATTTGGAAAAGGATCTCGAGGACGTCCGCGCCGCGCTGCAAAGGGCGGCTGACGAAATCAGCGCCCAGGATCGACGTCTTGAAATTCTGGAGACGCAGACGATAAGTTAACCCCTATGGACGATCGAGGACACATCCGCAAAGGGATCGCCCCTGAGCTCCTGAGGCTCCTCTCTCCCGAGTATGAACGCGAACGGGAAGAGATCCGCCGAGAACGCAGGGAACGCTACGAAAGAATGGAACGGCGCCTCGCCGAAGCCAAACGGCTCCGCGCCAGCCTCAGGCGCTAGCCCGTCTCGGCCTCGAGCAGGCGGCGGTAGTAGCGGTAGTCGCGGCGTTCGGGGCGCAGGTTGCAGGCGAGGGCGAGGTGGTGGCGGGCGCGGCGCTTTTGGCCGGTCTTGGAGAGGGCGCGGCCGAGGCAGAAGTGGGCGAAGTCGTTGACCGGGTGGGTCTCGACGACGGCCTCGAACTCGACCGCGGCGGGGGCGAAGCGGCCGGAGCGGAAGTAGGCGCGGCCGAGCGCCTCGCGGATCGAGCTCTTCTCCGGGTCGCGGCGGGCGGCCTCGGCGAGCGGCGCGGTCGCGTGCTCGAAGTCGCCGTCCTCGAGCAGCTCGAGGCCGCGGCGGTAGAGCGTGTAGGTGGGCTCGTGGCTTCCCTCGATCGGCATCCCACCAAGTGTTGCAGGCGGGTGAGCGCTTCCCGGAAAAGTACGACTTAGCAGGCCGAATTCAGCACTTTGCTACCTTGAAGAGACGGGTTCGGCAGCTTTCACCCTCGCCGGCCCAACTTCTATGAGCGTTCCTACTGCGAAGAAATGGACCTGCGACGAATGCGGGGTTTCGGTCAGCCGCGCCGGCGGCGAGAAGGTCGAGCTGCCCGCGAGCTGGGATGCCTCCAAGGAGGGGACCTTCTGCCTGCTCTGCCGTCGTGAGCGCGCCGCCCAGGCTGCGCTCGAGAACGCACCCGAGGACAGCGGCCTCGAGGACCGGGCCAAGCTGCGCCGCGCCGCCCTCGTCGAGTTCGAGGTCCGCCGCCGCCCCAACCACGGCAACGGCGAGATCGCCAAAGCCTGTCGCTCCTCCGTCGCCGCCGTCGTCGCCGCGCGCAAACGCCTGAAGATCCCGGCACCGCAGTAGCGGGCGGGACGCCCGCCGCAGCGCGAAACAATCCGTCCGCCGCAGACAGGTAGCCTCGTCGCGATGAGGCTCGCGGGGACTAGGAGAACGCTGGGAGCGGCCGTCGCTTGCGCGGCTGTGGTGCTGTGCCTGTTCGCGGCTCTGGCGAGCGCGGGGCAGCCGAGTCGGGCTGGCGGCGACAACGTTCTCCACGCGACCTTCCTGTCGTTTCCGGACTACATGGACCCGCAGCTCTCGTACACGTTCGAAGGCTGGAACGCGATGCAGAATGTCTATATCCCGCTGCTCACCTTCCGGCATGCGGGCGGTAAGGCAGGAAGCGAAGTCATCCCCGGGCTCGCGAAAAGTCTGCCGAGGATCACCGATGGTGGCAAGACGTACACGCTCTTCCTGCGCCGCGGCCTGAGGTACTCCAACGGCGCCCCTGTTAGAGCATCGGACTTCAAGTACGCCGTCAAGCGCATGTTCAAACTGAACTCCGGCGGGGCCATCTTCTACACCGACATCGTCGGCGCTAAGCGTTTCTGGCGGACGGGGCGAGGCGGGATCAGGGGCATCGTCGCCGACAACAGGACCGGCAAAATCGTCATTCACCTGAAGAAGCCGCAGGGCGCCTTCACTAGCCAGCTGGCACTGATGTTCGTCGCACCGGTGCCGCCGAGCACGCCACTGCGGGACCAGAGCCTCCACCCGCCCCCGGCCACCGGCCCCTACGTGATCACCCGCTCTGTCCCTGGGGTGGGGTGGAGCTACTCGCGGAATCCCTCTTGGACGAATTACAACCACCAGCTGATGCCGGAGCTTCCAAGCGGACACATTGAAAATATCGATGTGAGGTTGATCCGTAACGGAAACGCTCAGGTCAACGGCGTACTGGACGGGCGGTTCGACTGGATGCAGAACCCGCCCCCGGCCGCCCGATACCCCGAGCTCTTGAGGAAGTACAAACGCACGCAATTCCGGGTCGAGCCGACCCAGAGCACCTACTACTTCTGGATGAACACCCGGAAGGCGCCCTTCAACGATCTTCGGGTCCGCAGAGCGGTCAACTATGCAGTCAATCCGCGGATCCTCGAGATGATCTACACCGGGCAGATCGCTCCCGCGCACCAGATCCTGCCACCAGGGATGCCGGGCTACCGAAGATACGACCTCTACCCATACAACATGGCCAAAGCGCGGCGCCTGATCGCTCAGGCCGATCCATCGGACCGCAACGTCACGGTATGGGCCGACAACGAATCCCCCAATTACGAAGCAACGATCTACTACACGACCGTGCTCCGTCAGCTCGGTTTGCATGCGCACTTGAAAGTCGTGAGCGTCGATAACTACTTCTGGGCGATCGGCCACCCCTCGATTCCGAACCTCGATACCGGCTGGAGCGACTGGTTCGAGGACTACCCGCACCCCACCGACTTCTTCCAGCCCCTACTCGCAGGCTCAAGCATTCTCCGACGCAACAACGGCAACTTCGCACAGATCGACGTTCCCAAGCTGAACGCGAAGATCGCCAAGCTCGGCGAGAAGCCGCTCGGTCCGGCACAGGAACGCCAGTACGCCGCCCTCGACCGCAGCTACATGAAGCTGGCTCCATGGGTTCCCTACGGAACCCGCACCCTTTCCACCTTCGTCTCCAAGCGGGTCGACCTGAGCAAGGTGATCTGGAACCCGACCCTCGGCGCCGACCTCACCAGCTTCCAGTTCAAGTAGGCCCCCGAAATGCTTCATATATGAAGCATTTCGGGGCTCTTCGCTACACCCGCGTCCGCTCCGCCAGGTCTCGCAGCAGGCCCTCCATCCCGGCCTCCTCGTGGATGCGGCGCTGGCGGTCGGCGCCGTTGCCGGCGGCGAGGATGCGTTCGATCTCTTCGAGGGCGTCGGCGCCGCCCAGCTGCTCGGCGTAGGGGCGGGCTTCTTCGAGGGTGGCGTGGCCGACCTCGGCGGCGGGGGCGGCGGTCGAGTCGTCGACCATCAGGCGGGCCTCGAGGCCGTAGCGCTCGGCCTGGAAGTAGGACTCCTGGACCGCCTCGCGGGTGAGGCCGGGGGCGGTGGGGCGGTCGATCTCCTTCGCCGCCAGGGCCTGGATCAGGGCGGCGATGGCGGCGTTCTGCTCGGGCCGCGGCTGGATGTCCATCCCCCGCACCTCGACCGTGCCGAGGTTGGGGTGCGGGCGCACGTCCCACCAGATGTAGGTGTAGTCGGAGACGCCGGCGGCGGCGATCAGCTGGTCGGCGACGCGGAGGAAGTCCTCGTAGTCGCGGAAGGCGCGCGGCAGCTCGAAGCGCGGATAGCTGCGGACGGCGGCGGCGCGGGCGCTGGCGAGGCCGGTGTCGGCGCCGTCGCGGAAGGGCGAGTTGGCGGTCAGCGCCGCCAGCAGCGGCAGGTGGTGGCGCATCGCGTTGGCGACGGCGACGGCAGTTTCGGGGTCGGGCATCCCGACGTGCACGTGCAGGCCGCAGGGCGGCGTCGCCAGCAGGCTCGCGAGGTCCTTCTTCACGCTCTCGTAGCGCGCTTTCTCGACCAGCTCCGGTTCCCCGGACTCGGCCGGGTAGACGCCCGAGCCCATCAGCCGGGCGCCGGTGGCGGCGATCGCCCGCCGCACCTCGGCGAGCTCGCGCGCCGCCTGCTCGGCGTCGAGGCAGACGCCGGTCTTCAGCTCGATCTGGGTGGCGAAGATCTCGGTCGAGACGCTGTCGCGGTGCTCGCCCTCAATCCGGTCGAGCACGCCCTGGCCGTCGGCGACGAGGCCGCAGTCGGCGTCGACGAGCAGGAGCTCCTCCTCGACCCCGATCGTCAGCGGCGTCGAGGAGCCGAACTTGTGCTCGGCGCGGGCGGTGTCGCTCTCCGCCTGGCGCGACTCCTCCACCTCAGCGGCCTCCGTTTTGGACGAGGTCCCCATAGTGTCCGCGAGCTACCCTGCGCCGGAGCTTCTTTAACCCGCTCATATCCTGGGCCGGGTGGCCATAGGGAGAAAACTGCGCGTGCTTGGGGAACCGGCCTACCGGCGCCTGTGGATCGGCCGCACCACCTCGCTGATCGGCGACGGGATGGCGCCGGTGGCGATCGCCTTCGCCGTCCTCGACCTGACCGGCTCGGCCAGCGACCTCGGCATCGTCCTCGCCGCCCACAGCCTCGTGCTGATCGCCCTGATCCTGGTCGGCGGCGTCGTCGCCGACCGGATCTCGCCGCGGCTGGCGATGCTGGGGGCCGACGCGGTCCGGACCGTCTCGATGGGGCTGATCGCGGCGCTGCTGCTGGCCGGGGTAGCGCAGGTCTGGGAGCTGGCGCTGCTGTACGCGATCGACGGCGCCGCCGCCGCCTTCTTCAATCCCGCCTCCAGCGCGATCGTCCCGCAGATCGTCCCCGCCCGCCGGCTGCAGGAGGCGAACGCGTTGCTGGAACTCTCGCGCTCGCTGGGGAAGGTGGTGGGGCCGGCGCTGGCGGGGATCCTGCTCGGGCTCGGCTCGCCGGGGGCGGCGCTGGCCGTTGACGCGGGAACGTTCGCGGTGAGCGCGGTGGCGCTGCTGGGTCTGCGGGCGCCGCGGGCGCCAGCGGCCGAAGGTGCCTCCTTCGCGGCCGACCTGCGCCGCGGCTGGACCGAGTTCTCCTCCCGCACCTGGCTCTGGGCGGTGGTGTGCGGAGCCGCCGTTGCCAACGCGACCTACTACCCGGCGATCCAGGTGCTGGGCCCGGCGGTTGCCCGGGCCTCGCTGGGCGGCTCGAGCGCGTGGGCCGTGATCGCGACCGCGATGGGGATCGGGGCGCTGGCGGGCGGCGGCGTCGCCCTCTGGGTGCGGCCGCGCCGGCCGCTGCTGCTCAGCGAGAGCCTGATCATCCTCATCGTGATCCCGATGGCCCTGCTGGCTCTGCCCGCCTCGACCGCGGCGATCGCCCTCGGCGCCCTCGTCGCCGGCGCCGTCGGCAGCCTCGCCCAGATCCTCTTCGAGACCGCCTCGGTGCAGCACATCCCCGCCGCCGCCCGCTCCCGCGTATTCGCCTACGACTGGTTCGGCTCCCTGGCCCTGGAGCCAATCGGCCTCGCCCTCGTCGGCCCCCTCGCCGCCGCCATCGGCCTCTCCACCACCCTCTGGCTCTACACCATCGTCATCGCCATCTGCCTCGTCGCCGTCATCTCCGTCCCCAGCGTGCGACGCCTGGAAGTGGACGTCGCCCTCGAGCCCACCCCCACTCCCCCACCGCGCCCGATCGAGGCCGGGGATTAAACGAGTGGTCATTTCGACGCTCCATGATGTGCTCGATTGACCACTCGCTTCAGTCGAACCTGCAATCGAGCACCTGATAGGCGCCGGATTGCAGGCTCGATGATCTAGAGCGTGCGGAGGACGGCTTCGGCGGCGTTGTAGCCGTTGATGCCGTGGGCGCCGGCGCCGGGGGGCGTGGCGGCTGAGCAGATGAAGACGCCGGGGATGCCGGTCCAGTACGGGACGGGGGTGGCGCGGGGGCGAAGGAGGAGCTGGCGGGGGCCGTTGGCGCCGGTGGCGATGTCGCCTTCGACGAGGTTGGGGTTGGCGGCTTCGATCTCGGCGGGGGTGCGGGTCGAGGTGGCGACGATGCGGTCGCGCAGGCCGGGGGCGAAGCGTTCGATCTGGTCGAGGACGGTGTCGGTGGCATCGCCGCCGTAGCCGCGGGGGACGTGGGCGTAGGCCCAGACCGGATGCAGGTCGCCCTTGGAGCGGCCGGGGTCGGCGAGGTACTGCTGGCCGACGAGGACGAAGGGCCGCTCGGGCAGGCGGCCGCGGTTGTTCTCGCGCTCGGCGGCGGCGATTTCCTCGAAGGTCCCGCCGAGGTGGACGGTGCCGGCGCGGCGGGCGGGCTCGTAGCTCCAGGGAACGCCGCCCTCGACGGCGAGGTCGAGCTTGAAGGCGGCCGGCCCGTACTCGAAGCGGCGGTAGGCACGGGCGACGCGACGGGGCAGGCGATCCCCCGCCAGCCCCAGCACCCTGCGCGGAGAAAGATCGAGGACGACGGCGTCGGCCGCAGGCAGCTCGGCAAGCGAGCGCACCGGCCGCCCGGTCTCGATCGTGCCGCCGTTGGCGCGGATCAGCGCCGCCCAGGCTTCGGCGAGCGCCACCGAGCCGCCCTTCGCCACCGGCCAGCCGTAGGCGTGGCCGGCGGTGACCAGCGCCATCCCGATCGCGGCGCTGAGCGGCAGGTCGAGGCGGGCGAAGGAATGGGCCGCCACCCCGCCGAAGAGCGCCGCCGCCTCCGGCGTCCGCAGGGCGCGCGCCAGGGCGCTCGCCGGCAGCGCCGAGGCCAGCCCGAAGCGCGCCAGCCGCAGCGGGTGGCGCGGGAGGTGGATCAGCGGCTGGTAGATGTCTTCGGCGAGCTCGTCGTAGGCCTCGGCCGAGGGACCGAAGACCCGCTTCCAGGCGCGACCCCCCTCCCCCAGTCCCGCCGCGGTCTCCTCCAAGGAGCGCAGCATCGCCGCACCGCCGCCCCCGTCCAGCGGGTGGGCGAGGTCGACCTCCGGCCAGAGCCACTCGAGGCCGTGGCGCTCCAGTTCCAACCCCGGCCCGGCCACCGCCGGCGAGGAGACCGCCATCGGGTGGAAGGCGCTGCACTCGTCGTGCAGCAGCCCTGGCACGGTGAGTTCCGAGCTGCGGGTGCCGCCCCCGATCCGCTCCTCGGTCTCGATCACCGTCACCTCCACCCCGCGGCTGGCGAGGACCGCGGCGCAGGCGAGCCCGTTGGGGCCGGAGCCGACGACGATCGCGTTGCTCATGCCGTCACATCATTCACGAGCCCTGCGAACTGCATCAAATTCTCCACCCAGCAGGAGGAGAATTTGATGCAGTTCGGGGATCAGGGCGGTGGACGGGGAACTCCTCCTCGCCCAGCCAGGGCTGGCAGCGCGCCATGTCGGCGACGTTCACGTAGCCCTCCTCGACCAGGCCCTCGGCCGCGTCCCAGACGCGGTAGCGCTGGCGCTGCACGTGCGCCGGCTGGCTCTCCAGGGTCACCACCCGCAGCTCGCCCGGGCCGTAGTGGCAGCGCTCCTGCACCGCCGCCAGCAGGCGGTGGTCGTGGAAGTGGCCGTCGCCGAAGTTGTAGCCGAGGACGACGCCGGCGATGAGCTCGCCCTCGCGCACGTCGTAGTCGTCGACGTCGCCGACCGCCCGCGCCGTCAGCGCGTTCAGCGCCCGGCCGTGCGAGTGCATCGAGCGGAAGGCGAGGCCTTTGTAGAGGAGGACGTCGATCAACTCCGGCTCGTAGAACTTCGCCAGCTGCTCGCCGACGATCGGTGCCGCCTTGACCACGCCGCGGTCGAGCTTCGCCTCGGCACCGGTGTCGCGCCGGAACAGCCACTGGCTGGTCGCCCAGTTGCCGGCGTAGTAGCGCATCGAGGGCAGGAAGCTGACGAGGTCCGGCCGCAGGTTCCCCAGCACCGGCAGGCCGACGCAGGTGACCGCCAGGATCACCAGCAGCAGCGGGTCGTCGAGCGTCGAGAACGGCACGCTCCCGTAGTGGCCGAAGAGGAAGAGCAGGCCGAAGATCATGAAGATGTTCCACTCCAGCGGCACCGCCAGCGGGAACGTCGAGAGGATGTGGGCGTGGAAGATCACCATGCCGGCGACGGCGAGGGTCTGCAGGAGGCCGCCGCTGGTGAGGATCAGGACCAGGGGCAGGGTGAACTCCATCACCGTGCCGAAGTGGGCGATCGCCGCGCCGAGCCGCGAGGGCAGCATGTCGTCGGGATGGCGCCGGTAGAGCCGCCGCTTCATCGCCCGGGAGCGGTTCCAGGGCGTGTTGCTGATCATCACAGTCACCACGAAGGGGAAGTGGCGGTTCAGCTTCGAGCTCGCCGCCCCCCACCAGATGCAGAAGAAGACGAGCTGCGCGGCGATCACCAGGTTGGTCAGCGGGAAGAGGAAGACGAGCGAGAGGTTGCCGTAGATCTCTGAGCGGGCGGCGAGGAACGGGACCTTGTCCCGCAGGCCCAGGGCGACCAGCAGCGCCAGCATCGCCGCGACGGCAACGGGGTCGAGCCGCGCGACCGTCCCCTCGGCCCAGGGGGCCGTTCCATCCACACCACCCGAGAGCAGCAGGTAGGCCAGCGCCGCCAGCAGCGCTCCATATAAGGAGACGTCGAGCCAGGTCCGCCGCGTGCCCCGCGTGCCCGGCACCCGCTCGGGCCAGGGCGGCAGCCGCGTCGTCCCCGGCCGCAGCCAGTAGAGGAAGCCGCCGACCATCGGGCTGAAGCGCAGGGTCAGCGGCAGCGAGCCGGCGCCGAGCCCCAGCACCTCCCAGAGCATCGTCCAGACGACCGCCTTCTCGAAGACGATCGGCTCGGTCCAGTGCGGCCAGCCGCTCGTCGCCTCGATCAGCAGGAAGCCGAGCCCGGCGTAGGCGAGGACCTTGAAGACGTAGAGGAAATAGACCGCGACCGGGGTCCCGAAACCGTTCAGCGCCCAGTCCTGAACCAGCGGCTGAATCCGCTTCAGGTGCGGGAGGCGACGCCACTCCTCGACCTCGAACGGCGGCGGCGCAGGGTCGAGCAGGCCCATCCGTCTAGCCGCCTCGATTAATGCTCAAGTGAATGCTCCCTATGCCGATGACTTTATGCCTTGTCCGCGATCCCGCCAAGCTCGGCGCCGCCGCCGGGCGCCAAACCGCTCTGGGGAAGCCACTCGGGAGCTGCCCCTGCCCCCGCCCCGTCCGCACCCGTGTCGCGAAAGTGGCCGAATAGTCCACAAACTCGACACGCCGGCGCCTATGCCGAGCTCGAGCCGCTCTCCCAGCGCGCCCTCCAGGCCGCCGGCTTCCTCTCGCTGCTGTTGATCCTCGTCGTCGTCAACTCGCTGCTGAACAGCGGCGGCGCCAGCCCGTTCAACCCGAACCCGGTCGCGGCGGCGGCGGAACGGACGGCACAGGTCCCCGGCATGCGCATCGACATGACGCTGACTATGGGCACCGAATCGGGCCTCGTGACCGTCACCGGCAAGGGCGCCTACAACGGCGAAACCAACCTCGCCGAAGTCTCCTACGACGCGAACTCATCGGGGAAACGGATGGAATTCGACGCAATCCTGGGAGAGAGCGCCTGGTACTTCCGCTACCCCCAGCTCGCCGGCAGGATGCCCGAAGGCAAGGAATGGATGAAGCTCGAAGGCTTCCCCGGGCAGAAGGAGATGAGCACGCCGGGGGTGGTGAGCCCGGAGGAATCGCTGCAGATGCTGCGCGGTTCGGGGGCCGTGCGCCGGCTCGGGCGCGTGCGGATCGGGCACGTGCAGACCACCCGGTACCGGGTGACCCTGACCGCGGGCGAGATCGCGAAGGGCCTGCGCGCCCAGGGGAAGGACGAACTCGCCGAAGAGCTCGAACGCGTCGCCCCGGAAATGGTCGGCCCCGTACGCTCGGAAGTGTTCGTCGACCGCCACGGAGTGGTGCGCCGGATGCGGATGGCGTCGACTTCGCTCTCCGACGGGCGGCCGGTGACGACGAAGATGCAGATGGACCTCTTCGACTTCGGCATCAAGCCCGACGTCCAGGTCCCTGACGACTCTCGGGTCTACGACCTGACCCCGCTGCTGGAAGAAAAGCTGGAAGCGCTCGGCCAGGCCAGCTAGCGCTCGGCGACGCCACACCCCCCGCCTGCGCCGTCTCTCGGGGGTGGCGCGGACCTCAAGGGTCTGGATCAGGGGCGGGGTGGGATGAGGCGCCAGCGGTAGTCGAAGCGGACGTGGGCGCCCATCAGGGCGAGGTCGACGAATCCCGGCTCCGGCAGCCGGGCGACGAAGCGGTAGCGGCGCCGCTCTTGCGCCGGCAGCAGACCGAGGTGGAGCGGTGGCATCGTCGCCAGTGGGCCCGAGTAGACGGTCTTGCGCGCGCCGGGGGTGAGGTCGTGGATCGTCAGGTGAAGCGCCTCCCCCAGCGAAGCGCCGCCCATCCCTCCTCCTTCGACCAGGTGGCGCCGCGAGAGCACCAAGTCGCCGGCCTCGCCGCGGTTGCGGATCGCCACTTTCCCCACCACCCGAGCGCCGGGCGCCAGCGCCGGGGCCTCGAGGATCGCCCTCTCCCCGCGCGAGTCCTCGATCCGCATCGCGCCGCTCGCGGAGATCTGGGCGTCGCCGTCGTGGTGACGCCCTTCCCGTCGCGCCGAGCCGGCGAGCGCGCTCGCCGCCAGCGCCAGCGCGAGGACGAACCCCGCCGCCGCGACCGTCGCCCGGCTCGGCCCGCCCCGCATCAGAACTCCCGGTCGGCCGTCCCGGACTCGGTTACGGTCGTCGTCGAGACGCCGTTGCCGGCGGCGTCGGTCGCCGAGGAGGAGGGCGTCCAGGTCATCGTCCCGGTCGCCGCCGCCGTGGTCGCCGCCGCCGACTGGGTGCCGAGGGTGATCGTGATCGTGCTGCCGCTCATCGTCATCGAGGAGGCGGTGCCGGTGGCGCCGAAGGTGATGCTCGCGCTGGTGTAGTCGGCGCGGCCGAGGTTGATGCTGCCGAGCGGCAATTGGGTGGTGTTGGTGGCGTTGAAGATCGTCACCGTGTCGTTGCCGCTGCCGTTACCGTCGTTGAGGCGAACGACGACGTTGGTCGCGGCGCCGCTCCAGCCGGAGAGGACGGAGTTCGGGTCGAGCGCTTCGCTGAAGCTGAAGGTGATCTTGTCGCCGGCCTCGGCGAGGCCGCTGACGGTGCCGCCGTTGGTCGTCTGGACGTCGCTGCCGCTCGGGGCGGTGTTGTCGACGGTGACGCTGTAGCCGCTCTGGGTGCCCGAGTTGCCGGCGGCGTCGGTCGCGGTCAGCGAGAAGGAGTAGCTGCCGGCAGCCAAGCTGGACCCCGCGGTCTGGGCGGCGCTGCGGTATTTGTAGGAGACGCCGCCCGCGGTGTAAGTGCCGGCGACGAGCGCGACAGCGGTCGCTCCCGAGGTGATCGAGCTGACGTTGGCGGTAACGGTGGAGACGCCGCTGGCGGGGTTGCCGGTGTCGCTGACGTTGGCGTAGACGTAATAGGTCCCGGCCTTCTTGATGAAGCCGACGGTGCCGCCCGCGGTCTTGCCGATCACCGCGGCGCTCGCGGTGGGAGCGCGGAAGTCGGTCGCGGCGGTGATCGAGTTGCCGGCGTTGGGGGTGGTCGCGGTGAAGTTCCCCCAGACGCTCTGGCGCGCCATCGTCGCCGCCCCGAGCAGGACCGCGGCCAGCGCCGTCGCCACCATTGCCGGGCGCAGGCTCACGAGCGGCCCGCCTCCGCCGGGCGCTCCGGGCGCCAGATCCGCACCAGCGCCGCCCAGAGCAGGAGCAGCGCCGGGATCGCGACGAGGGCGAGGCGGGCCGGGCCGCTGTCTATATAAGAGAGGGCGTAGCCGACCTTGGGGATCCGGTAGACGACCTCGCCGATGCTGCCGCTGGCCGGCACCCGCCAGTGCTCGGTCGAGGTGTTGGCGTCGCCGCGGGTGACGAAGGCGACCTCGTCGCCGACCGCCCGCACCGACTGCACCCGGTGGGAGAAGAGTTTCCCGGTCCCTTCCGGGTCGACGAAGGTGACGATGTCGCCGACCCGGGCGGAGAGCGGCGAGATCGGCTTGGTGACGACGACGTCGCCGGTTTCGATCGCCGGCGTCATCGAGCCGGAGCGCACCGTGAAGGAGCGGTAGCCGGCGAGTTGCGGGGCCACCGCCGCCAGCAGGGTCCCGAACAGCAGCCCGAGCCCGACCCAGAGGACGAGCATCCGCAAGCGTGGGGCGGCCACCCTCACGGCAGCGGTTCCTCCACCGGCTCGAGCTCGACCGCGACATGGCGGCCCTCGTAGCCGGTCTCGGTTTCAGCCGGGATCCAGGCGATGACGCGAACCTGCGCAGCGGCTCCCGGCGGCAACTTCAATGCTTCCGTGCTCCCCTGGCGCAGCGCCTGCAGCGTTTCGTCGAAGAGCGTGCGTCCGCCACTCACCAGGCGCACGTGCGCGGTCCCGTCGAGCGCGGTCGAGTCGGGCTTGGCCCGCAACCGTACCGCCAGCGCCTCGCCGGTCTGGTTGCTCACGGTCACCACGCCGCTCGCGTGGCTGCCCGGCCGCATCGGCCCGCTGACGAGCAGCGGCTTCGGCGCCGCCGGCTCGACTGCCACCGCGCCGTCGAGCCCCGCCGTGAACCGCAGCGAGGCCGGCAGGACGCCGCCGTGCCCGCTGGCCGGCCGCGCCGCCACGATCAGCGCCGCGACCAGGCCGAGCCCGATCGCGACGCCGATTGCGCGAGTGAACTTGTCAGCGGCAGAGGCGCTCATCGTCCTCAGACACCGATCGATCGCTCTCCCGGTCGGTCCGGCCGCTACTGGTTGCGGGCCTCCCAGGTGAACGTGTGGGCGCCGGTCGTCGCTCCCTGAGCCGATTCCGGGGCGCTCGACTGCAGCGTCGCGGCGAACTGGTAGACGACCGATTCGTTGGCCGCCCATTTGGTCCCGGTGCCGGGGTAGTCGACGACGCCGTTGGCGTAGCTGTTCTTGGTGGCGGCGAAGTTGGCCAGCGTGCCGGTGTAGAGCGCCCCGCTCGCGTCGGCGGTGAAGCCGGTGCAGCTGGGGAAGCTCGGGGTGGTCTGGGTGCCGGGGGTGATCGTCAATTCGACGTACTGGCCCAGCGCGCCGATCGTGCTCGTCGTGTAGAGGTGGACGTCGGCTTCGAGGCTGCCGGTGTAGGTAACTTTGATGCACTTGCTCACCGATTCGCCGGGCTTGGCGTTGGTGAGGCTGTACATCGCGGCGCCGGCGTCGTTGTCGGCGATCGAGACGGTGCCGGCGGTGATCGTGTTGCCGGCGTTGGTGGTGGTGCTGCTGAAAGCGCCGAACACCCCCATCGCGGCGAGGCTGCCGAGGGCGCCAACGCAGAGCGCCGTCAGCAAGACTTTGGTGCTGGTCCTCATGGGGTACCTCCGGGAGTTATTGACCGATTCACTCGTGGTGGCTGGTGCCACGAAGGCTGCTTCGGAGGCCCGTGTCGGCAATTCGTCCGAGCTTTGCCTGAAAAGCGTATGAATCCGTCAGGCCGTGCCTGGCCTGGACGGATGTGCGAGGCGATAGCGGTAGCCGAACCCGCGCACGGTCTCGATCGGGTCGACCCCGGCGTCGCTCAGCTTGCGGCGCAGGTAACTGACGTAGAGGCGCACCTGCTTGGGATCGGCGTCGGTGTTCCCCCAGACCTCCTCCAGCAGCTGCAGCTGGCTCACCACCTGGTTGCGGTTGCGCATCAGGAACGCCAGCAGGCGGAACTCGGTCGGGGTCAGCTCGACCTCCTTCCCCGCCACCTCGACGCGGCGGGCGGCGCCGTCGAGTGTGACCGTGCCGTCGTCGAGGCTCTCCCCCTCGCCGCCCCCGCC
This sequence comes from Solirubrobacterales bacterium, assembly GCA_051954115.1. Classification (GTDB taxonomy): domain Bacteria; phylum Actinomycetota; class Thermoleophilia; order Solirubrobacterales; family 70-9; genus VAYN01. Next base: position 99,212 of record JBQCIB010000016.1, on the reverse strand, counting down.
GCGGCTGCGGCGCCGCAGCAGAGCGTGAATCCGCGCCACCAGCTCCTCACGGCCGAAGGGCTTGGTGACGTAGTCGTCGGCGCCTCCCTCCAGCCCCCGCACCTTCTGCACCTGCTCGCCCTCGGCCGTCAGCAGCAGCACCGGCGCGTCGGAGAGGTCGCGGATGCGGCTCAGGACCTGCCAGCCGTCGAGCTCGGGCAGGCCAAGATCGAGCACGACCAGGTCCGGCCGCTCGTCGAAGAACGCGCGCACGCCCTCGCGCCCGTCGCTTGCCTCGCGCGCCCGCATCCCCGCCCGCTCGACCAGCGCGACGACGAGGCCGCGGATGTCGGGGTCGTCCTCGATGACGAGAATCGTCACATCGGGCACGGGAAAGGAATAACCGATCGGTTGGTCGGAATGTTTTCCCGGGAGGTCGCGGGAGCCGCGGGTCGAATCCCTGCTGGGGGCGCCGATAAGGAGTGGAGATGACGACCCGGAACCAGGCGCAGGCCGCCGCCACCGATTCCGAGCTGCAGCAGCTCTGGCAGCTGAGCTTCCAGAAGACGACCCGCGGGATCGCGCTCGGCGACGCCGACGGGCTGCTGGTCGCCGTCAACCCCGCCTTCGCCCGCATGCACGGCGGCACCCCGGACGACTTCATCGGCCGCCCTTTCCGCTCCTGCCTCGCCCCCGCCGACGCCGAGCAGCTACCGCAGCTTGCCGAGCAGTTGGAGCGCGACGAGTTCACCTTCTTCGAGGCCACCTACCGGCGCCTCGACGGCTCGACCTTCCCGGCGGCGACCGAGGGGCTCTTGATCCGCGGCGAGGACGGCCGGCCCCTGTATCGGATCGCCTGGCTCACCGACCTCAGCGCCCGCAACGAGGAGGAGCGCCGTCGCCGCGAGGCCGAGCACCGCTTCGAGACCGCGTTCTCGCGCGCCGCCGGCATGGCGCTGGCCGGGATCGACGGCCGCTGGCTGCGGGTGAACCCCGCCTTCTGCGAGATGACCGGGTACGCGGCGGAGGAGCTCTACGGGCTCACCTACTCCGACATCACCCACCCCGACGACCTCGCGGCGACACGCGAGGCGGACGCCGGCCTGCTCGCCGGCGAAGTCAACGGCTACGAGCTGGAGAAGCGCTACGTCCGCAAGAGCGGCGAGACGGTCTGGGTCAGCCTCGCGGTCGGGTTGCTGCGCGACGAGGAGGGCGAGCCCCTCCACTACGTCGTCACCGCCCAGGACGTCTCGCTGCGGAAAAGGATGGAAGAGGACCTCGCCCGCTCCGCCCCCGGCGCCGCCGTCGACCGCGACCTGATGTGCATGGTCAGCGGCGAGGGGCGGATCGTGCGCCTGGAGGGCGGCTGGCGCGACGTGCTCGGCTGGGAGCGGGCAGAGCTCGTCGGGCGCGAGCTGGCCGAGTACCTCCACCCCGAGGACCGCGAGGCCACGGTCCGCGAGCTGAGCGGGCTGGCGCGGATCGAGGCCGGCTGGCGCACCGTCCGCAACCGCTTCCGCACCCGCAACGGCAACTGGTCCTGGCTGATCTGGTCGGCGATCGGGCAGCCCGACGGCCGCGTCGCCTGCGCGGTGCGCGAGGCGAACGAGCGGGTGGCGATCGAACAGGTGCTGGACCTGCGCGGCGAGATGATCGCCAACATGGGCGAGGGCGTCTGCCTCGTCACCACCGACAACCAGCGGATCGTCTTCGCCAATCCCAGCCTCGAGCGGATGCTCGCCTACGGGCCCGGGGAGCTGATCGGGCGGCGGGCGCCCGACGTGATGGTCCCCGACGATCTCACGCCCGAAGAGGAGGCCGAGCGCGAGGAGGCGCTGCGGTGCCTGCAGGAGCAGGGCCAGTGCACCTACGAAGGCCGGCGGGTGCGGCGCGACGGCGCCACGATCTGGTGCCGGACGACGACCACGACCTTCGAGCACCCGCGCTACGGCTCCGTCTGGGTCGCGGTGCTGCAGGACATGACCGAGGAACGACGCGCCCGCGAAGCAGCCACCGAGCTGGAGCGGGCGAAGTCGGAGTTCCTCGGCTCGGTCTCGCACGAGCTGCGCACGCCGCTGACCTCGATCCTCGGCTACGCGGCGCTGCTGCGCGAAGACACCGAGGGGGTGGTCGACGCCGGCGACCACATCGACGTGATCGAGCGCAACGCCGGCCGCCAGCTGCGGCTGGTCGAGGACCTGCTCAGCATCGCCCGCATCCAGGCGGGAGAGTTCGAAGTCCACCGCCTGCCGCTCGACCTGGCCGAGGTGGTGAGGCTCGCGGTCGAGGCGATGCGCCCGGCGGCGAAGGAGGCCGGCCTGCGGCTCGAGCTCGAGTGCGAGGGGCCGGCGCGGGTCCTCGGCGACGCCGACCGGCTCGAGCAGGTGCTGACCAACCTGCTGACCAACGCGATCAAGTTCACCCCCCGCGGCGGCCGCGTCGAGGTCCGCCTCGGCGCCGGCCCCGAGGAGGCGACCCTGACCGTCGCCGACACCGGTCCCGGCATCCAGCCCCGGGACCGGGCCCGCCTCTTCGAGCGCCTCTTCCGCAGCGACGACGTCAAGCGCCTGCAGGTCTCCGGCGCCGGCCTCGGCCTGGCGATCGCCCGCTCGATCGTCGAGGCCCACGACGGCACGATCGAAGTGCGATCCGACTCCGGCGGCGCCACCTTCGCGATTACGCTTCCCCTCGCTTGAACTGCATCAAATTTTCTCTCTACCGGGGAGAAAATTTGATGCAGTTCGAATGGGTAGCGTTTCTCCGATGACTCACGCTCATGCGCACGGGCACAGCCACGGCCTCGTCGACCCTTCGATCAAACGCTCGCGGGAGGGGATCCGTGCGGTCCTCCTCTCGCTGCTCGTCCTCGGGCTGGCAGCGGCGGCGCAGGCGGCGATCTTCGTCGCCACCGGCAGCATCGCCCTGCTCGCCGACCTGATCCACAACTTCGGCGACGCCGCCACCGCGATCCCGGTCGGGATCGCCTTCGCCCTGCGCTCCGAGCGAGCGGAGCGGATCGCCGGTTACTTCGTCGTCCTGGCGATCTTCGTCTCCGCCTGCGTCGCCGGCGTCGAGGCCGTCCGCCGCCTCATCCACCCTGCCCACGTCGACCACCTCGGCGCCCTTGCCGTCGCCGGCCTCCTCGGCTGGGCCGGCAACGCGCTCGCCGCTCGCATCCGCACCCGCGCCGGCCACCGCCTCGACAGCCCGGCGCTGATCGCCGACGGCGAACACGCCCGCGCCGACGCCTACGTCAGCCTCGCCGTCGTCGCCAGCGCCGCCGCCGTCGCCCTCGGCCTGCAGGTCGCCGACCCGCTGATCGGCCTCGCGATCACCCTGGTCATCCTCAAGATCACCTGGGACTCATGGCGAACGGTGCGAGGCCACCCGCACCACCATCACTAGGACGGATTGGCAAAAACCCGCCCGTGCATCTCGCGACTGGAGAGTTGACATCGCTATAGGCGGGTTAACTCTCCAGTCGTCGAATCGGGAGAGCGTGTGGCGAGCCCGAGAACGACTGGGGCGACCAGCACGCCCCGAGGAGCAGCCCTATGACCTCCCGCACGTCAGCGCAGCCCGAGCAGGTCCGCCGCCTCGGTTACGACGGGGTGGTCGATCGTCAGCTCCTCGGTCTCGGCGACGGTGAGCGAGGCGGCGGCGCGGTCGAAGAGGGTCCAGTTGATCCAGGTCGACTCGAGGGTCGACCACCAGCGGATGCCGAGGGCCGTGGGGTGGGATTCGTAGACCTCGGCGGCTTGGCGCTGAGTGACCCCGCGGCGGCGGGTGGCTACCTGGGAGGGGCGCAGGTCGGTGGCGATCAGGGTCGCGGGGTCGTCGAGGTCGATCGCGGTGACGCCGTCTTCGAGCTCGAGCGCGGCCAGCGCCAGCGGGGTGCCATAGCGGACCAGCATCGAGGGCAGCAGCTTGCCGGTGCCGCGGAAGGGAGCGAGCAACTCCGCCACCGCCGAGACCGCCTGCTCGGCGACGTAGAGACAGCCGTAGAGGTCGGGGTTGTCGTGCCTCCCCCCTCCCTGCTGCAGGCGCGGGAACCAGAGCGGCCCGCCCGCCTCCTGCGCCTTGGCCCGCTTATCGAGCGGGAGCGCCCGCCAGAGCCTCACGCAAAGCCGCCGGCGCGCTCCGCCGAGAGGGCGCCGAGCAGCTCCTGGGTCCGGCCGGCCCGCACCAGGTCGATCGGCCGCCGGTCCCCCAGGTGGGGATTGACCCCGAGCAGCCACTGCTCCGCCGCCTCGACTGGATACAGCCGCAGCAGGCTCGCCACCACCAGCTCCAGCAGGTCCACCCGCTCGGCGTTCTGCAGGTCGATTCCCCCGCCCCGCCGCCAGCGCGTCACCTGCGCCGGGCTGACTCCGAGCAGCTCCGCCAGGCGGCGCTGCGAGCCGAGGTCGTGGCTGAGGGCGGTGATCTTCTCTGCCGTGGCTACGGGCACGGGCTCAGCTTAGCGCAACATTTTCCGTTGCGCCAGATCTGAGATTGTCCAGCAGGCGGGCGCCCAGCGCGTTCACCAGCTTGAACCCCCTCCTGCGGGACGCCACGTTCGCCTCATTCGCCCCGGGAGCGACGACGGCAACGCGATAGACGCGGGAACCGCGGGCGAAGAAGAGGTCCTGCTGGACGAAGTCGAGCGGGTTGCGCCACTCGAGGTTCCGGCCGCCCGCTGGAAACGCAGCCACAGCGGCCGTGGCATCACGCCGGCAGCGCTCGCCGGAGGCGGTGCCGACAAAGCCCTCTTCGTAGGAGTCGAGGTGGGCGCCGAACAACGCCTCGGCCGAGATCTGCTCCCGCAGCGACGACAACTTCTCCATGCCGATCGTCCGCAGCGGCGGCGCCGTTTCCGCCGGACAGCTGGAGGAGGAGGCGATGGCGGCTTCTTCGTCATCGACGGCGGGGGCGGGAGACTTGAACCGGCGGCGCCGGTGGGATCCACCCGCTCGAGCCCTACTCGAACCCGACTTCGAGGAAGCTGTCCCCCCGCTGACAGAGCGCCCCGCCGCCGGTCCGCAGCGCCAGCCGACGACAGGTGAACCCATGGCTGCGCCATCTGCCGTGGATCCCCAAGGCACGACCGAGCCGCTTGCGCAGCCCGCAACCGACATGCCGCCAGGAGAGGAAGGCGACGCTGCCGGTTCCGACGGGCACCGAGTGACGGCATTGCGACCGGCCCGGGAGCGCCTTCACCTCGAAGCGAGCGCTCTCGTCCCGGCGGCGGCACCTGCCGCCATGCCGGGTTTCCCCGCAGGTCCAGCCCGGCGCGCTCGAGATCGCCCATGAAGCGCTGCCTGGAGGGCCATGGCGGCGCTTCGGCAGGAAGCTGCGGAACTTGCGGACGATCGCGATCGCCCCTTTGCAACGGACGTGCCGGCTCGAAACGAAGATACGCTTGTCTTCGGTGCCGGTGTAAGAACCCGCCTCCACATAGGAACCGCAAGACCGCGGAGCGGCTCGTCCGCTTCGAGCCTGGACGGGGGTTGCGACGGCGAGGGAGACCGAAGCCGCGACGACGAGAATCGCGAGTCGAGAGACCCTCTTTTCGAACATGTGCCCTCTGCCCTTTTTCATTCGACGATCGACCAAGGACAGAACGCGTGAGGAAATCGAAACTTTCCGCGGCGATTAGGACACGCTTAGGTTTGCCGGCCATGCTTCCACGGCCCTTGTTGCGCATCGAACGCCATCGTCTGGGCCCGCGCCTGTACGTGCTGGGGCAGCGGGTCCACGAGTGCCACGCGGGGATCGCCCTCGCCGGCGCCTGCTTGCTGACCCTGTTCGCCGAGTGGCCGGTGCCGCGCCTTCCCGTGCTCGGCCTGCTTCTCGCAGGGCTGTGGATGTTCTGGAAGGACTGGCGGGACCTGTTCCCCCAGCTGCGCGACCAGGCCGCCTGGAGCGCGGGCCTGCACCGCCCGCCGGCGCCGTTGCGGGCGCGCGGGCGCGGGCACTGGCTGGCCCCCGTCGCGGGCGCCTGCACGATCGGCATCGGCCTCGTCAACGTCGCTTCGGCGCTGACGCCGGGGCTGCAGGCGCGGATGCACCTGCTGCTCGAACTGGTTCCCCGCGAGGTGCCGGTGGCGGCGCACGCGCTGGCGCTCTCGGCCGGGGTCTCGCTGACGATCCTGGGGATCTACCTGATGCGCCGCCGGCGCCGCGCCTGGCTGCTGGCGCTGATCGTCCTTGCCGTGGCCGGGGCGCTCAACCTGCTGAAGGGCCTGGACGTCGAGGAGGCGACCGCCTGCTGGGGGCTGGTAGGGGTCCTGGTCTGGGGCCGCGAGGCCTTCACCGTCGTCCACGACGAGGCCGGCTGGCGCGGAAGGCTGCTGCGCAGCGGCGCGATCGTCGCCGGAGCGCTCCTCGCCAGCATCGCCACCCTGATCGCGGTCTCCCACTGGGGAACGCCGGGCCTCAACCCGGGCCGAGCCGTGGCCGAGCTGACCGCGGCGCTGACCCTCTCCCCCGGCCCGATCGACTACCGCGACCACTTCGAGTGGGTGCCGAACGCCCTCGCCCTGCTCTGGGTCGGCGGCGCCCTCGCCGTCGCCTGGCAGCTCTTCCGGCCGCTGAGCGGGCCGCACGGCCTGCCGCCGGGGGAGCTGCGGCCGCTCGCCCACGAGCTGGTCGAATCCCACGGCACCGACACCCTCAGCTTCTTCAAGCTGCGGACCGACAAGCACCACTTCTTCGACCGCACGCACCAGGCCTTCGTCGGCTACCGGATCGAGGCCGGCGTGCTGATGGTCTCCGGCGACCCGGTGGGCCCGCCCGAGGCGCTGCCCGGCCTGCTGCGAGACCTCTGCGGGTTCGCCGAGGCGCGCGGGCTGGCGATCGGGGTCGTCGGCGCCAGCGAGGAGTTCGCCGAGCTGGCGGCCGGCGCCGGCCTCGCCTCCTTCTACATCGGCGACGAGGCGATCGTCGAGCTGGCCGGATTCTCGCTGGAGGGGCGGGCGATCCGCAAGCTGCGCCAGGCGGTGAACCGGGTGCGCAAAGCCGGCTTCACGGTCTCGCTGCGGACGATGGGCGAGCTCTCCGAGGCCGAGCTGCGCGAGCTCGAGGAGGTCTCGGAGCTCTGGCGCGGCGAGGAACCCGAGCGTGGCTTCTCGATGGCGATCGACAGCCTCCGCGGCGACCACCTGGCGGAAAGTCAGGTGGTGGTGGCGCGGGACGCCGAGGGCGTCGTCCGCGGCTTCCTCCACTTCGCCCCCTGCTACGGCCGCCCCGCCGTCTCGCTCGGGCTGATGCGGCGCGACCGCGACAGCCTCAACGGCCTCACCGAGTACCTCGTGGTCAGCGCGATCGAGATGCTGCGCGAGCGCGGCGTCGAGGAGATGTCGCTCAACTTCGCCGCCTTCGCCCGCCTGCTCCGCAACCCGAGCAACCTCGCCGAGCGCACCCTCGGCCGGCTGGTGACGCTGGCCAACCCCTATTTCCAGATCGAGAGCCTCTACCGCTTCAACGCCAAGTTCTCGCCCCGCTGGCAGCCGCGCTACCTGCTCTACGAGCGCAGCCCGCTCGGCTTTGCCCGCACCGGCCTCGCGGCGCTGTTCGCCGAGCGGCAGCTGCCGGCGTTCAGCCTCCGCGGCGCCGAGGGCGATCGCTAGCTCGAACCCGTCGGTTCGATCTGGTCGAAGCGCAGGCCGCTGCTGCCGACCCCGCGGCCCGTTTCGCTGCGGCGGCCGATCCAGACGTAGGTGCGGCCGTCGTACCAGCGCACGCGCTGGAAGGCGCGGGTGACGGTGGTGCCGGCGTAGGGCACCTCCTCCTCGTTGACGAACCAGGGGAGTTCCGGCTCGTTGAGGAGCACCCCCTTCGCCTTGACCACGTCGCGCGGCGGCGTTCCCATCTGCGGCATCGCGGCGCGCTGGAAGGCGACGTCCTGAGCGCTCCCCGGGCGCTGCGCCGGCAGGAAGGGAATCCAGTTCTCCGGCACGGTGGTGCCGAGGAGGTAGCGGATCTCCGCCGGCGAGCCAACGATCTCTTCCGGCTCGACCCCGGTCTTGTCGGCCGCGAGGTAGCCGTCGATGCCGCGGCCGGTGGCGTCGGGGATCACCTCCTCGATCGCCCAGACCATGTTCGCCATCTCGTCGCGCACGAACTGGACCCGCTCCAGCGGCTCGCTCTCTCCCCCCTCCCCCAGCGCCGAGGGCAGGAGCAGCCGGCGCTCGCTGCGGCCGGCTTCGCCCCGGCGCCCGAGCTCGAAGAGGCTCCAGCGCCGCCAGTCGTCTCCCTCGCCCTCGTCGGCGGCCGGCACCAGGGTGCGGTCCCCGAAGACGTCGGTGACGACGAGGGCGCGGACCTGGCTGACGCTGTTGACCGGCAGCTCGTAGGGCACGACGAACCAGTCGTTGCCGTAGACCAGCCCCATCTCGGCGAAGACGAGCAGCAGGTGGTCGGTCGTCTGGGCGTTGAGGGCGCCGAAGTTGACGGTGCGCTCCTCGATCTCCCAGAAGCGCGGGTTCGGCATTCCCTTGAACGAGGCGGCGACCGGGAGGAAGGAGATCGCCTCCTCGACCGGCTCCGGGGGCGGCGCCTGGGAGGCGAGCTCCAGCGGCGCCGCCCCGGGGTCGACGTCGAAGCTGTCCCAGTCCAGGTGGCCGCCGCGATAGCGCTCGGCGCTCAGCACCAGCTGCCCTTCGCCGCCGGCCGGCGCCGCCGCCGCGAGCGAGTAGGAGAGCCGCGCCGGGTCCCAGACGTCGGCGCCTTTCCCTTCCGGCTGGGAGTACTGGCGCTCGAACCAGGCTCGCAGGGCTTTGCCGATCGTTTCCAGTTCTCCTTCGTCTTCTGCGTCGACCGACGCTTTCGCTGCGAAGCTGCCGTCGCCCAGGGCGACGAGGACGGCCTCGCCGTCGAACCCGCGCCGCCGGGTGGCGAGGTAGAGGTTGAGCCCGTCCGGCTGGCCCTTGTAGTCGGCCTCGGCGTGCGGGGGGAAACCGAAGGCTTCGCGGTAGTGCGGGCCGTACTTGGCGCGCAGAGCCGGCGGGTGCAGGTCGAGGAAGTACTGGGCCACCTGCAGCCGCAATGCATGGGTGAAGGGGACGCGCTCGCGCTCGACCATCGTCTCCAGCGGCGCCTCGTCGGCGTAGGGCTGCGGCGGCTGCGTCCCCAGCTGCACCCGGTCGATCGCGAGCCGGCTGGTGGCGAGCCGGGCGTCGATCGGCGAGCCGGCGTCCTCCGCCTCGAGCTCCCCCATCTGCCACTGGCGGGTCAGCATCCAGAGCGGGTCCCGCACCTCGGCCCGCAGGCTGCGGCTGAAGTCTTTGCTGCGCGGCCGGGTCTCGAGCCGGTTCCAGGCGGTGATCGCCGGCTCCCGGTACTTCTCGAGCAGGATCTCGCTCGCCGCCACCATCAAGGCGCTCAGCTCGGCCATGCTCAGCTGCCCCCTTTGACGAATTTGGAGCTCGCCATCTGGGCCATGGCCTGCTCGCGGATGCTCTCGTAGACGAAGGCGTAGTCGAGCGAGACGCTGGCGGGGCTGGTGCTGAATTCGGCGATCACGGCCGGCAGCAGCGTCCCGATCGCCGGCAGGTCGCCCAGCGCGTCGGGCTCGACCGCGCGCAGGCGGGCACGGCGGAAGGTGTCCAGCACGGTGTCGACGAGGTCCTCCCACTTCCAGCCGCCGCCCAGCTGCGGCGAGACGGCCAGCAGCAGCGCCTGTGGCGGCGCGCTGTTGGGGGCGTCGAAGTTGAAGGCAAGGCCGGTGATCTCCTTGTGCTTGGGGATCGTCTCGACCCACTCGTCGATCAGCAGCCCGCACTGCGGTTGCGAGGGATGAAAGCCCTGCGGCAGGTGCTGGACGAGGGAGACGGTGTCGTGGACGATTTCCGTCGTCAGCGGGAACTGCGAGCCCAGCCAGCTGTCGCCCGGGCGGTGCGGGAGCTGCAGCGGCGCCAGCGCCAGCGGCTGGTCGGAGAGGGTGTCGGCAATCGTCCGCAGCAGCTCGAAGTCGTGGACGAGCGGGCGCACGCAGGCCGCTCCCTGCAGCCACTCCCGCACCGGCATCGCGACCCCGGCGCCTTTGGCGAAGGCGAGCAGCTGGGCGCGAGCGGCGTGGGCTTCGGCGACCCCGGCCGGGTCGCCGAGTTCGAACCTGGGCAGCAGGAGGAAGTCGCCGCCCGCCCAGGCCCTAACCGCCTCGACGACCTTCGCGGTCCGAATCGTGGCGGTGCCTTCCGGTTTCGCCGCTTCTTCGAGCAGGCCTTCGATCTTCGCCTTCGCTTCTTCGGCCGTGGCGAGGATCGATTTCCCCTGCTCCTGCAGGACTTCGAGCTGGAGTTCGGCCGACCCCACCATCGAGCGGGGCAGGGCGTAAGCGAAACCGCTGTCGGCGAGGCCGACGAGCGCTTCACGCAGGTCCTCGGCGGCGGTGGCCGGAGGCGGAGTGACGGCGGCGGCCGTCAGTTTCGCGCTCAGCTCTTCGAGCAGGGGTTTGGTTTCGCCGATCCGGTCGCCGACCCGTTTCAGCAGCTCCGCGAGGTCGATCCGGTCGGGGTTCCCCGCTGGAGCTTTTTCATCGCTGGTCGCGCTCTGGAAGTGGCCCCCGCCCAGCGGCCGGGCGCTGCCGAGAAGCTGCCGGATGCGGTCGGCGAGCGCGAGCGCCTCGGCGAACGGCCGCGCCGGCGCGGCGGCCCCCGCCTCGGCGAAGGAGGCCTCGACCACCACCTCGTCGGCCAAGCCGTGTTTGCGGGCGAACGCGTAGCGCACCCGCGACTCCAGTTCGGCGGCGCCGCTCTCTTCGGTCTCGCGCCGCACCATGTAGACGAAGTCGAGCGGCTGCACCCCGAGATCGGCCAGCGTGACCGGCCCTTCCACCGGGTTGCCGCCGACCACCAGCACCGACCCGTCGGCGGCCAGGGCCCGCGCTTTGCAGCTGATCTCGGCCGGGTCGCCGAGCAGCCCCCCGACCCAATGGTTCAGCGGCGGCTCCAGCTTTGCCCGCAGCGTCAGCGGCACGCCCGGCCACGGGTTTGCGTTCTCGGTCGAGTCGAGCGTCACCGCCAGCCTTTGCGTGAAGGCGGTGTCGGTGCCGCGAGGAGTGCGCAGGACCTCGACGTCGGGAGGCACGTTGCCGTCGCCGGTCGAGCGGACGATCGCGGCCGCCCGGTCGAAGTTGCCGAGCGCGAGCTGGTAGGCCGCCTCGGCGGTGAGCACGTCGCGCAGCGAGTCGAGCGTGTTGGCGACGTTCTCCCGCTCCGCTTCGATCGCGCCGCGCTGGTCGGCCGAGGCCGCGCCGAGACCTTCGACCCCGTAGGGGAACGCCTGCGTGGTGATCGCGAGGTCGAGCCCGTTGACCACCTCGTGGTCTTCGGTGACGGTGGCGGCGCCGGCGCCGGAATCGGCCGCCTGCGGCACCCGCGTGCGCCGGATCGGGAACGCCGCCCGGAAGGCGGGCTTGAACTGCTCGACGACGACGGGGTCTTCCGCCCGGGTGGTCCAGTCGTGGAGGCCGCGCTCGAACTGGACCCCGAGCAGGACCTCGAGCGACTGGCCGCCGCGGATCCCCTCCAGCAGGTAGCTGGCCCTGCGCACCCGGTCGGAGGAGAGGTCGACCGCCAGCGCTTCGGGCTGGTCGGGGGTGGCGTGGGTGAGGTAGCCGTTGCGCAGAAGCGCCGCGGCGGTGGCGTGGTTGAGCGAGGGCGAGTGGACGTAGCCACCGCTTTTGCTCTCGACGTAGAGGTTGTCGACGCCGGTGTGCATTTCCGGCGGCAGGCGGTCCTCGGAGACCTTGGTGCGGCCGTTCCTTTTCGGGTGCAGGTTCTCGAGGAAGCCGTAGGCGCCGAGGTAGATCCCGGTGCGGCGGTTGGCGACTTCGTCGTCGAGCCGGCGGCGGGCATGGAGGCGGCGGGCGAAGAGCGAGGTCTGCCAGGAGTCCAGCCGGTAGCTGAGGGTGTCGACGTGCTCGGACAGCGCCCGCTCCAGGCGGGCGGTCGGCACCCCGCGCAGTTGCGCCAGCGCTTTCAGCTGCTCGTCCGCGTGACGACCCTCTTCTTCGGAGACGAGCGGGAAGTAGACGACTTTGAGCAGCGGCGAGTCTTCTTCGGCCTCCGCGACGAGCCTGTTCGCCGGGGTGCGGAAGACCTCCCAGGGCGACGGCGAGGCTTGCGGGCCGATGTTGAGGAACTTGCGCGAGCGCACCAGCTCCGGCGCCTCGACGCCCCGCGCCCCGAGCCAGGCGTGGATCGCCCGCTGTGCCTCCATCAGCAGCGAGAAGCGCAGCATCATGTAGAGCAGCGCGGAGGGCGGCGCAGCGCCGCCGAAGTCCTGCGCCTCGAGCTTGTCGGCGTCGCTGGCGTTGGCCTGCAGCCAATCGACGTAGTTGTCCGGGCGCGCCGGGTCGTACGGCTTGATCGTCGCGTCCTCGGAGAGCGGCTGGCCGTCGATCAGCTGCTTCGGGTCGATCCTCGGGTCGTGGCTGTGCCGCCAGATCAGCTGCAACAGCAGCGGCAGGGGCTTGGGCCCACCCTCTTCCCCGGTTTCGCGATAGCCGAGCTCGGAGAGGAAACCGCGAGCCATCTGTCCCTCGATCGCCATTTTCAGGAAGTCGCCGAAGTACCTGCCGCCGAAGGCGAACTCGTCGAGGTTGCGCAGGTAGTCCCAGCTGTAGCCGACGCGCCGGTAGAGCTCCGCGGTGGTCGGCTGCAGGCCCAGCACCTCGAGCAGGTTGGCGGCGCCGTCGCCCGGTGCCCCGATCTGCGCCAGGCGCGGGACGAGGGTCGACCAGGCGGCGTCGAGGCGGACCAGGACCGCGTAGAGGAACGCCTCGAAGCGGCTCGCGAAGCCGATGCGGTCCAGCTCCTGGCGCCCGCGCGAGGCAACGCTCCAGCGCCCGAAGGCGCTGGTCGGGATCACCCCGTAGGGCTGGCTGCCGACCCGGATCGCCGGCAGCGGCCCGCGCCCGCTGACGTGATCGGTGAAGTGGCGGCGCAGCGCCTCGAAGCCCTCCTCGTCGAGGACGTCGTTCAGCATGTGGTCGAAGTAGTAGCCGAGGGTCCCTGCATACAGGGCCCGGTTCATCGCCACCGCCTCGAGGTGGTCGGTGTGACCGGCGCCCTCGACGTTCTCCAGCGGCTCGTAGGAGATGCCGAGGTAGTCGGCGAAGCGCTGGCCGTCGCTGGCGAGGGCGCGGTCGGCGGTCGCTTCGAACTGCGGCGGCCCCACCTCCGGACCGCTTTCGGCGCCGCTGCGACCCGCCCGCGCGTAAGGGGTTTCATTGCCGGTGGTGTTGTTGGTGGCGCTGCCCTGCGGCAGCAGCGAGAAGCCGGAAAGCGAGTAGTGGTGGTTGGCGATCAGGTCCTCGAGCAGCTCGGCCGATTCGTCGGGCCCGGCCGAGTGCTTGACGCCGAGGACGACGAGGCGGTCGAAGCCTTTTTCCACGTCCTCGGCCTTGAGCTTCACCCGGAAGCCGAGGCCGGCGTCGACCGCTTTGCCGAAGTCGCGGATCCAGGAGAAGGAGTCGTCCAGCTGCAGCTGTTGTTTGCCGTCGCGGGAGATCGAAGCGGTTCCCTCGCGGTCGTCGAGCGGCGAGGGACCGAGGACGACGACGTCGTCGACCCGCGCACCGGTCTGGTTGACGACCAGCTCCTCGCCGCGCCAGGCCAGGAGGACGAACTGGTCCGGGAGCACCCGCGTGTGCGGAGCGGTCGTCCAGGAGTCCGGCTTGGTCAGGCCGGGTTCGGGGAATTCCAGCTGCGCTTTCGGGTCGGCTTCGGCCGCTTCCCAGTTGGCCGGCTTGGTCTCCCGCGCCACCCAGGAGGCGCGGTTGGCGCCAAAGCGGTTGGCAAGGGCGACCCAGGCTTCTTCCCGCTCTTCGTCATTGGCAGCGGCATGGCGGGCGCTCCAGTAAGCGTGGCCGCCTTCGACCTCGGCGTCGGTCAGCACCTTCTCGTGGGTCACCTGGGCGACGTCGTCGGGATACACGCGCACCCACAGCTCGGGACCGTCGAGGGCCACCCGCCGCGGCACCGCCTCCTGCTCCAGCCGCCAGCGCGTCTCGATTCGCAAGGGCAAGAGCAGGATCGGCAGCGTCTCGTCCCAGGATTCGATCAGCTGCTCCGGGCCCTCTTCGCCGAGCAGCGTCCCGATCGCCTCGCCGAGCCGCGCCTCCCCCGCCACGAGGGCTTTGCGCTTGTCGGCGATCTCCGCTTCGAGGCGCCCCAGTTTGGCTTTGGCCCCGGCTTCGAGTTCGGGCTCGGCTGGCAGCGACCGCTGCAGGCGCAGCCGCTGCAGTTCGAGGCCGTAGAGCTCGTCGCTTTCGCGGTCGCGGTCGCGGCGGGCGGCTGCGATCGCCGCGAGTCGTTCGCCGGCCGGGGTCATACGTCGAGGCCTTCCAGCATTTCCTTCGCGTGCATGGCGATCATCACCGGCTTCTGGAAGAGGATCGAGGCCATCCGCGAGGCGTCTTTGCCCCAGTCCGCGGAGCTTTCCCCCGGGCCGGCCGGCACGAAGGGGCTCGGCCCGACGCCAACGTCGATGAACTCCTGGTCAGGCGGGAAGCGGTCCCAGGCGAGGTCGTCCCAGGTGATCGGGGTGGTGGCGTCTTCGTCGGGCTCGAAGGCGACGTCCATCCCGAAGCGCGGCTCGCCCGGCAGCTGCTGGATCACGAAGTAGTAGCCCCAGTCGTCGCCCTCCTGCTGCGGGTGTTCGGCGCCGCGCGCTTCCTCCGCGGAGATGTCGAAGCCGAAGAAGCGCACGTCGGGTTCGACCGAGGCCTTGAAGACGGGGAACTTGATCTGTTCTTCGATGTCTTTCTCGCTGGCCACCTCGCCCAGCACCGGCTCATGGGCGGGCTCGGGATGGCCTTCCGAGTCGTGGTAGAGGTGCGCTTTCTGGGCGTAGATCAGCGTGTTCGGGTACTTCTTCAGCAGCTCGCCGCGCACGGTCAGCACCAGGTGCTCGCCTTTGCCCCGTTTCGGGTTGCGGTGCGAGCCGAGCGCCGTGTGCGATTCCCAGGTGTCGATCGGGGTGATGTCCTTGGCCCGCTCGGAGAGTTCGGCCGGGTCCTCTTCGGTTTTGGCGGCGATGATGCCCTTGACGTCCCAGAACTGGCGGAAGTAGCTGCCGCGCCTGTCGGTCGGGTACTCGCGCCAGAGCAGCTCCTTGCCGAACTCGGTGTTGAGGCCGACCATGTAGGACTCGATGAAGGGCGGGTTGGTCAGCAGCAGGGTGACCGTGTTCTGCGGGATCAGGCCGATGTTCGGCAGCAGCAGCTCGGAGGAGACGTCGCGCAAGCCCTGGTACATCGGGTCGTCGAAGTCCGGATAGGCCATCGCCGGCACCAGGTGCTCGGGCTCGAGCAGCCATTCGGGGTCGAAGGGGAAGCGGACCTGGGTCGAGAGCTGGAGCGGGAAGACGACCAGCGGGTCGACGGCGCTGGAGAGCTTCGCCCCCGCGTTGCCGAGGTCGAAGGGGTGCAGCTCGGGCTCGGGCACGGTGAGGCCGAGCCGTTCCCCCAGGGCGACGGCGGCGTGGCGGAAATCGCGCCCCTCGACGCTGTCGCCGCTCCCCGACGGCGTGAACGAGCTGAATTCGGTGTAGTGGGCGGCATTGGAAGAGGCCGAGGTCGCCTGCGCAGAGGAGGTGACGTCGGTGCTCCCCTCCGCTGCGGGCGGGACGACGGGATCGGTCTCGACGAGGTGGAAGTCGGGCCGCTGCGGCGCCGCCGCTGCGGCGGCGGCCGCCACGGCCGGGTCGGTCACCGCCTCGCTCTCCTGCGTCCGCCGCGCAAGGAAGAAGACCGCGGCGGCAATCGCCACCAGCCCCAAAGCGATCAGGCCGAAGAGGAGCCAGGCGCCGGTGACGACGGCGAGGACGAAGACGATGACGAGCAGCAGCGCGAGCAACGCCAGCAGCAGGCCGCTCGAGCCGAGCAGCGATTGCAGCCAGGGCGGGAGCTGGCTGCCCGACAGCTGCGAGGAGACCTCGGTGTCGGTGGCGAGGTCGCCCGGGACCGGCTTCGGCGGCGCCGCGGTCAGCTCCCCTGCGGCCATGCCCTGCACCAGACCCGCCTGGCTGAAGCCGCCGTCGGCAGCGCCGACCCGCCGCCCAACCGGTCCGCGGGGCCGCACCAGGCGCCGCATCGCGCCGCTGACCGCAGCCGGCGGCAGCGTGCTTTCGCTCATCTGGTGGGCGAGGGTCGTCGGCGATCCCCGCACCTTGCTCAGCAGCGGCCCGAAGAAGACGACCTTCTGCGCGGGCTCGAGCTGCTGGGCGAAGTTGACGTAGATCGCCTGGCTGACCTGCATCGCCCACTTGACGAGCCGGATTTTTTTGTTCGCTTCCAGCACCTTCTGCACCTGCTGCCAGGCGCGGGCGACGTAGCCCTCCTGCCCCTTCTGGATCACCTCGGTGCCGAACCCGGCCGGCACCCGCTGGCGCGGGTCGCGGTTGAGGAAGTCGAGCCAGTCCTCCCTGCTGACGTCGACCGTGTGGCGCAGCGCGTGGTGCTCGCCGTAAATCGGCGGCGAGACCAGCGGCAGGTCTTTCGTCGCCGGGTTGTTGCGCCGTTCCTCGGGCAGGTTGAGGTCTTCCTGCAGCTCTTTCAAGAAAAGCTTGGTGACGTCCACTTTCGGCGGCCGGCTCTGCATGTTCGGCGCTTTCAGCGCCCCTTCGAGGCCGATCACCGACTGCCTCGGCGGCGGGGGCGGCGGGTCGGGAGGGGTGGCGGGCGGCGGGTCGACGTGGCCGATGTCGGTGCCGACGTCGATCCCCCACCCCGGTTTCTCGCCGTCCATGTCGCGGATGCCGACGCGGTGGTCGGCCGGCCGCGGCTCCAGCTTTTTGGCGAGGCTCTCGAAGTCCTCGTTCTCGCCGGTGCGAAAGCGCCACTGGTAGTAGACGGGGAGCACGACGTCTTTGTCCGTCGGGGCCCAGGCCGGCTGCTGCGCGGGCAGGCCGGTCGGGTCCTGTTTGAGCCCCGCCCGCCGTCCCGTCTCGAAGGTGGGGACCACGAAGGCCGAGTAGGGCGTGTTCGGCTTCAGGTGGCGCGGGCTGGTCAGACGGCAAACGATCCGGTCGGCGTTCGGATGGTCCTCGGTCTCCAGCGACTCGAGGAAGCGCTCGAAGTCGGTGGCGCCTTCGAAGCCCTCGTTGACGTGCACGTGACCCCAGGCCCAGACCTGGGACGGCGAGGGCAGCGAGGCCGCCGATTTGACCGTGATCCTCGGCAGCGGCAACTGGTGCTCGTCGAGTTCGAACTCGCCGGGCCCTGCCGCCGACTCTTCCTCGAGCACCGCCAGCGCCAGCCAGGGGCGCAGGCGGTCGCCGGCCGCTTTCGCCGGCGTGTAGCGCCAGATGAAATCCTCGTCGTAGAACTCGACGAAGGGCAGGTAGTTGGGTTCGAAGTCCGTGACCCAGTGGTGCGGCTCGGTCCGCACCACCGTCTGCGGGTTGACGCCGATCACGTCGCCGGGGCCGAGCAGGGCGAATTTCTTTTTCACCCCTTCCCCGTTGACGTCGACGTCGACGTCGGTGATCGCCCGCTCGACCAAGGTCCCGTTCGAGCTGCCGAGCGTGTCGCCGTCCTCGATCGCGCGCCCCAGCCCCTTCCGCATCCAGGCGCCGAAGGTGTATCTGCCGACCGTGATCGTCATGCCGCCATCAGCTCGTGCTCGGCGACGACCTGGATCGTCCCGGCGAGGGACGGGTCGGCGCTGATCATCTCGTCGTGCAGGGCCCAGGCCTCCGCCTGGCTCTTCGCGACGGCGCCGGGTGCCGCCGGCGAGAGGTCGCTGACGTTGACGACCTGGAATTCCGGGCCGGTCACCTCTACCGGGGCCGGCCCGTTGCCGCCGGGGCGTCGCTTCGCCACCGAGAAGGCGTTGTCGGCGACCGCGCCGCCGCCGAGCATCAGCTCGAAGAGCGGCTTCAGCAGGCTGAGCAGCCCGGCGCGGATGGTGATTCCCCGGTGCCGGTGCACGTAGCTGAGCTCGTAGTCGACGTCCTTGTGGACGGTCGCGCCCGTTTCCGCGGCTTCCCCGGTCCCGAACCGCAGGCCGCTCTTCATCTGCTCGAAGGACTTGCGCGCCAGCTTCTGGTCGTCGCTGAGGGTGACGAAGTTGGCGATCGCGAACTCCTCGCGCATTTCGTCCGGCGGGTTGCCGCCGGCGGTGATTTCGAATTTCTTCTCGCCGCTCGGCTTGGCGTTGCCGAAGCGGTCGATTTCCATCCCCAGCGGCACCACTTTCTGGCTCACCGAGAGGATCGCGAAGGGGTGGGCGAGCAGCGTCCCGCTCGGCGGTTCGATTTCCCGCAAGGTGACGGTCTGCGAAGCGTTGCTCGGCAGCTCGGTGCGCCAGCTCGTGTCCTTTTCGACCGCTTTGACGAGTTCGGCCTTGACGTCGACGGTGAGCGGCGGCAGGGAGGGCGCCGGTTCCCCCCAGGTCTCGTCGAAGCCGATGTCGATGCTGAAGAAGAGGATCTCGAGGCTGGCGTGCCCCTTGGCGTGCCAGGGGGTCGGGCCCGAGAGCTCGCAGGAGACGTCGATGCCCGCGATCACGTCGTCGCCCTGGCGCAGCGCCAACCCCGCCCCGATGTCGGCGATGAAGTGGAAGGGGTCGAACTGGATCAGCAGGTCGTAGCCGAGGTAGCCGTAGATGTTGAAGCCGCAGGCCGCCGCGTACAGTTCGACCCGGGCGCCGGACTGGACCGTGTTCGAGGTGACGGCGAAGTAGGAGAGGGCGACGAGGCGCGGGTTGTTGCCTGAGAGCAGCGCGATCGTCAGGCGTTTCATCTGGGTCAGGTCGGAGGGGACTTCGTGGAAGGCCGGGTGGAAGCCGCCGACGCTGATCACGAAGATCGATTCGTCGCCCCAGCCGATCCGCAGGGCCATGTCGCCGGAGAGCGTGAAGGTGAGCAGGCCCGAGTCGAACAGCGAGGCGTCGAACCAGATCAACCCTTTGTCGAAGTCGATGCCGCCGGCGAAGGCGACTTGGAGGCGCAGGATCGGCGCTTCTTCGTCGGGGAGGATGCAGCGCAGGACGCCGATGATCGACAGCTGCGGCGAGGGGATGTCGATGATCACCCCCAGCTCGAGCGAGATCAGCGTCGGCGTCCCCCAGCCGAGTTTGCCCATCGGGGCGACGATGAAGTGCCCCTCCGTGATCGGGAAGAACGACTTCAGGTCGCTGACGATTTTGGTGATGTTGCCGACCACGTCCGGGGGGAAGAGGACGCTCTGGATCGAGCCGGTCCGCACCCCCTGGCGCAGCGCCTCGGTGTCGAGCGAGCGGTTGAGGCCGAGCAGCCCGCCGACGCCGATCAGGGTGAAGCCGAAACCGAGCTGGATCGGGGTGAATTCGGCGGTGACCAGGATCAGCAGCGCGAACCCGGGTTTGCCGTCGGGCATTTTCGTGTTGACGATGCCGACGGCCTTGAGCGAGAAGAGCCCCTCGAAGGTCAGCTCGAGGGCGCCGAAGTATTCGCCTTTGGCGAAGTCGAGGGCGAGGAAGCCGCCGCCTTTGATCGGGCCGGCGTCGACGCTCAGCCCGACCCCGTTCGGCGGCTTGAAGAGGAAGTCGAGCTGGGCCGGGCCTATGTTGCCGCCGCCCGCCGGGAAGCTGAGGTCCGCTTCGGCGCCGAGCCGGTGCACGACCGCCTCGAGCGGGCCGAGCGCCGCTTTCAGGTCGGCCGAGAGCTCGAGCGAGAAGGCGGAGTCGTGCATGCCGAAGACGAGGTAGAGGTTCGGCAGTTCGAGCGGGCCAAGCTCGATGTGAACCGGCAGCTCGATCTCCAGCCCGGAGCTGCCGTGGAATTTGACGCCGGTGGTGGCGGCCCAGCTGACACCGGCTTCGAAGTCCGCTTCCACCCGCTGGCCGGCGAGGAGCTTCGCGATCAGGCCGTCGCCTTCGCTGGTGTCGATCACCACTTTGCCGCCTTTGACGTCGGCCTCGGCGCGCGGTTCGATCGCCGCCTCGGTGCCGTTCCAATCGAAGCCGAGGCCGAGGCCGACGTCGACCTCGCCGACCTCGAGCCGGCTGCCGCCAGCGGCGCCGATGAGGATGAACGGGTCTTTCGGGTGGCCTTCGAGGGTGAGGTCCGCTTCCCCTTTGAGGTCCCCGGTCGGCGGCCGCAGCGAGACGTCCAGCGGCGGCGTCACCGTGCCGCTCACCCCCACCTGCAGGTGGGCCGAGGCTTTCAGGTGCGCTTTCCAGGCGGGGTGCGGCATCTGGATCGCCTGGTCGACGTCGCCGCCGATCGGGACCAGGGCCTCGACCGCGAGCCCCGGGGGGCTGCCCGGCGGAGTGCCCGGCGCGACCGCGAGGTCGAAGGCGAAGAGTTCGGCGTGGGCCGGCTGGCTGCCGGCGGCGGGGACGTAGCGAGAGGGCAGCCCGAGCCGCGCCACCATGTCGGCCAGCGCCGGCAAAAGCACGCTGCCGTCGAAGCCGGAGCTGCCCCACTGGTAGAGGTCGGAGAAGTGCTGGGCGGGGTTGGTCAGCGCCGGCCCGAGCCGGTCGAAGCGCAGGTGCGAGACCTCATACGAAGCGCTGGTGGGATTGTTCGGGTCGGCCGGGTGGTAGGTCCGTTCGATCAGCCCGAGCAGGGTCATCGTCGCCCCCACCGCCGGCACGATGTCGAGCCGGTTGACGATGAGGAAATCGAAGAGCTTTTTCGGGAAGTCGGCGGTCAGTTCGGCGACCTGCGCCGAGGTGACGCCCGGCATCGCCGGGCCGACGGCGTCGAGCTGGTTTTTCAGCTGGACGAAGCTGGCGACGACTGCGGCTACCTCGGTCACCACCCCGATCGCCGCGGAGGCCATTTCGCCTTCGTCTCCCGCTTCGATCGCGGTACCGAGTTCGCCGAGCGCTTTGTCGAGTTCGTTCGCGGTGGAGACAACCGCTTCGCGGGCGGCTGAGAACCCGGCGTCTTCGAGCAACTGCGGCGGAAAGGCAATCCCGAACTGGGCCAGGGTCTCCAGCGCCCTTTCGAGTCCGAGCAGGCCGCCGACGTCCCGGATCGCGCCCCCCAGTTCGAGGGCCAGCCGCTCGATCGAGCCGGGCTGGTCGGGCATCGGGCTCAGGCGGTCGCGCTCACACCGTCGTCGGCGCGGCGCCCGCCTCTTGTCCCTTCAGCAGTTCGACTATCTCGGCCTTGCTGAGGCCGGCGAGGTCCGGCAGCGTCGGCAGCAGCTCCTCCAGGTCCGAGGCCAGCTCGCTGCTGCCGTGCTGGCGCAGCGCCGCGGCGATGTCCTCGACGCAGGCGCGGATCGGGCGGCCCTGGATCTCCGCCGGCACTTTCTCGTCGGGAGTGCGGAAGACGCGGACGATGGACTGGAAGAGCTCGGCGGCGCCGCTGCGGTGCCAGACCAGCGTCACCCGCCGGTTGCCGTGGACCAGGCCGGCCGCCTCTTCGCGGTGGCGTCGGAAGAGATCCGAGTAGCGCCGGCCCTGCGGCGAGGTGCTGATCTCGGCTTCGATCTCGCGCCCGACCGCGATCGCCGGCCGCTCCTCCTGCTCGTCGGCGACCATCGCGGTCGGCACCGTTTTCACTTCGCCGTTGTTTTCCGCCAGCGCCACCCGCAGCTCGAGTTTGCGGCCGGCTTCGACGCCTTCGGCGAACTTGTCGATCAGGGCTTTGATCGGGAAGGCGAGGCCGGAGCCGGAGGTCGTTTTGGTCGCGGAGGAGCCGCCGAAGAGGATGCCGACGACCATGTCTTCCGCGTTCAGCACCGCCGAGCCCGAGTCGCCCGGGAGCGAGAAGTCGGTCGGCGTCCCCGGGCTCGCCGGGTCCGGGTTGGGGACGATGCTGATCACGTTGTTGTATTTGCGGTGGACCGTGATCCCGTCGGGGTTCATCACTTCGCCTTTGAGGCCGATCGCCTGCACCGTGCCGCCGGTCAGGCCCGAGGTGCGGCCGCGCTTTTTCACCTGGTAGGTGTGGGTGTTGGCCTCGGCTTCGCTGATGTTGTGGGTCGCGCCGATCCGCCCGATCTCGTGCACCTCAGCGAGCCACTTCAGCCCCGCCTTGAGTTTGATCAGGGTGATGTCGACTTCTTCGTCGCACTGGGCGTCGAGGACGGTGCCGATGATGTCGTCGCAGCAGTCGGAGGAGCTCGATTCGCCGTCCGGCTGGCCGACCGCCTCGTGGTTGGGTTTGTCCGAGCATTTGTCGTAGACGACGTGGTGGTTGGTGAGGGCGATGACGGTTTTTTCGTCGCCCTGGACGGTGCAGAGGCAGCCGAGCGTGCCGTGGCCGTACGGGCCTTCCCGGGTGACCTGGGTTCCCCCCTGGATCGGGCGGTACTCGTGGCGGTCGACGCGGTCGGCTCCGAACAGCTGGCCGGGCGTCTGCAGCACGGTCGGTTTCGGCATTTCGACCACGTCGGTCTTGACTCCCTCGACTTCCGCCGGCACCCGGTCCTCGGGCGCGACCTCCTCCAGCGGCAGCTTCTCCTCGACGAAGACCTTGATCGCCGGCTCGCCCGTCGGCTCGCCCTCGGTGACCTTTGCGCCGACGCCGACGGCGTGGACGCCCCCCAGTTTCAGGAGGTCGTCCGCAACCCGTTCCTTGATCTCCAGGTAGTCCCGCTCAGCCATCGCTCATCCCTTCGTCCGGCGAGAGGCTCGCGCGGATCGCTTCCGCCACGCAGCCGACCGTGGGCGTCGCCAGCTGCTCGTCCGGCAGAGCGACGCCGCAGGCGTCCTCGATCGCGACCAGGAGCTCGAGCCGGTCGACCGAGTCGAGACCGAGGTCGTCGAAACGCGTATCGGGGCGCACCTCCGGCTCGCCGTCCTTGCAGAGCCCGAGCACGAGCGTCCGCAACTGCTCGAAGACCGGGTCTCCGGCCACCTCGACGATCGAGGAACTGGTCATCGCCTTGAGCCACCCACTCCGGCGAACGTAGCCTCCTCCACCCCTCAAATCAAGGGGTTTTCAACTATTTGGCTTCTGCTGGCTGAAGAAACATTTTGGTTCCCAAACAGCTGCTCCTTCTCACCCTCCTGGGAGCGGCCAAATCCTCTCTGCCGCCAGCCGGTCCTCGCAGAACGCCTCCCACATCGGCCGCCGCCGCGGCTTGCCGCTCGAGGTGCGCATGATCGTCCCGCGATCCCCCGCCCAAACCTCCACCGCGACGTCCGAGCCGACTTGCGAGCGGATCACGGCGGCCACCGCGGCAGCCCAGGCCCCGGGCTCCCCCTCGACCACCGCGACGACCCGCTCGGTTCCCTCGTGGGCGCCGGCGAGGACCACGCAACGGCCGCTTCGCACCCCCTCGACGGCGCTCAGCCGGGTCTCGACGTCCTCGGCGAAGACGGTGCGGCCGCGGGCGCTGATCGCGTCGCCGAGGCGACCGACGACGAAGAGCTCGCCGTCGAGGAGGACGCCGGCGTCGGCGGTGTGGACCGCCCCGTCCTCGAACCGGGTCGCGTGGGCGGCCGACTCGCCCTCGTAACCGGCGGCCACCGCCTCGCCGCGGACGACGATCTCCCCCACGTGCCCCGGCGGCAGCTCCCGCCCCTCTTCGTCGACGATGGCGACGGCGGTACCGGGGTGGGGCGGGCCGCAGCCGACCAGCCAGCCGGCGCCGGCCTCGCCTTCGGCGCACTGCTCCAGGGAAGCTTCCGCGGCGACCCGCAGGCGCTTGCCGCTCTGCGCCTCGTCCCACTCGGGGCGGATCGCCCGGGCTCCGCTGCCCGGCGGGAGCCCCGTGACCGCCAGCGTCGCCTCCGCCAGCCCATAGGCCGGGAGGAAGGCAGCGGGGCTGAACCGGTGCGGCCGCAGGCGCTCGGCGAAGCGGCCGAGGACGACGGGATCGACGCGCTCGGCGCCGACGATCGCCACGCGCCAAGAGGAGAAGTCCATCTCCGCGAGCGCCTCCTCGCCGACCTTGCGCGCGGCGTAAGCGAAACCGAAGGTGGGCGAGGCGGTGAGGCTGGCGCCCAGGGAGCCGAAGCAGCCGAGCCAGCGGGCCGGGTCGGCGACGAACTGCTCGGGGCGCAGGATCCAGACGTCGGTTTGGTTGACGATCGGCGTCAGCAGGCAGCCGATCAGCCCCATGTCGTGGTAGAGCGGCAGCCAGGTCGCCGTCGCCTCCTCGGGACCGAGACCGAGCCAGCGGCCGATCGTCGCGACGTTCGCCTCGAGGTTCTCCCAGGTCACGCGCACCCCCCGCGGCTGGCCGGTCGAGCCCGAGGTGAACTGCAGCAGCGCCAGCTCGGCGGGGGCGGCGCGCGAGGGAGCCGCCTCGGTTTCCCCCGCCGCGAGCGCCTGCGGCTCGTGCCCGAGCCCGGCCCGTCGCGCGGCTTCCCCGACCAATCCCAGCAGCGCCTCGTCAGCGAGGACGAGCGCGGGCGCAGCGACCCGCAGCGCCGCCGCCATCCGCTCCACGTACTCCGCCGGATCGGCACCGAACCCCGGCGGCGAGAGCGGGCTCGGCGTGTTGCCGGCGGCCAGCGCTCCCATGAAGGCGGCGACGAAGCCGGGCCCGCTGCCGGTGACGATGGAGACGACCCCCTCGCGCTGCGCCCTCCCCTGGACGATCCGCTCGGCCTGCGCCAGCGTCGCCCGTGCCAGCCGCGGGTACTCCCACGGCGACCAGCCGCCCCCGTCCTCGGCAAAGCGCAGTCCATGCCCCGCGCGCGGGTCCTCCAGCCAGTCGAGCAAGCCCCGCCGCTCCATCGCTCCTGACCTTATCCCGAGGGCCGCAGCAGCCACAGGCGTTTCTTCGGCCCTCTACGGATGTACTCCTCCGTTCTCAGCCCAACACTCAGAAGTGTCTTAATTTCTCAACTCGCCCGGAGGACGAACATGGCGAATCGGAGGCGGGCGGGAGGCCTGTCGATCATGGCAATCGTGCGCTTGGCGCTGGCCGAAGCGGGACGCCGGCCGAGGCTCTGGTTGAACGTCGCCAAAGGACGCTTCAAGCGGCTGCAGAAGTGGGCGGGCTGGTTCTTCCTCACGACGATGGCCGGCCTCGGCGCCGCCCTCGGCGCGCTGGCGCTCCTGGACGCAGCCGATTGGGTCACGGCCTGGTGGGTGGCGGGCCTGGCCGTAGGGGCCTTGACGCTGCGGTGGATCTTCCAGGTGCGCAGCCGCGTGGTGATCGAGAGCTTCGTCGACTTCACGAAAGAAGACGCGAAGGCGGTCAGCGGCCTCTCCACCCTGCTCGCCACCGAGCTCGGCCGGCTTCGCGAGCTCTACCAGCAGATCGGCGACCTCTCGGTTCCAACCGCGGTGGGAGTCGAGAACCACGGCGGCTTCGGCCGCGGCAAGGAAGCGGGGGTCTTCCTCACCGTCAGCGCCGACGACGCCACGACCGTGCTCGAGGATGCCGTCCCCGCCGACGCGGGCATCAGCGTCGGGCCGGCGAAGTTCTCGCTGAAACCGATCCTCACCCTCGTCAACCGCGTCAGCCGCGGCCCCCGCCTGGTCGGCAGCGTTCACCTCACCGAGGCCGGCGGCGGGCCGACCCTGACCGCGCAGCTCCTCAGCAAAGGAGAGCCGAAGACCTGGCGCATCGACCAGCCGCGCGAGCCGGTCTCGCCCGAGCAGCGCAAGGCGTTCCTCGACACGATGGTGCGCGAGCTCGCCTGCCGGATGTTCAGCCAGCTGACCTTGCAGGGATCGGTCCGGCCGAAGGCGATCGAAGCCTTCAACCGGTACCTCGAGCTCTACGACGAAGCCCGCCGCACGCCCCGCGACCGGGCCCACCTGCTGAAGGAAGCCCAGGGCAGGCTGCTCAAAGCCGTCGCCGAGGACGAGCAGTTCGACCTCGCCTATTACAACCTCGGCGTCATCAACACCCAGCTCGTCCATACCGAACGGATGGCCGAGGAAGAGTCCGAAGACGCGACCTCGTGCGCGAATTTCGACCGAGCCGAGCTCAACGCCGCCCGGGCCGAGGCCGCCCGGGTCGCTTTCGAGCGGGCGGTGGGAAAGAACCCGAACCGCTGGGAGGCTTTCTACGCTCTCGCCGTCACCCGTTTCAGCGCGGTCTCGCAGATGCGGGTCGACGGCCCGCCCCCGAAAGGCGAACGGGAGGACGCCCTGCGGGCGGTGGTTTCCCTCTGCGACCAGGCGCTGGCCGTGGCGAAGGCCCAGAAGGCGAACCTGGCCGCGGTCTACGACCTGCGCGGGATGGCGCAGACCCGCCTCGGGGACTTCGGCGGCGCCCTGCCGAGCCACCGCAAGGCGGTGCGCCACGCTTGGATCGAGTACTACAAGGCGAGGCGCCGCAACGCGATGCGGCTCGACGGGCTGCCGGACGTCGTCACCCACGCCGAGGCCAACCTGACCGCCGCCCTCCACGACCTGGCGTTCGCCTTCGAGCGCCGGGCGCGCATCGACAGCCGCGCCGAGGACCAGCGACAGGCCCCTTCGCGGAAGCTGTCGATCCTCGATCGCCTCGACCTGCTCGCCGCCAGGTTGATCTTCTACCGCGCCGCCCGGCTCGCCGGCGCCGGTAACGCCGTGACCGCGGCTTCCCGCTTCGAGCGCGCCGAGGCGTTCGAAGCGTCCGGGAAATTCAAGCGGGCGGAGGAGCAGTTCGAAAAGGCCGCCCTGATCCACCCGCGCAGCGCCGAGTACCGCGCTCGCTGGGCGCAGGCGCTGGCCGCCCGCTACCAGCGGATGCTGCAGAACCGGGGCGGGCCGACGAAGGAGAGCCAGACCCTGAAGCAGGAAGCCGAGTGGCACGCGCTGCACGCTCTCGACCTGCTCTCGCAGCCGTTCAGCCTGTCGGTCTTGCCGTTCGTCACCAAAGCCGTCGAGCTGCGCTGCCAGGCGACCCTCTGCGCTCTCGAGAAGACCTACCGGTTGCTGGGCGAGGAAGCGAAGGAAAGCCGGGTCGAGGAAATGTTCGAGCTGAAGGCAACGCTCGAAGCCGCTTTGAGCTCCCACGACCAGAAAACGGGGCGACGCAAGAAGGCAGCGGAACCGCTGGTGGCGGCCGATGGCCTCACCGGCCTGCGCCGCCGCCTCGCCCGAGAAGACGACGAGGTCGAGTGGGAGACCCACCCGCTCGCGCCAGTGGTCATCGAAGCTTGGCCCCGGGGCGAAAAGCTCGTCGCCGCCACCGTCGAGCCCGCCTCGCCGCAGGAGAAGAGCTCCGACGGCGGCCTCGATCTCGCCGAGAGCGGTCAGGGTGAGATGCCCACGCCGCGGAGCTGGCAGCTGGACCAAGTCGAGCTGGCGATCGGTCGCCTCTACGCCGATGCCCGTGACTGGAAGAAGTCCGGTGAGCTCTTCAAGGAACTCGTCGAGCGGCTCGGGAGGGAACACCGCCGCCAGAAACTCATCGAGTTCGGCGCCTACGCGCAGCTGGCCCGAGCGCAGCGTGAGTGCAACGGACTGGTCTCCGCCCTGCACACCGCAGCGGAAGGCGTGCGCCGAGCCCCGATCGACATCGAGTCCCGTCGCGAGGCGGGGCGGGCGCACTACGCCCTCCACCAGTTCTCCGATGCGCTGGACGCCTGGGAACACGCGCTGTGGATCAGCCCCGGCGACCCTTACCTCCACTACGAGATGGGCATGTGTTACCGCAAGTTCGCCCTCGACCAAACCGAGGAGGCAGCACGTCAGCAGAAACTCGACCAGGCGAGGAGCTCCTTCAACAAAGCGCGGGAACTCTTCGACGGCGAGGATCTCGACGGCGAGGCGTGGAGCCGCTTTTGGTGTGGAAAACTCGCCCTCGAGGCCGGCGATCCAGCTGAAGCACTCGGGCAGCTGCAGGGAGCGGAGCACGGTTCCGCCACGGCAGCGGCGGCGCTGCTGCTCGGCGAGACCCATCTCCGCCTCAAGCAGCGGCCGGCAGCCGACCACGCGTTCGAGCGCTGCGAAAAAGCGCTCGAACGCCCTGAGGCGGTCAGCACGATCGAAAGCCGGACCACGATCGACTCGCTCTGGGGGGACGAGCTGCCGCGGCCGGCCGTCCGGGCACGGATCGAGCGCGGCGCCGCGGAGGCGAAGTTCCTGCTCTCCGGCGACTGGCAGAACCCCGACAAAGCGCTACGGGCGTGGCTTCACCTGGTCAAAGCGAAAACCCACCTCCGCGAGCTCGACGACCCCGGCGCTCGCGACGGGGTGATGACCGGGATCCTCGAGACCGAAGGCCGCATCTTCCAAGCCTGCGGCGAGATCGAAACGGCCCTCTACCTGACGGCGGAGCGAGTGCGCTACGAGGAGACGCGGGAGACCCAGCAAGCAGAGGCAGACCTCCTCGACCTCAACGCCAAACGCGGCCCAAAGATCGACAACACCACCCTCCTCCGAGTCGCAGCAGAGCACGCCAAAGCAACCCTCTCCGCCGACGGACAGCCCGGCAAAGGTGCCGCCGAACCCACCGAAGCGAGGAACTCCGCGCCGCCGGAGTAGCAGGTCCAAAGCTCCGCACACTGAACCCGGACAGCCATACCGCTACGGGGATTCGAACCCGGGTTTCCGGACTGAGAATTGCCTCTATGAAGCCGTTTGTGGCCGATCTAGGCCGACTCCGCCTAGATAGTTCAGTTGAGTTCAATCCCGTTCGGTGGAGTCGGGGACATATTTCGGGACACGAAAATTCCATCGCCCTCGCCCCCCTCCCCGCCTATCCTTGAAGCATGGAGCACGCAACCGCTAATCAGCTGACCACCGCGCAGCTCACCGAGAGCGAGCGGCGGACGGTCGAGCACTTCGCATCGCGCCTGGGCAGCGAGCTGGGCAGCGACCTACGCGCCCTTTGGCTCTACGGCTCCCGCGCCCGTGGCAGCGCTCACCCAGAGTCCGACGTCGACCTGCTCGTGATCGCCGACGGCGGCCGTGATCGCTACGGGCGAATTGCCGGCGACCTCAGCGAAGAAGCCGCGATCGCCGAGGGAGAGAGCCCCTTCAATTACTCGGTCCACGTCCACGACCCCGAGTGGCTGCAGGGCCGCCGCGCGATCGAGTCCTTCTTCATCCAAGAGGTAGACCGCGACAAGATCGTCCTCGCCGGGAGCGCGCTGGATTGAGCCCCCGCTCGGAGGAGTTCATGCAGCAGGCCCGCGATCGGATGGCGGACGCCGAAGCGATTCTCGGTACCGCACATCCAGCCGTCGTCGTAAGCGCCGCCTACTACGGGATGCTCTACGCGGCCCGTGCCGCCCTCTCCGAGCGAGGCGAGTTCGCCAAGACCCACAGCGGTACCTGGACTCTGTTCAGCCAGGTCTTCGTCGCCCCAGGCGAGTTCGACCAGCGCCTCAGCGCCCTTGCCCGCCGCGCCAAGGATGCCCGCGAGGAAGGCGACTACGAGGCCGCACCGGCAAGCCCCGAGGAAGCCGCCGAATTCGTCAAAGGCACCGCCGAGTTCATCGCTGCAATCGAGCGGCTGCTGGCAACCGAACACCGCGCCAAGTGAGATCACGCAGGGGTGAACCTGCTGTCTCGGACGCAAGATAGCTGGGAGTATCTCCTGTCGTGGGAACCGCGTTCCTGATTCAGTCCGACCATCCCGGATCCGAGCTGGTTCACAGGGCCCTGCGCTCCTCAGCGCAAGCCGCCGGACTCTCTGTCGTGCGCTACGAATCGCTAACGCCGGAGCCCGGACTACTAGTGGAAAGGATTTACGAGCAGCTGGAATCCGCCGACATCGTGATCGCGGACATCAGCAACCTGAACCCAAATGTGATGTACGAGCTGGGGTTCGTCCATGGAGCGAGGCGTCCGGTGATCATCATCGCGGATGACCTGCCCTATGTGCCATTTGACGTCGCTTCACTGAAACTGGTGCGTTACGGCGAGAGGGTGGCCGATCTGCATGCCTTCGAACGTGAGATGGAAAGGGTGTTCGAAGCGGCGCTTCGGGATCCCGATAGCTTCTCCCACCGACCAACCACTCGCCTAGACATCGATCGTCTGTTCATCAGTTACAGCCACCAGGATCGAAAAGTGCTGGACCGCCTCATGGTTCACCTTCGTCCGCTCGAGCGAGAAGGATTAGTCGATGTCTGGAACGACACTCGAATCGAGGCCGGCGCCCACTGGAAAGAGGAGGTTGAGAAAGCCCTTGGCCATGCTCGTGCCGCAATCCTCCTCGTCAGCGCAGATTTCCTCGCTTCAGACTTCATCGTCGACAACGAGTTGCCACCCCTTCTCCGAAATGCCGAACGCAAGGGCACCAAGATCATCCCGGTGATCGTCAAACCTTGCCGTTACACGCGGGACGAGGCGCTTCGTCATCTCCAGGCGATCAACGATCCAGCTCACTCCCTGATGAGCCTTCCCGAAGTGGAGCAAGAGCATCTGCTTGACAGCATCGCCGCAGCAGTCGAAGGGGCGATGCGACCCCTCGAATAAGCTCAAGCCATACCGCTACCAGGATTCGAACCCGGGTTTCCGGACTGAGAATTGCCTCTGTGAAGCCATTTCCGGCCGATCCGTGCCTGTGGCGTCCAAGGAGATCAGTCCAGTCCCGTTGAGTTCGGTGGAGTCGGGGACATATTTCGGGACACGCTGCGGAGGTCTCAGTCTACGTCCGGTCTGGAGTTCTCGACCTTCCCCGCTCTGCGTGTCCGCTAGGGCGGGGCGTGCCCCCACCGCGGGCCGGGTCAGCGATCAGGGCAGGCGGAGGCTGCGGGGCTTCCACAGCCACGCAGTGAGCGGGGAGACGGGCTGCGGAGGTGATGAGGACTCGCCGAAGTGCGACCGTTTGACCCGGCCGGCGACGATTGCTTGTGGACAGGACACAACAACCACCGCACCCCTGGTCGGTGCGCCGTAGACCTTCGCTGGAGTTTTGTCCACAGCCACCAGTTGAGGCTGCGACATCTGCCAGTCAAACCAGGCTAATGGCGTCTGGGGGTCGTCTCCCCAGAGGAGCGCACTCGAAGTCGGTAGCCCCCCGTAGGCCGCCCTCCGAACCCTGGTTTCGAGGCGAAGGTCAAAGGCCTGTCCATTCAATGAGCTGCGGGCCGCCCCGAGGAGGCTCGAGGCTCGTATCCCCTGCCATGCCAGGCCGAGTCCAACGACTAGCCCCGCCCAACCGAGGATCACGCCAACCCCCTTGACTCCTGAGCCATGGACGACGGGATAGGCGAGCCAGAAAGCCATCAGGGCCAGATAGAATCGAATACCTTGCTTGGCGAGTTGTTGAGCACGTTCATCCCATAGCAAGACCACAGGGCCGCTCAGCACGGCCACGCCTCCAAGCGAGACCCCTACAGGACTTGAGGAGAGGCCCGCAAGAAGCAGCAGGCCCGCGATGAACGCAACCGCGCCCATCTTGATCCGCAGCCTGGCACGCGCCTCGATCTTGTTGACCATGGCAAGCTCCCGAGCGGTCTGAGCCGGATCAGAGACAGTCGAAGGCTGCGGGCCGGCTTCCACTGGCAGTGCTGCCGACGCCGCCTCCGGCCTCAGCGGAGCTAGGCCTCTTTTATTCGCGCATGAGGGGCAGTACGTCTGGCCGTGGACCAGGGACCAACCCGTCGCCGCAAGACCATCCTCGGGGGCACCGGAAGCGACCGTTATCACGGCTGGGCAGCCATAGCAGTGGACCCCGACCGTGTCCATATTTTGACCTATCGGCTTTGCCGACGGATTGCTTGAACCGGCGCACGACCTACTGATTGCACCGATCATCTCCTGGGATCGCGGTCCGCTTGAGAACCATGGCTAGACGCTCCCCAATTCGCCTAGGCACGGATTCACGAGGCTAGCCGCCAGCGAGCCCTCGCCTATCCTGTTGAGAAGTCCAGTCAGGTCCTCCGTCTGTTGGGCCGCAGACTCGCCTGCCAATTTTGGACCGAGGGCCTCCAAGGCGTTCAGGAAATCCAAGGTTGCCGACGTACCTCCAAAGAGGGCTGCCAGTCCGTCAAAGGCAGCTTGGAGGTTGTCGCCGTTCCCGGCGTCCTCGCCAGCCTGATAAGCCGAGAGCGCGGCCGAAAAGAGGCCGAGGGCCGGGCCGAGAGTACCTCCGCTGAGAACGGTTGCCGCGATTGCGGACACGGTTGCAACAGCTACCAGGTTGTCGCCTAGGAGATCAGCAACCGCCTTCGTCGCTTGATAGGCGCAGTTTTCTTCTGACAAGGGGTTGAAGCTTTCAGCTATTTCGCCGACTGAGCCAACTCCACACGATCCAGCAGGGTCGATGTATTGGAGTGGATTCTCATTCGCGTAACTGTACGGTGAGCCCGCGCCTGCGCTTGGTGCACTGCCCGCCAGCGGGTCGGTCGTCATAAATTGTTGGGTCCCCGGGTCGTACGTCCGCGCCCGCAGATACTGCAGGCCGCTCTGGGCATTCGTGTACTGGCCGGCGAATCCCAGCGGCGTGGTCTGGGTGCCGGAGCTACCCGTCAGCGCCCCGTAGGGGCCGTAGGTGAACTTGCCGGTCGAGGTCCCGCTGGAGTTGGTCAGCATCCTCGTGCTGCCGAGCTGATCGTGGTGGTAGTAGGTCGCGGTTTCTGAGGAGATCTGCTCGACCGGCAAACCACCGGGTCCATAGATGTAGTTGCTCTGGCCGTCGTTGAGGAGCAGCTGTAGCCCTCCGCTCTGATCCCAAGTCAGATAGCTTTTCGTCCCGGACACGGTCTGGGAGGCACGCAGGCCGGCACCGTCGTAGGCGTAGGATTCGCTGATCGCCGGAACCACGCCTTCTGCCGCTCGTTCGACGGCGATCAGGTTGCCCGCCTGGTCGTATTTGTAGCTGGTGGCGGGGCCACTCGCCGGGGTCGATTTGATCCGCTCACCGAGTTTGTCGTAGCTGTAGGTGACCCCGGTACCCGTTTCGAGCTGGTTGGCTTTGTCATAGGTATTGGCCGTACCGGGCGCTATGGTCAGGTTGTTGGCGGCGTCGTATTCGTAGGTGCCGCTGCCTGCTTTGGTCAGGCGGCCGTTGACGTCATAGCTGAACGCTTCTGATTCGGCGCCGGGCAGGCTTTTCGAAGTGAGGCTTTCGATCTGCCCTGCTTTATCTCGCACATAGGAGAGCGAGGCGAGCGTTTCTTTGCTCTTCTTCATGGTCACCGCGCTCATGCGATTGGCGCGGTCATATGCGTATTCGTCGACATCAGTGGTTGAGCTCGGGAAGGTGGTCGCCAGCAGGTTGGAGTTGGGGTCATAGGAGAAACTCGTGGTATTTCCGAGCCAGTCGCTGACACTGGCAAGCCGCTCGGCGCTGTCGAACGCACGCGTCACTTTTTTGCCGTTCGGGTAGGTGATGCTCGTCTCGTTCCCGGCGAGGTCATAGCCATAGGACGTTTTGTCGCCGTGCCCGTCGGTCGTAGTCGTCAGCCGCCCTAGCGAGTTAAAGCTGAAGCTCGAGTTGCCGGTACCATCGGTGCGCGACGTCAGCCGGCCGTCCGGGTCATAGCCGTTTTCGACGGTTGGCGTCACGCCATCGGAATAGGCAACTTTGGTCAACCGATCGGCCGAATCGTAGGTGTCGGTCGTGGTGCGACCTTCGGGATCCGTCTTGCTCTTCAGGTTGCCGACCGCGTCGTAGACGTAGGTGGTTTTACGTTCCAGAGGGTCGGTGCTCGAGGCAAGATGGTCGAGCGGGTCATAGGTGTAGGTCGTCGTGCGTTCGAGGCCGTTCGTCCGCGATTCAACATTTCCGTCGGCGTCATAGGCAGTACGTTCGATCGTGCCATTTGGCCGTTTGACGGTCAACCGTTGATTGGCAGCGTTGTAGGTGAAGGTGGTCGTATGGCCGTTGGGATCGGTTTCGGATTCGACGTTGCCGTCCGCGTCATAGGCCCATTTCTGTTCGTGAGCGAGCGGATCGGTGGCCGTCAGGACGTTGCCGGCGGCATCATAGGTGTAGGTCGTCGTGTATTCGGAGGCTTTGGCGCCTTTGGCATTGCCCCGTGGGCTGACCTCGGTCAGGCGATTGCCGCGCGCGTTGTAGGTATAGGTCGTCTTGTCCCCGGCCGCGTCGGTGGCGCTGGCAAGATCGCCGGCAGAGTCGTAGGTAAAGGTCGTTTTCTTCCCGTTTGGGTCGGTGGTCGAGCTGAGGTCGCCGGGATGTTCTTTGCTTTCGTAGGTATTGGTAATGACCCGTGCCTGCGCTGGTTCAGAGCCGACCAGCGGCGTCGAGGTGGTCAGCAGGTTGCCGCGAGCGTCGTAGGTGTAGGTGGTCGTGACGCCGTTGGCATCGGTGTATTCGGTCAGGTCATCGAGCGAGTCGTAGACCGATTTCGTTTTGTGGCCCAGGGCGTCTTCGGTCGACGTCCTATTCCCGCGCGAGTCATAGGTCGCATGCATCGTGTGACCATTGGGATCGGTGACGGCCGTGATCCCGAGCGTGCTGGGATCGCGTTCGTAAGTCCAGGTCGCGCTTAATTCGGTGCCGAGGCCCTCGGTCTTCTGCTTAAGCGCGCCCTTTTCATATTGGTATTCCGTCACGTATCCGCGCGGGTCAGTCTCTTTCGTAGCCGTGACACTCCCCGCTCCTTCGTAGGAGTATTTGGTTTCGTGTTCCAGCCCGTCGGTTTGGGTCAGAACGCGACCGCTGCCGTCATAGGTGTTCGTCAGGACGACGTGTTCGCGGGGGTCTTTGTAGGTCAACAGCAGGCCGTTTTCGTCGTAGGTGTAGTGCGAATGACCGCCACGCACGTCGGTGACTTCAACAAGGCGTCCGGCGCCGTCGTAGCCATAGCTGACTTTTCGTCCGGTCGAATCAGCCACGCTTTCAAGCTGACCGGCTCCGTTATAGGCGAACGTGAGCGTGCGGCCGGCGCCGTCGGTGGCTTTTTCGAGCTTGCCCGAGCCGTTGTAGGCGAGCGTCGTTTTGTTGCCGTTGAGGTCGGCGATGCTCGTCAGCTGCCCGGTGCTGTTGAACGTGTAAATGGTCCTGGCCTTGACGGTATAGACGTAAGTGCCGCCTTCGCCTTTGACCAGAGTTGCCAGCACGCCGGGCGGTGCGACATAGCCTTTAGCGCCGGGCTGGAATTCGGTCCGGCTGCCGTTTTCATTGGTCACCGTGACATAGCCGGTCGTGGAGTTGACCGACAGCGAGGATCCATAGGACATCGTCCAGCCGCGGCCGAGGGCCGAAGACTGCCCCGCCTCCGCAGCCAATGAGCTGTAGGTGCGCCGCATGACGAGCCCCGGACCACGGCCTTGGATTTCGAGATCCGTCGTCGACTCGGAGTAATCGCCCGTAGCCGTATTCACGGGGTCCCCGCTACAGGTCTGCAGGCATCCAATCGCCGATGGGTTGCCGCCGCCCCAGGTGAAACTAGGAGGCACCGGCACCGCAGTCACGAAAAATGGCACGGTGAGGCTATCGGTCAGCGTTTGCCCGTCGCTGAAGGTCTCTTTGAAGGTCCAGGCCATCAGCCATTCGCCTAGGCATTTGGCTGGCTCGTTGGTGGGAATCGTCGCAGCCTGGCCGCCAAACCAGCCGCTCCGAGCGTAGCCTTCTTCGTCTTGCCAGTTGGAGGTCGTGTGGCTGCTTACCACCGTTCCGCAGGCGTCGAACTCGACGTCAGTTTGGGTATTGAGGGGAGGAGCTTTTTCCCAGGATTCGCGGGCGGCGTCATAGAGTTTGACGTAGCCACAGGGATCGTATGAAGAGCCGAGGAACGGGATCTTGACACTGCAGTCGCTCCAGAGGCTCCCGCCGCTCCTTTCATAGAGATTTGCGGGTCGGGCCGTTTGGACTTCGACGATGTCGCCTGCTTCGTTGGTCGCGGTCGCTACGGAGGGTCCGTTGGTGGCGTCAGGTGCCGGCGGTGGGCTCTTGGGGGCTGGTTTGGGAAGTAGATTGCCGGATTGCAACGATCCACCGTCACCGAATTCGAGTTTGGGCGCGCTCGCGTTGGCGGGTGCGGCAATGATGAGGAGGACGATGCCCAAGAGAAGGCATGACGCCAGTCCAGGCAGCGCTCGAGGTACGTTGGGCGCCACTCCGCTGAGTCGGGGGCTAGCGTGTCTCATCATGTCGTCTCCCGCGTAGTGGCTGCCCGATGCGGGGACTTGAACACATTGGTAAGACGAGGGCAATACCAATGGCCAAATGTTGAGTACCGAAGCTCCGTCCGAGTGAAGCGCAAGTTTCGCCCATCCGCACATGCGGCAGGTGCCGCGAGGACCAACTCATAGAGGGTGCTCCGAGGTACGTGAAGCAGCTGTGCCGCTTCGTCGGCATTGAGTAGCGGCTCGGTGAGCGAGCCGTAGCTCGATTGCTCTTCGACTTGTTGACTCATCGCCCGATCCCGAGCCTCATCGAGCGCTCGGCCGTCCGCTGTTTCTTCAACCCGAGCTGGCGCTGCGTGCGCTGCAGCCGCTCCCTTGCCTGCCTCTGTCGCGCCTGAGCGGCCCGGTCTTTCGGCTCCGGCCCGAGGGCATGGTGTCTGTCCACCACGCCGTTTCTGACGCGGTAGCCCTCGCTCCCGCGCACCGCCCGCTCCCACGCCGCCGCCTTCGTCGGATCGCTCGGCCTCTCCCCCAGCTCGGACTTAATGTAGGCAGGAGGAGATAGACGGGCGGCGGTCGCGGAGGCCCGCTCGCGCTCGGAGAGGACGTGTTCGGCGACCGCTGCTTTTGCGCGGGCGTCGTGGCCGATCCCCGGCAGCTGCTCGCGCTCAACCGTCGCCGCCTCGATCCGCTCCAGCGCCGATTTCTCGTTAGAGGGATTCGAGGGTCGCGCCCTGGGCCTGGTAGATCGTCGCGGCGTAGGCGTGTTCGATGGCGGGCGCTCCGTCCCTCGGGTTGACCCGGCCCAAGAAGACGGAATCGACACCCACCCGCCCAGCGGTGTCGATTCCGTCCAACACCAAACGCCGGGACTCCACGTCCACCTCCGCTATCCGCCACCTCTCGCGGTTGAAGATGCCGGCGCGCTGATCGTTGATCCGGGTGATGACCTGATCGCCGACCGCGAAGCGGGCCTCGCCGACTTGCAGCTCCTGCGATCCGAGTCGACCCTCGGAGCGCATCCGCTCCCGCGCCAGGATGTTCAGCTCGCGGACCTCGGCGTTTCGCTTGGCGACCATCAGCGCGTCCTCGCCGTCTGCGAAGCGCTGCCACCAGTCGGCGACCGTCGCCTCCCGCCGAGCGGCGGGGTCCTCCGAGATCGTTACCCGCTCGGCGCCCTGGTAGACCGAGATCGCCTCCCGGCCTTCGCCCTCGCGGATCAGCTTCGCCGCATCGCGCTCCAGCTCATGACGGTGGCGGATCACTTCATCGAGGACGATCGGCTCGGTCCTCTTCGCGATCGCGGCGAAGAGGCCGCCCGCCTCGATCTCGCCGAGCTGGGCGGGATCGCCGATCAAGACGAGCTTGGCCTCGGCCTCCTGGGCGTGGTCGATGATTCGGGCGAGAGCGTGGGAGTCCACCATCCCGGCCTCGTCGACGACCACGACAGAGCCACGCAAGAGCCTGTTCCCCGGCGGCGGTGCCGCGATCCAGCTCGGCCAGGAAACGGGCGACGCTCAAGCCCTCCGAGCGCAGGACGTTCGTCGAGAATGAAAAACCCCACTTTTGCGGGAACTCGCGAGATACCGCTACCGGGATTCGAACCCGGGTTTCCGGACTGAGAATCCGGCGTCCTAGTCCCCTAGACGATAGCGGCGAGGTAGGGGCACTTTAGCGAAGGCGGCGGAGCGGGCTGGTGATGGGGGTCACAGGCGGCGGAGGGCTCGCACCCGGTAAATTGCCTGCTCCGCGCGGCTGTGGCGGAACTGGTAGACGCGCACGGTTCAGGTCCGTGTGGGCGAGAGCCCGTGGAGGTTCGACTCCTCTCAGCCGCATCCGAGTTTGCCCCCACCAGGGTGGGGGAAGAATCGGATGCGCTCAGGCGGGCTGGGCGATCGCCGCCTCCGGCGCCCTCGCGGCGTTGCAGGCGATCTCCTCGGCGAATGTGGGCCAGAGGGCGCGGGGCATGTCGTGGCCCATGCCGTCGATCATCTTCAGGCGGGCGCTTGGGATCGCCTCGGCGGTGGCGCGGCCGCCGGAGGGATTGACGAGGACGTCGTTCTTGCCGTGGATGACGGCGGTTGGAACTTTAAGCTTGCGAAGATGCGGGGTGCGGTCGCCGGACGCGGTGATCGCGTGGAGTTGGCGAGCGATGCCGGCCTGGCTGTGGCCGCGCTCGAAGGAGCGGCCGGCGAGCTCGCGGATGTGCTCCTCTTCGAAAGGATAGCCGGGCGAGCCGATCGTCCGGAAGGTCTTGACCACGCGCTCGATCGCGGCCTCGCGCTCGCGCGGCCGCTTGCCGAGCAGGAGGCCGAAGGTGCGATAGCTGGGATGGCCGACGCGGCGGCTGCCGGTAGTCGACATGATCGAGGTGAGCGAGCGGACGCGGCCGGGGTGGCCGATCGCCGTGCACTGGGCGATCATCCCGCCCATCGAGGCGCCGACCACGTGGGCGGAGTCGATCCCGAGATGGTCCATCAGGCCGATCGTGTCGGCGGCCATGTCGCGCAGGCGGTAGGCGGGATCGCCGCGGCCGACGAACAGGTCGAGCATGTTCGGCACGCCGCCTGCCCGGATCCGGGTCGAGCGGCCGATGTCGCGGTTGTCGAAGCGGACAACGCGGAAGCCCCGCTCGACCAGCATCGAGCAGAACTCCTCGTCCCAGGCGATCATCTGCGTCGCCAGGCCCATGATCAGGACCAGCGGCTCGCCGTCGGGCTCGCCCATCTCTTGGTAGCAAAGCTCGATCCCGTTGGCGGGCGCCATCCGCTCTTCTGAGAACTGCGGCATTCGTCGATCTTACCCAGGCTGGCTGGGCAGCCAAACTCGACGCGTCATCGTCGGCGTTCGTTCTTTTATGGCCTATAGGGGGTAAAAGGACGAACGCCGCGGTGGTTCCGGTAGAACGGGCGGGTGCGGACGGCGATCATCTCCGACCTCCACCTCGGCGTCGCCAGCGACGAGGACGTCCTGCGCGACCCGGCGATCCGCCGCGTCCTTTTCGAGGAGATCGCCGGCGCCGACCGGCTCGTCCTGCTCGGCGACGTGGTCGAGCTGCGCAACCTTCCCGTCGGCCCCTCGCTCGAGCGCAGCCGGCCCTTCTTTGAGGAGCTAGGAGAAGCGATCGGCGAGATCGAGGTGACGCTCGTGCCCGGCAACCACGACGCGCGCCTCGCCGAGCCGCTGCTCGACGAGCTCTCGATCAAGGGCGAGCCGAAGCTGGGGCTTGAGCAGCACCATGCCCCCTCCCCCGGCCCCCTGGCGCTGATCGATCGGTGGCTGGGGCGGGCGCGGCTGAAAGTCGCCTATCCCGGGACCTGGCTGCGCGACGACGTATACGCGACCCACGGCCATTACATCGACGTCCACCTCTCGCTGCCGCGAGCGGAGTGCGTGGCGGCGGCGACGCTGATGCGCTTCCTCGGCCGGCCGCCCCAGCGCGCCACCCCTGACGACTACGAGCGGGTGCTCCGCCCCCTTTACGGCCTTGCCTACGGCCTCGCGCAAGTGCTGCCGGTGCGGCGGCGGCGCAACGGTCCCTTCGAGAAATGGTGGGAGGTCCTCGCCGGCGAGCGGAAGGCGCGGACCCTGCGCGGCCGCGCCGCCGCGGCCAGTTTCCCCGCCGCGATCCGCGGCCTCAACAAACTCCTGCGCGCGGACTTCGACGCCGACGTGACCCCGCCGGCGATCTTCCGCGGCGGCGTCGAGGGGGGGATCGAGATGGCGGTCCGCCTGGGGATCGACGACGTCCACGTGATCACCGGCCACACCCACCGCGGCGGCCCCCTGCCCGATGAACCCACCTGGCCCCTCCCAAGTGGCGGACAGCTCCACAACACCGGCAGCTGGGTCTTCGCCACCGCGTTCCACCACCCCGGCCGGCCGCCGAGCCCTTACTGGCCGGGGACGGTCACCTGGCTAGAGGACGACGCCCCACCCCGCAGGGTGCAGCTGCTGCTCGACCGTTCTCATGCTGAGCTGCTCGAACTAGTTGAGCAACGGCGGGGTGTCGGAGAGCCTACGACCCCAGCCAGTCGGCGATGACGCTTCCGATCTCGGGACCGGCGTCCTCCTGCAGGAAGTGCGACGCGTTCTCGATCGGGCGCGGCGGCGGGAAGTTCAGCTCGCTGGAGACACGCTCCCCTACTGAGAACGGGAGGATCGGGTCGGAGTCGGCCCATAGGACCAGCGCGGGTCGGTCGTCCTGGCGCAGCGCATCGGCGACCGCTTTGCCCTCAGCCGCCCCCACCGCGTCGGGCGTGGTCGGCAGGATCAGGGGAAAGGCGCGGACGCCGGCCTTTGCCGCGGGCTCCATCTCCATATAAGGGGCGTCGTAGGCGGCGATCACCTCGTCGCCCGGGTCGTTCCTGCAGCCGCCTTTGATCAGGAAGCCGACCGGCACGTCCTCGTTGTCGCGGACAAAGTCCCGGAAGGCGAACCAGGCGTCGCTCATCTTCTGGTGGCCGGTGAAGGGGCCGGTCTCCATGATCACGATGCGGGAGAAGCGGTCGGGGTGCTCGACCGCCAGCCGCAGCCCGATCGGCCCGCCCCAGTCATGGACGACCGCGGTCGCGTCGCGCAGGTCGAGATCCTCCAGCAGCGCCGCCATCAGCTCGACGTGGCGGTCGTAGGTGTACCAGCCGAGGTCGGTGGGCTTGTCGGAGCGGCCGAAGCCGGCGTAGTCGGGGGCGATGCAGCGGTAGCCGGCGTCGCGCACCGGCGGGATCACCTTGCGCCAGAGGAACGACCAGGTCGGCTCGCCGTGGAAGAAGACGACCGGCTTCCCCTCCCCCTCGTCGAGGTGCGCCAGCCGCAGCCCGTCGACCTCGCGGTAGCGCGACTCGAACGGGTAGTCCGGCAACCCTTCCAGCCGCTCCTCCGGCGTGCGCAAAGCGTCAACGCTCATCGGCGGAGTCTATGCGCCTTTTGGCTGTCCAGCCAACAGTTCTGCCTAATCCAGATCAGGATTCTCTACTTTCCTTATCGACTTTGTGCTAGGCTGCCGCGCCACTGATTGAGCATTAAGTTGCTCAAGAAAGTAAGTCAGTCGAAAAAGGAAGGAACAATTTAGATGCGGAACGCTCGCACCACCCGGCGGCGCAGCGTGACGGCCGGCCTCTTCGCCGCCCTCACCCTGTTGGTCGCAATAGTCGTCGCCGGCTGCGGAGGCAGCGACAGCAGCGCCACCGGTTCTGACACCGGCTCCAGCTCCGGCGGAGCCAAGCTCGACGTGGTCGGTTACTCCACCCCGGAATCGGTCTACGCCGAAGTCCTCGAGCCCGCTTTCGAAAAGACCTCGCAGGGCAAGGGCGTCAGCTTCAGCAACTCCTTCGGTGCCTCCGGCGATCAGAGCCGGGCCGTCGCCGCAGGCCAGCCCGCATCCGTCGTCCACTTCTCCCAGGCCGGCGACATGGAACGCCTCGTCGAAGAAGGCGAAATCGTCGCCAAGGACTGGGAACAGAACAAGTACCACGGCATTGCCACCGACTCGGTCGTCGTGATCCTCGTCCGCAAGGGCAACCCGGAAGGGATCAAGTCCTTCAAGGACATCGAGGACAAGGAAGTCGGCGTCGTCACCCCGAACCCGTTCAGCTCCGGCTCGGCCCGCTGGAACATCATGGCCGTCTACGGCGCGGCGATCGAAGAAGGCGACTCGCCCGACCAGGCGCTCGCCGCCGTCAAGACCGTCCTCGAAAAGACCGTCGCCCAGCCGGGCAGCGGCCGCGACGCCTTCTCCGCCTTCAGCCAGGGCGAGGGCGACGTCCTCCTCACCTACGAGAACGAAGCGATCAAGGCCGAAAAGGAAGGCGAAGACGTGGAATACGTGATCCCGCCTTCGACGATCCAGATCGAAACCCCGATCGCGGTAACCAAAGACGCGCCGGAGCCGGCGGCCGAAGACTTCGTCAACTGGCTCTGGTCCGACGAAGGCCAGGAACTGTGGGCTGAAAACGGCTACCGCCCGGTCAACCCGAAGCTGGTCGACCCGAAGCAGTTCCCGACCCCGAAGGACCTGTTCGAGATCAGCAAGTTCGGCGGCTGGGGCAAGGTCAACGACGAATTCTTCGACGAAGAATCCGGCTCGGTGGCCAAGATCGAGGGCGAACTCGGAGTCTCGACCTCGGGCTGATCGATGGAGGCCGGGACCCTCACCCACTCACGCGCCCCCCGGGGCGCCCCCTGGGCGCGAATTCGCCTGCCCGGGGTCAGCGCCGGCCTCGGCCGCGGCATGGTCGTGCTCTACCTGAGCCTGATCGTGCTGCTGCCGCTGGCGGCGCTGAGCGACCAATCCCTGAGTCAGGGGCTCGGGCACTTCTGGGACCAGGTGACCCAGCCGCAGGCGCTGCGCTCACTGAAGCTGACCCTGGTCGCTTCGGCGATCGTCGTCCTGATCAACGCCTTCTTCGGGACGATCCTCGCCTGGCTCCTGGTCCGGGACGAATTCCCGGGCAAGGCGGCGGTCAACGCCGTCGTCGACCTTCCCTTTGCGCTGCCGACGATCGTCGCCAGCCTGATCCTGATCGAGCTCTGGGGCGACAAAAGCCCCTTCGGCGTCCACATCGCCGGCACCCAAGCCGCGGTGGTCGTGGCGCTGATGTTCGTCACCCTTCCCTTCGTCGTCCGCGCGGTGCAGCCGCTGCTGATGGAGATGGACCGGGAGATGGAGGAGGCTGCGGCCTCGCTCGGGGCCGGCGGCCTCACGGTCTTCCGCCGCATCGTCTTCCCCAACCTGCTGCCGGGCCTCGGCGCCGGCATCGCGCTGGCCTACGCGCGAGCGCTCGGCGAGTTCGGCTCGGTCCTGCTCTTCGCCGGCGGCCTGCCGAACACGATGGTCTCCTCGGTCTTCATCCGCCAGCAAATCGAGTCCGGCAACGACACCGGCGCCGCCGCGGTCTCGGTGGTGCTGCTGCTCGCCTCACTCCTCTGCCTGGCGGCGGTGAGCCTGATCCAGCGCTGGAGCGTGCGCCATGAAGCCGCGTAGTCGCTGGACGCTCCGGGCACTCGGCCTCGGCTACGTCCTGCTCCTGCTGCTGATCCCGCTGGGGTTCATCTTTTACAAGACCTTCGAACACGGCATCGCGCCGCCGCTCGAAGCGATCACCTCCCCCGACGGCCTGCACGCGCTGAAGCTGACCCTGCTCACGGTCGCGATCGCGGTGCCGCTGAACACGGTCTTCGGCGTCGCGTGCGCGATCCTGCTCGTCCGCCACAAGTGGTGGGGCAACTTCCTGATCGACGCGGCGATCAACCTCCCGTTCGCGATCTCGCCGGTGGTGATCGGCCTCTCGCTCTTCCTCCTCTACGGCACCACCGGCTGGTTCGAACCGGCGCTCGCCGAAGCCGGGGTCAAGGTCCTCTTCTCGGTGCCGGGGATGATCCTCGCCTGCATGTTCGTCTCGCTGCCGTTCGTGGTGCGGGAGACGGTGCCGGTGCTGCAGGAGATCGGCACCGAGCAGGAGCAGGCCGCTCACACCCTCGGCGCCAACGCCTGGCAGACCTTCTGGCGGGTCACCCTGCCGGCGATCCGCTGGGGCGTCGCCTACGGCGTGGTGCTGACGACCGCGCGCGTGCTCGGCGAGTTCGGCGCCGTCTCGGTCGTCTCCGGCTCGATCTCCGGCCAGACCCAGACGCTACCGCTGTTCGTCGAGAAGCAGTACGAGAACTTCAACCTCCCCGGCGCCTTCGGCGCCTCCATCCTGCTCGCCCTGCTCGCCCTGGCGACGCTGCTCGCAATGAACCTGCTGAAACGAAAGGAGGCGGCCTGATGGGAATCTCAGTCGAGGGAGCAAACAAGCGCTTCGGTGACTTTCAGGCGCTCAGAGACGTATCGATCGAGGTCCCGGACGGGTCCCTCACCGCCCTGCTCGGGCCCAGCGGCTCCGGCAAGTCGACCTTGCTGCGAGCGATCGCCGGGCTGGAGACGCTCGACTCCGGCCGCGTGCTGCTGAACGGCGAGGATGTCTCCAAGCAGCCGACCCAGAAGCGCGAAGTCGGCTTCGTCTTCCAGCACTACGCCGCCTTCAAGCACATGACCGTGTTCGAGAACGTCTGCTTCGGGCTGAAGATCCGCAAGTGGGACAAGGCGAAGGCATCGAGGCGCGTGCACGAGCTGCTCGACCTGGTCCAGCTCGAGGGGCTGGCCAACCGCTACCCCTCCCAGCTCTCGGGCGGGCAGCGGCAGCGGATGGCGCTGGCGCGGGCGCTGGCGGTGGAGCCGAAGGTACTGCTGCTCGACGAGCCTTTCGGCGCGCTCGATGCCAAGGTGCGCAAGGACCTGCGGACCTGGCTGCGTCGCCTCCACGAGGAGATGCACGTCACGACGATCTTCGTCACCCACGACCAGGAAGAGGCGATGGACGTCGCCGGCCAGCTGGTGGTGATGAACGCAGGGCGGGTCGAGCAGTCGGGGACTGCGGACGAGCTCTACGAGCACCCCGCCAACGAGTTCGTGATGAGCTTCGTCGGCGAGGTCAACCGGCTCGGCGAGCACTTCGTGCGCCCGCACGACATGGAAGTCGTCCTCGACCCGGACGAGCGCACCCAGGAGGGCCTGGTGCAGCGGATCGTCACCCTCGGCTTCGAGGTCCGGGTCGAGCTCCTGCTCTCCGACGGAACCGAGGTCTGGGCGCAGCTGACCCGGGCCGAACTGCAACGGCTGGAGCTGCGCGAAGGCCAGATCGCCTACCTGCGCCCGGTCCAGGCCAAAAGCTTCAACGGTTCGTCGCCGTCAATCCCCCGCGGGGCCTCGACTCCCCACGGGTCCCACGACGGCGGCGACGCAGAGATACCTGCAGCCGTTTGAAGAG
Organism: Solirubrobacterales bacterium; assembly: GCA_051954115.1. Classification (GTDB taxonomy): domain Bacteria; phylum Actinomycetota; class Thermoleophilia; order Solirubrobacterales; family 70-9; genus VAYN01. Next base: position 54,612 of record JBQCIB010000016.1, on the reverse strand, counting down.
GCGACGGGGTGGGGCGTCTTCTTGCCGGGTGACGCCCCGCCCCACTTCGCCGCTCCATTCTCCTCTGTTTAGAGAACGCCGGCACAAGTCTTGCTGCGCCGCTTCCGTCTGTGGCACTGCTAGATATATGACGTGGCCACGCAAAGGACCGCGGTTCCCTCAAAACTGAAGCAGAAGCTCGTCGATGAAGCTGGGGGGAAGTGCGCAAACCCCGGCTGTGCCTCCTACCGAACCCATATTCACCACATTCATGAGTGGTCGGCCTACGAAACCCATGACCAAGCAGACATGGTGGCCGTATGCCCAAGCTGTCACGACGCCATTCACAACGGACCACTTGAAATCGACGATGACACCGTGCGCCGCTGGAAGGGCATTGAGCGCGAGGAAGCTCGCCACGATCATGTTTATGTCGAGCCGGGCGGCTCGCCAAAGTTTCTGCTGGGAACGATCGCGGTTACCGGAGACAAAGGAATCACCGTTTTCGATCTTGGTCCTTCTACCAAGCTGAAATTTCAACTTCAGGACGAGGACATCATGCTGATCAATCTGGCCGTCTCGAACGCGGCCGGAGAAGAGATTCTGCGAGTGGTGGATGGGCACGTGCGGCATGCGGCCGCCCCTCCGGTGATATATGAGCGTGTGCCCGGCCGAGTGAGGCTAACTGCACCTGCCGACGACGAGCTCATGCCTGATTGGGCGATGTCAAAGCTCCGCGAACAGGAGCCCGACTTTGCCGCGGACGGACGTATCACTCTCCTTGATCTGGAGGTTCTCAAGCCTGGCCTGGTACGAGTGCAAGGAATTTGGAATGACCAGCGGCAGGTTGTTGCGATCACCAACAGCGCGCTCTCCTTCATCGATCCGACTAGAGAGCGCCCTATATCTCTAATGGGTCATGGCGAGAAGAGCGTGCTTCGTTACACCGGGTCGATCACCACCGCCCTCTTCGGCTTCGGCGATAAAAACGAGAGCGCCATCCATGTGCCGCATGAGAAGGCAGCAAAGCCGAAACGAAACGATCCATGCTGGTGCGGATCAGGCCGCAAGTTCAAGAAATGCCATGGGAGATAGCAAGCTTGACGCAGCGGTCGCTCGCCGCCGAAGTCGTGGTTCCTTTCGGACCCATCTCTTCCGAAAGGAACCACGGAATCGTGATTGAGGGACTCCAGCTCGTCGCGCGGTTCCTTTCGGACCTATACCGACCGTAAAGAACCACGAGATCGGTGAACTAGAGCCGGCACGGCCTCGTAGTCACCCAGCTGAATGACGAGGGCGATGGCTGAGAACGTGCGACGGGCCTTCCCCGCCTTGCTCTTGGAAATCTGTCTCTGCTATTCTTGAGTTAGATGATCAACAAATATAGAAAGGAGACAGGATGACCAGGAACGTCGAGCGGACCACCTTTCGTTCGCGAGGTCGGCTGACCGGCCTGGTGCGAGATGAGGACCCCGCGGGGACCGGGCAGAACCGGACCACCCAGACCGACAATCGCGAGTCGGCTCTGCGGGGGGCCGACGAGGCGCTCTTCTACCGCGCCCGCCTCATCCTCGGCGACTCCCTCCCCCGCCCCCAGCGCTGAGCCATGGACGGCGAAAGCGCTGACGCCCCAGGCGAATGCGCCGAATGTGTGACTTCGGCGCCTGAAATCAAGCCGCCCCCGCGAACTGCATCAAATTTCCGGCCCAGCAGGTAGGAAATTTGATGTAGTTCCGGGGCGGTGGCTTTTGGGGGCCGCGCAGCTGTAGCCGGCGAACCCCCTCCGCTACTTGGAGCTGCCGCCTTTTGAGGTTTCTTCCGTCTGCAGCGGTTCGTCGGGCTGGGGGTAGGCCTGGACGGCGAGGTTCCAGCCTTTCAGCGCGAAGGTCACGTTTTTCGCCCCCGCGTACTGGACCGCGACCGTGTGACCGCCCTTGCCGAGCACCGTCGTCTGCACAATCGTGTTGTTGATCGGCACCGGCGTCGGGGTCGCCGCGGTCGAGGGGAGGAAGTTGACTTTGCCCGTTGACTGGCCGTCGACCAAGATCTGGATCGGGCAGGCTTGGTCGGGACCGGGTTTCGGCGCCATGCAAGTTCCCTGGCCAGAGAACGAGATCACGACCGAGCTCACTTCCGCCTTGGTGGCAAACGAGGTGAACGCGGTCGGGATGTAGCCCGCCGTCGTCGATTCGGCGTTGAACTGGGCGGTGCCGGCGGCGATCCCGACGACCGGCGGCTTCGGTGCACTCGCCTTCGCCACGTAGAGGTTCGAGGCCGCCTTTTTCTTCAGGAACAGCTTCGAGGCCTTCTTGTTGCTCACGTAAACCTTGGCCGCCTGCTGGTTCGTCAGGAACGACTGGGCGACCGAGGGCACCACCGTCACCGAGACGGCGACGACCGCGGACAGCACGACGGCGGTCGCGGCTCGAGGGGTGGACAGTCTCTTCTTCAGCAATTGATCCTCCATGTCTGCGGCCCCGCACGGCTTCATTGCTGCCCTGAGCGGCCTTTCTTTACTAAGAAGGTCAATAAGCTACAGAAGCTGCTACGGTTATGCGATCAAGTTGGTCAACAAAGTGCTTTAAGCGCTATCTACCCGGCAGGAAAGGACTTACTCCCGCAATGAGAATCAAGACCCTCGCCATAGCGGCGATCGCCCTGGCAGGGCTCGCCGCCCCGGCGTCGGCCGGTGCCGTGACCCTGATCGGGTCGGGCTCCGTGGCCGCGCAGCCCGTGCTGCAGGCCCTCTTCGCGACCTACACGAAGAAGGTCAACCACAAGGTGCATTTCGTCTACACCGCCAACGGCGGCAACGCGGGCGTCAAAGACGTGCAGAGCGGGACCAGCCAGTTTGCGGGCCAGGCCCGTACCCCCCTCCCGAGCGACGCCGGTACGACCTACATCAAGTTCTACCTCGACGGCCTCTGCATGGACGTCAACCCGAAGAACAGCCTCAGCAACATCTCGATCCAGCAGACCCACGACATCTACCGCGGCCTGCTGACCAACTGGAGCCAGGTCGGAGGATCGAACCTGACCACGACGATCGACCCGGTCGGCCGCGACACCAATGGAGGGACCTACAACTTCTTCCTCCAGGCGGTGCTGAACAACGAACCGCCGGCGTCCAACGTCAACGCGCTGACCGCCGACGGCCTTGTCGTCAACGCGGTCAAGCAGGACCCGAACGCGATCGGCTACGCCGGCCTCGCCTGGCAGAAGAAAGGCCTGAAGACCCTCAAGGTCAACGGCATCCCCTGCAAAGCCAGCAAGATCAGCGTCGAGCCGCTGAAGTACCCGCTCTCGCGCTACATCTTCCTCGTCCTCCCAGGCGACGGAAGCTCGAGCCCGAAAGCGCTGCTCAAGTTCATCGACTGGGCGCGGCGCAGCCCGCTGGCGGGGGCGACGATCCTCGCGGCCGGCGGTGTCCCCGCCTTCAACAAGAAGTAGGGCGTTGGACCAGGAGCTCCCCCAGGAGTACGGGCCGAAATGGTCCGACCAGCGCGTCGAGCGGATGCTCGGCGCGCTGGTCTGCGGCGTCGTCGCGCTGCTGCTGGCGCTGATCGTCACCGTCTTCGTCCGCGCCTGGCCGTCGTTCGCCCACAACGGCCTCGCCTGGTTCGGCTCGCAGGGCTCGGTCGAAGACCAGCTCAACGCGATCTCGCTCTCGGCCCAGACCGGCGGTGAATACGTCTACACCTTCCACGCCTGGCCGCTGATCTGGAGCACGCTGCTGATCACCGGCGGCGCCATCCTGATCGCGCTCGTCTCGGCGCTCTTCATCGCCGTCTTCATCGTCGAGTTCGCACCGGAGTGGATGAGCAACATCCTCCAGCCGGTAATCCGCTTCCTGGCCAGCGTCCCCTCGGTCATCTACGGCCTGCTCGGGGTCCTGGTCCTGGTTCCCTTCATCGGCAACCACCTGATCACCGAGCAGCAGAAGGCCTCGGTCGCCGGCGTCATCTCGCTGACCGGCTACAGCCTGATGGCCGCCGTCCTCGTCTTGACGGTGATGATCGCGCCGCTGATGGTCTCGATCTTCAGCGACGGCCTGCGGGCGGTGAAACCGGGTTGGCTCGAGGGCTCGCTCGCGCTCGGCGTCAACCGCTGGCGCACGACCTGGAAGATCGGCGTCCGCAGCGCCCGGCCGGCGATCGTCGCCGGCACCGTGCTCGCGGTCGCCCGTGCGCTCGGCGAGGCGGTGATGCTGGCGATGATCTCCGGCTCGGTCGCCTTCGCCCCCAACCCGGCCGACGGCCTGATCTTCATCTACGAGCCCTCGCGACCGCTGGGACCGACGATCGTCAAGAACATCGACCAGCTCAGCTCGCCCCCCTTCAACGCGACCCTGTTCTCGATCGCCGCCTTCCTCCTCTTCTCGGCGGCGATGTTCTCCCTCGCCGGCTGGATCGCGCGGCGGACGATGCGGAAGTACCTGATGCCCTGATGGAGTCCGCGACCGCAACCGCCCCCATGGAGACGAGCGCCACCTGGCGCCTGTCAGACCGCATCGGCCTGGCGATCTGCTGGACGCTCGGCCTGCTCTTCTGCGCGATCGCGGTCGCGATCGTCGTCTACCTGATGATCCAGGGGATCAAGTTCCTGCGCCCGGAGATGCTCTGGACGCCGGCCGCCGCGGGCTTCTCGGAGACCGAAACCGGCGGCTTCTCCGACGCCTTCCTCGGCACCATGATCGTCGCCGCGATCGGGATCGCGCTGGCGCTCCCCGCCGGGATCGCGATCGCGGTCTGGCTGGTCGAGTACGGACGTCCGGCGACGCTCGCCCGGATCACCGAATCGACGATCGAGGCGATCGCCGGCATCCCCTCGATCGTCCTCGCCCTGTTCGGCACGGTGATCTTCTCCAACACCGCCCTCGGCTTCCTCAGCCGCAGCACCGAAGGCGTCGTCTTCGGCCGCTCCTTCTTCGCCGCCGGGGCGATGCTCTCGCTGGTGGCGCTGCCGCTGATCGTCGCCAGCGTCCGCGAGGGGCTGAACTCGATCCCGCGCCACGTCCGCGAGGCCTCCTACGCGGTCGGCAAGACGAAAGCGGCGACGACCCGGCGGATCCTGCTGCCGACCTGCCGCCCGCAGGTCGCCACCGGGGCCATGCTCGGCCTCGGCCGGATCATCGGCGACACCGCGATCATCGTCGTCCTCCTCGGCGCGACCCAGAACTTCGCTCCGGTCGAAGGCGTCGGCTTCCCGCTCGACTACCTGCGCGGCGCCGGCACCACCCTGACCAACTTCGTCTACGAGGCCTCCCCGACCGGAAACCTCAACCAGCCGCAGAAAGCCTACGCGGCGGCTTTCGTCCTGCTGCTGATGGTCCTGGCCTTAAACGCTGCCGTCGACGTCGTCCATCGCCGCGCGAGAAAGGTTGGAACGTGGAGTCACTGACCCCCGACGTTTCTGAGCAGAGGGGTCATATAGACCCCTTGAAGTCAGACACCCCCCTGGCACCGCCGCCGATCCGGCGGCTGCGCCTGGAGGACCCGGAGCCTGCGACCGAGGCGATTCCGGTCGAGCAGGGTACGTTCACCACCGCCCGGCGCTCGATCGCGGCGCCGCAATTCTCGATCCGGCGGATGGAGCTCGACAACGTCTCCGTCCACTACGGGACCAAAGAGGCGGTCAAACGCGTTTCGCTGCCGGTGCGCCAGGGCGAGGTGCTGGCGCTGATCGGCCCCTCGGGCTGCGGCAAGACGACGCTCTTGCGCTCGCTCAACCGGCTCACCGAGCTGACCTCGAGCGCCCGTCTCAGCGGCCGCATCCTGCTCGACGACGTCGACATTTTCGCGATCGAGCCGACCCTGCTGCGGCGGCGGGTGACGATGGTCTTCCAGCAGCCGAACCCGTTCCCGATGAGCGTCTTCGACAACATCGCCTACGTGCTGCGCGAGCAGGGCTCGCGGCGGGCACGCAAGAAGACCCTGGAACCGGCGGTGCTGAGCGCGCTCGACCGGGCCGGCCTGCTGGAGGAGGTCAAGGACAACCTCGACCACCCGGCGCTGAAGCTCTCCGGCGGCCAGCAGCAGCGGCTCTGCATCGCCCGGGCGCTGGCGGCCGAGCCCGAGGTACTGCTGCTCGACGAGCCCTGCTCGGCGCTCGACCCGAAATCGACGCAGGTGATCGAGGACCTGATCGTGAAACTGCGCGACGACGTCGCCGTCGTCATCGTCACCCACAACCTGCAGCAGGCCTACCGGATTGCCGACCACGTCGCCTTCATGTACCTGGGCGACCTGGTCGAGTACAACAGCGCCACGGCGCTGTTCGGCTCGCCGCGCGAGCAACGGACCAGGGAGTACGTGAGCGGTGCCTTCGGCTAGGCGGCCCACCCAGCTCGCGGTGCTCGCCCTCTGCGGCACCCTCGGCGCCGGCAGCCTCGCCGGCTGCGAGACGACCCAGGAAAAGGCCGCCGCCCAGCGGGCCCGGTCCGAACGCATCCTCGAGGCCCGCGCCAAGCGTCAAAAAGAGAAGAAGAAGCACCGCCATCAGCACAAGCACGAGAAGGGGAAGGGATGACCACCCAGCTGGAAAACGTTCGCAGGCCGCACACCTATGAGCCGTGCGAGGAGTGCGGGGCGCCGATGGACCCGCAGCAGCGCTACTGCGTCAACTGCGCGGCGCGGCGCGGCAACGGCACCAACCCCTCCTCCCGCTACTTCGCGATGATGAGCAAACGGGCGCGGCGGCCCTTGGCGGCACCAGCAACCAAACAGAATCAAACCAGCCGCGCCGCCGCGGTCGGCTTCTTCGCACTTTTGCCGATCGCGGTCGCGCTCGGGGTGATGGTCGGGCGCAGCGGAGGGAGCAGCGACAACAGCGACGCGCTGCTGCAGGCGCTGCGCGAACGACAGGCGACCGCGAGCAGCGCCGCGCCGACGACCGCTGCTACCACGGCGGCGGCGAAAAAGGCGAAGAAACAGACGCCGAAATCGAAGAAGGCCGAAGCGGCGGCGGAAAAGAAATCGGTCGTCGCGCAGACCAAGAACGGCACCGTCCACTCGGTCACCACCTTCCACGCCTCCCAGCAGAAGGAAGCCGAAGACACGAAGCTGGTCGAAGAAAACCCCGAACAGACGGGCGAAAACTACATCAAGGCCCAGCAAAACCTGCCTGATGTGACGGTGGTCGGCGGCGACGGCAGCACCGCTCCGGCACCCGCGGGAACCGAACCATGATCGAGCGCCTGCGAGAGCTGAAGCTACCGCGTAAACCCGTCCCGAAAGCGGAGTCGCCAAAACCCAGCGAGGACAAGGAGCTGCGCAAGCAGCGCGACCGCCTGCTGGAGAAGTTCACGGTGATGCAGGCCGACCTCGGCGGCGCCTTCTACGAGATGGCGATCCGCGACCACGTCCGCCTCGACGTGCTGACCCGCAAGGCGGCGGAGCTGCAGCGGGTCGACGCGGAGCTGCTGGCGGTCGAGCGCCTGCTCGAGATCGAACGCACCGACGCCGCCGGCCACTGCCCCACCTGCAACTCGCCTTTCGGGCCCGCCGACCGCTTCTGCCCGCAGTGCGGCAGCTCGCTGGTGGCAGCGGAGGCGGCACCGTGAAGCTGATTCGAGAGCCACTGCAGAAAGCGATCGCCGCAGCCGCGACGCTGAACGGCAAAACGCTGGCGCTGCTGATCGCCTCCTCGCTCGTCGCCACCTCGGGGATCGTCGTCTCGGCGATGAGCAGCTCCGGCGGCCTCGGTCCCTTGGCCGCGGCGGCAGCGCAGCAGCTGCTGGAAGAACATCCCGCTGCCGTCGCGGCGGCCCCCACCGCAGCGCCGACGCCTGAAGCAGCCTCCGCTCCCTCTTCTTCCCTCCCCCAAGCAGCACCGAGCCCGGAAGCGGCCCCCTCCGTGCCGTCTTCGGGCTCGGTGCCCCCCTCCCCCGAACCGCTCCCCCCGAACGAACCGGAAGCTCCAACCCGGCCCCCGACCGAACCGGAACTGCCCGAAGCAGGTCCGATCAAGCACGTCTTCTTGATTTCGCTGGCGAGCCCCGGCTACGAAGCGGCCTTCGGCGCGACCGGCTCGCAGATGCCCTACCTCTCCGGGACGCTGCGCCAGCAGGGCGTGCTGCTGACCGATTACTCGCTGCTCGACCAGGCTTTACTGCCGAACGGGATCGCAGCGATCAGCGGCGAGCCGCCGAGCGAGGCCACCAAGGCCGACTGCCCCGAATACGAAAAGTGCCTCTTCCCGGTGGAAACGCTGACCCTGGCCGACCAGTTCGGCAGCGCCCGCTTCACCTGGCGCGCCTACCTCGAAGGCATGGCCGACGCCGAAGGCAAACCCGACAACTGCGTCCACCCCGAGCCCGACGCGACCGAAGCGGCGGCCCCCGGCGGCTACTCGGCGACCGCGAACCCCTTCGTCTACTTCCACTCGCTGCTCGACCTCGGGGACTGCGCGACCAATGACGTGCCGGCGAGCGAGCTTCCCGCCGACCTGAAGGAAGCCGACGCGACCGCCAACTTCAGCTATATCGCGCCGAACCAGTGCAACGCCGGCTTCCGCGGCCAGTGCCCGGAAGGCACGCCCGACGGCGCCGCCGCGGCCGACGCCTGGCTGGAAAAGACGGTGGGCGAAATCCTCGCGTCTCCGGCTTATAAGAAGGATGGGCTGCTGATCGTCAGCTTCGGTGCGGTCGATCCGGCGGCAGCGGAATCCGCCACCGCAACCGCAACCGATCCGCTCAAAGTCGGGGCGCTGCTCGCCTCCCCCCTGCTCACCCCCGGCGGGACCGACGGCGCCGCTTACAGCCCCTACTCCCTACTGCGCTCGATCGACGAGCTATTCGGCCTCACCCCGCTCGGCGAAGCGGAAGGGAAAAAAGTCCACTCTTTTGCCTCAGCCTTCATCGCCGGCGAAACCGCGGCCGGCGACTGATTTCTGCCACGCTTCTGGGCGTGAGCCCTCAGGAGCAGACCGGCGAGCCGATCACGCAGGCCGGCATCGAAGAGCTGAAAGCCGAACTCGCCGAGCTGGAAGGACCGGCGCGGCAGAAGATGGCGGCGCGGATCAAGACCGCCCGCGAGGAGGGCGACCTCAAGGAGAACGCCGAGTACCACACCGCCAAAGAGGACCAGGCGCACATGGAGACGCGGATCAAGCGGCTGCAGGAGCGGCTGCGCAACGCGATCGTGGTCGAGGTCTCCGCGCTCGACAGCGACGTCTTCTCCTTCGGCCGCAGCGCCGAGGTGCTCGACGAGTCCAAAGGGGAGACCAACGTCTGGACCCTGGTCGGCTCGACCGAGGCGAACCTCGCCGAAGGCCGCCTCTCGGCCGAGTCGCCGATCGGCCGGGCGCTGATGGACGCCAGGGTCGGCTCGACCGTGACGGTCGAGACGCCGAAAGGCGACCGCTCCTTCAAGGTCCTGAAGCTCGTCTCCTGATGCGGGGATGCTGAGGCTCCGCTCCTCGGTCGCCCCCCACCGGGCCGACGAGTTCGGCGCCCTCCTGCGCGAGATGGAGGGCGTGCGGCGGGTCGTCCAGCAGGCCGACGAAGCCGTCGCGCACGACGCCTACGTCTTCGTCGCCGACGTCGAACCGAGCTGCGCCGACCAACTGGTCGAGGAGATCGCCGCGCTCGGGATCGGCGGCGACGATTACGTGCTGACGCGGATGGAGGTGGTCGCGCCGCCGCACCACCATCGCGGCGAAAGCGGGCAGGACGGCTTCGCCTGGGTCGAAGTGATGGGACAGGCGCGCGCCAACTCGCGCCTGCTGGCGCGGTACCTGGCGCTGATCAACGTCGCCGCCGTGATCGCCGCCCTCGGCGTCATCACCAGCAGCTCGATCCTGATCGTCGGCGCGATGGCGGTCAGTCCCGACCTGCTGCCGATCTGCGCCACCTCGGTCGGCCTGGTCGGCGGCAACTACGTCCTCGCCCGCCGCGCCTTCACCACGCTGACCATGGGCCTCGGGCTGGTAATCGTCACCGCCGCCGTCCTCAGCGCCCTGCTGAAATGGACCGGCCTGCTCCCCGACGGCTTCGCGGTCGAGCAGAGCAGCCTCAGCAGCCTCGCCACCACCGACTACTCGACGGTCCTGATCGCCCTCGCCGCCGGAGTGGCGGGAATGCTCTCCTTCGAGACCCGCGCCAGCACCGCCGTCGGCGTCGCGATCTCGGTCACCACGATCCCCGCCTCCGCCTACCTGGGCGTGGCGATCGGCGGCGGCGGGATCGAGCACGCGGGCGGCGCCGCCCTGGTCCTCCTGATCAACGTCTCCCTCCTGATCGTCTCCGGCAGCCTCACCCTGCTGGCCCAGCGCATCCTCCCCAACCGCTCCGGCACCCCGCTATAGGCCCGACCACGGCGCCGGCTCCGGGGGCCGCTCGTCGTAGAGCACGTCCGTGTCCGCGAGGCGGTCGTCCCAGCCGCGGCGCTCGGCGCCGAAAACGATCCCGAGGAAGCCGAGGCCGAAGGCGAGCACCGAGAGACCGAGGCCGATGAGTCGCTTGATCGCGCGCCGAAGCGGCAGTCGCTCGACGTTGAGCCGGATTCCGAGGAAGCGCATCCCGGGCGTCTGCCCGGCCAGGCACCAGAAGCCGAGCAGGTAGATCGCCCCGAAGGCGAGCCAGGCGGTGGAGCCGACCGCGATCGCGAAAGCCGAGCCGCCTTCGGCGTTGCCCCCGAAGGCGTTGCCGACCAGCGTGACCAGGGCAGCGAAGGCGGTGAAGGCGAGGTTGACGAAGACGCCGTCGATCGCCAGTGCCAGGCCACGGCTGACCGCCCCAGCGCGGTCGCTCGGCAGCGCCCGCTGCCGGCGGAAGAAAAGGCGCCGGGCGATCCGCTCGAAGCTGTCGTCAAGCCGCCGGGCGAGGTTGCCGATCGTGCGGCCGATGTCGTCCAGCAGCCCCCTCCCCTGAGCGCTGATCGCCGCCCGTACCTCCGGCGCCCCGGCGATCCGCTCGACCAGCTTCTGCGCCTCGTCGCTGGCGAGGAAGCGGCGCCAGACCTCGTCGACCAGCTCGCTGTCCATCGCCTCAACCAGCGCCCGCTTCACCGCCTCGCTTCCAAGCGCCCCCTCCACGGCCTCTTCGACCGCCGGCCCTTCCAGGACCCGCGCCATCGCCCGCTCGACGGCTTTGCTCTCGACCGCGGCGACGATCGCTTCCTCGGCGGCGATTTCGACCGCCCGGTCGATCCCAGTCGCTTTGGTGACGGTCCGAGCCCCCCGCACCCCCACCCCGAGCAGCCGCGCCGAGAGCGGCACCGACCCGTTCTGCGTCGGATCCGAAACTGCCTCTACGCGCGGAGTAGAGCCGTTTTCCATCCCAAGCCGACTATAGGCCCGGCACAGTCGTTCTCCAAACGCAGTGAGGAGAGACGTGCCGTGAACGCTTCCGAGTTTGACCACACCCTGGTGTGGCAAGAATCGGAAACGGTTCAAGTCACCTCGAATATCGGCAGCTGTCAGTCCCTCAGCCGCTCGAGCAGACGGTCCAGGAACTCGGCTTGGGCCGGGAGGATCTTCTCGCGGGCTGTCGCGAGGTCGAACCACTCGGCCCGGTCGACCTCGGGGAACTCCTGCTGTTTGCCGCTGCGGGGCGGCCATTCCATCGTGAAGGTGTTGCTGGCCAGGGTCGCGGGGTCGAATTCGGCCTCGGCGGCCCAGGCCTCGACGACTTTGCCCGCCCGCTGCTTGATCGAGCCGAGCTCGATCAGTTGCTCGGGCTCCAGGGCGGGCGCCGGCCCCAGCTCCTCTTCGAGCTCGCGGATCGCGCAGGCGCGCGGTTCCTCCTCGGCCTCGATTCCGCCCTTGGGAATCGACCAGGCGCCGGCATCCTTCTTCGCCCAGAACGGCCCGCCAGGGTGGACGAGCAGGAACTCCATCGCGCCGCCGTCGCGGCGGAAGAGCAGGATCCCGGCGCTGCGCTGGGTCGCCATCGCCCGCACGCTACCGTTGCCGGCACTCGATGACGGCGGGGGCCAGTGACAACAACAGCGAGGAGCAGCGCCAGCACTACGGCATCACTTTCGCCGTCCTGGCGATCTCCGGCGCTGCCTACGCGCTGCTGCAGTCGGCCGTCGCCCCGGCCCTGCCGGACATCCAGAAAGAGCTGCACTCCTCGGCGACGGCGACCGCCTGGCTCCTCACCGGCTACCTGCTGAGCGCCTCGGTCCTGACCCCGATCGTCGGCCGCCTCGGCGACATGTTCGGCAAGGAGCACACGCTGGTGGTGACGATGGCCGTGCTCGGCGCCGGCACCCTGCTCGCCGCCCTCGCCAGGTCGATCGCGGTCCTGATCCTCGCCCGCGTCATCCAGGGCGCCGGCGGGGCGATCTTCCCCCTCGCCTTCGGGATCATCCGCGACGAGTTCCCGCGCGAGAGAGCCGCCCAGGGGATCGCGCTGATCTCGGCGATCCTCGGGATCGGCGGCGGCGTCGGGATCGTCCTCGCCGGCCCGATCATCAACGCCTTCGACTACCACTGGCTGTTTTGGTTTCCGCTGGTCGTGATCGTCGCCGCCACCGTGGCGACGATCTTCTTCGTCCCCGAGTCGCCGGTGAAGTCGCCCGGCCAGATCGACTGGCTCGGCGCCCTGCTCCTCTCCGCCTGGCTGGTCCTGCTCCTGCTCGGGATCACCCAGTCCTCGGAATGGGGCTGGGGCGACGACCGCGTGATCGCCCTGGTCGCCGGCGCCGCCGCCGTGCTGATCCTCTGGATCAGGGTCGAGGCGCGCCGCCGCGAGCCGCTCGTCGACATGGCGATGATGCGGATCCGCGGCGTCTGGACGGTCAACGCCGCCGCCTTCCTCGTCGGCGCCGGCATGTACAGCTCGTTCATCCTCATCCCCGAGTTCACCGAGATGCCGGCCAGCACCGGCTACGGCTTCGGCTCGAGCGTTACCCAGGCCGGCCTCTTCCTGCTGCCGGCGACGGTGATGATGATGCTGATCAGCCCCCTCGCCGGCTCGCTCGCCAACCGGACCGGCTCGCGCCCGGTCCTGATCGCCGGCTGCCTGCTGACCACCGCCTCCTTCACCCTGCTCGCGGTCGCGCACAACCACCAAGGCGACGTCTACGTCGCCACCGCGCTGATGGGGGCGGGGATCGGCCTCGCCTTCGCCTCGCTCGCCAACCTGATCGTCGAGGCGGTGCCGCCCGAGCAGACCGCGGTGGCAACGGGGATGAACACGGTGATGCGCACCCTCGGCGGCTCGGTCGGCGGCCAGGTGGGCGCGAGCCTGATCACCGGCGCCCTCCTCGCCTCCGGCCTGCCGGCCGAGAGCGGCTTCACCCTCGCCTTCGCCTTCGCCGCCGGCGCCTGCCTGCTGGCGGCGCTGACCAGCCTCAGCGTGCCCAAGCGCCGGCCGGCGGCCCCTGCCGCCGGCCCGGCGCTTGCCGCTGACTGAAGCTCAGCCGCCGATTCGGAAGGCGACCAGCGCGGCTTCCTGGCCTTCCTGCTGGGCGAGGCCGGCCGGGACGACGAGCGTGTTCCCGCTCGCCGTGACGGCGCTGTTGGAGCCGGCGGGCAGGGCAGCCGACCAGACTTCGCCGCCGGTCTTGGCGTCGACGCCGTGGACCGTGCCGTCGAAGGTGGTGAAGAAGACGAGGTCGTTGATCACCACCGGCGAGCCGAAGGCGGCCGACGCGTATTCCTGTTCCCAGAGGACCTTGCCGGTCTTGATGTCGACCGCCGCCATCCCGCCTTCGAGGCCGCCGGCTTCGCCCAGTTCCTGGTTGCCGGAGACGGTCAGCGGGTGGTTGACGAAGGGAGCGAAGACGGTCGTCTTGCTCGCTGCCGGCGGCGCGATCACGCCGCCGAGCGTGCCCGGGAAGACTTCGCCGCCCTTGATCTTCGAGCTTTCGCCGCGCATCGCCAGCAGCCCGTCGTCGTCGTGGCCGTTGTGTTTGCCGACCGGCGTGCTCCAGACCGGCTTGCCGGTCTTGACGTCGACCGCGGTGACGATCCCGTCCTTGCCGGAGCCGATCGCGACTTCGCGACCGCCGGCGTTGGCCAGGATCGGCGAGTTCTGGAAGTCCCAGTCGTAGACGTCGTGCGGGGTCTGCTGGTAGTACCAGTCCATCTTCCCCGTCTTCGCGTCCATTTTCACCATCGAGTCGGTGTAGAGGTTGGGGCCGGGACGGCTCGCGCCCCACGGTTTGCTCGCGGTTCCCGGGTAGGGAACCGGGTTGCCGGTCCCGAAGTACATCGAGCCTTTGCCGTCGAACGAGGGCGGGTACCAGAGGCCGCCGCCAGAGTTCAGCTGTTTGTCGCCCCAGAGGTCTTTGGGGACGGTGTCGAAGTGCCAGACCTTCTTGCCGGTCTTGGCGTCGAGCGCCCACAGGGTCCCGACCCCGCCGGGCGGATATTCGGAGCTGACGGTGACCGGCACGGTCGAGACGTAGACCAGCCCGTTTTCGTAGCCGGGTGCCATGTCGATCGCCAGCGGCGATTCCGCCACCGGCACCGACCACAGCTTCTTGCCGGTTTCCTGGTCGAGCGCGAAGACTTCGAAGTTGGTCGCGCCGAAGACTTTGCCGTCGCCGACGACGACGCCGTTCGGCCCCTGGGTCGCCGATTCGGACTTGAAGGTCCAGAGGACGTCGCCGCTGTCGAGGTTGATCGCCTGGACGGTGGATTCGAGGTCCTGCATGTACACGACGCCGTTGCTGATCACCGGGCTCGCCGCGAAGGCGCCATAGGTGCTCGCCGCTTTCGAGGGCAGGCTCCAGGCTTCTTCGAGTTCGGAGACGTTGCTGCGATTGATTTCGCCCTGGGCTTCCCTAGTGCTGGCCTGGTCGATGCCCGGCCAGGCGTCACCGGTGAGCTTCGCTTCTCCCGAAGAGGACGAAGACGAGGAACCGCATCCCACGACCAAAGCCCCTATGGCAAGCGCCACCGCAAGCAGCGGCAACCCCCTGAACTTGGACAGCATCGACATCCCGTCTCCTCTCCCTAATCGAGTAATAAGGACTTGTCTTCTATCGTTTCAGAAACCCCTGCAAAAGAGGGGTCGAGTTCGTTAAGCAGCGGTTGCAGGACGCGGTTGGCGAGGAGGCCGAGGCTGCCGAGGTTGGCGAAGCCGGGGCCCTGGCGGAGGCCGCCGAGGCCGGGGATGTGCAGGCGCGGCCGCACTCCCTCCAGTTCCAGGCCGCGGCCGATCGGGACCTCGGTCTGCGGCGGGGCGTCCCAGAGCGGGCCGCACTGTTCTTCGACCTGGTCGCGGACGGCGTCGGGGAAGAGCCCGCGCAGCTGCCGCAGCAGGTCGAAGCCGGTGCAGTTGACGACGAAGTCGTAGCGCTGGGAGCACATGCCCTCGGAGGGGCTTTCGAATTCGAGCACGGCGCCCTCGCCGTCGTCGCTGAGCGAGACGTGGACGGCGCGGCCGCAGACGAAGGAGAGGTGGTCGTCGTCGGCGATCCGCTCGAGCACGCTGGAGTCGAAGACGCCGCGGTCGCAGTGCTTGACGAAGTCGCGCCGGGTCTCGACGTCGAGGTGTTCCCAGTCGACGTTGTCGGGGTCGGCGAAGACCCGGTTCTCGAGGAAGCTCTCGCCGCGGCTCAGCGGCAGGGTCGGCGTGTAGACGGTCAGCCGCGCCGCCGGCCGCAGGTCGCGGAGGAAGACGAGGGCGCTGAGGGCGCTCTCCCCTCCCCCGATGATCGCGATCTCGACCTCCTCGTCCACCGGCACCCGGGCGAATTCCTCGCGCCGGCTGTCGCAGTGGAAGACGCGGGCCTCGACCTCGGGGTCGTGCGGGAAGTGGCGGTGCACGCCAGGGCCGGTGAGGACGAGGTTGCGGCCGATATGCCGCTCGGGGTCCTCGGGCCGCCCGCGCTCGGAGACCTCGACCTGCCAGTGGTCGTGGCCGTCGGCGAGACAGACCTCGGTCACCCGCCCGTCGTAGAGGCTGATCCCCGCGGTCGCCCGTTCCAACACCCAGCCGAGGTACTCGCCGTAGTCGCGGTGCATCACCGAGGGCGAGCCGGAGTTGACCCAAGCCGCGTATTCGTGCCTTTCCATCGCGAAGCGCTGCCAAGTGAAAGGCAGCAGCGCCGCGTCGATCTCGTCGCCGAGCTCGCCGAACTGGCGCGAGCTCTGGTACGGGAAGCCGACGTCCTTGATCGGCGGGATCGCCAGCGGCTCCTCGCCGGAGGTCATCCCGTTGCGGCCCAGCCAGGAAGCGGCGGGCTCGGTTTTCTCGATCACGGTCATCGAGATCTCGGCCAGGCCGAGCGTGTTGATCACGTGGACCTTGGCTGCGAGCGCCGCGGCCTTGGCGCCGGCGCCGACGACGAGGATGTCGGTTTCACCCTGGGCAGAACTCATGCTTCCTCCTAGACGGGAGCCAGGGCCGGGGGCGCGGCCGGTTCGGTTTCTCTCGGTTCGGCGATGACCAGCCCCTTCTGGTCGGGGCTGAAGGAGATCGCGCTTTTGCGCGCCCGCTCGCCGGTCGACTCGACCGCTCGCAGTTCGGTCGTCTCCAAGACGAGCCGCAGCACTCGCTTCATCTCCATTTCCGCGTAGCTGGCGGCGAGGCAGCGCCGCACGCCGCCGCCGAAGGGAATCCAGGTGTAGGTGCCGGGCTGTTTGCCGACGAAGCGCTCCGGGAGGAAGCGGTGCGGTTCGTCGTACCAGCGCGCGTCGCGGTGGATCAGGTGGATGCAGGGCGCGACGATGGTGCCGGCGGGCAGGTCGTAGCCGCCCAGCGTCATCGGCTCCAGCAGGGTGCGGACGACGACCGGGACCGGCGGGCGCAGCCGCAGCGTCTCCTTGACGACCGCGTCGAGGTAGGTGCCGTCGCCGCCGAGGACGTCGTCGCGCAGGAGCTCGAGTTTGTCGGGATTGCGCAGCAGCCGCTCGAAGGTCCAGGCGAGGGTGCTCGAGGTCGGCCCGTCGGAGAGCAGCGTCACCAGTTCGTCGCGCAGGTCCTGCTCGGAGAGCGGGGAGCCGTCCTCGTATTCGGCCCGCACCAGCATCGAGACGACCCCCAGCTCTCCCCCCTCCGGTTCGGCCTTGCGCCGCTGCACCTCCTCCATCACCGCGTCCTCGACCGCGCCCATCGACTCGCGGTAGCCCTTGCTGCGGGTCACCCAGCCGGGGCCGAGGACGGCGAGCATCGCCAGGTTGCGCGGTTCGTTCATCCAGGTGGTGAGCGAGCGCAGGCGTTCGCGCAGCGGCTGCAGGCGCGGGGTTTCCGAGGCGGGCCCGAAGACCGCGCGCATCACCACGTCGAGGGTGATGTCCTGCATCCGCGGCCAGAGCGCGAACGGCTCGCCGACCGGCCAGCGGGCGATCTCCTGTCGCGCCACCTGGGCCATCATGTCCGAGTCGGCCTGCACCGCTTTGCCGTGGAAGGAGGGCAGCATCAGCTTGCGCCGGGTCATGTGTTCCGGTTCTTCCAGCAGCATCACCGAGCGCGGGCCGAGCAGCGGCCCCAGCAGCGGGTTGGCGGTGGCGACGCCGACCGCCCGCCCGGCGGTGAAGACCTTTTTCACGTCGTCCGGGTCGGCCAGCAGGACCCAGTCGCCGTAGTGGCGGATGCGCAGGGTGAAGATGTCGCCGTAGCGGCGGTGGCAGCGCTCGAGGAACGGCATCGGCCGCTGCGTCCAGCCGACGGCCTGCAGGGCTCGCGGCATCCGCGGTCCGGGCGGCAGCTTCGTCATGCAGCCTCCCTCCCGGAGTCCTCGGCGGCCAACTCGTCCATCAGCTCGTCCTCGAGCCGGCAGGTGGTGGCGATCAAGAGCTCGAAGAGGTCGGAGCTGAAGTCCTCCGGCAAGCCGGCCTCGGCGCCGCGGTCGAGGTAGCGCTGGCGCACGATCTTCACCCGGTCGGGCTGCATCATCGGGATCTCGTGCTCGTGCTTGTAGACGGCGACTTCGCGGCAGATGTCGAGGCGCTCGCCAAGCAGCTTGGCGATCTGCTCGTCGATCTCGTCGAGGCGGCGGCGGAAGGGATCGAGGCCGTTGGCGCTCACCGGGCCTCACCTCCCAGCAGGCCGGTGGCGAAGGCGTGGCTGCAGTCGGCGAGCTCGTCGAGGGCGTAGCCGCCCTCCTGGATCACGCAGACCGGCAGGCCTGAGCGCGCCAGCAGCCGCCCGACCTCGGCGAAGATCTCGGGCCGGAAGCTCCAGCCGCCGTGCGGGTCCCCCTCGACGGTGTCGTAGCCGAGCGAGACGACCAGCGCCCGCGCGATCTCGGAGAGGTCGTGGATCGAGTGCGCGACCTCTTCCAGGTAGGTGTCTTCGTCGGGGCTGTCGGCGAAGGCGACCGCCCGTTCGCCGGCGATCCGCGGCAGCGGCGTCCCCGGCGGCAGGTTCGTCACCGGCGCCGCGTGCAGCGAGTGCAGGGCCGCCACCGGCCCCATCCGCTCGACCAGGGCCGAGGTCCCGTTCGGGTAGTGGAGGTCGAGGTCGATGATCCCGACCGGCTTGACCCCCCCGTCGGAGATGCGCCGCACCGCCGCGGCGGCGTTGTTGAGGTAGCAGTAGCCGGCGTGGAAAGCCGGGCCGGCGTGGTGGCCGGGCGGGCGGCAGACGGCGTAGGTGAACTCGGCGCCGTCGAGCAGCCGCTCGGCCGCGGTGATCGCGGTCCGCACCCCCTCGCGGGCGGCGGCGACGAGGTTGGCGTTGACGGGGATGTCGGGCTCCAGCCCCGGCGGGGCGAAGTCCGGCATCACCACCGGCTCGCTGCCCCGCAGTTCCTCGAGCGCCTGCAGGTAGGTGGCCTCGTGCAGCGCCGCCAGCGTCCGCTCGACCTCCTCGTCGGGCACGTCGGCGGCGACCGGCCGCACCCGCGAGTGGCGGACCAGCCCGGCCTGCAGCTCGACCAGGCGCCGGTTGCCGTCCTGGCCCGGGATCCGGCGATCGCCTTCCCGCACCCAGAAGGCGTCGTCGTCGCGGCCCTGCCGCTGCTCGACCATCACCAGCTCACGAGTCATGACTGAGCTTCGCTCCCCGCATCGAGCAGCCTCCGCATCCGCGGCCCGAGGTGCTCGAAGCCGTTGCGGCGGTAGAAGGACTCGGTCGAAGCGATCGCCGCGAAGGTCTCCCGCGGGAGGCCGACCTCGAGTCGGCTGACGCCGCGGGTTCGCGCCTGGGACGCGATCGCCTCGACCAGTTCCGCCCCGACGCCGCGGCTACGCCAAGCCCCATCGACCCACAGATCTTGGATCGTCGCGTAGACGCCGGGAACGTGTATCGCTCGCTGCCAACTGGCGCTCAAGACGCCGACGATCTCGCCGTCGGCTTCTGCGACCAGCACCGACCCCACCATTGGGTCGGCAAGCAGCTCCCGCACCTCGGCTTCGAGGTCGGGGCGCTCGGGTTGGCGGCCACCGAGCTCCGTGAGGAGGCTTTCGACCGCAGTCGCTACCCCCTCGACGTCCTCGGCGTTCGCCTCGCGAACGGTGGTTTGCGTCGCCACCGGATCGGTCACGCGGCCTCCGCGTGCCGGACGCCAGCGGGCTCCAGCTCGACGCTCCAGGCGCCGGGGCCCTCGCTGCCGGTGACGGTGCGCGCGATCGCCGACATCGGCGCGCGCGCCTTGAGCAAGATCTCGTCGAACTCCTCCTGCGGGTCCGACTGCATGACGATCGCCCCGCCGGCGCCGATCGTCGTCCGCCCCGGCCGCATCACGATCGTGCGGATGACGATGTTGAGGTCGGTCGAGCCGTCGGCGCCGAAGTAGCCGATCGAGCCGGAGTAGACGCCGCGCGCCTCCTCCTCGAGGTCGTCGATGATCTCCATCGTCCGCTCCTTCGGGGCGCCGGTCATCGAGCCGCCGGGGAAGGTGGCGCGGACGCATTCGACGGCGCTGCGGTCGTCGGCGAGGCGGCCGACGATGGTCGAGACCATCTGGTGGACGGTCGCATAGGGCTCGATCACCATCAGGTGCGGCACCTCGACGCTGCCGACGTCGCAGACGACGCCGAGGTCGTTGCGGAGCAGGTCGACGATCATCAGGTGCTCGGCGTAGGTCTTCTCGTCCCCTTCGAGGTATTCGACGCGCGTCTGGTCCTCGGCCGGGTCCTCGACGCGGGAGATCGTCCCCTTGATCGGCCGCGCCATCACCTGGCGCTGGCGGTCGACCGAGAGGAAGCGCTCGGGCGAGGAGCTGACGATCGCGTGGTCGCCGAAGCGCAGGAAGGCGGCGAACGGCGAGGGGTTGCTGCGGCGCAGCTGCCGGTAGAGGTCGAACGGCTCCGGGCTGGCGTCGGTCGAGAACTGGTCGGTCAGGCAGACCTCGTAGGACTCGCCCGCCAGCAGTTCCTCCTGCGACTTGAGGATGTCGGCGAGGTAGCGCTCGCGGCCGCGGCCGGACTGGAAGGAGACGTGGCCGCCGGGTTCGCTCGGCGGCGCCAAGGGCCGCTCGGCCGGCGGATTGTTGATCGCCTCCTCGATCAGGTCCTGGGTCGCGTCCAGCCACAGCTCGGCCTCGGGGTCCTCGCCGTGGCAGAGGGCGAAGACCCAGGTCTTGTCCTTGGTGTGGTCGACGGCGACGACCCGGTTGGCGAGCATCATCGCCGCGTCGGGCATGTCGGAGCTGTGCACGTTGGGCGAGCCGCAGTCGGCCTTCAGCTCGTAGCCGAGGTAGCCGACGTAGCCGCCGACAAGGCCGCGCTCGACGCCCTCCGGCGGGTCGACGGCGATCCGCTTCAGCTCGCGGTCGAGGTAGTCGAAGATCGACTTGTGCTCGACGGTCTCGACGCCGGCGCGGTTGACGTCGACCTCGCCGCTGTCGACGTCGTAGGTGACGACGCAGCGGTCGGCGCCGGCGGTGGTCCCCATGTAGGAGCACTGGGCGAGCCAGGTGGGGGCGTCGGCGCTGTCGAGCCAGAAGGAGCTCTCGGCGTCGGCGAAGAGCCGTTCGTAGACGTACTCGGTCGGCGCCTGGCCCTCGATCTCGCGCATCCGCAGCTTTAGCTCGCCTTTCTCGGCCGGCTGCGAAGAGGGGGCGGGCCGGCCGCTGCGGGGGACGATGGTCGCGCGGCCGGCGGGGCGCTCGGCGGAGCGGCGGTGCTGGGCCGCCATCTCGAAGAAGTTGCGGGCGATCTTCAGGCCGTACTCGGTCGAGATCGACTCGGGGTGGAACTGGACGCCCCAGATCGGCCGCTTGGTGTGCTCGACCCCCATCACGACGCCGTCGTCGGCCCAGGCGACGATGTGCCCTTCGGGGCCGGGCGGGCTGGTGATCGCGAGCGAGTGGTAGCGGACGACCGAGAAGCCCTGCGGCACGTCCTTGAAGAGGCCCTTGCCTTCGTGCATGACCCGGCTGAGGCGGCCGTGCATCGCCATCGGCGCCCGGTTGACCGAGCCCTCGAGCAGGTTGCCGATCCCCTGGTGGCCGAGGCAGATCCCGAAGACGGGGGTTTCGCTGTAGCGGAGGATGTCGCGGCAGACGCCGAAGTCGTGCCAGCGGGAGGGGTGGCCGGGGCCCGGCGAGAGCACGATCGCGTCGAAGTCCATCCTTGTCAGGACGCGCCAGGACACCGCGTCGTTGTTGACCACCATCGGTTCCTCGCCCGAGGCCTCGGCCAGCAGGTGGAACACGTTGAAGGAATAGGAATCGTGGTTGTCCACCAGCAGCGTTTTCATCTCAGGCTCCCTCTAGTCCCAGGCCGCGCAGGCCCTGCTCGAGCACCGGCTGGACGACCGCCTCGACCTCCGCTGCCCGCTCGTCTTCCCTGTACCAGCGCGCGAAGTGGGAGAGGTACTTGGAGAGCGGCGCGACGTCGAACTCGTCGACGGCGCTGCGCAGGTGCACCGGGTAGTGCTGCGCCTGGACCACCGCGAAGCGGTACTCCGGGTCCTCGGCGGGACGATCGCCGCCGAGCTCTCGCGAAGCGTGGTGGGCCTGGGCGCGCGCCAGGTCCCAGCCGAGGCTGCCTTTCCCTTCGACCAGAAGCTTCTCTTTGCCGAACTTGACCTGCTTGGTCGTCGGCTGCAGGAGGAAGTAGCCGAGCGCGACCTGGCCCGGCACCGTGTCCGGGTGGGGGTGCTTCGCCATCTCCTCGGCGAGCTCGCCTTCGCCCAGCACGTCCTCCAGCCACTCGACCAGGTCGTCGATCAGCAGCGCCCCTTTCTTGCTGGAGCTGATCGATTCGTTCTCCCGCGCGACCATGCCGTGGAAGATGTCGTAGGTCGGCGGCCCTCCCCCGCGGGCCGAGCCGTTGCCGTTGCCGTTCTGCAGCCCCATCTCGTCGATCAGCTTGCGGCGGCAGGTGACGTGGGCAACCCACTCGTTGCCGCAGACCTGCATCGAGATCACGTCGTCGAGTTCGTCGGCGGCGGCCCAGTAGGCGAGCGCTCGCATGTGCTGGGTCGGGAGGCCGTCGGAGCGGACGAGCGGCATCTCTTCCAGCTCCTCGCGTTCGGTCTCGTACATGACCATGTCGTCGCCCCAGCGCTTGGTCAGCGTGCCTTCGGCGAGGCCCTTGTTCATGAACTCGGCGACCTCGGGGAGGTAGTCGGACTCGTAGATCACCTTGTCGAAGGTGATGCCGAGGCGGGCCAGGGTCTTGCGCTGGCCGGAGACGACCCAGGAGCGGGTCCGCGACCACAGTTCCAGCGCCTTCTGGTCGCCGTCGAGGACCCGCATCATCATCTCGTCGGCTTTGTCGTTGTACTGGGTGGACTCGCGGGCGACCGAGTCCTCGGCGCCGTCGTCGCCCTGGCCGCCGTTGCGGCTGGCGGTTACGTAGTCGGCGTAACAGAAGCCGACGAAGTGGTCGCTCTTCTGGTTGGCGTCGGGGCCGGCCTCCTCGCCGGCGCGGGTGGCGACGCCCGCCATCGCCTCGCCCATGCTGCGGCCGACGTCGCAGATCAGGCTGCGGTTCTCGACCTGGGCGCCGGCCTGCTTCAGAGCGCCGGCGATCGCGTTGCCGACCGCGAGGTTGCGAAGGTGGCCGATGTGCAGCGCCTTGGTCGTGTTGGCGCCCCAGAAGTAGACGGCATAGCGGTTGCCGGCGGCCATGTCCGCGTAGTGGGCGTCGCCGCGCTCGCCGGACCGGATCGCCTCGCCCTCGCTTTCGATCCACTCGTCCGCGATGCGGATGGTGACCTTGTCCCCCTCCCGCGAGAGCGAGGCGACCCACGGCTCTCCCTCGATCCGGTCGAGCGCCTCCTGCGCCGCCGGGTCCTCCCGCCAGTCCGTCCCCTGCGGAAGCCGCGGGATCAGCATCAGGTCGAAGTCCGGCTCGGGCCGGTAGGGAGCCCGCGCCGCCCAGAGCGCCTTGCCGCCCTCTCCGGCGGCGGCTTTCTCGAAACTCTTGAAGATGTTCTCGCCCATAGCTGTGATTCCGAACCTTGATTGCCTCGAATTTGTTGTTCGAAATGCACCCGCCGGGGCTCGAACCCGGATCTTCGGCTTACAACGCCGACCCTTTAACCGATTAAGGCACGGGTGCTAGCTATGTCGTTCCCTGCCTCGAGCAAATCCCTGAATGCTCAAGCGCGGCGGCAGCATAACCACGATCCTCTTCTGAGTCAAATCTTTTGACCAATACGCTGCAAATCGACCCAAAACTGAGACTTGACAGCGGGTGGGCCATCGGCCGAGGCGGGTCGTGTCGCTTTAGTGGCGAATATGGCCACTAAAGCGACACGAGGTCGCTTCGAGGCGTGATCGGACCGAGAAGGCGCCCTCACCTCGTTAAGAGAAAAACGGACCGGCGTCATCGGCCGAAAACGCCGGTCCTAGCTACTTCTTTCGAAGGATCGGCAGGTACACAGAACTACTTTACGAATATTTGAGTATTAGAGTTGGGTGCATCCACCCCAAGGTGTGGACCTACTGCCCCCCAGCACCCTGCCCTGGCTGGGGGGCAGTCCTGAATTCGCGTTCGAATTCCTCGGCCAGCTTCGCCAGTTCCCACAGGTGGATGCCCAGGGCATCGGCGATCCGCTGCACGTTGCCCCAGGTCGGGTTGACCCGGCCGGACTCGATGTGCGAGATCCAGGTCGGATGGATGTCCGCCTCCAGCCCCAGCGCTTCCTGGCTCAGCTGCTGCTTCTTGCGGAAACCTCGGATGGCCTGCGCCAGCCCGTCTTGACGTTCTTCCTGGCGCGGCATCTACGGAAGGGGGTGCGCCTCCCGCCCCCGCGTCGATAGAAGTGGGCTCGACCCGCCTCCGTAGCGGCGCGTGGCCGGCTGCTTTGCGGTACGCCTCAACTTCGGGCGGCGTCGCTCGCGAGGACCCGTTTCAAGGGGGCGGTCTCTCATCAGAGCGAACACGAACATATGTTCGCATAGTTCTCTACCGGACGAAAGGGCAATTCTGCCGCGGGCGCTGCATGGCAGAGTTCGCCCGTGCCGCCCGAGCTCAATCCCGCGCTCACGCAGCTCTCAATGGAGCGCCTGCGTCAGCGCCGCAGCGCCAAGTGGAGCCGCTACGAACCGGACGTGCTGCCGGCGTGGGTGGCGGAGATGGACTTCCCGCTGGCGGCACCGGTGAAGCGGGCGCTGCTCGATGCGATCGAGATCGACGACTGCGGTTACGCGATTCCCGACGGGCTCGGCATCGCCTTCGCGGCCTTCGCGCGGGAGCGGCATGCCTGGGAGGTCGATCCGGCCGCCGTCTCCCCCAGCTCCGACGTCGTCGGCGCGATCACCGCCGTGCTGAAGGAGATCGCCAAGCCGGGCGACCGCGTCGTCGTCAACACGCCCGTCTATCACCCGTTCTTCTCGGTGATCGAGGAGGCGCGCTGCGAGCTGGCGGAAGTGCCGCTGGTGGGAGCGAGCCTCGACGTCGAGGGGATCGAGCGGGAGTTCGCAGGCGGTGCGGTGGCCCTGATCCTCTGCAGCCCCCACAACCCGACCGGCAGCGTGCCCTCGCGCGCCGAGCTGGAGGCGATCGCCGCGGCCGCCGCCCGCCACGGCGCCTGGGTCCTCGCCGACGAAATCCACGCGCCGCTGACCCTGCCGGGAGCCGAGCACGTCCCCTTCCTCACCGTCTCCAAGGCGGCGCGGAGGTGCGGCATCGCCTTCTGGTCGGCCTCGAAGGCTTTCAACCTCGCCGGCCTGCGCTGCGCCGAGATCGTCACCGCCTCCGAGGAGGCGGCGCAGCTGATCGACGGCCTGCCGGTCAGCGCCACCCACTGCGGCCACCTCGGCGCGATCGGCTCGATCGCCGCCTTCCGCGAGGGCAGCGAGTGGCTGGACGACGTGCTCGCCGTCCTCGACCACAACCGGGCGCTGCTGGCGCAACTGCTCGGGGACCGCCTCCCCGAGGTCCGCTACCGCCAGCCGCAGGCGGGCTACTTAGCCTGGCTCGACCTGCGCGAGCTCGGCCTCGGCCCCGACCCCTCGCAGCCGATCCTCGAACACGGCCGCCTCGCCCTCAGCCCCGGCCCCCAGTTCGGCCCCCAGGGAGCGGGCTTCGCCCGCCTCAACCTCGGCACCTCGCCGGCGTTCGTGGAAGAGGCGGTCGAGCGGCTCGTGAAAGCGCATAGGCTCTGCAAGCGATGAGGGAACGGCGCCACTTCGAGCATCTGCGCCGAAAGGTGGAGACCCTGGTCCTGCTGGCGTTGGCTACCGGGCTGGTGGTCGCGGCGCCAGCCTCGGCCGCCTCGCAGGCGACCTTCGAAAAGAAGGTCGAAGTTTCCCTGTCGGGGAGCAACGGCTACCGGATCACGGTCTCAGGCGAACCCTTGAGAGGTCTCTCGCACCTCGTGATCCTCAGCGCCGAAACGGCAACCATGGACGCCTTCTACATCGTTCCCGGACACGTGAGCGAAACGAGCCTGCGCGCAAACTTGGGAGCCTTGGGGCAGATCAGCCTGCGCTACCACCCGCGCGGAAAGAAGCCGCTGAAGAACGTGCCGGAACGGTGCTTCACCGGCGGATCGTCGGAGTCCAGAACTCACCCCCTCACCCTTCACGGGACGATTCGGTTCACGGGAGAAAACGGGTACACGTCGCTTCTCGCGCACCGAGCACAAGGAGTGCTTCGCGAAAAACTGACCTGCGGAGAAGCTCCACTTGGCCCACGTTCGCCGGGTCATTCTCACTATCCGATCCTTGCTACGCACTCCCAACATGGTCCTACTTTCATCGCCGGACACTTCCCTTTGGGCGGGCTGAGGACCGAAAAACTTCCCGGAGGGCCGCTTGAGTTCCTCGCTATCGAAATTCAGAGCCGCCACCGCATGCAGATCTTCCGAACCGCCGCCGTCGGCGCCCCCCTCAGCGACTTCACCTACGACAGCGCGCTGACGAGTGCAACTGTCACGCCTCCGCCCCCGTTCAGCGGCAGCGCTCAATTCGAACGTCTATCGAAGGGCTCCATCAGCTGGAGCGGCACCCTCAGCGTTGCTTTCCCCGGCCACGACTCAGTCCCCCTCACGGGTCCCTTCTCCACCGCAGAACTGGAACGGGAATGAGCCGCACCTAGCCCGCTTCAGCGCGGGCGGCTTCGAGTTCTGCTTCGACCGTCGCGGTTTGGTTGGGGATTTCCAGGCGCCGTTCGAGGACGGGGATCGCTTCTTCGGGACGGCCGCTCTGGCGCAGGGCGCTGCCGAGGTTGAACAGCGCGTAGGCGTAGTCGAGTTCTTCGGTTCCTTCCGGGAAGGAGGCGACCGCTTCTTCCAGCACCGGCACCGCAGCTTCGTATTCGCCGGCCTGGATCAGCGCGTAGCCCTGTTCGTTCAGTTCGCTGCCGCGGGCCGGGTCGCTGCCGGTCGGTTCCGGGATCGCTGCGACGGTCTGCGTGGCTTTTTCGGGTTTGGGTTTCGCTGCTTTCCGTTTTGCCTGTTTTGCGGTTGCGGGCCTGCCGTGGCCTTGCTTGTCATTGGCGCTGAGGACGACCACCGCCACGGCCACCACCGCTGCCAGCACGCCGAGGATCGCGGCGGCAGCGCCGAAGCGATTGCGGTGGGAGCCGGGGCGGGCGTGGGTCGGAGGCGGCGGCGGAGCCGCGGGGGGCTGCTGCCGCGAGAAGCTCGGTTCGAAGACCTGCGTCGGCTCGTCGAACCCGCCGTCGGAGCGTTCGAGCTGGGCTAGGGCCTGGCTTGCCGAGGCGGGTCGACTGGCAGGGTTGGCGCTCGTCATCCACTCGATCAGCGACCGCAGCGCCGGCGAGGCGCCGAGCTCGCAGGAACGGAGCACCACCCCGGCCGAGTAGAGGTCGGAGCGCTCGGTCGCCGGCCGTCCCTCCATCACCTCCGGCGCCGCGTAGCGCTCGGTCCCGAGGATCAGTCCGGTGCTGGTGAGAGCGGTCGCGTCGCGCGGCAGCGCGATCCCGAAGTCGATCAGCTTCGCGGTCCCGTCGGGCTGGATGATGATGTTGGCCGGCTTGACGTCGCGGTGCAGGATCCCGGCCGAGTGGATGTGGTCGAGCGCCTCCAGCAGTTCCCGCGCCAGCTGGTCGCAATCGACCCCCTCCCCCCGCCCCAGCCGTGTCGCCAGGTCCTCGCCGGGGACGAACTGCATCACCAGGTAGGGCCGTTCGCCCTCTTCGGAGTAGTCGTAGACGCCGACCAGGTTCGGGTGCGAGAGCGCCGCCGCCGTCTGCGCCTCGCGGCGGAACCGCGCCACGAACCCGGGGTCGCCGGCGATCGTGTCCGAGAGCACCTTCACCGCCACCGACCGGTCGAGCACCTCGTCGTGCCCGAGCCAGACCGCGGCCATGCCGCCGCGCCCGAGCGTGCGCTCGAGCCGGTAGCGCCCCTTCAGCAGCTCCCCGGTGCCGATCGTCGCGGCCACGAGGTTCCTCTACCCGATCGGAGCGCTAACTCTCCCAGCCGCTGGCGCCGGAGCGACCCTGCGCCTCGCCCAGCCTCTCCCTGATCTCGGCGCGGATGCGGGCGACGAGCTCGACCGTCGCGTCGCGCAGCCCGTCGATGTCCTCCGCCAGGGTCAGGCGACCGACCTGGCTGACGCAGAGCGTCCCTTCGACGTACTCGAAAGCGAAGCCCTTGGGGGCGAGGTCGAGCAGGAAGACGATGAAGCTGGGCGAGAAGAGCTCCCGCAGCCAGACTTCGTCGCGCTGCGGCGAGGCGTAGATGCGGTAGCAGCGGTCGAGCTCAGCGCTCTCTAGGTCGATCCGGTCGTCGCCGTGGATCAGCTGCTCGGCGGCGCGCCCGAGCAGGCGCTCGTCCTCGGCCCGGTGGCAAAGCAGCCAGGGGACGAAGCGCTTCGCCTTGGGGACGTGGGTGACGGCGACGGTGAAATCGACTTCCTCCTCGCCGTCGTCCGAGGCGCCAGCGCGGCTGACGATCGCGATCTGCGCTTCCAGGTATTCGCCGAGCCAGCCGCGCATCAGCGCCTCGACCCGGCGCAGCTCTCCCTCGGCGAGCAGCGGCGTCGTCCGCGGCAGCCGCCCTTCGGGTTCGAGGGTGAGCTTGTGGGCGGCCGCGTAGGCGGCGAACTGGTCGAGCTCGGTGGCGTCCGCTGGCATCCCTGCGGTTGAAGATAATGCTCGCGGAGCGATGAAAGCGGCGCACCACGTCAAGAACGCCCATCAGGAGATGGTCGCCGTGATCCGGGGGCAGACCAAGACCCATACCCACCTGCGGCGGCGGCTGCTGACGATCTTCTTCGCCACCGCCTTCATCTCGCTGGTCTCGACCCTGATCGTCTACTTCACCGAGCACGGCGCCAGGGGCGGCGAAATCCACAACCTCTTCGACGCCTTCCTCTTCTCCACCTCGCAGCTGCTCACCGGTTCCTCGGTGGCCGCCCCGAAGACGAACTTCGGCAAAGTCCTGGAGCTCTTCTTCGACATCTGGGCGATCACCGTGGTCGCCACCCTCGCCGGATCCTTCGGCGCCTTCTTCCACGCCCGCAGCCAGGAGATGGACGGGATGATCGACGGCGAGATGGAGCAGGTCGAGCACTGCCTCGAGGATGGGGTCGAGGAGTTGCGCGAGCGCCTGTAGGCAGTCGCGCCAGGTTCCTCTATCTCGGCGACGGGGTAGGCGCCTCGCTCATAAGCGTCATCGCCTACATCATCCTGCTCGCGCTCAGCGGCCTGGTCATCGGCGCCCTCGCCCGCCTGCTGCTGATCGGCCCCGACCCGATGAGCATTCTGGAGACGATGCTGGCGGGCATCGGCGGCTCCCTGATCGCCGGCCTCGTGGCCTATTACGTCTTCGACCGCAACACCGGCCCCGGCCTCCTCCTCTCGGTGATCTGCACGATGGGCATCGTCTACGCCGTCCGCAAGTACCGCCAGCGCACCGCCCCACCCCGCACCGCCCAGCCCTTCACCTTCGGCCAAGGCAACGTCCACACTCGCGTCTACTTCTTCCCCGGCTGCCTCGTCTTCTCCCTCCTCGCCTCAGTAATCCTCACGGTCCTGCTGAACCTGATCGTGCGCGCGTTCTAACCGAGCATATTTAAAAACTCCTGAGTACTTGACAATTCCTGTCACCCGGATGAAGCTGCGCCGGATGAAGGCGAAGCCCCGGAAGATCGACCCCGAGCAGGTGGTGGCCAAGCTCGAATCCGCGTTGGGCAAGGAGAGCGTGACGCCGGCGCTGCGGAAGGTGCTGAAGAACCACAACAAGATCGCCGAATGGCTGGCTGCCTCAGCCGATAACGCGGCGGCATTCAAAGCGGACCCTGCCAAAGCCCTCAACCAGGCGTTCCCTGACCTCGAGCTGCCCTCCTCGGGCGGGATCGAGAGTCGCGTCCCGCTCACCGTCGCGGGCCTCCACCCGACCGTCCCCGATCCGGCGACGCTCGACTTCTTCCGCGAGGTCTGGCGCTACGTCTGCTCGAGCGACACCAATGCGAACGCGTTCAACCTCGACCAGGAGGGCACGATCAGGCTGCTCGGCAGAGAACGGCCTGCCGCTGCAGTCCAGCGCGTCGTCGACGCCTTCGCGCGCGTCCAGCTCGGGATGCGCTCGACCGTGGGTTTCAGCCGGCTGACGGTCGAGGAGGCGCTGCACCAGATCTTCGATCCAGTCGGACCGGTGGAGAGCCCGGAAGGGCTGATCAACCGCCTTCGGACCTCGCACCCCGGACAGGACGGCCCCTGATGCCCGCAGAGGAAACCGGCGGCTGGGACCTCGTCGTCGAGGTCGCGACGACGGCGCTGGAAAGACACCTCGACGACGTGACGCCGCACACGCTGCCGGCCACCCCGGTCTCCAACAGCGCCTTCCAAGGCACCGTCCATCCGGTGCTCCAACCCGTGCACCTCTCGCTCGACACCCACCACGGAATCAGCATCGAGATCGCGCTCGACGGGACGCGACTGCGGATCGAACACGTGACTATGCCGATCGGAGGGACGACCGACCACCTGCCTGACTCGCTTGCCGAGGTGAGGCTGAGCGGACGCATCCGCCTCACCGACACGATCGAAATGCAGCCGACGACCCACGACGTCGTGATCGACTTCGATCACGACGACGCAGAGGATCTCCCCCAGGCGGAAACGACGCTGGAGTCGGACTCGCTGCTGGCGGCGCCGGTAGCCCAATTCGTACTGGCGGAAGCCTTCTTGACCGGCGGTGAGGTGGCCTACAACGAGACCAGCCGCGAACTCCTCGAATCGGTGCAGATGCAGATCGGGCTACAGGTTCTCGCGGCGATCGCAGGACTGCACACGATCCCGATCATCCCCGCCCCCCGCCTCGCGATCTCGGCGGCGGACCTGAAGACCGACCCGCCCTCGCTTCACGCCTGCTACGCCCTCTGCAATCCACCCGGCAGGTCGTTCTCGATCAGGCGCTCGATGCTGTTGACCACGAGCGCCGGCTCCGTCGCCGACGTCGCCGCCATCGCCGTCAGCAACGAAGGCCTGCTCGGCTGCTTCATCAGGCCCGAAATCCAGCGCATCCTGCAACTTCCCTCCTCCGGCTTCAGACACGACCATCCCTGCGAGTTCGTCGGGTCGAGCCGTCTCCCCGGCGTCAACCTGGAACCGTGGATCACCGAAACCACGACCGATTCGCTGATCACCGGCCTCGACGAGAACGGCCTGCTCCGCATCGTCGCCCACTTCACCGCCCACGGAATCGCCGACGCTTTCAGCATCCGGTGCACGGCGGACGTGGCCCTCTCGATCGGTGCTGAGGTCACCTCCGGGGGCCGGCTCTCCATCACGCCCACCTTGGCTCACACCCCGACCGCCGCGGTCGACATCGAGGTAGCGCCCTGGGTCTATGTGGTCGGGCTCCTCGTCTTCTTTCCCGCCATAGGCCCGACCGCTTTCGCCGACCTCTTCGGCGCGACCCTGCTCGATGGCCCGATCGCGGGCTTGGTGTCCCGGATGCTCGGGATGCTCCCCTCGGTCGCCCTACCGCTTCCAGATACGGTTCGCCCTGTCCGCGTGCGTGCGACGACGAGTGCGGAGCCAGGCGCCCCACGGCGGACGCTCACTATCCCCCCCGGCCCTGACCCGTTCCCGTCCAACGACCTGATCGTCAACCTGATCTAGCGGGCCGTCACGGGGTCGGAAGAGACGTCTAGGGAGCGCTGCCCTCGCCCCACGCGGTTGCCACCACCGAACGCGGGCCGCCGCGATCGCGGTGCTCGCAGAGGTAGATGCCCTGCCAGGTCCCGAGCGCGAGGCGGCCTTCGCTGATCGGCAACGTCAGCGAAGGCCCCAGCAGGGCGGCCTTGATGTGGGCGGGCATGTCGTCCTCTCCCTCCAGGGTGTGGGTCCAGTACGGGGCGCCTTCCGGCACCGCCTGGCTGAACCAACTCTCGAAGTCCCGC
The DNA here is from genome assembly GCA_051954115.1 of Solirubrobacterales bacterium. Taxonomy (GTDB): domain Bacteria; phylum Actinomycetota; class Thermoleophilia; order Solirubrobacterales; family 70-9; genus VAYN01. Next base: position 23,014 of record JBQCIB010000016.1, on the reverse strand, counting down.
CGCGCCTCCGGTGAGGCGTTCTCGTTCAGGGCCAGCGAGGCGGAGGTGTGCTGGATCAGCAGGTGGAGCAGCCCGACCGAGATCTCCCCCAGCTCGGGCAGCGCCTCGAGCACCTCGGCGGTGACTAGGTGAAAGCCGCGCGCACGGGGCGAGAGGGGGATCACCCGCTGGAGCCACATCTATGAGGATCCTAGATATCTAGGAAGCGGATTTCGCGCGGCTTTTGGACCTCGAGCCGTTCCTCGATTTCGACCTGCCGCTGGATTTCCGCTCGCTCTTCCGCTTCACGTCGCCGTCTTCGATCGTGCCGCGCCAGCCGCGCTCGGTTTGCTCCTCCATCTCGACGAAGGCCTTGAACCGGTGCAGGTCTCCGCGGACGGCGCGCTTGGTGAAGCGCATGCCGCGGCCGGCTTTCTCCAGCAGCGAATCCGGCTTCACGTCCATGCTCACCTCGATCCGGGTCAGCCGCGGCGCGAGCTTGTGGAAGGTGACGACGCCGCTGTGGCTGAGACCTTGCTCGGTGTGCCATTCGATCCGCTCGTCGGGTCGCTGTTCGACGATTTCGGCTTCGAACTCCTTGGTGATCCCCCACACCTTGGTGGAGATGTGGACGGTCGAGTCGTCGACCTGCTGAACGCTGTCGACCCGGTGCATGAACTTGGGCCACTCTTCGAAGCGCGTCCACTGGTCGTAGGCCTCTTTGATCGGCACCGCCACGTCGACCGATTGCTGGATCGGCATGCGGCGGCCGCTGCCGTGCGCCTCGGTGGCGTCCTCTTCGGAGCCGTCGCCGTTACTGCTGCCGCCGAAGAGATCCTTGAGCCCGGCGAGTTTCTTCGCTCCGCCCAGCTTTTCGTCGGCCACCTCGCCGGCGACCTTCTTGGCGCCCTCGGCGGCTTTGCCTTTCGCTTTTTTGCCAACGTCTTTCGCCGCCTCTTTGGGCGACCCGCCGGCCAGCTTCGCGATCCCCTCCGCCGCGAACGGCAGCGCCATCAGCGCCGCCCCAGCCGCCGCCATCTTCTTCGGGTCTTTCAGTTGCTGGGCAGCGGGCGACTTGCCTTTCTTCTTCGCCAGCTGCACCGCGGTGCTGGTGATGTCGCTTACGTCGGGCATCGTCCCTCCTTCGCGTTCCTTGTAGTCCCAAGAGCCGGGTTCCCGGGCCGTAGAAAGGCAAACATCCCTTTCTGTTCGGCGCTTTGCGCGAGCTGGAGAAGGGTCGAACGCAGCAGTCGCCTCCCGGGCCGGGTCCCAAGCGCACTGGCACCTCGCCAATCCGCCAGTGGGAGAAGCCCAAAGTTTCGACGCTGATGATGCCGCCCTCGACCCCTCGTAGATCCCTGCATCCGACGGCTCCGCAGAAATACGCCCCCTTATGGAGGCGTTCTACTGATGTTCCGACATCCGGGTCGGTTAGTTTCTCCCCGAGCCGATGAAACGTTTTCTACTCGAAAGCTGGGCGTTCCTCGCGGTGGCGGTCATCGCCTTCGTCGGGGGTTGGCTGATCGGCGACCTTGGAGGCTCACCGGAAACCAAGACCGTGTACGTCGCTGCCGCGAGCGAAGGTGAAGAAGCCGGAGCGACGGAAGCAGCCGAAGGCGAAGCGAGCGAAGGCGAAGAAGGCGCCGCAGGCGGTGAATCCGAAGAAGGAGCCGGCGGAAGTCCCGGCGCTCAGATCTTCGCCAGCGCCGGCTGCGGGAGCTGCCACACCCTGGCCGCTGCGGGGACGACCGGGACGACCGGCCCCAACCTGGGCGAATCCCTCGCGCCGGACGACAACACCGCGGGCATCGAAGAAATGATCGCCCACCCCAACGAGGAGGTCGTCGAAGGCTACCCCGCCAACGTGATGCCGCAGAACTACGGCCAAACCTTCTCCAAAGCCGAACTCCACCAGCTCGCCGAATACCTGGTCGCAAGCACCAAAGCCAAGCCGTAAGAGATCCAGCAAGTCGCGGGGAAGGCGGCTGGGCTCGCTCTCGCCCAACTGCAGTGCTCCTCGAGGCAGCCTGAACCCAGGCACACGCGCAACCGTACACCCGGTCATACCAACCGCGTCGACCGCCGAGCAGCGGTCACGACCGACAGGAGTCCGAAATGTCACGGTCCCGCCTCACCACCGCATCGCTTTCCCTTGTCGTCTTCGCACTTGTCGTTGCCGGCTGCGGCGGCGGCAGTTCGAACAGCAACACCGCGACCGCCGGCGAAAACTCAGCCTCGAGTGGGAGCGGGGGGACGGTGAGTGCCGCCAGCGTCTCCGGCCTGGGGACCGTTCTGGTCGACTCGGAAGGTCTGACGGTCTACATGTTCGCCAAAGACAACGGGACCGCGTCCTCCTGCTACGGCGCCTGCGCGCAGGGTTGGCCGCCGGTGCTCGCCGAAGGCAAGCCGAGTGCGGGTGAAGGCGCGATGTCCTCGCAACTCGGCACCGCCAAGCGCAAAGACGGGAGCATGCAGGTCACCTACGCGGGCCACCCGCTCTACACCTATGCCGGGGACACGTCGCCGGGCGAAGCGAACGGCAACGAATCGACTGCCTTCGGCGGCAAATGGTCGGCGATGGACGAAGCCGGCGAAGCTGTTGCCGGCACCGCCACGGGCGGAGCCGAAGAAACCCCCGAAGAAGAAACCTCGGAAAGCTCGAGCGGCGGCTACGGATATTGAGCCGTAAGGCCCTTGCCCTCGGCGCCGTAGCGCTGATGGTCGCGGGGTGCGGGAGCGGCACCTCTCCCTCGCCCCGCGACGAACTGGCGGCATACGTCGCCCGGGTCGAGCCGATCCGGCTGCAGGTGAACCGCCTCCTCGACCGGGCAGACCCAACCCTCTCGGCGCTGAGCGACCGCCAGCTCCCGGCGGCGGCAGCGCAGCGCCGGCTCGGCCGGCTGGAGCGACGCTTCGCGGTCGATGCCGTGAAGATCGCCGCCGTCGGCCACGTCCCCGAGCCCTTGCGCAACGCCCAGCGCGCCTACGCCCACACTTACGTGCTGGAGGACTCCTACCTCAACGCCCTGGTCGCCGCCATCCCCCACCGCTCCTTCGACGAGCTGCCCCACACCCAGAGCCGCCAGCGCGCCGCGATCACCCGCCTGGCGCATCCAGCTCGAAGTCCAAGCGCACCAGCTCGGCCTGAAGCTGCCGGAGGACCTCCAAGCCGCCGGCCGCGGCGAGATCGCCCCTACGCCGGAGGGAGGTTGATGCTTCCTAAGTGGGAGGGAATCGAGGTCTGCTGCTATCGGGGAGACAGGATCAATCTGGCTCCAGAAAAGGCTTAGAACGGCATCCGTATCACCTTCGTATCCCGAATTCCAACGGTCCTTCCATCGGGCGACCAAATGATCGAGAGCCCTTTAGAAAGAAAGGTTTGGTCTGCATTCGAATCGCCGATGCTGTAGGCGTGACTGGGGAATGCCAAGCTCCGCACTGGTGAGACACTTCTGGATATCAAGCCCTTGAGATGAATGGTCTAAACCCTGATATCACCGCGGCTGAGGTCGTCCGCCACGGCGTCCTTCGGCTAACCTTTGCCGACGGGCTGAGCGGAGAGGTCGATGTCCTTGACCGCATGCGCGGTCCTGTCTTCGAAGACGCTCGCACTCCCGAGGGATTTGCCAAGGTCGAAGCCGATCCGGAGACCGGGACCGTCGTCTGGCCCGGAGGCGCCGACCTCGCCCCCGACACGCTTTATGAGCGGGTCCAGTCGGGAATCTGGCCCGAGTCTCGCACGGCCGCCTGTTAAACGGCCGTGCCAGAAGGCCTCTGCCTTACGGGGAGCTAAGTCCGCACGAATCCACGAGAGGCATCGTCGTATGCGATGCCTCCTTCTGAAGGGAACGCAAGGCGAGTTCTGTACTCAGCCAAGTCAGAAAACCTTTTGTGCAGCGCAACACGCAGGCGCTCCAGCTTTTCCCGGTCTGCTTCTTCCTTGCTTTTACCGTCGCTAACCGAGCACTCGATAGCAACGATCCGCCAATCGCCACCTTTGACTAGATCAATCCGAATGATGTCCCACTCTCCAATCGGCTGCCCTTCACTGGATAGAGCAGTTGCACCGACGATCAGCAGTCTATGAGTGCAGGGGTCCTCTGCCAGCAACTGATCGGCTGCCACTGCCGCCTCTAGATCAAGACCCCTGCTCGCTCCTCCACCGGTGCCCGCTGAAGCGCTTGCGGCTTCACGCATTTGAGTCAGCAGTTTCTTCCCATATTTGCTGCGACAGGCCGCATGGGGAAGTTCCAGAGTAGAGCGTCCGACACCAAACTCAGGCATCTGCGGGCGCCGCGCCATGCTTCGGACGAACCGTCCATATCCGCCCGGGTCTTTCTCTTGCGAGAGGGCTGCGAGTTCACCGAGCTTCCCTAGATGTCGACGCGTCGTATCCGGATCCTCCAGCAGGGCTCGGCCAGCTGCTCGATAGACGGGACGATTGCGAACGGAGACCCGCTCCCCAACAAGCCAGCCCATCAGGCCAGAGGAGACCTGTTTACGGTCGATGAACGCCTGCCGACGCCGTGCCTCAAAGGCGATATCTAGTGCTGGGCGCGCACCTCCAGGCACCTCGTCGCGACGGTGGTAGAGGGACACCGAGACGGGGTTCCTGTCGAGTGGCGCGGGTTCAGGAAAGCGCCCTTCGGACTCGGGCCTAACGATGACGATGTAATTCGAGGTCATCGGATATGACAGCCGTCCCCCGCCAGTGCGGCCGGTAAAAAAGTCCTCAGCGTCCAACCGAGACCTCGTCGGGATGCGGACTTGCCCAAAGGTCCCGATGTGGGACCAAGCACGATTGAGGGTTTCGCCTTTGGTCCGTTTTTCGACATCGTGCAGACGACGGCGGTGATACTCGCTCAGGAAAGTCGAATAGTGCCGGTCTCCTCCTTGAGCAGTGAGGAGTGCGGTCAAGTGTTCTCGGGTGATCCCTTTGTTCAGCAGGCCTTGGGCGATTGCCCGTGAGGCGAGCGAGTGAACCAGCTGAGCTTCAGGGCTCATGAAGAATCGATCCTCTAAGTAGTCGCGTGCGGCTTCTAGAAGGCTCCACTCCTGTGCTCGATCACTGCGAAGAGGGCTTCGTTCCCAGAGCGCCTCAATGTCAACGGTTAACCAAGCGGTGCCAGCTTGTTGGAGGTCCCTCGGAACGTAGTCAGCCAATCTGCAGAGACTTAGAAGCTGGTATCCGAAATCCTCGCGGCAGACAAGCGTTCTTACGGTCGCATTCTTAACTTCCTGTTCCGACATGTCGGTCTCAGAAAGACCTTTGACAGCTTTCCAAATTCGTTTCCAACGTCGAGCGACCAGCCAAGCTGACAGCCATTTGTAGAGCTCAAATGGCTCTTCTCCCGAAAGGACAGAGTCCCCGCAGTCTTCGTAGTGATCCGTCTCGCAGGTCAGTTCGCCGAACGAGACGACGTCCTGAAAAATCCCATCGAGCACTTTCCTGCTCGGGGTATGAACGTGAGCAGCCCGCAGCGTTGCCTCCGCACCCGCATAGCTCAAGGGCAAATGCCCCCAATGGAGGGCGTGGCTGGCGATTCGGAACGAAGGCCGGTAGCGCTTTCGCTCGGGGTCAGCCTCTAGGAAATGCAGGGCATTGTGCTCAACACCGCGGTGGTGCGCGAGCTTCGTAGCGGTTGCATGGGGGTAAAGCCAGCCTAGACTTCCCCAGTTGTTCAGCGCAGCGAGTCGATCACGCCCGTCTCGAAACTGGCCCTCGAGCTTGGTGGCGTAGTCGTCGCTCTTTATGCGCCGCCAAATCGAGTCGTAGTGAATTCGCTCGTCTTCCAACTCGTCTCCCCGCTCAATCAAACTGCGCTACAGCGCGAAAGCTATCGGCTTGTTCCTACCTATTGACGCCTCCGCATGCATTCAGCGGTCATCCGCTCGCTTCTGCCACGCAGTGGGGCTAACGTCCTCGATCAACGAAAACGCCCTGCGGTGGTCGAACGCCCCAGGGTGGCACCGAGGGAGTTTCGTTCTAAGCAGGTCGGCATTCACTCGTATCCCTCTCGCGCCGAACCCCGTATCACTCTCATATCACGGATCGCCGCGCATCTCCCCGCATAGGCTCGCGCGGCTGTTTCGATTTTGGCTCCCTGCGTGGCTATGCGAAGCCATGCGGGGCGAAGGTCTGCATCGGGGAGACAGGATTTGAACCTGCGACCGCTCGGCCCCCAGCCGAGTGCGCTACCAGACTGCGCCACTCCCCGTGGGGCTTTCATTCTGACGGATCGGCGGGTCGCGTGCCCATGGGAACGTCTGTTCGGGCTTATATGGTCGGCCGATGAGGCGGTGCGGGCGCTGCGGGACAGAGAAACCCTTGGATGAATTCGCTTGGCGACGGCGCGAGCGCGGGCAAAAGGACAACTACTGCCGACCCTGCCGCGCTGATTACAAGCAGGAGCACTACGCGGCGAACAAACAGCGCTATATCGATGCCGCAGCGCGGCGGAAGAAAGCTCTACTAGAAGAGAGATTCATCTTCCTGATGGCCTACTTTCGCGACCATCCGTGCGTTGATTGTGAAGAGACCGATCCCGTGGTGCTCGAGTTCGACCATCTCCGGGACAAGAAGTTCGCGATTTCAGAGGGTCTGCAGGGGCGGCGCTGGCAGGACGTGCTCGACGAGATTGCAAAGTGCGACGTCGTTTGTGCAAACTGTCATCGACGCCGCACCGCTTTGCGGGGTGGCTTCATTCGCGCCGCGGTAGCTCAATGGTAGAGCTCCAGTCTTCCAAACTGGTGACGCGGGTTCAATTCCCGTCCGCGGCTCTCTTCTGGACCTAGACGAATGGCTACGGCGGGGGCGTTGAGACGGCGCTTCGCGCTGCCGATGAAGGAGTGGATGAGCGTGTCGAGATCGAGGCGTGTCGCTTTATTTACCTCCTGGGGGACAAAGTCGACACTGGGGGCCGTTCTGCTGGTCGCAATGGCGCTCGCGATGCTGCTCGGCGGCTGCGGCGGCTCCAACGGGTCCGGCGCAACGGCGGCGGGCTCGGCCGGCGGCTCCGAAACGAGCTCCGGCGGCTACGTCGACTGGCCGCAGTTCGGGCGCATTCCTGCCCGCACGCACTACCTGCCCGCGCACAACCGCGCGCTGGATCCGCCGCTGCGGCAGGCGTGGTCGATCAACACGCACGCGCTGATCGAGTTCCCGCCGGCGATCCACGACGGCATCGCCTACGTGATCAACAAGTACGGCAACGGGAAAGCGGTGCGGCTGCGGGATCGCAAGGTCTTGTGGGAAATCAACATCCGCCCCAGCGACAAGGGGAAGCCGAACTTCGTCACCGCGCCGACCTACTACGAAGGCGCGATCTACGGGGCCTTCCTCGACGGGCACGTCGCCGCGGGCGACGCGGCGACGGGGAAGAAGCTCTGGGTCCGCAAGCTGAACGCGCACCTCGAATCCTCCCCGCTCGCCGTCAACGGCCTCCTCTACCTCGGCACCGACACGACCAACCTGGTCGCCCTCGACGCCAAGACCGGGAAAACCGTCTGGAGCTTCAACTCACCCGGCGCGATCAAAGCGAGCCCCAGCTACGACGACGGCGACGTCTTCGCCGCCGACTACCAGAGCTCGATGTACGCGCTCGACGCGAAGACCGGCAGGCCGGTCTGGCGCACCAACACGAGCAAGGTGCCGCCCTTCGGCCGCGGCGGCTTCTTCTCCTCCCCCGCGGTCGCCTTCGGCCGCGTCTACGCCGCCCGCGACGACGGCACCGTCTTCGCCCTCGACGAGAAGACCGGCAAGGTCGACTGGTCCTTCGACACCGGCGACTCGGCCTACGGCTCGCCCGCCGTCGCCCGCGTCCCCGGCACCCCGCCCACCGTCTACATCGGCTCCGAAAACGGCCGCTTCTTCGCTCTCGACGCCCGCACCGGCAAGCCGCGCTGGCGCTACGACGTCGGCGGCCCGGTCCCCGGCACCGCCACCGTGATCGGCCACACCGTCTACACCTCCAGCTTCCAAACGCGGGAAACCACCGGCCTCGAAGCGCGCACCGGCAAGCCCGTCTTCCACGTCAAGCAGGCCGGCTACACGCCGATGGTCTCCGACGGCAAGCGCCTCTACCTGGTCAGCTACTTCGGCATCGAGGGACTGGAACCGAGCAAGCGCTGAACGAACGGTGTGCCTTATCCCCCCTTATGTGGGGAAAAGGCACACCGCGCCTAACGGATCGAGCTGTGGGCGCGGCTGACCTCGAGGTCGAAGAGGCGGAAGTCGGCGCCGAGCAGCGGCTGGGCGACGTTGTGGACGGGCGTGTCGCCGATCGTCCCGTCAGGGGAACCGGCGTGCGCGTGCCCGTGCAGGACGAGGTCGGGCCCGTGCTCGAGGATCGGCGCCGCCAACCGGTCGCTGCCGAGGAAGACCCAGATCTCCCGCGGCTCCCCCTCCAGCGTCGCCTCGATCGGCGCGTAGTGGAGGAGGACGATCCGCACCGGGCAGGTCTCCACCTCGCGCAGCCCCGCCTCCAGCGCTTCCACTTCTTCAGTCGCCTCGGCGTAGACGGCGCGCAGCGAGGGCTCGCCGAAGTCGGGCAGGTGGCGAGGCGCGAAGCCGCCGACGAAGCCCTTGACGCCGACGATCCCGACCTCGACCTCGCCGACCTGGCAGACGGCGGCGCGGCGGTCGAGCATGTGCACGCCCCCGTCGGTCAGCCGCTCTAGGATCGCGTCGGCTTCGTCGGCGTGCCAGTCGTGGTTGCCGAGCACCGCGTAGACCGGCGCCTCGGTCGCCGCAGCCGCCTCGCAGAGGATTTCCGCCTCCTCCAGCCGCCCATGGCTGGTCAGGTCGCCCGCGACGAGGACCAGGTCGACGTCGTCCCCCAACTGCGCGAACGAGTCGACCACCGCCTCGCGGTTGGAGTCGCGGCAGTGGACGTCGCCGGTGGCCGCGATCCGCAGCTGCCCGTCGCTGGTCTCGGGTGCCATCTTCCGCTCCCTACCCGGCCGACGGGCCGAAAATACGCCCATATGGAGTGAAATCGTCCCCTTCGGCGGGGGCGTTTAGGGGGAGCCGCCCCGGGGCACCGAAAGAGAGCATGGCCGAGGGTCTGGGCAAGAACGAGGTCGCCGCGGAGCTGACCGAGAGCCTCAAGCGCTCCGTCGCAGCGCTCGAGGGGCAGGGCGTCCCCTACCTGCTCGGCGGCGGGCTCGGCTGCTGGGCCCGCGGCGGGCCGCCCTCCTCCAACGACATCGACCTGATGGTCAAGCCCGAGGACGCCGAGCGCGCCCAGGAGGCGCTGGCCGAGGCGGGGATGCGACCGGAGACGCCGCCGGAGCAGTGGCTGCGCAAGGCCTGGGACGGCGACATCCTCGTCGACCTGATCTTCGAACCCTCGGGGATGCGGATCGACGACGAGGTGATCGCGCGCGGCGAGGAGATGAGCGTCGAGGCGATGCAGATCCGGGTGATGGACCTCGACGACATCCTCACCACCAAGCTGCTCGCCCTCGACGAGCACAGTGCCGACTACCGCGACCTGATCCTGATCACCCGTTCGCTGCGCGAGCAGATCGACTGGGAGAAGCTGCGCGAGCGGACCGCCGGCCACCCTTTCGCCGCCGCCTTCTTCGCGCTGGCCGACGGGCTCGAGATCAGCCCCGCGCCGGTCGCGGGGGCCCCACCTCGCGGGTGAGGACGACCCGCAGCCGGCGGGACAGATCCAGGGGAGTCAGTTCTGGCTGAAGAACGAGGTGCCGATGGGAAGCACCAGTCCCCCCCAAGCGGGAGCAAGGGTCCGGATGTATTCCACCGCGTCGCCGCCCTTGAGCGCCCACGTCACGGCTGCCGCGGCTCCCAGGCATAGATACCCAAGGATGTAGCCACGCCCGATCCATATCTTGGGATTGGGAGAGCCGAGCGCGCGCGCCTGAACCACGTTGGCGATGCTGACAGTCGCCGGAGGGGTATTCGGGCTCTGCGCAACCCCGAAGGCGGTGGCGACGACGCCGCCGAGCAAGCTCGTCAGCCCAGGCATGAAGTACTTCATGCCATCGCCGTTCAGCCAAGAGGGATCGTCGCCCGACTTGAAGCTGTAGACGATTCCGATCACCACGATTGCGGCCCAGGCGACCCCCAGCAAGACTGCCACTCCTGCCCTGACAGCGCGAACAAAGGCTTCTTCACTCACATTTGCCTCCCTTGCAAATTGCCATTGGATTCCTAGACCAGAGAGGAGACAGTGACCGTTTCGACTTTTGCCGGAGCAATTTAGACCTCGGCCAGCAGCTGCCGGTAGAAGGGCCGGAATCCGGCTCGTTCGTAGAGACGGGTCGCGCCCTCGTTCACCTCGACGACGCCGACCGCCCAATAGGTAACCCCCTCCGCCCGCAGCCGCTCCCGGCAGGCTTCGATCAGCAGCGAGCCGATGCCTTTGCCGCGGCCGTCCTCAGCGACGGCGAGCGTCTCCAGCTCGCCCACCTGGGCGCCGACGTCCCAGCTCTCCCAGCTCGACCACCTTGCAGGAGGGGCCGGCGTGGCCCATCGCGTCCACGCCGACCTCATACCCGTCCCGGTTCTTCTCAGTGCCCGGAGCCGCGCCCGACCTGCGTCGTCAGGTTCACCTTCGGTTCGCCGGAGCCGATCTTCGCGGCGACGACCGAGAAGCGCAGGGTGCCCTTGCGCAGCCCCGAGATCTTGGCGACGAGGAAGGTCTTCCCGGCCGAGCGCTTCACCCTCAGCTTCGCGACCTTCGGGCGCGCGGCGGCGACCACTTTGCCCTTGACGATCAGCTTCAGGTGATTGAGCTTGAAGCGATCCAGCGGGCTCACCCAGCTCAGCGCGATCTGCAGGACCTTGGTCGAAGCCCCGACCGCGATCGCGTGGGTCTTGCTCTGCCCTTCCTTCAGGAGGTCGTTGAATTCGCGCGGCGGCGTCTGGCAGGTCAGAGCGGCGCCGATTTTGTTCATCACCGCCTGCAGCTGGCTGTTGTCTTCGAGCTCGAAGAGCTGGCCGCCGGTGTCGGTGGCGATTTTCCGCAGGCGCGCCTGGTCTTCGGGAGCGCTCAGGCCGGAGCCGAAGCCCGATCACGTAGGTCGGCACGTTGTGCGCGAGGTGCGCTTCGTTGTAGGTGCCTTCGTTGTGGCCGCCGTCGGTAAGGAAGATCCGCGCCTGGGCGGTCGGGTTGTCCGCGTCCGCCTTGGCGAAGGCGGCGTTGTAGTCGGTGGAGCCGTTGTCGGCCTGGATCAGCGTGTCGAGCGCGCTTCGCATCGTCCCCGCGTTCGGGCCCACCGGCTCCGGCGGGAAGACGGTGTCGGCGGCCGGCTGCGTTTCGAAGAGGGAGGAGTCGAACTCGATCGCGCCCAGCTGCGTCTGCGCCGGCAGCGTGTTGATCAGCAAGTCCAGCGCCTGCACCCGCAGCCGGTTTTCGTCGGTCACCGCCATCGAGCCCGAGTCGTCGATGATCGCCTCGATGTTCGTCGCCGGGGCGCAGCTCGCCGAGGCGCCCAACGGGATTCGAACGGTCGTCCGTGGCGCGTCCAAGTCGCTACTTCAGCGCCGCGAGGACCTCGCCGGCCGCGCGTTCGCCCGATTCGACGGCGCCGTTGAGGTAGCCCTGGAAGTCGATCGAGGTGTGCTCGCCGGCGAAGTGGCAGTTGCCCTCCGGTTCGCGTTCGGCGCCGGCGAACTTCGTGTACTGGCCGACCTTCCAGTAGGAGTAGGAGCCCTTGGTCCACTGGTAGCCGGTCCAGAAGTCGATCGCCGCCTTGCCGTTCCAGCGCGAGGAGATCCCCGGTAGGACCGGCTCGATCTGCTGGAGGAACTGGGCGGCGCGTTCGGCCGGCGTGCCGGTGCCGAAGCTAGCGCCGATCGTGCCGCCGGTGTAGTCGACGAGGATGCCGGAGCTGCCGGGCTGGGCGCGGGTCACCTCCCAGGTGTTCTGGTAGCCGGTGTCGGCGTAGGTCTCGCCGTTGCAGCCGAGCGAGTTCCAGAGCCGGTCCTTGAACTGGACGTGCAGCTTCGAGTTGGTGCCCATCCCCATCTCCTCGATCGCCGTCGTCTTCACCGCCGAGAAGCCGGCTTTGGCGTAGTCGAGCGTGCGCAGGATCGAGAACGGCAGCGCGAGGACGACGTGGTCCGCGGTGACGGTGCTGGTGCCACCGCCGGACTGCAGGGCGAGCCGGTAGGTGCCGTCGGCGTTGCGGCGAATCGAGGTCAGTGCCGAGCCGGTCGTGATCTGCCCCTGCAGGGCGGCGGCGAGCCGCGCCGGGATCTGGTCGTTGCCGCCCCGCACGTGGTGCTTCTCGTTCGAGGGGCCGAAGATCCGCAGCTGCCCCTGGCCCGAGTAGCCGAGCAGGTAGAGCATGTTGAGTGAGCTCTGGACGTTGGTCTCGGCGCCGTACTCGATGTTGTAGGCGACGTCGAGCAGCTGCCCGAGCTTCGATTTCATCCCGCCCGGCACGTAGGCCTGGATCCAGTCGGCGATCGACATCGCATCGAGTTCGCGCCCGCGCTGGGTCGAGCTGTTGTAGAGCGTCGGGTAGCTGGCAGCGGAGACGTCCTTGTGGATCTGCTGCCAGATTTCCTTCAGGTCGTGGTCGCTTCTTCGAACGAGTAGGGAACGCCGTCGAAGTACTGGAACGGCTCGGTCCCATTGACCTCGGCCGCGTGCAGGTTGTCGAGGTCGAGCCCCAGTTCCTGAGCGAGCTGGCGGATTTCGGTGTGTCCCTGGTCGATCAGCTCGCCGCCGTGCTCGGCGATCTGCCCTTCGGCGAAGTCGCCGCGCCGGGTCCAGCAGCGCCCGCCGAGCCTGGTCGAGGCCTCGTAGAGCTGCACCTGGATCCCCGCCTGCTTCAAGCGATAGGCGGCGGTGAGCCCGGCGAGACCGCCGCCGACTACCACCACCCGCGGCGCGCTCGCCGCCAGGGCCCGGGAGATCGGCCCACTGAGCATCGCCGCGGCGGCGAGCCCGGCACCGCCGGCGAGGACGTCACGCCGCCGCAACCCCGGATCCTCGGCGAAGACCTCCCCCGGCTCGGCTTCCCGCGCGACGGCCTGCGCCGCCACCGAAGCGGCCTCCCCAATCTCCTGGCCAGTGGAGTCCTCCCCATCGCGCGCAGCGTCTCAGAGGCCCGGGAGGCTCACAAGGGACAAAACGTCTAACGCGCTGGAACCGCCGTAGGACAAGGGGGCATGCAAGCGGAGCGCACCGATCTTTAAAGCATCTCGGCGTCGACCATGTTGGGGGGAGCTGGGCCCCCGACCCAGCGCCTGATTGCCGCCGCAATAGAGTTCGGCTCGTCTTTCTTCAGCGCGTTCTCCTTATCGAAGGTTTCGAGCGGCAGACCTTGGAGGTTTGCATGCTCGATCACGCTTCCCCGTTTGTCACTCTGCACTAGAGGCAGCAGCGGCTTGCGCTGCCCCTGCATGAATCCGCACTCATGCGCGAGGTTGATGTTGAAATCCTGCTCATTCGGGGTCTCGACGACCAGCAGGATCGCCGCCTCGCTTGCCCACATCATCGCCTTCACGGCTTCAGGGGCGAGCGGGCCGAAGCCACCCGGCTGGGGCAAGGCTTCGAGGGGAAACCAGCCATGACTTTCCAGCGCCCTTTTCAACTCCTCGACCACTTCCTGACTGTGCTCGTGGGTCAAGTCAACGAAGCGGCGAGAGATAAAGACAGGACGCATCCGCTCAGGGACGGTCTCCTTGACCGCGAGGATCTCGGTTTCGAGGGCTTTCGACGGCCGCACTGCGATCTCATGGGGCCGACGAGGGTAGAGGACTGCTTCGGGATCCACGGGCCCTGAGATGGCGACGTGGAGACGCAGCCGGGGAGGGAGCCCCTCCAGGGCCTCCCGAACCCGCATCGCCACCTCGGCACGCGTCTCGACGTCGTCGCGCGGCTCGGCCACGAAGACGACCTCCGCTTTTGAGGCCGGAGTCGAGCCTCGGCGCAACAGCGAGCTGAGGATGTTCAGGTTGTTGCCTGCGAAGGCTTCCGCGATCTCGCCCATCACTCCGGGTCGGTCGCGATGCTTGATGCTGACGGCCACCGCGTTCTTGCGGGGAAAGACGTAACGCAGGATGCGGCGCTCGGTGTCCGCCGAGATCACCGCAGTCTCAAGGTCGTACCGGTTCGCTTCATCCGATGCCTCATGCTGCTTGGCTATCGCCTCCTCAAGACCAACGACGCTGACCCATCCCTCCTCGATCCTTCCTTCGTCCTCCCAGTCGAGTTGGTGGTCGTCGAGGGGGACAGGATTCGTGGTGACCTTGAAGTTCCGCTCCTTGTCTTCCAGGTACTCCTTGGTCGACCGCAGGTTCGCATCCACTGCGCTTTCGATTTTTTTCGGCGGCGCGTTGTATTCCTGAAAGTAGGGCTCGAGGAAGAGGCGAGCATCATGACGAGATCCGGAATCGACCGTGACCGCCTCGGCAAAAACAATGTTCAGCGGCGGAGCCGCTTTGTAGATGTCAGCGAGAAGTCCGACTTGATCGGTTTTGGAGGCGTTCACCTCCGACACCATCGACCAGTTTTCGGGATTGATGACGGAGACAATGAGGTCCCCGAAGGGGCGCTCCTGAGCTTCTTGAAGCGCGACGTGGACATTGGTCCCGGACATCAGGCCGAGTGGAGCGCGGTGATACCACGGTAAAGGAAGGGCGCCCTTTCGCAGCCTTACCAGTCGATTAGTCAAGATATACATATAGATAAAAATCTATATGCCATTTGGGAAGGGCTTATGTGCCCTTCATCACAGCAGGCCTGAAGGGCACTAGACGGGGCACCTAGGACTCGAACCTAGAATCGCCGGTTTTGGAGACCGGTGCCTTAGCCAGTTTGGCCAGTGCCCCAGGGGTCGAATCCTACCGGCCGAAGTGCGGGCGGAGGGACTTGAACCCCCACGGGCCGAAGCCCACCAGGACCTAAACCTGGCACGTCTGCCAATTCCGTCACGCCCGCACGTCGCTGGGGAGTGTAGTAGCCACCTCTGGACATCCGAGACCGCGATTAGAGTCGAACATAAGTTCGTATGCGCTCCCATCAACAGCTTCAGGAAGTCCGGCGACTCGTCGCTCGCGGAATAGGAGATAGAGAGATCGCTGCCCGCAGGGGGATCCCACGACGGACCGTGTGCGACTGGCGCAGAGGCCGGAATCTGCTTCGCGATCGCGCGCCGCTTGGATTCGAGTCTCGGTGCGAGCAAGACCACGGCTTATCGACTTTGCCAGAGAAGGAGTACGCGTACGTGCTGGGCCTGTATCTCGGGGACGGCTGCATCTCGCCGGGCAAACGGGGCGTCTACCGGCTGCGAATCACGCTCGACGATCGGTATCCGGGGATCATCTCGGAGTGCCAAGGCGCGTTGAACGCCATCTTCCCGCAAAAGAAGGCTCATGCCGGGCACCGCCAGGAATCAAGATGCGTAGACGTCTCCATGTGGTCAAAGCATTGGCCGTGCCTGATCCCACAGCATGGGCAAGGACCTAAGCATGAGCGGCGCATCCGGCTAACGCGCTGGCAATCCGAGTTGGTGAAGAGAGATCGGAAAGCATTTCTCCGGGGATTGATCCACAGCGATGGGTGCCGGGTAGTCGCCCGAGAACGATCAGGATCCGGCGTGAGAGCAGCGCCGCGATACCTCTTCAGCAACCGCTCCGAGGACATCAAGAAACTCTTCTGTGAAAGTTGCGATGCCCTCGGAATCCGGTGGACTCGACCTAGCGAGACCCAGATTGCCATCTACCGCAAGGCTTCGGTCGCTGCTCTGGATGAATTCGTCGGCCCGAAGACTTAACGCGCGGGCAATGCCGCCGCGTCGCTGACAGATTCTATGATCGAGCCGTGGCGGTAGGAGAGGTGAGGCCCGGCTACGAACTGTGGCGGCCCAATCGTGAGAAAGCGAGCTCGGTCACGACCAAGTTCGTGGTCGTGCTGCTGCTGGCTGCGACCTCGCTGATCGCGGCGCTGGTGGCGATCGGCGGCTGGTCGCTCCTGAAGGGCGGCAGCGGGATGGGGATCGTCTGCATCATCTATGCAGTCCTCTACGCCTTCTTCGCGATCATCGTCGCGCGCTGGAACCGCGGCGTCCTGCCGGTCGCGGCGGCGCTCTCGATGATCCTCGCGATCTTCTGCGCGGTCGGCGCCGAAAGCTGGTTCAACCGCGACCGCCAGGGCTTCGCCACGGCCCTGCTCAACTCGTCGCTGATCGGCCTGCTGGTGATCCTCCTCGGCCTCCTGCAGATCGTCCTCATCGCCGCCGCGCTCTACGCCTTCAACCAGGAGTGGCACGTCGAGGAGGAGCGCCCGATCGGCTCCGGCGAGGACTACGGCGCCGGCGCCTCGGGCCAGCCGCAGCCGGCCTGATCCGGCTTTATCGTTCAGGCAGAGCCGGAGTGGCGGAATTGGCATACGCGATCGACTCAAAATCGATTGCCCTTGCGGGCTTGTGGGTTCGAATCCCACCTCCGGCATCGAGAGCGTGGTGACGGGTCGCCATGAACCCAGCTGACGGGGAGCTGCTATGGGAGCCGTCGGCCGAGCTGGTCGAGCGCTCGCGGCTGCGCGAGTTCATGCGCTGGCTGGAGCGCGAGCGCGGCCTCGCCTTCGCCGGATACCACGAGCTCTGGCAGTGGTCGGTCGACGACCTCGACGGGTTCTGGTCGGCGATCTGGGAGTTCTTCGACGTGCAGGCTGACGGCGAGCCGCGACCGGTGCTCGCCTCGCGGGAGATGCCGGGAGCGCAGTGGTTCTCGAACACCCAGCTGAACTACGCCGAGCACGTCTTCAGGGGCAAACGTGACGACGAGGTGGCGATCCTCCACGCCTCCGAGCTGCGCGAGCTCGGCGAGCTGCGCTGGGGGGAGCTGCGGCGGCAGGCCGCGGCGACCGCGGCGGGGCTGCGCGCGCTCGGCGTCGAGCGCGGCGACCGCGTCGTCGCTTACATGCCGAACATCCCGGAGGCGATCGTCGCCTTCCTCGCCACCGCCTCGATCGGCGCCGTCTGGTCGAGCTGCTCGCCCGACTTCGGCCCCGCCAGCGTCATCGACCGCTTCGCCCAGATCCAGCCCAAGGTCCTCTTCGCGGTCGACGGCTACCGCTACGGCGGCAAGGACTTCGACCGGCGCGAGGTGATCGCGCAGCTGCAGGAGGCGATGCCGAGCTTGGAGCGCACCGTCGTCCTCCCCTACCTCGATCCCGAGCCGGACCTCTCGCCGCTGCGCGACGCGATGCCTTGGGACGAGCTGCTGGCCACCGACCCGAGCGCCGAGCTCACCTTCGAGCGCGTTCCCTTCGACCACCCGCTCTGGGTCCTCTACTCCTCCGGCACCACCGGGCTGCCGAAGGCGATCGTCCAGGGCCAGGGCGGCATCCTCCTCGAGCACCTGAAGAAGCTCCACCTCCATGTCGACGCCCACCCCGGCGACCGCCTCTTCTGGTTCACGACCACCGGCTGGATGATGTGGAACTTCATCGTCTCCGGTCTCCTGACCGAGGCGGCGATCGTCCTCTACGACGGCAACCCCGGCCACCCCGATATGGACGTGCTCTGGGACCTGGCCGAGCGGGCGGGGATCACGATGTTCGGCACCAGCGCCGCCTACATCGGCGCCTGCATGAAGGCCGGGGTCGAGCCCGGCAGCGGCCGCGACCTCAGCGCCCTGAAGGCGATCGGCTCCACCGGCTCCCCTCTCTCCCCCGAGGGCTTCGACTGGATCTACGAGCACCTCGGCTCAGACACTTGGCTCTTCTCGACCAGCGGCGGCACCGACCTCTGCACGGCGTTCGTCGGCGGCGCGGCGACGCTCCCCGTCTACCGCGGCGAGCTGCAGGCACGCGCGCTGGGCGCGGCGGTCGAGGCGTGGAACGAAGACGGCGAGCCGGTAATCGAGGAGGTAGGCGAGCTGGTCGTCACCGAGCCGATGCCCTCGATGCCGCTCTACCTCTGGGGCGACGAGGACGGCAGCCGCTACCGCGAGAGCTACTTCGAGATGTTCCCCGGCGTCTGGCGCCACGGCGACTGGCTGGAACTGACCCGGCGCGGGACGGCGATCATCTACGGCCGCTCCGACTCGACGATCAACCGCGGCGGCATCCGCATGGGGACGAGCGAGATCTACCGCGCGGTGCTCGGCATCGACGAGATCGTCGACGCGCTGGTGGTCGACGTGCCGCGCTCCGGGACCGACGGCTGGATGCCGCTGTTCGTGGTGCTGCGCGAGGGGGCCGAGCTGGACGAGGAGCTGCCGCGGGAGATCGCGCGGCGCATGCGCGAGCAGTGCTCGCCGCGCCATGTTCCCAACGAGGTCTTCCAGATCGACGAGGTGCCGCGCACGCTGAGCGGCAAGGTGCTGGAGGTGCCGGTGAAGCGGATCCTGATGGGGACGCCAGTGGAGAAGGCGGCGAGCCGCGACTCGCTGGCCAACCCCGCTGCACTCGACTACTTCGTCGAGATGGCCAACCGGCTCGACACGTCGGCGCCCACCGCCGACTGAGCCACCCTCTCCGCCAGCACCCGTGCCGTCGCCCGCAGCACCCCGAGCACGTGCTCGGGTTCGTAGCGGACCTGCTCGTGCGTGAAACGCAGAGGCGTCAGGCCGGCGACGATATGCGCCTGGTCCCGCAACCGGTCCCGCGCCTGCTCGGCCGGCGTGCGGTGGTAGCGGAGCCCGTCGGTCTCGACGATCAGACCCAGGTCCGGCCAGTAGAAGTCGACTTCGAATTCGTTGACCCACTGGCCGGTCAGCGGCACCGGGAGGCCTGCCTTCCGCGCCAGCGGCAGAAAGCGCCGTTCCAGCTCCTCTTTGGTGAGGCGGAAGGTGCGGCGGTCGAGAATGAAGCTGAGCTTCGCGGCACCCGGCTCTCCCGCCCGCTCCTCCAGCGCCCTACGCAGCCCCGGCGGATGCACGAGGTTGTATTTGTCCGCCTCGTTGATCATCCGCTCGGTGCCGGAGCGGTCGAGGCGCAGCGACATGTCGATCAGGGTTTGGACCGGAGTGGTGACCGGTATGCCGTACTCAACCGTCACGTCGCGCTCCTGCAACACAGGCCGCTGGTGAACCTGGAGACCTGGGCGACGCCGACGGGAGTAGCTGGGTAGGGAGAGCTCGACCAGATCGCGCTTCTCAGGCCCGATCCGCCAAAGCGCCGCAGCGCTGGAGTGGCTTAGCACCGCATCAGCGCCGCAAGCGATAACAGCCGCCATCCAGCGCCCATGGTCGGTGACATGTGGTCGACCCACCGCATACACCCCGCGATGCAGCGGGTGCAGGCGTCCAGTCCTGATCCGGTGGTAGATCGCCTGGGGCGTGTATCCAACCTTGCGCAACTGATCGCTGGAGACGATCCCGTGCTGATTCAAGGCCAAATCCCACGCCTCCCGCACCATCCGGACCCGTTCCTTCCGCCGCTCGTCGGACGAGTGGAGAGTTGACCTCGTCATAGTGAGGTTAAGTCTCCAGTCGCTGGAACTCTCCCCCCTACCCAGCCTGTTTTTGAGGAGTTTGCGGCGGCTCAGACCATGCCGAGGCCGCCGCTGACGCCCAGGGTCTCGCCCGTCACGTAGCTGGCGTCGTCGGAGGCGAGGAAGGCGGCTGCCGCCGCGACCTCCTCGGGCTGGCCTAAGCGGCCCATCTGGGTGGCGCTTTTCATCGTCTCGATGACTTTTTCGCCGATCTCGCCGAACTCCTTGGCGCCCATCAGGAGGGGGGTCTCGATCGGGCCGGGGGCGATCGCGTTGGCGGTGACGCCGTAGCGGGCGGCCTCGCGGGCAATCGCCTTGGTGAAGCCGATCACGCCGGCCTTGGCGGCCGAGTAGGCGGCCGAGCCCTTGGAGCCGACGCGGCCCGCCTCCGAGGCGATGTTGACGATGCGGCCGTAGCCGCGCTCCTGCATCCCGGGCAGCGCCGCGTGGGTGCAGTTCATGGTCCCGCCGAGGTTGACGTCGAGCACCTGCTGCCACTGCTCTTGGCTGACGTAGACGAAGAAGCCGAAGTTGTCCATCCCAGCGTTGTTGACGAGGATGTCGGGGTCACCGGCTGCGCCGACAGCCCGGCGGGCGGCCTCGAGATCGGTGACGTCGAGCTCGACCGCGTGTCCCGCGATCTCCGCCGCCACCTTCTCGGCCCCCTCGGCGTTGAGGTCGCCGACCCAGACCTCGGCGCCCTCGGCCGCGAGCCGGGCGGCGATCGCGGCGCCGATGCCGCTCGCGCCGCCGGTGACCAGCGCTTTGCGTCCCTCCAGCCTCATGCGGTCGGGAGCATAGACTGCGCGCCCTTGGAACCGATCCCGATCATCGGCGGCACCGGCGCCCTCGGCGCCGGCTTGGCGCGGCGCTGGGCGAAGGCGGGCGTGCCGATCGTGCTCGGCTCCCGCGACGCCGGCCGCGCCGAGGAAGCGGCGGCGAAGATCCACGAGGCGGTCCCAGGCGCCGACATCACCGGCCTGCAGAACGAGGAGGCGGCAGCCAAGGGAGAGATCGTCTTCCTCACCGTCCCCTTCCGCGCCCAGTCGGAGAACCTCAACAACCTACGCGAAGCGCTGCGCCCCGGCCAGATCCTGGTCGACTGCACCGTCCCCCTCGCCGCCGCGATCAGCGGCAAGGCGACGCGCTCGCTCGGCGTCTGGCAGGGCTCGGCAGCCCAGCAGGCGCAGGAGATGGTGCCGGAGGGAGTGACGGTGGTCGCGGCGATGCACACGCTCGCTGCCCCGACCCTCGCCGACCTCGACGCCGAGCTCGGCGAGGACGTCCTCGTCTGCGGCGACAAGAAGGCCGACAAGGCGCAGGTGGCGCGGCTGATCGAGCTGATCCCCGGCCTGCGCGCGGTCAACGCCGGCGCCCTGGAGATGGCGCGGATCGTCGAGCAGCTGACCCCGATGCTGATCTCGGTCAACAGCCGCTACAAGACGCACGCCGGAATCCGGCTCACCGGCCTGCCGGACGGCGACCACTGGGCGTGAGCGCCCGGCCGCAGCACGGGCAGGGGAACTAGCGGTGCGCGTCGCGCTCCTGGCAGGCGGCACCGGCGGCGCCAAACTCGCGGCCGGGATGCAGGAGGAGATCGGCCCCGACCTCACCGTGATCGCCAACACCGGCGACGACGTCGAGGCGCTCGGCGTTCACGTCTCCCCCGACCCCGACCTCGTCACCTACTGGCTCAGCGGCGAAATCGACGAAACCCGCGGCTGGGGGATCGAGGGCGACGAGTTCACCGTCTTCAACCGGCTCAAGCGGCTCGGCGCGCCCAGCTGGTTCGGGCTCTCCGACCGCGATCTCGCCGCCTGCCTCTACCGCCGCCAGTTCCTCGACGACGGCGGCCGCCCAACCGACGCGCAGGCGCAGATCGCCCGCGGCCTCGGCGTCGAGGCGCGGGTGCTGCCGATGTGCGACACGCCGGTCCGCACCCAGGTCCTCACTCCCGGCGGCACCCGCGGCCTACAGGAGTACCTGATCCTCGACCAGGGGCAGCCGCAGGTGCTGGGCGTGCAACTGGAGGGGATCGAGGCGGCCGAGCCGACCCCGGAGGTGCTGGAAGCGCTGCGCGGCGCCGAGGCGATCGTCGTCGGCCCCTCGAACCCGGTGATCAGCATCGGCCCGATCCTCGCCCTCCCCGGCATCCGCGAGGCGATCGCCGCCTCCCCCGCCCACGTCGTCGCGGTCAGCCCATACGTCGCCGGTGCCGTCGTCAAGGGCCCGACCGACCGCTTCATGGAAGGCCTCGGCCGCCCGACCACGGCCGCCGGAGTCGCCTCCCTCTACGCCGGTCTGATCGACGCGATGGTCGTCGACGAGGGCGATCCGGACCCGCCGCCGGCGGAACTCCCGACCCTCGCCGCGCCGACGCTGATGGAGGGCGCCGCCGGACGCGTGCGCTTGGCGCGGACCGTGCTCGACTACGCCGCTACGCTGCGCTCCTCTTGAACGCGACCGCGGTCCTACCGGTGAAGCGCTTCGGCGCGGCCAAGCAGCGAATGGCCGGCGGGATCACCGGCGGGCAGCGCCGCGACCTGGCGGAGGCGATGGTCGCCGACGTGCTGGAGGCGATCGTCCGCGCGCGGACCGTCGAGCGGACGATCGTCGTCACCGGCGACCCGATCGCCCAGGAGCTGGCGTCCGAAGCGGGCGCCGAGGTGGTGCCGGACCCCGAGGACACCGGCCACGTCGAGGCCGCGCAGGCGGGCATTGCCCGCGCCGAAGCGGACGGCGCCGAGCGCGTCGTGCTGCTCGCCGGCGACTGCCCGCTACTCGACCCACGCGAGCTCGACCGGCTGCTGACCGGCGTCCCCGGCAGCTACGTCGGCATCGTCCCCGACCGCCACGGCACCGGCACCAACGCGCTCCTGCTCAGCCCTCCGAGCGCGATCGTCCCCGCCTTCGGCGAGGGCAGCCGCGACCGCCACGTCGAGGCCGCGCGCCAGGCCGGAGTCCCATTCGGGATCGAGGAGCTGCCGTCGATCGAACTCGACCTCGACACCCCGGCCGACGTGATCGCGCTGACGCGCGAGCTGGAGAAGGACCGGGGCCGGGCGAAGCGGACGGCGAAGGCGCTGGGGATATGAGCAGCGAGCTTCGGGTGCTGCCCGTCGAGGGCATGCCCGAGGTGCGCGAGGGAGATCGGGTCGGTCAGCTGATCGCCGAGCGGGCACAGCTCGAGGACGGCGACGTAGTCGTGATCTCGCAGAAGATCGTTTCGAAGGCCGAGGGCAGGGTGCGGAGGCTTTCGGAGGTCGCGCCATCGGAGCGGGCGCGCGAATTGGCGGAGAGGCTGGGTAAGGAGGCGGGGCTCGTGGAGCTGGTGCTCTCCGAGAGCCGCGCGGTTCTGCGGAGCGAGCGCGTCCTGATCACGGAAACGCATCACGGCTTCGTCTGCGCCAACGCAGGAATCGACAGCTCCAATCTGCCCGAGGACGGCACCGTCTGCCTGCTGCCGAAGAACCCGGACGCCTCAGCCCGTCAGATCCGAACTGAAATCTCGGCCGCTGGGGGGCCCGGGGGGGTTGTTTGGGGCGCCCCCGCCCCGGTTTTTGCGCGGCCCACACCCCCCCCCCCCCCCCCGCCGGGGGGGGTGTAGGCCGAC
>JBQCIB010000015.1:0-215871 GCA_051954115.1 Solirubrobacterales bacterium | reverse complement strand
TACAGGACAAAGGAACCACGGAACTCTCAACTGGCAGATGGCGGAACTTTTAGCTGACAGCTGCTGAACCCTGGGCGTCTGCCGGAGCTCTGTTGTGGAGGGGACGGGTATTCCCCGGACCGACCGGCGTCCTGTTACTCGAACCAGCTACTTTCGCGTTCAGCTGGCTGCTTTTCAGGCGAGTAACCCAGGGTTGGAGGGGAATGCCCGTCCCCTGTACCGAAAGCGGTTAGTCCCTCAGCGCTTGAGGATCTCGTCGCCTGAGACCTGCGCGAGGAGCGGTTTGCCGCACTGCCAGCAGAAGGTCGCGCCGCTGGAGTGGGGCGCGCCGCAGCTGGTGCAGGCACCGGCGGTGCCGGTCTGCTCCGTGCGGAGGATCCGTTCGACCTCGCTCAGTTCGGCGTCGGCGTCCTGGAGGGGAACCGCCCGCTTGACGATCACCTCGACGTCGATGCTGTTGCGAACGATCATCTCGTAGACGAGGCCCCCCAAGTCCCACTGCAGCTCGGCGACCTTGGCGACCAGCTGCTCGCGTCGGCGTTCGAGGTCGACGATGAGCTCTTCGCCGTAAGCCGAGTTGAGGCCGGGGGGTGGGGCGCCGTTGCTGGAAGCGGCCGGTTGACTGGTCGTCTGCGAAGTAGGAGCGCGGCGGAGGTGCTCGGGCAGTCTCATTCGAAGAACGTCCCTTCGAATTTGCCGTTCTTGCCGCAGCCGGCGACGCTCGGGTCGCATTCGCCGCCGAGTTTCTGTTCGGGCGGGGCGATCTTCACGCCGGGAGCCGGTTCGTAGGCTTCTTCGGTCGCCTTGGTGGCGCCGCTCTTGCCGGTTTCGAGCTTCTTCGCAGCCTTTTTCTTGGTCGCAGAGTTCGTCTTGCCACCGCCACTGCCGGCATTGGCGCTGCTTTTGCTCGTGCCCTTCGCGGCGGAGGTTCCCGCTTCGCCGCCACCGCTGCCGCCGACACGGATGATCTGCGGCGTCTGACTGGCGGCGTTGCTCGAGCCGCTGTCGCCGGAGCGGCCGATCAGGACGCCGACGCCGATCGCGAGGATCAGCGTCGCGACGCCGGCGACGAGCGAGGCGTTGGCGGACATGAAGGGGCGCCGGTCCGGCGGTGGCGGGGGCGCGGTGCTCTGCGCTTGAGCCACCGGCTGTTTCGAGGATTCCATGAAGGTGACGGCGTCCATGAAGGGAAGGCGGGGGTCGCCGCGCCGCTGGCCGCAGTTGAGGCAGTAGCGCTGGTCCGCGGCGAGGGTGGCGCCGCAGTTGGGGCAGTTGTCGCCCGATCCGGCGACAGTGTTGTGAAGGCCGGTGGCAGGCGCGGCTTGGCCCAGCGGCAGGCTGGGGTTCGGGAGGGGATGGGGTGGAAGCGGTTCTTCCGGCTGGCGACGTGGAAGCGCCGCCGGTCCGTCTGCCGGGGCAGTCACATCGCCATTGTGGGGGCGAGCAGGCGCCGAGGATGTTGAAGAGTTGTGAAAGAAACACCTTTTCGGAAGTAGCGCCTACTCAAGATCTTCACAACTCTGTTGCGGGAGAGCCAGAGAATGGATTCTCCACGTGCCTGGACCGAGCGATGACGAGCCGCGCCGCATCGACCGCGGCAAGAATTGCCGAGAGTGCGGGGCATCCCGGGCGCCGGACCAGCGCTACTGCCTCGAGTGCGGTGCCAGGCTCGGTTCTCTGCCGGCGGCGATCGCGGCCCAGATCGCTCGCGTCAAGAAGTTCGCCACCGGGCGCATCCCGGTCGTCAAAGCCCCCGTCCCCGGTATGCGGGGAGACAAAGGTTCACAGAGTGGTGACGGTTCGGACGTTGCCGCCAAGAAGAGGGGTTGGCCCTATGAACGATCGGATTTCATGCCTTCGCCGCGGGGGGCCGCGGCGGCGGTGATCGGGATGCTGGCGCTGGGAGTGGCGCTGGGATCGGCAACCAACCAAGTCGCCCAGAGCGCCGGTTTGACCTCGATCCTCCTCGAAGAAGAATCGCCGCCCCCGGTAGTAAAAGAAGAAGCCACGCCGGAAGTCGCCTCCGAACCGGAAGCCGAAGCCGAAGCAAGCAGCGAAGAACCCGCGCCCGTAGCCACGGCTCCACCGACGCTCGTGCCGGAAGTTCCGTCCACCGAACCGCTGCCGGGGGGCGGCGAAAGCGAAAACGAAACGTACAAACCTCCGGTTCCGGAAGGGCTGCCGGAAATCAAACACGTCTTCGTGATCATGCTCGGCGAAAACGGCTACGAAGAAACCTTCGGCAAAGCCTCCACCTCCGAATACCTGAGCAAGGAACTGCCGGCCAAAGGGGAGCTCGTCCCCAACTACTACGCGGTAACCAAGGGCGAGCTGGCGAACCAGATCGCCCTGATCAGCGGCCAGGGCCCGACGCCCGAAACCCAGGCTGACTGCCCCAACTACACCGACCTTACTCCTGGCACCGAAAACGCCGAAGGTCAGGTCGAAGGCAACGGCTGCGTCTACCCGGCGACGACCAAAACGCTTCCCGGTCAGCTGGAAGAAAAAGGCCTCAAATGGAAGGCCTACGTAGAAGGGTCGGAGGACGGAGCGGCTGTGGGACAGCCGACGAGCTGCCGCCACCCGGCAGTGGGAGGTCCGGATCCCAACCGGCAGCCGACCCCCGCCGACAGCTACGTGACCTGGCGCAACCCGTTCGTCTACTTCCACTCGATCATCGACAGCCCGGAATGCGCCAAAGCCGACGTCGGCCTGCCGCAGCTGACCAAAGATCTCCAGGGCAAAGCGGAGAAGTTCCCGGCGCTCGCCTACATCGTTCCCAACGCCTGCCACAAGGGCGGCGAACAGCCCTGTGAAGAAGGAGCGCTGACCGGGCCGGCGGCCAGTGAAGAATTCCTCGAGACGATCGTTCCCGAAATCCAGGAATCCTTCGCCTACAAAGACGGAGGCCTGATCGTGATCACCTCTGCCGAGGCGCGGCAGGGTGGCGAAAAGCCGGATACGAGCTCCTGCTGCCTCTTCCCGGCCTACCGGAACCTGCCCGCGGAACCCGAAGAACAGGCGACCGGGCTGGTCAAGGAAAAGGGCGGCGGCGGCAAGGTCGGCGCAGTCCTGCTCTCGCCCTTCATCGAACCCGGGATGACCAGCGAAACGTACTTCAACCACTACTCGCTGCTGGTCACGATCGAGGAACTGTTCGGCCTCGAACGGATCGGCTACGCGGCTGAACCGCTGCTGGTCGGCTTCGACGAAGAAATGTTCAGCACCGCCGGCTGAGCGGCCGTCAGTCGAGCAGGATCAGCAGCGCCGTCAGCAGGCCAAGTGCTACCCCGCTGACGGTGAGGGCGACCAGCGGCCAGGCCGTTGCCTCGTGAAAGCGCCCTTCGCGGAGCGCCTTTTCCATCGCATTGCGGTTGGCGGTCCCGTAGCCGAGGGCGAGGATGCCCCAGAGCGCGAAGCCCACCCCCGCGATCACGTAGGGCCACCGCGCCGAGTGCGGGCTCAGCTCCGGCACCACCCGGCCGACGCCGAGCGCCACCGCCAGCGCCGTCAGCCCCGTCCGCCACCAGGCGAGCTGCGTCCGCTCCCCAGCCAGGTAGGTGCGACGGCTGGCATCGACCAGCTGCGCGGGGTCCGGATCCGGTTTGAGCGGCTGCTGAGAATCGCCCACCCCCGAACTGCATCAAATTTCCGGCCTGGCAGGCGTGAAATTTGATGCAGTTCGCTATTGGGGCTGGGGAGAGGGGACCGTCTCGCTGATCCCCCAGCGCTCGTGCAGGCGGCGCAGAGGCCGGGGCGCCCACCAGTTCCACTTGCCGAGCAGCTCCATCAGCGAGGGGACCAGGAGGGCGCGGATGATGCTGGCGTCGATCAGCACCGCCAGCGCCGTGCCGACGCCGTTCTCCTTGATGAAGATGATCTGGGAGGTCGCGAAGGCGCCCATCGCGACGGCGAAGAGCAGCGCTGCGGCGGTGACGATGCGGCCGGTTCGCTCGAGGCCAATCGCCACCGACTCGGAGTCGGAGGCGCCTTTGTCGCGAGCCTCTTTGATCCGCGAGAGCAGGAACACGGCGTAGTCGGTGGAGAGGCCGAAGGCGACGGCGAAGAGCAGGATCGGCATCGTCTGCTCGATCGCGCCTGGGCTGGAGTAGTCGAGGAAGCCTTCGAGCCGGCCGTCCTGGAAGACCAGCACCAGCAGGCCGAAGACGGCGCTGAGGTTGAGGAAGTTCATCAGCAGCGACTTGATCGGCAGCACCACCGAGCCGGTCATCAGGAAGAGGATGACCAGGGTGGCGAGGATCACGATCGCGAGCGCGTAGGGCGCATGGCTGGAGAGGCTGCTCTGGAAGTCGACGAAGTCGGCGGTGGCGCCGCTGACCAGCACCGTCGCCCCCGTTGGCTCGGGCAGATCGCGGATCGTCCGCACCGTGTCCTGGCTCGCTCCCGAGGCAAAGGGGTGGGAGGAGACGGCCTGCAGTGCGGTGACGCCGCGGGCGAGCTGCTGTGGCGGCAGCACTTCGGCGACGCCATCCACCCTGCGCACCTCGGCCGCGAACTGCGCCGCCGCTTTCAGCCCGCCGCCTTCGAGGTCGATCCAGATCGGGCTTTCGTGGAATGGCGGGAATTCTTCGCTGATGACGTCGTAGGCCTGCCGGGCGCTCGCCGAGGTCGGCAGCACGGTCGGGTCGACGGTGTTGAACTTGATCCCGAGGAAGGGAAGGCCGAGGACGATCAGCAGCAGGGCGCTCGCCGTCGCGACCGGGACCGGCCGCCGCATCACGAAGCGCGAGAGCCGGTACCAGAAGCCCGCCTGCGCCGGACGCGCGTCGGCCTGCGCCCGGCGCTGCAGGAACTTCGGCGCCCCGGCGTTCACCCTCGTTCCCAGCAGGGTCAGGACCGCCGGCAGCACGGTCAGCGAGATCGTCGCCGCGAACAGCGCCACCAGCGAGCCGCCGAGCCCCATCGAGTAGAGGAAGCGCTGCGGGAAGACCAGCAGCGAGGCGAGCGCCGCCGCCACCGTCAGCGAGCTGAAGAAGACGGTCCGCCCCGCGGTCGCGAGCACGCGCCGCATCGCCGCCAGCCCCGGACCGTCCTTGGCGATCTCCTCGCGGTATCGGGAGACGATGAAGAGGCTGTAGTCGATCGCCAGGCCGAGCCCGAGCGCCGTCGTCAGGTTCAAGGCGAAGATCGAGATCGAGGCGAATTCGCTGGCGATCCGCAGGATCAGGAAGGTGCCGACGATCGCCAGGCCGCCGATCATCAGCGGCAGCACCGAGGCGACGAGGCTGCGGAAGAAGAGCAGCGAGAGCAGGAAGAGCAGCGGGAAGGCGAGCATCTCGGCCTTGCGCAGGTCCTCCTCGACCTGCTTGTTGACCTGCTCTTGGGCAACCGCCGGCCCGCCGACGAGCACGCCCTTGTGCGCCGAGAGCTGATCGGCGATGTCGGCGCCTGCTTCCTGCGCCTGCTTGTCCGCGGTCGTCTTCAGGGCGACGCTGAAGTAGGTCGAGTTGCGGTCGCGCGAGACGAAGGCGGGGGAGTGGGTGTCGTAGTAGCCGACCACCGAGGCGACGCCCGGGCGTTCGCGCACTTCGCCCTCCAGCGCTTCGACCCGGCGCCGGGTGGCGGGCGAGGCGACCGGCGCGTTCTGCACCACGGCGACGACCGCCGGCACCCGCAGCCCCGCCTGCTCGAGCCGGTCCATCGCCTTCACGGTCTCGGTAGCCGGGTCTTCGGCGCCGTAAGGGTCGAGCCTGCTCGCCACGCCCCCGCCGATCGCGCCCGCAAGCAGGAAGAAGGCGATCGCGAAGAGGCCAATTCGTCGCGCGTTGCCGTTCGCGAGCCGGGCCAGGGAGTCGAACATCACTTGCTCCTTTCCTCGGGCGCGGCGGCGAGGATCTGCTCCTCCATCCGCTCGCACCAGTCGGCGAACCACTCGGTGAACTCGAGCCCTCCCCGCAGCACGATCATCGGGAACGGGTCCTCGATGTCCCCTTTCAGCTCCTCGATCGCCCGCAGCCGCTGGTGCATCTGCAGGCGCTGCGCGCGCATCTCCCGCACGATCGCCAGCGCCTCCTCGCGCGGCAGCGCGTCGGCGAAGAACAGCTTCAGCAGCCCTTCGTCGCGCATCTCGAAGGTCCGCGGCGGCTGGCGCAACCAGGCCCGCAGCTCCTCCTCGCCGTCGGCAGTGATCTCGTAGACGGTGCGCCGCCGGCCGCCGGTGGGGGAGTCGGAGCCGACGAGAAGCCCCGCCTCGGTCAGCCGTTTCAGCTCGGGATAGATCTGGCCGTAGCTGGCGGCCCAGAAGAAGCGGGTCGAGTTGTCGACGAGGGCTTTGATCTCGTAGCCGGAGCGGGGTTCGTTGCGGATGAACCCGAGGATCACGTAGGCGGTCGGGCTCAGCTGCTCCATGTATCGCGACTATATATCAAAAAAATATATCCTTTTTGGTACGCAGCTCAGCGCAACCGTCAATAGGCTCTCGCCATGAGGAGGAGCGAGAAAGCCAAGCTGGCCGCGCTCTTCGTCCTCGAGAACCTCGACGCGTTCCTGGTGATGGTGGTGGCGACCGTGGTCGTGGTCCTCCACATCGTCGACCCCGATCACAGCGAACACATGGTGAGCTCCGCCACCCTGGCGCTACTCGGCATCACCGCGTTCGTTCTCCTGCGGGATCGGAACAGTCGCACCGATCTGGGCGCGCTGCGGCAGATCGCGACCGATGCCCTCAACGATATGCCCTACAGCATCATCTCCCAGGACAACGAATGGGACCTGAAAAGCCGTGAGCTGGCAACCGTGACGATGGAAACGCACGTCCGGTTCACCCGTAATCAAATGTCGACGATGTCCCACTGGAATACTGGGCCGGGGACAGTGCTTCGTTGCGATGCAAGGTGGCGGCGGAGTAAAAACGACCGCTGGATCGAGGCGGAGCTGATCGACGAACTGCCGGTGCGCGGCGGCAAGAAGCGGACCTTCTCGCTCGGCCAGGAGCATTCTCGGGGCGACACGCTCGAATGGTGCGTGGAAATGGACGTGAAAGGACGCTTCTCGGACTCCCACCAGTCCGTCACCCATGAGGCGAGGCTGGAATCGGATTATCCGCGCAGCGTTCGGATCGTCTGGCCGCCAACCGAAGTGCCGTCGAACGTGGAGATGGTGCTGGGAGAAAGGCCTGCTCGGCCGCTGGCTCTCAAAACGGTCGAAGACCGGACCGTGATCGAGGAAAAGGTGGGCAGGCTGAGGAAGGACGAAATCTTCAAGATCTCCTGGATCTGGTGAGGCGGCGGGACGGCCCGCTAGAATCCGTCGCAGTCTCGATTAGAAAGGGCAGGCTGATGTGCTTCGATGAACGTACGCAGGACTGAGCGGTCCTGAGATAACCGAGTAAGGACTTACGGCGTCGCCGATTGGCGGCGCTTTGTCGTATGAGGACCGGAAGGAGTTGCAATGTCGCTTGACCAGAGCAAGGTCGGCCGGGTGGTGGCCGAACAGATGGAGGCGATCGAGAACGACTACGGCGAGGACTGCGAGATCGGCGACGTCTGCACGATCGTCGAGGTGGTCGGCCCGCACGGCTCGCACGTGCGCGTGCGCAGCAGCGACATGCGCCCGCACAGCGGCCTCGGCCTGATCCGGATGGCCGAACAGGCGATGCTGGGGAACCTCGGCGGCTCGGCGGAGTAGGCAAAGCGCATCCGATTTCTTCCCCACGGGGGTGGGGAGAAAGTCGGATGCGGTGGGGAATGAGGCGCGGCCTGGCGCCGACTATCCTCAGGACTCGATGAGCGGGGACGGATCAGACATCGTGGTGATGAAGTTCGGCGGCACCTCGGTCGCCGGCGCGGAGCAGATCAAGCGGGCGGCGGCCCGTATCGTCGCCGCGCGCGAGGCGGGCAACCGCGTCGTCGCCGTCCTCTCCGCCCGCGGCAAGACGACCGACGAACTGGTCGAGCAGGCGCATGAGATCTCCGAGCGCCCGGTCGCCCGCGAGATGGACATGCTGCTCTCGACCGGGGAGCGGATCTCCTGCGCGCTCTGCGCGATGGCGATCCACGACATGGGCCATGAGGCGATCTCGCTGACCGGCTCGCAGGCTGGGATCGTCACCGATTCCTCCCACACCAAGGCGCGGATCATCGACGTCCGCGCCGACCGCATCAGCGAGGCCCTCGAACAGGACCGGATCGTCCTCGTCGCCGGCTTCCAGGGGGTCTCGACCGAGAGCCGCGACGTGACCACGCTCGGCCGCGGCGGCTCCGACACCACCGCCGTCGCCCTCGCCGCCGCCCTCCGCGCCAGCGTCTGCGAGATCTACACCGACGTCGCCGGCGTCTACAGCGCCGACCCGCGGATCGTCCCCGACGCCCACAAGCTCGACCGCGTCTCCTTCGAGGAGATGCTCGAGATGTCGGCCTCCGGCGCCGGGGTCCTACAGCTGCGCTCGGTCGAGTACGCGCGCAACCACGGCGTGCGGATCCACTGCCGCAGCAGCTTCGAGGACGGTCCCGGTACCCTCGTCGTCTCAGAGGAAGAGACCATGGAGAACCCTTTCGTAACCGCAGTCACCCATTCGGATTCCGAGGCGCGCGTGACCCTGCACGGGCTCCGCGACGAGCCCGGCGTCGCCGGCCGCATCTTCGGCGCCCTCGCCGACGCCAACGTCAACGTCGACGTGATCATCCAGAACGAGCCGGTGGGCGACGACAAGCTCGCCGATCTCTCCTTCACCGTCGACCGCTCCGACCTGACGACCGCGAAGGACACGATCGCCGCCCTCGGCGACGTCTCGCTCGAAGTCCTCACCGACGAGCGGATCGGCAAGGTCTCGATCGTCGGCGCCGGCATGCGCTCGCACCCCGGCGTCGCCGCCAAGGTCTTCCGCGTCCTCGGCGAGGAAGGGATCAACATCGAGATGATCTCCACCTCCCCGATCAAAATCTCATGCGTCATCTCCGCTGACCGGGTCAAAGACGCCGTCAACGTCCTCCACGAGGAGTTCGAGCTCGGCGAGGACGCGATCCGGCCCGAGGACCCGACCGGCCCGGACCACCGGCCGACGGTCGCCGGCTAGCAGGGATTCGCGAACCCTCCGCACGCCGCTGGCGGCGGAGGGCGACTGGCGAATTAGCCTGCCTATAGCCGGGTTAATTCACCAATCGCACCTGCGGTGTCCGCGGGCAGCCGAATAGCGCCCTCTCCGACCCCCCTCTTCCGTTCCTTTTGGTTGCCAAAGAGCCATAAAGAACAGAAGAAAGAGGGGGGCGGATGGCTGCCTGTTCCTTTCGGCTGCTGTGCGACCAAAAGGAACAGAAGCCGGTGGCTCTCGCTCTCGCCCGGGCCTGAGGCTCGTCATACTTGCTCGCGATGGCCGGCGACCGATACAGAGTCGGGGTACTGGGCGCGACGGGGCTCGTCGGCACGACGATCCTCGAGCTGCTTGCCGACCGCGACTTCCCGGTCGCCGAGCTGGTGCCGCTGGCCTCCGAGCGCTCGGCCGGCAAGGAGATCGAGTGGCAGGGCGAGAGCCTCACCGTGCAGGCGGTCGGCGACGAGTCGATCCATGGCCTCGACCTTGTCCTCTCTTCCGCGGGCGGTTCGGTCAGCGCCGAGTGGACGCCGAAGCTGGTCGAGGCGGGGGCGACCGTCGTCGACAACACCAGCTACTGGCGCATGCACGACGACGTGCCGCTGGTCGTCTCCGAGGTGAACCCGGACGCGCTCGCCGGCCACAACGGGATCATCGCCAACCCCAACTGCTCGACGATGCAGATGGTCGTCGCCCTGAAACCGCTCTACGACGCGGCCGGGATCGAGCGCCTCGTCGTCTCCACCTACCAGGCCGTCTCCGGTACCGGCAAGGCGGCGATCGACGAGCTGCGGGCACAGGCGCGGGCGCTGGTCAGCGGCGTCGAGATGCCCGAGCCGCAGATCTACCCGCACCAGATCGCCTTCAACGTGCTCGCCCAGGCCGGCAGCTTCCCCGATGGGGACGACCACACCGACGAGGAGCGCAAGCTGATCAACGAGACCCGCAAGATCCTCGGCGACCCCGAGATCAAGGTCAGCGCCACCTGCATCCGGGTGCCGGTCGTCACCGGTCATTCCGAGGCAGTCAACGTCGAAACCCGGGAGTCGCTCGACCCTGAGCAGGCGCGCGAGCTGCTGGAAGCCGCGCCCGGCGTGACCGTCGTCGACGACCCCGCTGCCGGCCGCTACCCGATGGCCGTCGACGCGGCCGGCAAGGACGACGTCTTCGTCGGCCGCATCCGCCGCGACGCCGGCAACGAGCGCGCCCTCGACATGTGGGTCGTCGCCGACAACCTGCGCAAGGGCGCCGCCACCAACGCCGTCCAGCTCGCCGAGCTCCTGGTCGAGCGCGGCCTGGTGGGCACGCGGGTCTGATCGAAGCGGCGGGTCCTGCTGCCTCGGGGCGGCTTCACCAGTACATGACCGCGGCCTGGCCGGCCTGGCCAACCCAGTTGACCCTGACCCGAAGGACGTAGTCGCGGCCCTGGAAGAGCTTTGATTTGATGCGGGCGTTGCGTTCCTCGCCACTGTCGTCGTCGCCCGCGACGTAGCGCAGTTTCCCGGCCACCTTCTCGAAGAGGACCACGACCGTGTCCGCAGCGCCGAAGGTGCCGATCTCGTACTTCCGCGATGCCGGTGGTTTGATCCCGAAATCCGCTTGACCGTGCGGCTCCGAAGGCAGCTTCGCAGCGTCGAAGGGTTCCAGGGTTTCCGGTTCGGGAGCGCCACCTGGATACCAGCTCTTCATCCACTGTTCGTCGAGTTCGGAGATCGTTCCCGGGGGCTCGATCCCCTGCTGGAATTCGGCCGGCTCCACGATCAGCCCTGGCCCGAACTCGTACTCCATGATCGATTTCGGGTCCCAGGAGGAGCCTTCGACCTGACTCGGCTGGAGCTTTTCAAGGATGTTGCTCTGGATCATCCCTTTGTCCCATTCGTTCGGGGGTCCGCTGAAGTACTTGTAGACCGCTTCTTCGTTCCAGACGATCCCCGAGAACGGGCTCTGGTGCTCATGGGGCATCCCCAGGGTGTGGCCGATCTCGTGCCTGCAGGTGGTCCCGCCGTAGGGGGTGGTGGGGTCCCAGCCGATGTTCATCGTTCGTTCGCCCTGCCCCGCTTTGAGGATGTCGCGTCCGACGTAAGACCAGGAGCCATCGTTCTGGTCGAACCCGATTCGCACCTCCGCCTCGCCGTGGTCGTCGACCTCTTCGAAGGAGAGCCCGATCGGCAGCTCGTGCCAACTACGGAACGCTTCGCGAATCGACTCCTTCCATGCTTCGCTGGCTGCCGCCCAGGCGGGGTTCTGGGCGTCGCCGAAGAAGGCATAGCGCAAGGTCGTTCCGTTGACCCATTTCGAGCTGCCGACCAGGATCGCGCGCTGCCGGTTGATCGGCATTGCCGCCGGCAGGGGGATGGCGCGCTGGGGAGGGGTGGAACATAGGGGTTTGCCCTCAGGGGTGTTCATCAACCCACCTTGGCTGCGAACCCACGTATAGTCAAGTAAGTCTGTCTAGAAACTCGGCTGTAGCAGCGGTCGTGACGTCCATCGGGCCAAAGGCATATAAGCCCTTCATGGACATCAGCTTTGCCGAGGGGCTCCTGTTGTTCGGGGGCCTGCTCGCAGTCGTCGCCGCCCTCTCGGGGGTGATGAAGGGAACGGTGCTCTCGGCCTCGGTGCTGTCGGTCGTGCTGGGGTTCGGGCTGGCGGTGGCCGGAGTCGTCAGCGTCGACGTGACCAGCCGCGCGGTGGTCGAGCTGGTCGAGCTGGCGCTGATCCTCACCCTCTTCAGCGACGGGATGTTCGTCGAGCGGGAGCTCCTGCGCCGGCACTGGGGGCCGGTGGCGCGGGCGCTGGTGATCGCGATGCCGATCACGATGGCGATGCTGGGCCTGGCGGCGAAGGGACTCTTCCCGGACCTGACCTGGGCGCAGGCGTTCCTGCTGGCGGCGGTGCTCTCGCCGACCGACCCCGTCGTCACCTCGGCGGTGGTGACCTCGCGGCTCGTGCCGAGCAAGGTCCGCCACACGCTCAACCTCGAGTCCGGGCTGAACGACGGCCTGGCGCTCCCGTTCGTCCTCTTCTTCCTCGTTTTGGCGACGCCGGGCGGCAACGCCGGCACCGAAGCGGCGAAGCTCCTTGGCGAAGCGGCGGTGGGAGTGGGGATCGGCGTCGCCCTCGGCGTCGCCGCCGGCCGCCTCCACCTCATTCTCCCCAGCGGCGGCATCACCCCCCGCTACGAGGGGATCTACGCGGTGGGCTTTGGGCTCGCCGCCTTCGGGTTGGCCGAAGTCACGATCGGCAACGGCCTGATCGCCGCCTTCGTCTGCGGGATCGCGATGGGCGCATCCGAGCGCGAGGTCCCCGACGGCTTCGTCGAGTTCGCCGAGAACAGCAGCGCGATCCTCCAGGTCCTCACCTTCTTCGTCTTCGGCGCCCTGATCTACGCCACCGGCTTCCACCACAGCGTGCCGCCGCTGGTCGTCTTCGTCGTCTTCGCCCTCTTCCTCGCCCGGCCGGTGGCGGTGATGATCTCCTTCCTGCGCACCGGGATCCCGCGCTCGGAAAAGCTCTTCATGGCCTGGTTCGGGCCCAAGGGCGTCGCCTCGATGCTCTTCGCCCTCTTCGTGGTCAAATCCGACGTCGGCAACACGAAGCTGATCTTCGACACCGCCGCGATCACGATCATCGCCTCGATCGTCGCCCACGGTCTCACCGATACGGTCGGCGCCCAGTGGCTCGCCCGTCGCGTCGGGCTGACGAAATCACCGTAGCCGCGAACTGCATCAAATTTCCGGCCTGCTGGGGCAGAAATTTGATGCAGTTCGAAGGGAGGGGGAAGAGGTAGGAAATGTTTTGTCTGATATCCTGCGCTCTATGAGCGATTGGCGGATGGAACGGCACGACGAAGAGATCAGGTGTCTCGAGAAGCGCCTCTACGAGGCGGAGGGCAAGATCCGGTATCTGGAGCGACGCCCCCTCGACTGGGCGCTGAAGGCGGAGATCGCGTTCTTCTGGATCATCCTCGTCGCGTTCTGGATCTTCATGATCGTCGAGATCGCAGCGAAAAACCACTAACGCCTAATACCTGACGCGCGAGTGGTCATTTCGACTTCTATAGCGCGTCGAATCGACCGCTCGCAAATGCGAGCCGATGATCGAGCACCTCTGAGGTGCTCGATCGCAGGTTCGCTCAGCGACTAAGCCGCTACGCCAGCGAGCCGCTCCTCGACCCAGCGGGTCGAGGCGATGTGCTTGCCCATCCCCAGCTCCTTCGGCGAGGCGCCGAGGGCGAGGCCGACGAGCTGCGGCAGGTGGAGGACGGCGAGGCCGAGGTCGCGGTTGACGACCTTGGCCGCCTCGGGCTGCTGCAGGTCGAGGTTGAGGTGGCAGAGCGGGCAGGGCGTGACCAGGCAGTCGGCGCCGGCGTCGATCGCATCGCCGACGTGGGTGCCGGCCTGGCGCAGCGAGGTCTCGCGGGCCATCGTGATCACCGGGAAGCCGCAGCACTTGCGGGCGCCGTCGTACTCGACGATCTCGCCGCCGAGCGCCTCGATCACCTTCTCCAGGTAGATGTCGCGGTCGGGGAACTCGGCGTAGCCGAGCCGTTCCTTCGGCCGCACGATGTAGCAGCCATAGAAGGGGCCGACGCGCAGGCCGGTGAGCGGGCGCACGACCTGCTCCTTCAGGCGGTCGAGGCCGTAGTCCTCGACCAGCAACCAGAGGAAGTTTTTGTTCGTGAACCCGTCCACGCCCTTCTCATAACTGAGTCCCTGGCCGGAGAGGGTTTCGTTGATGTGGGCGCGGTAGGCGGAATCCGCATCCAGTCGCTGCTGGCACTCCGACTGCGCGCCCTGGCAGGTCGAGCAGATGTTCATCATCGCCAGCCCGGTCTGCTGGGCAAGGGCGAAGGTGCGCGCGTTCAGCGTGTCGGCCAGCTCCTGGTTGTGCTCGGCGATGACGCCGGCACCGCAGCAGTTGGCGCGGTCGAGTTCGACCAGCTCGATGTCGAGCTTCTGGGCGACCAGGGCCATCGAGCCGTGCAGCTCGGCGGTGAAGCCGCGCGAGACGCAGCCGGGCCAGTAGGCGACTTTGATCTTCTCAGCCATTGGTGACCTCCTCGGCCGCGGTGCCGTCGGGCTGGGCGTCCTCGCCCTCCTCGCCCCGGATGTACAGGTTCAGTTCCTCGCTGTGCTCCTCGGCGTGCTTGTAGATCGCCTTCACCTCGTCCTGGGCGCCGCCCGGGAGCTTCGGGTGGACGCCGGGGATCAGCTTCGCCAGCGAGCGCATCTTGCCGGTCCTGATCCCGCGCATCGCCGTCGGCAGCGAGCCGATCATTTCGCGGATCGCCCGCCGGTTCGGTTTCAGCTTGCCTTTGAAGCCGGGTGCGAAGGACTCCTGCAGCAGCAGCGACTCGTCCAGGGTCCCCTTCTTCTCGATGATCTTGACGAAGGCGATCTCGTGGTCGTGGCCGCTGTTGGGGTCTTCGACCCCGTTTTCGCCGGCTTTGCGGCGCAGGCGCATGATCTGGTCCATCGGCGCCACGCCCTTGGGGCAGGCGTCGATGCAGCTGAAGCAGTGGGTGCAGTCGTACATCCCGTGCGGGTCGAGGGCGAGGTCGTGCAGGCGCTCGACAGTCTCAGCGTCACGCGGGTCGCCGACGAAGCGGTAGGCCTTGGCCAGCGCGGCCGGGCCGATGAAATCGGGGTCGGCTTCCATCGAGAGGCAGGAGGAGACGCAGGCGCCGCACTGGATGCAGGCCATCGACTGGGTGATGTCAATCATCGATTCCGGCTCGACGACGT
Organism: Solirubrobacterales bacterium; assembly: GCA_051954115.1. Classification (GTDB taxonomy): domain Bacteria; phylum Actinomycetota; class Thermoleophilia; order Solirubrobacterales; family 70-9; genus VAYN01. The sequence goes on along the minus strand of JBQCIB010000015.1, from coordinate 201,078 downwards.
ACTCGCGCTCGGGCGGCTCGCCGTGCGGCAGCAACCAGGGCGTGACGCGGCGGATCTTGGTCCAGTGCGTCGACTCCATGTCGGTGATCAGGTCCTTGATCACGGGCATGTTCCCCATCGGCTCGATCACGATCGGCGCCTCGGTCGCGGTGGTCACCGCGGTGGTTCCCGGTCCCGCCTCGACCTGGCCGGTGGCGCGGACGGCGTCCTGGGCTTCCGGCGCCTGGGCGCCGATCGGGCTGCTGGCCTCGGCGGCGGTGACGCCGGTCGCCTTGGCCATCTTGTTGGCCTGCTCCTGGGCCTCGCCGATCTGGGTCTTGCAGCCGAGCCCGGACTGGCCGTTGATCTTCATCCCGCAGGATCCGCAGATCGCCGCCCGGCAGGAGCAGCGGACCGACAGCGAGCCGTCGTCGCGGTCTTTGGCCTGCAGCAGGCCGTCGAGGACCGACAGGGAGGGGTCGAGATCGACGTTGAACTCCTCCCAGTAGGGCCCCTCGCCGCTCTCGGGCTGGAAACGGCGGACTTTGATCGTGTACTCGGCCATTTAGTAGGTCCTCTCTTGCGGTTCCCACTGGGTGATCGTGACCTCGGAGTAAGAGAGCTCGGGGCCGTCGTCGGTCCGCTCGAGGTCGATGTGTTTGAGCCACTCCTCGTCGTTGCGCTCCGGGTAGTCGGTGCGGTACTGGGCGCCCCGGCTCTCCTTGCGCTCCAGCGCCGCGACGCAGGTGCACTCGGCGTTGTCGAGCATGTACCCAAGCTCGATTGCGGCAATCAGGTCCTGATTGAAGACGCTGCCGTGGTCGTCGATGTAGGCGGTCTTGGCCTCCTCCTTGAGGCGGCGGACGGTTTCCAGCGCTTCCTGAATCCCAGCCTCGTCGCGGAAGACGGCGACTTTGGAGTCCATCGTCTGACCCAGCTCGAGCTTGATCTCGGAGATGCGGCGACCCGAGCCCTTCTCGCGGCTGAGGACGTCGGCGATCATCGCCTCCTCGTCCTCCAGCACCTTCTTCGAGACACGCGCGTAGTCGTTCCGCTTGGCGCGGGCGGCGGCATCACGGCCGCTGCGCTTGCCGAAGATCAGCGTGTCGAGCAGCGAGTTGGCGCCGAGGCGGTTGCCGCCGTGGACCGAGACGCAGGCCGCCTCGCCGGCGGCGTAGAGGCCGGGGATGTCGGTGCGGCCGTCGACGTCGGTCTTGACCCCGCCCATCGTGTAGTGGTTGCCCGGCTTGATTTGGATCGGTTCGCGGGTGATGTCGACGCCGGCGAAGTCGCGGCCGACGAGGACGATCTCGCGCAGCGCCTCGTGCACGCGCTTCTTCGGCACCACCGTGATGTCGAGGGCGACGGTCCCGTCGGGGAAGCCGCGGCCCTCGTTGATCTCGGTCTGCTCGGCGCGGGAGACGACGTCGCGCGAGGCGAGCTCCATCTTGTTCGGCGCGTACTTCTCCATGAAGCGCTCGCCCTTGGCGTTGAGGAGATGCGCGCCCTCGCCGCGGGCGCCCTCGGTGATCAGGAAGCCCTTGCCCGCCAGCGTCGTCGGGTGGTACTGGATCATCTCCATGTCCATCAGCTTCGCGCCGGCCCGGTAGGCCATTGCGATGCCGTCGCCGGTGCAAATCAGGGCGTTGGTGGTCGGCCGCCAGACTTGGCCGTTGCCGCCGGTGCAGAGGATCACCGACTTCGCCTGGAAGAGCTCCATCTGCCCGTCGGCGACGTTGCGGGTGACGACGCCGCAGCACTCGCCGTTCTCGTCGATCGCCAGCGAGCTGCAGAACCACTCCTCGTAGCGGGCGATCTGCTCGGAGTACTTCATCAGCTGCTCGTAGAGCACGTGCATGATCGCCTGGCCGGTGATGTCGGCGACGTAGTAGGTGCGGGCGGCGGAGGCGCCACCGAAGGCGCGGGTCCCGAGTTTGCCTTCCTCGTTGCGGTGGAAGGTGACGCCGAGGTGCTCGAGGTGGAGGATTTCCTCCGGCGCCTCGCGGGTCATGATTTCGATCGCGTCCTGGTCGCCGAGGTAGTCGGAGCCCTTGATCGTGTCGAAGGCGTGGGACTCCCAGCTGTCGCCGGGGTTGAGCGCTGCGTTGATGCCGCCCTGGGCGGCGTTGGAGTGGGAGCGCACCGGGTGGACCTTGCTGATGATCCCGACCGATACTCCCTCCTCGGCGGCCGCGAGAGCCGCCCTTTGGCCGGCGAGGCCGGCCCCGATTACGAGAACGTCATGGGTAGGCACGGCCGGGAACCCTATACCTGAGCCGCCCATAGGCGTAGTCGTAATTCGTCACATTCGATGCAAGCGCCGCACGGCTTCCTGGCAGAGGTCGACCGAGCGCTCGACGGTGTCGAAGTTGATGTTCGAGGCGGTGTCCGTTGGCCAGTGGTAGTTGCTCGCTTGCTTTAAGTCGTTGCAGCTGCAGAGGACTGCGGTCTCGTAGCCGGCGGCCAGTGACTCCAGGCCGTCGGTACCGGCGTGGATCCGCAGGTTCGGGAAGAGCCAGATGCCCATCTCCTCGGCGAGGCCGTCCATGAAGGCGAGGGCGCGGGGCGAGTACTCGTTCATCTTCAGGAACCCCTCGCCGCGGAGGACGAGAAGGTGGTCGGAGCCGAGCGCCTCGAGGCAGAGGAAGAGCGTGCTCTCCTTCGGCAGCTCGGGGAAGTGGCGCGCGCCCCACTCCTTCATCCCCTCGCTGAACGACTCCTCCGAGCCGGTCGAGAGGAGGATCACGCGGACGCCCTCGGGCGGCTCCTCGGCGAAGCGCTTGGCGAGCGCCAGCAGGACGACGCAGGCGGCGCCGTTGTCGTTGGCGCCGGGGACGACCTCGCGCAGGCCGATGTCGGCCATCGCCGCGGCCGATCCCAGCCCGAAGAGGGCGCCGAGCTTGGCGAGCGTCCGCTTGCCGGTGATCGCGCCGAGCGCGGCCAGCAATGGCCCGGCGATCACCGGCCACATCAGCGGCGGGCTGGTGTCGCTCTTCTCGATCAGGCCGAGCTTGTCGGCGACCTGCGCCGGCCCCGGGTGGAAGACGAGGCCGGAGTGCGGGGCGTCGTGGTGGGCGATGAAGACGATCGTGCGCTCGGCGTTCGGGTCGCCGAGCTCGCAGACGACGTTGTAGGTGGTGCGCTTGGGGAGGACGCGCCGCAGCCGCCGCTGGTTCGGCGGGAAGTCGTCGGCGATGCCGGCTGCCCCGACCAGGCCGAGCAGCGCGCCCAGTAGGCGCCGGCCGCGCAGCGCCAGCGCCGCCCCGAGGACCCCCAGCACCGCGCCGATCCCGAGCGGCCACCAGAAGGTTCCGTGCGCGGGCTCGGCCTCGATCCGCGCCTCCGCTCCGAGCTTGCCGAAGCGCGTGACCAGCCACTCGGCCGCCTGCCGCTCCCCCTCGGAGGCGGACGGACGGTCGATCCGCTCCAGTTCCTCGAGCCGCTCCCGCAGCCAAATCGCTTCGCTTGGCATCGGCAGAGACGCTAGCCGCTTACCATGGGGGCATGCTCGGTGGTGGGTCGATCACCCTCTTCCACTTCCGCGGGATCAGAGTCAGCGTCGACTGGTCCTGGTTCATCGTTCTCTTCCTGGTCATCCTCTACATGACCAACTTCTTCGAAGGCCTGCTCGGAGAGGGCGGCACGACGCCGTTTATCTACGGGGTCCTGAGCGCGGTCGGCTTCTTCGGCTCGATCCTCCTGCACGAGTTCGGGCACGCGGCGGCGGCGCGGCGCAACGGGATCGGCATCACCGGCATCCAGCTCTGGATCTTCGGCGGGATGGCGCGGATGGACCGCGAAGCCGATTCTCCGGCCACCGAGCTGAAGGTGGCGCTGGCGGGGCCGGCGGTGACGCTGGCGATCGTCGTCGTCCTCACCGCGATCGGGGCCAGCGCCGTCGGCTGGACCGAGTTCCGCGAGGCGGCGGTGCAGGAAACGCGGTCTAACGCCTCGGGGCTGATGGCCCTGGTCGCCTGGCTGGTGACGATCAACGCCCTCGTCCTCGTCTTCAACCTGCTGCCGGCCTACCCGATGGACGGCGGCCGCGTCGCCCGCGCGATCGCCTGGTGGCGCTCCGGCGACCGCAACTCGGCGACCCGCTTCGCCGCCAACCTGGGCCGCTTCTTCGGCTACCTCTTCATCGGCGGCGGCCTCGTCCTCGCCTTCAGCGGCTACGCCTTCACCGGCATCTGGCTCGCCCTGATCGGGATGGTGATCAACGGCTCGGCTCGCGGCGCCGCGATGCAGACCGCGATCAGCAAGCGCATCGGCGACGTCCGGGTGGCCGACGTGATGGACCGCGAGCCAGTTGCGATCCCCGGCGACCTCAGCGTCGAGCGCGCGCTCGACGAATACTTCCTGCGCTATCGCTGGCCCTGGTTCCCGGTCGTCGACGCCGCCCATCGCTTCCTCGGCCTGGTCCAGCGCGACAAAGCCGACGAGGTCCCCGAGGTCTCCCGCGCCAGCTCCAACGTCGCCGACCTGGTCGACCACGACATCGGCCTCTTTGTCCGCGACGACACCCCACTCGACTCCCTCCTCGCCAACCAGAACCTCCGGCGCCTCGGCGCCCTGATGGCAGTCGACCAAGAAGGCCGCCTCAGCGGTGTAGTGACGATCGAGCAGGTCGGCCGGGCACTGCGCGACGCGACCGCCGGACGCTGAGCTAGAGCGAAGAAGCCGCGACGACTGCGACGTCGTCGTGAGCAATTGCCCCACCCTTCCGAGCTCGGGCAGTCACGAGCGCCGGCTTCCGGCTCGCAGGTGCAACGTCGAGTACGAACTCGATGCCAAGCTGCCGAACCGCGTTGATGATCGTGTCGACGTCGGGATTGTGCTCCCCGGACTCCAGCTTGGCCACGCGCGGCTGAGAGACGCCTAGCTTCTGCGCCAGCGCTCGTTGGCTCAGCTCATGCTCGGCGCGGTACCGCAGCAGCGTCGCAGCAAACTCCCGAGCGGGAGCAAGTCTCTGCCACTCCGCTTTGAAGCTGGGATCGGCTAACCGCTCTTCTGCGACCAGCGCATCGAAGCTTTTCTTAAGTGCAGTCATCATTCAGGATGATAATAAATTTATTATCAGAGTCAACGGTGGCGGTTGAGACGGATGGTTGCTTCTACAACTGCTCGGCCGAAGCCCTTCTTCTTGGCCGCAATCGCGAGAACCAGGAACCTCTGCCCGAGCCGCGCGTAGATTGGTCGAACCTCACAAGCTCCTTGTTTCGGCCGCAGCTCGAACAAGTCCGCCTCGCCCTTTAATGACTTCATATGGGGCGAGGGCAAGTCCGGCCCTAGGTCTTTCAGCTTCTGCACGACGTTGAAGACTGCTTTCCGGTCGCCTCGCGAATGCACGTCCTCGAAGTCGATCACGGCATCGCTGTCGAACTCCACGATCCAGGTTCTCGGCTCCTTCGCCATCTACGTGAGCCTAGCCAAGGCAGAAATGTTTTGTCTTCAGATAAAAGACAACCCGATCAGATTGCCGGCCGGTGCCGGTCGATGATGCGGGCGAAGTCGGTGCGGGGGGGAAGGGTGCCGAAGGCTTGGCCCCAGTCGCCGGAGAGGCGGGAGGCGCAGAAGGCGTCGGCGGTGGCTTCGTCGCCGTAGCGGATGAGGAGGGAGGCTTGGAGGGCTAGGGCCATCTTCTCGACGAGGCGCCGGGCGCGGGACTCGATCGTCTCCAGGTCGCCTGGCAGTTCGTCGCGCAGTTGGGTGGCGAAGGCGGCGAGGCGAGGCTCGGCGGCGGCGCCCTCGGCGACCTCGGCGAAGAAGGACTCGACCGCGGCCGGGCTCTTCACCATCGCCCGCAGGACATCGAGGCACTGGACGTTGCCGGAGCCCTCCCAGATCGAGTTCAGCGGGCTCTCGCGGAAGAGGCGGGGCATACCAGACTCCTCGACGTAACCGTTGCCGCCGAGGCACTCGAGCGCCTCGCCGGCGTGGATCACGGCGCGCTTGCAGACCCAGTACTTGAGGACGGCGTTGGCGATCCGCTTGAAGTTCTGCGCGTCGGTGTCGCCGGCGAGCGCTTCGTCGTAGGCGCGGGCCAGGCGCAGCGCGCCGATCGTCGCCGCCTCCGACTCGATCGCCAGGTCGGCGAGGACGTTGCGCATCAGCGGCTGCTCGACCAGCTCGCGGCCGAAGACCGAGCGGTGCGTGGCGTGGTGGATCGCCTGCGTGACCCCGGCGCGCATCCCGGTGGCGCCGCCCAGGACACAATCGAGGCGGGTGTGGTTGACCATCTCGATGATCGTCCGCACGCCCGCGCCCTCCTCGCCGACCAGCCAGGCCGAGGCGCCGTCGAACTCGATCTCGCTGGAGGCATTGGAACGGTTGCCGAGCTTGTCCTTCAGGCGCTGCAGGCGGAAGCGGTTGCGCTCGCCGTCCGGCGTCCAGCGCGGGAAGAGGAAGCAGGAGATGCCGCCGTCGGCCTGGGCCAGCACCAGGAAGGCGTCGCACTGCGGGGCCGACATGAACCACTTGTGGCCGGTCAGCTCGTACTCGGCGCCGGGGCCGCCGCCGTTCACCGGCCGGGCGACGGTGGTGTTGGCGCGGACGTCGGTGCCGCCCTGCTTCTCGGTCATCCCCATCCCCGCCAGGGCTCCTGGCTTCTGCGACGCCGGCGCGTTGCTCGGGTCGTAGGTCGAGGAGAGGAAGCGCGGCTCCCACTCGGCCGCCAGCTCGGGCTGGGTGCGCAGCGCCGGGATCACCGAGTAGGTCATCGAGATCGGGCAGCCGATCCCGGCCTCGGCCTGCGACATGCACATGAAGGCGGCGCCGCGGGCGACGTGGGCGCCGGGCCGCGGGTCCTTCCAGGGCGAGCAATGAAGTTCATGCTCGACGGCGATCGCCATCAGCTCGTGCCAGGCGGGGTGGAAGTCGACGGTGTCGACGCGGTGGCCGTAGCGGTCGTGGGTCTTCAGCCGCGGCGGGTTCTCGTTGGCCTGCGCCCCGAGCGTCTGCACGCGCTCGCTTCCCGCCAGCTCGCCGACCGCGGAGATCCGCCCCTCGGCCCAGTCCGCCCCCTCGCGCTTGACGGCCTCGACCAGGACCCGGTCGGCCGCGTAGACGTTGTAATCGACGAGGGGCGGCGGCTGGTTCGCCACCTCGTCGTTGCCGAAGGTCGGGCGTTCGACGGTTGCCATCGGAGACTGATTCTGGCACGACCCTGGCCGCGCAGCCAGGGCACGGGCGGCGCTGCGACCTAGATAGCATCGCTCCCCGGTGGCCAAGATCAAGGTCCAGAACCCGATCGTCGAGCTCGACGGCGACGAGATGACCCGGATCATCTGGTCGTTCATCAAAGAGCAGCTGATCCTCCCTTACCTCGACGTCGAGCTTGAGTACTACGACCTCGGGATCGAGAGCCGCGACGCGAGCGAAGACCGGATCACGGTAGAAGCGGCGGAAGCGGTCAAGCGCCACGGCGTCGGGGTCAAGTGCGCGACGATCACCCCCGACGAGGCGCGGGTCGAGGAGTTCGGCCTCAAAGAGATGTACCGCTCGCCGAACGGGACGATCCGCAACATCCTCGGCGGCGTCATCTTCCGCGAGCCGATCGTGATCTCCAACATCCCGCGGCTGGTGCCGGGGTGGACGAAGCCGATCGTGATCGGTCGCCACGCCTTCGGCGACCAGTACCGCGCCACCGACATGGTGATCCCGGGCGAGGGAACGCTGACCCTCACCTACACTCCGAAGGACGGCTCCGAGCCGGTCGAGCTCGACGTCTACGACTTCCCCGGCGGCGGCATCTCGATGGCGATGTACAACCTCGACGACTCGATCCGGGAGTTCGCCCGCGCCTCGATGCGCTACGGCCTCGAGCGCGGCTTCCCGGTCTACATGTCGACCAAGAACACGATCCTCAAGCGCTACGACGGCCGCTTCAAAGACCTCTTCGCCGAGATCTACGAGTCCGAGTTCAAAGAGGAGTTCGAGGCTGCCGGGCTCACCTACGAACACCGCCTGATCGACGACATGGTCGCCGCCGCCCTGAAGTGGGAGGGCGGCTACGTGTGGGCGTGCAAAAACTACGACGGCGACGTCCAGTCCGACACCGTCGCCCAGGGCTTCGGCTCGCTGGGGCTGATGACGAGCGTGTTGATGAGCGCCGACGGGAAGACCGTCGAGGCCGAGGCCGCGCACGGCACCGTCACCCGCCACTACCGCCAGCACCAGCAAGGCAAACCGACTTCCACCAACCCGATCGCCTCGATCTTCGCCTGGACCCGCGGGCTCAGCGCTCGCGGGCGGATGGACGAAACGCCGGAGGTGTCACGGTTCGCCGAGACGCTCGAGCGAGTCTGCGTCGAGACGGTCGAAAGCGGCAAGATGACGAAAGACCTGGCGCTGCTGGTGGGCGGTGGCCAGGAGTACCAGACCACGCAGGAGTTCCTCGCCTCGATCGACGAGAGCCTCCAGCGTGCGATGGCCTAACGCCTTCAAAACCCCCGACTCGAGGAGAGGATTTAGTGAGCACCCCCGTCAAGGTCACCGTTACCGGCGCCGCCGGCCAGATCGGCTACGCGCTCTTGTTCCGTATCGCCAGCGGCCAGATGCTCGGCCCCGACACGCCGGTCGAGCTGAGCCTGCTGGAGATCCCGCAGGCGATCGAAGCCGCCGAGGGCACGGCAATGGAGCTCGACGACTGCGCCTTTCCGCTGCTGAACCGGATCGACATCACCGACGATCCGAAGCAGGCCTTCGACGGCGCCAACATCGCCCTCCTCGTCGGTGCGCGGCCGCGCGGGCCGGGCATGGAACGATCCGACCTGCTCGAGGCCAATGGCGGCATCTTCAAGCCGCAGGGCGAAGCGATCAACGCCGGCGCCGCCGATGACATCAAGGTCCTGGTCGTTGGCAATCCCGCCAACACCAACTGCCTGATCGCGCTGTCGAACGCACCTGACGTGCCCCGCGAGCGCTTCACCGCGATGATGCGGCTCGACCACAACCGGGCGAAGTCGCAGCTGGCCAACAAGCTCGCCAAGCCGGTCTCGGCGGTCACCAACATGACCGCCTGGGGCAACCACTCCGTCACCCAATACCCCGACCTCGTCAACGCCAAAGTCGAGGGGCAGAAAGCTTGGGAGGCGGTAGACGACGAAGCGTGGATCGCCGACGAGTTCATCCCGCGGGTGGCGAAACGCGGTGCCGAGATCATCGACGCCCGCGGCGCCTCCAGCGCCGCCTCGGCGGCCAACGCGGCAATCGACCACGTCCGCGACTGGGTCCTTGGCACTCCGGACGGCGACTGGGTGTCGATGGGCGTTCCGGCTGACGGTTCCTATGGGATCGGCGAGGGGATCGTCTGCGGCATGCCGTGCGAATGCAACGGTGGCGAGTGGAGCGTCGTACAGGGACTCGAGGTCCCCGACTTCTCCCGCGAGCGCATCGACCGCAGCGTGATGGAGCTGCAGGAGGAGCGCGATGCGGTCAGCCAGCTCGGCCTGATCTAGGCGCACCTACAGAACCCAAAAAAAGAGGCCGGCGCGATGCCGGCCTCTTTTATTCTGCAGCGATTGCAGTAACTGTCAGTACCGATCAGCCGCCGGTCGGGTAGTACTGGCGGCCGTCCTTCCTCACGCGACCCTCTTTCTCGAGGTCGCCGAGGACGCGGTACAGGTAGTTGGGCTTGATTTTCATCGTCTTGGCGACGTCCGAGGCGCTGATCCCCGGCTGCGACTCGATCAGTTTCACCGCCTGATCGGCGCGGGTGCCGCCTTTGCGGCGACGACGACGGCGCGGAGCCGCGGTGCCACCGGCGGTGGTTTTGTTGGTGCTGCCTTTGGGACGACCGGGGCCGCGACGGGCGGGACGGCCTGGGCCGCGGTGGGTGATTTTGCCGCCGAGCTTCTCGAGGGCTTCCTCGGCCGCGCTCAGCTGCTCGCGAAGCTCACGGACCGACCTCTCGAGAGCGTCACGAGCCTCGTCGAAAACGTTAGCGGGGGGCATCTAGTTCCTTTCCATCCAAGTTGTTAGACAAACCCTGAGGCGGGAGTCTGCCAGAGTCACACACACTGTGACAGTCGGCAGCGACAAGTCAAAGGAATATTTCAGACGGTCGGCCAGGCCGGCCACTGCTTATTGGACGTTCTAGGCGTGTATGTCCACTAAGAAGAAGCGCGTTCAGCCTGGCGCTCTGGTGAGATGCGGATTACGTTACGCGCCAGTCCCAGCTTCTCCATCGTGGAGATGATCAGGCCCGAGGGGTCGGTCTCCCACCGCTTCAGCCCGTGCACTGCCGAACGCGGGAAGGCATGATGGTTGTGGTGCCAGGACTCACCAAGTGAGGGGATGGCTAACCAGAAGACATTGGTCGAATGATCGTCCGTATCAAAGCGCCGGCTGCCGAAGAAGTGACATACGGAGTTGACGCTCCAGGTGACGTGGTGGACGAAGAAGATGCGCACCAAGCCGCCCCAGAGCAATCCCGTAAGCGCGCCAACCAGGGTGCCGCTGATCAGGTAACCGGCCAGTGCCGGCAACGCCAGCGTCGCCAACACCAGGAGGGGGAACTGCCGGCTGATCGTTCTCATTCCCCGATCTTCGTAAAGGTCAGCGGCGTACCGCTTCCAGTCAGCGCGTCCCTGTGAGGACATCAGCCAGCCGCTGTGGGCGTGCCATAGCCCGGAGAAAACCCCCTTCACCCCTCCCTCCGGGCTGATGTGGGGGCTATGTGGATCGCCCTCTTCGTCAGTGTGTGCATGGTGCTTGCGGTGGTCGGCGACCCAGGCGATTACCGGACCCTGAACCGCCATCGAGCCGAGGATCGCGAATAGGTACTCGAGCGGCTTCGAAGTCTGAAAGGAACGGTGGGTGAGGAGGCGGTGGAAGCCGACGGTGATCCCGATCGCCGTCAACAGGTACATCGCCGCCGCGATCGCCAGGTCCGCAGCGCTCACCCAGCTGTTCCAGAGGAAGACGATGGCTGCCAGGGTCGCCACGAAGGGAATGACGACGGCGCCGAGGTTGACGGCCTTCTCGGTGCGGCTCATCTCGCCCACGTCCGGGAGTTTTCCGGCTTAAAGACATAAAAACCCGTCGTTTTTCCCAAGTTCTGAGGGATAAACTTGTCATATAGATGAGCAAAAAGCTGGACTCTGAACCCTGGCGCAGCCTTCCCCAGGAGGTCGCCGACCTGATCGAGCCGGAGCTGCCGGCGGTCACCGAGGAGATCCTGGCGACGATCGCCCGCGAGGTGCCCGAGTACGAACGGCCGCTGGAGGGTCGCTTCGGCCGCGGCATCCGCACCGGCGTCAACGAGGCGCTGGCGCAGTTCGTCGCCCTCATCCGCGATCCCGACGCCGGGCGCGGCCCGGGTCGCGAGGTCTACGTCGAGCTCGGCCGGGGCGAGCAACGGGTGGGGCGGACCCTCGACTCGCTGCAGGCCGCCTACCGCGTCGGTGCCCGCGTCGCTTGGCGCCGGCTCGCCGAAGCGGGGCAGCGGGCGAACCTCGAGCCGGAGCCGCTGACCTTGCTGGCCGACGCGATCTTCGCCTACATCGACGAGCTCTCTGCCGACTCGGTCGACGGCTACGCGGAGGCCCAGGCCGCCGTCGAGGACCTGCGCCGCCGGCGCCGGCAGGAGCTGGTGGAGCTGCTGCTGCGCGAACCCCCCGTCGCCGCGGTGGACCTCACGGCGGCCGCGCAAGCGGCGGGGTGGAAGCTGCCGGGAAGGCTGGCGGTTGCCGCCTGCTCCGATGGCGACCTGGGATCGATCGCCGGCCGCCTCCCGGTCGACTTCCTGGTCACGGTGGTCGACGGCCTCGGCTGCATCGTCGTTCCCGACCCCGAGGGGCCCGGCCGGCGCGACGAACTCATGCGCCTGGCGGCGAAAGCGAGGCTGGCACTGGGACCGGCAGCCGGCCCGGTCGAAGCAAGCCGTTCCTGGGAGCTCGCCACCGCGCTGCTGCGCAGCGCCGCGGCAGAGGGGCAAGCCCTGCTCCTGGCCGAGGACCACCTTCCCGACCTCCTCCTCGCGAGCAGCCCGACCGTCACCTCGCTCCTCGCGGCGCGCCGCCTCGCCCCGCTTCAGGACCTGACCGAGCGGGCGAGGGAGCGGATGCACGAGACCGCCCTCGCCTATGTCCGCCACTACGGCAACGCCGTCGCGATGGCCGCCGAGCTCCACGTCCACCCCCAGACCGCCCGCTACCGCATCGCCCGGCTCCGCGAGCTCTTCGGCGAGGACCTCGACGATCCCGATGCGCGGTTCGAGCTCGAGCTGGCGCTGCGGGCGTCCTAACCGGCCTCTTGACTCGCCTTCGGGAACTCGACCGGGAACCGCTCGGGGTTGTTGAAGAAGCGGAGCGCCTGGATGGCGCCGTCGGCGATCTCGACGGCGATGATGCTGAGGAAGCCCTCGTCGCCGTCCATCCTCACCCCCGGGTCCCCGTTGACGAGCACGGGGGTGAAGACCGGTTCCTCCGGGAAGTTGTCCTTGCGCTGGACGCCGACCATGAAGCGGGCGATCTTGTCGGCGCCGTAGATCGGCTTGCGCGCCGCGGTGACGACACCGCCCCCGTCGGTGTACATGATCGCGTCCGCGGCGAGGAACTCGCGGATCGCGTCCACGTCTCCCGACGCTGACGCGGCCAGGAAGGCGGTGGCGAGCTGCTGCCGCTCCTCCTCGCTGACGTCCCGCCGCCGGCTGGGATCGCCGACGTGGTCGCGGGCGCGCTTGGCGACCTGGCGGACGTTGCTAGGCGTCTTCTCGAGCACGTCGGCGATCTCCGCGTAGTCGAGGTCGAAGACGTCGCGCAGGACGAGGACGGCGCGTTCGACCGGGTTCAGCCGCTCCAGCGCCGCGAGCAGCGCCAGGCTCAGCCGCTCGGCCTCGATCACCTGCGTCTCCGGCGTCTCGGGGTCGGTGAGCAGTGGCTCGGGTAGCCAGGGGCCCACGTAGACCTCGCGCCGGGCGCGGGCCGAGCGCAGGCGGTCGAGCGCGAGCCGGGTCGTCACCGTGATCAGGAACGCTTCGGCGTTGCGGATGGCGTCTCGATCGGCCTGGTCCCAGCGCAGCCAGGCGTCCTGGACGACGTCCTCGGCCTCCGTCAGCTCCCCCAGCAGGCCGTAGGCGATGCCGAGCAGGCGGGGGCGGCAGGCGGCGAAGGCGTCGTTCATGCCAGCGCGGGCACCGGTTGACGCAAGGCCGCCGCGGCTGCCGCGGCCCCGCTGGCGATGGCCGCGTCGGCCAGCCAGCCTTCGGGACCGACCCAATCGCCGGCGAGGTAGAGACCGTCGCCGAGCTCGACCCCCGGTCGCCCAGCGAGGCCGCCGCTGCCCGGCGTCGCGATTGCGGAGACGGCGACCATGCGGGGCAGGAACCGTTCCAGCGTCACCTGGTCGCGCCAGCCCGGCTGCACGGTGTCCGCCATCGCTTCGAGCGCCGCGCGCGGTTCGCGCGCGGCGCTGGCGAGGCTGAGGAGGACGCCGCCCCGATGGTCAGGGGGAGAGTGGCGCGAGAGGTAGGTGGGGGCGTCGATGCCGAGGGCGAACCGGCGAGTGGGCCGCGGCAGGCTGCGCAGCCCGAGGTCGAGCACGCTCAGCTCGGCGGCGGGCCCGGGTGCGGGCGGAGTCTTGTCCTCCAGCAGCTTTGCGACCGCATCCGGCCCTCCCGCGGCGACGACGAGCACGTCGGCGTGCAGCGTCTCCTCGTCGAGCGCGACGGTCCAGCCTCCGGCCTCGCCGTGGAGCATCCGCGCCGCTGCCCGGGTGCGCAGGGTCGCGCCCGCGCTCTCGGCCTTGGCGGCAAGCGCCCTCACCAAGGATTCCCAGCCACCCTCGAGATAGCGGACGCCGGGCGAGATCCCGAGCCGGAGCTGAGTGGCGGCGACGTCGGCGCTGAGGGTGCGCTGGTCGGCGACGAAGGTGGTCACCCGGACCAGAGCCGCTGCCGCGGCGCGAGCGTCCGCGGAGGGCAGCGTCCGTTCGAGCCACTCGCCGGCGGAGAGACCCGCGAGGTCCTCCGGGCGACCGCGCAGCAACGGGCGCAACAGGCGAGCGAGGCCGAGTAGCCCACCCGGCGAGCGCCGTGCCTTGCCCTCGCGCACGAAGACCGAGTTCGGCGAGGCCGGGTTCCACCACTCGAGCTCGATCCCCATCGCCCGCAGCTCCCGCATCCCCGGCCCGCCGGCATAGATGGCGTGCGGCCCCTCGTTGAGGACGAACCCACCCCGCTGCGTGGAGGCCGCGCGACCGCCGAGATGGGAGGCGGCCTCGAGCAGCGTGGTCGAGACGCCGCCCTCAGCCAGCCGGATGGCAGCAACGAGCCCAGCCGGCCCGCCGCCGATGACTATGGCTTTTCGTGAAGTGTTCATGCCCTCTAGACGAGAAAGCATGGCGAGTTGTGACAGCTGAGGGACGAAAACTTTGCCGGTATGGAGGAGGGGGTGTCCCTCTCGCTTCCTGGGATTTTCGCCGTTAAGCCTTCAGCTCTCGCCAAGTTGCCAGTGCGAAAATCAAGGACGCCGGTCGGGAAACGGACGCCACCCCCTCCTAGCGACAGAGCTCCGGCAGACGCCCCAGGGTTCCTCGGCTGTCGTTTGGGCGGCGCGCCCGGCGACGACTGGGGAGTTGACTTGCCTATAGCCATGTCAACTCTCCAGTCGCGAGCTGCATGGGGGTTCGTCAGTCCTTCCAGCTGACAGCTGATGAGCCCTCTGCGTGTAGCCGGAGCTCTGTCGCCAGGAGGGGTGGGTGTCCCTCGCGCGACCGGCGTCCTCTTGCTCGCACCGCTGACTTTCGCGGTCAGCTGGAAGCGATCCTGGCGAGCAACCCAGGGAGCGAGAGGGACACCCACCCCTCCATACCGGCAAGCGCTACGAGCGGTACTTGCTTCTCTTGCGGGGCTGCGTCCGGAACGCGTAGTCCCAGATCGGGGAGGAGACGCCGTAGCCGTAGCGGTGGTCTTGGAAGTGGTGGCGCATGTGGTGTTCGCGCAGCCGCTTGCCGAACTCGGTCTTGGGGACGAAGTGGTGGACGTAGTAGTGGGTGTAGTCGTAGAAGAGGTAGCCGGCGATGAAGCCGCCGAAGACGGGGAAGGCGGCGTTGCCGAGGAGCAGCCAGAAGCCGAGGAAGAAGAGCGCCGCCAGGGGGATCGAGACCGAGGGCGGCATGACCAGCCGCATCTTGTCGTTGGGGTGGTCGTGATGGACGCCGTGGATGATGAAGTGCATGCGGCGGCCGAAGGCGTTGTCGGGCTCCCAGTGGAAGACGAGCCGGTGCAGCCAGTACTCGGTCAGGGTCCAGACGGCGACGCCGGCGAGGGTGAGCAGCGCCAGCTGCCACCAGGAGTAGCCGCGGTCGGCCCCGATCCACTCCATCGCCACGATCACCGGCACGAAGACGACAGCCGGCACCGCGGGGTGGACGCGGGAGAAGAAGTTGAGGAATTCGCTTTTGAAGAGTGGCGGAGAAGCGGAGAGCTTCTCGCTCCGGGAATGACCCTCCATCCGGACGCATGTTAGCGCCGGCAGCCGGTGCTCCCGCAAAGCGCGCAGAAGCTGTGACGAAGCTGTTTCAAAGTCGTGGCGATTTGCGGAAACGGCCCTCGCGACTACCCGAAGAGGTTGCAAACATGCCCGCCGTGCCGCGCAAGCCAAAGCCCCCGACGTGCGAGGACTGCTATTTCCGCAAAAACCTCCTCTGCGCCCTGGAGCTGAACGAGGCCTGCACGACCTTCCGCCCCAACCGACCAGAGGGCCTCGTCCCACCACGCCAGCCGGTCCTGCTGATGCGGGCGCCGCGCTGGGCTTCCCGCACCGCCTGATCAGACCGGGCCCGAGCGGGGTATTTTTCGGGCAATGCCCCAGCGTGACCTGTTCGCAGACTTCGCCCGCATGCGCCGTGAGATGGACCAGGTGATGGGCGACACCTGGAGCCGCACTAGGTACGTGACCCGCCGCTCCAGCGGCTTCTCGCCCAACGTCGACGTCTATTACTGCGGCGACCCGCAGCGGGCGATCGTCAAGGTCGACCTCGCCGGCGTCGAGCTGAGCCAGGTCGGGATCGAGGTCAGCGGCCGCCACCTGGCGATTACCGGCGAGCGCCACGTGCAGGAGACCGAGGGCCGCGTCTACCAGCAGGTCGAGATCCCCTCCGGCCACTTCCGCCGCGTCGTCGAGCTGCAGGTCGAGGTCGACGCCGACCGCGCCAGCGCCACCTACGAAGAGGGCATCCTGCGGATCGACCTGCCGCTGCGCGACCCGAGCGAGTCCACCCGACGCGTCCCGATCGATCGCGGCTGATGGAGGGCGCCCCCGTTCTGGAGGTGGTCGACGCCCCGCTCGAGGCGGAGGACGCGATCCGCGCCGGCGCGCCGCTGCCGGAGGCGCTGCCGGTCCTGCCGCTGCGCGACACCGTCGCCTTCCCGGAAACGCTGGCGCCGCTGGCGGTCGGCCAGGAGCGCTCGATCCACCTGGTCGACGACGTCCTCGGCACCAACCGGATGCTGGCGATGGTCGCCTCCAAGGACCCCGAGAACGAGGAGCCGGGTCCCGGCGATCTCTACGACGTCGGCGTCGTCGGCGCCGTCGCCCGCATGGTGAAGATCCCGGACGGCACCCTGCGCATCCTCGTCCAGGGGATGCAGCGGGTGAAACTGGGCGATTTCGTCGCCGAGCAGCCCTACATGGTCGCCCGAATCAGCGAGATGCCCGACGTGGTCGAGCCGAGCGCCGAGCTGGAGGCGCTCAGCCGCAACGTCCAGCGCACCTTCTCGGAAATCGTCGAGCAGATCCCCTACCTGCCGGAGGAGCTGCAGATGGCGGTCGCCAACATCGACGAGCCCGGCATGCTCGCCCACCTGATCGCCGGGGCGCTGCGGATCGGCACCGAGGAGAAGCAGAAACTGCTCGAAGAGGTCGACGTCGCCAAACGGCTGCGCCACCTCTCCCGCATCCTCGCCCGCGAGCTCGAGGTGGTCCAGCTCGGCACCCAGATCCAGACCCAGGTGCAGTCGGAGATCGAGCAGGGCCAGCGCGAGTTCTTCCTCCGCCAGCAGATGAAAGCGATCCAGGAGGAGCTCGGCGAAGAGGACGAGCAGCAGGCCGAAGCCAACGAACTGCGGGAGAAAATCGAGGCGGCGGAACTGCCCGAGCACGCCCTGAAAGCCGCCGAGCGCGAGCTTTCGCGGCTGGAGAAACTGCCGCCCGCCGCGGCCGAGCACGGCGTCATCCGCACCTACCTGGAGTGGCTGGTCGAGCTGCCGTGGTCTAAAGAGACGACCGACAACCTCGACATCGGTCACGCCCGCGAGGTCCTTGACGCCGACCACTACGACCTCGAAAAGGTGAAGGACCGGATCCTCGAGTACCTGGCGGTGCGCAAGCTCAACCCGGAATCGCCCGGGCCGATCCTCTGCTTCGTCGGCCCGCCCGGCGTCGGCAAGACCAGCCTCGGCAAATCGATCGCCAAGGCGCTCGGGCGCGAGTTCGAGCGGATCTCGGTCGGCGGCGTCCGCGACGAGGCGGAGATCCGCGGCCACCGCCGCACCTACATCGGCGCGATGCCGGGGACGATCGTCCGCGCCCTGCGGGACGCCGGCTCCCGCAACCCCGTCTTCATGATCGACGAGATCGACAAGATGGGCGCCGACTTCCGCGGCGATCCGGCCTCGGCGATGCTCGAGGTGCTCGACCCGGCCCAGAACGACAGCTTCCGCGACCACTACCTCGACCTCGAGTTCGACCTCTCCGACGTCGTCTTCATCGCCACCGCGAACGTGCTCGACACGATCCCGGGGCCGCTGCTCGACCGCATGGAGACGATCGAGCTGGCCGGCTACACGCTGGAGGAGA
The DNA here is from genome assembly GCA_051954115.1 of Solirubrobacterales bacterium. GTDB lineage: Bacteria > Actinomycetota > Thermoleophilia > Solirubrobacterales > 70-9 > VAYN01. Next base: position 183,298 of record JBQCIB010000015.1, on the reverse strand, counting down.
AGCGCCACATCGCCCGCCAATATCTGGTGCGGCGCCAGATCGAGGCGAACGGGCTGAAGCCCTCGCAGATCGAGATCACCGACGCGGCGCTGACCGCGATCGTCGAGGAGTACACGCGCGAGGCCGGCGTCCGCAACCTTGAGCGCCAGATCGGCACCGTCTGCCGCAAAGTCGCCCGCCAGGTCGCCGAGGGCAAGGCAAAGGGCAAGGTCCGCGTCTCCGGCAAAAAAGCGCGCGAGCTGCTGGGGCGCCGCCGCGTCTTCGCCGAGCAGCGGCGACGGACCAAAGACCCCGGCGTCGCCACCGGGCTCGCCTGGACTCCTGCCGGCGGCGACGTCCTCTTCATCGAGGCGACCGCGATGCCGGGCTCGGGCAAGCTGACGATCACCGGCCAGCTCGGCGAGGTGATGAAGGAGTCGGCGCAGGCGGCGCTCTCCTACGTGCGCGGCCACTGCGAGGCGATCGCGCCGAAGGTCGAAGGAGACTGGTTCGCCAAGCACGACGTCCACATCCACGTCCCGGCCGGCGCCGTACCCAAGGACGGGCCCTCGGCGGGGGTGGCGATGACCGTCGCCCTCTCTTCTCTCGTCAGCGGCCGCGCGGTCCGCAACGACGTGGCGATGACCGGCGAGGTGACGCTGACCGGGCAGGTGCTGCCGATCGGCGGCGTCAAGGAGAAGTCGCTGGCGGCGCAGCGAGCCGGCATCAAGAAAGTAATCGTCCCCTCGCGCAACGAGGCCGACGTGGCAGAGATCCCCGAGCACGAGCGCGGCAGCCTCGAGTTCGTCTACGTCGACGAGGTCTCCGGGGCCCTCGACGCCGCTCTCTCCTAGATGGAGGCCGCAAGCCTGCCGCGGCGGGGCGGACGCTCACTGGGCCACTTAATTGCCGAAGCGGCTCGCGCCCGCTCGCGTGCCTTCTGGATCGTCGCCGGGCTGACCGTCCTCGGCGCTGCCCTGCGCTTCGGCACCCTCGGCCTGCAGAGCTACCACCACGACGAGATCGTCACCGCCAGCCGGGTGCTGCGGGTCGGCTTCGGTCACGCGATGGACGCGGTCGGTTTCTCCGAGTCGACGCCGCCCCTCTACTACGCGCTCGCCTGGGCCTGGACGCAGGTCACCGGAACGGGGCCGTGGGGCCTGCGCTCGCTATCGGCCCTGGCCGGCGTGCTCACCATCCCGGTCGCTTACCTGATCGGGCGGGAGCTGCGCGGCCGCCGCACCGGGCTCGTCGCCGCGGCGCTGGTCGCGGTCAACCCGATGCTGCTCTGGTACTCGCAGGAGGCGCGGGCCTACTCCCTGCTGGCGTTCTTCTGCGCGCTCTCGCTCTTGCATTGCGTGCGGGCGCTGCAGCGGGGAGAGCGCCGGGACTTCGTCCTCTGGGGCATCGTCTCGGCCCTTGCCCTCGGCACCCACTACTTCGCCGTCTTCCCCCTCGCCGTCGAGGTGCTCCTGTTGCTGCGCCGCCGCGGCCGTGCGGTTTGGGCCGGCCTCTGGATCGTCGGCCTCGTCGGGGTTCTGCTGGCGCCGCTGGTGATCCACCAGATGTCCTACGGCCACGCCGAATGGATCGACAAGTTCAGCCTCGGCCACCGGATCTGGGAAGGTGCGGCGACCTTCGTCACCGGCGAGACCGGCGACGTGATCGGCGGGCCGGAGCGACCGTCGCTCGCCTTCCTGCCGCTGGCACTCGCCTTCACTGCCTTCGGCCTGCTGGCGCTGCGCGGCAGCCGCGAGGAGAAGCGCGCCGCCGCACCGTTGCTGGCGATCGGCGCGGTGACGATCGGCGTCCCGGTTCTGCTGGCGATCGGCCCGATCGACCAGGACTTCGTCCTCGCCCGCAACCTGCTGCCGGCGCTGGTCCCGCTTCTGATCGCCGTCGCGATCGGCGTCACAGTCGAGCGGGCGCGGCGCCTCGGCGCCGTCATCGTCGTCGCCCTGCTCGCCTACTCGCTCGCCTTCTGCGTCTGGGTCAGCGCTGACGAAGGGCTGCAGCGGCCCGACTGGCAGGCCGTCGCCGATCGTCTCGGCGAGCCGGAGGCGCCGCGAGCGACGGTCCTCTGGACGCTCGGCGAGGCGCCGCTTCGCTACTACCTCTCGACCGGCGCGATCCAGCTGAAACCCGCGGAAGGCTACGACTGGCTGGTGCGCGAAATCGCCTTCGTCTCCGACGGCGAGGCACCGCCTCCGCCGCGCCGCCTGCTCGGTCCCGGCTTCCGCGAAGTCGCCCATGAAGACCTCGGGCGCCTCTTCATCCGCCGCTACCGGCTCGCCGGGCCGGGACTGGCGCCGCTGCGGCTGGGGCAGGTGCGCGAAGCTCGCCTGCACTGGCGGACCAACGGGGTCCTGCTGGACGGTGTTGGGCCGAAGTGACCGCGGGGTAGGGGTAGGAGAGTTATCCTGCTACCTGCCACGGAATTCCAGCGAGGAGAAGGTATGAGCAAGACGAAAGCGGCCCGGGCCGGCGACATCTACGAGACTGCCCGCGAAAACCCCTACGTGCAGCGCCTGATCGAAGACGAAGAGCTGCGCGAAAGCCTCAAGGACGCTTTCGAAGCCTCCAAGCGCGCCTACGGGCGGGCGACCGGCAACGGCAAGGGCACGGTCAAGGCCGTGACCAGCGACAAGAAGGTCCAGAAGGACCTGCGCAAGGCCGCCGAGAGCCTGCAGGAAGCCTCCGAGAGCCTCCGCAGCAAGCCGAAGAAGCGCAAGGGCGGGCTGGGCCGACTGCTGCTGATCGCGATCGTCGGCGCGGTGATCGCGCTGGCCGTCAGCGAGGGTGCTCGCAAGGCGGTGCTCGACGCCCTCTTCGGCGCCGAAGAGGAGTTCGAGTACACCTCGACCACCTCGATCAACGGATCCTGATCCAGGCCCAGATGGAGGCGGGGACCAAAGAGCGCGAGCTCAGCGGCGACAAGGCGCAGCGCATCGTCGACGCGATGCGCGATTCCGTGGCGCGCCGCGGTGCCGCTGGCTCGACCTTCGAGCACGTCGCCCGTGAGGCGGGGGTCAGCCGCGGCCTCCTCCACTACTACTTCGGAACCAAGGAGCGGCTCCTGGTCGAGGTCGTCCGCCGCGATACCGAGCTGCGGGTCGAACGACTCGACGAGCGGCTGGCGGGGGCGAAAAGCGTCGACGACGTGCTCGGGGCGCTGGTCGCCAGCCTCACCGACATGATCGACAACGAACCGGGCTTCTTCCTCCTGCTCTTCGAGCTCTTCAGCGCCGGCCGCCGCAACCCGGAGATCCAGAAAGAGGTCGGGCAGCTGTTCGAGAAGACCCGCTCGCACGTCGCCGACGTGCTGCGCAGCAAGGAGGAGGAGGGCGTGCTGAGCCTGCGCTTCGCCGCCGAGGACGTCGTCTCCTATCTCTTCGCGCTGGGGGACGGGTTCGCGCTGCAGGTCCTCTCCGACCGCTCGCGCGACAGCAGCGGCGCCTTCGCCGTCGGCGCTGCCTCGGCGCGTTACCTGCTCACCGCGGAGTAGGCGAGCGGCGGCTCAAAGCCAGCCGGCGCGCTTGAAGCGCCAGTAGAGGTAGGCGCAGATCGCGAGGATGACCGCGATCACGAGCGGGTAGCCGAAGCTCCAGCGGAGCTCGGGCATGTGTTTGAAGTTCATCCCGTAGATCCCGGCGATCATCGTCGGCACCGCCGCGATCGCCACCCAGGCGGAGATCTTGCGCATGTCTTCGTTCTGGCGCACCGAGACCTGGGTCAGGTTCGCTTCCAGCGCCCGGTCGAGCAGCTGGCGGAAGCTTTCGATCCGGGTGCTGACCCGGCGCAGGTGGTCTTCGACGTCGCGGAAGTACTCGTGCAGCTCTGCCGGGATCACCTCGTATTCGCTGGAGCAGAGCTCTTCCAGCGCTTCGCCGAGCGGCGCCGTCGCTGCCTGGAACTCCAGCACCTCGCGCTCGAGCCGGTAGATCCGCTCGGTCGGGTTGTTGCCGGAGAAGACCTGCAGCTCGACTTCGCGCACGTCGTTGTCGAAGCCGTGGGCGGCTTCGATGTAGCGGTCGACGACGTGGTCGAGGATCGCGTAGAGGACAGCCCCGGGCCCGTGCTCGAGGAGGTCGGGACGGGCGTCAAGTCGTTCGCGCACCGGCGTCAGCTCGCCGTCGCCGTGGCGGACGGTGATGACGAAGTCGGGATCGACGAAGATCGAGATCTCCCCGACCTCGATCACCTCGTCGGGGTCGACGTAGCGGGCGGTTTTGACGACGACCAGCAGGGTGTCGTCGTACTCCTCCACCTTCGGCCGCTGGTGCGCCCCGACCGCGTCCTCGACCGCCAGCTCGTGCAGGCCGAACTCCGAAGCGAGCCTGTCGAACTCGTCCTGCGTCGGCTCGACCAGCCCAAGCCAGACGAACGTCCCGTCCTCGGCCGCCGCCTCCCCCGCGCGCTGCATCGGCAACTCACCCTCCCGGCGCTTGCCGCCTCGGTACGCCGCGCAGTCGACGATCACGGGGGAAGTATGGCGCGCTCAGTGACGGCACTCACGCCCACGAAGTGATGCCACTCACAGACCCTGCCCCTGGTGGCGCGGGAGCCTGCTTCTGAGAGATGAGTACCTGACGAGGAGGCCCGGCATGAGAGATGCGATGAACCGACTTGCGCAGTTCCTGGGGAGGCGGCGCCGGTGGGTCCTCGCCGCGTGGGTCTTGGTGGTGGTTCTGGCGCTTCCCTTCGCCTCCAAGCAGACCGACCACCTGACCGGTGGCGGCTTCGACGTGCCCGGCAGCCAGTCGATGAAGGTGAGCGAATCGCTGCAGGAAGACTTCGGCTCGCAGGCCGACGGGATCGCGGTGGTGCTGAAGGCGGCGCCGGACGCGACGGCGGCGCAGCGCGATGCGGCGCTGGCGCGGGTGCGGAGCCAGGTGGCGACGCTCGACGAAGTCACCCTGCCGCCGGCGGTGGCGGCGCGGGCGCGGCGGGAACTGCAGCGCAGGGACGTCGTGGTGGTGCCGCTGCGCAGCGACCTCTCCTCGGATGAGCTGATCGATCCGGCGGCGACGCTGCGCGAAGACCTCAGCCCCGGCGACGCGGCTGCCGGCGTCACTCCCTACCTGGTCGGACAGCCGACGATCTGGGCCGGGATGCAGGAAATCTCCAAGGAAGACCTGAAAAGCGCCGAGTCGGGCGGCTTCCCGATCGTCGCGATCATCCTCCTCGTCGTCTTCGGCTCGCTGGCGGCGGCGGCGCTGCCGCTGGCGCTCGGCTTCGTCAGCGTCCTGGTCACCGGCGCGCTCATCTACTTCATCTCGCTGCAGATGACGACCTCGGTCTTCGTCACCAACATGGCCTCGATGATCGGGATCGGCGTCGCCGTCGACTACTCGCTCTTCATCCTCGCCCGCTACCGCGAGGAGCGCGAAGCGGGACTTGGGAAGGGCGAGGCGAGGGCGAGGGCGCTCTCGACCTCGGGCCTCGCCGTCACCTTCTCCGGGCTGGCGGTGATCATCTCGCTGGCGGGGCTGTGGATGGTCGACAACCAGGCGCTGCGCTCGATGGCGCTGGGGGCGATGACCGTGGTCGCGGTCTCGATCCTCACCGCGATCACCCTGCTGCCGGCGCTGATCGCGATGCTTGGCGACCGGGTGCTGCCGGGCGGCGTCGTCGGCAAGGTCGCGGCCTTCTTCCGCCGTCGCTTCTACCGGCGGCGGACGGCCGAGCAGCTGGCGGCCGAGCACAACCGCTTCTGGCGTGCCTGGACCGCGCGGGTGATGGCGCGGCCGTGGACGGCGGTCGTCGGCGTGGCCACGGTGCTCCTGCTGCTGGCAAGCCCCCTGCTCTCGCTGCAGACCGGGACCGAAGCGCTGGCGCAGTTCCCGAAGAACAGCGACGTGCGGGTCGGGAGCGAAATCGCCTCCGCCCAGCTCGGCGGCGGCACCGATCCCGTTCAGATCGTCGCTGCTTTCGACGGACGACCCAGTGCCGAAGGCAAGGTGGCAATCGCCGGCTTCGTCCGCGAACTCCAGGGGACGCGCGGCGTGGCGGCGGTGGCGCCGCCCGCCTTCGCCGGCAACGACGTCCTGATCCAGGCGACGCCGAAAGCGCCGAGCGAGTCCGACGCGGCGACGGCGCTGGTCGAACGGCTGCGGGATACGGTGGTTCCGGGATCGGCGCTGGCGCAGCAGGCGGAAGTGAACGTCGGCGGCGAGACCGCCCGCAGCCACGACGTCCGCGGGCAGATCGGCGGCTCGATGTGGAAGATCGTCCTCTTCGTCCTCGCCCTCAGCTTCGTCGTCCTGATGGTGATGCTGCGCTCGCTGCTCCTGCCGCTGAAGGCGGTGCTGATGAACCTGCTCTCGATCGGCGCCGCCTTCGGCGTCCTCGTCGCGATCTTCCAGTGGGGCTGGCTCGACGGCGTCTTCGGCTTCGAGAGCCAGGGGGCGCTGGACACGATCAACATCCCGCTGATCTTCGCTGTCGTCTTCGGCCTCTCGATGGACTACGAGGTGTTCCTGATGTCGCGGATCCGCGAGCGTTACATGCTCCACGGCGACAACGAGCGTGCCGTCGCCGAGGGCCTCTCCTCGAGCGCCCGCACGATCTCCTCGGCGGCGCTGATCATGTCCGCGGTCTTCTTCGTCTTCGTCCTCACCGGCGTGCCCTCGATCAAGGAGCTCGGCCTCGGCTGCGCCGTCGCGATCGCCCTCGACGCCACCCTCGTCCGCCTCATCCTCGTCCCGGCGGCGATGAAGCTGATGGGCCGCTGGAACTGGTGGATGCCGAGCTGGCTCGACCGGGCGCTGCCCGACCTCAGCTTCGAGGGCGGCTCCGAGGAGCCGGAGCCGGCGGAGGCGTAGGTGGGGAGCGCTTCCGATTTTTGACACAGCCGGGTGGGTCAAAAGTCGGAAGCGCTTAGGATTGGCTGGTGAGCCAAGGTGGAGATGAGATTGCGTTCGCCGGAGCGGCACGGCAGGCGGAGATGGTGCGGGCAGGTGAGGTCTCGGCGACCGAGCTGGTCGGCCTGTACCTCGACCGGATCCAGCGGCTCGATCCCGAGCTGAACGCCTTCCGCAAGGTCTTCGCTGAACGGGCGATGCTCGAAGCCGAGCAGGCGGAGGCGCGGGTGCGGGCGGGGGAGGAGCGGCCGTTGCTCGGGGTGCCGATTGCGATCAAGGACGAAGTAGACGTCGCTGGGGAGATCAACACTCACGGGACCGACGGCTTCAGCGAGCCGGCGAAAGCCGACTCGAAGATGGTGCGGCGCCTCCGTGAGGCGGGGGCGATCATCGTCGGGCTGACGCTGCTGCCGGAGATGGCGATCTGCGGCTTCACCGAGTCGGCGACCTATGGCGTGACCCGGAATCCGTGGAACCCACAGCGGACGCCGGGCGGTTCGAGCGGTGGCTCGGGCGCCGCCGTGGCGGCCGGACTGGTCCCGATTGCTTCGGCCGGTGATGGTGCTGGCTCGATCAGGATCCCCGCCGCCTCGTGTGGGCTCTTCGGCCTCAAACCTTCGCGCGGTCGTGCTTCGCTGGCGCCGCTGACCGAAGGCTGGCGGGGAATGGCCGTGCTCGGCTGCCTTAGCCGCAACGTCCTCGACACCGCGCTCTGGCTCGACGTCATCTCCGGCGGATCGAGCGAGGACGAAGCGCCGCCACCGCCCGAGCGCCCCTTCGTCGAGTCCGCGAAGACCCCGCCGGGGAACCTCCGCATCGCCTACTCGACCCTCGCCCCGCGGGCCGCCGCCCCGCCGACCGTTTCCGGCGAGGCCAAGCAGGCGGTGGCGGACGCGGCCGAGCTGCTGCGCTCGCTCGGCCACCAGGTCGAACCGCGCGACCCCGACTGGGGCGGCATCGGCAATGCGATCACCACCCGCTTCCTCAAAGGCGTCGCCGAGACCGTCGAGGAAGTGCCGCACCCCGAGCGGCTGGAAAAACGGACGCGCCAGTTCGGGACGCTGGGGAAGCTGCTGCCCGAGGCGCTCTACCAGCGGATGATGGCTCAGCGTCCCGCCGAACAGGCGCGGGTCAACGCGATCTTCGACTCGGTCGACGTGCTGGTGATGCCGGTGATGGGAGGAACCGCCCTGCCGGTGCGCCGGTGGGAGGGCAAGGGCGCGCTGCAGACCGTGCTCGGGATGAGCCGCTTCTATCCCTACTGCGTTCCCTGGAACCACCTCGGCAACCCGGCGATGGCCGTCCCCTTCGGCTTCTCGGCCGAGGGCATGCCGCTCTCGATCCAGGTGATCGGCCGCCCTGGCGACGAGGCGACGCTGCTCTCGCTCGCCGCGCAGATCGAGGCCGAGCGGCCCTGGGCGGACCGCCGGCCCCCGATCTCCTAGCGCCCGCTTCGCGGCAACGCCGCGAGCGCGGCGGCGCCTAGCCGAAGACCTTGCGCAACCGGGCGATGTCGCGGAACTTGCCGCGGGGGCGGATGCGCCGCTGCATGATCATCTTCAAGCGGTCGGCGTCGGGCTTGCCGGAGGCGATCCAGTCGGCCCAGGTGGCCTCGATCGTGACGTTCGGGCTGGGCGCTTCGCCGGCCTCGGCGCGGGTCGAGCCGTTGTCGAGGACCAGGTGCCACGGTTCCGCGTCGGTGAAGCGCCACTGCAGGACGAAGGGCGAGCCGTTGGCCGCGTCGGGATTGGCGACGCGGGTGAGGATGTCGAAGTGGAGGCGCTGCAGCTCGGGCGAGGCTTCGGGCGTCTTCGCGCCGGGGTTGCCGATGACGCCGCCCATCAGCATCTGCACCTGCTCGGCGGCGATCTCCTCCTCGGATTTGTCCGGGTCGAAGGGGAACACGCCGGGTGGCATCTCCTCGGTCGGGTAGCCGATCGTCCGCCCGCGCTGGCGGACCAGTTTGAAGCCGAAAGCGAGGATGTCCTCGATCGAGAAGCCGTAGCACTCGGTGTAGGCGCGGTCGAGGCCGGGCGGCGAGAAGACGCCGGGCATGTAGGGGAGGACTTCTTTCAGCAGCTCGATCACCGCCGCGCGGTTCTCCTCCCAGCCGGGCGCGCCTTCCTCGAGCAGCTCGGAGAGGACCTTGACGCCGAAGCCGATGTGGCGCTGCTCGTCGCGGGAGACGTTGGCCATCCCCTCGCTGAAGCCGGGCATCGTCTCTTTGGAGGCGAAGAAGTCCTCGATGAAGTGCTGGCCGGGCTGGGCGAGGCTGCCCTCGACGATCAGGTGGTAGAGCGTGATCGCCTGCGCGAACTTCGGCACCGAGCGGTCCTTGCGCAGCTCCTCCGCCATCCGGTCGAGGCGGTCGAAGATGCCGCGGTAGCCCCAATTCAGCTGCGGCAGGGTCGAGGACAGCGTCTGCTGCACCGACTCGCCGCCGACCCCGATCACCTCCTTGAAGAAGCGGTGGAAGAAGATCGAATGGCGCACCTCGTCGACCTGCTGCGTGGCGAGGAAGTAGGACTGCTCCTCGGTCGGCGCAGCGGTGACGTAGGGGGCGAGCGTGTCGGCGACCCGGTCCTCGCCGTAATAGAACATCGAGTAGATCCACATCGCCGAGCGCCGCTGGATCTCGCTCAGCGACTCCCAGCCCTCCCGATCCTTCGACATGTCGATGTCGTAGGCGCTCCAGTTCCCCTGCTCCCAGCGGTGGTAGAGGTCCTCGTAGGTGATGTTGTCCATCAGGCGCTGGGAAGCGACGCTCATATCTTCTCCTTTTGGTGTCGCGGTAGGGCACCGGGAGAGTAGCGCGATCCTGGCCAGCTAGCCAGGATCGCGCCTAGGACACCGCAAATTCGCTGCTATTTGACGAATTCGCGGACCTGTTTGTAGACCGTTTCGTCGGTCAACAGGCTGAGGTGCGAGATGCAGGCGGTTTTCGTGTTCGTCGCCCCGCTCAGGATCACGCTTTCGTCGGGGTTGATGAATTCGTCGCAGGGCGACCACCAGGTGCCGTAGTTGACGGTCCCCGGCGTCTCGTCCCCGGCGTTCAGTTCGGTGAGGAATTTCGAGCCGATCCGCATCTCTTCGCAGGAGACGCCGAAGCAGATGTTGGCCGCTTCCGTGCCGTGGTTGGGGCCGCCGAGCGAGACCCAGTCGTCGACCTTGGATTCGCCGCCGTCGAACTTGATGTACCAGCGGGTGTTGAGGCTCCCCATCGAGTGGGCGATGATGTCCACTTTCGAGGCGCCGGTGTTTTTCAGCAGCTGTTCGACGTGGGACTTGACTTCGGTTTCGGCCAGGACCTTGTTCGAGGTGCTGCTGTTGTAGGTGTAGGCCATCAAATAGCTTTTCGGCCAGCCGTCTTTTTCGAACCGGGAGATCATCGTGCTCCAGTTCGAGGCGCTCCCGTTCCAGCCGTGGACGAAGAGGATCGGATCGAGCGCAAATGAGGATGCGGGGGCGATTGCCGCGCCGCTGATGCAGAGGGCGATCGCGGTGACGAACGCCGCCAGTCGCTTGCGAGCCATGTTCTACCTCCAGAAGAAAAGCGGCCCCGGCGTCTGCCGGGGCCGCTGAAAGGGCTTCCTATTTGACGAATTCGCGGACCTGCGTGTAGACGGTGCTGTCCGTCGTCAGCGCGGTGTGCGACATGCACGCGGTTTTCGTGTTGGTCGCGCCGCTGAGGATGACGCTTTCGTCCGGGTTGATGATTTCGTCGCAGGGAGACCACCAGGTCCCGTAGTTGACGACGCCGGGCGTCTCGTCGCCTGCATTCAGTTCGCTGAGGAATTTCGAGCCGACCCGCATCTCCACGCAAGACGTCTGGAAGCAGGCGTTTGCGGTTTCCGTGCCGTGGTTCGGGCCGCCGAGCGAGACCCAGTCGTCGACCTTGGATTCCCCCCCGTCGAACTTGATGTACCAGCGGGTGTTGAGGCTTCCCATCGAGTGGGAGATGATGTCGACCTTCGTCGCGCCCGGGTTGTTGCTCAGCAGGCTTTCGACGTGGGACTTGACTTCGGTTTCGGCAAGGACCTTGTTCGAGGTGCCGGTGTTGTAGCTGTACGCCATCAATTCCGATTTCGCATAGCCGTCTTTTTCGAAATTTTTGATCATCGTGCTCCAGAGCGACGCGCTCTCCGACCAGCCATGAACGAACAGGATCGGGTCATGCGCCGACGCGGTAGCCGGGACGGCAAAGGCGGCGCAAAGAGCAGCCGCAGCGACAATTGCCATGAATCGTTTCTTCATGGTCTCTCCTATCTGTAGAGCAGGCGCCTCCCATAGCGCTCTGCGAATCAGACAGCATTATATGCAGATTATCTGAGCGCTAAGCAAGTGCTAATGGGTGACTATTGTTGCTCGGTGGCAGCCGGAGCCTCGATCTCCCGCTTGAGGATCTTCCCGGTCGGCCCTTTCGGCAGCTCGTCGAGGAACCAGACGATGCGCGGGTACTTGTAGGCGGCGATCCGCTCCTTGACGTACCCGCTGACCTCATCCGGCGTCATCTCCTCGCCCTCGTGGAGGACTACGGCGGCGCCGATCTCCTCGCCCCACTCGTCATGCGGGACGCCGACGACGGCGGCTTCGCGGATCTTCGGGTGCTCGTAGAGGACCTCCTCGACCTCGCGCGGGTAGACGTTGTAGCCGCCGCGGATGATCAGGTCCTTCTTGCGGTCGACGATGAAGAAGTAGCCGTCCTCGTCGACCCGGGCCATGTCGCCGGTGTGGAACCAGCCGCCGCGCATCGCCTCTGCGGTCGCGTCCGGTCGCTGCCAGTACCCCTTCATCACGTTGTGGCCGCGGATCACGACCTCGCCGACCTCGCCCTGCGGCACCTCCTCGTCGTCCTCGCCGACGACCTTCATCTCGACTTCTTCGAGCGGGGTGCCGATCGAGCCGGGCTTGCGAGGCCGGCCGGGGTGGTTAGTGCTGGCGACCGGAGAGGTCTCCGAGAGGCCGTAGCCCTCCAGCACTTCGCAATCGAAGGCCTGCTCGAAGCCGCGCAGCACCTCGACCGGCATCGAGGCGCCGCCGGTGATGCAGAGCCGCAGCGCCGAGGTGTCGAAGCCCTCGCGCTCGGGGTGGTGGAGCAGCGCCCCGTACATCGTCGGCACCCCGTAGAAGTGGGTGACGCGGTCCCGCTGCATGATCTCCAGCGCCTCGGCCGGGTCGAATTTCGGCAGCAGGGTCAGCGTCGCGCCGACCCGCAGCGAGGCGTTCATGCTCACCGTCTGGCCGAAGGAGTGGAAGAGCGGGAGGGCGCCGAGGACGACGTCGCCGGCCTGGATGTTCGAGGTGGTGCGGGCGGAGATGTCGGAGTTGCGCGAGAGGTTGAAGTGGGTCAGCTCGGCGCCCTTCGGCTTCCCGGTCGTGCCCGAGGTGTAGAGGATGACGGCGGTGTCCTCGTCGTCGGTGTCGGCGAGCCCGGCGGTCGGCTCGTGGTCGCCGAGGAGCTCGGCGAAGGATTCGGACTCGACTTCGATCAGCTCCGCCCCGGCGTCGGCGGCGCCGTCGCGGGCCTCCGCGGCGAACCCGTGCCAGGCGAGCAGCAGCTTCGCGCCCGAGTCTTCGAGGTAGAAGGCGATCTCGCGCCGCTTCAGCAGCACGTTCATCGGCACCACGATGCCGCCGGCGCGGAGGACGCCGTAGTAGGAGACCGGGAACTCGAGGACGTTGGGCAGCATCACCCCGACCCGGTCTCCCTGCTGCAGCCCTTTTTCGCGCAGCAGCGTCGCCAGTCGCGCGCTGCGGTCGTCGATGTCCCCATAGGTCAACTCGAGCGGGCCGAGGCGAACCGCCACCGCCTCCGGCGTCTCGGCAGCGGTCCCGGTGATGATCGACGCCAGGTTAAGGCCCATCCGTTTCCTCCCCACTCAGAAGTTGTCCCGCCAGCCAGTCTAAGCACCTGGGTCGGCAACGCGCCTCCGTTAGGCTCGGCCGGTGGACGACCTCGGCGCGCCGCTCTCCTACCTGGTGCTGAAAAAGGGGGTGCCTGTCTATTCGAGCGACGGGCAGCGGCTGGGGCGGGTGACCCGGGTCCTCTCGGCGCCCGAGGCCAACATGTTCGACGGCATCATCTTCGACACGAAGGCGGGCCCCGGCGGTCACCGTTTCGTCGATGCGCCGGAGGTGGACCAGATCTACGAGCGCGGCGTGGTGCTGAAGATCGACGCGGCAGAGGTTGACTCGCTGCCGAAGCGGCGCCGCTAGAAGAAGAAGTTTGCGTTTAAGATGCCGCGGATGCAGCGAGCCTTCTTGATCATTCTTGCCTGCTTGGCGCTGTTCGTCGCCGGCTGCGGCAGTAGCTCTTCGAGCTCGACCGCCGGTGAAGAAACCTCGGCGGCCGCGAGCAAGGAAGCGGAAGCGAAGAAAGCCAAGGAAAAGGAAGAAGCGAAAGCCGAAGAAGAAGCCAAGGCGGCTGAAGAAGCGGGGCCGAAGGTCAACGTCCCGAAGGGGCCGCCGCCGAAGAAGCTCGTGATCAAGGAACTGAGGAAGGGGAACGGCCCGACGGCGAAGGCGGGGGACGAAGTGTCGGTCCAATACGTCGGCGTCCTCTACAGCACGGGCAAGCTCTTCGACTCCTCCTGGGCCCGCGGCGAACCCTTCAGCTTCAAACTTGGCGCCCACCAAGTAATCGCCGGCTGGGACAAGGGCGTCGCCGGGATGAAGGTCGGCGGCCGTCGCGAGCTGATCATCCCGCCCGCGCTCGCCTACGGGGAAGAAGGCGTCTACCCCTCGATCCCCCCGCGCTCGACCCTCGTTTTCGTGGTCGACCTGCTCAAAGTGAAGTAAGGCCTCTACTTGACCGCTGCGGTTAAGATGGCGGTTATGCGACAGCGTTCTTTGATCATTCTGGGATGTCTAGCGATATTCGCAGTCGGTTGTGGCAGCGCTTCATCTGGACCCACGAATGCCGCAGAATCTGTGTCGGCGGCGAACGAAGGCGCTAAGACGAAGGAAGAAGCCGAGTTCCAAGCCCAAGCCGGATCGACGATCGAAGTTCCCGCTGGACAGCCCCCGAAAAAGCTCATGATCAAGGAGCTGAAGAAGGGAACCGGAGCGACCGCGAAGGCAGGCGACAAAGTGCAAATTCAGTACGTTGAAGCGCTCTACCCGACGGGCAAGGTTACTTCGGTTGCCAAACGTGACGCGCCCTTCCACGTCCAGCTTAAATCCCACGGAAAGCTACGGGGCTGGGAAAAGGGGATCGTCGGCATGAAGGTAGGGGAGCGACGTGAGCTGCTGATTCCGCCGGACCCGAACGGTGAAGAGGGCACCTTCAAGCCTTCGGCCGTCGTCTTCCTCGTCGGCCTGGTCGGTATCGAATAGCGCCGCTTCTTGGCGAACGCTAGAGGTGGGGCGGCATGTCGTCGGCTGGGGCCGGCGGGGCCGCGTGACCAGGAAGCGGTTCGGCCTCCTGCTCCCAGACGCTGTTGAGGGAGACCTGCAGGTAGGCCCAGAAGCCGGGGGAGAGCAGCAGGTAGAGGATCAGTGAGATCCAGCCGCTGACTGGCTCGCGACCGGCGATTTTCGAGGCGCCCTGAACGCGCTCAGTGCCCCGCCAGTAGGTGACCAGCGCCGGGATGACGATGAGCCCGCCAGGGAAGAGGGCCAGCAGCGAGGCGGTCGGGTTTTGGCCGAGGTCGTAGCCCTTGGCTTCCCCGTAGGCCTTCAGCTCCTTGTTGATCTTGTACCACCAGACCAGGTGGTAGATGCCGAGCGTGACGATCGGCAGCAGGGCCACGGCCCAGGGGTTGCGCACCTTCACCTCGTGCTCGGTGCCGCGAATCTTCATCTCGTAGGCCATGGGTCTCCGTTTCCGTTGCCAGGGGTTCTCGGGTCATATCGGTTGCGGGCTTTCACTTTTTTAGCGATGTGGAGCGTGAACCATTCATGCTCAAAATCCCAGGTAGCATCTGAATAGTGAAGCTTTGTAGTGCAATAGGGGCAGTCGTCTTTGCCTTTGCCCTACTCGGGTGCGGTGGAAGCAGCGGCACGACCAATGCCGCCAAGACCAGCACCAAGTCGAAAGCTGCTAATACGACTACCACGAGCGAAACGGAAACCGAAATCGATTACCCGGTTCCCCAAGCTCCACCGCACAAGGGCCCCCTCAAGAAGCTCGGCGTCAAGGACCTGAAGGTTGGAACGGGGCCGGTGGCTCACTGGGGCGATGAGGTGGCGGTCCGCTACGTCGGCCTTGTCTATGAGACCGGAAAGAAATACGTCGTGCACTGGAAGGGGCTGGAACCGCTCTTCTTCGAACTCGACCACGAATCGTTCGGCGTCGGCTGGCAAAAAGGCATCGAGGGGATGAGGGTTGGCGGCCGGCGGGAACTCCTGATCCCCAAGCACCTCCTTTTCGAAGACGAAGACGTCGCCTATGCGGTTGAACTGTTGCGGGCGAGCAAGTCGAAGGCGACCGCTGACTCGTTCCCGTCGGAAGGACCCTTCTCGGCCATCCAGTGGGTGAAAGGCAAGAAGCCGCAGTTCCACCCTCCCGGCAAGCCCGCGCCCACTGAACTCGTTTTCAGAGACCTCTCAGTGGGGTCAGGACCAGCCGCGCATCGTGGCGACGAAGTGGACATCGAATATGAAGGAGCCGTCTACAAGACCGGCGAACTCCGCTACGGCGGTACCACGCAACCCTTCCCGCTCGGCTCCGGCGGGCTTGGGGGAGCATTCGAAGAAGGCCTCGAAGGGATGGAACCCGGGGGGCGCCGCGAGCTGATCATCCCCTCCCGCCTCCTCGACGGGACGCCGGCGATCGACTACGTGATCCGGATGGAAAGCGTCAAGCCCGCAGCAAATCCGTAGGCGGCTCGCTCAGCCCAGCTTCGGGCTGCGCCAAGGCGATTCCAGCCGCCCAACCAGCTCGTCGCCCAGGCCCTCGACCGGGACGCGGACCTGCTCGAGGGAGTCGCGGTCGCGGAGGGTGACGGTGTCGTCCTCCATCGTCTGGTGGTCGACGGTGATGCCCCAGGGGGTGCCGATCTCGTCCTGGCGGCGGTAGCGCTTGCCGATCGAGCCGCCCTCGTCGTACTCGGCGGGGAGGCGGCGGCGCAGGTCCTGGAAGATCTCGCGGGCCTTCTCCGGCATCCCCTCCTTGGAGACGAGGGGGAGGACGGCGACCTTGACCGGGGCGAGGCGCGGGTGCAGGCGCAGGACGGTGCGCTGGCGCCCCTCCACTTCCTCGACCTCGTAGGAGTCGACGAGGAAGGCGAGGGTGGCGCGGTCGGCGCCGGCCGCGGGCTCGATCACGTGGGGGACGTAGCGCTCTTTGGTCTGCTGGTCGAAGTACTCGAGCTTCTCGCCGCTGAACTTGGCGTGCTGGGTGAGGTCGAAGTCGCCGCGGTTGGCGATCCCCTCCAGCTCCGACCAGCCGATCGGGAAGAGGTACTCGATGTCGCTCGTTGCCGAGGAGTAGTGGGAGAGCTCGTCCTCGCCGTGGGCGCGCACGCGCAGGTGGTCGGGGCGGATGCCGAGCTCGGTGTACCAGCGCTCGCGCTCCTGCATCCAGTGCTGGTGCCACTTTTCCGCGTCGGCCGACGGCACGAAGTACTCCATCTCCATCTGCTCGAACTCGCGGGTGCGGAAGATGAAGTTGCCCGGGGTGATCTCGTTGCGGAAGGACTTGCCGATCTGGGCGATCCCGAACGGCGGCTTCTTGCGGGCGAAGCCGAGCACGTTCTTGAAGTTGATGAAGATGCCCTGGGCGGTCTCCGGGCGCAGGTAGACGGTCGAGCCCTCCTCGGCGACCGGGCCGACGTGGGTCTCGAACATCAGGTTGAACTGGCGCGGCTCAGAGAGCTCGCCGCCGCACTCCGGGCAGCGCAGCTCCGCGTTCGGGTCGCCGCCTTCGGCTTCGACCGCCTCGCGCAGGTGATCCTCGCGCCAGCGCTTCTTGCACTCGCCGAGGCACTGGACGAGCGGGTCGGTGAAGCCCGCGAGGTGGCCGGATGCCTCCCAGACGCGCGGGTGCTGGAGGATCGCCGAGTCGAGGGCGACGATGTCGTCGCGCTCTTGCAGCATCGCCTTCCACCACTCGGCTTTGACGTTGTTCTTGAGCAGGACGCCGTAGTGGCCGTAGTCGTAGGTCGAGCCGAGGCCGCCGTAGATCTCCGAGGAGGGGAAGACGAAGCCGCGCCGTTTGCACAGCGCCACGATCTCCTCCATCGTCACCTCGGTCGGGCGGGTTCCCTGCTCGGTTGCCATGGCGGGAACGGTAGCGGCTGCGATAATCCCGGGCCGCCATGCCGATCTACGAGTACAAATGCGAGAACGGTCACGTCTTCGAGGTGATCCAGAAGATGAGCGACGAGCCGCTGCGCGAGTGCCAGGAGTGCGGCGCCCCCGCCTCACGGGTTTTGACGCCGCCGGCGATCCATTTCAAGGGATCCGGCTTCCACAACACCGACTACGGGACGAAGCGGGGCGGCGGCAACGGCAGCTCGTCCGAGGGCGGGCCCGAGAAGAGCGGCGACTCCGGCTCCTCGGAGTCGAAGCCGAGCTCCGGCGGCGAGTCGAAGAGCGACTCCAAGCCGGCCGCCTCGACCGCGGACTGAGGCGACTCAACTGACGACTGGTGAGTTAACCCGGCTATAGGCGGGTTAACTCACCAGTCGCGGGGCGAGCGGGACCGCTCAGCCGTTGAGGAACCTGTGGACGGCCTTGCGCCGCAGCGACTCCGGGACTTCGTAGGAGCCTTCCGGGCCGGGTTCGCAGCCGCTCAGCTGCTTCACGCAAAATACTTCGGCCGTCGAGCTGCCGCCGATCGCCGCCGCCAGGATCAGCTGCGGCATCGTGAAGAAGCCCATGTCGCTGACGAAGGCTTTCGGCGCCTCCCAGCCGATGATCGGGCCGTGGATGAAGTTGTAGGGGAGGCGGAGGGGATCGGTCAGCCGGCTCTTGATCCCGTTGATCACCGACTGCTGGGCCTGCTCGCGGTCGAAGTCGCTGTAGCCGAGCGTGAAGGCGCTCTTGCCGGGGCCGGGGCATTCGATCGGCTCGCGCACTCGCGAGTAGGCCAGCGCCTTTTCCCCGTCGAGCGTGTTCCAGCCCTTGTGCAGTCGCAGGGTGACGCCGCCCTGGCCGTGGCCGGCGCCGCCGGAGATGTCGGCGCAGAGCTTGTGGGGGACGTTGACTTCGACGCCGCCGACCGCGTCGATCAGCTTTTCGAAGCCGGTGAAGTCGATGATCGCGACGTGGTCGATCTTGATCCCGAGGAACCCTTCGACCGTCTTGATCTGCAGGGCGGCGCCGCCGTAGGCGAAGGCGGCGTTGATTTTCGTCGGCGTGTGGCCGGGGATTTCGGCGAAGGTGTCGCGCGGGATCGAGAGTTTGCGGAAGGCGCCGCCGCCGGCCCGGATCAGCATCAGGGTGTCGGCGCGGAATTCGCCTTCGTAGCAGGGCTTGTGCGGCTTCTCGCCCTTCGACTGCTGTTCGAAGCACTGCTTGGAGGTGTTGCTGTCGCCGCTTCCGGGCGGCCGGGCGTCGGTGCCGAGGACGAGGATCGTCTGCGCGCTGGGCAGCAGGAACGGGTTGCCGTGCAGGGCGTTGCCGGCTTCGCCGGAGAGCTTGAAGGATTGGATCTGGGCCGAGACGGCGAAGGCGAGGAAGCTGATCAAAATCCATCCCACCGCCGCCAGCACCACCCATTTGACGACCCGTCGCGGGGTGACCCGGCCGCGCTGCGGCGGCGGCATCGCCGGCTCCTCGCGCCTGCGCCGGCGCCATGAAGGCAACCTTGCACGGTCGCGCAGCGAGGGCAGATCCGCGCTTTTCAGGCGCGAAAACAGCCCCCGCCGGGAGCGATAGACGTTGTATTCGGGCGGCTCGGGGGGCCGCTGCTCGCCGTCGGGGCTCATGAAGGGCTAGAAATCATGGCGATGCACTCGGTCATCCGCCTTCCCGCCTCTGCCTCGTGAGCGGCACCGAGACGATCGGAGTCGACCTCGGCGGCACGAAGATGCTGGTCGGCGTCCTCGCCGAGACCGAGCCGCTGTACGAGCAGCGCGAGGCTTCCAAGGGCCAGACCGAGGACGAGCTGGTCGAGCTGCTGGTGCGGGAGATCGAAGAGGCGCGGGAAGCGCGCCCCGGCGTCGCGGCTGTCGGGCTCGGCATTCCGGCGACTATCGACCACGACTCGGGGGTCGCGGTCTCCGCCGTCAACCTGCCGCTCTCGGACCTGCCGATCCGCGACATCGTCAGCGAGCGCACCGGCCTCCCCGTCTTCGTCGACAACGACGGCAACGTCGCGGCGCTGGCCGAGTACCTCTACGGGGCGGCGCAGGGGATGCCGGACATCGTGATGCTGACGGTCGGCACCGGGATCGGCGGCGGCCTCGTCCTCGGCGGCGAGATCTACCGCGGCTCGACCGGGGCCGGAGCCGAGCTCGGCCACGTCGTGATCCAAGCCGACGGGCCGCCCTGCCAGGGCAACTGCCCCAACCACGGCTGCGTCGAGGCGCTCGCCTCAGGGACGGCGCTCGGGCGCGAGGGTCGGGCGGCGGCCGAAAGCTCACCCGGCTCGGCGCTGGCGAAGGCCCTCGCCGAAGGCAAGGAGGTCGACGGCCATGTCGTCACCGAAGCCGCGCTCGCGGGGGACGAGACCGCGATCGAGGTCTTCGAGCTGATCGGCAGCAGGCTCGGCGTCGCCTGCGCGAGCCTCGCCAACATCTTCCAGCCGCACGCGATCGTCGTCGGCGGCGGCGTGATCGCGGCCGGCGACCTGCTGCTGGAGCCCGCCCGGCGGGAGATACGCGAGCGGGCGCTGAACCCGATGAACAAGACGCCGATCCTCGAGGCGACCCTCGGCAACGACGCCGGGATGATCGGCGCCGCCGCGCTGGCGCGGACCGAGCTGGCGAAGGCCGGCGCCGAACCGGTGGGGGACAGCGGCTGATGCCGGGCTGCCTCGTCGTCTGCCCTACGCCGATCGGCAACATCGACGACGTCTCGCTGCGGGTGCGGGAGGCGCTGGTCAGCGCCGACTTCATCGCCTGCGAGGACACCCGCAAGACCGGGGCGCTGCTCGACCGCCTGCGGATCCGGCCGCATCCACGGCTCGTCTCCTTCCACGAGGGCAACGAAGCCTCGCGGGCGCTGGAGCTGGCGCAGCGGATCGAGCGCGGCGACGTCGTCGCCCTCGTTTCCGACGCAGGGATGCCCGGGATCTCCGACCCCGGCTACAAGCTGATCCGCCGCTGCATCGACCGTGCGCTCGAGGTGACGGTGCTGCCCGGGCCCTCGGTGGTGCCCGTGGCGCTGGTCGCCTCCGGCCTGCCGACCGACAAATGGCGCTTCGAGGGCTTCCTGCCGCGGCGGGCGGGGGAGATGGAGCGGGTCCTGCGCTCGGCCGAGACGGTGGTCGCCTTCGAGAGCCCAAGGCGCGTCGGCGAGTCCCTCGCCGCCCTCGCCTCCCTGGCGCCCGACCGCGAGGCCGCCGTCTGCCGCGAGCTGACCAAGGTCCACGAGGAGGTCGCCCGCGGCACCCTCGGCGAGCTCGCCCGCCGCTTCCGCGGCGACGTCAAAGGCGAGATCGTCCTCGTCATCGCCCCCGCCGCCTCCGCCGAGCACGGCCAAGACGTCGGCTTCGCCGTCGACGCCCTCCGCCACCTCGTCCAATCCGGCGCCCGCCCCCGCGCCGCCGCTTCCGTCGTCGCGGCGCTCACCGGGACGCGCGCGAACGACCTCTACAAAGCGCTGACCGGCCGTGAGGCGCGGCGGTAGTTTCCTGGTGCCTGCCGTAACCTTCAGGTAGTCAATGGCAGACATCGCAAGAGAAATCGAGCTTATTTTCGAGCCTCAGGACGAAGGCGGTTTTCACGTCTACGCCCCTGACCTCCCAGGCCTTCATACGCAGGGCGACGACCTTGAAGACGCGATGGCAAATGCCACTGAGGCCGTGGCTCTCTATATCGAGGGCTTGCGTGAAGACGGCGAGTCACTCGATAGCGGCGTGATCCGCCGAAAGATCCCGCTGCCTGCGTGACGCCCCGCCAGCCGGTCGTTTCCGGCGAACAGCTCGTCAAGGCGCTGCGCAAAGACGACTGGGAGGTCGTCCGACAGCGAGGGAGTCATGTGCGACTGAAGAAGACCGGCCGGCGAAACGCGCTGGTCGTCCCGCTGCACAAGGAGATCAAGCGCGGAACCCTCGGTGGGATCTTGCGTGACGCCGATCTCAGCGCCGATGAGCTCCGTCGCTTGCTCGAATGACCTACGGCTTCAGTTAGCGTGCCCAAAGAGATGAGCGACAACACCTTCTACGTCACCACCCCGATTTACTACGTCAACGCGGAGCCGCACTTGGGGCACGCTTATTCGACGATGGCGGCGGACGTGCTGGCGCGGCACCATCGGCAGCGGGGGGACGAGGTGTTCTTCCTGACGGGGACCGATGAGCATGGGGAGCCGATCGAGAACGCGGCGAAGAAGGCGGGGATCGAGCCGCAGGAGCTGGCGGACACGAACGCGGCGAAGTTCGAGGGGCTGATGCCGACGATCGGGGCGACCAACGACTTCTTCATCCGGACTTCCGATCCGCGGCACGAGGCGAAGGTCGCCGAGATCATGCAGCGGGTCTACGACAACGGCTGGGTGACCAAGGGGGTCTACGAAGGCTGGTACTGCCCCCGCTGCGCCGACTTCAAAACCGAGCGGGAGCTGGGGCCGGGCAACACGTGCCCGATCCACGAGATCCCGCTCGAACGCGAACGCGAGGAAAACTGGTTCTTCAAGCTCTCCGACTTCCAGGCGCAGCTGGAAGGGCTGTACGAGGAGCGGCCCGACTTCGTCGTCCCGGACTTCCGCCGCAACGAGGCGCTCTCCTTCATCAAGGGCGGCCTCGAAGACGTCTCGCTTTCGCGGCCGGACCTGAAATGGGGGCTGCCGCTGCCCTGGGACCCCGAGCAGCGGATGTACGTCTGGTTCGACGCGCTCCTCAACTACGTCACGGCGCTGACCTTCGCCCGCCCCGGCGAGGACCTGACCGACCGCTTCTGGCCGGCCGACCTGCACGTGATGGCCAAGGACATCCTCAAGTTCCACGCGGTGATCTGGCCGGCGCTCTGCTTCGCCGCCGACCTCGAGCCGCCGCAGCGCATGGTGATCCACGGCTACCTGCTGATGGGCGAGAAAAAGATGTCGAAGAGCCTCGGCAACGTGCTCGACCCCTTCGAGGTGATCGAGCGCTTCGGCGCCGACGCGCTGCGCTTCTACCTCTTCCGCGAGGTCAGCTTCGGCCAGGACGGCTCGATCTCGACCGCTGGCTTCGAGCAGCGCTACGAGGCCGAGCTCGCCAACGACTACGGCAACCTCGCCAGCCGGGTGCTGGCGATGGTCGACCGCTACCGCGACGGGGTGGTGCCGGTGGCGCAGGTCGACGCGACGCTGGCCGAGGACTTCGAAGGCGCAGTCGGACGCTTCAGCGAGCTGCTCGACAGGGCCGAGCTGACCCAGGCGCTCGACCTCGTCTGGGCGCTGGTCCGCCGCCTCAACCGCTTCGTCGAGGAGACGAAGCCGTGGGAGCTGGCCAAGGACGAGGCCGACCCCGAGCGCCTCGACGAAGTCCTCTACAACCTGATCGAGGGGCTGCGGGTCACGACGCTGCTGCTCGTCCCCTACTTGCCGCAGACGACCGAGACGCTGCTGGCGGCGCTGGGGGAGGAGTCGCGGGCGCTGGCCGAGCTGGGCTCGCGCGAAGGCGGCCAGAAGGTCGAGCGGGTGCCGCTGCTATTCCCAAAGATCGAGGCCCCGGCTACTTAATATCTGCACGAATCCGAGGACGGGCGTCCAGGCGCCGGTTTGAGGAAGAAGCAGTGGGTAAATCGCCGGCATGGCGATCTCAGGGAGAGCTCGGATCGGAAGACTGGCGTCTGTCCTGGTGCTGGTCGCGCTGTGCGCGTTCGTCTTCGCTGCCTCGTCCGCCTCGGCGCGGGGGATCGTCGCCAAGGACGGCAAGATCCACGCCTGTTACAAGGCGAAGGGCAAGGGCAAGGGAACGCTGCGGGTGGTCCGCAACGGCAAGGTCCGCTGCCCCAAGAAGTGGAAGAAAGTGAGCTGGTACGCGAGCGGGGCGCCGGGATCCCAGGGCGAACAGGGGCCGGCGGGGACTACTGGCCCCTCTGGTGCGCCGGGAGCGATCGTTCCCAATGTGGATCAGCCCATAGAGAGCATCATCGGGCTCGAAGGCAAAGTC
Source organism: Solirubrobacterales bacterium (assembly GCA_051954115.1). Lineage (GTDB taxonomy): Bacteria > Actinomycetota > Thermoleophilia > Solirubrobacterales > 70-9 > VAYN01. Next base: position 160,252 of record JBQCIB010000015.1, on the reverse strand, counting down.
ACCGAACTGCTGAAAAAAGTGGAAAGCCTTGAAGCGATCCTCAAAGGCGTCACCAATGCGGAACTGCTCGCCGCGATCGCCAACACGAAAGCCCTTTGCAGTCAGGTGTCGACTTTGACCGACCAGCTCAACGCGGTCGAAGAAGCGCTTGGCGGGCTGTCGCTGAACTCCGCCTTGACGGCAATCGGCGGGCTGCTGGAAATCCCGGTCCTGCCGGGGGCGCTGCCTGCCTTCAGCTGTCCGAGCTGAGCAGCTCCGGCCCGATCTCCTCGGGGCGGGTGAGGCCGCAGAGGGCCATCGTCAGGTCGAGCTCGGCGAGGACCATCTTCAGCACGGTTTCGACGCCGGCCTGGCCGTCGAGCGCCAGGCCCCAGAGGTAGGGGCGGCCGAGGCAGACGGCGTCGGCGCCGAGCGCGAGCGCCTTCAGCACGTCGGTGCCGCTGCGGACGCCGCTGTCGAAGAGGACCGCGAGGTCGCCGCTGACCCCCTCGGCGATCGGCGGCAGGGCGTCGAGGGAGGCGATGGCTCCGTCGACCTGGCGGCCGCCGTGGTTGGAGACGACGATGCCGTCGACGCCGCGCGCAACCGCCTCGCGCGCGTCGTCGACGTGCTGGATTCCCTTGACGAGGATCGGCAGCGAGGTCATCTGGCGCAGTTGCCCGAGGTCATCCCAGCTCAGCGCTGGGTTGGCCTGGATGGCGAGGAACTGGCCGGTTGCCATCCCCGGGTCCTCCTCGGGCGGCTTCTCCAGCCGCGCCCGGAAGACCGGGTCCTGGAAGTAGTTGCCGACCCCCCGCCCTTCGAGAAATGGCAACCAAGCCTGTTGCAGGTCGCGCGGCTTCCAGCCGGGGATGAAGGTGTCGACGGTGAGGACGATCGCTTCGTAGCCGGCCCGCTCGGCCCGCTCGACGAAGCTGCGAGCGAGCTCGGGGTCGTTCGGCCAGTAGAGCTGGAACCAGCGCGGCGCCTCCGGGCCCCCGGCCTCGGCGATCTCCTCGAGCGAGTAGTGGGAGGCGGTGCTGGCGATCATCGGCACGCCAAGCGCGGCGGCGGCGCGGGCGGTCGCGAGCTCGCCGTCGGGGTGGACCCCGTGCTGCACGCCGATCGGCGCCAGCAGCAGCGGCGCCGGCATCGCCGTGCCGAGGACCTTGGTCGAGAGGTCGCGCGCGGAGACGTCGCGCAGCATCCGCGGCACTATCTTGCGTCGCCGGAAGGCCTCGCGGTTGGCCCGGATCGTCTCCTCGCTGCCCGCCCCGGCGCCGACGTAGTTGGCGATCCGCGGCTCCATCGCCGCCACCGCCCGCTCCTCCAGCTCGGCCATCGAGACCGGGACCGCGGGCGTCTCGCCGCCGAGCCCGCGGGCGTAGATCTCGCGGTAGTAGTCGGCGGGGTCCGGCATTTGGGGGAGGCTAGATCAATTGCTCCCGGGCTCGAACAGCGCCGGGGCCAGCGGCCGGGCGAGCGCGGCGAGTCCCAGCCGCTGCAGGCCGAAGCGGTCCTCGATGCTCGCCAGCAGCGAGTAGTGGTTGGCGGGGAGGCGGATTTCGCGACCGCCCGGGACGTCGGGGCCGACGAGGATCGTGGCGACGCGGCCGCCGCCGAGTTCGCCGCAGCAACCGGCGTCGCTGAGCCCCTCGTCGAAGGTGATGACGAGGAGGCCGTGCGGGCCGAGCTGGTGGATCACCCGCGGCAGCAGCAGCCAGAGGTGCCAGTCGACGGCTTTCAGCATGCAGTCGTGGCCGTCGTGGCAGAGGTCGGGGGTGAGCCAGCCGAACGTCGGCAGCCGGTGGCGGTCGAGGTCGGCGACGAGGCGCGTCTCGGGGACGACGTCGGCGCAGCGCCGCGGCAGCGCCGTGATCGAGGGGAAGTAGACGAAGGGGTCGTGGCGTTTGGCGTAACGGCCGGAGCTGGCGCCGGTGAAGCAGGGTTCGGGCATGCTCTCCATGTAGGCGCGCCAGGAGATCCCGGCGCGGGAGAGCTGCGTCGCCAGGTTGGGGCCGTAGACGACGCATTCGGTGCAGTTTTCGCCGATCCCGAAAGTCGAGCCGGCGAGCAGGGCGAGGTAGTTGGGCAGCGAGGGATGGCTGACGCCGTAGTAGTTGACGGCGACCGCGCCCTTCTCGGCCAGGTGCTCGAGGTACGGGGCTTCCGGGTTCCCCAGCGCTTCTTCGTACTCGCGGTTCTCGAGCACGACCACGAACAGGCGGGGGGAGAGCTGCGGCGGCGCGGCGGCGGCTGCCGACGTCGAGCCGAGGAGGGCGGCGACGAGGAGGGTCAGGCAGAGACGGGCGACGATCGGACGAGGATAGGCTGGGCCGGCCGATGATCGACTCCCACACGCACCTCTTCCTCTGCGACGGCGACGAGGCAGAGCTCGTCGCCGCGGCCGCCGGCGAGGGCGTCGTGCGGATGCTGACGGTGGGGATGGACGAGGAGACGAACGCCGCGGCAGTGGCGAGCACCGAACGCTACGGGGCGGTCTTCGCCTCCGTCGGGCGCCATCCCAACGAGGCGAGCGGGTTCGACGAGGCGACCGTCGCCGAAATCGCCGAGCTCGGCGCGCACGAGAAGGTGCGGGCGATCGGCGAGACCGGGCTCGACTTCTACCGCGACTACGCGACCCCCGACGAGCAGCGGCGTGCCTTCGCCGCCCAGATCGAGATCGCGATCGAGCTCGTCCTGCCGATCGTGATCCACGCCCGCGACCCCGAGGGGGAGACGAGCGCGACCGACGAGATCTTCGACACCCTCGACGCCCGCGCCGGCGACCAGCCGGTGATCCTCCACTGCTTCTCGGCGCCGCAGCGGGTCGGCGACGCGGCCGAACGCGGCTGGTACTGCTCGTTCGCCGGTAACGCCACCTATCCCAGTGCCAAGGACCTGCTCTTCGCGGCGGCGAAGGTGCCCGAGGACCGGATCCTGGTCGAGACCGACGCGCCCTATCTGGCGCCGCAGCCGATGCGCGGCAAGCGCAACCAGCCCGCCTTCGTGGTCGAGACGGCGAAGGCGGTGGCCGAGGCGCGCGGCGTCTCCTACGAGGAGCTGGAGCAGACGGTCGAGGCCAACGCGCGGGCCCTGTTTGGCTGGTAACGCGTGGTCCGGCTCGGGCAGAACTTCCTCGCCGATCCCAACCTGCTCGACGCGATCGTCCGCGACGCCGAGCTGGTGCCCGAGGACGTGGTGCTCGAGGTCGGGGCGGGGGAAGGGGTGCTGAGCGAGCGCCTCGCGGCCGCGGTGGCGCACCTGCACACGGTCGAGATCGACCGCGGCCTCGAGCCGGCGCTGGAGCGGATCGCGGCGCTGCCGAACGTCGACCTGCACTGGGGCGACGCGATGAAGGTCGACCTGGCGGCCCTGCGGCCCGAGCCGACGGCGATGGTCGCCAACCTGCCCTACTCGGTGGCGACGCCGCTGATCCTGCGGACGATCGAGGAATTGCCCTCGCTGGGTAGGTGGACGGTCATGGTGCAGCGCGAGATCGCCGACCGGCTGCGGGCGGGGCCGGGCAGCCGGACCTACGGGGCGCCGAGCGCGGTCGCTCAGCTCGCCTGCGAGGTGAAGCTGGTGCGGGCGGTCGACCCCGCCGTCTTCAAGCCGCGGCCGCGGGTCGATTCGGCGATCCTGCGCCTGGTGCGGACTGGCCCCGGCGCCGACGCCGAGACCCGCGAACTGATCCGCGCCGCCTTCGCCCACCGGCGCAAGTCGCTGGCGCGCTCGCTCGAGCACGCGCGGCCGGGTTCGCTGGCGCCGGCTCGGGCGGCGCTGGCGGAGCTGGGGCTGCCGGAGGACGCGCGGGCCGAGCAGCTGGCACCGGAGCAATTTGCCGCCCTCTCCGCGAAGCTGCGCGGCTAAGACGATGCTGCTCCACGCTCCGGCCAAGCTCAACCTCTGCCTCTACCTGGGGACGCCGCGGGAGGACGGCCTGCACGAGCTCTGCTCGCTGTTCGAGCCGCTGGCGCTGGCGGACCTGATCGAGGTGACGCCGGCCGAGCGCGACGAAGTCGTCTGCCCCGGCGTCGAGGGAGAGAACCTGGCGGCGCGGGCGCTGGCGGGGCTGCGCGAGCGTGGCTGGGAGCGCGAGCCGCTGCGGGTCGAGATCGAGAAGCGGGTGCCGGTCGCGGCCGGGCTCGGCGGCGGCAGCGGCGACGCCGCCGCGGTCCTGCGGCTGGCGGCGGGGGAGGTGGCCGACCTGCCGCAGCTGGCGGCGGAGCTGGGGGCCGACGTGCCCTCGCAGTTGCGCCCCTCGCTGGCGCTGGTGCGCGGTGCCGGCGAGCGCGTTTCTCCGCTGCCCGACCCGGCCGAGCACGCCGCGGTGCTGCTCCCCGGCGGCGGCGGTCTCAGCACCGCCGAGGTCTTCGCCGAGGCCGACCGGCTCGGCCTCGGCCGCTCGCCGGAGGAGCTCGACGAGCTGGCGGCGCGCCTGCACGAGACCGCCGGCGCCGGTGCCTCGCCCCTCGACTATCCCGAGCTGCTCGTAAACGACCTGACCGAGGCGGCGCTCTCGCTGCGTCCCGACATTGGCGAGTCGCTGGCGGCCCTGCGCAAAGCCGGCGCTCCCGTCGCCATCCTCAGCGGCTCCGGACCCACTGCGGTGGGGCTATTTCCCGACCTCGCCGCCGCCGAGGCCGCCGCCGAATCCCTCGAGACCGGCGAAGCGATCGTCTGCGCCGCCGGACGCGCGAGACTGGCGCCATGAAGCTGCCGGGGGAGGGAGAGGGCAAGGGGCCGATCACCCGCAAACGGATCGTCCTCGCGACCGTCGCCGTCGCCATAGCGGCCGGCTACTTCTTCCTCAGCCGCAAGCTCGGCAGCATCGACCTCCACAGCCTGCTCCACGACGTCTCCCACACGCTCGGCGCCTGGACCTACCTGCTGGTCGGCGTCTTCGCTTTCGCCGAGACCGGCGCCTTCGTCGGCCTGGTGGTGCCGGGGGAGACGGTGATGCTGCTCGGCGGCGCCGTCGCCGGCCAGGGCGCGATCGACATCTACCTGCTGATCGCGATCGCCTGGTTCTCGGCCTGGCTCGGCGACACCACCAGCTTCTTCCTCGGCCGCAAGCTCGGCCGCGAGTTCGTCCTCGAGCACGGGCCCAAGGTCGGGATCAGCCATGAGCGCTTCGAGAAAGTCGAGGACTACTTCGGCCGCCATGGCGGCAAGACGATCTTCATCGGCCGTTTCATCAGCCTCGTCCGCGCCTTCGCCCCGTTCATCGCCGGCAGCTCGGGGATGCGCTACCGCGACTTCGTCCCCTACTCGATCCTCGGCACCGGCCTCTGGGCGAGCGCCCACATCCTCGTCGGCTACTTCTTCTCGCAGACGATCGACACCGCCGGCAAATACGCCGCCAAAGGCGCCTTCCTGCTGGCGACGCTGATCGTCGTCGTGGTCGGGATCGTCTGGCTCTACCGCCACTTCCGCGAGGAGGAGAACCGGCGGGCGGCGGTGGGCTGGATGGAGGGGCACCGGGCGACGAGGTGGCTGGTCGAGCTGGGGCGCAAGCCGCAGTTCCGCTTCCTCTGGGACCGGGTGACGCCGGGCGGCACCTTCGGGCTCGAATTCACCTCGCTGATGGCGACGCTCGCGGTGGCCTCCTTCGTGCTGATCGCCTACGCGGTCGTGGTGGGCGAAAAGCCGGGGCCGACGCCGGGCGACGAAACCGCGCGGGAAATCGTCGGACACCTCCAGAGCGGCGCCCTGACCAGCGTCGCCAAGGCGGTCGCCTGGCTCGGTTCGACCGGCGTCGTCTGGGCGCTGACGGCGATCGGCGCGGCGCTGCTCGCCTGGCGGCGCCGCTGGGCCGAGTTCTGGGTCCTGGTCGCGGGGATGGCCATCGTCCAGCTGGGCATTGTCGGGATCAAGGACGCGGTCGACCGGCCGCCCCCGCCGGCCCCGCTCGTCTCCACCTCGGGCTCCTCCTATCCCAGCGGCCACGCCGCCCACGCGGTCTTCTACCTCTGGCTGGCGGTGACGATCGTGCTGCGGCTGCGGCCGGGGATGGCGCGCGGCGCCGCCGTGGTCACGGCGGGAATCGCGCTAACGGCGCTGGTCGGCCTCTCGTCCGTCTACCTCGACGCCCACTACCTCAGCGACGTCAGCGGCGGCTGGGCGCTGGGGGCGGCGGCCTTCTCCTTCTGCGCGGCGGTGGGGCTGGTCGTCTCGCAAGTGCGCCAGAATCCAGAGCAGTGACCGTTTTCGCGCTGGCGAGGATCGACCATCAGTACCTGCTCTACGGGATCGCCGCGGCGATCTGCCTGCTCGTCTTCGTCACCCTCATCCTCACCCCGGCGCTGAGCGCCTACGGGCGGATCTGGGAGAAGGCGGCGGCCGGCTTCCTCTCGCTCTTCGTGCTCGCCGCGCTGGTGATCGGCGGGGTCGTGATCGGCTTGGTGGTCGTCTACTACTACACGGATATCGTGAATTTCATCCACAGCTGAGATCGACTGTTCCTTTTCGTCGCTATACGACCACAAGGAACAGCTGACGGGCGTCATTGATAATGCCTTGATGCAGGCGCAGTCCAACAAAGGGTCCGAAAGCCCTGCAAATACTGATCGCGGGGCGCTGCTGGAGGCGCTTTCCGAGGCGGTCGAGTCCGGGGCTGGGCTGCCGGCGGTGGCCCGGGCCGCGGCGCGGCTGCTCGACGCCAGCGTCGCCCTGATCGACCGCTCCAGCGCTGTGCTGGCGGTTGCCGGCGCCTCCTCCGACCAGGAGCAGAAGCTGCTCTCCGGCGGCGAGGGGGTGACGACGGTCGAGCTGCGGGTCGCCGACACGGTCGTCGGCGAGCTGCGCTACCGCGCCAAAACGGCGCCGGACGTGGTGCTGGCGCGGATGGTGACGACGCTGCTGGCGCTGGAGCTGGAGCGCTCGCGCTCGCCCGAGTGGGAGAGCGAGGAGGCGGCCGGCGCCTTCGTGAGCGCGGTGCTGCGGCGGGAAGTGACCGACCGGCGCGACATCGTCGCTCAGGCGGAGGAGCTCGGCGCCGACCTCGACCGGGGCGCGGGGGTCGTGGTCCTGCGGGCAGCGCCGCGGGCGGCGCAGACGGGCGAGTGGCGGGAGCGGGTCCTGGTCCTGGCGCAGCGGGCGCTGCGCTCGCTGGCCCCGGGCTCGCTGGCGGCCGCCGACGGCGGCGAGGCGGCGGCCGAGATCGCGGCGATCGTCCCCGCCGAGGACGACGAGCGCCTGGCCCGCGCTGCCGCCGGGCTCTCGCGCGAGCTCGACGACAGCCTCGGCGGCTTCCACCTCACGGTCGGGCGCAGCCGCCGCTGCGCCGATCCGGTCGACCTCTACCGGGCCGGCAACGAGGCGCAGCTGGCCGTCAACGTCGGCGAGGCCGAGGGCCGCTCGCTCCTCGCCTTCGAGGACACCGGCGCCTACCGCCTGCTGCTGCCGGCGATGAGCGAGGACCCGGCCGAGCTCGAACGCTTCTACGCGGAGACGATCCAGCCCCTGGTCGAGTACGACGAGCAGTACGAGACCGAGCTGGTGGCGACCGTCGAGGCCTATCTCGACAACGACGGCAACGTCGCCGCCACCGCCAAACAGCTCTTCACCCACCGCCACACGATCCGCTACCGCCTCGAGCGCGTCCGCGAGCTCTGCGGCCACGACGTCTCCAGCACCGAAGGCCGCGAGAAGCTCGGCCTCGGCCTGAAAGCCATGCGCGTCCTCGGCATCGCCTCGCCGCGCGGCCCGGCGATGGAGCCGGGGGCGAAGGGCGGCAAGGTGGTACGGGCGACGGAGGAGTAACTCGAACCGGCAGTACTCCGGGAGGGGGACTCGAACCCAAGACCACTTCTGGGACCAAAACCCAGCGTGCTACCGATTACACCATCCCGGAATAGGTAAAGAGCAGGCTACCGCGATCGCCGGACGTAATGTTCTGTCCGAAGGAAGGCGTAGGTTTGGGCTGTGCCCAGATATGGAGAACAAGAAGCACGAGAGGCGGTAGCGAGTTCTCGATCTTTCTCTGAGGCGTTGCGAAAGCTCGGAATGCGTCCTGCAGGTGGCAATCACCGGCTTCTCAAGGAATGGATCCAGCGCTGGGGGATCCCGACGGATCACTTCGATGCTGGCGCGTCGGTACGCCGTGCGCCATCTAGGAGCGCAAAGCCGCTTGACGAGGTTTTGGTTGAACACTCGTCTTACACTCGTACCAACCTGAAGCAGCGCCTTTATGCAGAGGGCCTGAAGGAGCGGTGCTGCGAGATGTGCGGCCAGGACGAAAACTGGCGCGGCCGGACGATGTCGTTGATCCTCGATCACGTCAATGGTGTTCCCGACGACAACCGGCTGGAGAACCTGCGGATCGTTTGTCCGAATTGCGCTGCGACGCTGGATACCCACTGCGGCCGCAAGAATCGGCGACAGCCGGAGATTCGGAACTGCCGTCGCTGTGGGAAAGAGTTTCAGGCGAAATACCGAGACCATCGCTACTGCTCCCATTCCTGCGGCAGCCGTTGGGATCGGGCGAAGTTGCGGGGTCAGGCGAAGCACGAGTATCGGCGCGCGAGCCGGCCGCCCTACGAGCAACTAATCGCTGAGGTCGAGGCGACCAGCTACTGCGCCGTCGGCCGCAAATATGGCGTCTCCGACAATGCTGTCCGCAAGTGGGTGAGGTTCTACGAGCGGGAGCGGGAACGAAGGGCGGGTGAGGCGTCCGCTTGAGTGTCGTCGCGGCCGGCGGCTTGGGCGGCGGCGCCGAAGCGCAGGAGGCGGCCGCCGAAGGCGATTGCGCAGGCTGCGAACCAGGCCCAGCCGAGGGCGAGGCCGGCGAGGACGTCGGTCAGCCAGTGGACGTCGAGCAGGACGCGGCTGGCTGCGACGCCGACCGCGATGCCGACGGCGACGCCGGCCAGGGCAGGCCACGAAGATCGGCCCCACCAGCGCCCGGCGACGAGCGCGAAGGCCGCCCATGAGGCGGCGGCGGTGGAGGTGTGGCCGCTGGGGAACGAAGGGCCGAGGGTCGCGGCGACGGCCTCGATCGTCGGGCGGGCGCGATCGATGAGTTCCTTGATGACCGCCGTCAGCAGCTTGTCTCCGACGATGACGGTCAGCAGGAACGGCACGACCCAGCGGTTGCGCGTGCGGGTGAACTCGACCAGCGCGACCACGGCTGCAACGACGACCACCGTCACCGTCTCGCCGAGGTCGGTGACGAGCGTGAGGGCGTCATGAGACCAGGCGCTCGCGTGGCGGTTGCCCCACTCGGCGACGCTGCTGTCGATGCCGGCGAGCAGGTCGGTGCTGCGGACTAGGACCGCCAGCAGTGCCAGCAGGACGCCGCCGACGAAGACGACGAGGAGCGCCAGCGTCAGCGCCAGGCCCGTCGCCTTCTCCGGATCGAGCCGCGCCGCCCGTCTCGCTCGCCGCGCCGCCGGCCCGGTGGCGTGTTCGCTTGCCTCGCGCGCTACCTCGACCACCGCTGGGGCGGTTGCGCCGCCGGGATAGCGGCGGGCTAAGAACGCGGCTCCGAGACCCGTGAGGACGGAGATCAGTAGAAGAAGAAGAAACGGCATCAGAAAGGGGAATTACCCCGCAAACGCCAATGAACACAGCGATTGGTTAGAGGAACCGATGCATAGTATGGGGAGGCTCTGGGAATAGAAACGGGCGTGACCGTCGGGGAGAGATCACACACCGTTTCGGCCCCTAGGAGCAAGCACGCCGAAAGCCGCAAGTCCGTCCCGATCTTCGAGGCGCGCCCCGGCAGCCTGCCGGACCGCTTCGCCGCCCGGTTCGACTCGCGCCATCCTGCCCTCGTCTTCTTCCTCGCGCTGCTCGCCGGCTTCCTGCTGCTCGCCGCGGCCTCGATCCTGCTCGCCCTCTTCGTCGTCCACGTTCTCGTCCCCAGCCGCGGCCTCGGCCTGGGAGGCACCGACGAGAGCGTCAACGAGACGCTCGCCCAGCACCGCACCGGCACGCTGACCACGATCGCCGAAATCGGCACCGAAATCGGCGGCGCCCCCGTGCTGCCGATCATCGTCGGCCTCGTCGCGATCGTCTGCGCCTTCAAGCGCCGCTGGCTGATCGCCGCCTTCGCGGTCTTCGTGCTGGCCGTCGAGTCGGCGACCTACCGGGTCACCTCGATCCTGGTTCCCCGCCATCGCCCGACGGTCCACCGGCTCGAAGGCCTCGAAGTCGACGCCAGCTACCCCTCCGGCCACACCGCCGCCTCGATCGCCGTCTACTCCGGCCTGGTGCTGCTGCTCACCACCCGCTTCACCAGCAGCCTGAAGAAGGCGCTCGCCTGGACTGCCGCAATCCTCCTCACCACCTTCGTCGCCCTCTCGCGTATGTACGAGGGGATGCACCATCCGCTCGACGTCGCCGGCGGCGTCTTCGTCGGCATCGGGGCGATCCTGGTGCTGCTCTTCGCCTGCCGAGCCGCCGCGTCGGCCGCGGAAAGGCGCTCGCGCGCATGAAGCTGGCGGTCGTCGCACACGCGGGCAAGACGCTCGGCGGCGGGCTGCCGGAGCTGCGGCGCACGCTCGTGGACGCCGGCGTCTCCGAGCCGCTCTGGACCGAGGTGCCGAAGAGCAAGCGGGCGCCGGCCGCGGTCGAGCAGGCGCTGGAGGACGGCGCCGAGCTGATCCTCGCCTGGGGCGGCGACGGGATGGTCCGCCGTTGCGTCAACGCGCTGAAGGACACCGAGGTGCCGCTGGCGATCGCCCCGGCCGGGACCTCGAACCTCTTCGCCACCCACCTCGGGATCGAACGCGACGTCGGCCAGGCCGTGCAGGTGGCGCTGCACGGCGACCGCCGCCGCCTCGACGTCGGCTGCTTCGACGGCGAGCGCTTCGCGGTGATGGCCGGGGCCGGCTTCGACGCGGCGATGATCAAGGCCTCCGACGACCTCAAGGACCGCCTCGGCCGCGCCGCCTACGTGGTCGGCGGCGCCTCGAAGCTCGACTCCGAGCCCTTCGAGGCGAAGGTGAAGATCGACGGGACGCCCTGGTACGAAGGCCCCGCCAGCTGCATCCTGGTCGGCAACGTGGGCGAGCTGTTCGGCGGCATCGAGGTGTTCGCCGACGCCCGCCCCGACGACGGCAAGCTCGACGTCGGTGTGCTCACTTCGGAAGGGCCGGTTCAGCTCGTCCGCGCCGCCGCGCGCACCGCCGTCGGCAGCGCCGAGAAGTCGCCGTTCGTCCGCGTCACCCAGGGCCGCAAGGTCCGCGTCAAGCTCGACCGCAAGGTCCGCTACGAGCTCGACGGCGGCGATCGCAAGAAGGTCAAGTCGTTCAAGGTCGATGTCGAACCCGGCGCGATCACGGTTTGTGTGCCGCGCGGAGCTGGAAACGGAAGGGGAGCGAGATGAGGGCCGACGTGGGATTGGGAGTCAGGGACCTCGGTGGCAAGGCGCAGCGGCAGGGCCATGAGCTCGCCCACGCGAAGACGCTCGGCTGGCTGGCGCGCGCCGGCCTCGTCGCCCGCGGCGTCGTCTACCTGGTGATCGGCGTCCTGGCGCTGAAGCTCGCGCTCGGCGACGGCGGCAAGGCGACCAACCAGACCGGTGCCTTGAAGACGATCGCCGGCCAGTCCTTCGGCGAGGCGCTGCTGGTCCTGCTGGCGATCGGGCTGGCGGGCTACTCGCTCTGGAGGCTGCTCCGCGCCGCCGTCGGCCACGGCGCCGAACAGCAGGACAGCGGCGGCGATCGCATCGCCGCGCTCGCCAGCGGCATCGCCTACGGAATCCTCGCCGTGACGGCGGTGAAGATCGTCACCGACTCCGGCGCCGGCTCGGGCACGCCGAAGCAGCCGACCGGGGGCGTCCTCGAATGGCCGGCGGGCACCGTCATCGTCGCGGTCGCCGGGGCGATCATGATCGGCGTCGCCGCCTACCAGGCCTACAAGGGCTTCGCGCGGAAGTTCCTCGAAGACGCCAAGACGGGCGAAATGAGCGAGGGGGTGCGCAAGGCCTACACGGCGCTCGGCGTCTTCGGCCACGTCGCCCGGGCGGTCGTCTTCGCGCTGATCGGCTACGGGCTGGTCAAAGCCGCGGTCGACTACAACCCGAAGCAGGCGATCGGGCTCGACGGCGCCCTGCGCGAACTCGCGGAAGCGTCCTACGGTCCCCTCCTGCTGGGCATCGTCGCCGTCGGCCTGTCGGGGTTCGCGCTGTACTCGATGGCCGACGCCCGTTACCGCAAGGTCTAGGAGGGACCCAGCGCGGCGGAGCGTCCGGGCGGCGGCCTACCGTCCTCGGCATGGAGATCGGCGGTGCGTCGCTCGACCCGGAGGTGCGCGAGGGCCTGAGCCGGAGCTGGAAGGCGCTGATGGCGGTCGGGGTCTTGGCGATCTTCATCGGCTGCATCGCGATCCTGGTGCCGGCGGTGGCCGCGGTGGGAACGGCGATCTTCATCGGCTGGGTGCTCTTGATCGTCGGGGCATTCCTGGTCGCGGCGGCGTTCTCGGCCCACTCGGTGGGCACGCTGATGTGGCGGCTGCTGTGGGCGGTGCTGACGGTGATCGTCGGCCTCTGGCTGATCGTCGAGCCGCACAACGGCACCCTGACCCTCACCCTAGTGCTCGGGATCTACTTCCTCGTCATGGGCATCACCCGCGTCGCCATTGCCTTCATCGCCCGCGGCCAGCCGAACGCCGGTTGGCTCGGCCTCAGCGGCGTCTGCGGCCTCCTGATCGGCATCCTCATCCTCGCCAAGTTCCCCAGTAGCGCGGACTGGGCGATCGGCCTGCTGGTCGGGATCGACCTGATCTTCGCCGGCTGGACCCTCACCTCCGTTGCGCTGCTCGGCAAAGAACTGGCCAAGCGGGCTTGACGGCCGCACAGCTTCCTCTTCGGCAATACGATCTGAGGCAGTGACTCCTCCTCTGGTCCTCGTGATGGCGGCGGGGCAGGGAACGCGGATGCGTTCCTCCACGCCGAAGATGCTCCACCCTGTTTGCGGCCGGCCGATGGTGGCCTGGCCGATCGTCGCTGCGCGCGAAGCGGGGGCGGGGCGGGTCGCCGCGATCGTCTCTCCTGGGCGTGACCTTTCTGTCGGCCTGCCGGAGGACGTGGAGACCTGCATTCAGCCACAGGCCGACGGCACCGGCGGCGCGATCCGGGCGGCCCTGCCGCTGATCGAGGAAGCGGAGACCGTCCTCGTCCTCTCCGGTGATGTGCCGCTGATCTCGGTCGAGACGATCTCGGGACTGCTCCAGGCGCACGAAGCTTCCGAGGCCGCGGCGACGATGCTGACGATCGAGCTCGACGAGCCCGGCGCCTACGGCCGCGTCGTCCGCGACCGCGAAGGCTGGGTGGAACGGGTGGTCGAGGCGAAAGCTGCCGGCGACGCCGAGGCATGGCAGCTGGAGATCCGCGAGATCAACGCCGGCACCTACGTCTTCGATGCCGCTCCCCTCGCAACTGCCCTGCAGGGCCTCTCCAACGACAACGCCCAGGGCGAGTACTACCTGCCCGACGTCTTCCCCGCCCTGCGCGAGGCCGGCCGCTCCGTCGCCGCCCACCTCGCCGACGACCTCGCGGTGACGATGGGGGTCAACAACCGCGTCGACCTCGCCGCGGTCGAGGCCGAGGCCCGCCGCCGCCTGCTCGAGGCCCACATGCTCGCCGGCGTCACCGTCGTCGACCCCGCCTCGACCTGGATCGACGCCGGGGTCGAGATCGCCGCCGACGCGAGGATCGAGCCCGGCACGACCCTGCGGGGCCAGACGACGATCGGCGAGGGCGCCGTTGTCGGCCCGCTCAGCACCCTGATCGACAGCTCCGTCGGCGCCCGCTCCCAGGTCCTCCACTCCTATCTGGTCGAGTGCGAGGTCCGCGAGGGCTGCTCGGTCGGCCCCTTCGCCTACCTGCGCCCCGGCACCCTGCTCGAGGATTCGGCCAAGGCCGGCACCTTCGTCGAGATCAAGAACTCGCACGTGGGGGAGGGGACCAAGGTCCCGCACCTCTCCTACGTCGGCGACACCGAGATCGGCCCCGGCAGCAACCTCGGCGCCGGCACGATCACCGCCAACTACGACGGATTCCGCAAGAACCGGACGGTCATCGGGCGCAACGTGCGAATCGGCGTTGACACGATGCTGATCGCACCGGTAGAAGTCGGCGACTCCGCCTACACTGGGGCCGGCGCGGTGATCAAGACCGACGTGCCCGAGGGTGCCCTGGCCGTGAGCGAGAACGCGCAGAGGAACATCGACGGATACGCCGCTCGCAAGGCGGCCCAAATGCGAGAGGACGAGAGCCGGTGAGCATGATCGAGGAGCGCCCACAGGTGGGTACCGCCATCGACCACGACTACTCGAAGCGGATGATGGTCTTCGGCGGCCGCTGTTCGATGGACCTGGCCGCCAAGGTTGCCGGCAAGCTGGAACTCGACCTTGGCCAGGTGACGCTGAAGACCTTCGCCGACGGCGAGGTCTACTGCCGCTACGAGGAGTCGATCCGCGGCGCCGACGTCTTCCTCGTGCAGTCGACCTGCGCCAACGAGCAGGAAGGGATGACCCCGAACGACGCGCTGATGGAGCTGCTGACGATGATCGACGCCGCCCAGGGCGCCTCCGCGCACCGGATCATCGCCGTCCTCCCCTGGTACGGCTACGCCCGCCAGGACAAGAAGTCGGCCCCGCGCGAGCCGATCACCGCCCGCATCGTCGCCAAGTGCCTGGAGGGCGTGGGCGTCGACCGGGTGCTGACCATGGACCTCCACGCCGGCCAGGTGCAGGGCTTCTTCCACGTCCCGGTCGATCACATGACCGCGATGCCGATGCTGACCCAGTGGTTCATCGACCAGGAAATGACCGACGAGCTGGTGATCGTCTCGCCCGACGCGGGTCGGGTGAAGACCGCCCGCAATTTCGCCCGCCGGATCGGCACCCAGTGGGCAGTGATGGAGAAGGAGCGGCCCGCCCAGCAGGTCGCCGAGATCGGCTATGTGGTTGGCGACGTCAAGGGCAAGACGGCCGTCCTTGTCGATGACATGATCGACACCGCCGGCACCCTCACCGCCGCCGCCCAGACCGTGCTCGACGAGGGTGCGGCGCGGGTGATCGCCTGCGCCACCCACGGCGTCTTCTCCGGCCCCGCCTACGAACGGCTCGCGGCCTCGGCGATCGAGCGGATCGTCGTCACCGACACCCTGCCGTTGCGTCCCGGTGCCCCGGACAACATCACCGTCCTCTCAACCGCCAGCACCTTCGCCGACTCGATTCGCCGCATCTTCACCGACGACTCGGTGAGCGAGATCTTCGCCGGCGAGAACCAGCTGTTCTAGGCGCCCTGGCTGAGGAGCCGCGAAAGCTGCGCCTGGTCGGCCACAAGGGGGCCGACCTGATCGCGCCCGGGAACACGATCGAGTCGTTCCACGCCGCGGCCGAGGCGGGCGTGCACATGATCGAGCTGGACGTGCTCTGGCTGCAGGACGCGCACCTGCCGCTGGAGCAGCGGCGCCCGCTGGTGGTCGCGCACGACTGGGAGGACGCCGCGCGGCGGACGCCGCTGAAGCTGACCGAGGCGCTCGACGCCTTCCTCGAGCCGCCGCTCGATCGGGTCGAGATCGACCTCGACGTCAAGCTGCCGGGCAGGGAGGAGGAGGTGGTCGAGGCGCTGCGCGAGCGCGACCTCGTCGGCCGCTCGATGATCTCGACGATGGAGATGCACACGCTGAAGCGCATCCTCGAACTGGAGCCGGAGCTGCGGCGCGGCTGGACCTATCCCAAAGTCACCAAGGACTGGACCTCGAAGCGCTGGGCGCGGCTGCCGATGCGGGCGGCTCTGATCGGAATGCGGGCCCAGCTGCCGGGCCTGGCCGCCCAGAAGCTGCCGCAGTTCAACGTCGCGGCGATGTGGGTCTACCACCCGCTCGTCTCCCCGCGCCTGGCCCGGATCTGCGACCTCGCCGGCGTCGAGCTGATCGCCTGGACCGTCGACGACCAGCGGCGGATGCAGCAGCTGGTCGAGGCCGGCGTCCACGGCATCTGCTCGAACGACCCGCGCCTCTTCGAGCGCCTGTAGGCACTCGGCGGCCGAAACTCGCAACTGCGGCGCCGGTTCTCAGGGCATGACCAAGCTGAAGACGCTCCCCGTCGCCCTCGTCCTCTTCGCCTTCCTCACTTGCGGCCTGCCGGCGGATGCCGGTGCCGTCACCGTTCCCGGCGGCCCCACCGAAGCGAGCGAAATGACGATCACCCTCTCCAAGGGATTCCTCGAGCTGCTGCGGAAGGAGGACGTGAAGGTGAGCGACCTCGGTCCCGCCGAGGTGCGAGGCGCCGACGTCGAGCTGCCCGGCGGGGAGGGGATGCTGGAGCAGAGCGGTGGGACCGGCTGGGTCTACCTCCAGGGCGGATTGCGGTTCCGGCACGGCGCCCACCGGGTGACGCTCCGCCGGCTGGTCGTCAACACGGCGAAGGGCTGGATCACGGCGACGGCGAACGGCACCAATGTCGTCCTCGCCAAGCTCGACGGAACCCGTGCCGTCCCCACCACCTTCGGCGTCACCGTGAAGCTGCGATCGCTGCAGCTCGGTTCGAAGGCGGCGGCGGTCCTCAACCGCGGCCTCGGACTGCGTCGCGCCTTCTCCTCCCGCACCGCGATCGGCAAGGGCGAGGTGGCCGCCGACCTGCAGTCGGTCCAGCTCGGCTCGGGAACCCTCAGCTTTGCCCTGGAAGAAGGCTTTCGCGGCAAGCTGCAGGCGCTGGGCGTGAGGGTCGTGCCGAACGAATCCGGGGCGCAGACGAGCGAAGTGCCGGTCACCTTCACCTGGTCGCCCTCGTCCCTCGGCAGCATCAGCCGCGGCCTTCTCCACGGCGGGATCAGCGCCGGCGAAGGCGGCCTCTCCTTCATCCAGGGCGAATTCACGACCCAGGTCCGGCTCTGGCATTTCGGCCTCGGTTTCGAACCGAACGACGCCGACGCCTCCTGGGACGTCCGCCTGCCCGACGGCCAGTACCGGCCGATGTTCTCTGCGCCGTTCGGGGCGATCGACGTCCGCGGCGCCACCCGGATCGACGAAAGCGCAGGGACGATCGGGATGCCGCCGACCCAGGCCACGCTGGCACCGGCCGCCGCCAACATCCTCAACGAAGCCTTCGCCGGCGGCAAATCGACCCAGTTCGTCGTCGGCGAACCGCTCGGCGCCTTCTACTTCTCCGGCAGCCTCAGGTGACGAGTGGCGAGTTGACCTCGCCATAGGCAAGCCAACTCGCCAGTCGCGACGTCAGACCGTCCCCGGCGTCGCCCCGGGCGGGGTGGAGGCGCGGCCGCGGCCTTTGGTCTTGACGGCGCTCTCGAGCTCCTCGGCGGTAAAGCCGCCGACGGTCTCGCCGTCGAGGGCGTAGCGGTAAAGGGCGACGCCGAAGATGCCGCTGAGCGCCTTGGAGACGAGCAGGGCGATCGCCAGCACCAGCGCTCCGACGACGACCAGCAGCGCCCCGAGGAAGGAAGCCGAAGGCCAGACGCCGATCCCGATCACGATCAGCAGGATCGCCGGCAGCACGCCGAGCAGGAAGACGGCGCCGCCGATCGCGACGTTGCCGGTGATCTGCTGCCCCCAGCGCTGGCGGAACATCGAGGCCGAGCGCTGGATCGTCTCGAATGGGCCGGTGCCCTCGATCGCGATCACCGGCACGGCGAGGAAGGTGACGAGCGACCAGGCCATCCCGACCAGCCGCGCCGCGATCTGGCCGCCGAGGCCGCCCTGGTTCTCGAGCACGCCCATCACCGCGCTGATCGCGGTGTTGACCGCGGCCCAGCCGCAGATCTGGGCGAAGCGCTCGCGGGAGACGGCGAGCCCGTCGGCGACCGTCGCTTCCTGGCCGCGGAAGATCATGTCGGCGCACGCGGCCAGCCCGACGCTGAAGTAGAAGCCGACAACACTGAGCGCGTAGACGCCGATCACTACGAGCGGGATCGCCCCGGCGAGCTCCTTCTTGTCGAACAGGTAGAGCCCCGGGCCGAGGAAGACGATCGCCAGCAGCGTCGTCGCCAGTGCCCCGTAGAGCGGAAAGCGGATCAGCGAGCGGTGCTCGTTCAGCAGCGCCCAGCTCTTCTTCGTCAGACCCCAACCGCGTTTGATCCGGCTCATCGTTCCTCTCCTTCGGCTTTGCGTGCTCAGAAGGTTTCGGCAAGCCCCGGCGTCCGCTTGACCCCGCGCTCCTCGAAGTAGTCCCACTCCAGCGCGCCGAGCTCGGTCGCGGGGGGGTCGGCGTAGACCCACTCGCGGAAGATCCGGTGCCAGTTGCGCTTCGCCCGCAGCTGTCCGAGCACGGCGACGACGCCGATTTCCATCCGCCGCCCCATCAGCTCCTCGGCTGGGATCGACTCGCGGCGCATCAGGTCGTAGTACTCCGAGCGCGGGTCGTTGGTCGACTCGATGATCTTCATCACCCGCCGCGGGGTGATCTCGATCTCGCGGTCTTCGATGTACCAGCCGCCAACCGCCCCCATGTGCTCCATCAGCCGCTCGGCGTCGAGCTTGGAGGGGTTCTTGACGAAGCCGAGGTCGGCCAGCGCTTGGCGGAAGGCCTCGGGGTCGTTGCGGGAGGCGGCGTCGAAGGCGCGCTGCTCGAGCAGGATCTGCTCGCGGTCGAGCTTCTTCGTCATCCCGAAGTCGAGGAAGGCGACCCGGCCGTCGTCCATGAGGATGTAGTTGCCGGGGTGGGGGTCGGCGTTGAAGTGCTGTAGGTGGAACATCGAGCCGAGGCTGCCGCGGAAGACGATCTCGCCGAAGCGGCTGCGCTCCTCGTGCGGCAGTTCCTTGATCTCCTCGAAGCCTTTGCCGCGGACCAGCTCGGTCACCAGCACCCGCCGACGCGAGAGCCGGGTCACCACTTCCGGCACGTAGATGAAGGGGTGTTCGCGGTAGGCGCGGGAGAAGGTGCGCTGGTTCTGCGCCTCGTACTCGTAGTCGAGCTCCTCCATCACCCGCTCGCGGATCTCCTCGGCGATCGCCTTGGCGTCGAGGCCGGGGGCGAGCACCCGCGCCAGCCGCACGATCGTGCCGGCGTTGCGCAGGTCGGCGTCGAGCGCCTCGGCGATCCCCGGGTACTGGATCTTCACCGCGACCTCGCGGCCGTCCAGCAGCTCGGCGCGGTGGACCTGGCCGATCGAGGCGGCGGCGAACGCCTCCTGCTCGAACTCGGCGAAGAGCTCCGACAGGGGTTCGCCGTCGTACTCCTCCGCCAGCACCTTCTCGACTTTCTCCCACGGCATCGAGGGGGCGTCGGTGCGCAGCTTCGCCAGCTGCTCCTGGTAGATCTCGCGGTACTCCTCGGGGATGAACTCGGTGTCGATGAAGGAGGCGAACTGGCCGAGCTTCATCGCCGCGCCCTTCATCTGGCCGAGCGCGCCGACCATTTTCATCGCCGTCTCCAGGTGGCGCTGCTCGAGCCGCTCTTTGCTCTCCTCCTCGGAGCGGCCGACGTTGGTGGCTTTGGTGCCGGCGTAGCGGGCCCCCTGGACGCCGACGATCGAACCCAGCTTGGCGGAGCGGCGAATCCGGCCTTTGGGGATCTTCGAATCGTCGGGCATCGGAGGCCAAGGTTGCCACAGGCGCCGCCTCGCAGCGGGTTTCTCTATCCTCTCCCGTCCGATGGCCAGTGATCGCGCCACCCTCAAAGCTGCTCCCCGCGCCGAGTTCGGCTCGCGCGCGTCCCGTCGCATGCGCCGCGAGGGCGTCGTGCCGGGCGTCGTCTACTCGGGCGGCTCGGAGGCGAAGCCGTTCCAGGTGAGCGAACGCGACGTCCGCGGCATCCTCAGCGAAGGCGCCGCGCTCTTCGATCTCCAGATCGACGGCAGCAAAGCCGTCCCGGTCGTGATCAAGGAACAGCAGCACCACCCGGTTCGCGGCAGCATCCAGCACCTCGACCTGATGCAGGTCAACCTCAAAGAGGCGATCCAGGCCGAGGTCGCGATCGAGCTCGAAGGCGCCGACAGCGCGCCCGGCGTGCGCGGCGGCGGCGTGCTCGAGCACGTCACCCGCGAGGTCACGGTGGAAGCGCTGCCGGCGGAGATCCCCGACAACATCTGTGTCGACGTCTCCGCGATGGAGATCAACGACACGCTCTCGCTTGCCGCCGTCACCGCTCCCGATGGCGTGACCTTCGTCGCCGAGGAGCCCGAGGAGATCACGATCGTCACCGTTTCCCCGCCGCGCGTCGAAGCGGCCGAGCCCGAAGTCGAGGAGGAGACCGAACTGGTCGGCGAGGGCGAGGGCGAAGGCGCCGAGGGCGAGGGCGGCGGCGGCGCCGAAGGCGCGTCTTCCGAGGGCGAGTAGCCCCTGTCGCTGTTCCGCCGCCGCGAGGGCGGCGAGCAGGATCGCATCCTCGTCGTCGGCCTCGGCAACCCCGGTCCCGAGCACGCAAGCGACCGCCACAACCTCGGCTTCATGGTCGGCGAGGAGCTGGCCCGGCGCTGGGACCTGGGCCGGCCGCGCGACAAGTTCAGAGGCAAGCTCTGGGAAGGGCGGACGGGGCCGGGCGGCCCGCGCGTCGCGGTGCTGCTGCCGCAGACCTACATGAACGCCTCCGGCGACTCCGCCGGGCCGGCGCGCGGCTCCCTGAAGGTGCCGCTCGACCGCCTCGTCGTCGTCCACGACGAGATCGACTTGCCGTTCGGCGAGATCCAGACGCGGATCGGCGGCGGCCTCGCCGGCCACAACGGCCTCAAGAGCCTGAAGAAGGGCTTCGGCGACGCCGAGTTCTGGCGCGTGCGGGTCGGGGTCGGACGACCCGACTCGACCGATCCGGAGATCGTCGCCGCCTACGTGCTCGGTCGCTTCCGCGAGCCGAAGGCCGAGGTCGAGGCGCTGATCGGCCGCGCCGCCGAGGCGACCGAGCGGCTGGTCGAACGGATAGCGTCAGAAGAATGAGCGCAGGCAACGGCAGCACCCCCGAGACCCCGGAGACGGCGGTCACCAGCTACTCCGTCGACGAGCAGGGGGTGGCGCTGATCCGGTTGAACCGTCCGCGGGCGCGCAACGCGATCGACACCCAAATGCTGCTCGAGCTGCTCGAGCACCTGGCCGTCGCCCGCGACGACGAGGCGGTGCGGGTGCTGGTGATCAGCTCCGCCGACCACCTCGGTCTCTCCGCCGGTGCCGACGTCCGCGAGCAGCTCGACGACGAGGGCAAGGTCCGCCGCATGCAGCTCTTCGCCGACCTCTACGACGCCGTCGTCGCCTTCCCGAAGCCGACGATCGCCGCCTGCCACGGCGACGTCGTCGGCGGCGGCGCCGAGATCGCCGTCGCCTGCGACATGCGGGTCGGCGGCTCCAACCTGCGGATGCGCTTCCCAGGGGCCGCGCTCGGCGTGCCGGTCGGCCCCGCCCGCCTCGTCACCCTCTGCGGCCTCGCCGCCGCCAAGTACCTGCTGCTGAGCTCGCGGACGGTCGGCGCTGACGAGGCGCTGCGGCTGGGCCTCGTCAACCGCGTCGCCCCCGCCGCCGGCACCGAGGAAGCCGCTCTTGAGCTCGCGGCCGGCATCGCCGCCCACCCCCCCGAGGCCGTCGCCCGCCTGAAGCAGATGCTGCACGAGTGGGACGACGTCGTCGGCCGCTCCGCCGCCGAGGGTCGCGGCCAAGTCGAGTGGCAGCGCAGTGGTCCCGGCTTGCCGTCATCCGACTAACGTCGCCCAATCGTTTCGGATAATCAGGCATTCATTGGGATAAGAATGGGGTAATCCTTGGTTCATTGGGGTAATCTTGTCGATAGTTATTCCAATTCGCATTTTTCATTGCCTCAATGAAGAGCTTTCAAGATCCGCTGCGGACCTTTGCCGCGATGCCTCCTTCCCTCGGTTCTCTTCTCAGGGAGGTGGACAAGGGCAGCGGTCGCCAGCAGCTCTACGAAGACCAGGCTCCAGAGCTGCTGCGCCGCCTTGCTCGACAGACGAAGGTCGAGTCGATCAGCGCCTCCAACGCGATTGAGGGGGTGGAAGTCGACCCGAGCCGGGCCGAGGGCCTGGTCGGCCCCGATCGGCCTCGGTTCCGCAACCGCAGCGAGAAGGAGTTCGCCGGGTATGCGGACGCCCTCGACGGGTTGATGCGAGAGGAGCGCCTCGAGCCTTTGACCGTCCCGCGTCTGCTCGAGCTCCATCGCAAGATGCTTGCCCATACCGATGTCCCGGGCGGGCGTCTGAAGCGCGAGGACAACCGGATCGCCGATCGCGCACCGGATGGCACGACGCGCGTGATCTTCCGGCCGCCGCCGTGGCAGGAGACCGAGGGGTTGCTGACCGGCCTCTGCTCGAGCTACCGGTATGCCCTCGAACATGGGGCCGTTCACCCCCTGATCGCGCTTTCGGCCTTCATCCTCGACCTGCTCGCCATTCACCCCGTTCCCGACGGCAACGGGCGCTTGGCCAGGCTGGCGACGACCCACGAATTGCTGCGCCTCGGATACGGCGTCGCCCGCTACGTCAGCGTCGAGCAGCGGATCTACGACTCCAAGAACGCTTATTACCTGGCGCTCGAACAATCGCAACGTGACTGGGACAGGGGCGCACACTCGATCTGGCCCTGGACTGAGTACCTGGTCAGGATCCTCGCCGACTCCTATGAGGTCTTCGAAGGGCGGGTGGCCGCGGGTAAAGGAACGGAAGTCGGCACTAAGCAGGAGCGGATCCGTCGCTGGGCGCTGCTCGAAGCGCCGGTGGAATTCAAGATCAGTGAGGTGCGGCGAGCGCTTCCTGGAATCAGCGATCCGACCATTCGCCTTGCCCTGCGTGCCCTCCGCGACGAAGGTCGACTGGAGTCCGAAAGCGTCGGCAACGGCGCCAGGTGGCGTCGTCTTGACGGCGACAGCTGAGCCCTAGAATCGGGCCTCCGCCCGGGCGATCGCTCCGGGCCTTTCCCCTGCCATGAGTCTTCGACCCCTGATCGAGATCGCTGCCGAGAACGAGCGTCTCCACGCGCTCGCGGGCGACGTGCGCGCGGCAGCCGAAGAGGGCGGGGCGACTTTGCAAACCAATGGTTTGCAAAGTCGCCCGGGACCGGAGGTTCGAGCCTCGGCGATGCTGCGGCCGCTGCTGCTGGCGGCGCTGCTGGAGGACGACCGGGGCCTCGCCGGCCGGCCGGCGCTGCTGGTCGGTGCCGACGACCGCTCCGCCCGCGACCTCGCCGCCGACCTGCACGCCTACCTGGCGCCGCGCCGGGTCCGCCTCTACCCCTCGCGGGGGACCGGCTACGCCTCGCACGTCAGCCCGCCGCCGCACCTGGTGGGGCTGCGGATCGACGCGCTCGACGCGCTGTGCGCCGAAGAGGACGCGATCGTCGTCGCCTCGGCGACGGCCCTGGCCGAGGCGGTGCCGGACGCCTCGCTGCGCCCGGCCGGTTTCGCGATCGAGCTGGGCGAGGAAGTCGACCTCGACTCCGTCGCCGACGACCTCGTCGCCGCCGGCTACGAGCGGGTCGAGCAAGTCGAGGAGCGCGGCCAGTTCGCGGTTCGCGGCGGCATCCTCGACGTCTACCCGGCGACCGAGGACCGGGCGGTGCGGATCGAGCTCTTCGGCGACGAGGTCGAGTCGATGCGCTGGTTCTCGACCTTCACCCAGCGCTCGCTCGGCGAGGCGCAGCGGGTCGAGCTGGCGCCGGCGGCGGAGATGGACGCCGAGCACCGCGAGCTCGCCGAGCTGGCGGCGATGGCCGCCGAGGAGGAAGGAGTGGAGTCGCCCAACCTCGCCGAAGTGCTGCCGCTGGAGCATTTCCGGGCGCCGCTGGAGCTGGTGCCCGAGCGCGCCGCCGTCGTCCTCGTCGGCTCCGAGGAGATCGAGCCGGCGCTGCGCGACCACTGGGAGGACGTGACGACGGCGATGCACGCCGACGACGCCCAGCACCTCTACGTCGACGTCGCCGAGCCGCTCGCCGAGCGCGCCGCCCTCTCCCTCACCGGCGCCGGCGAAGGCGAGCAGGACAGGGAAGAGGAGGCCGACGAAGCCTTCCGCGCCGCCCGCGCCGAGTCGCCCGCCCGCTCGATCAAAGAGGCCGAGGCCGAGCTGGAGAAACTGGTCCGCTCCAGCTATCGCACGGTCGTCGCCTTCGACAGCCGCGGCGAGGCCGAGCGCGCCCGCTACGGCCTCGACCGCCTCGACGCCCGCCTGCTCGAAGGCGGCCACCTCTCGCCTGAGCCCGGCCTCGCCTTCGCCGAGGCGCGCCTGCGCGAGGGCTTCGTCAGCCCGGAGCTGAAACTCGCGGTCTACCCCTTCCGCCGCCTCGTCCACCGCCGCCGCACCGAGGAGCCGGCGCCCGGTGGCGGCCGCGGCCGCCTCGCCTTCAGCGAACTGCGGGTCGGCGACTACGTCGTCCACGAGGACCACGGAGTCGCCCGCTTCGCCGGCTTCGAGACGCGCGAGGTTGGCGGCGTCACCCGCGACTACCTCTACCTCGAATACAAAGGCGAAGACCGCGTCTACGTCCCCACCGACCAGCTGGCGAAGCTGAGCCGCTACGTCGGCGCCGGCGGCGAACCGACCCTCTCGGCCCTGGGCGGGAAACGCTGGCAGAACATGAAGGCGCGGGCGCGCAAAGCCGCGGGCGCCCTGGCCGGCGAACTGCTGAACCTCTACGCCGAGCGCCGCTTCCGCAAAGGCCACGCCTTCCCGCCCGACGGCGAATGGCTGATCGCCCTGGAGACCGCCTTCCCCTACCGCGAGACCGCCGACCAGATGGAAGCGATCGAGGCGGTAAAGGCCGACATGGAGTCGGAGCGGCCGATGGACCGGCTGGTCTGCGGCGACGTCGGCTTCGGCAAGACCGAGGTGGCGCTGCGGGCGGCGGTCAAGGCCGCCTCCGACGGCAAGCAGGTGATGGTCCTGGTGCCGACGACGATCCTCGCCCAGCAGCACTTCGGCACCTTCCGCGAGCGCCTCGCCGACCTGCCGTTCCGGGTCGAGGGGGTCTCGCGCCTGCGCGCCCCGGCCGAGGTCAAAGCGATCCTCAAAGACTTCGAGGCCGGCAAGGTCGACGTCCTGATCGGCACCCACCGGCTGCTCTCACGCGACGTCCGCGCCAAGGAGCTCGGCCTCGTCGTCGTCGACGAGGAGCAGCGCTTCGGGGTCAAGCAGAAGGAGCTGCTGCGGCAGCTGAAACTGAAAGTCGACGTGCTGGCGCTCTCGGCGACGCCGATCCCGCGCACCCTGCAGATGAGCCTGGCGGGGCTGCGCGACATCTCGGTGATCGAGACGCCGCCCGAGGGCCGCCGCCCGGTCCGCACCTACGTCGGCCCCTACGACGAGGACCTGGTCCGCAAGGCGATCAGCCGCGAGATCGAGCGCGAAGGCCAGGCCTTCGTCCTCCACAACCGGATCGACTCGCTGCCGGAGACGACCGAGCGGCTGCGGGCGCTGGTGCCGGGAGCGCGCTTCCTCGAAGCCCACGGGCAGATGGAGGAGAACCAGCTCGAGGAGACGATGCTCGCATTTCTGCGCGGCGAGGCCGACTGCCTGGTGACGACGACGATCATCGAGTCCGGCCTCGACATCCCCACCGCCAACACCCTGATCGTCGAGCGCGCCGACCAGCTCGGGCTCTCGCAGGCCTACCAGATCCGCGGCCGGGTCGGGCGCTCCCGCGAGCGCGCCTTCGCCTACCTGCTCTACCCCTCGGCGGAGGCGCTGACCGAGGAGGCGGCGGCGCGGCTCTCGACCCTCGCCGACCACACCGAGCTCGGCTCCGGCTTCCGGATTGCGATGCGCGACCTCGACATCCGCGGCGCCGGCAACCTGCTCGGCGACGAGCAGTCGGGACACGTCGCCGCGGTCGGCTTCGAGCTCTACTGCCAGATGATCGACGAAGCGGTGGCCGAGGCGGCCGAGGCGGGCGGCGAAGCCGTGGCCGGGGAGGAGGCGCCGGAGCCGGTGCGGCTCGACGTGCCCGTGGACGCCTACCTGCCGGCTGCCTACGTGCCCTTCGAGGCGGCCAAGATCGACGTCCACCGCCGCATCGTCGCCGCGCGCGAGCCGGGGCAGCTGCGGGCGATCCGCGACGAGCTCGAGGATCGCTTCGGGCCGCTGCCGCCGCAGGCCGAGAACCTCTTGCGGCTCCAGCAGGCGCGGATCCAGCTGGGGCTGGCGGGGGCGCGCAGCGTCGAGTTCCGCGGCGGTCGCCTCAGCGTCACCGGGGTCGAGCTGGACTCGGCCGGGGCGGGGGTGCTGGCCGAGCAGGTCGAGGGCGCGCTGTACGAATGGCGCGAGCAGACGGCGTCGATGCGGGTCGACGGAGACCCAGAGGAGCGGCTCACCGCGGTCCTCTCCCTGGCCGAGGGTTTGCGAGAGGCGCGGCGCGCTGCCGAGCCCGCTACGGCCTAAAGCCTGCTTAAGCGAAGCGATTTGACTATGCTGCCGCCTGCGTGGGAGCTAAAGCTGGGCAGAGAGGCAAACCCGGAAGGGACCGTGGCGCCGGCCGCCAGCGCTTGGCGCTGGCCATCTTCGGCGCCGTCTTCGTCCTGCTCTTCGTCGGTTTCGCGATCGCCCAGGGCATCGGCGCGCCGAGCGTTCCCTCCGGCGCCGTGGCGAAGGTCCAGGGCGTCTCAGACGAATTCTCCACGATCAGCCAGAAGCAATTCGATCACGCGATGGAACGGCAGGTAGCGCAGGCGAAACTGAAAAAGGCGCCCGCTCCCGGCAGCAAGAAATACGAAGAAATGAAGGAAACTGCGCTCGGGGAACTCCTGGAAGGGACTTGGATCAGGGGTGAAGCGGAAGCGATGGGGATCAAAGTCACCCAGAAACAAGTCGAAGAAAAACTGAAAGAAATCAAAGCGCAGAGCTTCCCGACCAAGGGCGCCTTCCAGAAATTCCTCAAAGAATCGAAATTCACGCCCGAAGACGTCAACACCGTCATCGAAACGCAGGTCCTGAGCGAAGCGATTCAGGAACAGGTGAATGCCGAAGCGCCGACGCCGTCCAGTTCGGAAGTCGAAAGCTATTACGACGCCGAAAAGGCGAGCCAGTTCACGGAAAAAGAAAGCCGCGACGTTCGCATCGTCATCAACAAAGACAAGGGCAAGGTAGAAGCCGCGAAGAAGGCGCTGGAAAAAGACAGTTCTCCCGGCAGCTGGAAGAAAGTTGCCACCAAGTACTCCAGCGACCCCAGCAAATCCAAAGGCGGCCTGACCGAAGGGGTCACCGAAGAATTCATCCAGGAACCGCTGAAAAAAGCGATCTTCGGCGGCGCCACCGGCGAACTGATCGGTCCGCTCAAATTCGAAACCAACTACATCCTGATCGAAGTGGTGAAACTGAACCCGGCGAAGATCAAATCGCTGGGCGAAGTCAAAGCGCAGATCGAAGAAACCTTGAAATCCGAAAAGCAGCAGGAATTCTTCTCGGAATTCGTCAGCAACTACCAGTCGAAGTGGCACTCGCGCACCTACTGCGCGGACGGCTACGTGATCAAACAGTGCGCCAACTACAAGGGCTCCGGCCATCCCGCTAGCGCCTCGGCCGCCTGCTACGAAGCGAATCCGAAAACGCCGGCGAAAGAATGCCCCGCGCCGGTGACGCCGACCTCGCCGGCGCTGCCTGGGAGCATCACCGAGCAGAAACCGAAAGGCGAACCGTTCCCGCAACGGCCGATCCCCGAATCCTCGGGTAAAGAAGAAGGCTCGGAAGCGGAAGTCCCGGCCGGCGCTGCCCCCGAAGGGGCCGGCGAAGCCGAAACCGGCAAATAAGCGCGGGGCTTGCCGCCGCCCCTGCTGAATAGACTGGCGCGCCCGTGAGCACGATCGCCCAGGTCCACGCCCGCCAGATCCTCGATTCGCGCGGCAATCCCACCGTCGAGGTGGAAGTCGTGCTGGAGTCGGGTGCGCGGGGGCTGGCTGCGGTCCCCTCCGGCGCCTCGACCGGCGAGTTCGAGGCGGTCGAGCTGCGCGACGGCGGCGATCGCTGGGCCGGCAAGGGCGTCAGCCAGGCGGTGGCCAACGTCAACAGCGAGATCGCCAAGGCCCTGACCGGCGCCCGCGCAGCGGAGCAGGGAGCGCTCGACCGGACGATGATCGAGCTCGACGGCACGCCGAACAAGGGCCGGCTCGGGGCGAACGCGCTGCTCGGCGTCTCGTTGGCCGCTGCGAAGGCTGCGGCTGCCGACTCGCAGCAACCGCTCTACAGGTATCTGGCCGAGCTCTACGGGGGCGGCGAGCCGCGCGTGCTGCCGGTGCCGATGATGAACGTGCTGAATGGCGGCGCCCACGCCGACAACTCGGTCGACTTCCAGGAGTTCATGATCGTCCCCGCCGGCGCTGAGAGCTTCTCCGATTGCCTGCGAGTCGGCGCCGAGGTCTTCCACGCGCTGAAGAAGTCGCTGAGCTCGCAGGGGCTCTCTACCGCGGGGGGCGACGAGGGCGGCTTCGCGCCGAACCTCGACTCCAACGAGGCGGCCCTGCAGGCGGTCCTCGGCGGCGTCGAGGCTGCCGGCTACGAGCCCGGCAGGGACGTCTTCATCGCCCTCGACCCGGCCACCAGCGAGGTCTTCGAGAACGGCTCCTACGACCTCGAGCACGAGGGCCGCACGCTCTCCTCCGAGGAGATGGCGGACTACTGGCAGGACGCCTGCGCGCGCTACCCGATCCTCTCGATCGAGGACGGGATGGACGAGGAGGACTGGGATGGCTGGAAGCTGCTGACCGAGCGTGTAGGCGACAAGGTGCAGTTGGTCGGCGACGACCTCTTCGTCACCAACCCCGAGCGGCTGCGCCGCGGCATCGAGCTCGGCGTCGGCAACTCGATCCTCGTCAAGGTCAACCAGATCGGCACCCTGAGCGAGACCCTGGAGGCGATCCGCACCGCCCGCGAGGCTGGCTACACGGCGGTCATCTCGCACCGCTCGGGCGAGACCGAGGACACCACCATCGCGGACCTGGCGGTGGCCACGGGGGCCGGCCAGATCAAGACCGGCGCACCCTCGCGCTCCGATCGCGTCGCCAAGTACAACCGGCTGCTGCGGATCGAGGAGGAGCTGGGCTCGGCGGCCGAGTTCCCCGGTCTGAACGCGTTCGTCCAGCGCCGTTCTTAATGAAGGAAAGCGGGGCCCGGGCGCGTACCACCGGGTATGGCAGCCAGCGCTCACGCCGCCCGGGCCGGAACCGTCCGCAGGCGCCCGGCCGCGCGCAAAGCTCGTCCGGCGGCGCGCAGCGGCCCGAGCCGGATCAAGTGGGACCGCGTCGGTCGCGTCGCCCTCACGCTCGTCCTCGCCGCGATCCTCTACTCGTACTTGAACCCGGCGATCGACTTCGTCAAGACCTACACCGGGACGACGGCGGCGAAAGCGAAGCTGCACGAACTGCTGAAGGAGAACCGCCAGCTCCACACGCGGATCCAGCACTCCAGCGATCCGACGGTCGTCGAGCGCGAGGCTCGCGCCCAGGGCATGGTCGCCGAAGGCGAGACGCCGGCCGTCATCGCCGGGCGCCACGGCGACTAACAGCGCGCCAGGGGGCTCTGCGTGGTTGACCTTGGCTCCTACCTGGTGGGGGCCGTCCAGCTGGCCCTGGTGGTAGTGCCGATCTGCTTCAGCGCTTACAGGCTTCGGCAGCGGTTGCTGCCGGCGTGGAGTGGCGCGCCTGCGAGGTTGGTCGAGTCGATTGCGGCTGTAGCCCTCGTTATCTGGATCTCCGAGGCGTTGGGGACTTTCGGGCTGTTCTATGCGGGGGCGCTGATCGCTGCAGCGCTCTTGGTCGCAGGGACCATGGTGCTCTGGCCTGCGGGTCCTGTCGCCGCAGGGAACCCACCGCCCCCTGCGCGGCAGGGGGCGGTCCCCCCTACGACGCCACCCGCTGGAGAGTCGTTTTGGGCGTTGTGCGTGATGGGGCTGGTGATCGCGATCACTGTCTTCAGCTGGGCCGTCACGACGAAGCACGCACTGGACCGAGGGATCTTCAACTTCGATTCGCTCTGGTACCACATGCCGTTCGCGGTGGACATGGCGCAGACCCACAGCGTCATCGGGATGCATCACGTCGAGACCGTGTTTACGAATTGGTTCTATCCGCAGAATTCCGAGCTGCTCCATGCCGTGGGAATCCTGCTGGTTGGTCGCGACACGCTGAGCCTATTTCTGAACTTCGGGTGGCTAGCGGTTTCCTTTCTCGCTGCCTACTGCGTGGGACGGCCGTACGGACGGGGCGCGGTGACCGCAGTGGCTGCCGCCATCCTCCTCGCGTGCCACACGCTTGTGGTTCGAGACCCCGGCGCCGCTAAGAACGATCTTGCTGCCGCCGCTCTGTTGCTCGCCTCGATCGCGATCCTCGTTGAGGCCTGGAACCACAGACGTTCAGCTGGCATGGAGCGCTGGGCGATCGCAGCCGCCGGGCTTGCGGCGGGTCTTGCGGCGGGGACGCGGGTCACTGGGCTCTCGATGGCGGCCGCGCTGACGGTCGCGGTTGTGGTGCTGGCGCCGCGGGGGAGGCGGGTGGCGGCGTTCGGGTGGTGGTTCCTGGCGGCGCTGGCGGGTGGGGCGTTCTGGTACCTGCGCAACCTCGTCGTCGCTGGCAACCCGCTGCCGGAGGTCGAATCGCTGGGGCCGATCTCGTTGCCGCATCCGGAGCGGCTGCAGGAAGGGCGGCCCGACTTCAGCATCGCCCATTACCTGACCGACACCGGCGTCTGGCGCCACTACTTCGCCCCGGGGCTGCACGAGGCGTTTGGGTCGCTCTGGCCCTTGGTCGTCTTCGGCGCCGCCGTCGCGGCGCTGCTGGCGATCTGCCGGGGTCGCGACCGGATCGTCCGCTGGGTCGGCGCCGTCGCCCTCTTCGGCCTCGTCGCCTACCTCTTCACCCCCCTCAGCGCCGCCGGCGCCGAGGGCGAACCGGTCGGCTTCGGGATCAACATCCGCTACGTGATCCCGGCGCTGCTGGCCGGCATCGTGCTCGTGCCGCTGGATCGCTGGCTTGACGGCAAGAAGGCGCAGTGGGGGGTGCTGGGTACCCTCGTCCTCGTCTTCCTCGTCACCAACCGCCCTGACGAAGCGCTGCACGACCAGGCGCGCGTCTTCGCCCTGGCATTCGTCCTCCTCGTGGTCGGGGTCCCGGCGCTGCTGCTCTACTTGCGATCGCGCGACTTCGCAATGACGCCCCTGCTGGCAGGCTCTGCGGCGCTCCTGCTCGCCTTCGTCGCCATCGGCTACCCCCTGCAGCGCCACTACCTCGACGGGCGCTTTGCCAACACCGGCTCGAAGGACGAGCAGATCCCCGGCATGAACCTGAACAAGGCCTACCGCTGGGCGCGCGGCATCGACCACTCCCGTATCGGCCTCGTCGGCACCACCGCCGGCTTCGCCGGCTACGGCTTCTACGGCACCGACCTCACCAACCACGTCGCCTACCTCGGCCAGGAGGGCCCGCACGGCGCCTTCAACGCGATCCCCACCTGCACGGCCTTCCGCGCCGCCGTCGACGCAGCCGACCTCGACTACCTCGTCACCGCTCCTTTCCTCAACTTCCTCCACCCGGGCAGCCCGATCCCCTCGCCCGAGGCCCGCTGGCTGCGTGGCGAGAAGGCGGTGCAGCCGATCCTTCGGGAAGGGCAGGTGACCGTCTGGAAGGTGCAGGGTCGGCTCGATCCCAACGCCTGCGGCCCTCGGAACGCCCCGCTGCGCGAAATCCCAAATACGCCGAACAGCTAGCTGGTTGCCGGCGGAAGTTGCCGGGTAACCTCGGCCCCATGTCCTATCCGTTGGAGAACGCGCTCTTCCAGTGGGAGGAGGGGAGGCGGGCGCTGCAGGCGATCGACGACCCTCGCCGCCGTCGCCTCGCCGATCGGGTCGTCGATGCGATCCGGGACGAACTGCGGCGGCGGATCGGGCCGACCTTCAGCGCCGCCGAGCTCGCCGAGCTCTACGGCAAGGGCACCGACTGGTGCCAGCAGGTCGCGATCGACGTCGCCCCGGCGATCGAGGACGACTCCCAGGCGCTTGCCGACGCAGCCTTTTGGCTTTATCTCAGAGGCGCGACGGACTTCGCCGGCGGCCGGAAGCTGGAGGTCTGACTACTCGTCCGAGTCGTCAGACTCGGAACCGCCGTCGTCATTGCCGCCGTTGGCGGGCTCGCCGGCGCGGCGGATGACGATCTGGTCGGCCTCGATGCGGACGGTGACGTCGCGTTTGCCGGCCCAGTGCTCGGTGTAGACGGGATTGTCCTTGACCGAGGCATCGAGCCAGAGGCCGTAGCCGTCGGTCTCGCCGTGGTCGAAGGTGGCCTCGATCTCTTTGCGGCGACCGCGCCCGCCACGACGGCCGCGGCGACGGCGGCGACGGCGACCGGAACCCGGCTCGGGGCGCTCCTCGTCCTCGCCTTCGCGCTCCTCGTCCTCGTCACCCTCGGTCTCTGCCTTTTCCGCCTCTTCGGCTTCGGTCGCGGCCTCGATCTCCGCTTCGATCTCGTCGCGGAGGTCGATTTCGCCACCGCCGGCGTTCTCGGCGTCGGCCGTGAGGTCGTACTGCTTGCGGAACTCGCGCAGCTCCTGGGCGCTGATCTCCAGCTGGTGGGCGATCCAGGCGTCGGTGCGCCCCTGTTGGACCCAGGCGCGGATCTGGTTTAGCTGCGGCTTCAGCGAGCGTCGAGCCATCGGCGCGCGAGTCTATTGAAGGAGGGCATTCGGGGGTAGCGAGGGAGACCGGGTTACGACATCAGGAAGGCGAGCGCCTCGAACATCGCGATCACGACGACGATCACCGTCGCCGTCAGGCAGACGGCGAGGACGCTGAAGCGGACCTTCCCCTCCTGCTCGACGCGGTTGATTTTGCGCGCCCGCGAACGGTTGGCGGCGCGGCGGCGCAGCTGCTCGCGCCGGCGGCGCTCGAGGTAGGTCTCCTGCTCGAAGGCCGTCTCGAACTGGGAGATGCTCTGTCGCATTCTCATGGTTGGGGGGTCCCGGGCGATGGGGTAGAGGCCCCGGGAACAGCGGGCACCGTAGCAAAAGATCTTGCCGGCCTCACCGTCCGCTCACACTTCAGCAGGCGCCCCAGAGGCCGCGGCCGGCCTGCGCAGCCCCCATCTGAAGCCGTTTGAAGCGCCTCGCGAAGCGGTCGTTGGGCGGGATCGTCAGGGTCCGCGCAAACCCGCGCCGTGCGAGCTCGGCGTTGACGAAGCGCCGCCCGAGGTAGACGTAGGCAAGCAGGCGGCCGTAGACGTCGCGACGCTCCACGCCGAAGACGAGCCGCACCCGCCGGTGGGTCACCAGGCGGGCGTTGAAGCGGTGCGCCCGCGGCCCGAAGCACTGCACCGGCGTCCCCGGCTTCACCGTCTCCGGGGTGTCGATGCCGATGTAGCGGACGTCCTCGCGGCGCCCGTCGAGCCGCACTTCGATCGTGTCCCCGTCGACCGCCCGCAGCACGTAGGCAGTGGCGCTCCGCGGCGGCGGATCGCCAAGCCGCACGTGCTCCCACGGCCGGATCAGGACCAGCGCCACGAGGGCGAGGAGAAAGAGGCTGCCCGTATCGCGTCGCACCTCTGCTCAAGATGCGACGGCCTCGTTTTCTCCCCCCTCATGCGAACTGCATCAAATTTTCCTCCCAGCAGAGGGAGAATTTGATGCAGTTCGGCGGACGTGCTTCTACGGCGTACGCCGCACGTTGCTGAGCAGCGTCTCCTTGATCTGGCCGATGATCTCCAGCGCCTCGTTCCACTCGCGCTGCCAGACGTTGCGGCCGAAGATGACGCCGGAGCCGCCCGCCTGCATCACGTCGCGGGTGTTGGTCAGCACGGTCTCGTCATCGGTCTTGGAGCCGCCGGAGAGGACGACGAGGGCGCGGCCGGCCGATTCGACGCACTGGCGGATCGCCTCGGTCTGGTCGACTTCCATCTCGTTGTAAGGCGCGGGGGCGTCCTTGTCCTTGTCCGCGTCGATCTTCGGCATGTTGAGCTTGACCACGTCGGCGCCCATCTCCATCGCCATCCGGGCGGCGTAGTCGATCGCGTAGAAGCTGTTCTGGCCGCCCTTGGCCTCGACCGCTTCGCCGCGCGGGTAGCTCCAGACGACCAGCGGCATCCCGAAGCGGTCGCATTCCTCGCGGACGCGGCGCAGCTGGGCGAGGTCCTCGTCCTGGCGCGGCGAGCCGACGTAGAGCGTGTAGCCGATCGCGTCGGCGCCGAGGCGGACGCCGTCCTCGACGCTGGCATTGCAGGTCGAGAGCGCCTTCGAGGAGGAGGGGATGTCAGTCTTGCCGTTGACCTTGAGGATCAGCGGCACCCGGCCGGCGTAGTCGGGGTAGTACTTCTCGGCCATCCCGATCTGGCAGGCGAGGGCCGAGTAGCCGGCCTCGGCGGCGAGCCGGAACTGGTAGTCGGGGTCCTTGGAGGCGGGGTTGGGGAAGAAGTCGCGGGGGCCGTGCTCGATCCCCTGGTCGATCGGCAGCAGCATCAGGGTTCCCTTGCCCGGACCGAACTCGAACAGCAGGCGGTGCAGGCGCGCCCGTTTGCCCGGCGGCAGGACCTCCAGCAGCGATTTCTGCTCGGTCAGACTCTTCAACTCCACGTGATTTCCTCCTCGAAGACGGGTGTCTGGGGAGTATCGCACTCCAATGGGCTTTCGAGCGGGTGCGGGTATCCTCGAATGCATGAGCGAGACTGAGCTCAGCGTCATCTGCAAGAACTGCGGCTCCGAGGTCAGTCCCTACGTAACCGAGTGCCCGTATTGCGGGGCCCGGTTGCGCAAGCGGGCGCCGAAGCTGGAGCGCCGCGGCGACGCCTTGGAGGCGCAGCGCCCGCGCCGGCGGCGGCGCCGGATCCCGCGGCCGGGGCGGCCGAGCTTCGCCGTCTCCGGTGACCGCCCCTACGCGACGATCGCCGTCATCCTCGCCTCCGCGGCCCTGCTGCTGGTCCAGAAGGCGACGGGGGACGCGCTGGCGAGCCTCGGCGGCCTCGTCGTCCCGCTCGAAAGCGACTGGTGGCGGGTCCTCGTCGCCCCCTTCGCCTACGTCGACGTCGGCTACCTCTTCGTCGTCGCGATCGGGCTGGCGATCTTCGGGACCGGGGTCGAGCGCCGCCTCGGCACGCTGCCGACGGCGATCCTGCTGCTCGCGTGCGGGGCGCTGGGGATGCTGGCGGCGAGCGTCGTCGCCGACGCCCGCGGCGACTTCTCCGTCGTCGGCGGCGGTAACGGGATGGCGCTCGGCACCGTCGCCGCCTGGTTCGCGATCCGCCGCGCCGAAGTCCACGACGCGATCGGCGAGGACTACGACGCGATCGGGGTCGCGGTCGCCGCCGTCGTCCTGATCGCCCTGCCGCTCTTCGCCCCGACTGCGGACTTCGTCGCCGGCCTGGTCGGCGGCGCCGTCGGCGGCCTCGCGGGGCTCGCCACCTCCGCCCTCCACCACGAGGAGTAGGGACACCCTCCGAACCGCATCAACTTCTACTTCTGCTGGGTGGAGAAGTTGATGCAGTTAGGAGGGCGCCTAGATGCGCATCCGACTTTGTCCCCAGCCGAGCGGGGAGAAAACCGGCCGCGGTTTGAGAACGCCTCTGGGGAGGGCCGAGGATCGCCTGCCGCAATCGCACCGTCGGTCACTTGAGCACAGGACGGTGGGCCTAAGTGACCGACGAAGGGACCCGGCAGAGCTGGGACCTCGCTCGGGGTGCAGCGGTCGTGGAACTACTCATCTAGGCTCTGACGGTGCCTGAGGAGCGTGAGTTGGAGGCTGCGATCGAGCGGCTGCTCGACCCGGAGCGGTTCTCCGAGGCCGAGCGCGTCGTCGCGCAGGCGGCGCCGCAGCTGCAGAAGGTCCTGGTGGCGGCTCTGGCCGAGGGTGGCTGGTTCGGCGAGCCGCACGAGGCGGAGACGCTGAAGGCCGCCACCGTCCCCGATCCCGAGGAGCGCCTCGCCGCCGTCCGCGCCCTGCTTGCCGAGGAGGCGAGGATGGGGATGATGGTTGGGGTCGCCGTCGGCTGGGCACTGAAGGAAGAGCTAGACACACCCAACAGAAGCAACGCGAGCGAACCCGAATCGGGAGGAGAAAGCTGAGATGGAGATCAAGTTCCACGGCCAATCGTGCTTCGAGCTGAGCGAGGGGGAGACGACGGTCCTCGTCGATCCGTTCCTGAAGCCGAACAATCCCGCCGCCGTGCACACGGCCGAGGAAGTCGAGCCGACCCACATCGCGATCTCCCACGGCCACGCCGACCACATGGCCGACGCCGTTCCCGTCGCCAAGCGCACCGGCGCCCACTGCATCGCCATCGTCGAGCTCGCCGAATGGCTGAAAGGGCAGGGGGTCGAGAACCTCAGCGATCCCAACTTCGGCGGCACCGTCGAGTTCGACTGGGGCTACGTCAGCATCGTCCCCGCTTGGCACACGAACACCCTGCCCGGCTCCGAAGAGGCTCCCTTCAGCTCCGAGCACGGGATCGTCGTCGGCCCGGCGGGCGGCCTGGTGATCAAGATCGGCGGGACGACCGTCTACCACGCCGGCGACACCTGCCTCTTCAGCGACATGAAGCTGATCGCCGAACGCAGCGACGTCGACGTCTTCCTCGTCCCGATCGGCGGCCACTACACGATGGACCGCCGCGACGCCGTCGTCGCCTGCCAGTTCGTCGGCGCCAAGACGGTGATCCCGATGCACTTCAACACCTTCCCGCCGATCGAGACCGACGCCGAGGCGTTCAAGTCCGACGTCGAGTCCCAGACCTCCTCGCAGGTCGTGATCCTGGAGCCGGGGCAGACGCACTCGGTATAAGCAACGCTCGCGCTAACGTCAAGGGATGGAGGCGAAGCCGGCAACTGGGACGCAGTCGAGGACCGAGCGGGCCGACTTCCAGGCGACCGCCGATCCAGCACTGATCGAGGCGGCCGACCGCACGGCCGACGTCAAGCTGCTCGGCTACGGCGAGCTGTACGACCTCTGGGAGCGCCAGCAGTGGCAGACCCAGGAGCTCGACTTCAGCCGCGACCGCGAGGACTGGCACGAGCGGATCGGCGAGGAGGAGCGCTTCCAGCGCATGTACGGGCTCTCCTCGTTCTTCATCGGCGAGCAGAAGGTGGCCGAGGAGCTGGGGCCGATCATGCGGGCGGCGCCGACCGAGGAGCAGAAGATCTTCCTCTGCACGCAGATCGCCGACGAGGCCCGCCACGTGCGCTTCTTCGAGCGCTTCTACCGCGAGGTCGGCGTGCTCGAGTCCGAAGACCTCGGCGAGATGCTGGAGGAGACCTCGGCCCACCTCAACGCCAAGTTCGGCGACCTCTTCGACGGGATGCTGAAGGAGCGAACCGACCGCCTGTCCGCGGAGCCGGAGGACACCGAGGCGCTGGTCGAGGCGGTGACGCTCTACCACATGGTGATCGAGGGGATGCTGGCCTTGACCGGGCAGCACTTCATCATGGACTTCAACGAACGTGAAGGGACGCTGCCGGCCTTCGTCGAGGGCTTCTCCAACGTCGCCCGCGACGAGCACCGCCACGTCGCCTTCGGCTCGGTCTTCCTGCGCGAGAAGGCGCGCGAGGACGAGCGCTACAAGCAGGCGATCCAGCGCACGCTCGAGCAGGCGCTGCCGATCGCCGACGGGGTGCTATCGCCGCCCTGGGCGGAAGGCGACGACTTCGAGCTGTTCGGCTACTCGTTGGAGGAGACCCGTCAGTTTGCCGGCACCTGCCTGATGCGCCGGCTCAAAGTCATAGGCCTTCAGTAACGGGCGGGACTTCGACCGGCGTTTCGACCGGCTCGGTCGGCTCGGGTTCGGTCGATTCGCTCGGCGGCGGAGGAGGCGGGCTGCTTTCCGGGGACGGCGCCGGTGCGGGCGCCGGCTGGCTCGACGACGACGACGGCGGCGGGGTGGTGGTCACGACGACCACGGTGCCGTTGCCGCCGTGGGCGCCGGGCGCTTCGCCGGAGGGTTTGGCGGTGCCGATCCCTTCGCTCTCGGCGTCGCCGATCGTGACTTCGCCTTCGGCAGCCGACTGGCCAGCGGTTTCTTCGTCTTCGGCTTCGGCGGCCGGGGCCGCTTCCGGCGCGGGTTCTTCTTTCGCGGTTTCGCTCGGAGCCGCTTCGGGGGCGGGCAGCGGCGTGTTTTCGACCGGTTCTGCCTGCTTGACGGGGGCGATCGCGGTGGGGGCCGGGGCGGTGACGCCCTTGGCGATCACCGGGGAGGCTTCGACTTCTTCATAGGGAGCGGCAGCCTTGGGAGTCGGGGTGACGGGCGTCGAGCTGGTCGTTTCCTTGACCTCGACCGCGCCGGCCGTGAGCAGGGCCGCGGTGACGACGCCGGCCGCCGCCTTGGTCCCGATCGCGCCGCCGAGGGCGCCGATGCCGCCGGCAGCCGAGCCGCCGCCGAGGGCAGCGCCGAGGCCGCCTGCTGCGCCCGCGCCGGCACCCGCGGCGCCGGCTCCGGCCGCACCGGCGCTCGCGCCGGCGCCGCCGGTCCCGAGGCCGAGCTTGGAGGCGATGAAGCCCTTGAAGGCGATCAGCGGCCCGACCGGGAAGAGCGCCGCCAGCGCCTTCTCGTTGGAGCGGATCTGGCTGCGGAAGTCGGCGCACTCCTCGCACTCGCGGACGTGGCGGCGCACCGGCGCCGAGGCCTTGCGCAGGCCCTCGGCGGCTTCGGAGAGCTCGACCCGGACCTCGCCGCAGGTCAGCAGCCGCGCCTGGCTCGCCTCGGCGAGCGAGATCCGCGCCCGCACCAGCAGCGACTTGACCGAGGGCACGGTGGTGTCCATCGCCGCGGCGATTTCCTCGTAGGAGAGGGAGTCCATCTCGCGCAGCAGCAGGGCGGCGCGCTGGGTCTCGGGAAGCTTGTTGACGTCGGCGAGGATCTGGCGGAACTCCTCGCGGTTGTGGACGCGCTCGGCGGTCGAGGCGGCGTCGACCTCGGGGACCATGTCCATCGATTCCTGCGCGTCGGCCTTCGGTTTGCGCAGGTAGTTAAGGCAGCGGTTGCGGGCTATCCGGTAGAGCCAGGGGCGCAGGTTGATCTCGCGCTCGTCGGCGAGCATCGCCCGGTAGGCGTTGACGAAGACCTCCTGCAGGACGTCTTCGGCGTCCTCGGTCGAGCCCAGCATCTGGCGGCAGAAGCCGAGCAGCCGGCCCTGGTAGCGGTCGACGATCGCCTCGAAGGCCCCCGGATTGCCGGCCCGTGCCATCGCGATCAGCTTCTCGTCGCCCTGTAGCTTGAGCAGGGGCGAGCGGCGCGCGAGGAGCCCGCGGCGACTGGCGTGAGTTAGGGCTGAAGCCTCCAAAGATCCTCCCCGGGGTGGACTGGGTCTGACCTACTAGACACGGTAACAAGAGCCGAGTTGCGGCCCTAGAACTTTTATTGCCGTTTTAGGTGCTGGAAAACCAGCAGGAGCAGGGAAAAGCGTCAGCGCGCGGATGCCAGTGTCGACTTTGTCTCCTATAGGGCCACAAACTCGACACGTCAGTGCCCGGAGCGGGACTCGAACCCGCAAGCCCCGAGGGGGGCAGCGACTTTTAAGGCCGCCGCGTTTACCGGTTTCGCCATCCGGGCTTGGCGATGGTAGCCCGCCTGGACCTGGGTAC
The DNA here is from genome assembly GCA_051954115.1 of Solirubrobacterales bacterium. Classification (GTDB taxonomy): domain Bacteria; phylum Actinomycetota; class Thermoleophilia; order Solirubrobacterales; family 70-9; genus VAYN01. The sequence goes on along the minus strand of JBQCIB010000015.1, from coordinate 120,842 downwards.
TCCCGGATGCCGGGAACAACCAGGCGTCTTTGAATAGGCTGCGCGAATGGCCGAGCACGGCGGCAAGCTAGTTGCGAAGGCGCTTAAGTCGCGCGGCGTCGAGAACCTCTTCACGCTCTCGGGCGGCCACCTCTTCTCGATCTACGACGGCTGCAAAGCCGAGGGGATCGTGCTGATCGACGTCCGCCACGAGCAGACCGCCGCCTTCGCCGCCGAGGGGATCGCCAAGGCGACCCGGCGCGTCGGCGTCGCGGCGCTGACCGCCGGGCCAGGGGTCACCAACGGGATCAGCGCGATCGCCGGCGCCCAGGCCAACAACTCGCCGGTCTGCGTGCTCGGCGGGCGGGCGCCGGAGATGCGCTGGGGCTCGGGCTCGCTGCAGGAGATCGACCACCTGCCCTTCGTCTCGCCGCTCGTTAAGTCGGCGGAGACGGTGAAGGACCCGGCGCGGATCGCGCCGGTGACGGCGGCGGCGCTCGACCTCGCGGCGGCGGCGCCGAGCGGCCCGACCTTCGTCGACTACCCCCTCGACGTCGTCTTCACCGAGGCCGAGCTGGAGCTGCCGCTGGTGCCGGAGACGGGGGAGGCCCAGCCGGCGGAGGGGGTCGAGGAGGCGGCGGCGCTGCTGGCGGGGGCGACGCGGCCGGCGATCATGGCCGGCACCGGGCTCTACTGGGGCCGCGGCGAGTACGAGCTGCGGGCGCTGGCCGAGGCGATCGGGATCCCCGTCTTCCTCAATGGCCTCGGGCGGGGCTGCCTGCCCGCCGACCATGAGATGGCTTTCAGCCGCGCCCGCTCGACGGCGCTGAAGGGCGCCGACGTCGCCCTGGTCGTCGGGGTGCCGATGGACTTCCGGCTCGGCTTCGGCGGCAGCTTCGGCGAGGAGACGAAGATCATCCGCCTCGACGTCGCCCCGAACGCGCTGACGCGGAACCGGATGCCGGACGTCGACCTGGTCGGCGACGTACGAGCGACGCTGGCGGCCCTGCGCGAAGCGGCTGGGGCGGGAGAGGCGCGGACGCGCCCCTGGCTCGAGCAGCTGCGCAACGTCGAGGAGGAGAAGCGGGCGGCCGAGCGGGCCGAGCTCGATGACGAGCGGGCGCCGGTGCACCCGGTCCGGGTCTATCGCGAGCTGAACGAAGTGCTCGACCGCAACGCGATCGTCGTCGGCGACGGCGGCGACTTCGTCTCCTACGCCGGTCGCTTCATCGAGACCTACGAGCCCGGCTGCTGGATGGACCCCGGTCCCTTCGGCTGCCTCGGCGCCGGGCCGGGGCAGGCGATCGGCGCCCAGGTAGCCCATCCCGACCGCCAGGTCTGCCTGCTCCTGGGCGACGGGGCCTTCGGCTTCGCCGGCATGGAGTTCGACACGATGTCGCGTCATGGTCTGCCGGTGGTCGGGGTGATGGGAAACAACAGCATCTGGGCGCTCGAGCACCACCCGATGAAGTTCCTCTACGGCTACTCGGTGGCCGCCGAGCTGCAGCCCGAGACCCGCTACGACCAGCTGGTCGAATCGCTTGGGTGCGAGGGGATCCTGGTCCGCGAGCCGGGCGAGCTGAAGCCGGCGCTGGAGCGCGCCTTTGCCTCCGGTCGACCGACCCTCGTCAACGTCCTCACCGATCCCGAGATCGCCTACCCCCGCAAGGCGAATCTGGCTTAGGGCCTTTAGAAAGAGAATCGGCCGTCATCGCTGACGGCCGATTCAGGCGGCCCCTCAGGACGGGCAGGGGTACGTCTTCAGGGACCTATTTATTTGGTGGGCCCAGACGGCGGGAGGCGCCATGATGCGGCAATCGCCTAAGCCCTATATCCGGGTTGCAAGATGAAGCGAACCCCATCTCGCGCCCGGTCCAGAACAGTATGTACCCGGTTGTCCTTTTGGTCTACCCGGGTTTTACTGAGGCTACGAAAAAGCGGGTAGAGAAGCCTACTGTTTTTTGGGTTTTTGGTATGGGCGCTAGCCCAATCGGCTCAGCTTTATAAGACAGACTGTCCAGTTAGTAAGTCGAGGAGTTTCGACGAGTGGCGGCGATCGCGGTGCCGTAGAGGATGTCGTGCTCGGAGACGGTGATCTCGTCGAGGCGGAAGGCGCGCATCGCCTCGACGAGGATGACGACGCCGGCGACGATCGTCGGCGCGCGGTCGGGGTGCAGTCCCGGGATCTCGACCCGCTCGGCGAGGGGAGCGGAAGCGAGGCGCGAGAGCATGCGCTGGATCGAGGGGAGGCCGAGGACGTGACCGTGGACGCGGGTGGGGTCGTAGGGCTCTAGCTCCATCTCGACGGCGGCGAGGGAAGTGGGCGTGCCGGCGACGGCGATGCCGCGGGTGGCTTCGACGCCGGCGCCGAGCGAGACCTCGATCGAGCCGCGGACGTCGGCGGCGAGGGCTTCCAGCTCGCTGGCGGTGGGGGGGTCGCTGGCGATGTGGCGCTCGGTGTGGCGGACGACGCCGACCTGGAGGGAGTCGTGGAAGGAGACCTCGGAGCCCTCGCCGACGACCAGCTCGGTCGAGCCGCCGCCGATGTCGACCACCAGCGTCGGCTCGGTGGGCGGCGACTCCGAGGTGGCACCGAGGTAGGTGAGTCGCGCCTCCTCCTCGCCGTCGAGGACGCGGGCGGAGAGGGCGAAGCGCTCGCGCAGCTCGGCGATGAAGGCGCTGCCGTTGTCGGCGTCGCGGACGGCGCTGGTGGCGATCACGTCGACGATCTCGGCGCCGAGCTCCTCGAGGATGCCGACGTAGCCGCCGATCGCCGCGCAGACATCCTCGATCGCCTCGCTGGCCAGGTGACCGGAGAGGTCGACCCCCCGCCCCAGCCGCGTAACCGTGCTGCGCCGCTCCAGCGGCGCGACTCGACCAGCCTCCACGTCGGCGACCAGCAACCGCGTGGAATTAGTCCCCACGTCAATCACCGCCACCCTCATAGCCCCTTCGGTCACCCGGCCACTCTAGAGCCCTCCGGACCCGAAAAGACCCCTGCGCAATCAACCTCCCGCGATCCCAACACCGCTCACCGCCCCCATCGAATTGCTACCATCGACAGTCCGCCGCGGGGTGGAGCAGCCAGGTAGCTCGTCGGGCTCATAACCCGAAGGTCGCGGGTTCGAATCCCGCCCCCGCTATAGGACGAAAGCCCTGCAAAAGCAGGGTTTTTGTTTATCTGGCAATGCAGACAATGGGGTGCAAAATCGGCCCTGGGGCAACGCCTGGGGCAACATGAGGTCCGAGAGAGGTCGATCCAGCCCTTGAAACGGGGCGTCGGAACCACCTACGGTCGCCGCCGATAACGGCAAAGTGCCCCCGCGCTGCAGGAACAGCCGGGGGCGTGGCACAGGAAGGCAGGCTTCCCATGCAGGACCACCCTAAGGGCGCGAGGGACGAGCGCGCCATCACTACCTACGACGAAGACGACCGCGAGGAGGCGGCGATCCTTCGTCAGGTCCTGGAGCTTCATCCGGCGACGCTGACGATGGACGAGCTGGTCCGGGAAATGACCGGCGGTGGAACGCGGGAGTTTCCCGAGTTCGACGCGATCCAGCGGGCGGTCCGCGACCTGGCCGGGACCGGCTTGCTCCACCGCCCCGGCGAGGACGAGCTGGTCCGGCCGACCCGCGCCGCCCTCCGCCACTGCGAGCTGACCGGGGGTGCGGTCTGATGGCGAAGCAAGAGCCGAATCAGGCTCTGCTCGACGCCCTCCGGAACCCGCTGCGGCGAAGCCTGCTGAGGCGCTATGTCGAGTCGGCCGAGATGCTGAGCCCGAAGGAACTGGCGAGCCTGGAGAAGAAGTCGTTATCCGGCGTCAGCTACCACGTCCGGGTCCTCGCGAAATGCGGCGCGATCGAGGAAGCGGGCGACCGCCGGGTGCGCGGCTCGATCGAGCACTTCTATCTGCCGACCGACCTCGTCAAGGAAACGCCGTGGGTTCTCGCGACCCTCGGCCTGGAGGGCTGAGCGATGGGTCGCAAACGAGGACCCCAGGCGATGGCGGTCGGCCTGCGCTTCGGCGAGAACCTGGTCGAGCTGCGCGGTCGCGCCGGCCTCTCGCAGATCGGCACCGCCGAACGCGCCGGCCTGAACAGGACCGAGATCAACCTGATTGAGCACGGCCGGCGCGTCCCGCGCCTCGACACGATCGTGAAGCTCGCCGGGGCGGTCGAAGTGGAGCCCTGCGCGCTCCTGACGGGGCTGGCCTGGAAGCTCGATCCGCCGAAGGAGGGATCGAGATGAGCAGCCTCGGCCAGGAAGATGAGTGGGTCGAAAGGGAGTGGACCCTGGGCGAACGGTTCGGCGCCAACGTGGTCTGGTTCCGTCGCCGGGCCTGTCTGGCCCAGGGCGAGCTGGCGGACAGGATCGGGATAAACCGCTCGCTCCTCAGCATGATCGAGCACGGACACCGGCTTCCCCGCCTCGACGTGATCCTCAAGCTGGTCGCAGGTCTGGAGGTCAAGAACTGTGACCTGGTCGAGTGGATGTGGTGGGACCCGGCCCGCCATGAGCACTACGAGACTCCACCGTCGATCGCAGACATCAGCGGCTATGAAGTTCGGGACTTCCATCTGCCGGCCAGATTCCGGATTTCCCCCGTCGGCTACGAGAGCGAGGAGCGGTTCAAGGACCGGCTCAGGCAGCGCATGGAAGACCCGGACCACCGCGCCGTCCTCGAACTGCTGCGCGACGACGCCCCGAAGGTCGCTCCCCGCGAGAAGCCCGACGCGGCCTGGGTCCTGCACACCGGCCAGGCGCTGAGGGCGCTTCGCGAGGAGCGGGGACTGACCCGGCAAGAGCTCGCGGATCGCTCACCGACCACCGCCGACTTCATCGGGGAGATCGAGGAGGGCAGGTGCGCCGATCCCGGCCTGCGGATGCTGGAGGAGCTCTGCCGCGCCCTGAACGGGAAGGGCTCGGAACTGGCGGCTCAAATCGAGCCGGTGCGGGCCGCGCGGAAAGCTGCCGTTCAGAAGGTGCTGGACGAGCTGGCCGAGCGCGACGCTCGCGCCGCAGAGGGGTAGGGCCGATGTCTCCGCGATCCTTCAAGCCGGATTCCTCGCTTCTCTCCCTCGGAGCGGTGGTCAAGGCGCTGCGTGCGGAAGCGGGCCTGACTCAGGACGGGCTGGCAGCGCGAGCCGACATCGACGCCAGCTACATCAGCCATATCGAGCGCGGAGACCGCAATCCGACCTGGGCCGCGCTCGGCAGGCTCTCCCAGGGGCTCGGAGTGCCGAGGTGGGTGCTGGTCAAAAGAGTCGATGAGTTGGGACGGCGATGATGGCGCGGACCCCGCCCCAATTGAGCCCGGAGCCGACGCTGGGGGAGCGCTTCGGCCTCAACCTCTGGCGCAGCCGGCGCCGGGCTGGTCTGTCCCAGGACGACCTTGCGAACCTCGTCGGGGTGAGCCGGGCGGCCATCAGCCCGCTGGAGCGCGGGCTGCGCCTTCCCCGCATCGACACCATCCTCAAGCTCGCCGCCGGCATGAACGTCTCGCCCTGCGTCCTTCTGGAGGGGATGGAGTGGCGACCGGGCCGCTACGTCGATGGAGACTTCTACGTCGAGCACCCGGCGGCGAGCCTGCGCAGGAGCGCCCGATGTTGACGGCCGATCTCCAGATGCAGCTAGACGTGCTGATCGAGGTCCTTCGTGAGGACCCCGACGTGCTGACGCTCCAAGCGCTCGCCGGCCGGGTGCTCGCGAATCCCCGCAGCCTCACCGGGGGCGTCGCGCTCGCCCGCGCCCTCCAGAAGCTGGACGACGAGGGCCTGGTCATCAGCGACGGCCTCCTGGTGCGGGCAAGCCGACCGGCGCTCTACTTCAAGCACCTGATCGGCGCGGTCGCAATCGACGTGCAGAGGTCGGCGATATGACGAAGATCATGACCGTCCGGATCGAGGATGATCTGAACGACGAGATCAACACGGTCGCTCGCGCCGACGACGCTCCCGCCTCGGAAGTAGTCCGAGCCGCGCTTTACCACTACATCGCCGCTCGTAGGTCTGATCCGCAATTTCAAGCTCGCCTCCGCGAACTCCTAGAGAAGGACACCGAGGTCATAGGGCGACTGGCCGAGGGGCTGGTCGCTTAGACGCTCGACTCGAGGACGGACGGTTGAAGCCGGGCGTCTTCTTGGGTAGGTAGAAGATCGTCTGGACTAAGGCAAGGAGGAAGTTTTGAAGATCAAGCCAGGACGCCCTTCGCCAGCGATGGTCGTTGCGCTGTTGGCTCTCTTTCTCGCGGTTGGGGGCAACGTCGTCGCTTACGGGCTGGGCCGGAACTCAGTGCATTCCAGCGACATCGCTCCTGGGGCTGTGAGGGCCAGTGACCTCGGCAGGTTCCGCATTCGCACCTCAGGTCCCATTCTCGATCGGGACACCACGGCGCATGACGGCACCTACGCTGAGGCTGGCGGACGCGCGAAATGCAAGCGGGGTGAGCGGCTAATCACCGGCGGCTCAGAGGCGAGCAGCGGAGAAGCCGTCACTCCATATATGCGGATAGTGGACGAGGGGCCGGTGCCAGTCGAACGAGCCTGGCAGGTGAGGTGGGCTTCTGACATGGGAGGAGCGGCAAGTCAGCACTTCGTTGTCGTTGCCGTCTGTCTAGTCCGATAGCTCGCGGCGGCGCGCGACCCGACAAGCAGCAGCGCTAATGCGAGTGGTGCCCCTGCACCGTCCACCAAGAGTCCCAGGTGATCTTGAGGATCACGGCCGTTATCGCCAGGCCTATCAGCGGGTCGGCGATCGGGAGGCCGAGGGCGACGACGACAGCGCTGGCGACCACCGCCAGGCTCACGTAGGAATCGGCGCGGGCGTGGTTGCCATCGGCGACAAGGGCCGGGCTGTCGAGGCTGCGACCGGCGCGGGTGCGGATGATCGCGGCGATCCAGTTGCCGGCGAAGCCGATCAGGCCGGCGAGCGCCAGCGCGAGCAGATCGGTCGGGGCGTGAGGATTGATCAGGCGGCTGACCGCCTCCATGCCGGCGACGCAGGCCGAGGCGAAGATCGCGAAGACGACGAACAGGCCCGCCTTGCGCTCTGCCGACTCCGAGCGCAGCAGGAAGGCGATCCCGAGCGGGATCGCGGTCGCGGCGTCGCCGAAGTTGTGGATCAGGTCGGCGAGCAGGGCGACGCTGCTGGTGAGGACATAGATCGCCAGCTGCACCAGCGCCGTCAGCCCGAGCACCGCCAGCGATAGGCCCACAGCTCGCAGCCCCGCGCGGGAGCGCTTGATGCTGGGGTCGATCAGGCCGTGGCTGTGTCCGTGGCCGTGATCGTGGTGATGATGGTCGTGGTCGTGCTGACCGTGATCATCCTCGCCGTGGTTGTGGGGGCCGTGGTGCGGATGGGAGTGGATCGTCTCGCCGTGGCGGTGGCGATTTCCGCCGAGCGCCTGGTAGCCGAGCGCGTCGTGCATGGGCGAATGGTAGGCAGGCTCTAGACGACGGTGGCCTGCAGGAGCACCCCGGCAACGCCGCAGCCGAGGACCACGTAGAGCACGGTCATTTTTCCGTGCCAGCGATTCAGCGCGAAGAAGGCGGCCACGGCGAGGATCGCGGTGTAGACGTCGACCACCGAGGTTTCCACGATTTCGACGGTGACAGCGGCGATCAGGCCGACCACCCCGGCCGCGACCCCGAGCAGGAAGAGATGGAGGCGCGGGTTCTCGGAGATGGCGACGAGCTGGCGGTGCAGGAAGATCGGGAAGACAAAGGCGGGGAGGAAGATGCCGAGGGTGATTACCAGCGCCCCGACGAGGCCGCCCGCCAGGTAGCCGACGAAGGTGGCGAAGATGATCAGCGGCGCCGGCAGAATGCCGCCGATCGCGAGGCCGTCCACGAACTGTTTGTCGGTCAGCCAGTGGTGCCCGTTGACGGCGCTGCCGTGCAGGAACGGGACCACGGTGTAGGCGCCGCCGAAGGTCAGCAGCCCCGCCTTCAACCCCTCCCAGAAGATCGAGACGCCGAGCGAGAAGCTGATCGCGCCCAGAGCGACGAGGACGATCCCGAGCGGCCCGACCGTAAGCGAACCGACGCGGCCGATCCAGGCCCGCGTGTTTCGCCACAGCTCGTAGGCGACTCCGCCGCCGAGCAGCACCAAGACGAAGTTGGCGCCGGCAAAAAGGGTCAGGGCGAACCCGGCGAAGGCGATCAGGACGAGCGGGGCATCGGTGAGGAAGGATTTGCCGAGCCGGACCACCGCCCGCGCCACCAGCGCCCCGACCGCCGCGCTCAGGCCGTAGAAGAGGTCGTGGAGGTCGCTGGCGAGGTTCGTCTCGACGTAGAGCGCCGAGAGCGCCAGCATCAGCAGAAAGCCGGGCAGCATGAAGCCGAGGCCGGCGAGGAACCCGCCGAGCTTGCCGCCGCGCAGGCGGCCGAAGTAGACGCAGAGCTCGTGCGCCTCGGGACCGGGAAGCACTTGGTAGACGGCGAGCTGCCGCTTGAAGGTCGGCTCGCTGATCCACATCTCCTCATCGACGCACTCGCGCTTGATCATCGCGATCTGCGCCGCCGGCCCGCCCCAGGCGAGGCAGCCGAACTTGAGGAAGCGGATGAAGATTTCCCCCGGCGATTCCGGGTGCTCGATGGGATTGCGCGCAGCCAGGCGCGGAATTGTTCACGTTTTCAGTCGGGAATAGGCCCGTCCTCAGCGGCGCGCGCTGACGGCACGGCTGAGGACGAAGCCCACGGCGGCGGCCACCGCCACCAGCCACGCCAGGCTCAGCGCCAGCGCTCCGCCTGCGTGGAAGCTCTCCGAGAAGCCGCCCTCGTAGAGCAGCCGCGAAGGCCCGTAGCCCGGCAGCAGCCAGGCGCCCTCGCCGGGGGTCGTGTGGAACATCGGGCTCTGCACGACCCCCACGTCAGAGAGCACGAGGAAGAGGATCAGATAGGTCGCGGCGAGCTTGTCCAGTACCGCCCCGGCGAGAGCCCCCAGGCCGCCGTAGATCAGCCCGATAAGGACGAGCCCAGCGAGGAAGGGCGGCCAGCTTGCCGGCGTGAAGTTCGCCGCCGTCACCAGCGCCGCGACGGCGACGACGATCGCCGTCGCCGCGAGGAGGACGAGCAGCCGCGGCAGCACCGTCTCGCCCGGCCGGAAGCCGGCGAGGACGAGGCGGCGGTCGCCCTCCAGCGCCGACTGCATGACGAAGACGCCGACCAGGGCGACCACGAAGGCGATCGTCATGCCGCCCATGCCGGCGCCGTGCAGGTCCTTCATCGTCGTCGTCACGGTGACGCCGCCCGGCAGCCCGATCATCCGCGGGGTCGCCAGCGTCTCGGCGATCGAGCGGGTGATGATGTAGGCCGGGACGAGGACCAGGAGGACGAGCACCAGCGGCCGGCGCCCCTGGTCGCGGAAGGCCATCGCGGTGGCGGCGCGGGCGCGGGCGCTCATGCCCGCGACCTTGCCGAGAACCAAAACGCAAGGAGCGCCACCGCAAGCGCCCCGAGCGCGACCGCCGCCGAGGCGATCCAGTCGCCGCTCGGCGAGCCTTCGGCGCCGCCGGCCGCGATCAGGAGGTTCGCGGCGTTGCGGGTCGGCGTCCAGGAGACGAGGCCGTTGCTGCTCATCTGCGGGCCGGAGAAGGCGTCGACCGAGAAGACCAGCATCACCAGCAGCGATCCCTCCAACTGCCCCTTGACGAAGGCGCCGATCAGGGCGCCGATGCCGATGTAGATCGCGGAGAAGGTGAAGATCGCGACCGCCGCGTGGAAGGGGTGGCCGATCCCGCTGCGCAGCCACAGCGTCACGAAGGCGACCGCCGAGACCGTGAGGCCGATCGCAAGCGCGGCGACGATCCGCGAGACCGCCACCCGCACCGGGCCGAGGCCGGCGGCGGCGAGGCGGCGGTCCGCCGATCGGGACGAGGAAACCTGGAAGAAGGCGAGGGTGCCGGAGAGGAAGGCGGCGGCCCAGCCGGCGCCGATCGCCGTCGCCGACTGCGCCATCAGGTCGCCGCCGAGCGCCTTTGCGAACTCGCCGAGGACGCTGGCGAAGATGAGGACGAAGAAGACCGGGATCGCGACCAGCAGGACGAGGGTGAGCGGCGCCCGCAGGTGCTCGCGGACGAAAGCCGTGCTCGTCGGCAGCGCCGCGCTCAGCAAGTGCAGATCCGCCCTTCGCAGAGTTCGTACATCCGGTCCAGCCGCTCGCGCTCGGCGAGCAGGTGGGAGACGATCAGGATTCCCATGCCCTCGTCGCGGCGCCGCTCGGCCATCTCCCAGAAGCGCAGGTAGGTCTCCCAGTCGAAGCCCGAATAGGGCTCGTCGAGGAGCAGCAGCTTGGGGTCGTGCATCAGTGAGATCGCCAGGTTCAGCTTCTGCCGGGTGCCGCCCGACAGCGCCTCGGTGCGGTAGTCGCGGTACTTGGCGAATTGCAGCTCCTCGAGCAGGCTGGCTTCGGCGGCGGCCAGCGCCTTCTCGCTCATTCCGTAGGCGCGGCCGTAGAGCTGGAAGTGCTCGGCGACCGTGAGCTTCTCCCAGAGCATCGGCTGCTGCGGGCAGTAGCCGAGGCGATCCGGCCGGTCGACCTCGCCGCCGTCGCTGCCGAGCAGGCCGACGACGACCTGGATCAGGGTGCTCTTGCCCGATCCGTTCTCGCCGACCAGCCCTACCAGCTCCCCGGCTTTGACGTCGAGGCTCGCGCCACGCAGAACCTCGATCTTGCGCCGCAGCGGCCAGATGCCGCGGTGGAAGCTCTTTTCGACTCCGCGGACCTGTAGGACAGCGCCGGCCGCGGAGGGCTCGGCGGCGGGCGGACGCTGCTGCTGCGAAAGGGCGCTCATCGCATCATCACGAACATCATCAGCCCCATCATCGCCACGCAGGCCCCAGCGGCGATGAGGAACCCGGCGCTCACCACGCCCGTCGCCACCAAGGCCACCACGAGCGCGATCATCGGCAGGCAACAGCCCGCCATCAGCCAATGGCTGTGGCCGGTCGACTTGTTGCTCGGTTGCTCCATCGGTCTCGGTCCTCTCGGCTTTATCGAGAGGTTAGGAGCACCGAGAGGGACCTTCATCCGTAGTTGGCCACCTCTGCACAGCGGGATTTGCCCGACGCCTGCGGAGGGCTCCGCGCTTAGCGTTCTAGGCGTGGGAGGACTTGAACTATGACCGCGCTGGCGATCCTGCTCGCAGATTGGAACAACCACATGGGCGAATTGGGCGCCGGCTGGTGGATCGCAATGGTGCTGATGATGATCGTCTTCTGGGCGCTCGTGATCGTCGGAGCTGTGTGGCTGGTCCGCTCGCTCGCCGGCGGCCATCACACGATCCGCCACCGCGACCCGGCCGAGGTACTTGACCACCGGCTCGCCAGCGGAGAGATTTCCGTCGAGGAATATCGCGAGCGGCGCGACCTGCTCGGGAAGGGAGGCGGTTTAGGTGAGGCGTAAATCGCTGTTCAGGGTGATCGACCCGTTCCTGCTCGTACTCGGCGCCATCTGCCTCGTCGGTATCGGAGTCCTGATCGGCGTTCTCATCGAAAGCGACGACGGCTCCCAGCCCCCGACCCTCCAGGCCGATGAAATCGGCAACGTCAAGGACGGGCGAGCCCTGTTCGTCACCCAGGGGTGCTCGATGTGCCACAGCTTCGAGGGTCAGGGAGGCTCCGATGCCCCCAGCCTCGACTTTATGAAGGGCGAACTCACCGGCGGCGACATCGCGAACATGAGCGGGATGATCTGGAACCACGTCCCGATGATGAAAGAAGCCTTTGCCGAGGAGCACATTCCTTTTCCCGAATTCACCGGCAATGAAATGGCGAGCCTGATCGCCTACCTGCACGCAGGCGGCCCACCGCCCGACGTGAAGATGAGCCCCGAGATGATGGGCGGGGAGAAGCAGCAGGGCGGGGAGCCCGGAGACGAGGAACCTTCTCGCGGCGGCCGGCAGATGGGCGGCGAAAAGATGATGCCGTGAGCATCTCCAGCGTTTTGGTCACGCTGAGCCTGATTTAAGACCTGCCACTCCCAAAAACCGCCGGATTAACAATCCCCAATAGTGGGTAGAAGCTCCCGTTGCATGGAGCCGCACGTCTGGGTTCGGCGGCTCGCGAAGTTAGCTGGGAGGCAGCGGTGCGAGTGACAGAAGCGGGAAGTGAGGGGGCCAATTTCTCACCTTCTCGCCCTGTTGTAGTGATGGCCTCCGAATCCGCGACGCCCACCACCGAGAACGGCACCGCCGACGCAGTCCTCCAGAGCCTGATCCGCGGAAAAAGAGGAGAGGCGCTGCGGGCTCAGCTCGCCGCGCGCTACCCCGACTCGCCGGCCGACGCGATCGAGGAAGCGATCCAGTACGCCTGCAAGAGCTTTCTGGATGAAGCGGAGGGCATTACGGCTCCCGGCCAGGTCTATTCCTGGATTCGCACGGCCGCGCATCGCAGCCTCGGTCGCGAAGCCGATCGACATCATCGTGAGCTCGCGGTCGATCCGGGAGAGGTCGGCCTGGATCAGATCGCCGTCGAGGACACCAGCCCGGCCGAGGAGCTGATCGCCCTTGAGGACGACATCGACCTGGAGATGCTCGTCCACGAGGTCTCTTCCTCCCTCTCCGAGCGCAGGCGCGATGTCCTTGCGCTCCATGGCGCCGGCTATCGGCGCTCGCAGATCGCCGAACGCCTCGGCCTGCCCGAGCGGGTCGTAAAGCGCGACATCGAGGCGATCATGGACGAGGCGCGGGCGATCCTGGCTCGCCTGGCGGGCGGCGGATGCGAGCGCGGCGAGCCGTTGGTGATCCGCCTCCTCTGCGGCATCTCAGACCCCGAGGAGTCGGCGCAGGCGCGCGAGCATCTTTCCCGCTGCGGTCGCTGCGAGGTGTTCAGCGAGAGGCTGATCGCCTGGCGCGACAAGGCCGGCGTAATCCTTCCGCCTGCCGCCGAAGGCGCCAGCCCTGGCGTGGTCAGGCGGATCGCGGACTCTGCCGGCGAAAAGCTCTCGGCGCTCAAGCAGCACGTCCTCGACGGCGGCGCCCAGGTCAAGCAGCACGCGACGACCACCTATTACCGCGCCGTCGATCCCACCCCGCTCGCAGCCGCCCGCCCCGGCACCGTCGGCGCCGTGATCGCCAGCTGCATCGCGATCGGCGGCGGGGCGGCGACGTATTGCGTTCATACGGGTGTCGATCCGCTCGGCGCGGCGCAGGCACTGATCGCCTCGTCCCCGGACAGCGAATCTGAGCAGACGAGCCCGCCGCCCGAAGCGGAATCGACGGGCCCCACTTACACGCCGGCCGAACCGGCAGCCGAAGGACCAGAACCGGCTCCTGAACCCACGCCGCAGCCGGAACCGGAACCCCAGCCGAAGCCGCAGCCCGAACCCGAACCGCAACCCGCCGAAAGCTTCGAACCAGTCACCCCCGCGTATCAGTCCAGCGAATCTGAATCGGAATCCAGCTATGAAACCAGTGAAGCCCCAGCACCTGAACCCGCTCCCGCCCCGGCGAGCTCCGGGCCGCAGTTTGGAGGTCCCTGAGATGCGACTGCCGACGACCAGCCTCCGCGGCGTCGCGAGCCTCGCCGGCATCCTCGCCGCGCTGATCATCGCGCTCGCCAGTCCCGGCACGGCAGCGGCAGGCGAATACACGATCTCCATCTGTCAGGCAGACGAAGCGGGCTATGTCAGCTCGGCCTTCGAAGACTTCGCCACCCGCGGGATGAAGTGGAGGCGGGCCTGCAATCCGCTCGGTCCGGGGCTGCGCGGGCTGGTCACGGTCAACGTGCCGGGCACCGGCAGGGTGCCGCGCGGGGCGCAGTCGGGCTTCGTTCTCAGCGCTCCTCCCGGGACGGCCATCTCGCGGCTGCGCTGGTCCGGCGTCGCGCATCGCCGCGACTGCCGCTATGCCCTCCAGCTCTACGCCGAACGCCCCGGCGCGGCCCCGATCTCGATCAAGAACGTCCGCGCCAACCGCCATTGCCCGAGCCCGGAAGCCGCTCAGGCGTCGAGCTGGCCGCGCCTGCGCGCCTACGACCTCGGCGGGGCGACCCGGATCGTCCAACGGGTCGTCTGCGTCGGCACCTCCTCACGCGAATACTGCTCGGCCCGCGGCCAGAACTACATCGGCACCCTTGCCGCCGAGGCGACTGTCGTTGACGGCTCGGCGCCTTCCGCCGGGGTCGTACAGGACGAACCACTCGCTCAGGGGAAGTGGGTGAGCGGCAAGCAGGGTGTTCGCTATGAAGCCTCGGACAACGTCGGAATCAAGAGCGCGTCTGTGCTGATCGGCGGCGCGGTGCGGGGAAGCGATCCGAAGAGCTGTAGCTACTCGCAACGAATCCCCTGCCCCAACAGCCCCGGCTGGATCGGAATCAACACGGCCGAAGCCCCCGAAGGCTCGCAGCCGTTGACGGTGGTGGCCGAAGACGCAGCCGGAAATCACGGCGAATCTGCCGCCGTCACGGCGCGGATCGACAATGCCGCGCCGGGTGCGATCGCGGTCGGCGTCGGCGGCGGGGAAGGCTGGCGAAACAGCAACGATTTCGATCTCGCCTGGTCGAATCCGGCGGAACCGGATCGAGCTCCGATCATCGCCGCCCACTATCGCCTTTGCCACGTCGGCGGGAACGAATGCTCCACGGCAGATGGCAGCGGCGAAGGGATCGCCGCGATCGACGACGTGAAGGTCCCATCGCCAGGCGAATGGGAACTGCGCCTTTGGCGGGAAGATGCTGCCGGCAATCAGCAGCCGGCGAATGCCTCCCAGCCGGTGAAGCTGCGCTTCGACCCGGAACCTCCTCAGCTCGGCTTTGAGGCGCCGAGCGCTGACGATCCGACGCGGGTGTCCGTCCTCGCCACCGACCGCATCTCCGGCGTCGGCAGCGGCGAGATCGAAATCAGCCGCGCGGGATCGGGGACCTGGCAGGTGCTGCCGACCAGCAAGGAAGGCGACCATCTCGTGACGCGGGTGAATGACGCCGCCCTGCCGGCGGGCGAATACGAACTGCGCGCCAGCGCCAGCGACCTGGCGAACAACATCGGCGCGACCGATCATCGACTCGACGGCCAGCCGATGCGCCTGCGCCTGCCGCTGCGGACGACGACCGCGATGAAGGCAGGGGTGGTCGACAAGCGCACCGTCACCCGCAAGGGAAAGAAAGGCAAGGTGCGCCGGACCGTCCTCGAGCCGCGCGTCAAGGTCTCCTTCGGACGCAGGGTGCGCGTTGGTGGCCGGCTCGTCAACAGCGCCGGCCACCCGCTCTCCGGAGCGAAGGTCCTCGTCTACTCCCAGCGGATGGAAGGCAAGGAACCCGTCGCGGGTACCGAGCAGCTGGAGGGCGCGGTAACGACCGACTCCGACGGGCGCTTCGTCTACCCGGTGGAGGCGCGGTCTTCGCAGCAGTTCCGCTTCGTCTACGAAGGCACCGCGACGATCCTCCCGGTCGAAGACCGCACGACCCTCCTGGTCAAGGCGACCTCGACCTTCTCCGTCACGCCCGACCACATCCTGAACGGCGAGTCCGTCACGTTCAGCGGGCGGGTAAGAGGCCGCCCGCTTCCGGCGAAGGGGAAGCTGATCGAGCTGCAATACGAGCCCTCCCCCGACGAATGGCAGACCTTCCGAACGATCCGAAGTGACGCGACGGACGGCACCTGGAGCAAGGTCTACTTCTTCAGGCGAACCTGTGGCAAGGCCAGCTATCACCTCCGCGTCTACCTTCCCGGCGAGGCCGGCTTCCCGCTTGAGCCGGGCACCAGCCACGAGCTGACCGTTCGGGTGAGGGGACGGCCATGCTAGGTAGAGGCCGCCCACCAAGAGCCGAGGAGAGAATCCCATGCTGAGAGCACTGCAGGACCGACTCACCTACGCAAATGTCGTCGCGACGCTGGCCCTGTTCCTCGCCCTCGGGGGCACCGGCGCCTATGCCGTCTCCAAGATCACCGGCCACGACATCCAGCAGCACAGCCTGACGGGCAGGCAGTTCAAGGCGAACTCGATCGGCGGCCGGGTCGTGAAGGAGTCGAGCCTGAGAGCGGTTCCGCGTGCGCAGAACGCCGCCCGTCTCGCCGGTCAGCCTGCCGCCCGTTTCCTCGACAGTTGCCCGCAGGCATTCGGCCCGACGATCCCTGTCGGCGACGTGTGCGTCGAGGTCCAGGCTCGTCCTCCGGAGTCCTATAAAGGCGCGGCATCTGACTGTGCTTCGACCGACAACCGCGAAAGGGCAGGCCGGCGGCTGCCGACCCACCAGGAGCTGATGGCCGCGCTGGCCCAGCCGCAGATTCAGCTCGCCGCAGGAGGCGAGCTGACCGCCGAGGTCTACCCCTCCAGCACCGCCGGAAAGCTCGACGTCCTCTACATCAGCGAAGAAAACGGAGCGGTCGGGCTCATCCCCGAAGAAACGGACAAGAGCTTCCGCTGCGTAGCCGATCCCATGAACTGAAAACCCCCAGCCCTCGACGCGAGGAGGAATCCGATGGCAAACCTGATCCAGAATCTGACCTCGATCTCCCCGGAGATGCGATCGGGTCCTTCTCCTGGCCGGCGGCTGCTGGCGGTGGTGCTGTGCGCGATGCTCGTCCTCGGCGCCATCTTCCCCGGCTTTGCCGTGGCGGGCGAAGCTGACAGCGAAGGCGAAGGAACCGGGGCGCCGATCGAAGTTCCGCTCCCGCCCCCTGACTTCGAACCCGGCGGCGAAGAAACCGATCTGGAAGAAGAAGCGCCCGCCGAAGGCGAAGAAGAAGGCGGGGCGGTGGAAGCCGAAGTAGAAGCCGAAGCACCCGCGCCGGAAAGCGTCACCGAAGCCGCCCCCGAAGCGCCCGTCGAAGCGACGCCCCCGGCCGCTTCGCCGGAACCTCCGGCTTACGCGCCAGCGCCCGAACCGGCGCAGCAGGAAGAGGCGCAGCCCTCCGAGCCGGTCGAAGGCCAGGCGATCGTCGCCCCGAGGCAGAACCGGGTGGAGGGTGGCGGCGCATCGGAAAGCGCAGCAGCGGGCGAAGTGGCGCCGCCGGCCGAACCGGCCCAGCAGGAAGCGCCAGCGCCGACTCCTCGACCCGTCGCCGCAACCCCGGCCGACCCCGGCCGCAACCTCGCTGGCAAGGACACCTACGTCGTGCGGCCGGGAGACTGCCTGTGGCAGATCGCGGCCGACCTGCTGGGACCCGGCGCCGACACGCAGGCGATCGAAGCCGAGGTCGGACGGCTGTGGCGGCTGAACGAAGACCGGATCGGAACCGGCGACCCGAGCCTGATCTACGCCGGGACCGAGCTGCGGCTGCGCTGACAGCGCGCGCAGAAGGAAGTAACTGACTCCGGCCCTCTCTGAGGGCCGGAGTTTTTTTGTGTCACGAATCGACCATATGCCGATTTGGAATATGGCAGGGGGCCAATTTTCACCTTCGGCGCCCTGTTGTAGTGAGATGGTCAGTAATTCAAAACAGCACTCGCCGGCAACGGTAGGAAACGAGCCGCTGTCAGCGGAAACGGTGGAGATGGTGGCCGCGATGCTGAAGGTGCTGGGCGATCCGATCCGCGTTCGCCTGGTCGAGGTCCTGAACGACCGGGGCAGCGCGACGGTCGGCGCGCTCACCGCCTGCGTCTCCGTGAGTCAGCCGGCCGTCTCCAAGCATCTCGCGGCCCTGTACCAGGCCGGCATCGTCAGCCGCCGCCAGGAGGGCATGTGGGTCCGCTACGAGCTGGTCGACTTCTCGGGCTGGTGGCTCATCCAGCAGCTCGCTCGCGGGCTCGTTACGAGCCCGGCGGATTCCTCCGGCTGAACTCCGTCTCGATCAGAAGGCTTCCGTTTACACACACAACGGGCGGCGTCAAGGGCGTCGCCCGTTTTTTACGTGTGTGGAAGTGACACAGCCATATAACCATATGCGCATGTGGTTATGACCAATTCGGCACTTCGGCTCCCCGTTGTCGTGAGCCAGCAAATCGGCTGGCGCCAAGCACGACAGCGGAGGTGTTTTCGAAGTGTCAGTAGGAATCGGTACCCAACCCAAGCGCCGCGAAGGTGAAAGCCGCTCGGTCGGCTCGGTGCTCCGGGCCGCGGGCCGGGTGGCGCTGTGGGCGCTGGTCGGGCTCCTGCTCCTGCGGGGCATCTCCGGCGTCCTGAGCGAACCACGGCGGGCCGACACGGCGACCGCCGGGCGCAACAGCATTGGCGATCCCGCGACCGCCGCCTTCGCGGTCCGGTTCGCGCGGACTTACCTCTCGGAGCCCTCGCCGCAGGCGCTGGCTCCGTTTCTCGCACCGGGCACCTCGGCTCCAGCGCATCTAGGGAGCGGCGCAGGCGCCCAGGTCGAGCAGGCCGAGGTCGCCGGAATCCGGGACCTCGGCGGCGGGCAGGCGATCGTCACGGTCGCCTGCGAGCTCGGCGACGCCCGCACCCTCTACCTCGCCGTCCCGATCGTCCGCGAAGGCGCGGGCGAGGTGGCGGCCCAGGGGGTGCCGGCGCTCGTCGCAGGACCGGCGGGAGTGGCGGGGAGCGTCGAAGCTCCCCGCGCCCTCGCCGGGCCCGATGCCGAAGCGATAGCCGAGCTGGTCCGGCGCTTCCTGCCGGTCTACCTCTCGGCGACCGACCCCGGCGATCTCTCCTATCTGCTGGCGCCGGGAGCGACGGTGACGCCGCCGGGCGGCGACTTCGAACTCCTCGCGGTCGCGAGCGTGAAGCAGCTCGGCGGCGGCGAAGGAGCTCGACGCACGGCGCTCGCTACGGCGCGGGTCCGCGACGCGGGCACCGGCGCGGTCTACCCGCTCGCCTACCGGCTCCAGCTCGTGCGGCGCGACCGCTGGTACGTCGAGGCGGTCGAAGGGGCGCTCTCGTGAGGCGGCGGCTGGCGGTCCTCGCGGCCTTCGTCCTCGCGGCGGCGCTGTGGCTGGCGCCCGACGCGCTCGCGGCCGGCGGCAACGACGTGGGCCGGAACATCGGGTCCGAACTGCGCCATTGGGCGGCTTCGATCTACGGCGGCCTGATCGCGATCGTCGGGCTGATCTTCCTGTTGAACAGGAAGTTCACCGACCTCGCGGTCTTCCTCCTGGCGGCGATCCTGGTCGGCTGGCTCGTCTTCTCTCCTGACCAGGTCGCCGCCGCGGCGCGGGCGATCGGGGATCGGATTCTGCCGTGAGCGACGGCTTCGACCCGATCCGCTCCTACCAGCGGATTTTCCGCCCCGAGCGGCGCATCTACTCGATCGAGGGACGGCCGCTGCCGGTACCTGGGGGAGTGCCGCTTCGCTGGCTCGCCTACGCGAGCGCCGCCCTTCTCGCGGTGATCGCGATCGGCTCGGGCTCCGCGGCGGTGGCGCTCGTCCTCGCCGTTTTCGCCGGGATCGCAGGGGCGAGCGCCGGGGGCAGGGTCGGTGGCTCGGTCGCCGCGCTCGTCGCGCTGGCGGCGACGTGGATCGGCGGCGTCGTGCTCGGGCTGCTGGACTGGCCGCTGCGGCTGATCGTGCTGCCGGCGGCGGTCGCGACGCTCGCGACGCAGGCGACCCCTGACGGGCGCCGCGCCGACCGCTTCGCGATCTCCTGGATCGCGGCCCACCTCGCTCCGGCCCGGCGCTCGCTCTCCCGCGCGCTGCCGGCGGCGGGTCGCGGGCATCTCCTCGGCGGCGAGGTATGGGTCGCTCCCGACGAGCGCTCGCCTCGCCTGCGGCGGGGGCGGGTCCGCGGCCCGGCCATCGTCTTCTTCTCCGAAGCCGTCGGGGTGCGCGGTTCGGGCCGGCTGGGCCGCCGGAAGTTGGCGGAGGCGCCGGGTCGCCAAGCGCGGCGCGGCGAGGTCGCCACCCGCCGGCTGGCGCTCGGCGAGGGCGAGGTTCTGGAGGTGCGTCCATGACCGCCTTCCCGCTGCGCTACGCGAGGCGGAACGTTCTGATCGGACCGGGCGGCGAGGCGGCGGCCCTCTATCGCGCCGACACGATCGCCTATCCCTTCCTGCCGACCGCGGAGAAGTGGGGGCTGCTGCGGCGGCTGGAGCGCTTCGCCCATCTGGCCGGCGCCGACTTCTCGATCTGGAGGGTCCAGCGGGCCTACCCCGCCGAGCGCTACGCGCCCGATCTCGCCGATCTCGCCGACGAGCGCCACGCCGACGCCGAGGGATGGCGGGGCTACCTGGAGGGCCATCAGGCAAGGCTGGGTGAACTCCGCTCCCACGTCCCGGAGGTCTACGTCGCCGTCTCTCTTTCCGAGGCCGAGCGCGGGCCGGGCGCCCTGCGCTCGTTCGGGCGCCTGCGCCGCCGCGTCGAGGAAGCGGCCGGCGTCGGCGGACCGCAGCCGATCTCGGGCTCGGAGCTGGAGGCGCTGGCCACGGTCGAGCAGCGCACCTTCGACCGCCTGAGCGGAGCGCTCGCCCTGGAGCGGGCATCGACCGAGGAGCTGCAATGGCTGCTGCGCCGCGCGGCCTGTCGGGGGGTGGCCGAGCCGGCGCTTGACCGCCACTGGCAGCCCGACGCGCTGGTCGTCGTCGCGCCCGGCGGCTCGGTCGCCTACGAGCCGCTTTCCCACGATCTCTGGAGCTGCGCGAACGCTCCCGCGACCGAGCATCCCGGCGAGCCGCCCTCGCTTGAGGTCGAGC
This sequence comes from Solirubrobacterales bacterium, assembly GCA_051954115.1. Taxonomy (GTDB): domain Bacteria; phylum Actinomycetota; class Thermoleophilia; order Solirubrobacterales; family 70-9; genus VAYN01. The sequence goes on along the minus strand of JBQCIB010000015.1, from coordinate 100,348 downwards.
CCGAGGAGGGCACCGCCTACCAAGCCTTCCTCTGCGCCGGATCGCTCGCCGAGGAAGCGGAGTTCCCCGGCGCCGCCGAGGTCCTTTTCGGCCCGGCCGAAGACGCCGGCTTCCCGGTCGACGCCGTCCTGCACGCGCAATGGATCGGCAACCGCGAAGCGCTCGGCCAGGTGCGAAAGCGCATCCTCGACGTAGAGCACGCCTACCGCGAGCAGTTGGAGGGCGCGAGCGGTCCGGGCGTCCTCGCCGAGGAGGATCGCGAGCTCGCCCGCGAGTACGAGGCGATCCTGCAGTCCTCGGCGCACCCGCCGATGCTGCGGGCCTCGATCTCCCTGGCGGTCGGCGCCCCCGACCGCGAGGAGCTGGAGCGCCGGGTCACCTCGCTTCGCGAGCGCTTCGGCGACGTGACGCTGCACCGCCCGCGCGGGCTCCAGCACGCGCTCTTCGCCGACCACCTGCCCCGGCCCGGCGGCGGCTCGGTGCCCGACTACGTCCAGCAGATGACGGTCGAGCAGTTCGGCGCCTCGGTGCCGATCGCGACCGCGCAGGTCGGCTCCGCCGAGGGCGTCTACATCGGCTACTCGCCGGCCGGCGGCGCCCGCCCGGTCTTCTACGACCCGACCGAGGCGCCGCGCGAGGCGCGGGCCTCGGCGGTGCTCCTGGCCGGGACGCTCGGCTCGGGCAAGACGATCGCCGCGCAGTCGATCGCCTTCGCCGCCCAGCGCCGGGGCTCGCTGGTGGTCGACTTCGACCCCAAGCCCGACCACGGCCTCGACCGCGTCGCGGAGCTGGAAGGAGAGGTCGAGGTCCTGGAGCTCTCCGGCGACCCCGAGCACCGGGGCAAGCTCGACCCGCTGGCGATCGGGCTGCCCGAGCTGCGCGAGGAGCTTGCCTCCAGCTACCTGGTCGAGCTGCTGCGCGACCCGGCCCCGTCCTGGGAGGTCGCGATCGACCGCGCCGTCCGCGACGCGGTCAGGGCCGGCGAGCGAAACCTAGCCGCGGTGATCGAGCGGCTGCGCTCGGCCGAGGCCGAGGCGGGCCGCGAGGTCGCCGAGGCGCTGGACGTGCTCTCGGACTTCGGGCTCGCGCGGCTGGGCTTCGGAACCGGCGAGGCCGAGCCGATCGAGGTCGAGCGCTCGGTAATCACGATCCGCACGCCGGGGCTCAGCCTCCCCGATCCCGGCGCCTCGCGCGAGACCTACACCCGCGCCGAGCGCGTGTCGGTGGCGACGCTGTCCCTGGTCGCGGCACTGGCGCTGCGGCTGATCGCGGGCGACCGCAGCCGCCACAAGGTGGTCGTCCTGGACGAGGCGTGGTTCCTGCTCGCCTCGACGCAGGGCCGCTCGCTGCTCAACCGGATCATCCGGCTCGGCCGCGCCCTTAACGCGACGGTCCTGGTGGCGACCCAGCGCCTCGCCGACCTCGGCGAGCTGGCCGAGCTGTTCGGCGTCTACTTCCTCTTCGGCCAGGAGACCGACGCCGAGGCGCGGGCAGGGATCGCGCAGATCGGCCTCGACGCCGAGGATGCCGCCGCCCGCGCCCGCCTGCGCGAATACCGCCAGGGCCTCTGCCTGATGCGCGACCTCGACGGCCGGGTCGGCGAGCTGCGCTTCGACCTCGTCTTCGGAGAGCTGCTGGCTGCCCTCGACAACACCCCGCGGGCGGTGGCGGCGTGAGCCGGCGCGCTCCGCGCAGCTGGGGTCGCCGCGTCGTCGTGGCGTTCGGACTGGCGACGCTGGTCGTGCTGCTGGCCCACCCGCTCGCGGGCGCTGCCACCGATGTCTGGGGCAACGTCGGCCCCGCTCCCCAGCTCGGGGGCGGCGGGATCGCCGGCCGCTACCCGCTGCTGAATTACTCGCTCGATCAGCACTTCGACGCGGTCTCGGCGTCGCTGACCGGCGGGGTGGACGTCTCCGGCGTCCCGCCGATGATCGCCTACTTCTTCGCCTCGCTGTTGTGGCTGGCGACGAGCTTCCTGGCGAACCTGCTCATCACCCTCTTCGGCTTCGCCTTCGGCCTCGACCTGGTCAACGGCTCGCAGGCGACCGGCGGCGCCGGGGCGCTCGCGCCGGTCGCCAAAGCGATCCACTCGATCTACGCCGATGTCCTCGGCCAGCCGTGGCTCGTCCTCGCGGTCGTGATCGCCGGCATCTGGGCGATGTGGAAGGCGCTGGTCCAGCGCCGCTACACCGAGACCGCCGGGGCGCTCGGGCTCTCGCTGATCTACGTCGTCTGCGCGCTGTTCTTCGTCGCCCAGCCGGGGTCCACGATCGGCGCCGTCTCGGGCTGGACGAACGCGATGTCAGGCGCGTTCCTGTCGATCTCCTCTAACGGCAACGCCTCCAGCGCCACCCAGGCGAGGCAGGACACCGCGAACGAGCTGTTCGACCTCCTGATCTTCAAGCCGTGGGTCGTCCTCGAGTTCGGCGGCCTCGAACATTGCGCCCGCGCCGGCACCGGCTCCGAAGACAGCGATCCGGAATCGGTCGCGGTGCGGCCGCTCTCCTCCAATCCATCCCGCGACGCCGCGCTCGCCCGCCGCCTCCAGTCCGGCACCGAGATCACCGCCGACGGCAAGGTCTGCATCAACAACGCGAACAAGTACGCGGCCCACTTCCTCCGCTACAGCAACGGCGCCGAAGAACACGACGAACGGGACGCCGAGTACGAAGCCCTGAACGACGGCGACGCCTCGGAGCTTCCCGAATCCGACACCGAAGCCAAGGGCTACCGGCTCGGCGTCGCCGACAAGCCCGCCACCGACGCGATGGAGGAGGGCGGCCAGTACCAGCGGCTGCTCCTGGCGCTCGTCCTCTTCGTCGGCGAGCTCGGCGCCTTCCTGCTCCTGGGCGCGCTCTCGATCGGGGTGATCCTCGCCCAGGTTCTGCTGCTGCTCCTGCTCGCGTTCAGCCCGGTCGCGCTGATCGCGGCGGTTATCCCCGGCCGCGGCCATGACTTCTTCAAGGGATGGCTGGAGAAGCTGGCCGGCTACCTGCTGCGAAAGGCGGCCTACTCGCTGATCCTGGCGGTCCTGCTCGCCGTCACCGCCGCCCTGTCGAGCGCGACGGCGCAGCTCGGCTGGCTGATGTCCTTCGGCCTCCAATCCCTTTTCTTCTGGGCCGTCTTCCTCCAGCGGCGCACCCTCGCCGACAGCCTGATCGGGATCGCTACCGGGCCGAGGGCGCCGGGGCGCGACGCCTCGCTGAAGCTGCTCTCGATCTACGCGGGCGGGCGCATCGCCGGCAAACTCTCGCGACCGCTGCGGCGCAAAGGCCGCTCGATGATGGGTCGCTCCGATCGCGCCCTCGGCGGGTTCGTGGGAGCCGGCGGCGACGATCCGACTCGTCCCCGGCGCCCGCGTCGAGCCCCGCTGTTCGGCACCAGCTACAGCGCCCCGGTCGGCGGCGGCGCTCGCGGCCGCGACGGTGCCGAGCGCCCCCGGCGGGGGGAGCGATCCGGCGGTGAGGCAGCGAGTGAGGATTCCGGCTCTGCGCCCCGCCGCTCGTCCGGCGAGACCGCGGCCGGCGGCGGCTCTGCCGCCAAGGGGTCGGGCAGGCGCAAGCGCGCCTCCGGGCAGGGAAGCGCGGCAGACGCGAAGCCGCGCGAGACGCGATCCGACAGCGAGCAGAAGCCCGGCTGCGCTCCCAAGCGCGACGGCGCCCCGAGCGGAGGGGCAAGCCGTCCGCCGGTTCGCAAGGGCACCGCCCCGGCCGGGGGCGAAGACAGCCTCGGCGCCGAGCTGCGCGCCGAGGCGGAGCGGAGCCGTGAGGCCGCCCGGAAGTCGCCGGCCGCGCAGGCGAAGCTCGATCGCGAGTCCGGACCCTCCCGGCGCCGCTGGCGCTGGCGGCGGAAGGGCGGCAAGCGATGAGGGCGCGGCGTCGCGGCGGATCGCTCCTCCTCCTGCTCGCCACCGGCGTCTTGGCGGCCGTCGTCGTCGCCATCACCGCGACGGTGATGGCGATCCTTGGCAGCAGCATCGGCTGCATGGGCGGGGGCGGCATCGCCGTCGCCGGCCCGCCGACGAAAGCCGCCGTCAAGGCGATCCCGCCCAAGCGCTTGCGCATCTACCAGGAAGCCGGCAGGCGCTTCGATGTCGATTGGGCCTTCCTCGCCTCGATCGGCTACCAGGAGTGCGGCCACCGCGCCTGCGCCCACGTCTATCCCTCCGGCTGCGGCGGGCCGATGCAGATCGCGATCGTCCCGGAATCGGCGTGCAGCCCCGGACCCGGCCCGACGATCTGGGACCGCTACAAGGTCGACGCCGACGGCGGCGGGGCCAGTCCCTTCGACGCCGCCGACGCGGTCTTCACCGCCGCGCGGATGATGCGCCCGGTCTTCGGCCTGGCCGGCGACTCCTACGCCGCCTACCGGCAGGCCGCTTGCAACTACTACGGCGCCTGTTCGAACTCCTCGGCGAACTACGCCGACGAAGTGATGCAGCGGGCCGTCGAATACGGCTTCCGCGGCAAGGGCTCGCCGGCCCCGACGAGCCCGGTCGCGACCGGGCAGGAAGCGAGCGGCGGCGGCTCGGCCTGCGGCGGTTCCTCGTCGGGCGGGGCGAGTGGCAGCGAAATCGTCCGCATCGCCGAGAGCCAGCTCGGGACGACCGAGAGCCCGCTCGGCTCCAACTGCAATCCCTACGGCCCCTGCGTCGAATGGTGCTCGCTCTTCGTCGCCTGGGTCTGGGAGAAGGCGGGCGTGCCGCTGAGGGGCGGCACCGCGCCCTACGCCTACTCGGGGACGATCTTCGAATGGGCGAAGGCCCATGAAGGCGGCCCCTTCGCGGTAACGGCCCCGGGCGATCCGCCGCTCTCCACCCCCGAAGCCAACGGCGCCCGCGTCCTGCCGCCGAGCGCGACGCCGGCACCGGGCGATGCTGTGCTCTACGGCTCCGGCCCCGGACCTGGGGAAAGCGACCACGTCGGCATCGTCGAGCGCGTCTTCCCCGGCGGGCAGATCACGACGATCGACGGCAACTTCGGCGACCGGGTGGCGCGCTCGGGGCCGTTCCTGCCCTCGCAGGCTGTGCAGTGGGGGATGCCGGCGCCGATCTTCGGCTACGCGCAGCCGCCGAGCACGAAGGGCGGCGCTAATGGCTGACCGGCTCCGCGCCCTCCTCGACCGCCCGCTCGACCCGAGCGCGGCGCGGGCGATCCTCGTCTTCGCCAGCGCGATCCTCGTCGGGATCGCGGGGCTATTCGTGCTTGCCGCAAGCGAGCAGGATCGGCAGTCCTCTACCGCAGAGCGGCCAGCGTCGATCGCCTCTCCTCAGGCGCTCCCCACCGAGGCGAAGGGAGGCGAGCAGAGCGAACCCCGCTCCCCGACCCGAAGGCAGGACCCCCAGGACGTGAAGGGCAGCACCGCCGCCCGTCGCGCGGCGCGGGCTCTGCGATCTCATCGGGCGCTCCAGCACGTCCCGTATCGCGACGGCCAGCTGGCCGTGGTCCTGGCCGGGGCACGCCGCGGCCACGCAGTCCTTCGTGTCAGCGCTCCGACCGTCAGGGAGGCTCGGCGCGGCTGGCATCGGTTCCTGGAGCGCTACCGCGACTCGGGGCGGGCCTACGTCCCGGTCTTCAAGGCGGTCGCACGGCGCAGCGGATCGAGGGGCGGGGCGTGAATGTCGGCAGCCTCTTCTCGGGCATCGGCGGATTCGACCTCGGCTTCGAGCGGGCAGGGATGCGCGTCTCCTGGCAGGTCGAGCTCGACCCCTACTGCCGCGCCGTCCTTGCCCGCCACTTCCCCGACGCCGCCCGCTTTGAAGACGTGCGCGAGGTCGGCGCCAGGAACCTCGAGCCGGTCGACCTCCTCTGCGGCGGATTCCCCTGCCAGGACCTCAGCCCCGCCGGCAGAGGAGCTGGGATCGACGGCGCCCGCTCGGGTCTTTGGAGCGAGTTCGCCCGGATCGTTCGCGAGCTTCGACCCCGATACGTCCTCGTGGAGAACGTGCCAGCCCTCCTCACCGGGAAGGGGAAGCGCTGGGAGCGAGGACCGATCGGACGAGTTCTCGGCGACCTGGCCGAAGCACGGTATGACGCGGAGTGGGCGTGCCTATCGGCTGGAGAGTTCGGGGCACCCCACCTCCGAAAGCGCATCTGGATCGTGGCCTACCCCGCACGGGATGCCGAAGCCGGGGCAGCGGCGGAACCCCGGACCGAGCGGGAACGAGCTGGGGCGGGCGGTGAACGAAGCCGAGCGTCGGTCCTGGCCGACGCCGACGCGGAGCGACAGCCTGGGCGGGCCGGGGAGGTCGTCATCTCGGCAGGGCGGCGACAACCTGCGGAGCGCGGTGGCAAAGGCGCCGATGTTCCCGACGCCGATCGCGAGCAACACGAAGGCCGAGCACAAGCGCTCGGCGGGTCGGCCGCCGCGCAGCTACGGGACCACTGGGCCGCTGAACCCGGAGTGGGTCGAGTGGCTGATGGGGTTCCCCGCCGGGTGGACCGCCTTGCCGCCCTCGGCAACGCCCTCGTCCCGCAGATCGCCGAGTGGATCGGGCGTCGCATCCTCGACTACGAGCGCTGGGCGGCGCAAGCGCGCGAGGGGGCGATGAGCTGATGCAGCCCGGCACGATCATCGACCTCTTCGCCGGTGCCGGCGGCTGGGACGAGGGCCTTCGCGATCTCGGCTACACGGCGATCGGCATCGACGTCGATCGGTGGGCCTGCGCCACGGCGCGCGCCGCCGGGCACGAGCGGATCGAAGCTGACATCGCCGCGCTCGACCCGATGGAGTTCGCGCCGGTCTGGGGGCTGATCGGCTCGCCTCCCTGCCAGGCCTACTCGACCGCCGGCAAGAACCTCGGCCGCTTCGACAAGGAGCGGGTGATCGCCTGCGCCCATGAGCTCGCCGCCGGCCACGACTCCCGCGCGGAGCACCTCGCCGCCTGCCGCGACCCTCGCTCGCTGCTGACGGTCGAGCCGCTGCGGTGGGCGGTGGCGCTTCGTCCTCGCTGGATCACCCTGGAGCAGGTCCCCGGCGTCCTCGAGCTCTGGTCGCTGTTCGCCGGGTTGCTCGCCGCCCACGGCTACGACGCGACCGCCGGGGTGCTGAGCGCCGAGCGCTACGGCGTGCCGCAGACCCGGAAGCGCGCCTATCTCGTCGCCTCGCTCGACGGCCCCGCCGAGCTGCCGGCGCCGACCCACCGCTCCTACAACCCACGCCGACCCGACGAGGTCCGCGAGGAGGAGCGCGACCTGCTGCCCTGGGTCAGCATGGCCGATGCGCTCGGCTGGGCGCGCGACGCCGTCACCTTCACCAACAACCAGACCGCCAGCGGCACCCGCCCCCAGGGCCTCAGCCGCCCGGCCACCTGCCCGGCCCGGACCATCGACTCGGCCTCGGGATCGTGGACGGTCGAGCGCTCGCCGAAAGAGAGCGACCGAAATGGCTGAGCGGCGGCCGGAGTGGACTCAGAAGCGGCCGGCGACGACGGTGGTGGCCGATCCGCGGATTTCGACGCCGAGGGCCTACCGGAAGTCAAAGCCGCGGTCGGGGAAGGAATGGGCCTCTCAGTTCGAGGAGGCGGTGCGGGTGAGCGTCGAGGAGGCCGCCGTCCTGCAGGGCTTCCGGGCTGACTATCCGTGGCAGGGGTCGCGGACGCGCTGCTTTCTCCAGGTCGGAAACGCGGTCTGCCCGCCGGTCGCCCGGCTCGTCGTGGAGGCGGTTTCCCGCCACAGTCTCGACCGCGGGGAGGGGGAGAAATGACTGTCGATCTCGGCTCGCGCTACGGCTCGCGCTACGGCTCGCAGTACGGCTCGCAGTACGGCTCGCGCTACGGCTCGCACCGCCGCCGGACGGTCGAGTGCAACCCCGCTTGCCGTCTGCCTTCGCGGCGTCCGGCTTCGCTGACTTCTATTCCCGAGAGGGGGTCGAAATCATGAGCCGGTCAGACCGGCGGGACGCAGTCCCGCTCGTCCTCCTCGCGGCGGCAGCCGCGTCCATGCTCGTGGCGTCGAACGCTCCTCGATGGGGGCTATCGCTCCTACAGCTCGCGGGACAGCCCGCCGCCATCAGCCTCGCCGGGGCTCTGCTGAGCTTCGCCTGTGCGGTGTTCGTCGCCCGCCTCGTTGTCACTCGTCGGGCTCTCGATCACCGCGTGGCGATGCTCGCGATCCCCGCCGATTCCTTCGATCCATCCCCCGAGTCCGTCGTCCGCTTCGCTTCCGGCCTCAGCCGATCCAGGAGAGCGCTTCGCGGCGTCCTCGATGCCCCCGCGAGCGCCGTGCGTCTTCGGCTCGACGGCGACGAGAACGGAAGGGTCCGCTACGGGATCGAGGTTCCCGAACGGGCCAGCGGAGCGCTGCGGGCGGCGCTGGCGGCTTATCCCGGCGTCGATCTCCGGCCGGTCCCCGACCCCCCGGCCGAGCCCGAGAAAGCCGAACCGGAAAAGGCTGAGGTCGGGAAGCCCGAGCCGAAGAAGCCCGAGGTCGCCCGCGCCGAGCTGGTCCTTGCCAGGGCGAGCAGCGAGCCGCTGAACGCCGCGGGAATCGATCCCGATCCGCTCGGCGGGTTCGCCCGCGCCCTCGACGGCATCGGCCTGGTCGGCGGCGAGGAGGCCACGGTCTGCGTCGACCTGCTGCCGGTGACGCCGGGAAAGCGCCGTCGGCTGCGGCGGCGGCTGCTGCGCCGCGCCCGACGCCGACAGCCCGCGCCGCCGCCGGGCGAGGAGTTGGCCGACCTGCTGAGCGGCGGCGATCGCCGTCGCGGCGGCGCGCCGCCGGCCGAGCTCGTAGAGCGCTGGGTCGGCCGCCAGGCGCTGTCCCGCAAGCTCGGCACCGCCGAGCCGCTGTTCGAGATTCAGGTTCTGATCCGAGTGGCCTCGCCGGTCCCCGGTCGGGCCAAGGGGCAGCTGGCGGCGGTGCTTGCCGCTTTCGACGCCTTTGCCGGGGAGAACCACCTGCGCGTCTCGGGGCTGCGCATTCCCGGAGTCGCCTTCCTCGGCTCGGACCTGCCGGGGCGCCGAGGCGCCTTCGACCGGCGCATGACGACCGGGCTGTTCCGCCCGGCGCGGCGGCGGGTCGTCACCGCGAGCGAGATCGCCGGCCTCTTGAAGCCGCCGAGCAAGCGATGCGCAGCACCGAATGTCCTGCGCTCGGGCGGGGCGGTGCCGCCCCCGCCCCGCGAGCTGCCGAGCTTTGAAGGGCAGGCGAGCCTGCTGCCGCTCGGCAGGGTCGAGACCGAGGCGGGGGAGAGGACGGTCGGCGTCAAGCTGACCGACACCTTCTTCTTCTACATGTCGGGTCGCAGCCGCTTCGGGAAGACCGAGACCGCGATCGGACAGTTCCTCCACCTCGCCCGCTCGGGCCAGGGCTGCCTCTTCCTCGACCCTCATCTCGACGCGATCGAACGGAGCAAGGGCTACCTGACCGAGGAGGGGCTGCGCGAGCGGGTCGTGGAAGTCAACCTCGCCGACCCCGACCGCCAGCCCGCCTGGAACCTCTTCGCCGTCCGCGGCCGCTCGCCGAGGCGAGCCGCCGGCCAGGTCGACGCCGTGGTCGATGCCTTCTCCTCGGCGCTGCGCTGGGACGAGATCAACGCCCGCGCGCTGAACCTCACCACCCAGGCCGCGCAGGCGATGGTGGACATCGCCCACAAGCTCCCGCCCGAGCTTGCGCCGACGATCTTCGAGATCCCCGTCCTGCTGAGCGACGAGGACTGGCGCTCGGCGGTGCTGCCGCACGTCTCGGCCCCGGTGCGCCGGTTCTTCACCGAACGCTTCCCGCTGCTGCCGCCCGAGGCGATCACGCCGGTCACGAACCTGATCGACCGCCTGCGCGCCGCGCCGGCCACCGCCGCGCTCCTCGGCAACCCGCGCGCCACCTATGACATCCGCGCGGCGATGGACGCCGGCAAGATCGTCCTCGTCTGCCCCGGCTCGGGCTCTGGCCGCGACCGGCTGATCGCCAACTTCGTCGTCTTCGACGCCCTCCACGCGGCGAAGTCGCGGGCTGACGTGCAGCCCGAGCTGCGCCGCTGGTTCTCGATCTGGCTGGACGAGGTGCAGATATACGACGGCGCGTCGTCGGGCACGCTCGCGGCGCTGCTGGAGCAGGTCGCGAAGTACGCGGTCCGGGCGCTGCTGCTGAACCAGAACCCCGAGCGCCTGACGGCCGCGACCCGCGACGCCGTCACCACCAACCGCTCGCACCTGGTGACGACGGCTCTCAACTCCAAAGGCGCCGGTCTCTTGGCCCGCGAGCTCGGCGGCGAAGTGAGCGCCGAGACGATCGGCCAGCTCGCCCGCTTCCACAGCCTCGCCTCCGTGACCCTCGACGGCGAGATCAGCCGCCCGTTCCGGCTGGCCGGGGTCCCGGTCGAGGAGCTTTTCCCCGACCAGCGCCACCCCGAGGACGTGCCGGCGCTCGACGCCGCGATCGACCGCAGCCTGCGCCGCGCCCCGGTCGCCGAGACGCTTGCCCGCCTCGACCGCCATCCGCAGGAGATCGTCAAGCGCCTCTCCGGCTCTGGCCGGCGGCCGGGCCGCGCCAGCGGCGGGCGGCAGAACCTCGACACCGGAGCGCCATGATGAGCCCCGCGGATTTCGGGGAGGCGTCGGTGGAGGTGCTCGAAAGCCTCAACCAGCACCGCCTGCTCACGACCGCCCAGGTCCACGAGCTGCATATGCCCGAAGCCTCCCGGCGCTGGGCGCAGCAACAACTCGCCCTGCTGCGCGACAGAGACTTTGCCGCGGCGACCCCGATGTCGAGGTGCCGGCTTGGGTGGCATCTGACCGAGCGCGGCGCCGACGCCGTCGAGACGATCCCGAGCCGGGCGGAGACCCGGCGAAAGGTGCTCCCCCCGGAGCAGGCCGCCGGTCCCCTGCAGGCGCACACGATCGCCGTCAACGATGTCGGCCTTGCCTTCGTGCGGGCGGCGCGCGAGCGCGGCGACGAGTGCGGCCCGTTCGGCTGGCGCCACGAGGTCGCCCACTCGCTGGGGCCGCCGCCGGGGAGGCGGATGCCGGAGCAGTTGATCTCCGACGCGGTTCTCAGCTACCAGCTCGCCGAGGGTGACGGGCAGACCAGCATCGTCTACCGATTCATCGAGCTCGATCGGGCCACCCGCTCGGCCTTCGACCTCGCGCAGAGGATCGGGCGCTACGCGCGCTTCTACCGCCGCACCGTCCCGGCCGAAGGTCCGGGCGGCGGATCGGTGGCGCTGTGGTCCCGGCTCTACCCGGTCTTCCCGACCGTGCTGCTCGTCCTCGCCGGCCGACCCAGGGACCGGCTCGAGGTTCGCCGCCGCACCGTGCTCGCGCTCTGCGCTCAGGACCCCGACCTCGCCGAGACGCCGGAGGTCGAGGTCTCGGTCTGCCTGCTCGACGACCTCGCCGAGCGCGGCCCGTTCGCGCCGATCTGCCGGACCCCCGCCGACCCCGAGAAGCCGGTCGACTGGCTCGGGGAGGAGGTGGGCTGATGGCCGGGGCGCAGGCCGCGAGCGAGCGCCGCCGACCCTTCGGGATTCCGGTGCTTAGGGCCGACGAGCGCTTCGTGGAGGCGCTGGCCGCGAGCGTCGCCGAGCAGGTCGTCGATCGCCTGCAGGGCGAAGCCGCCGAGGAGGAGGGCTACCTGAACCCCGAGGCCGCCGGCCGCTACATCTGCGTCCCGCGCAGGCGCATCCACGAACTGACCAGCGCCGGGCTGCTGGTGCCCGACGGCTACGACGGGCGCACGCCGCTCTACCGCCGCCGGACGCTTGACGAGTACGTGACGAAGGCGGGGGAGCGGCCGTGATCCGGCTGCCGGAATGTCCCATGAGAAGGGGGATTGCGGCCGATCGCAAGAGTCGTCAAAACCGCTTCGTCCTGTTAACGTTTTGTCCGAGAAAAGCAAAACGGGGCGGCACCGCTGACACGGCCCGCCCCCGGCCCATGAGAGGTGACTCATGAGCGTTTCCCAGGATACGGATGTCCGTGCGGACGGTGGCGGATGCGGCGACAAGCGCCGCCTCGTCAAGACCAAGACGCCCGGCGTCTTCAAACGCATCGACGGCGGCGGCAACATCGTCGGATACGTCGCCGTCATTCGCGTCGCCGGAAAGCAGCGCAAGCGCAACGCGAACACCTACGACGCGGCGCGCAGGATCAAGCGCGAGAGCGAAACCGACCGCGACCGCGGTGAGATTCAGGAGCCGACGACGATCGGCTTCCTGGCCTTCCTCGATGATTGGGTGGAGCGCTACCGGGGGCAGGGCCGTCGCGGCTTCCGCGAGAACACCCGCGACGAATACCGGCGGCTGATCGCCTACTACGCCCATCCCTACTTCTCGGCCAGGTTGAAGCTGGTCGAGGTGTCCACCTATCAGCTCGCCCGCTTCGTGGACTGGCTGGCCGACGAGGACGAGCAGGGCAAACGCCTAAGCGACTCGACCATCGCCAACATCGTCATTCCGCTGCGCGCGGCGCTGACGACCGCGACCAACGAGGGCCTGATCCGGCACAACCCCTCGCAGGGCCTGACGCTTCCTCATCGCGAGGACCTTGAGGACGAGGACGAGCAGGAAATCAAGGTGTTCAGCCGCGAGCAGCTGGCGGCGGTGCTGTCGATGGCGCCCCAGCAATACAAGCTGCTGTTCGAAGTCCTGGCGGCGACCGGCCTGCGGATCAGCGAGGCGATCGCGCTCCAGCGCCTTCACTTCCAGCTAGACGGCTCCGAGCCCGAGGTCTGCGTCCGGCGCGGGATCGTCAGGGGGCGGATCGAGCCGCCGAAGTCCAAGCACGGCAGGCGCGAGGTCCGGCTGCCCGCATCGCTCGTCCACCGCCTGCGCGCCCATCTCGCCGCGATGGACGACCAGGACTCGACCGCGCTCGTCTTCACCAACAGGTCGGGCAACGTCCTGGAGTCAGGCAACCTGCGCCGCCGGCACCTAAAGCCGATCGTGGAGGAGGTTGACGCGCCCTGGGCGGGCTTCCACACGTTCCGACACACGTTCGCATCGCTCCACCTGAGCCGCGGGACCAACCTCCTCCAGCTCAGCAGGGCGCTCGGCCACCACTCGGCCGCGTTCACGCTCTCCCGCTACACGCATCTTCTGCCCGGCGACGAGGCCCCGCCGCTCGACCTCGACGTGCTGCGCGAGCCCGTCGCGCCAGAGAACCCGGCTGCGCTGGAACCGGCCCTTGCCCTTGCGAGTTAGTCCGAAAGGAAGAAATCCACGATGAGCGATTCCACCGACATCTCGATTACGAGGATGGAGCCGAAGCCGGTCGCTGGGAAGGACACTCCGGCCGCCGACGACATCATCACCCCCTGCGCCGGTCGCTGCGGCCGATGGATGGTGACGCAGCACCCGAGCCATGTTCGCGGTGGCCGGGCGATGGACCCGGAGACCGGCGAGATGCGCGATTGGTCCCCGACCCCCGAGTGGGTCGAGGCCGAGGCAGAGCGCCTGGCGCGGGGCGGCAGCAGTTGCCTCTCCTGCGGCCCGGTCCAACTCAGCGAGGCAGAGCGCGCCGAGCGCGAGGCAGAGCGCGAGCGGGTCAACGCCCTGCGGGACCACTCCGATTCAGCGGAGGCGAGCCAATGACGGCGCTCGTCCCAGGACGATTTACCACCGCCGCGATCAGAATCGACGGCGGCGAATTGGAGGTCCGCCTGAGCGACGGCGGGCATTGGCAGGTGAAGGCGAAGCTGGTCGAGGAGGGCGACTGGCGCTCGCTCTGCCGCGGGCACATCGACGGCAGCATCTTCGACACCGCGAAGGCCGACCGCCAGGCTCCGGTCCGGGTCGGAGCGCTGCTGGTCGACCCGGCCGCTCGGCGGGTCGAGGTTCACGGGCGCGAGGTGCGCCTGGCGGCGCGCGAGTTCGAACTGGTGGCGTTGCTCGCGACCGAGCCCGATCGGGTCTTCACGAAGCAGGAGCTGAGGCGGGAGCTTTGGGGGCGGCGCGGCAGCTTCCGCACGCTCGATTCCCATGCCAGTCGCGCCCGATGCAAGCTGCGAGAAGCCGGCGCCGCGGGCTTCGTCGTCAACTGCCACGCGCACGGCTACAGGCTCAGAGACGCGGGAGGCCAGCGATGAGCCGCGCTGTCGTGTCCGAGCAGTTGCCGGCGACCGGCTCGCGTGGCCGACTGCGGCGCAGCGTCGATCGGTTCCCGCACTTCGTCGCCCACGCGGGGGCGACCGGCACCGTCACCGAGGCGACGGACTCGCTGATCGCGCTGAGGTTGGACGAGCCCCTGCCGGGTGCGGAGGAATGGGACAACGAGGTCTGCTGGACCTCCGACGACATCGAAGCGGCCGAGCAGACGGTCGCCGCCGTCTTCTACGAGGACGTCGAGATCATCGGGGGGCGGCAATGACGGCGTCGAAGGCGATGAGCCTCCGTCTTCCCGAAGATCAGGCAGCCGAACTGGCGGCCGTCGCCCGGACCGACGACGTGAAGATTTCAGAGGCGGTTCGCGAAGCGATCGACACCCACATCGCGACCCGCCGCTCCGACCCCGACTTTCAGAAGCGGCTCAGGAAGCAGCTTGAAAAGGAACACGCGATCCTCGAACGCCTGGGAGGCGAGCAATGATCGACATAGCGGCGCAGTTCGGCGACAACCTCAAATATCAGCGCAGGCGCGCTGACCTCTCGCAGGAGGAGCTGAGCGTTCGGGCTTCGCTTCACCGCACCGAGGTGAGCCAGTTGGAGCGAGGGCTTCGGATTCCTCGGATCGACACCGTCGTGAAGCTGGCGACCTCCCTGGAAGTGCCCGTCCCGAACCTGCTGATCGGGATCGACTGGGAGCCGGGCAGCACGCGATACGGGCGCTTCAAGGAAACGTAGGGGGAGGCGAGTGAAGATGCCGCTGCAGACCGCGCTCGTCTGCTCGACCTCGGATCGTCCGCTCCCGATGCAACGCTTGCAGTCGGAAACTAGTATCGCCTGTTCTATGTCTTCTGCCGGTCGAACTCCGATTTCGTGGGCTTCCACGGAGGGAGTCCGGCGTTCGATGGTGTCGAATAGACGTACCGACACCGAGCCGGAGAAGGCGCTGCGCAGCGCCCTGTTTCGCGCTGGGGTGCGCTTCCGCAAGGACTATCCGATCGATTGCGCCGACCTGCGCGTGCGAGCGGATGTGGCGATCGTCGGGAAGCAGGTCGCCGTTTTTGTGGACGGCTGCTTCTGGCACCGCTGTCCGGAGCATGGGACTGATCCGAAGACGCATGCTGAGTTCTGGGCGGAGAAGCTCGATCGCAACGTTGCGCGCGACAGACGGGTCGATGTCGCTCTTCGGCGAAGTGGCTGGACGGTCGTTCGCGTTTGGGAGCACGAGCCCCCGGACGATGCTGCGGCCCGTGTCCTCGACGCCCTGAATGGAGGGCGGGTGCCGACGCTCACCGCCGTGGACCTTTTCTGTGGTGTCGGGGGGTTGAGCGTTGGCCTCAGAGAGGCTGGCTTCTCGGTTTTGGGAGCGGTTGACGTCTCGGGGCTCGCGATCGAGGGCTACAGAAAAAATCATCCCGGCACCACCGTCTGGCACCAGAACATAAGGAGCCTGTCGCCGAAGACGATGATGAAGAGGCTGGGGCTCGTTCCGGGTCAGTTGGACCTGCTGGCCGGGTGCCCGCCTTGTCAGGGGTTCTCGACGATGAGGACTCTGCGTCGCGGGACCAGCGTGGCCGATAAGCGAAACAGCCTCGTCGCGCAGTTCGGCCGGTATGTGTCCGCGCTGCAACCGCGGGCCTTGATGATGGAGAACGTTCCGGGGCTGGCGGAGGAGGCTGTCCTCGACCGCCTTGTGAAGCGCCTGGAAGGACTCGGCTACACGATAACGACGGGGGTTCACGATGCCGCCGACTTTGGCGTTCCCCAGCGGCGCAGGCGATTCGTCCTCGTAGGAATCCGCAACGGCGAGCCGATTGATTTCGTCGAGCCCATCTCTCGGCAGCGAACGGTTCGCGATGCACTCGGAGACGTGCCGACGCCGGCCGAGTCGGATGATCCCCTTCATATCCACGGTGAGCAGCGCACGCGGCGAATCCGCAATCTCATTGCTGCAATACCCCCGGACGGGGGTGGACGTAAGGATTTGCCCCGCAGGAGGCAGTTGGGCTGTCACAAGCGGACGAACGGATTTTTCGACGTGTACGGGCGCATGGCATGGGATCAACCCGCTCCGACCATCACGAGCGGATGCATCAATCCGTCCAAGGGCCGCTTCCTCCATCCAGAGGAAAACCGGGCGATAACCCTCCGCGAGGCCGCCCTCCTGCAGACCTTCCCATCCGACTACGAAATCCCCCTCAGCGAGGGGAAGTACAAAGCTGCCGACCTGATCGGGAATGCGCTGCCGCCGACCTTCGTGGCGGCGCACGCAAAGCCGATCGCCGACGCCCTCCATGCGGAGGTCGCCTGATGCTCGCTATCCGGTCGCGGTGATACGAAGGACGGGTTGCCGGAGATCGACGACATACTGCGCAGCGACCTGACGGAGGCACAGTACGCCGCCGCCACGGATGGGTCCTCCGACATCCTCGCTTTGGCTTGCGCGGGCTCGGGGAAGTCACGCACGCTCGCCTATCGCGTTGCGCGCCTCGTCGCGGAAGGCGAGCCTCCCGAGTCGATCATCGCCTTCACGTTCACGGAGAAGGCAGCTGAGTCGATCAAGCTCCGCATCGGCACCGCGCTGGCGGCGGCGGAGCTTGAGCCGACCGTTCTCGGCGCGATGTTCGTCGGAACGATCCATGCATGGTGCAAGGGCATCCTCGGTGATATGGACGCCCGGTATCGCCAGTTCGAGGTTCTCGACGACAACCGGCTCAAGCTCTATCTGATCTCGCGCTATGGCGAGCTTGAACTCTGGGATCGACTCCAGAACACCGGTCGGGGCAAATATTTCGCGGTTGTTCGCGAGGTCGCGAATGCCTGGAAGCTCGTCAACGACGAGATGATCGACCTTGCCGCCGTGACTGCGGCCGATCCCGATCTGGGGGCGGTCCTCCAGAACCTGCAGACGACCCTGGACCGGGACTGTTTCATCGACTTCTCGCAGATGATCCGCACGGTGGCTGAGGCGCTGGGGAGTGGGGACCCGGGCGCATGCGCAGCCCTCGAGCAGCTCCGCCACCTTCACGTTGACGAGTACCAAGATGTGAACCCAAGCCAGGAGGCCTTGATCCGCTCGATGCGCGCCCAGGCGCAGACTCTGTTCGTCTGCGGGGACGACGACCAGGCTCTCTACGCCTGGCGTGGGGCGGATGTCTCGAACATCCTCCAGTTCACCGATCGACATCCGGAGGCGGCGGAGCACACGCTTGGGCGCAACTTCCGCTCGACGCCGGCAATCGTCGAATCCGCCGATGGCTTTGTGGTCGCGGAGCTCGGACCCGCGCGACTCGCCAAGGACCCCGAAGCCGAGCCCACGGATCAACCGCACGATCTGCGGCGACTGTGGTTCGACAACCGTGCCGACGAGGCCGAGTGGGTTGCCGAGCGGATCGCGCGGCTACTGGGAACGGCGTATCGGGAGCAGAGCGGACGAGTGCGGGGACTCACCCCGGCCGACTTCGCGATCCTCATGCGCTCGACGAAGATGCCCGAGCCGTCCGGTGGGCCACCCCGGCATGCGGCGTTTACGGATGCGTTGTCGGCGCGCGGCATCCCGTACTCGCTGGAGGCCGGTGGCAGCGTCTTCGACCGTCCCCAGGCTGCGGTACTTCGCGATTCGTTCGAGTTGCTTCGGAAGGGGCAGCCGAGCCGGGACGATGCCAAAACTTTCTTCGACGAGCACGTACTCCCGGCATATCCAGAGGCGGATTTCAACGCCTTCGTGAACGTGCTCGCATCGTGGGCCAGGGAGATCCACGGCCCCGCCTCAGACTCGGGGGCGGCCCGCCGGCGTGTGTATCCGCAGCAACTCGTTCACGATCTGCTGGACGCCTTCGGCATACAGAAAGCAGACCTGGATGCCGGGACGATGGCGGACATAGGTGCTTTCAGCCGCATGATCCAGGATGCGGAGTCGGTCTATCTGAGCATCGACTCATCGGGTCGATTCGGGCAGATTCTCAACTTCCTGCAGCAGATCGCACGCGACGGATACGACACCGGCACCGACGATGTGCTCGCCCGCCCGGATACGGTCACGGTCTCAACGATCCACAAAGTCAAGGGGCTGGAGTTCCCAGCCGTCTTCATTGTGGATATGGAGAACAGGCGCTTCCCGAGGAGAAAAAGCGACTACAAGGGCTGGCTGCCGACTGCGCTGGTTAAAGACGCAATCGACCGCGGGGCTTATCGCAGCACTCCGGAGGAGGAGGCCCGCCTTTTCTACACGGCTATGACCCGCGCCGAGCGCTACCTGCACACCAGCGGTGCGGCGCACCTCCCTGGTGGGAGTCAGACCCAGCGACCATCGCGGTTCACGCAGCGGCTTGTCCACGACGAGCTCACCGAGGACCGAGACGGGGTGCCCGATGGCCTAGTCGAAGCAACCCCCGAGCGTCGTATCGACGAGACGGTGCTGCCTACGACCTACTCCGACATCCGCTACTACCTCGGCTGTCCGCGCGACTACCTGTTCCGCAAGAGCTACGGTTTCTCGCCGCCCATCACGGACCTATTCGGTTTTGGGCTGACGGTCCACGCGGCATTGGGGAAGCTCCACGAGCGCTTCTCCAGCGCCCATCCATCGCAGGAGGAGGCGGAGTCGGTCGCGCGGGAGATGTTCCATCTCAAGCACGTGCCCGAGAGCCGCGATCCCGAGCGGCCGGGACCTTATGAGCGGGCGCGCGACAGTGCCGCCGGCATACTCCGAACCTACGCCGAGACCTACGGCTCCGATTTCGCTCGCACGCGCAAGGTAGAGGCCCGCTTCGAGATTCCGTTGCAGGACGCAGTGATCTCCGGCTCGATCGACCTCATGCTCCATGAGGACGAGAACGGTGAGGTCCTGGATGCTCAGGTCATTGACTTCAAGTCGATGGAGGGCGGAGACGATCCGGAGCTCAATCCCGCCCTCGACTGGACGACCCTGTCGCTGCAGGTTCAGCTCTACGCCAAGGCCGCCCGCGAGATTCTCGGAGAGAATGCCCGAACGGGCAGCGTCCACCTTCTCAAGGACAACCAACGAATTGACGTTCCCGTTGACGACGCCGCGGTTGCGGCGGCGGTGGAGAACGTCGAGTGGGCCGTGGGGCGCATCCTCGACGGTGACTTCCCGATGCGACCCCACCCCGATAAGTGCGGCGCCTGCGACTTTCGGTCGATCTGCCCCAAGCAGGTCGAGGATTTCAAGACGGACGACCAACCCCCGCCTCTGAGGGTTCCTGGAGAGGCGGAGGGGAAAATCGTCAACGCGTTCGATATAGAAGCCGTCAACGGCTGAACAGGGATTCGGCGATGGATCTACTCGACCGACTTGACCGACAGCGGCACGACGCGATGGCCATCCTCGATGCCGCAAACAAGTTCGGCCGGCTCACCGGCGCCGAGCAGGAGTCGTACTTGGGTCTTTGGGACTTCGCCGGCATGGATGAAGCCCGACATCCACTGACGGAGTTCTTGCGCGAAAGCCATAACGAGACCTGCGTGATTCGGGACCTCGACGGGTCGGTCCAGCTCCTGTGGCAGGAGTCGTCAATGTCCGACCGCTGGTTGTCCGGTCCGCTCTATCGAGAGAATCTGATCGACGACGACGCCCTCGAGGACCTGCTTGAGAACGATCCGCATTGTCTGACCGAGGCTGGGATTTCACTGTCTCGGGACGAGTTCTGGGCGCTGTTGACCGATTTGCCAGAGGCGCCGGGTCCGGTCCTGAGTTTCTGATGGCCCCCTTCGTCCTGGGGACGTAGCGGCCTCTGTCTTCACCGCGCAAGTATCTGGCAGCCGATTGACGGCCGATACGACAAGCGGATCGCCTTGAAAAGCCGACGCAGAACCACAGTTGAAAGTGCTTCGTCCGAGCTGCGTACGATCCGCCGGTGGATATCCGGCGCATGAGTCCCGATGAGCTCGATTCAGCGGTCAGCGTGTGGCGCGAGGCGAACGTCGCTCGCGGTGCCCCGCACGGGCGCGAGCGCACGGCCCGGGTTCGCGCGAAGCTCTCGGCCTCAGATGCCCTCGCATTCGTGGCGCTGCGACCGGGCATCGTGGGTATGGCGCTGGCCGAGCCGGGACGGTTTGATGATGGCGCGGGAGAACCCGACCCATCACTCCTGCACATCTCAATGGTGTTCGTGCATCCCGCCGCACAGCGCTCCGGGGTCGGGCTCCCCCTGGTCCTTCATGTCCTCGATGTCGCGGGCTCACACGGATTTCACCGTGCCGCTGTCTGGACCGCCGAGGACAACGCGCCCGCCCGCGGACTCTACGAGCGCGCCGGAATGACCCTCACCGGCAGGAGCGCTCCTTTTCGCGGGGGCATGCAGCTCCAATACGGCTGCTCCCTCAACGCTGAGCCGCGACCTACGGTCGCCTCATAAGGTGCCCGGATTCGGATGAGCGATTCCGAGCCGCAGAGGGTGGACAAGCCGTGGGGCCATGAGGTCTGGTGGGCTCAGACCGATCTCTATGCGGGCAAGTTGCTCTACGTCGAAGCCGGCCATCGCCTTTCGTTGCAGTTCCATCGCGAAAAGGACGAGTCCTCCTATCTGCTCTCCGGCCGGCTGCGACTGACCCGAGGGGCAAGCGCCGATGAGCTGGAGACCACGGAGGTCGGCTCGGGATTTTGCTGGCGGATCGAGCCCGGCGTCGTGCACACGATCGAGGCGATCGAGGACGCGGTCGTGCTGGAGGTCTCTACCGCGCACCTTGACGACGTGGTCCGGCTCGATGATCGTTATGGCCGTTCCGAGCCGACGGCGTAGGTCGCCGCTCTAGCGGACCTGAAAGGCGCCGGAGCGGAGGAATGCCGCCAGGAGATCAAGGGCATGGCCGGTCGGGCCATGTAGGGGGCTCGGCGGTGCGGCCAGGTCGGCGAACGTCGCCGCCGTCGCCTCGTCCTGGTCGGGGCGTGGCTGGCCCCTCCAATTCCTCGCGAGGAAGCACAGAGCGAAGCAATGCGTGATGTCGCCATTGGGGTAGTGGATGGTGTGCGCGTCGGCCTCCGACAGGCATCCGAACGGGGTCAGGTCAGACTCGGAAACCTCGATTCCGGTCTCCTCGGCGAGCTCGTCAACTGCGGTTTTGGCGAAGCTGCCGCCGGGCTCGGCGGCGCCCGCTGGAAGGCACCAGGTCCCATCGTCACCGCGCTGAGTCAGCAGAACGTGCCCGTCGTCCCGCTGCAAGGCGATCATTGCACCCGGCATCAGCACCAGCTCGTGGCCGACCACCTGGCGCAGCCGCCAGAGATAAGAGTCCGAATACGCCAACCAGAGGGAGGGTAGGGCTTGACCGATCCTGGGCTCCCCGCCAGCCGAGCTCGCTGGGGCAACAAATGGGGCAACATGCCCCACAGATCCCAGCCGATCCCAGCCGATCTCGATTTCGTGAAAACCGCTTTAGACCGCGCCCCACATAGCCCAGCCGGACCCCAGGCGCGGGCTCATAACCCGAAGGTCGCGGGTTCGAATCCCGCCCCCCTATAGAAAAAGGCCCCGGAAACGGGGCCTTCATCGGGAGCCGTCTTGGAGCTGGGGGCTTTTGCTCCAGGGGAAGGGCCTCGCTCAAGCTTTGATCACTTCGACTTCCTCGAACGCGGAGAAGTCGGTGTCCTGAGTCAGAACGGCGGCTCCGTGTTTCATCGCGGTTGCCGCTATCCAGGTGTCGTGGCGACGCAGGCGGCGACCGCGGGAGCGCTCGGCCGCGGCGATGCGGGCGAAGCAGCTTGCGACTTCGGGGCCGATCGGCAGAAGAGGGTAGGTGGATTGCACCCGGGAGAGAGTGGAGAGACGGCGGGCGCGAGCGTCTGGATCAGCTGCCCGAAGGACCCCCAGCTCCAGCTCCGCCACGGTGATCACCGAGACGGCGATCTTCTCGGGAAGCTCTCCGAGCTCACACCCCGTCTCCTGGGCGATGAAGATCGAGGTGTCGGCAACTGCTTTGCTCAATCGTCCAGCTCTGCGCCGCGGACGTCGGCAAGATCGTCAAGTAGGCCGCTGTCGGCGGATGCCTCGCTGACGATCCGCCGAAGCTCGGAGGAGGGAACCCATGGATCGCGCTCCTCCGCGTGCGGAAGGATGTCGGCTACTGGCCGTCGATTGACCGTGAGCGTCAGTCGTTCTCCAGCTTCCAGCTCCGCGATGACGCTCGAAGTCGAGTTGCGGAGTTCGCGGACAGAGACCTCACGGGCCATGTGCACGACCGTAGCACCAATCGCTACGAGAGCGGCTCTACTTCTCTCCTCCGCCCCTCAGGGGCACCAGGGGTTCGTCGGCACCCCGGCGCAGGGGTCGGGCATGCTCGGCAGGTTTGGAGGGATTGGGGGGAGGGAGAACTGGGCCGCGGGGCGGGGGTAGGTTGCCTCGGGCAGGCCTGGGCAGGGGGCGAAGAGCTGGCTGGCGCAGAGGACCTCGGCGGCTAGGACGGTCTGGTCGCCTGAGTTGGGGCTTTCGCACATCCCGGCGGAGGGCTGGTAGACGGGGTTGGTCTCGATGCCGGGCGGGTCGGTTCCGTCTGGGACGCTGTCGCCGGAGAAGCAGTTGCCTGGGTCGTGGGGGGCGGTCGCTAGGCCGATGTCGCCGTTGGTGGGGTTGCCGAAGAAGCCGTTGCCCGAGAAGGTGTTGTTTTCGCTGACATTGCCGTAGGCGGGGAAGTAACAGGTTTCGGCTTCCGGGGCCGGGAGGTAGATGCCGCCCTGGCACGGGGTGGTGACGTCGGCGGGTGGGGTCTCCTGGTCGGGCAGGTCGGCGATCAGCTCGCCCCAGGAGCCGTTGTGGGTGACGGTGTTGCCCGCGAGCGTGGTGTAGGTGCTGCCGGCCAGGACCATGCCGGTGCCGACCGGCGAGCCTCCGGCGAGGCC
Organism: Solirubrobacterales bacterium; assembly: GCA_051954115.1. Lineage (GTDB taxonomy): Bacteria > Actinomycetota > Thermoleophilia > Solirubrobacterales > 70-9 > VAYN01. The sequence goes on along the minus strand of JBQCIB010000015.1, from coordinate 77,461 downwards.
GGAGCCGTTGCCGGGAACGTTGGGGTTGTTGTTGTCGTGGATGTAGTTGCCGGTCCAGACCGTGCACGATTGGGTGCCGAGCGGCCCGCTCTGGCCGGCCGGGCAGAGGCCGATCTGCGGCGAGGGCCAGTCATCGTTGTTCTGCGAGTTCGAGACCAGGCCGCTCTTGTTGTTGTCGCACTCGTTGTCCTTGACCAGCAGGTACCCCCCGGCATTGGTGCTCGAGAGGCAGAGCGCGCTGTTCTCGCCCTGGTCGTCTTCCATCACCTGGTCGCAGACCTGCTGGCAGGCGCCGATGTAATAGGCAGAGTCCGCCATGTTGCTGGCGTAGGAGTGCTTGAAGAAGCCGTTGGTCGAGTTGCTGGAGAAGATCCCGTAGTCCCCCGCCGGGTAGTCGACCCCGCAGCAGGGTCCGAGCGCGCCCGGGACGGTGCTCGAGTAGCTGGAGGTGGCGGTCAGGTAATTGCCCCAGAAGCCGCTGAGGCCGATGTGGCCGCTGCCGTCGCCGCCGTTCCACCAGATCTGGTTGCCCTCCTCGCCCCCGTTCAGGTAGTTGCAGACGGTGAGGTTTTCGATCCAGGTGTCGTCGGCTTCGTACACGTCGATGCCGTTGCGGTTCAGCGGCCCCTGGTCGAGCGGCTGCGAGGAGCACCGCGGCGCCCCCGGTTTCGTGCCGTCGACGACGACCGCGTTGCGGTCCATCCCCCGCAGGTGCACGTTCGGCGTGGTGATCAGCACCCCCGCGGGCTCTTCGCCGCCGGGATTGCCAAGTTCCTTGTAGTCGCCGGGGCCGACCAGGATCCAGTCGCCAGGCTGGGCGGCGTCGACGGCCGCCTGGATCGTCGTGAACTGCCCCGGGACGTGGTTCCAGGTGCCGACCCGCAGGACGTTCGCGTGGGCGGCGGAAACGCCGTATACGGCGATGGCCGTACTTAGGACAAGCACCCGCATCGCACGCCGTCGCCGCATCAGTGATCCTCCTGGGATTCGCCGCTCTACCAACTTTTCGGTAAGAGTAGCGTCTCCGATTGCCTGATTGGCGCTAGGAGGGTCCAGCGAAACTCGCTAGGCCAGTAGGCAAGCGGCTGTATCCGTTCCCGATCTGAGCCGCAACCCCACCTAGCCGAAGTTTTTACCCCAAATAGCGGGGCAGATTGTGGGATTCGCCACCACTTGGCACTCTCCCGGAAGAGTGCCAGCTACTATGGCCGCAGGGAAGGGGAGAGAATCGAGAAACCAAGATCGATACGGAGGTATCGAATGGCAAAAGTGGATCCCTATCACTCGAAGGCCCCGAACGACCGCAACGTCTATCACGATCACGACGATTGCACCGAGGGGAACAACATCGAGACCTACAACAAAGTCTCGGGCACCGGCGGCTACCCCCGCTGCGAGCACTGTCAGCGCCTCGGTTAGCTAGCTCCCCGGGAGCGAAACACAAGCTCCCAATATGGACCGCATGGCTCCCCGTCCACGATCTGCCACAAACGGTGGAGAGATAGGACGGGGAGGCCATGTTGAAGGGCGACAGCCAGAGCGCGAAAGCCCTCGCTGGCGGTTCCGTGGAACCTCACGGTCGGATCGGGAAAGGCGTGATCTTCCCCTCCTTCGCAGGACTCATAGGTCTGGACTCCCCAGCTTCGAAGCAAGTTGACGTAGCGCTCGATGCCGGGGTCCAAGCCCTCAACGGGCTCCAAGTCGGGGAGCCGGAGATCACCCGTAGCGCGGGAAGACATCGGGCACTCCTTTCTTGGCTTATGAACTATTCGAGCAGCGGTTCCACCGAGACTTCGCCCGTGCTCTCGTCAACGGTCACTTCGACCGAGGCATAGCCGCCCCGACCGCCGACCGTATAGCCCTGGCAGAGGTAGTGGACGTAGTGGCGATACGAGGAGGTGTAGCTGCAAAAGGCTTCTTGTTCGTGGGTCGGATCGCTCGATTCGGCGTTCGTGATGATCTGCTGCCTTAGCTGCGCCGCCGTCGCTTCTTCGTTGCGCGGGTGCTCGATGATCATTTCTTCGAGATTTCGGGCTTCTCTCGGGTCAGTCGGGTCGCCCTCAATTTCTCGGACAACTTCCGCTTCTTCTGCCTTGCTGAGGGGATGATGCGCCGACTTGCTCGACCCTCCGCTAGTCAGGGCGATCACGACGACCGCGACGATCACGACCGCCGCGATGCCTCCGCTGATTAGCCATTTCCTCTCGATCTCTAGCTTCACGGGCCGCAGCATATACGCTGTGGGTGTAAATACTGTGGCCTTAAACGCGGCGGACTGGAACCGTCGCGGCTATGCCGCCAAGTTCTCAGGATCTCCTTGCTCTAGGCGAGGCAATCCGCGAAGCCCGCAAGGAGCAGGACCTCTCTCAGGAAGCCCTGGCTCTCGCAGCCGATGTGGACCGGGCGTTCATGAGCGCCTTAGAGCGCGGCCAACGCAACGTGACGCTCGCGAACCTCCTCAAAGTGTGTCGGGCTCTGGATGAGGAGCCTTCTGCGCTCTTTAAGCGCTGGGAGCGGATTGCGGGCTGGAAGACGCAGGCTCAATAGGCCTGGATCGCGATGGCGTCCTGGCCCTCGTCTTTGACGAGGCGAGTTCGTAGCTGCTTGCCTTCCACCTTCGCGGCGCGACTGGCAATGGCTCGAAATGACTCCGTATTCGTGGAGTAGTCCTCGCCCCGGCGAAGCAGCCACGGCGAACCATCGAACCATTCGTCCCACGGGTACTTGCTCTTCCCCGGTCCGCCTGGGAACTCTTCGAGCTTCTGTGCCACTTCTCTCCTCTTCTCGTAGCGATTGCCAGAAAGCTGGCAACTGCAAGAACTCTACCAACTGCCAGAAAGTTGGCAATAGCTACTAACTGCTAGGATAGAGTTTGAATCAACATGAGTGCTTACAACGATCTTTTCGACGCCTGCGAGGAGCGAGGCTTCGAAATGCAAATCCAATATGCGGAGGGGCTCGTCTATCTGGTCATTAGCCATGAAGACATCGGTCCCATCGTCAAATGGGCCGCTTTCAACGGCTCGATTGAGGACACCGCTCTTTATGCGATTGCAGGGCTCCATTGACTGCTACGAAGCTAGCAAGCGCAACGGACGCTACGGGAACGAGATGCCTTGCGGAGGAACTTGCCCGCATCCTCGACTCGCCTGAGATCGCGGCGCTTATCGCCGAGCTTGAAGAGACCCGCTGGACCGGACGACCCGGATATCCCATCCGGGCGCTTGTCGGCTTGACCCTGGCCAAGTCTCTTTACCAGCGCCCCGTATGGACCCAGACGGTTGCCCTGGCGAATGAACACGCGGGCCTGCGGGAAGCCCTCGGTGGAGAGGTTCCCTCGGTTCACGCTTGCTATCGCTTCACGAAGAAGCTGATCAGGTTCAAGGATCTCCTGAATGAGTGCGCAGATCGACTACTCGCCTCGCTCAAGGATTTGCACCCCGAGATGGGCGAGAACATCGCCATCGACGGATCTGCTCTGCACGCCTATGCCAATGGCCACAAGAAAGTGAGCAAGCACGGGCGCGAGCGGCGTCCGGAGGAGTTCAGCGACCCCGACGCTACGTGGGGACATCAATCCGCCACCTCAACGGAGGGCAAAGGACGAAGCATCTTCGGCTACAAGATCCATTTGGCCGCAGACACGGCAACCGACCTTCCGCTTGCTTGGCGCATCACCACCGCCAGCGCGAATGAGAAGTCGAAGGCCGCTGGGCTACTTGATCAAGCTCGCGAACGAGGCTTCGAAGCCAGCACGGCTGCGATGGACAAGGGCTATGACGCGGGATACGTCTACGAAGAATTCGAGGCTCGCAATTGCCGCCCCGTCATCCCTCTGTCGATGACGAAGAAGCAGGCGGAGAAGGGGCGTCACCTGCCGCACAAGTGCAAGCACGGCGAATGGGTCTACAAGGGGACCGACTACAAGCGCAAGGCGGCGAAGTGGCGATGCCCCACTGGAGAATGCGAGGTCAGCCATCGCTGGGTTCCGGCGAGCAGACACCAGACGCTCATACCGCGCACGACCGACCGCTGGTTGAAGCTGAAACGAGGCCGAAGCGCTGTCGAGCGCGAGTTTGGACGCCTCAAGGACTACTACGGGATGAGGACGATACGCGTCAGAGGAATCGAAAAAGTGCGGCTCCATGTCGAGCTTTCGATCCTCGCCAAGCTTTCCAGCGCACTCGCAAGAGCGAGATAAGTCGTTTCGCAATGATCTCCGGAATGGATAAATATCTACAGGTAGGTGCATTCCACGAATGGAGATCGCTATTGCGGCTCTTGTAGTGGCAGTGCTTCAGCTATTGGTTCAAATCTGGGCTGAAACACGCCGGGATTAGGCCAAATGCCGATTTCGATCCAGCCACCCGCACGACTGGATCGAAGCCAACTAAGAAGCGGGCTCGCCTAGCGAGATAGCGGCCAGCCGGGCAACGGAGACGGGACTGAGGGTGCGGGGCTTCCCTGAGAAGCCCCAAGCTGATTGCCTAAAGAGGGGCGAATCCATGCAGTTCATCGATCCCGCGCCTGGCTCCGTAACCGGCACGACTTTCGCAGCGAGTTTCGCTGGACCCACCTAGTCAGTCCACCAGTCGCGCCGGCCTTCGACGTCCTCGCGCGGAGACTCCCCGAGATTGGGGGCGCCGATGACGAGGATCTCGAGGCCCTCCGGCCCGGCCTCATAGCCTCGCCACGTTCCAGGCGGGACCCGCACCGCGTCCCATTGCTCGAGCTCGACGATCTCGTCGTCGAGCTTCATCCGCCCGCTCCCGCGCAGGACCACGTACACCTCTTCCTGCTCCTTGTGGGTATGGCCGTATGGAAACCGATAGCCGGGCGGGATGCGCTGGTAGCCCAGGCCGGATTGCTCGAGCTCGAGCGCCTCGGTCGCCAGGCGGAACTCCAGGTCCGGCGCCCCGTCGAACTTGGACCCGACGTCCTCCAAATCCTCCTTGAGGTTCTTGCGAGTGAACGGCACGGCGGGATCCTATGGTGGTAAGAAGCGAAGCATGGAATCCAAGGCGATCGACGCAGCCGGCTTCCGCGAGGCGCAGCACAGGAACTGGGACGCGGCTGCGGTTGGGTGGAAGGAGTGGAGTGAGTTCAACGACCGCGCAGACCGGCACGTCAGCGAGCGGCTGGTGGAGCTCGCCGGGGTGCGGCCGGGAAGCCGGGTTCTGGACGTCGCTGCCGGCTATGGCGAGCCAGCGCTCACGGCCGCGCGCAAGGCCGAGCCGGAGGGTCGCGTCGTCGCCACCGACATCTCCGCCGAGATGCTCGCGTTCGGGCGCGAGCGCGCGGCGGCAGCCGGCTTGGGCAACGTCGAGTTCGTGGAGTCGGACGCCTCCAGCCTCGACTTCCCGCCCGGGAGCTTCGACGCCGCCGTCTCGCGCTGGGGGATCATCTTCGAGCCCGAAGCGGAGGCCGTCGCGAGCCGCATCCGCGGCTTCCTCGAGCCGGGCGCGCGGATGGCGATCGCCTCGTGGGGCGAGCCCGATCAGGTCCCCTTCCTCTCGCTTCCGATGAAGACGACGAGGGAGCGGCTGGGCGTGCCGCCGCCCCCGGCCGGGACGCCGGGGCCCCTATCCCGGCCCACTCCCGCCGCGATCGGCGCCTTGCTCGAAGGAGGCGGGTTCTCGAACGTCGCCGTCGAGCAGGCCGAGGTCACCTTCGAGTTCGACTCCCCCGAGCACTTCACCGCCTACGTCAGGGCGATCGCCGCCCCGATCCGGGCGATGATCGAGCAGCACGCGGGCGAGGCCCAAGAGGAAGCCTGGGACACGATCACGCAGGCCGCCGCGGATGCCGGGGGCGGCTCGGGGCCGCTGAGCCTCTCGAACGTCGTGCTCCTCGCCTCGGGAGCCGCCTAATTGCACTGCTGGTCAATTGAGCACAGGGGGATGTGCTCAATTGACCACTGGAGGGACCAATAGACCTGTGACCTCCCCGCGCCGTAGTACTGGGCAGGCCGCCGGGCCTCGTCTAGCATTGGGTGGGTGGAGCAGGTGTCAGGTCTGCAGGTGGAGGGAACGGCGGCGAAGATCTCCCGCGAGGTCGTCCAGCTCCTCAAGCGGCAAGTCGGTCGCGGCCCGACGAAGGCTCGCACCTATCTGAACGAGGAGTGCGTCCTCGTCCTCCTGCGCGAAGGCCACACCACCAGCGAGCAGACGATGTTCGAGGGCGGTGCCGCCCGCTCCGTCGCCCAGGGCCGAGTCGACCTCTCCGAGATGCTCCGCGAGCCGCTGATGCGGATCGTCGAGCAGCACACCAGGCGCAGGGTCGACGGCTTCCTCAGCAGCAGTCAGCAGGACCCCGACCTGCTCGACTTCGTCTTCGTGCTGGAGAACTCGCCGCTGGCGCAGCCCGACGAGGACGGGGAGCTGCCCCCCCTCGACGTAGCGCCGAGAGGGTCGCGGGCTCACGCCGGCTGCAGGGCTCGCGTCTCGGCTGAAGAGGGAAGCAGGAGCGCGGATAGGCAGACCATCGCCAGGGCGCTGGCCTGGAGGGCGATCCCGATCGGGCTCGGGGAGAGGGGATCGCTGAAGACGAGGATCCCGCCGACGATCTGGGTCGCGTTGGCGACGATCCCCATCAGGCCGATCGTCTCGATCGCCCCGCCGCTCTGGAGGGCGGCGACCGCCGTGTATTGGGCCAGCGCGCCGCAGGCGACGGTCAGCGCCAGCAGGGATGCGATCAGCGGCCAGCTGCCGGCGCCGCCGGTGAGGGCCTTGATCGCGATCCCGGTCAGGGCGAAGAGAAGGCCGGCGAGGACCGCGAGGAGGACGCCACGCCGCTCGGCCAGGCGCGGGGCCCGGTGGGCCAGAGCGACCCCGGCTGCCAGCAGGACCAGCCCGCCCTCGAAGCTGACGATTGCCACTACGGAAAATCCGGAATGGGCGCCGTGGAAGTGCGGAAGCGTCGCCGCGAGGAGGGCGAGCCCGCCGCCCCCGAGCGCCAGCGCCAGCCACTGCCGCCGCTCGACGGGGTTGCCGAAGAGGCGCTGCGAGAGCACGGCGAGGGTGACCGCGCCGCCGGCAAGCACCGCCTGCACGAGCGAGATCGGGGCTAGCGAGAGCGCGGCGACGTGGGCCAGCCAGGCCAGCGCGGCAAGCCCCCAGCCGGCGGCGAACCAGCGTGAGGCGGCGAGGGCGCGCAGGCTCGCGAGCGGCCGGCCGATGCAGACCGGCTGCGCGTGCTGGCAGCCTCGATGCTTGAGCAGCGAGGCGAGGTTCGTCATCAGCGCGACGGCTGCGGCGAGTCCGACCCCGATCTCCATGGCCGGATGCCTAGGCGACCTTGCGGGGGTCGAGGTCGGTGGGGGCGGTCGCCACGGGTCGCTCCAGCCCGTCCCGCACTGCTGCAACCGCCGCGCTCGAGGTGTGGCAGGCGAGCGCAATAGTCCGGTTCGGCGCCTCGGGCGCTCGGGCGATCTCGAACTCGATCAGGGCCCTGCGCCGGAGGCGGACCCGGTCCTCACGCGAGGTCGAGTCGGGGGCCGAGTCCATCGCCGCCTCTCCGGCCCGCGCCCTGCTGCAGGTCAGGCAGAGGATCTGGCAGCCGACTCGGGACCAGCTCGACGGCAGCAGTGTCGGCTCGCCGTCGATCCGGCCGACCGAGACCTCGCAGCGGGCGCAGCTCCACCTGACGGCCTCGGCGGCCATCGCTCAGGCCGCGGCCTTGCTGCGGCGGCGGCGATTCCGGCGTGGCCGCTGCCGGGGTCGGGTGGACGCTGCCGTGGGGGCCGGCTTGCCGAGGCCGTGGTCGAGGCCGAGGCTCGTCGCGATCTGGCCCACCTCCCCCGCCTGCTCAGCGAGGACGAAGCTGATCCCGGTGCCGGTGCGCCCGGCTCGCCCGGTGCGCCCGACCCGGTGCACGTAGGCCTCGCGGTCCCCGGGCGCGTCGTAGTTGATCACGTGGGCGACGTCGGGGACGTCGATGCCGCGGGCGGCGACATCGGTCGCGACCAGGGTCATCACATCGCCGCGCTCGAAGCGAGCCAGGGCTCGCTCGCGCTGGCCCTGGCTCTTGTCGCCGTGCATGGCGACGGCGTTCACCTGACGGCTCCGCAGCCGCTTGACCAGCCGGTCGGCGCCGCGCTTGGTGCGGACGAAGACGAGCGAGCGTCCGGCGTCCGCCGCCGAGAGGTGCGAGACGAGGTGCTCGAGCTTGGCGGCCTGCGAGTCAACCGGGAGGAAGCGGTGCTCGATGTTGGCCTCGGTGCGCTCGGGCTCGGCATGGGTGTGGGAGCGGGCCTGGCGGGTGTAGGCGGCCGCAACCTTGCCGGTGGCCCCCTCCAGCGTCGCCGAGAAGAACAGCGTCTGGCGGTCGGCCGGGGTCTGGGCGACGATCCGGTCGACCGCGGGGCGGAAGCCCATGTCGAGCATGCGGTCGGCCTCGTCGAGGACGAGCACGCGGACCTGCTTCAGGGAGACAGCGCCGCGAGCGATCAGGTCCTCGAGGCGCCCGGGGGTGGCGACGAGGATGTCGGCTGCTCGCGCCGCCTTGATCTGGGGGCCCATCCCGACGCCGCCGTAGACGGCGGCGATCTTCAGGCGGCGCGCCCTGGCGAGCGCGTCAAGCTCGGCGACGATCTGGCTCGCCAGCTCCCGGGTGGGAGCAAGGACCAGGGCGCGCGGCCCGTTGCCCTCGGGGTCGATCAGGTCGACAAGGGGGACACCGAAGGCGAGCGTCTTGCCCGAGCCGGTGGGGGACTGGACGAGAAGGTCGCGGCCGGCGAGCGCATCGCGGACGACCATCTCTTGAACGGGGAACGGCTGGGTGATCGAACGCGCTCGGAGGGCGTCGACCACAGGCGTGGAAGTGCCGAGATCGGCAAAGGAAGTGATGTTTGTGAACTCCTGTTTTGAACGTCTGGGGAGATCCTGCGACCCCAAGGCGCCAATGAAGCACGAGGAGGAAACGGAACCTCTCGGGCGGCGAATCGGCCAAGCCCGACCAGCCCACGGTAGCAGTAGGCCCTCGCGCGGAGGTCAGCACCGCTCTTCCATGACGCGGATCGCCCAACGGGAGTGGCGCCTCCGCAGCTCGGTCTCGTCGAGGTCCGTCCGCCCCAGCGGCGCGTAGTTCGGGACCCAGCTTTCGACGGTCTCGTGGGAGCGGGCGAGGGCCCAGCTGTCCCAGAGAGCTATCTCCTCGACGGCTTGGTTCGTGGCCGCTTCGTAGGCGTCGAGGAAGGCGTCGGCGATCTGCTCGCCGAAGAGGAGGACGAGGTCGAGGCGGCACCAGCCGAGGTCGAAGCCGCGGGGGCCGCGGGCTGCGCCGGACCAGTCGACGATGCCCGCGAGGCGGTGTTCGTGCCAGACGACGTTGCCCGACCAGAAGTCGTAGTGGGTGAGCACCTGCGGCGAGGCGGCGATCTCCTCCCAGCGGGACCGGACCGCGGCGGCCAGGGGGCCGGCGAGCGCCTCTTGGGACCCGCCGCCGCGGTCGAAGACGCTCGGGAGCTCCGCCAGCCGATCGCTCGCCACGGCGTGGACGGCTGCCAGCGCGCGGCCGAGCTCGCCCGCCCACCGCTGCGGATCGGCCGGAGTGATCTCGGCGTGGCCCTTCAGCCAGCTGAGCAACGAGGTCGGGTGATCCGACCAGCGGCCCTCCAGGTCGCCGCCGAGCAATTCCGGGGCCAAGCCTCCCAGCCCCTCGAGGGCTCGCAGCACCAGTTGCTCGTGCGCACCGGCGGAATCGCCGACCGGGAACTGGCGCGCCACCACGCTCAGCGCCGGGCCTTCCGTGTCGACCCGCCAGGTCTGCACGTGCTGGCCGCCCTCGAGGCGGGTGACGCTCTGGATCGCAGCCGAGGGGCCGGCAAGCCGCCGGGCTGCCTCGAGTGCTCCGGGGGAGGGCGGCAGCGAGCGACCCTCCTACTTCCCGTAAGGCTCGAACCGGAGCTGACCGTCCTCTTCTCTCACCATTCCCCAGTGTGGGACCCGGAACTTCTTGTACCTCTTCAAGTCCTCCTGGGCGAGGTCGGCGAGCTCCGCCAGCAGCCGCTCGGTGAACGTCTTGTTCGCTTCCATCCGCTCCGCCAACACCGAGATCACCTCCTGCTGGGACATGGCTCCTGCCTGCCGGTGGCAGCCGTGGATCGACACCCTCGGCTCCCCGGCGGCGATCTGCGCGAGCAGGTTATCGCCGTCGATGCGCTCCAGCGGCCGGAACCACGCCTGGGGGTGCTTCTCGAACAGGGGCGGGTCGTCGAAGAGCACGATTTCACCGTGCACGGTCGCCCGCCTCGGCTCCTGGAAGAGCCGGGCCGAGAAGGCGTCGCCGATCTCGGCCGCGAGGCCGTCGACCAGGTACACCGCCCCCGGGTCCTCCCGGAGGCTGCAACCGCGGTGCTCGACGAGGAGCTCGTCCTCGATCGGGATGTGCTCCGAATCCCCGGCGCCGGTCGGCTGCCAATGCCCGTCGATGCAGGCGTGGGTGGCGATCCATTCGCCGTCCTCCGACTTCGCGTAGAGGAGCTCTCCTTCTTCGCACTCCTCCGGCTCCGGGATCTCCGGGCACTCCCGGTCGGTCCGCACCCACCGCTTGCGCTTCCGGTCGTACCTGTGGGTGACGATCACCTCCCCGTTCCAGCATCTCGCGGTTCGCACCTCCGGGCCGTGCTTTCCGGCGCGTCCGCCGGGCCCGGCCCCTGCGGGCGACTCGTCGTCGCGCCCGCTCTCGTCGGCCTGCGGCGCGAGCGCATTCGCGAACCCCAGCTCCTCGGTGCGATTGAGGACGAAGTAGCCGAAGACCCTGCCCTTCGAAGCGTCTGTCTCCCCGCCCCAGTGGGCGAGGAAGATCCGGGTCTTGCCGGGGATCGTCCACGGGGCGGCGTGCGAGATCCGGCGACTTATCCCTCGCCTTTTCGCCTCGTGGACGAAGCAGTGAGGGCCCTGCGGACGGTCGGGCCGAAGGCAGCTCGCGTCGCGGTGGCAGAAGAACTGCGGGATCGGAGCGCCATCCGTGGAAACCCGCAGCCTCGGCAGGCAACCCGCGGAGAGTCACTCTGAGGGTGCGGCGTTCTGCGGATGAAGCACCTTCGTCGGGCTCCTAAGTTCGAGGAGTGGGCCCGACAACAAGAAAACGCGCCTTTGCCGTTACGGCCGCGGCGATCGCGGCCGTCGCTTTCTTCGCCGCGAGCGCCTGGGCCTCTCCAGGTGGGCCGAGCCCGTTCCGCCACGACCTGCGGCGGATCGACGGCCGACTGCGGATGGGGATCGAATATCTCCCCGTCGAACTGGGGGAAGGGCTGAGCACGTCGGAAACCGTCTGCAGCCTCGCCGAGAAGGTGGAACGGCAAGGCGCCGCGGAGGGCGCAGCTGCGGACTGGAGCACCCTCTCGCAGCTGGTGGAAGAGCTCGACCGTCCCGCCGCAGGGAGGATCGACGGCGCGCTTCAGCGAGCCGGCACGGGGCTGCTCGATCTGCGGAGGCGGTTCTCGGCAGCGTGGCCTGACCGCAAGAAGGTGGCGGAGCTCGGTCGCGGGGTCGCCCGCACCCGCGAAGGCATTCAGCTGCTCCGCTCGGCGATGGAAAAGATCGCGGAGGCGTTCGAAGCCTGGCCGGCGCATCAGTGCCAGGCGGCCACCGAGGCAATCGAGGCCGGGATCGCGAGGATCCCCTCCGCGGTGACGCGGATCAATTCGGGGATGCGCGTCCTCTGGGCCCTGGCTGACGCAACGGACTGATGGACTGATAAATCTGACCACTCGTTGCTTAACAAAGAACTATCGGGTATCCTCCGGCTAGGTTCCGGCGTTCCCAACAGGAGGGGGTTGCGCTGGGGCCGACTTAGACGATGAGTGTCCGTCCGGCCTTCCAGGCCTCACGCCACTCCTCCAATTTCTCTCTTGGAGTCCGCCCCGTGCCTACCACCAGTCGAATTGACCTGCTTCGCTGCCCGAACTGCCTGCGCCGGTTTCTAGTCGGCGACGCCACCGCGAGGCCGGCATGGTCGTGCCCTGCCTGCGAGCACGACCTGGAACTCATGGTCTGCAGCCTTCCCGGCCCCCCTTCCCGGGCCGCCAGCGCGCTGGGGGCGAAGGTGCTGCGTCCGCAGGAGCTCTGACCCGTGGCCGACCCGGCGACGAAGGCCCTGCTGCAGGTGGCGCGCGACGTGCTCTCCGAGCTCGACGTGGACGAGGTCCTGGGACGAGTGCTGACCTCGGCGCAGGCACTGACCGGAGCCCGCTACGCGGCCCTCGGGGTGCTCGACGACGAGGGCTACAGGCTCGCCCGGTTCCTCACGGCGGGGATGAGCGAGGAGGAAAAGCGGCGGGTCGGGCCGCTGCCGACCGGCCATGGCGTCCTCGGCGAGCTGATCCGCAACCCCGAGCCGCTGCGCCTCGCCGACGTCAGCGCCCACCCGCACGCCTACGGCTTCCCCAGCGGGCACCCGCCGATGTGCTCCTTTCTCGGCGTGCCGATCTTCATCGGCGGCCAGGCCTACGGCAACCTCTACCTGACCGAGAAGGAAGGCGCCGGGGAGTTCACCGATGCCGACGAAGAATCGGTCGTCCTGCTAGCCGAGTTCGCCGGCCTGGCGATCGACCACGCGCGCCGCTACACGCGCTCGGAGGCGAGCCGGCGCGGGCTGGAGCGGAACGTCGCCGCCCTCGACGCGACGGTGACGATCGCCCGCACGCTGGCCGCGCAGACCGACCTCGACACGATCCTCGACCTGGTCGCCAAGCGGGGGAGGGCGTTGATCTCCGCGCGGGCGCTGGTGATCGAGCTGCTGCGGGGCGATCGGCTGGTGGTGGCGGCTGCGGCCGGCGAGATCCCGAAGGGGCTGATCGGCGCCAAGCTGGACGCCGAAAGCTCGGTTGCCGGCGCGGCGGTGCGCTCGCTGCGGGCCGAACGGCTGGAGACCTCGGTCAACCGCGCCCGTTATGCGGAGTTCGGCCTCGGTCGCCTCGGGCTCACCGCCGAGGCGGGCCTGGTCGTTCCGCTCACCCTTCGCGGCCACGCCTACGGCGCCCTCATCGCGGTCGATCGCCAAAGCGATGGCCCGGAATTCAGCGTCGAAGACGAGGAGCTGCTGGAGGCCTTCGCCGCCAGCGCCGCCACCGCGGTGGCGACCGCCCAGCTCTTCGACGCGGCCCGGCGCCGCGATCGCCTCGCCGCCGGCGAAGCCGAGCGGGCGCGATGGGCGCGCGAACTGCACGACGAGACGCTGCAGGGGCTGGCGGCGCTGCGTATGTCCCTCGCGGCGATGGAAGGCGCCGACCCGGCGGCTGCGCAGGAGCTGATCCAGCGGGCGATCACCGACGTCGAGGTGGAGACCGAGAAGCTGCGCGCGCTGATCACCGATCTGCGCCCGGTGGTGCTCGACCAGCTCGGGGTCGAGGCCGCGATCGAGTCGCTTGCCGACCGGGTCGAAGCTCCCGGCCTCGAAGTCCAGATTCGAGTCGACCTCTCCTACGAGCGGGGACGGACGGCGGACCGGCTGGACGGTGAGCTGGAGACCGCCGTCTACCGCATCGTCCAAGAGGCGCTCGCCAACGCGATCAGGCACGCAAAGGCCTCCCGCGCCTCGGTCGAGGTGGTGGAGGACGACAGTCGCGGCGAGTTGCGGATCTCGGTCGAGGACGACGGCGACGGCTTCGACCCCAACGTCAAGAGCGACGGCTTCGGGCTCAACGGCATGCGCGAAAGAGTCGAACTCCTCGGCGGCTCGATCGAGATCAGCTCGAGCCCCGACAGCGGGACCACGATCCAAGCGATCATGCCGTCGCAGAGAGGCTCCGCCCACGAGCCTCAGCGCGCCGTGGGCTAGGGCAGCGCCGGCGGCGGGGTGTCGACTTCGTTACCCAGGAGGTAACTAAGTCGACAGGCCCTGCGCCCGGATCGAATGGTTCACGGCCGCACCATCACCTTCAGCGACTCGCGCTTGTTCATCGCGCGGTAGCCGTCGGGGACTTCGTCGAGGCCGACGGTGCGGTCGAAGACGCGGCCGGGCTCGATCCTCCCGTCGAGGATGTCGGGCAGCAGCTCGTCGATGTAGGCGCGGACCGGGGCGGGGCCGCCGGCGATCCTGACGTTGCCGGAGAAGGAGGTCTGGGCGCCGGGCATCGCCGGGCTCTGGGGAACGCCGACGCGGCCGACGGCGCCGCCGGGGCGGGCGGCTTCGATCGCGGTCTGCGTCGATTCGTCGAGGCCGACGCACTCGAGGACGGAATGCGCGCCGTGGCCTTCGGTCAACTCCCGCACCCGCTCGACCGCCTCCCGCCCGCGCTCCGGGACGACGTCGGTGGCGCCGAGCTCGCGGGCGAGGTCGGTGCGGTCGGCGTGCCTGCCGAGGACGACGATCTGCTCGGCGCCGAGGCGCTTGGCGGCGATCACGCCGCAGAGGCCGACGGCCCCGTCGCCGACCACCGCCACCGACTTCCCCGGCCCGACGCCCGAGACCACCGCCGCGTGGTGGCCGGTCCCGAGCACGTCGGCCAAGGTCAGGAAGGAGGGCAGCAGCGCCTCGTCGGCGTCGGCCGGCAGCGGGTAGAGCGTCCCGTCGGCGTAGGGGATGCGCAATGCCTCGGCTTGGGCGCCGCCGACCTCGCTGTTGCCGAAGTAGCCGCCGTGGACGCACACGGTCTGCAGGCCCTCCTCGCAGAAGAGGCAGGTGCCGTCGGAGAAGGCGAACGGCATCACGACCAGGTCACCCTCGTTCACGGCGCTGACGTTGGAGCCGACGTCCTCGACGACGCCGATCGCCTCGTGGCCCATCGGCCGCCCCTCGTCGCTGGGCTCCATGTTCTTGTAGGGCCAGAGATCGCTGCCGCAGATGCAGGCGCGGGCGATGCGGATCACCGCGTCGGTCGGCTCTTCGATCCTCGGGTCCGGCACCTCTTCGACGCGGACGTCGCCCGCCGCGTGCATGACCGTCGCTTTCATGGCTCCCTTCCGGCTCGGTTCAGATCGTCGTTCGGCCTACCTCGCCTACCCGCGATCCGGCCGGCGCAGTCCGCGCCCGGTCGCCGTGCTCAGGCCGTGTTCAGCGCCACGGCGGCGCGGATCAGGTCCTTCAGCGCCTCCTCGTCGATCTCCTCGCCCTCGTGGATGTCGATCGCGCGCCTGGTCTTGCCCTCCAGGCTCGAGTTGAAGAGGCTCGCGGGGTCCTCTAAGGAGGCGCCCTTGGCGAAGGTCATCTTCACGACCTTCTTGTAGGTCTCGCCGGTGCAGATGATCCCGTCATGCGACCAGACCGGGACCCGCCATTTCCACTCCTCGACCACCTCGGGGTCGGCCTGCTTGACGAGGGCGCGGATGCGGGCGAGGGTCTCGCCGCGCCAATCGCCCAGCTCCTCGATCCGGGCGTCGATCAGCTGCGAGGGGGAGTCCCCGCCCTGTCCTTGCGTCGAGTCGCTCTTGCCTTTCATGGTGACGTTCGAGCCTTCAGGTGGAGACGGCTAGCGCCGCCTCCGCCTTCACGCTCGACTCAGGTCTCCTGGTACAGCGGGCCGTCGCCGCCCTCGGGGAGGGTGAGGCGGCCGCCCTTGGCGGTGATCGCCCCGCACTGGACGCAGTTGGAGGCGGTGACGTGGACGTCGACCTCGGCGGCGCCGTTTTCCAGCTGCTCCTCGGGGATCTCGTAGACCTGCGCCGGGCACATCGAGACCCACGTCTGCGCGACCTCGCGCGGGACCCTGGTCTGGATGCGGACGTGGTTCGGCGCGTCGTCGCGGGTGGCGTTGCCGGAGAGGAAGACCGAGTCGAGCTTGTTGAAGGTCAGCTCGTTGTCGGCTTTCGGGTACGTGTCGCCCGCCTTGCCGATGTTCATCTCGATCTCGGAGTCGTGCTCCTGGGACCAGTGGCCGCCGGGGAAGGCGCCTTTGGTGATCGTCATCGCCGAGGCGATCGCGCCGCCCATGAAGAAGCCCTTCGTGAACGGCTGGCGCATGTTGCGCGACTGCTTGATCTCCTTCTCGATCAGCGAGTTGCGGACCTTGTCGTCGTAGGCCTCGAAGTTGACCGAGTCGATGTCCTTCTTCAGCGATTCGACGATCGTCTCCGCCGCGTACATCCCGGCGTGCATCGCGTAGTGGACGCCCTTCAGGGTCGGGATGTTGACCATCGACGCCGCGTCGCCGGCGACCATCATGCCCGGCACCGCGAGCCGCTTCGGCATCGAGAAGTAGCCGCCCGACGGGATCGTCTTCGCACCCCAGGCGACCCGTTTGCCGCCGTCGATCAGCTTCTTGATGAAGGGGTGGGTCTTCATCAGCTGCAGCGCGTCGTGGACGCTGAAGGTGGCGTCGGTGTAGTCGAGGCCGGCGACGAGGCCGATGCAGATCTTGTCCTCGCCCATCGGGTAGATGAAGCTGCCGCCGAACTCGTTGAAGCGCGGCGCTTTGCGCAGCGGCCAGCCCATCGTGTGGATGACGCGGTCGAGCGGCTCCTTGACCTCCCAGACCTCTTTCACCCCGAGCTCCCAGCGCATCGGGTCGGCGCCGTGCATGTCGAAGTAGTCGTAGGCGGCGTAGGTGAGGTGGCCGACGGTGCCCTCGGCGAGGACGGTCGCCTTGGCGACCACGTCGGAGCCCGGCTCGAAGTTGGCGAGCTCTTCGCCCTCCTTGCCGCGGCCGCGGTCGCCCGAGCGCACGCCCCGGACGATCCGGTCCTCGACCAGCAGCTTGGTCGCGGCGGTTTCGCTGAGGATGTAGGCGCCGGCTTCTTCGGCTTTGTCGGCGAGGAAGCGGCCCAGTTTGGAGACCGAGGTGACGTAGTTGCCGTGGTTCTTGAAGTTCGGCGGCATCGGCTTCAGCGGCAGCGCCGCCTTCGAGGTCAGCAGGTAGACCGCGTCCTTGGTCACCTCCTGGTAGACCGGCCACTCCTCCTTCGGCAGGTCGGGGAAGAGCTCTTCCATCGCCGAGGGCTTCATGTTCGCCCCGGAGAGCAGGTGCGCCCCGGCGACTTTGCCCTTCTCGATCACCGCAACCGGGACTTCGCCGAGCTTCTCGGTCAGCTCCGGCTCGTTCTCCAGCAGCTGCAGGAGCTTGTTGGCGCAGGCGAGGCCGGCGGGGCCGCCGCCGACGATCGCGACTCCGACCTCGATGCGCTCGTCCTCGGGATCCGTCGGGGCGACGATCACGTCGGCCGGATCGAAGGGCGGCGGGTACTCACTCGGCGCCACAGGGGGCATCTAAGCTCCTTTCGTTCGGCCGAGCGGAGAGCGAGGGGCGCCCAGCCTTCCTCTTTCGGTTTCCTGGCCTGGCGGGACCACTTCGGTGGCTCACCTGGTCCCTTGATTGACCAGTCAATCAGGAACTATACCCGGATCGGTGCAGGGTTAGGGGCGAAACGAGGACTGGGGCGGGAGCGCTCCGGCCAGCAGCTCGACCGAGCGCAGCCGGTTCGGCACCGAGTCGCTGTAGTGGACGGTCATCAGCTCGTCGGCGCCGGTCTCGGCGGCGAAACGCTCGAGGTAGGCGGCGACCTCGCCGGGCACGCCGACGGCGGTGTAGGCGAGCATTTCGTCGACGGCGACGGCTTGCGGCGACTCGAGGAGCGCGGTGACGTCGTCGTCGCCCAGCTTCCGGCCGCGGCCGAAGAGGGCGCGGGCACGTACGCGGCGGGCGGCCTCCAGCTGGGAGGCGGCGCTCTCGGAGGTCTCGGCGGCGATCACGCCGACGCCGGCGATCGCGTAGGGCTCGCGTAGCTGCTCGGAGGGCTTGAACTCCTTGCGGTAGACCTCGAGCGCCTCGTGCAGGAAACGCGGCGCGAAGTGGGAGGCGAAGGCGTAGGGGAGGCCGAGCTGGGCGGCGAGTTCGGCGCCGAAGAGGGAGGAGCCCAATATGTAGAGCGGCACGTGGGTGCCGCGGCCGGGGATCGCGCGGATGCCCGGCAGCGGCTCCTCGTCGCCGAGGAACCGCTGCAGCTCGAC
Source organism: Solirubrobacterales bacterium (assembly GCA_051954115.1). GTDB lineage: Bacteria > Actinomycetota > Thermoleophilia > Solirubrobacterales > 70-9 > VAYN01. The sequence continues at coordinate 59,575 of JBQCIB010000015.1, read as the reverse complement.
CACGTCCTGGGGGAAGCGGTCGCTCGCCCGCGGGTCGCGCCGCAGCGCCATCCAGGTCCGCTGGTCGGTTCCCGGCGCTCGCCCGAGGCCGAGGTCGATTCGCCCCGGGTGCAGCGTCTCCAGCGTCCCGAACTGCTCGGCGATCACCAGCGGCGAGTGGTTCGGCAGCATCACCCCGCCGGCGCCGAGCCGGATCGTCTCGGTGTGGGCGGCGATGTGGGCGATCAGCACCGCCGTCGCCGAGGAGGCGATCGAGGAGATGTTGTGGTGCTCGGCGTACCAGATGCGCCGGTACCCACTCCGCTCCGCCGCCCGCGCCAGCTCGACGCTGCCCGCAAAGCTCTCGGCGACCGTCTCCTCCCGGCCCACCGCGGCGAGGTCGAGGATCGAGAGGGGGGCGGAGCTCCTGGCCATCGCTGGAACGATAGGTGGCCGGGCCTCGATCGATTCACACCGCTCTCCCGCCCGACTACTGAAAAATTTCCGTCCACCGGCGAGCCTAGGGTCGCCCCCTTCAGTGAGCCCGAACGCCGCCATCATCCAGGGCCTTCTCGTTGGGCTGATGTTGGCTGCGATCGCAGCGTTCGGTTGGGTCTGGCAGGCGGTTGGACTGCTGGGCGGCGCCTTGATCCTCCTGCTCCTGCCTTACTGCCTTGGTCGCCCTGCCGCCAAGGCCCCGGCGACCGGAGGTGGACCGAAAGGGATGGAGAGGTCTGAGCGGCGCAAGGTCCGCGCGGGCCTGCTCTTGGTCGCCCTGCCGCCGCTCGCCATTCTCCTCATCCCCAGTGCACCGGGCTTCATCGACGTCACGCAAAGCGGCAAGCAGGGCGTGATCCTGGCGATGTTGCTGATCACGACCGTCGTCCTCTATCTCGTCTTCGCCTCGACTTTGACCGACTGGTTCTACGTCCTCCCGCATCTCCGGGGCGGCTGCGGAACTATCTGCGCCACCTCTCTAGAGGGCCAGTGGCGGGGAGTGACCCGGGTCTGGTTGCTTCACCGGGCCCTGGCGACGCTGGGCGGGATCGCCGGCGCCACGGCACTCGTAGCGATTGCCGCGAACAGCTGGGTGAGGCCGATCGATGAGACCGTGGCGGGGGCGATCGCGGCGGTGGCGACGATCATCGCTGGCTACTACCTGACGCGGGCGGCGCCCTTGCTGGCGATCGCGATCAATCCACCGGTCCAGGTCGGAGACGTGATCGAGATCGCAGAGGAGTTCAACGTCCATAAGCCGGGCGCGCTGCGTGAGTACTTCGTCGTGGACGTGGCGCTGGAGGGCGTGAAACTGCTCCAAGTAGGAGAGGAAGACGTGATTCCGCGAAGCGGACCAGACGCCAGACGCACCCATGATCGGACTGTGGATGTGATGGAAATCTCAAAGCTCTTGCGAGGGCGGCGCCCGGTCAAGCCCTGCGCCCGGGGATGTCAGCGGCTCACCAAGTACTGCGCTTGCAAATCCGCTTGGCTGCCAAGCCGCGACCCGTCCACCCTTGGCGCTGCGGAAACTGCATGAGCGAAGAACTCAGGGTCGGGATCGTTTACGACGATACGGTCGATCGCTACGGCGGCATTCCCTTGTACGTGTCCACTCTCGGTGGTGCGTTGGCACGGCGAGGGCATCAGGTCGAGTACCTCGTTGGCAGTTCCACGACCGACGAGATCGAGGGCGCTCCGGTTCGCTCCCTGGCTCGCAACGTGCGAGTCCGCTTCAACGGCAACGCCCTTTCGATGCCGATTTGGAGCCGGGGGCAAGAGCTCGACCGGGTGCTCAGGGCCGGCCGGTACGACGTCCTCCACGTGCAGGTTCCTTACTCCCCGTTGCTGGCCGGACGCTTACTCGCCCGCGCTGACCCCCGATGCGCCGTCGTTGGCACCTACCACGTAGCTTCCGAGCGGACGCTCCCCAGCGTTGGTGCGTGGCTGCTGCGGCTGCTGAAGTTGCGATCGGCTCCGCGCTTCGATGAGATCGTCAGCGTCAGTACCGTGGCGGCTGAATTCGCCTCCAGGTGGTCGCGGCTGGAGGCTTCTCGAGTCGTCCCCAACATGCTCGACCTCGCGTCAGTCCCGCGCCAGCTTCCCCGCCGAAGTGGCTCCATCGCCGACGTCGTCTTCGTCGGCCGCCTGGTGCCGCGGAAGGGGGCGAAGCAGCTGATCGATGCGATGGCCTTGCTCGGAGGGCCGCGCGGGCGGCCGGCGAAGGCCTTGATCGTCGGCGATGGTCCGCTGCGACGAAAGCTGCAGCGACACGCCCATTCTCTCGGTCTTTCCGAGCGCGTCTCCTTTCTCGGCGGGGTTGACGACGGGCGGAAGTTCGCTGTCCTCTCGCAGGCTCGTGTCGCTTGCTTTCCCTCGCTCTACGGCGAGAGCTTCGGTGTGGTCGTCCTCGAGGCGATCGCGGCCGGGGCGGACGTCGTGCTGGCCGGCGACAACCCTGGGTACCAAGAGCTCCTGGGTGACAGTGGCGCCCTCGTGGACCCCAAGGACGCATCTGGCTTTGCCTCAAAACTGCAGCTGCTCTTGGAAGACGATTGCGCGCGTCGAAAGCTAGGAGCCGGCCAGCGACGCCTGTTGGTTGCCTACGACTCCGAAGCGGTGGTTGAGGACGTTCTCGACGTCTATCGGCGAGCGCTGGCGCGTCGCAGGCGTGGCCTTGTGCTTCCCGGCCTGGCGAAGGTGGCGTTGGATGCCGCTGCGTGAGCAGCTTCTCGGTCGCCTCGCCACCTCGATGCCGAACCGCAAGTTTGCGGCCACCGGTTTCCTCGCCGCAAAGATGGAGCTCGCCGGACGGGGGGAAGAGGCCGCGTTGATGAGGGCCAATGCGGCCTTCGTCTGGTCCTACTACTGGCGATTCATGCGCCTGGCGTTTCGCCGAAGTAGGAAGCGAACGTACGACCGAGTTGCTTCGGTAGGGGAGGAGCGTTTGCGCGCGGCAGCCGCTGAGGGCCGGGGAGTGATCCTCCTTTCGGTGCATTTGGGCGACTTCGACGCCGCGGGTGGCTGGCTGGCGGAGCGGGAGGGAATCACGCCGGTTGTCGTCGCCCGGAGGTTGCGGCCGCGTTGGCGCGAGGCCCTTTTCTGCCTCCTCCGCCATCGGTGTGGGGTTCTGCTCCGCGAGGCCGGCGACACCAGCCTGGACAGGCTCGCTTTAGACCTCAAAGAGGGGCGAGCGGTGCTGGTGATGCTGGACCGCCGCCCGTCGGGTCCGACCTCTCCTTCGCGGATCCTCGGTCGGCCCGCGGTCGCGCCGCTGTCGGTGGGGTTGCTCGCCGCGCACACTCAGGCGCCGATGCTGCCCGCGGCTACCTGGCGCAACCCGGGCGGAGCTTTGACCGTCTGGTTCGGCGAGCCCTTCACGGCCGTCGAGCCGACGCGGGCGGTGGCGGAGATTTCGGAGACCGCAGAACAACTAGGAAGCCTGATCCGCGCTCATCCGGAGCAATGGCACGTGCCCGCCGACATAAGTGAGCTGGCCTGTTTGCCGCTGGCTGCAGTAGGGGCCCCCGATGGACTCCTGGGGGACGCGGCGGCGAAAGACGCTGTACCCGCACCTTCCTGAGCTAGCGGTGATCACCGCTCCACTCATCCGGCTCGATTTCCTTCACCCACTCGAGGATGCCTCCTCTCCCGCCGAGCTGGTGACGGAGGCGGAGGGTGCGTTACTGCGCGTGGCGGGTTTAACGCATCCGCGGATCGGCTCCGCCGACGCCGAGCGTCTCAGGATCCTGTCGGCCCTTCCCACCGCACGGAGACGCCGCTCCTTCGTCGACGGGGCGACGGAGTTCCTCGTCGTCTGCCAGGAAGCCACGGAAGAACTGGCACGGAGTGGGGCGCTTCTGTCGGCCGAGCGCCTCGTCGTCGTCTACTGCGACCTCGTCTCCGTCCTCTTGCGCCTCGGCGACGTGCCACGAGCATTCAGGGCCGTCCTGCGGTTGCGGGAGCTGAGCGTTCACCTCGAAGGGAGCGCCGTCGTCGCCTCGGCTCACCGGATGGTTGCCCTGTCAGCGCTGCTTGTGGACGAAGCTGCAACCGCCGAATGTTTCCTGGAGGCCGCCGCGGAAGGTGGAACCAACCTCTCGCCCGCGCAGCAGCTACTGGAAGCACTTCTGCACACACATCGCCCCGAACTGGACGATGTGGTGGAGGAGCAGGTAGCTGATGCCATCCGCGACGCAAGGCGGGAAGGGTGGGATCGGTGCCAGAACGTGAGGGAGTTCGTGAGGCGCTATCACTCACGGAGCCGTCCGGAGCACTTCAGTCGGCTGGAGTTGGTGCTGGACCGCCTGGGCTTGACGGAGTTGCCCGAAGCGGGGGTCTCATGGCGTTGACCTTGGGAGAGCGGCTGAGGGAGCTGCGGGAAGAGCGGGGGATCGGGCTGCGGGAGTTGTCGCGCCGCTCCGCGCTATCCCTCTCGCACCTGCAGTACGTCGAGAGGGATGCCAAGTGGCCCGGCGACGCGACCCTTGGAAAGCTGGCCCCTCACCTCGGCATCCCGGTCGAGGACTTGGTTTCGTTGCGGGAAAAGACCCGGGTCGAGACCAAGCTGGCCTTGCTGCTCCGAGAAGAGCTGGATTCTCTTACCGCCGAGCAGCGTGCCCGGTTGCTCGAGCTCGCGACCGAGCTACTAGTACCGTCTCCGCGCGGTGGCACCCCGCGACGAGTTCAGTGAGAAGGTCAAACGAGAACTGGCGGCTCGGACCGGCTACCGATGCTCGAAGCCGGACTGTAGGGCGCATACCAGTGGCCCCTCCGAGACCAGGGTCTCCGGGGCGTCCAACGTGGGCGTTGCCGCCCACATCGCCGCGGCAGCGGCAGGCGGCACCCGCTACGACCCGGAGCAGAGGCAACGGGAGCGAAGGTCGCGCGAGAACGGCATCTGGCTTTGCGCCACCTGTGCGGAAGAGATCGACGACGAAGGTCGCTACACGCCAGCGCTCCTGGCCGCCTGGCGCGAGACCGCGGAGTCGCTCGCGCGGGAGGATCAGGGTCGCGCGGACCCCAATACGCCGAATCCGACTCGCCAGCTCGTTTCCTACCGCCTGTCGATCCCGGACTGCAGCCGCGTGAACAAAGCCATCAAGGGCTTTCTCGAGGACGTGGGGGCGAACCGGTGCTGGGGCCGGCAGTACCACCTCGGTCGTATGGTCCTCACCGAGCTTACGCTCAACGCCTTTGAACACGGTGAGGTCGCGGAGGCCGAGATCGAGTCGACGCGGGGAGCTGTGGCGCTGCGCGACCAGGGACGAGCCTTTGGGATCGAAGACCTGAAGCGTGGGGGGCGGGGTGGTTTCCGTGCGGTGAGGGACCTCGACGACCAGGGAAGGGGCACTTTTACGCTGCGATACCAGAGGGTCGGCAGCCATAACGAGTGGACGCTCGTCGACGAGGTGGCCACTCGGGGTAGAGATGTTCCTTGCAGCTTGTCGCTGTTCGAGACGGAGCGATTCGAACTGCGTCCCGTCACCGAGGAGAAACTGGTTCGCTTGGAGGGATGCGACGAGGTGCACCTCTACCACCCTCCACACTGGAGCTACAGCGACTGGATGCGGGTGCTTCCTACTCTCGAGCATTGGCTCGGCGAGCGCTGGTTAGTGGTTCATGGGCTTGACGAGGCTGATCCCCTGGCGACGGTGATCGCAGAAAACGTGCCAAGAGCAGAGTTCCCCGACTAATTGTCGTGGCCGGTGGGGAATACGAAGTGATCGCTGTTCATCGTCAGCGGTTGAGCGGAGCCATGTCGGCGTAGCGGTCGCCGGCGGCGCTGCCGCGCGGGGCCGCTTCGTCGATTCGGCGCAGGTCTTCCTCGCTCAGCTCGATTTCCGCCGCCGCGACATTCTCTTCGAGATAGTGGATGCGCTTGGTACCGGGGATCGGGGCGAGGTCGTCGCCCTGGGCGAGTACCCAGGCGAGGGCCAGCTGCCCCGGAGTCGCGTCCTTCTCCGCGGCGATCTCCTCCACCCGCTCGACCAGCTCCAGGTTGCGCTCGAAGTTCTCGCCCTGGAAGCGGGGGTTGTTGCGGCGGAAGTCGTCGGGCGGCAGGTCCTCCGGGCTGCGGATCTGGCCGGTGAGAAAGCCGCGTCCGAGCGGGCTGTAGGGGACGAAGCCGATGCCGAGCTCGCGGACCGTCGGCAGGATCTCCTCCTCCGGTTCGCGGCTCCAGAGGGAGTACTCGGTCTGCAGGGCAGTGATCGGGTGCGTTGCGTGGGCGCGCCGGATCGTCTCCGCGGCCGCCTCGGAGAGGCCGAGGTGCCTCACCTTGCCCTGCTCGACCAGCTCGCCCATGGTCCCAACGGTCTCCTCAATTGGCACCTCGGGGTCGACCCGGTGCTGGTAGTAGAGATCGATGTGGTCGATGCCGAGCCGTTGCAGCGAGGCGTCGCAGGCCTCGCGGACGTAGTCGGAGTCGCCGCGCACGCCGAGCCGCTCGCCGTTGGACCCGCGCACGTTTCCGAACTTGGTGGCGATGACCACCTCGTCGCGGTGAGGGGCGAGCGCGGAACCGACCAGGCGCTCGTTGGTGAAGGGCCCGTACATGTCGGCGGTGTCGAAGAAGGTGACGCCAAGCTCCAACGCGCGGCCGATCACCGCCTTCGCTTCCCCCTCGTCGGCCGAGCCGTAGAACTCGGACATGCCCATGCAGCCGAGGCCTATCGCGGAGACGTCGAGGTCGGGACCGAGGGTGCGCTGGGGAGGCACCCCGACCCGGTACCCGGCGCGCTCGGCTTCGAAGCGGACCCGGGTCCAAATTTAGTCAAGAAAATTTGATAAACACTTTCGTTCCTGTTACCACTTGGCGCAGCCGACGGCTGGGAGCCGTCGGTCAGGCAGGGTCGACAAAGGGAGAGAAAAGATGAAGTACCTGAAGACGTTCGGCCTCTGCCTGGCGCTTGCCACGGCCCTGATGGCCTTCGGAGCGGGGTCGGCTTCGGCGACGAAGCTGTGCTCGGTGAACACCTCGCCGTGCCCGGCCGGCAACACCTACGGCAAAGGCACGGCGATCAAAACGCAGCTGGTGCCCGGGACGGTCTCGACGATGTCCTCCGGGTTCACCACCGTCACCTGCACGGAATCGACGATGAGCGGCAAAACGACCAGCGAAGGCGGCTCCGGTGCCGTCACCGGCGAAATCAGCTCGGCGACCTGGAAAAACTGCACCTCGAGCCTCGGCTCCTGCACCGCCTCGGCGCTGAAGACCCCGTGGCCGGCGGAAGTGACTGGCAGCGGCGGCAACGGGACGATGACCGTGCAGCACCCCGCTGCCAAGTTCACCTGCGGCGGCACCACCTGCGAATACGAAGCGAGCAAAGCCTCGCTCTCGGTCAGTGGAGGCAACCCGGCCAAGGCCAAAGCGAGCAACATCAGCCTCGGCAAGATCGGCGGGGGCTTCCTCTGCTCCTCGACCGCTTCTTGGTCGGGTGAATACGAAGTGACCGCCCCGAAGCCGCTGTTCATCGTCAGCGGTTAGCGCGGCGGGCGCTTTTGCAAACCAGTGGTTGACAAAAGCGCCCATCCGTCCTGGGGGTGCTGTTCCATTCCGGGAGTTCAGGGTTAGGTCTTTCGGAGTGCGAACGGCATCCCCATCCCCGGCTCCCGCCACGGCTGCAGCGCCGCGCCCGTTGCTCGAGCGTCGGCGCCTGCGCCTCCTCGACGGCGCCGAGACGACCCTCCACGTCGCCCGCTTCAGCCGCGAGCACTTCTGCCCGCGGGTGGTCGTCCTCGATCCCCCTTCGACGGTGCGGGCCTGGTGCGAGCGCAGCGGCGCCGCGCACGCGATCGTCGGCGGCTTCTACCTACGACCGGGTGGCCCGGCGCTGGGCGACTTGTGGATCGACGGCCGGGCGCTTCCGACCGAGCCTTTCGACGCGCCCTGGCACGAGGCGCGCGCCTGCGTCCACGTCGCCGACGGCGAGGTGAAGCTGGCGGCTCGCCGCGAGCTGGGTCGAGCCCCCCGCGGCGACCTGCTCCACGCCGGCCCGATGCTTGCCGCCGCCGGCCGCTCGCTGATCCAGCCGGGTGAAGACGGCGAGGGCTTCTCCGCCGGCGCCCGCCAGTTCGACTCCGACATCACCGACGGGCGCTATCCGCGCGCCGCTCTCGGGCTCTCGCGGCGGGAGCTGATTGCGGTCGCCTGCGACGGCCGCGCCGACGACGAGGCCGGCCTGACGATGGGGGAGCTGGCGGCGGCGATGCTCGAGCTCGGCGCCGAGAGCGCGATCAACCTCGATGGCGGCGGCTCCGCCTCCCTGGTCGTCGACGGCGCTCTCGTCAACACCCCGCGCGAGGAGCACGGGATCGAGCTGATCGACGGCCGCGCGGTCGCAACCGCCCTCCATTTCGCTCCGCGCGAAAGTCGCTGAATCGGCAGCCGGCGCGGCGCTAGCCTCAGCGGGGTGACCGTGGAGGCGTTCAGGCTGCTGATGGGGATCTACTTCTATCCCCGCGGCGGCTCGGCGCACGTCTGCCGCTCGATCGCCCGCGAGCTGGGCCGCAACGGCATCGAGGTGACGCTGGTGGCCGGGTCGCGCTCCGACCTCGGCGAGGCGGCGCTGGCCTCCGCTTTCTACGGCGGCCTCGACGTTCGCGCCGTCGACTTCACCCCGGCGATCCGCTCGCCCAACCCGCTGCGCTACGCCGGTGGCCCCTGGACGGCGCCGATCCACGGCTCCTACGAGGACCGGCCGGGTGCCGTCGACCCGGCGCTCGCGCGGCTCGACGACGAGGAGTTCGAGCTGCAGGTGGAGGCCTGGGCAGCCGCCCTGGGCGAGGCCGCGGCCCCCGGCGTCGATGCTCTTTACCTCCATCACCTGACGCCGCTGAACGAGGCTGCCGCGCGCGCCCTGCCGGGGGTGCCGGTCGTCGGCCACGTCCACGGGACCGAGCTGCTGATGCTCGAGCAGATCGAGGGGGGAGCGCCGCCGGAGTGGGCGCACGCCGAGGAGTGGGCGGGGCGGCTGCGCAACTGGGCGGCGGCCTGCGCGCGGATTGTCGTCAACGACCCGCAGGGCCTGAAGCGCGCGGCAACGCTCCTGCGCCTCGACGAGGGCCGCTTTGCCTGCATCCCCAACGGCTTTGACGAGGCCTTATCTCCGGGGGCGGTGGACCGGCGCGCGCACTGGCGCCGGCACCTGGTCGAGCGGCCCCGCGGGTGGAAGCCCGGCGGACCGCCCGGCAGCGTCTCTTACGAGGAACGCGACCTCGAGGCCCTGGAGGGAGTGGTCCTGCTGGCGGTCGGCCGCTTCACCGAGGTCAAGCGGCTGCCGCTGCTGATCGAGGCCTTCGCCCGTGCCCAGGGGCAGGTCGACGAGCGGGCGGCGCTGGTCCTGATCGGCGGCCATCCGGGGGAGTGGGAGGGGGAGCACCCATATGAGGCGATCGAGCGAACCGGCGCCCGCGACGTCTTCCTCGCCGGCTGGCACGGGCACAGCGAGCTGCCCGCCTTCCTCCGCGCCGGCGACCTCCTCGTCCACGCCTCGGTCCGCGAGCAGTTCGGCTCGGTCTTGGTCGAGGCGATGGCCTGCGGCCTGCCGGTGATCGCGGTCGACCGCGGCGGCCCGGCGACGATCGTCGAAGACCCGGCCACCGGCTGGCTGGTCGAGCCCGACGACGTAGAGAGCCTCGCCAGCGCGATCGCCGCCGCGGTCAACGACGCCCACGAGCGCCGCCAGCGCGGCGAGCGGGCGCGGAAGCGCGCCCTCGCCCACTACTCGTGGCCACACATAGGTGAGGAATTAGCGGAATTAATGCGACGCGCAGGGGGGAGAGATCTTCGGCCCTAACCCTTATTGGAAGCATGACGACCGCACTGCAGCTCGTGCCCCCGCGCGAAGTGTCCGCTCCCGGAGATGCTACCTTCATGTACATGAGCGACACGGTGGGCATCGCAGAGCTGCGGCAGAACCTCAGCAAGTACCTGCGCAAGGTGGCGGAAGGGGAGCGGCTGGTGGTCACCGACCGCAACCGTCCCGTCGCTGAATTGGGACCGCCGCCCACGACCGGGAGCCGCCTGGATCAGCTGATCGCTGAAGGGAAAGTGAAGCCGCCGAAACGGAAGGGCCCGTTGCCCCCGCCGTTGAAGATGGATTTGGACGACCCCAACGCTCTCCTCCGGGCGCTCGAATACGTCCGCGGCTACCGCTGAGCCGATGTCGTTCGTCTACCTCGATGCCTCGGCGCTGGTCAAGGAGATCCGCGAAGAGAAGGGTGCTACTGCACTGCGGGCCTATCTGCAGGGTGCAGAGCTGGTCAGCAGCGAGCTCGTGCTGACCGAGGTGCCGCGAGCCCTCCACCGTGCGGCAGCCGAAAATCCCGGATCGTCCCTGGAAGCGTCCTTGCGGCGCGCTGCCGAGACGCTCGACAGGCTCGCCTTGCGACCGGTCGACGACGCCCTGCTGATCGGGGCGGGACTGCTCGCCGAGCCGACTTTGCGCAGCCTCGATGCGATCCACGTCGTGACCGCTCTCTACCTCTACCCGATCGACGCTTTCGTCACTTATGACAAGCGGCAGGCCTCTGTGGCGCAGCTCGCCGGGCTGAAGACGGTTGCACCTGGCGCTGAATAGCCAGGCGCCGCTGTAGCGTCTCCGCCGTGGACATCGTCTGGACCGTTCTCGGGGTTCTGCTGATCGCGCTGGCGCTGCGCGACATCTTCGACGTCCTCTTCCACCCGTTGGGGCGGGGAATGATCGCGCGGCGAGTAGTGCGGGGAATCGCCGCGGTCGCCCGGCGCGCCCCGCGCCCCAGCGGCACGCTGGGGCTGCTCGCCGGCCCGGTCAGCTACATCGTCGTCGTCGGCACCTGGGCGGGGCTGCTGGTGGTCGGCTGGGCGCTCGTCTTCCTGCCGCAGATGCCGCAGGGCTTCCACTTCGACGTGGGCCTCGATCCCGCCCAGCACTCCGGCTTCCTCGACGCCCTTTACGTCTCCCTCGTCAACCTCACCAGCCTCGGTTACGGAGACATCTCACCGGCTTCGGCAGTGATGCGCCTGCTCGGCCCGATCGAGACGATGTTCGGCCTCGGCCTCCTCACCGCCAGCATCTCCTGGTTGATCCAGATCTACAACTCGATCTCCCGCCGCGACTCGCTCGCCCACGAGGTCGCTCTCGCCAAAGAGGCGGAGGAGAAGCTGGGGGAGAAGCTCGCCGACGCCCACCCGCAGCTGCTGGAGACGATGCTGGCGAGCTTCTCCGAGCAGCTGATCCGCTCCCGCCGGGACCTGATCCACTTCCCGATCGTCCACTACTTCCGCACCGAGGACGAGGAGCGGGCGCTGGCGGGGCTGCTGCCCTTCCTCGGCTCGCTGGCCGACGAGGCGGGCGAAGAGGGCAGGCCGCATTCGCTGCGGGTGCGGGCGGAGATCCTGCGGATGGCGATCGACGACTTCGCCGAGACGCTGCGCTGGCGATTGCTGATGCCCGGGGAGAACACGGCTGAGACCTTGCGCCATTACCAGTCCGATCACGGACCAGTCGAAGCCTGAGCCGACAGTCGTTGCAGACATAGCGGTACATTTGCGCCCGCGTTCGTAATCGAGGGGAGCGCTTTGAGGAAGCTGCGGGCATCGACCGGCCGCTTGGGAATTTCAGGGATCTTGCTGCTGGCGTGCCTGGTGCTCGCCGGCTGCGGCGCGGGTGGCAGCTCGGGCTCTGAAGGCGCCGCCGAGGGCGGGACGCTGACGGGCACCTACGCGAGCTTCCCCGAATCCCTCGACCCCGGCCTCTCCTTCACCCTGGAAGGAGCGACGGCGCTCGACAACGTCTACATCCCGCTGCTCACCTACGCCCACGCCGAAGGCGCCGCCGGCACCAAGCTGATCCCCGGCCTCGCCAGGAGCCTGCCGCGGATCGACCAGGGCGGGCGCCGCTACACGCTCTACCTGCGGCCCGGCCTCGAGTACTCCGACGGCAGGCCGGTGCGGGCCTCCGACTTCCGCTTCGCGGTCGAACGCCTCTTCCGCATCAACTCGGTCGGCTCCACCTTCTTCACCAGCATCGTCGGCGCCGAAGGCTTCGCAAAGACGAAGAAGGGCGGCATCTCCGGGATCGAAACCGACGACCGCAGCGGCAAGATCGTCATCCACCTGACCGAACCGAGCGGGATCTTCAGCTACCTCCTCGGCCTCAACTACGTGGCGCTGCTGCCGCCCGACACGCCGAGCGAAGACATGACCGCGCACCCGCCGCCGGCGACCGGCCCCTACGTGATCACCGACGTCCGCCCCGGCCGCAGCTGGGAATACGAGCGCAACCCGGCCTGGGCGAAGGCCAACGGCGCGGCGATGCCGCAGCTGCCCGGCGGGCACGTCGACAAGATCGTCTTCAAGGTTCAGCCGAACATGTCGACGGCGGTGAACGAAGTCGAACAGGGCAAGGTCGACTGGATGAAAAACCCGCCGCCGGCCGATCGCTACGCCGACGTCAAGCGCCGCTTCGAAGGCACGCAGTTCCGCGAGGACCCGACGATCAGCGTCTACTACTTCTGGCTCAACACGCAACAGCCGCCCTTCGACGACGTGCGGGTGCGCCGGGCGGTCAACTACGCGGTCGATCCGGCGGCGCTGGAACGGATCTACGCCGGCACCGTGAAGCCGACGCAGCAGGTGCTGCCGCCGCAGATGCCGGGCTACCGCAGGTTCGAGCTCTATCCGCACGACATGGCGAAGGCGAAGGAACTGATCGCCCGGGCGCATCCGAGCGACCGCCAGGTCACGGTCTGGACCAACAACATCCCGCCCAACGACGAAGCCGGCGAATACTTCCAGCAGGTGCTGGAGCAGCTCGGCTTCGACGTGAAGCTGAAAGCGATCAGCGGCTCGGACTACTTCACCCTGATCGGCAACTCGGCAACGCCCAACCTCGACGCCGGCTGGGGCAACTGGCTGCTCGACTACCCGCACCCCAACGACTACTTCGCGCCGCAGCTCTCGGGCGAAAACATCCTCCAGAGCGGCAACACGAACTGGGCCCGCTTCGACGACCCGAAGGTGAACCGGCAAATCGCAGAGCTCGCACGCCAGCAACTGGGGCCGCGCCAGGAACGCGAATACGCAGCGCTCGACCGCGAAGTGATGAAGCAGGCGCCGTGGGCGCCGTTCGGAACCTTCACCCTCGGCACCTTCGTCTCCGACCGGGTCGACCTCGGAGAATTGATCGTCAGCCCGATCTTCGGCCAGGACCTGACCAGCTTCCGGCTGAAGTAGCCGCGGCGTGTCGAGTTGGTTACCTCAGGGGTAGCTAACTCGACACTGGGTATTAACTGAGCATGCGCGACGACGCCTACTCCGACTACTCGCCCGCCAGTCTCTACGCCGGACTGATCGGAGCGGTGCTCCTGGTCGCCGGGATCATCGGCTTCTTCTACAGCGCCTCCTTCGGCAGCCCCGGCAACACCGACTCGGTGCTCGGCCTCCTCGAAGTCAACGCCTGGCACAACCTCGTCCACATCCTCAGCGGCGTCCTCGGCTTGGTCGCTTTCGCCTCCGGTCCCCGCGCCTCGCGCACCTACGCGCTGGTCTTCGGCGTCGTCTACCTCGTCGTCGCGATCTGGGGTTTCATCATCGGCAGCCACGAGTCGATCCTCGGCTTCCTGCCGGTCAACGCCGAGGACAGCGTCCTGCACCTGATCCTCGGCGTGCTCGGGGTCGGCGCTTACGCGGCGAGCGACCCGGAGGCCGAAGCGCGTGTGCGCACCGCCCGCGCTGCCTGACGCTGTAGTTAAAGAGTCGTGAACTTCGCATAGATTGGCGGCGTGGCCACCGGTGAATTCGCCGAAGTAAGAAGCGAGCGCGCCGCCGAGTTCCGCTTCGCCTCCTGGGCCGTGGCGCGGCCCTACGCGCTGGCGCTCTACTTCCTGGCGCTGGTCCTCTGGAGCGCCCACTACGGCATCCCGGTCCAGCGGGAGCTGGTGATCCTCTGGACCTGCGGCGCGCTTGCCTGCGTCTCGATCGGGCGGCCGCCGCGGGAAATCCTCCAGCTGGTGCTCGACTGGCTGCCGATCGTCGCGGTGCTCTGGGCGTATGACCTGACGCGGGGGGCGGCTGACTCGCTGGGGATCGGCGTCCACTACCACCCGATGATCGACTTCGACAGCTTCGTCTTCGGCGAAGTGCCGACCGTCTGGCTGCAGCAGCAGCTCTACGTGCCGGGGGCCGCGCACTGGTGGGACGTCGCCTTCACCCTCGTCTACACCTCCTACTTCATCGTCCCCATCGTCCTCGCCGGCTGGCTCTGGGCCCGCGACCGGCTCGGCTTCCAGCGCTTCACCCGGCGGCTGGTCACGCTCGCGCTCGCCGGCCTGACCACCTACATGCTCTTCCCGGCGGCGCCGCCCTGGATGGCGGGGGAAATGGGCCTGATCGGCGAAGTCCACCGCTCCACCGGCCGCGGCTGGGAAGTGCTCGGGATCGGCACCGCCGAGCTCTTCTCCAAGGGTCAGGCGGCGAGCAACATGGTCGCCGCGGTCCCCTCGCTGCACTCGGCCTTCACGATGCTGTTCGCGCTCTTCCTCTGGGGCCGGGTGCGGCCGAGGCTGCGACCGCTGTTGCTGCTCTATCCGCTGGCGATGGGGCTGACGCTGATGGCGACCGGCGAGCACTACTTCTTCGACGTCGTCCTCGGCTGGCTCTACGCCGGCGCGGCGATGGCGGGCTGGGCTTGGTGGGAGTGGCGGCGCGAAGCCCGGCTCGGGGTCGGGCGGGCGGCTAGCGAACCGGCAGCCGCAGCTGCAGGTTCGAGACCGTGATCGGCCCCTGCAGGTTCGAGGGGCGCGAGTAGGGCGGGTCGGAGGGCAGCAGCTCGAGCTTGACGGTGTCGCCGCCGGCGAAGCGGTAGCCCTGCGGGTGCAGCTGGAAGACGACGTGGCCGCCGCTGCCGGGACGCAGCAGGCCGCGGGCGACGAGGCGCTCTTCGCCGTTGGGGAGGACGTCGAGCAGGCGCGCCGCCAGCTCGGAGTCTTCGCCGGCGGTGGCGAGGTCGGCGGTGATGGTCGGCGAGCCGAGCAGGGTGAAGCCGGGGGCCGGCACCGGCAGGCGATAGTTGGCGGTGCCGGGCTGGTCGGCTCCGGGGGCAGTGGCGCAGGCGCCGCTGCCGGCGATCGGGTCGAAGGCCTGGCCGATCGCCGGGTCGCCGGCGGCGGGGAGGATCGTCTGCGGGGAGAGGCCGCCGAAGCTGACTTCGCCGCTGGCGAGCTTCTTCCAGCTGCTGGCCTTGAACGGGCCTTCCGAGGGGCCGCCGCAGACGGTCGTCAGCGCTTCGGCCCGCGAGCCCAGCGCGACTTCGAAGCCCTTCAGGTAGTGGTCGAACCAGGCGTTCTCCCGCTGCAGGAAGAGCGCCTCGTCGGCGGGCTTGTTCTGGCTGCGGGCGTGGCCGTCGTCCATCAGGAAGAGCGAGACCGGGTTGCCGGGGTACTGGGCGCGGGTGCGGTTGTAGAAGCGGACCGCCTCGTCGACCGGGAAGAGGTCGTCGTTCCAGCCGTTCTGGATCAGGAGCGGCGCCGGCGGGGTGGAGTGGTCGATGTAATAGGAGGAGTGGTAGGTGGTGATCTGGTGGACGATTTCGGTCGCCAGCGGGTTGGAGTCGTAGGGCTCGCCAGCGTTGATCAGCGAGTACCAGCCGGTCAGGTCCGCTTCCGGGTCGGTCGCCGAGTAGTTGCTGTCGGCGAGGCCGAGGCCGTAGAGGCCGCTGACGAAGGAGGCCTTCTCGACGCCGATCTTGGCGCTGCCGTTGGGGCCGAGGTAAGGCGAGTCGGTGTTGGTGTCGAGGGTGCTGCCGTTCGGCATCAGCGAGTAGGCGAGGTCGGTCCAGGGCCACTGCGGCACCGCCACCGCCAGTTCCATTTCCTTGCCGCCCGGGCTCCTCCAGGGGACCAGTTCGCCGTTCGGGAGCATCGTGCGGTTGCGCAGGGCCGCGAGCGCCATCGACATGCCGCCGCCGTAGGAGACGCCGGTGGCGCCGATCTTCTTCGGCTCGGCGACGCCTTCGTCGGCGAGGACCGAGATCAGGTACTGGGCGTCGCGGACTTCGTAGCGGTCGTCCATCAGGTGGTTGTAGCCCTTGGCGCAGGCGGGGGTGAGGCGGTCGGGGTCGGTACTGCCGCAGGAGTTCCCCCAGCCGCGGTCGCTCATGCTGAAGACCGCGTAGCCCCGTTCGGCCCACTGCTGCACCCGCGCGTCTTCGAGCCCGATCTTGTGCCCGCCCCAGCCGTGGAAGAGCCCGATCAGCGGATAGGGCCCGTCTTCGCCCGAGCTCGGCTGCGGCGGCAGCACCACGTTGACGTCGATCTTCGTCGCCCCGTCCCAGGTCGTCGTTTTGCCTTCGCAGAGGCGGACATTGCCGTTGGCGGGCTGTGCGGCGCAGCTGACGTCGCCGCCGTAAAGCGCCCCGAAGCTCGCGTGCGCCCGCGGCGCCAGGGTGAGGACGACCAGCAGCGTTGCCGCCACTCCTCCCAGCAACCACCTGACTCTCTCGGTGCTCAACCCGTCGCCTCCATGAGACGAAGGTGCATCTACCCACTTTTCCTCTCCCTATGCGATTCCTCCACTTGCGGTGTGCCTTATCCCCCCTATAGCGGGGAAAAGGAACACCGCTCAGGCGAGGCGACGGGAGAAGCTTTCCTCCAGGGCGTCCTTGCCCCCTTCGCCGGGGACGGTCTTGTCGAGGCGGGCCCAGGCGCGGCGGCCGTCGAAGTGGAGGCTTGCCACCTGGTTGTCGAAGCAGGGGCCCTCGACGGTGCGCCAGCGGATTCCCGGGTCGGGCGCGCCGGCGGCACGGGCGAGGAGGGAGGCGACGGCGGTGAAGGGCCTGCCGAAGGCGGCGCGGACGACCCGGCGCTCGTTTTCGTCGAGCGGGTTGCGGTAGGGGGAGCAGACCGCCTGGTAGACGGGGGCGCGCTCCGCTGACTCGCCGTCGGCCGAGTGCGGGTAGCCGACCTCGCTGAGGTAGGCGTGGTGGACGTCGCCGGAGAGGACGACGATCGAGGCCGGGGCCTTGCCGCGCTTGCCGGTCGCCACTTCGTGCAGGAGGTCGCGCAGCTTCGCGAAGGACTCGCCGAAGGCGGCCCAGTGGTCGAAGTCGACTCCGCGCCGCAGCTTCTCGCTCGCCCAGGCGAGCGGCTTGCCCCAGGCGCCGTCGCAGACCCGCTCGTTCCAGGCCTCGAGGCGGTCGAAGGCGGGGGAGAGGATCCAGGGCACGGTGGTGGCGATCAGCAGGTGGTCGAAGTCGCCGCTCGCGTGGTCGACGATCCACTCCCACTCTTCGTCGTCGACCATCGCCCGGCGGTCCTCCTCCAGCACCCGCCCCGCCCGCGAGTCGATGAAGATCGCCCGGGTGCGGCCGAAGTCGCGGCAGAAGCTCCAGCGCACGCCGGCGCCGGCCGACTGGATCCGGTGCGCCCAGGGGAAGAGCTCCTCCTCGCCCTTCTGGTTGCCGCGCACCCGCTGGTAGAGGTCGTCTTCGGCGAGCTCGCGCGGCGAGAGGTTGCCGAGGTGCTGGTAGATCCAGTAGCTGGCGACGCAGCCGACCGCGCGCCGGTGCCACCACGACTTCGCCTGCATCTCCAGCAGCCAGCTGCGGGAGATGTTCCAGTCGTCGCTCATGTCGTGGTCGTCCCAGAGCATCGAGACCGAGACGTTGGCGAAGAGCCAGCGGATCAGCGGCTCCTGCCAGCTCTCCTCGTAGAGCCAAGTGTACTCCTCGAAGTCGGTGACCTCGTCGCCGGGCGGCGTGTCGGTGCCGCGCCGTTCTTTGATCTTTTTGCGCGTCTTCGGCGAGCCCTCGTCGACGTAGACCTGGTCGCCGAGCAGGAAGAGCTGCTCGGGCCACTCGTCGCGGTCGCCTTCGGCCATCTGCTTCGCCAGCACCCAGAGCGCGTCGACCTCGTGGCCCTCTTCGGTCTCGTCTTTCGGTTCGGTGAAGGGGGCCTCGTGC
Organism: Solirubrobacterales bacterium; assembly: GCA_051954115.1. Classification (GTDB taxonomy): domain Bacteria; phylum Actinomycetota; class Thermoleophilia; order Solirubrobacterales; family 70-9; genus VAYN01. The sequence continues at coordinate 41,657 of JBQCIB010000015.1, read as the reverse complement.
GGGACCGCGACCCGGCAGGAGCCGAAGACGACGTCGAGCTCCTTGTCGGCGTCGACGGTGCGGATCGCGCTCGGCGGCAGCTCCAGCTTCGGGTCCGGCCAGCGCACCTCGCCGTCGAGCTTCACCTCGTACTCGTAGCGCGAGGCCGGCTCGAGGCCGCCGATGCAGACGATCGCGTAGTGGTGCCCCTCGACCCGGAAGGTCCGCTCGCGATGACCGAGGACCTCGACCTCGCAGGCCTCGTCGGTCTCCACCCAGACCGTCGCCTCCGTTTCGGAGACGTGGCGCAGCAGCGGACCGAGGACGAGATCGGGCATGGGTTCTTCTTCCCTACCCACCCTCAAGCGAACTGCATCAAATTTTCCTCTTGCTGGAGAGAGAATTTGATGCAGTTCGGTGGGGACGGGATCTAGATGCGGCCGAGCAGGAGGAGGATGAGGAGGATCAGGGCGATCAGGCCGAGGATTCCGCCGGCTACGGCCACCTTCAGCAGCACCAGCACGATCGCGACGATGATGAGAAGACCGATCAGCGCTCCGACCATCTGACTTCCTCCTGTTCCTCTGCGGCGAGAACCAGCCGCAATTGGATCGATTTCCTTAACAAAACGGGAGTGACCCAAATCCGTCAGGCCTTTTCGAAATGCACTGACAGCTTCCGCGGCGCTCCGTTTAAGAGAAGTCGGAAATGGCGATCTCTATGAACGGATGCTCTGGAATGGGAAGATCTTGGAATGAGCGAAGCAGCAGCCGATCCCGGCTTCGCCCGCCTGCTCTCCGACGAGCGCCTGACGCGGCGCGCGGTCAGCGGCGACGAAAAGGCCTTCGCGGCGATCTTCCGGCGCTATCACCAGAGCCTCTATCGCTTCTGCCTGGCGATCGTCGGCAATCCGGAGGACGCCCAGGACGCGCTGCAGAACACGATGATGAAGGTGCTGCGGGCGCTCCCCGGCGAGGAGCGCAAGATCGACCTGAAGCCATGGCTCTACCGGATCGCCCACAACGAGTCGATCGACCTGCTGCGGCGGCGGCGGGAGACGCGCGAGCTCGACGTCGAGCAGATCGCCCCGGGCTACGGCCTCGCCGAGGACGCGGCGACGCGCGAGCGGCTGCGCCGGCTGGTCGCCGACCTGAAGGAGCTGCCGGAGCGCCAGCGCGAGGTCTTGGTGATGCGCGAGCTGAGCGGGCTCGACTTCGAGGAGATCGGCACGGCGCTGGACACCTCCGGGGCGGTGGCCCGGCAGACGCTCTACGAGGCGCGGCAGAGCCTGCGGCAGATGGAGGAAGGCCGTGAGATGAGCTGCGCCACGGTGACCAAAGCGCTTTCCGACGGCGACGGCCGCGTGACCCGGCGCCGGGACGTGCGCGCGCACCTGCGCTCCTGCGCCAGCTGCCGCGCCTTCCGCGACGAAATCAAAGGCCGCCAGCACGACTTCGCGGCGCTCTCGCCCCTGCCCGCCGTGGCGGCGGCGGGAATGCTGCAGGGCCTGCTCGGCGGCGGTTCGCAGGGTGCGACCGGCGGCGGCCTGGCGGCGACGCTGAGCGGCGGCGCGGCGAAGACGATCGGCGCCTCCGCCGCGGCCAAAGGCGTGGCGACGGCGGCGGTAGTGGCGGCGATCGGCGTCACCGCGGCTGACCAGACCGGCGTCATCCACCTCGGCCTCCCGGGCGACCAGAGCTCCAAGCAGGCAAAGCAGGCGCCCGCGACTCCCGGGGCTGGGGCGGGGAAGACGAAGGGCGCCGGGGGGCACGACGGCGCCGCCGCGACGACCGCCCACCGCGCCAAGTCAGGGAACGCCACCTCCCGGAGCGCGGCAGGCGCCGGGGCTGCAACGGGCAACGAAGCTGCTCGCGAAGGGACTGCTAACGGCCACGCTCATGGGCGCGAAGAGGCCGCGGTGAAAGGGGAGGTTCCGGGGTATGGCCCGGGGGCCGAACATCCCAGCGGCCAGGGCCACGAAAAGCAAACTCCGGAAGCGGCCACGCCGGGGCAGGAAACCGCCGGCGTCCAGAAGCCGCCGTCGCGAGAACCGAACGAAGACAGCGGCTCAGAACACGCGGTGACGCCGACGAAGCCTTCGCCGCCGCCGGCTCCAACCCCGACTACCCCCACGCCGCCGGAGGAAGCGCCGGCAAACCCTCCGGAAACGGCGCCGGATTCACCGGCGCCGACGTTCTCCCCACCCACTGAAAAGGCGCCGCCCCCCCCCTCGCACGGCTCCGGCGGCAAACCAGAAAACATTCCTTAAGCAGGGGAAATGGTCTGACGCCGGCTGCGCTGGCCCGTTTCAGGGTGGAGCCAGTCGCAACGGAAACGGACCAAGAAAAGAAGGAGGCTCGATGAAGCTCCGCACGAAGCTCGCCGTGCTTATCGGTGCCCTCGCCTTGGCACTCACGCCCGCGACGGCGCTGGCGGGACAGCCCGAAGACCCGGGCAGCCAGGGCAAAGGCCCCCACTACACGCCGGAAGTACCGGCTCCCGAACAGCCCGAAACGCCGGGCCCAAAGGCCAGCCTGCCGGAAAAGGCGAAGGCCTACGGCGTCTACTGCAGGGGCGAAAGCCGTAAGCACGTCGAGGGCGAAAAGGGCACGGCGTTCAGCCGCTGCGTGACCACGATGGCGCGCCTCGCCAACAACGAAAGCCTGACTCCCCGTCAGGCCTGCAAGAACGAAAGCCGCAAGCACGTCAAAGGCGAGAAGGGCACTGCCTTCTCCCGCTGCGTGACTGCCGCGGCGAAGCTGCGCAAACAGCAGCACGAAGAAGAACAGCAGCAGGCCTGACCCGCCACCCCAAGGTTGCCCCGTCGCCTTAACGGGCGACGGGGCGCCGAACCTGCAGCGGCAGCAACTGCTTGCTGTGCAGGTACTTCCGCACCAGCCGCTCGACTGGGGGGCGGCGGGGTTTTTTCGACTGGCTCATGTCGGTCCTTGGGTTGAACTGGTCCTCCCACTCTCTTCCGCCGGGCGTTGCCGGGCATCCGTGGTTTCCCACATTGCGTCGCCCGCCGAGCGCTTGACTAAGCGCCCTCGCTTCGCCAGCATCGAACAATGGTCCAGGGGGGTATTGCCAAAGCGCTGAGCGTGTGCTTGATCGCGCTGGCGCTGCTGCTCGCTTCGGCTTCCAGCTCCTCGGCGGCGGTCTACTTCGGGGCGACGATCAACGGCGAAACCTACGGCCAGACGGAAAGCGCCCCCCGCAACGAAGCCGCCTGGGACCTCTTCGAGCGCCACGCCGGCAAGCGGGTGGCGATCCTCGGCCAGAACCAGGCCTGGTGCGCCTGGGACAGCCTCGAGGTCGACGCCACCCAGGCCCGGGGCGCGATCCCGCTGGTGACGATGGGGCTCGGCAGCGGGATCACCCTCCACGAAGTCGCGACCGGCGCCCAGGACGCGGCGATCAAGAGCTGGGCCCAGGCGGCGAAAGCATGGGGCCACCCATTCCTCTTCGCCCCCTGGTGGGAGATGAACGGCGCCTGGTACAGCTGGGGGCGCAGCCCCGACTTCGTCGCCGCCTGGCGGCACTTCCACGACCTCGTCGTCGCACAGGGCGCGACCAACGTCACCTGGGCCTGGGTCCCCAACAGCGTCTGGTCCGACCCGGAATCGAACCCGACCCCCTATTACCCCGGCGACGCCTACGTCGACTGGACCGGCTTCGACTCCTACAACTGGGGCCTGAACCTGGTCCAGCCGGCTCGCTGGCTGACCCCGAACCAGACCTTCAACCCGACCCTGAAGATCATCCGCGAACTGGCGCCCTCGAAGCCGATCGTGATCGCCGAGACCGCCTCCAGCGAGCTCGGCGGCGACAAGACCGACTGGATCCGGGAAACGCTCACCTCCTACCTGCCCCGCCACCCGGAAATCAAGGCCTTCCTCTGGTTCAACTGGAACTTCCCGAAGAACGGCGCCCGCGAGGACTGGCCGATCGAGTCCTCGGCCCCGGCCCAGCAGGAGTTCCGCAAGGACGTGCAGGGCGGCGTCTACGTCGGCGGGCCGGTCTCGTTGCCGGCCCTGACGAAGGTGCCGCCCCCCGCCGCGACCGCCGCCGACGCCGCGACCGCCGCCGACCTCTCGCCGCCCGGGGAAGCTCCGACGGGGCCCGAGGTGGCGGTGGCGCCGGACGGCACCTCGACCTTCGTCTGGAGCGCCCGCCAGGGCGGCAAGTTCACCGTCTGGGCGCGGCGCATCGGCGTCGACGGCACGGTCTCGGCGCCGCTGCAGCTCTCCGGCTCCGGCCAGGACGGGCTCGACCCGACCGTCGCCGTCGCCCCCGACGGCACCGCCACCGTCGCCTGGCTCGGCTCCGAAGGGGGGAACCTGGTCGTCCAGGCGCGGCGGATCGGCCCGAGCGGATCGCTCGTCGGCGGCACCGCGACCCTCTCGGCGAGCGGGCGCGACGCGGCGGCGCCGCAGGTCGCGGTCGCGGCGGACGGCACCGCCACCGTCGTCTGGGACCGCTTCAACGGCTCCGACTACCTGGTCGAAGAGCGCCAGCTGACGCCGGCCGGAGAACGGCTCCCCGCCGAAGGGACCCACGTCCTCTCGGCATCTGGGGGCGATGCGGTCGAACCCACCCTCGCCACCGCGCCCGACGGCACCTCCACCGTGGCCTGGACCCGTTACGACGGCAGCCACATGGTCGTCCAGGAGCGCCGCGTCGACGCGGCCGGCACGCCCGAAGCCGGCACCTCGAGCCTCTCTGCCGAAGGCGAGGATGCGGTGGGGCCCGAGGTCGCGCTCGACGGCGACGGCGCCGCAACGGTCGCCTGGGACCGCTTCGACGGCGCCAACTGGGTGGTCCAGGCCCAGCGACTCGACGCTGCGGGCGCCAGCGAAGGCGGGGTGCAGAACCTCTCGGCCAGCGGGCGCGACGCCGCCGAGCCGCAGCTCGCGATCGATTCGCAGGGACGGGCGACGGTCGTCTGGGAGCGCTTCGACGGCAGCAGCTTCGTCGTCCAGGCGCGCCGGGTCGACGCAGCGGGCCTGGCGGCGCCGGTGCAGAGCCTCTCCGCCAGCGGGCGCGACGCCGCTGAACCGCAGCTGGCGATCGCTCCCAGCGACACCGCCACCGTCCTCTGGAGCCGCTTCGACGGCAGCAACTGGATCGTCCAGCGCCGCGACCTCGGCGGCGACGGCAGCCTCGGGGCCACCGAAGACCTCTCCGTACCCGGTCGCCGTGCCAGCGCTCCGGCAGTGGCCTGGGGAAGCGACGGCACCCTGGCGATGACCTGGAGGCGCTTCGCCGGCGCCGGTGACGTGATCCAGGGGCGGACGGTGCCGAAGCCGCTGCCTCCGCCGCCTCCCTCCCCGCCGCCTCCTCCGGTCACCTCCGGGACGACGACCACGAGGTCGACGAGCGCAACTGGAAGAGGTGGGACGACCACGTCGGGGGGAAGCTCGCCGAGAACGGAGTTGCGGATCGAGAAGGTGATCCTCGACAAGAAGAAGGGAACGGCGAAGCTGGAGGTCTCGGTTTCGGGGCCGGGGCGGCTGGCCTTGAGCGGCGCGGTTCCCCGCAGCCGGCAGCTCGACGCCGCCGGCACCGCCTACCTGCGGGTGGTGCCGGGGCCAGCGAAGCGGAAGCTGCTGAGCCGGCGCGGCGCCCTGCGCCTGAAGGTGACCGTCACCTTCGACCCCGCCGGCGGCAGCGCGCTCAGCCGGCGGCTGACGCTGACGCTGAGGAAAGCCCGGCCAGGAAGGGCGTGAGGAAGCGGCCGATCAGCTTGCTCGGGTTGTCGATCGGCCAGGGCGGCCGTTCGCTGGCGACCGAGGTTTCGCCATGGCCGCCGCCGAGCCAGCCGAACAGGTAGCGCGGCTTGGCCCCCGTCCAGAGGATTCCCCGCAGGACGGGGTCGAGCGGGTTTGCCTTGACGTCGCAGCCGATCTCGGCGGCGATCGCTTCGGCGGCGACGTCGGCCTGCTGGGTCGCGATCCCGCCCTGCTTGACCGGGAAGTTGGTGACGTCGCCGACCGCGAAGGCGTGGGGGACGCCGGCGATCCGCGCGTGGTCGTCGACGGGGATGAAGCCGCCGGGGTCGTAGGGCAGGCCCTCGATGTGCCGACCCTCGATCCGGGGCAGGCTGACGACGGCATCGGCTTCGACGTCCTCGCCGGGGACGACCGAGAGCGCGCCGTCCTCGTACTTGACCGGGTGGGTTCCGGTGACCACCTCGATGTGGTGCTCGGCGAGCAGCTCCCCGACCTGCTCGGAGGCGCGGCGGCCGAAGATTTGCAGCGGGCCGTCTTCGGGGGTGACGATCGTGAGGCGGGTGCCGGTGATGCCGGAGCGCTCGAGCTCGGTTGCCGCCAGCAGGGCGAGCTCGTAGGCGGGCAGCGCCCAGCCGTGGCCGCCGGGCATGGTGAAGACGAGGTGGCGCAGGCGTCCTTCCCGCAGCCGGCTCACCACTTCCCGGGTCTCGCCTTCGTCGGCGACTCCCCAGAAGGTGGTGGCTCCCGGGATCGACCAGAGCAGGCGGGCGCCGCAGGCGACGACCAGGTAGTCGTAGGGGATCTCGTTGCCGTCGTGGGTGTGGGCGCAGCGCAGGCCGGGATCGATCCAGCCGACGTTCTCGAGCCGGAACTCGGCTCCGATCCGCCCCGCCAGCCGTTCGAGGTCGTAGCGGAGGACGCGCGAGGCGCCGTAGGGCTCGCCGACCGCGAAGGGGCGATAGACGAAGTCGCCGCGGCCGGCGCAGATCTCGACTTGCGCCTTGTCGCCGGCCAGGTTGTGCAGCGCCAGCGCGGCCTCGAGCGCCCCGACTCCACCGCCGACGATCAAGACCTTGGGAACGCTGGTGTTCATCGCACGGAGTCTCCAGGGGAGGGGCCATCCGTCCATCCGGGGAAAACCACGCGATCGAATGTGGGTTGTCCGCCCCCGGGCCCCGAGGGCCCGCCTAAAGTTCGTCGATGACGCTGAGCCAGCTGGCGATCGCCGTGGCGGTGGTCTTCGCCGTCAACCTCCTGCCCGCCTTCGGGCCGCCGACCTGGGCTGTGCTGGTCTTCTTCAGCCTCGACTTCGACCTGCCGGCGGTGCCGCTGGTGCTGGGCGGGGCGCTGGCGGCGGCCAGCGGCCGCTTCGTCCTCGCCACCGGCGCCCGCAAGCTGCGGCCGCGGCTGGCGGCGGCCCGGCTCGAGCGCCTCGACCGCGCCCAGGCCGCCCTCAGCGCCGACCGCCGCCGCACCGCCGCCGGCCTCGGCCTCTTCGCCCTCTCGCCGGTGCCCTCCGGCCAGCTCTTCGTCGCCGCGGGCCTGATGACGGTGCCGCTGCTGCCGCTGACGGCGGCCTTCTTCGCCGGGCGTCTCGTCTCCTACTCGATCTACGTCAGCGTCGCCTCGATCGCCGAGCGCAACCTCGGCGACGTCGTCCTCGACGCCCTCACCTCGCCGCTGGGGATGGCCCTGCAGGTGGCGATGCTGATCGCGCTCGCGGTCCTGCTCGGCGGCTTCAAGCCCGAGGAGCGCTTGGCACCGCCGGACCGCCGGCGAGGAGGACCCGGCGAAACCCAAGAGGCCGATTGGCCGGCCGCGGACCAGGCGAGGCAAAGGCCGAAGGGCGCCGGGTAAAGGGATCGACCGACTCCTGTTCCCTTTGGTCACCTGACAGCCAATGAGGAACAGGTCACCGAAGACGCCCTGCTGTCTTCTGTTCCTTTTAGTCCCCATAGCGACCAAAAGGAACAGCGGAGGGGAAGAGACTGGCGTACGTCGCTGCTGGGTCGGCGGCTTCAAGCCCGAGGAGCGCTTGGTGGGCTCGGGTCGCCGCGCAGCGTCCGCCGCCGTCAGGTGCGTGCGGGGGTCTCGCCGAGCCCTCCCAGTTCGAGGGCCCGCAGCACCCGGGTCACGTCGGTGATCGAGAGCAGGCCGATGCCGCCGTCGCGGGTGAGGACGACGGCGCGGCCGACGCGGGCGAAGGAGGGGCGGTCGAGCAGCTCGGCGACGTCCTGGTCCTCGCGGACGACCAGCGCCGGGTCGTAGAAGGCGACCTCGCCGACGCGGGTCGTCGCCCGCTGCCGCGGCGGCACCCGCTCGATCGTCGCGGTGTCGACCATCCCGGCCAGGCGCCCGTCCTCGACCACGGGGAAGGCGGGGTGCTTGGCGCCGACGAAGTAGGCGTCGAACGCCTCGGCGACGGTGGCGGAGGCCGGGATCGCCAGCGCCGGGAAGCTCATCAGCCGTCCGGCCGAGCGACCGCTGAGGGCGAGGCGGATGCGCAGGCCGCCCTCCTCGGCTTTGGCGGCGGCGATCACGAAGAGGCCGACGAGGGCCAGCCAGAGGCCGCCGAAGGCACCGGAGAGGAAGCCGAAGACGCCGATCCCGATCATCCCGTAGCCAAGCCCGCGGCCGAGCGCGGCGGCGGTCGCGGTGGCCGAGGAGATGTCGTCGCGGCGCCACCAGAGCAGCGCTCGCGCCACGCGGCCGCCGTCGAGGGGGAAGGCGGGGAGGAGGTTGAAGACGAGGATCGCCGTGTTGACGACCGCCTGGTAGTCGACCACCGCCTGCAGCCAGTCCGGGCGGGATGCGGGCAGCGCCGCCGAGACCGCCCAGAAGACGAGGGCGATGACCAGCGTCACCGCCGGCCCGGCGAGGGCGAAGCGCAGCTCGTCGAGGGCGCGCTTTGGGTAGCCGCTCATCCGCGCCACCCCGCCCAGCAGCCAGAGGTCGATCTCTTCGATCTCGACCCCGTACCGGCGGGCGACGACCGCGTGGCCGAGCTCGTGCAGGAGGATGCTGGCGAAGAGGAGGAGGGCGCTGAGCAGTCCCAGCGCGTAGGCGGCGCCCGCCGCGATCCCCGGCGCTTCGTCGGGGTAGTAGACGGCGCCGAGCATCCAGGTGATCAGGACGACGATCAGCAGCCAGAGCGGCTGGACGCCGATAGGGATGCCGGCGAGGCGACCGACCCGGATGCTGCGCAGGCTCATCGTCCTGATTGTGCGGGGTCGAAGGCGGGGTAGCAATGGGGAAGACCGCCGCCGGGGCTGTGGGCTTCTGCGGATGGCCATGGCGCGATGCGGGCCTAAGTTCGCAACCAGAACCGCAAGCAACCAGCGGAGGATCGAGATGGCCGCCGAGAGCAACAAGAGCGAACTTCTGTTGCAGGTCGAGGTGCCGGGGATAGAACCCGACGAGATGAAGGTCGAGGTCAAGGACGGGGTCCTGACGATCTCCGGCGAACACCACGAAGACAGGACGGAGGAGCGCGAGGGCTACGTGCACCACGAGACCCACTACAGCTCCTTCTCGCGCTCGGTCACCCTGCCGCCGGACGTCGACGCCAAGCAATTGAAGACGCATATCGAGGACGGCAAAGTCGAAGTCCTGGTCGAGAACGGCAAGGTCGAGGTGACGCTGCCGGCGGCCAAGAGCGACGGCCACCGGCCCGGAAGCGTCTGAGCGGATGCGGCTCCTCGTCGGCTACGACGGCAGCGACGGCGGGCGCGACGCGCTCGAGCTGGCGCGCGTCCTCGGCGAAGCGACCGGGGCAAGCGTCCTCCTCGTCACCGCCCTGCCCTACGGGCCGCTGCCGGTCCCCTACGAAATCCTCGAAGAGGAGGAAGCCGAGCGGGCCCGCCCCCTGTTCGAGGAGGCGAAGGAGCGACTCGGCGGGCTGGAGGTCGAGACGCGCGCCTTCGGCGGCGGCTCGGCCGCGGCGGTGATCAACGACCTCGCCGAGAGGGAGAAGGCCGAGACGATCGTCGTCGGCTCGCCCCACCGCGGCGCGATCGGGCGGGTGGTGATTGGCAGCGTCGCCGACGGGCTCCTGCACGGGGCGCCCTGCGAGGTGCTGGTCGCCCCGAGCGGTTACGCGAGCGAGGAGCACGGGCCCTTCCGCACGATCGCCGTCGCCTACGACGACACCGCGGAATCGCAGGCGGCGCTGGAGCGGGCGGAAGCGATCGCGCTCGCCTGCCGGGCGACGATCGTCGTCTACACCGTCTCCGCTCCCCCCGCGGTGGTGCCGGGGGTGGCCGGCTACACGCCGGCGCTCCCGCCCGAGGCCGGGTCGATCGTCACCCGGACGGTGAAGGCGGTCGACGAGCGGATCGCCGCCACCGGACGGGCGCTGAGCGGCGTCCCCGGCGCGGCGCTGGTCGCGGCTTGCGAGGAGGCGGGCGCCGACCTGCTGGTCGCCGGGTCGCGCGGCTACGGGCCGGTGGCGCGGGTCCTGCTCGGCTCGGTCTCGACTCAGCTTGCCCACAAGGCCCCGTGCCCCGTCCTGGTGGTGCCGCGGCCGTGAAATCGCTTGGCAGAGAGATCGGAGGAGAGATGGGACCCGACGGAGTGGTTGCGGAGGCAGGGAGCGAGGCTGCGGTGAAGTCGGTGCTCGGGTTCGAGCGGCTGCGTCGCGGCGACGTCGCCTTTGCCGGCGGCAAGGGCGCCAACCTCGGCGAGCTGACCGCCGCCGGGCTGCCGGTGCCGCCCGGGTTCGTGATCGGCGCCCCGGCCTACGCCGCCTTCTGCGACGGCAGCGGCCTGCGTGGCCGGATCGCCGCCCGTCTCGCCGACGTCGACGTCGAGGACACCGCCGCGCTCGAGCGGGCCGCCGGCGAGGTGCGGGAGGAGATCGAGCGCGAGCCGGTCCCGGACTGGCTCGCCGAGCGAATCCGCAGCGCCCATGCCGAGCTCGTCGGCGATGAGCCCGAGGCCCCGGTCGCGGTGCGCTCCTCCGCCACCGCCGAGGACACCGAGTCCGCCTCCTTCGCCGGGATGAACGAGACGCTGCTGAACGTGCGCGGAGTCGAGGCGCTGCTGGAAGCGGTGCGGACCTGCTGGTCCTCGCTCTTCGGCGCGCGGACGATCTACTACCGGGCCAAGCGCGGCTTCAGCCAGGCGGACATGGACATCGCCGTCGTCGTCCAGCGCCAGATCCACTCGACCCGCTCGGGGGTGATGTTCACGATCGACCCCTCCACGGGCGACCGCGACCGGCTGGTGATCGAGGGGGCCTTCGGCCTCGGCGAGGCCGTCGTCTCCGGCTCGGTCTCGCCCGACCGCTACGTGGTCCTCAAGGACGGGCTCCAGATCGACCGCCGCGAAGTGCGGCGCAAGGAGCTGGCGATCGTCCCGCTGGCTGGCGGGGGGACGGAAACGCGGGAGCTCGACGAGGCCGAAGGGCGGCGGCCTGTCCTCAGCGACGACGAGGTGCGGGAAGTCGCCGCGCTGGGGGTGCGGATCGAAGAGCACTACGGCTCGCCGCAGGACACCGAGTGGGCCTTCAACGAAGGGGGAGCCGTCTGGATGCTGCAGTCGCGGCCGGTGACCACCGCCGGCGGGAGCGCGATCGGCGACGGCGCCGGCGGCGAGCGCGGGCGCGAGCTGGTGCACGGGCTCGGCGCCGCGCCCGGCGAAGCGAGCGGCTCGGTCCGCGTCGTCTCCGCCCTCGCGCAGGCGAGCGAGCTGCAGGACGGGGAGGTCCTCGTTACCCACATGACCGCGCCGGACTGGGTGCCGCTGATGCGCCGGGCGGCGGCGATCGTCACCGACTCCGGCGGCATGACCTGCCACGCCGCGATCGTCTCCCGCGAGCTCGGCATCCCCTGCGTCGTCGGCACCGGCGAGGCGACGAAGGTGCTGCGCGACGGCGAGGTCGTCACCGTCGATGCCGGCGCCGGCATCGTCACCGAGGGCGCCTCCGCGAAGTCCGCCGCGGCCGAAAATGCTTCGGCATTCGTCCTTGGTAGCTCGCCTGGGGTACCAAGGACGAACGCCGCGCCGGTTACGGGGACGAAGGTCCTCGTCAACCTCTCCGAGCCCTCGCAGCTGGAGCGGGTCGCCGACCTCGAGGTCGATGGCGTCGGCCTGCTGCGGGCGGAGCTGATGGTGGTCGAGGCGCTGGAAGGGACGCACCCGCGGGCGCTGCTCGAGGCCGGCGAAGGCGAGCGCTTCGTCGAGCGGATGGCCGACTCGCTGAACCGGTTCGCCGCCGCCTTCGCGCCGCGGCCGATCACCTACCGGACGATCGACTTCCGCAGCAACGAGTTCCGCGGGCTCGAAGGCGGCGAGCGCTTCGAGCCCGAAGAGGCCAACCCGATGATCGGCTACCGCGGTGCCCTCCGCTACATGCACGAGCCCGACCTGCTCGAGCTGGAGCTGAAAGCGATCGACCGCGTCTGGGAGTCGGGCCACGAGAACCTGCACGTGATGCTGCCCTTCGTCCGCACCCCCCGCGAAGTCGCCGCCTGCCGCAAGTTGTTCGAGCGCGCCGGCCTCTTCTCGCGCCGCGGCTTCGAGCTTTGGGTGATGGCCGAGGTGCCCTCGGTCCTCTTCCACCTGCCGCGCTACGCCGAGCTCGGCGTCGCCGGGATCTCGATCGGCTCCAACGACCTCACCCAGCTCCTGCTCGGCGCCGACCGCGACTCCGAGCTCGTCGCCGAGGTCTTCGACGAGCGCGATAGAGCCGTGACCGAGTACATCTCGCAGCTGCTCGCTCGCGCCCACGAGCTCGGCCTGCAGACCTCGATCTGCGGCCAGGCTCCCTCAGTCCACCCCGAGTACGCAGAGCTGCTGGTGCGGGGCGGGATCGAGGCGATCTCGGTCAACATCGACGCCGTCGATCGCGCCCGCCGCCTCGTCGCTGCCGCCGAGCGGCGCCTGCTGCTGGAACACGCACGACACGAAGGAGGGCCACGATGAAGGCCTACCAGTTGACCGAATGGGAACACCCTGCCGAGCTGCGGGAGGTGGACGTCCCCGAACCGGGCCCGGGCCAGGTCCTCGTCAAGATCGGCGGCGCCGGCGCCTGCCACTCCGACCTGCACCTGATGGAATGGCCGCCGGGCACGCTCGGCTTCGACGTGCCGTTCACGCTCGGTCACGAGAATGCCGGCTGGGTCGAGTCGGTCGGCGCCGGGGTCGAAGGGGTCGACGTCGGCGAAGCCGTCCAGGTCTACGGCCCCTGGGGCTGCGGCCGCTGCCGCGCCTGCCGGCTCTCGGCCGAGAACTACTGCGAGCACCAGGCGGAGATCGGCGCCTTCGGCGGCGGCCTCGGCCTCGACGGCGGCATGGCCGAGTACATGCTGGTCCCGAGCCCACGGCTGCTGCTGCCGCTCGGCGACCTCGACCCGCGCGAGGCGGCGCCGCTCTCCGACGCGGCGCTGACGCCCTATCACGCGATCAAGCGCTCGCTGCACCTGCTGGTGCCGGGCTCGACCGCGGTGGTGATCGGGGTCGGCGGCCTCGGCCACATGGGCGTGCAGATCCTGCGGGCGCTGAGCCCCGCCCAGATCGTCGCCGTCGACGTCTCCGAGGAGAAGTTGCAGCTAGCCTCCGAGGTCGGCGCCGACCACTGCGTCAAGGCCGGCGAGGGTGCGGCGGAGGAGATCCGCGAGATCACCAAAGGCCGCGGCGCCGAGCTGGTCGCCGACATGGTCGGCTCCGACGACTCGATCGCGCTCGCCGCGGCGGTCGCCAAGTTCGAGGCGCACCTGACGATCGTCGGCCTTGCCGGCGGCAAATACGAGTTCGCCTTCGGGGCGGTGCCGTTCGAGGCGCAGCTCTGCATCCCCTACTGGGGGACGGCGGTCGAGCTGATGGAGTGCCTGGACCTGGCCCGCGAGGGCAGGATCCACGCCCACGTCGAGCACTTCTCGCTGGACGAAGCGCCGCGGGCCTACGAGAAGATGCGCGAAGGCCACCTTGACGGCCGCGCGGTGATCAGCCCCGACGGGGGCGGCTAGGAGATAAGCGCCGCGAGCAGGTCGACGTATTCGCGCAGGCGGTGGACCGCGAGGTAGCGGTCGACCACCCGCTGCCGGCCGGCCTCGCCCATCGCCTGCGCCTTTGCCGGGTCGCCGAGGATCGTCTCGATCGCCGCGGCGCAGGCGCCGAGGTCGCGCGGGTCGTCGATCAGGAAGCCGGTCTCGCCGTCGACGACCTGGTCCTGGATGCCGCCGACGCGGCTGCCGACCACCGGCCGCCGCTTCCACATCGCCTCGGCGACCGTCAGCCCGAAGCCCTCGGCGATGCTCTTCTGGACGACGACGTCGGCGCGGCGCTGGATCGCGTTGACCATCGCCGCGTTTTCGTCGGTGTCGTGCATCGGCAGGCTGACCAGGTGGGCGCGGCGGCGGTACTCGACGTCCAGTCGGCGCCAGGTCTCGGTCACGTCGCCGTAGACGGTGGCGCCCTCGGGGTCGTCGGCCACGCCGCCGGTGTCAGGGCCCACCACCACCAGGTGGAGCGAGGGATCGTGGAGGTGGTGCTCCATCATTTCCAGCAGGCCGTGCGGGTCCTTCAGCCGGTCCCAGCGCGAGACCTGCGCGACTATCCGCGCATCGTCGGGCACCGGCTCCTCCTGCAGGATCGCGGCCTGGCGCTCGACGCGACCGGGGCTGCCGTCGGCGCGGGTGAAGACCGGCGCTGCCTCGAGGCCGTCGGGGATCAACCCGATCTCTTTGAGGATGCCGCCGACGACGGAAGGGTCGAGGTCCTGGTTCTTCGGCGAGAAGGGGTCGATCACCGGCGGCATCAACCAGACCCGCTCGCGGTCCAGTCCCTCCCAGATGTACTCGCGGCGGGAGAAGACGAAGGCGTCGGCGTGCTCGAGGAAGGGGCGGAGGAAGTCCCAGGCACCGCGGACCAGCTCGTTCGGGCGGTCGACGCCGACGTGGCAGCGCCAGACGACCTTGAGCCCGTGGTCGCAGAGCCCTTTCACCATCCCCGCCGTCTGCGGGTCGTGCAGGTAGACGATGTCGCCGCTCTGCATCAGCGGGCGGAGCGCTTCGACGTTTGCCTGCAGCACGCTCTCGTAAGTCCGCCGCGCCGCCTCGTCAAGCGGCCCGCCGTCGCCGGGGTCGCCGTGGAGGTGGTTGTGGAGGCGCTTGGTGACGGCGAAGAACTCCGGCCCCTCGCGCAGGACCACCCAGCGCACGTCGACCCCCGCGTCGCGGGCGTAGGGGAGGAGGCAGTGCAGCAGCTCGGCGACGCCGCCGCCCCGCGCGGTCGAGCTGACGTGCCAGATCGCGCGCCCGGCGAAGCCCTGCTGCGCCCAGCCGGCGACCCGTTCGATCTCCGCGTACTCGTCCCCGAGCAGCGGCTTGAAGCGCTCCAGCGAGTGGGACGGGATCGGGACGAATTTCGGGTCGGCCACGGCTAGAGGCTCCAGTAGTGGGAGACGTGGGAGGCGGCGCGGGAGGTGACCAGCGGCTCCGGCGCCGCCGAGACCGCCTCGCCCTCGCCGCCGAGCGCGGCCATCGTCGCGACGACCGAGTCGGCGAGCGCGGGCAGGTCGTAGCCGCCCTCGAGCACCGCCCCGACGGGCGCTCCCCAACCCATGGCTGCGTCACGAACGTGGCAGGCCATCTGGGCAAAGGATGACGCCTCCAGCCGGCACCCGGCGAGGGGGTCGTCGCGATGGGCGTCGAAGCCGGCCGAGATCAGCACCAGCTGCGGCTCGAACTCGGCGGCGGCGGGGAGGACGACGTGCTCGAGCAGCGAGAGCCAGACGTCCTCTTCGCTGCCGGCGGGCACCGGCAGGTTGATCGTGAAGCCCTCGCCGGGTCCGGAGCCGGCGTCGCCGAGGGCGCCGGTGCCCGGGAAGATCCCGCCCTGGTGGATGCTGGCGAAGAGGACGTCGTCGCGGCGGCGGAAGATCTCGGCGGTGCCGTTGCCGTGGTGGACGTCCCAGTCGACGACGAAGACCCGTTCGAGGTCGAGCTCGGCCAGCGCCAGGGCGGCGGCGACGGCGACGTTGTCGAAGAGGCAGAAGCCCATAGCCCGCTGCGGCTCGGCGTGGTGGCCGGGCGGGCGGGTCGCGCAAAAACCCAGGTCGGCGTCCGTGTGAAGCAATTGGCGGGCCATCTCGCAGGCGCCGCCGGCGGCGCGCAGGGCGGCCTCCCAGGAGGCTTCGACGGCGAAGGTGTCGCCGTCGACCGGGCCGCCGCCGGAGCGGCAGAGCTCGCGGATCGCCTCGACGTGCTCCCGCGGGTGGACGAGGGCCAGCTCCTCCTCGCCGGCGAGCGGCGCCTCGCACCGCTCCCAGCCGAGCCAGTCGCGCTCTTCCAGCGCTGAGGTGATCGCCCGCAGCCGCTCCGGCTGCTCGGGGTGCCCGTAGAGCCCCTGCCGCGGGTCGTGCTCCAGACAGGCCGGGTGGCTGAAGTAGAGGTTCCCCCCCATCGGCGCCACTGTACCCGGGCTTCTAGGCTTGAACGATGAGCGCTTATCCCGTCCACCGTGAGGCCGACGTGGTCCTGCACGACGGCTCGACCGTCCACCTGCGGCCGGTCCGGGCCGAGGACGAGGCGGCGCTGCGGGAGTTCTTCGCCGGGCTCAGCTTCCAGTCGCGGGCCTTCCGCTTCTTCTCCGGCGCGGTCGACCTCGAGCGGGCGGCGGTCGCCCTTGCCGACGTCGACTACGCCGAGCGCTACGGGCTGGTCGCGGTCCGCGGCGGCGGCCGCATCGTCGGCCACGGGCTCTACGTCGGCGGGCCCGGCGGCCGCGCCGAGGTCGCCTTCGCGGTCGCCGAGGAGATACAGGGGAAGGGGCTGGGGACGATCCTGCTCGCCCACCTCGCCGAGGTCGCGGGCGAACGCGGCTACGCGACCTTCGTCGCCGACGTGCTGCCGCAGAACCACAAGATGATCGAGATGTTCCGCCAGAGCGGGCTGCCGACCCAGGTGCGCTCGCAGCCGGGCGTGCTGCGGGTGGAGATGCCGACCTCGTTCTCGCCGGCGGCGCGCGAGCGCTTCGAGGACCGCGACCGGCTGGCGGCGCGGGAGGCGGTGCGCTCGGTCCTCGAACCGCGCTCGCTGGCGCTGGTCGGCGCCTCGCGGCGCGCTGGCAGCGTCGGCGCCGAGGTGCTGCGCAACCTGGTCGAATCCGACTACCGGGGCGCGCTCCACCCGGTCAACCCGGCGGCCGCGGAGGTCGGCGGGCTGCAGGCCTACCCGAGCCTCGAGGCGGTGCCGGGGGAGGTCGAGCTGGCGGTGATCGCGGTGCCGGCGGCCGGGGTGGCGACGGCGGCGCGCGAAGCGGCGGCGAAGGGCGCGCGGGCGCTGGTCGTCCTCTCGGCCGGCTTCTCGGAGACCGGGGAGGAGGGAACGCGGCGCGAGCGCGAGCTGCTGGCGATCTGCCGCGAGACCGGGATGCGGCTGGTCGGGCCGAACTGCCTCGGCGTGCTGAGCACCGACCCCGGCGCGCCGCTCGACGCGACCTTCATCCCGCGCTCCCCCGGCCCCGGCAACGTCGCCTTCGTCAGCCAGAGCGGGGCGCTGGGCCTGGCCCTGGCCGAGTTCACCGAGGAGCGCCGGCTCGGCGTCTCCTCCTTCGCCTCGGTCGGCAACCGCGCCGACGTCACCGGCAACGACTTCCTCGAGTTCTGGGAGGAGGACGGGCGGACTGAGGTGGCGCTGATGTACATCGAGTCCTT
Organism: Solirubrobacterales bacterium; assembly: GCA_051954115.1. GTDB lineage: Bacteria > Actinomycetota > Thermoleophilia > Solirubrobacterales > 70-9 > VAYN01. The sequence continues at coordinate 24,290 of JBQCIB010000015.1, read as the reverse complement.
CAGCGACCCGCGCCGCTTCTCGCGGGTCTCGCGGCGGGTGGGGCGGAAGCTGCCGGTGGTGGCGATGAAGAGCGGCCGCTCGGCCGCCGGCGCGCGGGCGGCGAGCTCGCACACCGGCGCCCTCCTCGCCGCCTCCGACCGCGCCGTCGAGGCGCTGTTCGAGCAGTCGGGGGTGGTGCGGGCGGAGACGCTGGCGGAGATGCTCGACGTCGCGGCGCTGTTCTCCAGCCAGCCGCTGCCGGCGGGGCGGCGGGTGGCGATCGTGACCAACGCGGGCGGCCCGGGGATCATGTGCGCGGACGCCTGCGAGGCGGCGGGGCTGGAGATCCCCGAGACGCCGCCGGAGGTGCGCGAGCGCCTGCGCGAGTTCACCGCGCCGGAGGCGGGGCTGGGGAACCCGGTCGACCTGATCGCGGCCGCCGACGCCGAGCAGTTCCGGCGGGCGATCGTCGCGCTCTCATCCTGGGAGGGAATCGACGCGCTGATAACGATCTTCATCCGCCCGCTGGCGACCAGCCCTGAGGAAGTCGCCGCCGCGGTCGGGCAGGCGGTGGGGGAACTGGCGCGCCCGCTCCCGGTCCAGGCCGTCTTCATGACGACCGGCGATCAGGCGCCGCTGGCCGCCGCGGCGAAGGTGCCGACGCTGGAGCAGCCCGAGGACGCGGCCCGGGCGCTGGGCAAGGCGGTCGCCTACCGCGAGTGGCGCGAGCAGCCGCCGGCGGAGGCGCCGGAGCTGGAGGGGGTGCGGGAGGACGAGGCGGCGGCGGCGATCGCCGAAGCGCTGGCGGCGGGGCGGGAGTGGCTGGGGGCGGCGGAGTGCGAGCGACTCCTGCGCTGCTACGGGATCGCGACGCCGGAGTCGCGAGTGGTCGCCGACGCGGCCGGGGCCGGCGAAGCGGCGGCGGAGCTCGGCGGCCGCGTGGCGCTGAAGGCCCAGGGGGCGGGCATCCTCCACAAGTCCGAGCTGGGGGCGGTCGCGGTTGGGCTCTCCGGCGCCGCCGAGGTCGAGGGGGCGGCGAAGCGGATGGAGCGCGCGCTCGCCGCTCAGGGCCTGGTGCCCGAGGGCTTCCTCGTCCAGCAGATGGTCGAGGACGGGACCGAGCTCCTGGTGGGTGTCGCCACCGATCCGGTCTTCGGCCCGGTCGTCGCCTGCGGCGCCGGCGGCACCGCGGTCGAGCTGCTCGGCGACGTCGCCCTCCGCGTCTGCCCCCTCACCCGCGCCGATGCGACCCAGATGATCCGCTCCCTCGCCACCTTCCCGCTCCTCACCGGCTTCCGCGGCGCCGAGCCCGCCGACCTCGCCTCCCTCGAAGACCTCGTTCTCCGCGTCGCCGCCCTCGCCGACACCCACCACGAGATCGTCGAGCTCGACCTCAACCCCGTCCTCGCCACTCCCACCGGCGCCCTGGCCGCCGACGCCCGCATCCGCATCGCCCCGCCGCCACCGCATAGGTCTTGGCCAAGGACTTGGGCCTGAGGGACGAACCGCTGCCGGTAAGGAGGGGGTGGCATCCCTTTCCCTCCCTGGGATTTTCGCCGTTAACTCGCCAGCTCTCGCCAAGACTGGAGAGTTGACATGGCTATAGGCAAGTCAACTCTCCAGTCGTCGCCTGGAAAGGGCTAGCCGGGAGGGTACCGGCGCCCTCCCCCGCAGTGCCCCCAGCTGCGCGCTAGAGGACGAACTCGTTGAGCAGGGCGAGGATGATCAGGGCTTGGATGAGGAGGATTGCTTCCATGGGTCCTTTGGGGGGATGGGGGACGGCGGCATCGTAACTTGCGGCTGACCACAAGTCAACTGATTCTCAGTCATAAGCTCAACTCTATGGAGCTTTTGCGGCGGCGTCTATGGGACTTGAGTTCACCTCTATGGGAAAGTTCACGCCGTGCCCCCTCTCTCTCGAAAGCAAGACAAGGCGTTGATCGCCCTGGGCAAGGCCATCAGCGAGCTTCGCAAGGAGCAGGGATTGCGGCAGGAGGATCTCGCCCGGCGGGTGGATCTCCACGAGAGCTACATCAGCTTCATCGAGAGCGGTCGGCGCAATCCCACCTGGCTCACGATTCTCAAGATCAGCCAAGGCCTGGAAACGGCGCCGGCCGACCTGGTCCAGCGGGCCGAAGGGCCCAAGCGGAAGCGTTAGCTCAGGTCTCGATCAGGCCGTTTGCCAGCGCGTAGCGGGTCAGCTCGGGGCGGCTCGAGAGGCCGAGCTTCTGCTGGATGTGGGCGCGGTGGGTCTCGACGGTGCGGACGCTGAGGGAGAGCTGCTCGCCGATCTCGCGGTTGGTGTGGCCGAGGGCCATCAGCTTCAGCACGTCGGTCTCGCGGGGGGAGAGGACGGGCTTCTCTTCGTCGGCCCCCTCGCTCTTGAGGCCGGCGGCGACGGCGGGGGCGAGGTGTCGCTCGCCCGCGGCGGCGGCGCGGACCGCCTCGATCAGCTCCAGGTGGGCCGAGTCCTTGAAGAGGTAGCCGCTGGCGCCGGCGTCGAGGGCGCGGCGCGCCAGGGTGAGGTCGCGCTCCATGGTCAGCAGCACGATCGCCGTCTCCGGCGAGTCCTCGCGCAGCTGAGGCACCGCGTCGACCGCCAGTCCGTCAGGCAGGTTGACGTCGAGGACGAGCACGCGCGGCCGTCTCTCGGCGACGATCTCCCGTCCGGCGGCGATGTCGCCGGCCTCGCCGACCACCTCCAGGTCTTCCTGCCCTTCGAGCAGCGCCTTCAGCGCCCCGCGCACCACCGCGTGGTCGTCGACGAGCGCGACCGTCGTCTTTCCCTCCGCCGAGCTCACCAGGCGAGCGTAGCTGTTCCTTGCGGTCGTATCGCGACCAAAAGGAACAGCTGAGCGTGGTTGCGGGCCGCCCGCACCGGCAGATGGTGTCGATCCCGGATGTTGCGCCTCGGACATCCGGAGACGATCCCCGTCAGGTTCCCCAACCAGTCCGACCGACGGAGAGGGCGATGGACGCGGTAGCGACGGAAACGAGCGGCAACGGACTTCGCCTACCGGCCGCCCGGTCTCCTGGCGGCGCGGAAGCGTCGCGACTCACGGAGCGGGCGGGGGCGCTGCGGGTTTCCCCCATCCCAGGGCGGGACGAGGTCGAGCAGGCCTCGCCCCGCCTCTACGTCGGCTCCGAGGTGGGCATCCTGCGGCGAGTGGTGCTGCACCGCCCCGGCCTCGAGCTGCGCCGCCTCACCCCCGCCAACAAGGACGAACTTCTCTTCGACGACGTCCTCTGGGTCAAGCGCGCCCGCCAGGAGCACGACGCCTTCGCCGACGCTTTGCGCGAAGCGGGCGTCGAGGTGCTCTACCTGCAGGAGCTGCTGGCGCAGACGCTGGAGATCCCGGAGGCGCGTCGAGCTGTCATCGAAGGAACGCTGGCAGAGGCCGACCTCGGCCCTGCCCTCGGACCGGCGGTGGCCGAATGGTTGGGCGGGCTTCCCGGTGCGGAACTGGCGGAGCGGTTGATCGGCGGCATCACCTACGAGGAGCTCCCTTTCACCAGCCTCTCCCTGGTGGCCCTCGTCGCCCGCCGCGACGGCTTCGTGCTCGCGCCCCTGCCCAACCACCTCTTCACCCGCGACACCTCCGCCTGGGTCTACGGAGGCGTCTGCGTCCACGCGATGGCGAAGCCCGCGCGCCGCCGCGAGGCCGTCCACCTGGAGGCGATCTACCGCCACCACCCGCTCTTCGCCGCGACGCCGCATGAGGTGTGGAGCGACGACCTCGGCGGCCCGCCGCACCTGGAGGGCGGCGACGTGCTGGTGATCGGCAACGGCTGCGTGCTGATTGGGATGGGGGAGAGGACGAAGCCGGCCGGGGTCGAGCTGCTCGCCCGCCGCCTCTTCGCCGCCGGCGCCGCCACCCGCGTGATCGCCGTCGAACTCCCCGCCCAGCGCTCCAGCATGCACCTCGACACCGTGATGACGATGGTCGACCGCGACGCCTTCACCGTCTACCCCGAGCTGCGCGCGTCGATGACCGGCTACACCCTCCGCCCCACCCGCGAACTGCATCAAATTCTCCCTCCAGCAGGTGGAAAAAGTGATGCAGTTCGGGGGATGGGGGTGAAGGTGGAGCGCGAGGGGGAGCTGTTCGGCGCGATCGCCGCCGCCCTCGACCTCGACAGGCTGCGTCTCTTCGAGACCGGGGGCGACAGCTTCGAGGCTCAGCGCGAGCAGTGGGACGACGGCAACAACGTCCTCGCCCTCGCCCCCGGTGTCGTCGTCGCCTACGAGCGCAACGTCGACACCAACACCCGCCTGCGGGCGAACGGGATCGAGGTGATCACGATCGCCGGCGCCGAGCTCGGCCGCGGCCACGGCGGCCCGCGCTGCATGTCGTGCCCGATCGAGCGCGACCCGATTCCCCCTGCCGGGTAGATGATGTGAGTGCAGCCAGGAGCACCGGCGCATCCCCCGACCGCCGAAGGGCTCTCCAGCCGCGAGGCTGAGCGGCGCCTCCTCAGGTACGGGCCGAACCGGCTCGAGCGGCGCCAGGGCCGCCGCTGGCCGAAGCAGCTGGCGCGGCAGTTCACCCACCCGCTGGCGCTGCTGCTGTGGGGGGCGGCGGTGCTGGCGGCGCTCGCCGGGATCACCCCAGTGGCGATCGCGGTCGTCATCGTCATCGTCCTCAACGCCGTCTTCGCCTTCGCCCAGGAGATGCAGGCCGAGCGCGCGGTCGAGGCGCTGCAGAGCTACATCCCGCAGCGGGCGCGCGTGCTGCGCGACGGGCACGAGACCGAGGTCGACGCCGTCGAGCTCGTCCCCGGCGACCTCCTGCTGATTGCCGAGGGCGACCGCATCTCTGCCGACGGCCGCCTCCTCGACGGCGCCATCGAGGCCGACCTCTCGACCCTGACCGGGGAGTCGGTGCCGGTCTCGCTGGCCCCCGGCGAGCCCCACCCGCACACTCCTCATCTGCAGCGCCGCGACCTCGTCTTCAGCGGCACCGCCTGCACCGGCGGCGAGGCGCGGGCAGTGGTCGAGGCGACCGGGATGGGGACCGAGCTCGGCCGCATCGCTTCGCTCTCGCAGCGGGTCGAGGTCGAGGAGAGCCCGCTCGAACACGAGGTGCGCCGGGTCGCCTGGCTGATCGCCCGGATCGCGGTCGCGATGGGCGTCGCCTTCGTCCCGCTCGCCGCCCTCGCCGCCGGCCTGCCGCTCTCCGACGCGGTGGTGCTGACGATCGGCCTGATCGTCGGCAACGTCCCCGAGGGGCTGCTGCCTGTGATCACCCTGGCGTTGGCGGTCGGGGTGAGGGAGATGGTCCGCGAGGGGGCGGTGGTGAAGCGGCTGAGCGCGGTCGAGACGCTCGGCTCCACCGACGTCGTCTGCACCGACAAGACCGGCACCCTGACCGAGAACCGGATGCGGGTGACCGAGCTCTGGACCGCCGACGGGACGGAAGTACCCCTATATGGAGGGAAATCGTCCCGTCGGCAGCTTGCGGCGGCGATGTTCGCCTGCAACAACGCCCGCCTCGACGAGGAGGGCAAGCCGCAGGGCGATCCGACCGAGGCGGCGATGGTCGTGGCCGCCGCCGACCTGGGGGTCGAGGTCGACGCGGAGGCGCGCGCCGCCCACCGCCGCGCCCAGTTCCACTTCGACGCCGGCCTGAAGCTGATGTCGACGGTCGACGAGGCCGACGGCGAGCTCTGGGTCAACGCGAAGGGGGCGCCCGAGTCGGTGCTGCCGCGCTGCACCGCGATCGCCGACGGCTCGTCGCGCCTCCTCGACGACGCCACCCGCGCCCGCGTCCACCAGGCGACCGACCGCTTCGCCGACGAGGGGCTGCGGGTGCTGGCGGTGGCGCGCCGCCGTCTTGGCGGCGCCGTTCCGCGCGAGCGCACCGAAGCCGAGCGCGACCTCACCCTGCTCGGCCTGGTGGCGATGATCGACCCGCCGCGGCCGGAGGTGGCGGCGGCGGTCGCCCGCTGCCATCGCGCCGGGATTCGGATCATCGTCGTCACCGGCGACCACCCGCGCACCGCAGTCGCGATCGCCAACAAGATCGGGATCGCCGGCGGACACGCCCGGGCGATCTCCGAGGACCAGCTGGAGAGCATGAGCGAGGCCCAGCTCGACGCGGCGCTGGCCGGCGGCGGCGAGCTCGTCTTCGCCCGCAGCACCCCGGAGGCGAAGCTGCGGATCGCCGACGCCCTGCGAGAGGCCGGCCACGTCGTCGCGATGACCGGCGACGGCGCCAACGATGCGCCCGCCCTGCGCCGCGCCGACATCGGCGTCGCGATGGGGCGCTCGGGCACCGACGTCGCCCGCGAGGCCTCGACGATGGTCCTCACCGACGACAACTTCGCGACGATCGTCTCCGCGGTCGCGGCGGGGCGGCGGATCTACGACAACATCCGCAAGTTCATCCTCTACATCTTCGCCCACCTGACGCCGGAGCTCGCGCCCTACCTCGTCTTCGCGCTCGGCGGCGGCGCGATCCCGCTGCCGCTGACCGTCCTGCAACTGCTCTCGGTCGACGTCGGCACCGAGACGCTGCCGGCGCTGGCGCTGGGCCGCGAGGCGGCCGAGCCGGGGATCATGCGCCGCCGGCCCCGCCCCCGCTCGGAGAACCTGATCAACCGCGAGCTGCTGGTCCGCGCCTGGCTCTTCCTCGGCCTGATCTCCGCCCTCCTCGGGATGGGCGCCTTCTTCTACGTCCTCCTGCGCGCCGGCTGGAGCCCGAACGACCCGACCGGCAAGGGCGCGCCGCTGCACCACGCCTACCGGCAGGCGACGACGATGACCTTCCTCAGCATGGTCGCCTGCCAGGTTGGCACCACCTTCGCCGCCCGCACCGAGCGCGCCTCGCTGCGCTCGATCGGCGTCTTCAGCAACCGCCTGCTGCTCTGGGGGATCGCCTTCGAGCTGGCGCTGACCGCGGTGCTGATCTACGTCCCGGTCTTCCAGGACCTGCTGGGGACGGCGGCCCTGCCCTGGCACGACCTCCTGCTGGTCGTGCCCTTCCCCTTCATCGTCTGGGGAGCCGACGAGCTGCGGAGATGGCTGGCGCGGCGGCGGGGAGCCGGCGCCGCAACGCCCGTCCACGTCGAGCACGACGCGCTTCCAAGCTGAGACAGGATCGTGGTTCGTCTTCAAGACGCATTGCGCTCGATCCGGCAGGGGTGAGAGCGGAGTGCGCAGGAGACGGAATTGCGACCCTCATCTCCCTCGTCCCGGCCTCAGGTTGAAGCTCGAGCGACCGATCGGGTACATCGCTGGCGGGAATGGGAGAGGCCCGCTCCCTCGGCCGTGTGGTTAGGCATGGCAATCGCCTTTGTGAGCTTTGCCTTTGCGGCTGGCCTGGCGGCGCTGACGGTTGGCGACGGAGCGTCCCTGAGGCCTGCGGAGCTGTGGGTTGCCGCTGCGTTTCTCCTCCTATGCGCAGCGCTTTGCAGCGCGGCCCACATCGACGTCAACCGCGGTCGCACCAGTAAAGAGCGAGAGGTCGAAGAGATCGTGCCGGAGAAAAGAGCCTAGTCACGATTTCCAGTGTCGCTTTTGTCTCCTATAGGGAGACAAACTCGACACGCGTCAGCGCCGGGGGAGACGACGAGCTGCGGAGATGGCAAGTTCGGCGGCGGGGGCCACGACCTGCGTCCCGGCCTCGCCCCGCACTACCCGAGCCACGTCCCTGAGCGAGCCGATCGCGGCTTTGCGCCCGGTCGAGGAGGCGAAGCGGCAGGCGGCCTCCACCTTCGGGCCCATCGACCCGGCGGCGAACTGTAGCGAGCGCAGCTCGGCCACCTCGGCGCGGGCGATCGGCCGCTCGTTCGGGCCGCCCCAGTCGCGGTGCACGGCGTCGACGTCGGTCAGCATCAGCAGCAGGTCGGCGTCGAGCCGGCGCGCTAGGAGCGCCGCGGTCAAGTCCTTGTCGATCACCGCTTCGACGCCGTGCATGGTGCCGTCGCCGTTGAGGGCGATCGGGATGCCGCCGCCACCGGCGCAGATCACCAGCGCGCCGGAGTCGACCAGCACCCGCAGGCTGCGGATCTCGGCGATCGCGTTCGGTTCGGGGGAGGGGACGAGGCGCCGGTAACCGCCGCCGTCGCGGCCCATCGTCCAGCCGCGCTCGCGTCGCAGCCGCTGCGCCTCTTCCTCGCTGTAGACGGGGCCGATCGGCTTGGCCGGCTTGCGGAAGGCGGGGTCGTCGCCGGCCACCACCACCTCGGTGAGGACGCTGACGACGTCGCGCTCGGGCAGGCGGTTGCGCAGCGCCAGCTCCAGCATGTGCCCGACCATCCCCTCGCTCTCGGCCCCGAGCACGTCCAGCGGGTAGGGCGGGACGTCGGGGAAGGCCTCGTTCTGCAGCGCCAGCAAGCCCACCTGCGGACCGTTGCCGTGGGTGACGACCACCTCGTGCTCGTGCGCCAGCTCGGCGAGGGCGGCCGCGGCCCGCTCGACGTTGCGCTGCTGGTTCGGCGCCGAAGCCGGTTCGCCACGCTCGAGGAGCGCGTTCCCACCGAGAGCGACAAGAATTCTCATGAGAAGAGGATCGCCGGGAACCGGCTTTTCCCCATCGGCCGAAACCCACACTTCGGGCTGCGGGATTTCGCAGGGAGGGAAGCCATGCCAGACTGACCCTGAGAACCATGGAAACTGGGGAGAAGCAGGAGATAACCGTCGTCCTCGCCGACGACCACAACGTGATCCGGTCCGGGCTGCGGGCGATGCTGGAGGCCGAGGACGATCTGCGGGTGATCGGCGAGGCCTCCGACGCGCCGGCGGCGCAGAAGCTGGTCCGCGACCGCAAGCCCGACGTGCTCGTCCTCGACCTGCAGATGCCCGGGGCCGCGCCGGCAAGCGACGTGCCGGCGCTGCGCGAGGAGGTTCCCGGCACGGCGATCGTGGTGCTGACGATGCAATCTGACCCACGGCGCGCGCGCGAGCTGCTCCGGGCCGGCGCCTCCGGCTACGTGCTGAAGCAGGCGGCCGAGCGGCAGCTGACGGCGGCGATCCGCGCCGCCGCCACCGGCGGCTCCTACATCGACCCCGAGCTGGGGGGCGAAGTGGCGCAGCTGGGCGCCGACCCCCTGGAGTCGCTGGGGGAGCGCGATCTCGAACTGCTGCGCCTGCTCGCCCTCGGCCACACCAACCGCGAGATCGGCGAGAAGCTCTACCTCAGCGTCCGCGCGGTCGAGGTCAACCGGGCGAAACTGCTGGAGAAGCTGGGCCTGGAGACCCGCCCCGACCTGGTCCGCTTCGCGATCGCCAACGGGGTCATCGAGGCCGGCAGCGAGAACGGCTGAGGGACTGGCCGTAGCCGGTAGGGAGGGGTGGGTGTCCCTCTCGCTCCCTGGGTTGCTCGCCTGAAATGCCTCCAGCTGACCGCGAACGTCAGCGGTGCGAGCAAGAGGACGCCGGTCGCAAGAGGGACACCCACCCCTCCCAGCGACAGCTGCCGATATTCGAGCTGACCTGAACGCTTCCGATTTTCGACACACCAGGGTGTGCTCAAACTCGGAAGCGCTTGCGGAGCGCGGACCCCTTTACGGGCGGTCCTGCAGCGGCACCCGCGCTGAGACCTCGGTGCCTCCGCCGGGCTTCGAGCTGACCTCGATCTCGCCGCCGATCAGCTCGATCCGCTCGCGCATCCCTCGCAGGCCGCGCCCGGCGGTACTCGCGTCCGGGTTGAAGCCGTCGCCGTCGTCGCTGACGAGGATGCGGATCTCGCCGTCGGCTTCCTCGGCTTTGACGCTGACGTGCTTGGCGTTGGCGTGCTTGAGGACGTTGGTGAGGGACTCCTGCACCAGGCGGTAAATGATCCGGTCCTCGTCGCCGCTGCGCTCGGGCGCGATCTCGACGCTCGCGTCGACCTCGACGTCGCCGCGGGCGGAGCTCTCCTCGGCCAGCGCCTGCAGTGCGCCGGCCAGGCCGAGGCGCTCCAGCGCCGCCGGCCGCAGGTCGTTGATCAGCCGGTTCAGCTCGGTGATCTGGCCCTCCAGCTGCCCCAGCGTCTCCTCCGCGGCGCGCTCGATCCGCTCGGCCCGGTCCTCGCCCTTGCCCTGCAGCGCGGTCGCCAGGTTGATCCGGATCGCGGCCAGGTTCTGCAGGGTGTCGTCGTGCAGCTCGCGGGCCCAGCGCTCGCGCTCTTTCTCGGCCGACTCGACCTGCTGGCGGAGGCGGTCGGACTCGACCGTCTGCGCGGTCGCCACCGCGGTCGCGGCGCTCGAGGCGAACGACTGCAGCAGCCGCAGGTCCTCCTGGTCGAACTCGATCCCGCCCGCTTCGCGGTCCAGCGCCACCAGGGCCCCGACGGCACGGCCGCGGAAGAGCAGCGGCACCACCAGGGCCGTCTCGGCGCCGACCTTCTCGCGCAGACGCCCCTCCGAGGGCGGCGAGCCGCGCTCGAGCCGCTGCGAGACCTGTTCCTCCATCACCGCCCCGAAGACCGAGTCCTCGATCGGGATCCTGAGGTCGCTGATGTCGGTGTCGACGCGCCCCGCGTGGGCGGCGACGAAGAGGTGGTCCTCGCGGCGCAGCAGCACCAGCAGCGCCCGCGCGTCGACCAGCGCCCGCGCCCGCTTGACGATCAGGTCGAGGACCCGCTCGACGTCGGTCTCGCCGCCGACCGTGCGGGCGATGTCGACCGAGGTCTCGGCCCGCCGCAGCGCCTGCTCGATCTGCGCCTCGCGTTCGCTGAGGCTGGTGTAGAGGCGGGCGTTCTCGATCGCGATCCCGGCCCAGGTTGCAAGCGTGAGCGCCGCTTCCTCGTCGGACTCGTCGAATTCGTCGGCCCCCTGCTTCTCGGTCATGTAGAGGTTGCCGTAGATTTCGTCCCGGACCGCGATCGGCACCCCGAGGAAGGAGTGCATCGGCGGGTGGCCCGGGGGATAGCCGTAGGCGTGCGGGTGTTCGTTGATGTCCCGCAGCCGCAGCGGCACCGGCTCGCGGATCAGCTCGCCGAGGATGCCGCGGCCGCGCGGCAGGTTGCCGATTTGGCGGCGCGTCTCCTCGTCGATGCCGACGTTGATGAAGCGTTCGAGTTCGCGCCGCTCGCGGTCCAGCACGCCGAGCGCGGCGTACCGCGCCCCGGTCAACTCCCGCGCCGCCTCGGCCACCGATTTCAGCACCGCCTCGAGGTCGAGCTCGGAGAGCAGGCTGCTGCCGACGTTGATCAGCCGCCGGAAGCGGTCCTCCTCGATGCGCTCAACGGACTCCCCAGAGCTCTCCATGGTGATCCGAATACTCCCACCAAAACGATGCTTTTGGGAGGGGAGGGGCCGCCGGGGTCGAAAGCGACCGCATGGAACGCAAGCTCAGCGTCGGTGACGCCCTCAGCGAGGTATTCGACATCTACCGCGACCAGGCGGGAGTGCTGCTGCCGGTCGCCTTCTGGCTGTTCTTGATCGTGGCGATCGTCAACGGCCTGACCGAAGGGAACCTGTCGCTCTTCTGGGTGGGGATCGTGGTCAGCCTCGCGATCGGCACCCTCTACCAGGGGATGGTGGTCGAACTCGTCCGCGACGTCCAGGACGGGCGCCGCGACTCGTCCGTAGGCGACCTGATGCGCTCGGTCCTGCCGGTGCTCGGCCCGCTGATCGGCGCCGGCATCCTCGCCGGCCTCGGGATCGGGGCCGGCTTCGTGCTGCTGATCGTCCCCGGCTTGATCCTGCTGACGATGTGGGCGGTGATCGCGCCGGCGATCGTGGTCGAGCGGCGCGGCGTCTTTGACGCCTTCGGCCGCTCCCGGCAGCTGGTCAAGGGCGAGGGATGGCCGGTCTTCGGGACGGTTGTCGTCGCCTACCTGATCGGCTTCGTCGCCGAGATCATCTTCGTCCTGATCGCGAACAGCATCGCCGAAGGGGCGATCCTCCGCATCGTCTTCAGCGCCCTGGCTTCGACGATCACCGCGCCGATCGGCGCCCTCGTCGCCGCCGTCCTCTACTACCGCCTGCTGGCGATCAAGGGACAGCAGCCGGCAGTCGCAGGCATGGCGCCGCCGCCACCCCCGCAACCGCCTGTGCCTCCGCCTCCACCACCGCCCGCACCGCCCGCTCAATAGGGGTCTCAGTGCTGCAGTAGCCCCGCCACCGCCCGGGCGATGCGCCGGCCGCGCGGGGTCAGCGTGTACTCGGCGTGCGGCGGACGGCCGGGGACGAGGTGGCGCTCGACGATCCCCGCCGCCTCCAGCTGTTCGAGCCGATCGGAGAGCGTGGTGGGGGAGACGCCGGGGAGGGACTGGCGGAACTCGTTGAAGCGGGCCGCGCCGCTGGAGCAGGCGTAGATCGTCGCCATCGTCCAGCGGCGCTCGAGCAGCCCCGCGGTGGCGCGGAGCTCGGGCGGGACGGGATTGCAGTTGCGGCAGCGGGGCGTCATCGTCAGCTCCTCGTCGAATCGACCCTTGTTTATGCCGTTGCCGCCGGATGTCCCTTCTCTGCCGGCTCCAGCGCCAGCCCGAGCACCTCGTCGATGCTCATCACCGGGTGGAAGGTCATCTGCTCGCGCACCTCATCCGGGACCTCGTCGAGGTCGCCGCGGTTGCGCTCGGGCAGGATCACCTCGGTCAGCCCGGCGGCGTGGGCCGCCAGCACCTTCTGCTTGAGGCCGCCGATCGGCAGCACCCGGCCCTGCAGAGTGACCTCGCCGGTCATCCCGACCGTGTGCTTGACCGGCCGCCCGGTCAGCAGGCTGACCAGCGCCGTGGTCATCGCCGTGCCGGCGCTGGGGCCGTCCTTGGGGATCGCCCCGGCGGGGACGTGCAGGTGGAACTCCCGAGAAAACGCCTGCGGCTCAATTTCCAGCTCCTCGCGGTGGGCGCGCACGTAGGAGAGCGCGATCCGCGCCGACTCCTTCATCACGTCGCCGAGCTGGCCGGTCAGGACCAGGCCCTTGTCGCCGTCCATCGCGGTCGCCTCGATGAAGAGGATGTCGCCGCCGGCCCCGGTCACCGCCAGGCCGGTCGAGACCCCCGGGATCGCGGTCCGCTCGACCGACTCCTGGAAGAACTTCTGCCGGCCCAGCGCCTCGCGCAGGGCGTCGGTGTCGATGACGATCCTGCCTTCGGCCGAGCCGGAGGCGATCTTCGTCGCCGCCGAGCGGATCGCCTTGCCGATCTCGCGCTCGAGCCGCCGCACGCCCGCCTCGCGGGTGTACTCGGAGATCACCATGCGCAGGACCTCGTCGGAGACCTCGACCTCCTCGGGCTTCAGCCCGTTGCGCTTCAGCTGCCGCGGCAGCAGGTAGCCGCGGGCGATCGCCAGCTTCTCCTCGGTCGTGTAGCCGTCGAAGGAGATCAGCTCCATCCGGTCCAGCAGCGGCGCCGGGATCGTGTCGACCAGGTTGGCGGTGGCGATGAAGACGACCTCGGAGAGATCGACCTCGACGTCGAGGTAGTGGTCGCGGAAGGTGTCGTTCTGCGCCGGGTCGAGCACCTCGAGCAGGGCCGCGGAGGGGTCACCGCGCCAGTCGGCGCCGACCTTGTCGACCTCGTCGAGGAGGATCACCGGGTTCATCGTCCCGGCGTCGCGCAGGGCGCGGACGATCCGGCCCGGGAGGGCGCCGATGTAGGTGCGGCGGTGGCCGCGGATCTCGGCCTCGTCGCGGATGCCGCCGAGGCTGATGCGGACGAACTCGCGCCCGAGCGCGCGGGCGATCGACTCGCCGATCGAGGTCTTGCCGGTGCCGGGCGGCCCGACCAGGGTCAGGATCGCGCCGTTGGCACGAGAGTCGTCCTCGATCTCGCGCTCCTCGCGCAGTTTGCGCACGGCGATGAACTCGGTGATCCGTTTCTTCACGTCCTCGAGGCCGGCGTGGTCGGCGTCGAGCACCTCGCGCGTGTAGGCAGGGTCGAGCCGCTCCTCGGAGCGCTTGCTCCACGGCACCGCGATCAACCAGTCGAGGTAGCTGCGGATCATCGAGCTCTCGGGCGACTGCTCGCCCTGGCGCTCCAGCCGCCGCAGCTCCTTCTCGGCCTGCTCGGCGACCGCCTCCGGCATCCCCGCCTCGGCGATCTTCTTCTCGTACTCGGCGATCAGGTCGGCCTCGTCCTCGCCCAGCTCCTTGCGGATCGACTCCATCTGTTTGCGCAGGAAGTAGTCGCGCTGCTGTTTCTGGGCGCCGGACTCGACGTCGTCGCGGATCTTCTCCCGCACCTGCAGCTCGGCCAGGCGCTCGCGCTGCAGCTCGACCGCCAGCTCGAGGCGAGCGGTCACGTCGACGCTCTCCAGCAGGCGCAGCTTGCCCTCGTTGGAGATGTCGGGGGAGAGGCCGGAGGTGTCGGCCAGCGCCCCGGGCTCGTCGACCGAGCGCAGGAAGGCGGCGATGCGCCCGTCGTCGCCGCGCAGCTCGAGGATCTCCTCGACCACGGCGCGGTATTCGCGGGCCAGCTCGCGGGTGTGCTCGTCGTCGGGGTGGCCGTCGCGGATCTCCTGCACCTCGATCCGCAGGCGGCCGTCGGAGTCCTCCTGGGCGGAGCCGGCGATCAGCCCGCGGTGCAGGCCGACGACGGTGGCGACGGGACGGCCGCGGCGCGAGAGCCCGGTCTCGATCACCTCGGCGACGACGCCCACGCGGCCGTACTCGCCCTCGCGGCGCGGGATCAGGAAGACGCGCTCCTCCTCGCCGACGTCGATCGGCAGGGTGGCGGTCACGGTGGGGAAGACGATTGCCTCGTCGAGCGCTATCAGCCGATAAGTCATAACCAAGTCCACTTTCTGTAGTTAGTCCTCAAAGAGGATAGCGCTGCCCTCCCACGGGCACAAGGTGTGCTCCCACGGGCCGGGCGACTTTGCAAACCATTGGTTGACAAAAGCGCCACGCCGCCGAATCGCCTACGGTGGGACCGTGCCCTCGCAAGGGAAGGTCAAGGCGCAGATCTCGGTCTCGGCCGACGGCTATATGGCCGGGCCGAACCAGAGCGAGGAGAACCCGCTCGGCGAAGGCGGGATGGAGCTGCACCAGTGGGCGTTCAGGCTGCGGGCCTGGCTCCAAGAGCACGGCGAGGAGGGCGGAGAGGAGAACGCCAGCGCCCCGATCTACGAGGAAGCGACCGCGAACGTCGGCGCGGTGGTGATGGGCCGCAACATGTTCGGCCCGGTCCGCGGCGACTGGGGCGACGGCTCCTGGCGCGGCTGGTGGGGCGAGGACCCGCCGTACCACACGCCCGTCTACGTCCTCACCCACCACCCGCGCGAGCCGCTGGAGATGGAGGGAGGGACCACCTTCCACTTCGTCACCGAGGGCCTCGACCGGGCGATGGAGCTGGCCCGGGAGGCGGCGGGCGACAAGGACGTCTCGATCGGCGGTGGCGCCTCGACCCTGCACCAGTGCATCCGCGCCGGCCACCTCGACGAGCTGCTGGTCAACCGGGTCCCGGCGATCCTCGGCGCCGGCGAGCGCCTCTTCGACGACATCCCGTCCGGGATCGAGATGGAGCAGCTGCGCGTGGTCGAGGCCCCCGGCGTCGCCCACGTCCTCTACCGGTTCGGCGGCTGAGGCGATGGCGCAGCCCGACCAGTCCGAGTTCCTCTACGGCAACCGCTTCCTCGTCGAAGACGCGCCCGACGGGGAGTTCCCCAAGGGCGGGATGCCGGCGCTCGACGCGATGCGGCTGGTCGACGAGGAACTGGCGCTGGAGGGGGACCCGATGCGGAACCTCGCCACCTTCGTCACCACCTGGATGGAGCCGGAGGCGCAGCGGATCGTCGCCGAGAACCTGCACCGCAACTTCATCGACCACGCCGAGTACCCGATCTCGGCCGAGATCGAGCAGCGCTGCATCCGCATGCTCGCCGACCTCTACAACGCGCCGGGGGAGACGACCGGTTGCCGGACGCAGGGCTCCTCGGAGGCGATCATGCTCGGGGCGCTGTCGCTGAAGTGGAAATGGAAAGAGCGCCAGGAGAAGGCGGGCCGGTCGACCGACAAGCCGAACCTCGTCTTCGGCGGCGACGTCCACGTGGTCTGGGAAAAGTTCTGCCGCTACTTCGACGTCGAGCCGCGGATCGTCCGCCTGCGCGAGGACAAGTACGTGATCGGGCCCGAGGACGTCGAGCCCCACGTCGACGAGAACACGATCGGCGTCGCCGCCGTGCTCGGCACCACCTTCACCGGCCACGCCGACGACATCCAGGGGATCAACGACCTGCTGCTGCGGCTCAGGGACGAGAAGGGGCTCGACGTGCCGCTCCACGTCGACGCCGCCAGCGGCGGCTTCGTCTGGCCCTTCCTCTACCCCCACTCGGAGTGGGACTTCCGGCTGGAGCAGGTGCGCTCGATCAACGTCTCCGGCCACAAGTTCGGCCTCGTCTACCCGGGGATCGGCTGGCTCGTCTTCCGCGAGAAAGCCGACTTGGCGGAGGACCTCGTCTTCTACGAGAACTACCTGGGCAAGACCGACGCCACCTTCACCCTCAACTTCTCGACCGGTGCCTCGATGGTGCTGGCGCAGTACTACAACTTCGTTCGCCTCGGGCGCGAGGGCTACGCGTACGTGATGCGGGCGATGGAGGAGAACGCCAAGGCGCTGGCTCAGAAGCTCGAGGAGAACGGCAACTTCGAGCTGATCGGCACCGAGGAGGAGCAGCTGCCGTTGGTCGCCTTCAAGCTGCGCGAGGGCAGGGAATACGACGAGTTCGACGTCTCCTGGCAGCTCTCCGCCGAGCGCGGCTGGATGCTCCCCGCCTACACGATGCCGCCCGACGCCCAGGAGGTGAAGGTGCTGCGGGCGCTGGTCAAGGAGACGCTCAGCCGCTCCCAGGTCGACCGCCTCGCCGACGACATCCACCAGGCGGTCGAGACGCTCGACAAGAAGGGCGGCGCCCACCCGCACGAGCGCCACCAGATGAAACGCTCACCCGGGTACTAACGGGCGGCTGGCGACGCGTCCGGTGACCGGATCTCCACTCTCCTGATTTCCCAGCGGCCGAGTCGGGTAAGGACAGGCGATGGGATTGAAGCCGCTGCTTGCCGCCGCAATGGTCGCCCTCTCCCTCGGCCTTGTCGTATGCGGTGGCAGCGGCTCCGATCCCCGTTCCTCGAGAGGCAGCTTTCTCGCCCGATAGGCGGACGCAATGCCCTTCTGGCTCGCACGCAAGGCCGCCCCGCACATCTGGAAGCGGGTCCCGTGGAAAACCGTCTGGGTGGCGACCCTGTGGCTGGTCAACCAGGGCCGCGACCGGGTCGAGCAGAACCTGACCAAGCACGAGCGGACCGAATTCTGGAACCTCGTCAAGAAGTCGAAGGGGCGCCCGGGCAACCTCACCCAGCGCGACCGCACCCGCGTCAAGCACATCGTCGGCAAGGCGATCCGCGGCTGAAGCGCCCATCGCGCGTTTAGGATCGGCTGATGAAGCCGGTCACGGTCGAAGCCACGGTCGCCAGGCCGCCCGTCGAAGTCTTCGACTTCCTCGACGCCCTCGCCAACCACGAGTGGTTCCTCGACCACTACCTGGTCGATTGGAAGTTCTCGGGGCCGCAGCGCGGGGTCGGCGCCAAGGCGCGGGCGCGGGTCGACGCGCCGGGCTCGCAGGACCACTTCGAGTTCGAGGTGACCGAGGCCGAGGCGCCGCGCCGGATCGTCGAGCACGGCGTCTCCTCCGGCGGCAAGCGCGAGACCGAGGGCACCTACCGGCTCGAGCCGTTGCCCGGCGGCGGCACCCGGATCGAGTTCGAGCTTGCCTTCCAGCAGCTGCCCCGCAGCGAGCGCATCGCTCCCTTCCTCACCCGCGCCTTCGCCAGGCGCGTCAACGCCAAGGCGATGCGCCGGCTCGCCAAGCAGCTCGGCGACTGACAAGATCCCGGCGTGCCCGAGGGGGAGCGAGAGGACCTGCAGGAGCTGCTGGCGCGGCGGGCGCTGACCGAGGACGCGGCGCGGGCCGGTGCGGTCGAGAAGCGCCACGCGTCCGGCGGCCGCACCGCTCGTGAGAACGTCTCCGACCTCGTCGATCCCGGCTCCTTCGTCGAGTACGGGCGCTACGCGATCGCCGCCCAGCGCGGCCGCCGCGAACTCGAGGACCTGATCGCCCGCACCCCCGCTGACGGCCTCGTCGCCGGCACCGCCCGCGTCAACGGCGACCTCTTCGAGGCCGAGCGGGCAGCCTGCGCGGTCCTCTCCTACGACTACACGGTGCTGGCGGGGACGCAGGGCGCCCTCGGCCACCGCAAGAAGGACCGCCTCTTCGAGCTGATCGAGCGAATGCGCCTCCCGGTCGTCTTCTACGCCGAGGGCGGGGGAGGGCGCCCCGGCGACACCGACTACCCCGTCGTCTCCGCCCTCGACACCCGCGCCTTCGCCCTCTGGGCGAAGCTCTCCGGGCTGGTGCCGCGGATCGCGATCGTCCACGGCCGCTGCTTCGCCGGCAACGCGGTGATCGCCGGCTGCGCCGACCTGATCGTTGCCACCGAGGCGAGCTCGCTGGGGATGGGCGGGCCGGCGATGATCGCCGGTGGCGGCTTCGGCGACGTGCCGCCCGACGAGGTCGGCCCGATCGAGATGCAGGCGCCGAACGGTGTCGTCGACGTCGTCTGTGCCGACGAGTCCGAGGCGACCGCGGCGACGAAGAAGCTTCTCGCCTACTTCCAGGGCACGACCAAACCGGGCGCCGAACCCGACCAGGCGCGCCTGCGCGAGCTCGTCCCCGAGCGCAAGCGCCGCGCCTACGACCCGCGCCCGATTATCGAGACCCTCTGCGACGAGGACTCGGTCACCTTCCTGCGCGAGCGCTTCGCGCCGGAGATGGTGACGGCTTTGGCGCGGGTCGAGGGCCGCCCGCTCGGGATCGTCGCCAACGACACCCGCCACACCGCCGGCGCCGTCACCTCCGACGCCGCGGACAAGGCGGCGCGGCTGCTGCAGCTCTGCGACGCCTTCGGCCTGCCGGTCGTCTCCCTCGTCGACACGCCGGGCTACATGGTCGGTCCCGACGCCGAGGCGACCGGCCTCGTCCGCCACGCCTCGCGGCTGCTGGTCGTCGGCGCCGCCCTGCGGGTGCCGTTGATCGCGGTGATCCTGCGCCGCGGCTACGGCCTCGGTGCCCAGGCGATGGTCGGCGGCAGCCTGCACGAGCCGCTCTTGACGGTCGCCTGGCCCAGCGCCCACCTCGGCCCGATGGGGCTGGAGGGGGCGGTGCGGCTGGCGCTGCGCAAGGAGCTGGAGGCGATCCCCGACGAGGCCGAGCGCGAGCAGCGCGTCCGCGACCTCACCGTCGCGGCCGAAGAGAACGCGAAGGCGCTGAACGCGGCCGCGCTGTTCGAGCTTGACGACGTAATCGATCCCGCGGAGACTCGCGCTTTGATCGCTTCCACTCTAATCGCCGCCGGCGACTCGCGGCCACCTGGGGCGCACCGTTTCGTCGACACCTGGTGACCGAGATCAGTCCAACCAAAGGGAGAGAAAAATGGCCGACTACTCCGACCTGCGCGCGCTCTTCGTCAACTGCACGCTGAAGCGCAGCCCCGAGGTCTCCAACACGCAGGGGCTGATGGACAAGTCGATCGCGGTCATGCGCGCCCAGGGGGTCGAGGTCGAATGCATCCGCGCGATCGACCACGACATCGCGATCGGCGTCTGGCCCGACATGACCGAGCACGGCTGGGAGCGCGACGAGTGGCCGCAGATCTACGAGCGGGTGCTCGCCGCCGACATCCTCGTGCTGGGGATGCCGATCTGGCTGGGGGAGAAGTCCTCGGTCGCCACGCACGTGATCGAGCGCCTCTACGGCAACTCGCACCTGCTGAACGACCAGGGCCAGTGGGCCTACTACGGCCGCGTCGGCGGCTGCATCGTCACCGGCAACGAGGACGGGATCAAGCACTGCGCGATGAACGTCCTCTACTCGCTGCAGCACCTCGGCTACACGATCCCGCCCCAGGCCGACGCCGGCTGGATCGGCGAGGCCGGCCCCGGACCGTCCTACCTCGACGAGGGCTCAGGCGGCCCCGACAACGACTTCACCAACCGCAACACCACCTTCGCCGCCTGGAACCTGATGCACCTGGCGCGGATGCTGAAGGACGCCGGCGGCATCCCCGCGTATGGCAACCAGCCCAAGGAGTGGGAAGCCGGCTGCCGTTTCGATTCGCCGAACCCCGAGCACCGCGCTTAGCGCATCCGATTTTCGACACAGCGGGGTGTGGCAAAAACCGGAAGCGCTCACCAGACCGCGTCGTGCTCCTCCATCACCCCGAGGCCCGAGGCGAGGGTGAGGCCGCCGAGGGTGCCGGCGAAGCTGCCGAAGCGATGACGGTAGCGGGAGCGGAAGAGCAGGTAGTCGTCGTCGCGGGCGTGGGCTGACTCAGAGGCGAAGTCGAGGGAACCGGCATCGCCGAGGTCGACTCCGTCGATGCCGCGGAAGCTGACCGGCGGCGGCTCCGAGGGATCGCCGTCGACCCAGATCGCCCGCTCGCTGACCTGGGGCGGGTCGTTGATCCCCTCGACCAGGTTCCAGGCGAGGTTGCGTCCCTCGACCGATTCGCCGACGCCCGCCGACCAGCGCCAGCTGGTGTGGCGCTGGTGGTAGCCGGCTGATTCGTCATCGACCCCGCAGCCGGCGACCTGCCGGCGGCGCCCCGGCACCTCGACCGTCCCCGCGACCGGCATCCCGGCCCGCTTGCGGGTCCAGGCCCAGCTCCTGCCGCTGGGGCAGGTGACCTCGATCGGGACTGCTTCGCCGAGCTCGAGGCTGGCGCGCAGTCCCGGCCCGTCGATCTCCAGCCGCGGTCCCTCCAGCGTCACCTCGCGGCTGCCCGGCCGCAGCGCCGTGTGCGCCCATTGGTGCTGCGACTCGCGGTCCCACAGTGCCCAGAAGGACTGCGTCAGTGGGCCGACCTCGGCCCGCGCGGCGCAGAGCATCAGCTCCTCGGCGAAGAGGGCGACGTAGCGCCAGCGCTTGCGCAGC
This sequence comes from Solirubrobacterales bacterium, assembly GCA_051954115.1. Classification (GTDB taxonomy): domain Bacteria; phylum Actinomycetota; class Thermoleophilia; order Solirubrobacterales; family 70-9; genus VAYN01. Next base: position 3,454 of record JBQCIB010000015.1, on the reverse strand, counting down.
TGGCCGTGGTCGAGCAGGGGCATCGAGGACGGGTCCACGCGGCGAAGCTACCCCAATAGGCTCGGCCGATGGACCAGGTCGTCCAGATCGTCGGCGCGCTGCTGATCCTCGCCGCCTTCGCTGCGGTCCAGTTCGAACGGATGCGGCCCGACTCGCGCCTCTACCTGACGCTGAACCTGCTCGGCTCGGCGATCCTCGCCGTCTTGGCGCTGATCGCGGGGCAGTGGGGATTCGTGCTGCTGGAGAGCGTCTGGGCCGTGGTCTCGGCCTGGGGGCTGGGCAAGGCGCTTTTGCAAACCACTGGTTGACAAAGTCGCCCAGCCTCAGGGCGCTTTCGCCTCCAGCCGCTCGGCAAGTTTTTTCATCCCCCGCTCGCGCGCCGCGGCGGCCGCGCCGAGCCAATCGGTCGGCGAGTCGGGCGGGCGCTTCACCTTCGCGTCGCGCAGCGTCGCGATGTCCTTGAAGGCGAGCAGCTCCTCGCGTCCCTCGATCAGGGCCCCGCGCAGCGCCGGCCGCCGCTCGCGGATCGCGTTGTCGAGGATCGCCTCCAGCGAGCCGTGCTTCTTCAGCAGTTCCGCCGCCGTCTTCGGGCCGACGCCCTTGGCGCCGGGCAGCCCATCGGCGGGATCTCCGCGCAGGGCGATGAAGTCCGGGACCAGCTCGGGATTGACGCCGTAGCGCTCGCGTACCTCCGCCGGTCCCACCTCTTCGGCGCCTTTGCCGCCGGTGCGGACGTAGAGGACGGTCACGGCGGGGGCGGCGCACTGGTACATGTCACGGTCGCCGGTCAAGAGCAGCGCCTGGCCGCCGGCCTCGGCCTCGAGCCGGGCGTAGGTGTGCAGCAGATCGTCGGCCTCGAGGTCCTCGGCCGTCGTCACGATCCAGCCGAAGGCTTCGAAGAACTCACGCGAGGCGGCGAACTGGTGTGGAAGTTCCTCTGGCATTGCCTCCTCGCGCTCGGCGTGGTAGGCGGGGTAGAGCTCGGTCCGGTAGGCCGCCGCATCGGGGCCGAAGCAGAGCACCACCGCCCGCGGCTCGTGCAGTTCGACCTCGCGCAGGACCAGGTTCGCCGTCCCCAGCAGCGCGTTCACCGGCCGCCCGTCCGGCCCCGTGATCGTCTTCGGCAGCGCGTAGAAGGCGCGAAAGAGCATCGAAGGCGCATCAACTGCAAGCAGAGGAGCGGGCACGGCTCCACTTATATGGGACCGCTTGTACGGCGGGGAGGGAGACCCTCTCCAGACACTCAACCCGGAGCCATAGCGAGGGGTGTCTGGAGAGGGTCTCCCTCCCCGGCCTCACACAGGACGAGCATCGCGGATGGCTAGAGTCGGGCGCGCATGAAGGCACTCCACATCGACGACCTGCAGAAGCGATACCCGAACGGGGTCGAGGCCCTGCGCGGGGTTTCCCTCGACATCGAGGAGGGGGACTTCTTCGGCCTGCTCGGCCCCAACGGCGCCGGCAAGTCGACGCTGATCCACTGCACGACGGGGCTCGCGCAGCCGACCGGCGGTTCGATCGCGGTCTTCGGCCACGACGCGATCGCCCACTACGCGGAGGCGCGGCAGGCGGTCGGGCTCGCCCCGCAGGAGCCCAACCTCGACTGGTTCCTCACCGTCGAGGAGTCGCTCGACTACCACGCCGGCTACTTCGGGATGCCTCGCAAGGAACGCTCGGAGCGCACCAAGGAGCTGCTGGAGACCTTCTCGCTGACCGACAAGCGCGACGAGCGCACCCGCACCCTCTCCGGCGGGATGAAACGGCGGCTGATCCTGGCGCGGGCGATGATGCACCGGCCGCGCCTGCTGATCCTCGACGAGCCGACCGCCGGCGTCGACGTCGAGCTCCGGCTCGAGCTCTGGCACTACGTCCAGAAAATCAACCAGGAGGGGACGACGATCCTCCTCACCACGCACTACCTGGAGGAGGCCGAGCAGCTCTGCGACCGGATCGCCTTCATCGCCGAGGGGCAGATCGTCGCCGAGGGGACCAGCGAGGAGCTCTCCGAGCGCTTCGAAGTGGCGAACCTCGAGGACGCCTACCTGGCGTTGGTCGGCCGCAAAGAGCTCTCGCGCTCGCACATCGAGGTCGCGCCCGACGAGGTCGAGGCGTGAACGCTGCGCAGATCCGCTTCGCCACGCTCTGGCGCCGCGAGTGCAACCGCTTCCTGAAGATCAAGAAGCAGACGATCGGCGCGCCGATGCTGGAAACGTTCCTCTACATCACCGTCTTCGGCGCCGCCCTCGGCTCGCGGATCAAGCACCTGCACGGGATCGACTACATCCTCTTCGTGATTCCAGGGCTGATCATGATGGCCTTCTCGACCAACGCCTTCTCCAACAACAGCTCCTCGATCCTCCAGCAGAAGTTCCAGGGCGCGATCCAGGATCAGCTCTCCTCGCCCGCCTCGCCGGCCGAGCTCCTCCTCGCCTTCTCGCTCGGCGGCTTCATGCGCGGGCTGACGGTGGCGACGCTGACCTTCCTCGTCTCGGTGATCCTCGTCGGCCTGCCGGTCGAGCACGTCCTCGTCCTGATCCCGGCGCTCTTCCTGGTCGGCTTCTTCTTCAGCCAACTCGGGGTGCTGATCGGCGTCCGCGCCGAACAGTTCGACGACGTCGCCTTCGCCCAGACCTTCGTCCTGCAGCCGCTGATCTTCCTCGGCGGCGTCTTCTACTCCGCCGCGCTGCTGCCGCAGCCCTTTGAGACCCTGACCCGCTTCGACCCGATCTTCTACATGATCAACCTGGTCCGCTACGGCTTCGTCGGCTTCACCGAAGTAAGCATCGCCCTCTCGCTCCTGGCGCTGACGGCGGCCACCGCCGCGCTCTTCCTCTTCAACCTCCGCCTCTTCAGCCGCGGCTACCGCCTGCGCTCCTAGCGACTGGTGAGTTAACTCGCCTATAGGCAGGTCAACTCACCAGTCGCCGACGTTCTCGTCGATCCAGGCGAAGTAGCCGGCGGAGCCGGCGACGATCGGCGTGGCGATGATCTCCGGCTCGTCATAGGAGTGGACCTCGCGGATCGCCGCCTCGACCGCAGCGTAGGCAGCGCGAGTCGTCTTCGCCAAGCACTGCCACTCCCGCTCCTCCTCGATCTCTCCCTGCCAGCGATACCGACTAACGACCGGCCCCACCACCTGCACGCAAGCAGCAAGCCGCCGCTCGACCAGCAACGAAGCAATCCGCCCCGCCTCCTCCTCAGAGCCAGCCGTCGTCAGTACCTGCACGTAGTCGCTCATCGCCGAACTGCATCAAATTCTCCCTCTGGCAGGTGGAGAATTTGATGCAGTTCGGGTCCGAGGGCTGCACAACCTGTGGCAGGGCGGGGGGGGGGGGCCCCCCCCAACCCCACCAGCCACCCCACTCAAACACACCGGGCGACTGGGGGGGTGGGGGCCCACGCCCCCACACACCAGACGCGCCGCAAACCGCGGGGGCCGCCGCGGACGCCGCGT
>JBQCIB010000014.1:0-60574 GCA_051954115.1 Solirubrobacterales bacterium | reverse complement strand
TCGATGACGAACCGGAGGCGATCGCGGCGGACCTTCGGGTGCTGCTGGGGATTGAGAAATAGGAAGAAGAGAAGACGCCTGGGCCGGGCCGCATCCACCTCTACCTGCCGAAACGAGGTGGATGCGGGCCGGCTGGAGCGGTAGGTCTAAGTCCCGTTCAGCGGCTCGATCCGGAAGGACGAGCGCTGGGCGTGGGCGGGCTTGTAGAACGTCGCGGTCTGTTCGAGCACTCGCCACGGGAACGGCAGCGTCCCGCCCGGCGCCGCCAGGAAGCGGGTGAAGAGCACCGAGGCGCGGCGGCAGGCGATGCCCGAGCCCTGGGGCAGGTAGATCAGGTACTGGCCCTTCGGGAAGAAGAGCGGTCCCACCCGTGAGCCGGCGTTGACGGTGAAGGTGCCGCTGCAGAGCTTGCCGAGGAGGGTGTTGCCGCCGTTCGAGGCGCCTTCGACGCGGGCGACGGAGAAGCCAGGCAGGCCGCCGCGGGTGAACGAGGCCTTGCCGGAGCCTTCGGCGACGACCCGCCAGGGCTTCGGCAGGACGCCGTCGTAGTCCTCGAGGAAGCGGGCGAACAGCTGCGAAGCGTCCTGGCAGCCGAGCCCCGGTTCGACGGTGACTTCGTAGCTGCCCGCCGGCAGGCCCGCCGGGCCGATGCGGTCGTCGTGGAGGACGCGGAAGGTCGGGCAGGTCGCCGCCGAAGCGGGAGCGGCTGCCGTCAGCACCAAGGCCGCCAGCGCGGCGGCCAGCGCCAACGCGATCACGGCGACGAGCCGCTTGCCGTTTACCCGGACGAGGTCCACGGGGCGGCAACCTACCAACGGTCTCGGCTAGCTCCCTGGCGTCGCGCCGGCCACCGATTGGCTTGCCGTGCCGACTACCCGAATCCGTACCATCCGAGCCGCAGATGCCAGAACCCGTCAAGCGCAACCAGCGCTACATGCCTGGGCTGGACGGGCTGCGCGCGGTAGCCGTCCTCGCCGTCATCGTCTTCCACCTCGGCTTCGGCTGGGCGCCCGGCGGCCTGCTCGGAGTCGGGATCTTCTTCACCCTCTCGGGCTACCTGATCACCGACATCCTGCTCTCGCAGCTCTCCCAGCGCGGCCGCATCGACTTCCTCCGCTTCTGGGGCGCCCGCGCCCGCCGCCTCCTCCCGGCCCTCTTCGTGATGCTGGCGCTCGTCACCGCCTGGGTGACGATCTTCGGTCCCGCCCAGCCCGACCAGTTCCGCAAGGCGGTCCTCTCCTCGGTCTTCTACGTCAACAACTGGGAGCAGATCCTCGCCAACGTCTCCTACTTCGCCCGCTTCGCGCCGGAAGGCCCGCTCAACCACCTCTGGTCGCTCTCGGTCGAGGAGCAGTTCTACATCTTCTGGCCGTTCCTGCTGCTGCTCGGCGTGAAACTCGTCCACGAGCGGCCGCTGCCCTCCGGCGTCCGCCCGCGCCTCGCCATCCTGGCGATCATCTTCGCCTTCGTCTCGGCGATCGAGATGGGGGTCCTCTACCACCCGAGCCTCGACCCCTCGCGGATCTACTACGGGACCGACACCCGCGCCGCCGGCCTGCTCTTCGGCTGTGCCCTGGCGATGGTCTGGCCGAGCCGCCGCCTCAGCCACCGCATCTCCCCGCAGGCGCGCAACACGCTCGACGGGCTCGGCGTCGTCGGCCTGCTGATCATCGCCCTGATGATCTGGCAGGTCGGCGAGTTCGAGCGCTTCCTCTACCAGGGCGGCTTCATCGTCCTCTCGCTGGCGACGGTGATGGTGCTGATGCCGCTCGCCCACCCGGCCTGCCGCCTCGGCAACGCGCTCGGCGTCGCGCCGCTGCGCTGGGTCGGCGTCCGCTCCTACGGGATCTACCTCTGGCAGACGCCGATCATCGTCCTCACCGGCCCCGGCAGCCGCCCGCCCGAGTCGCTGCTCGGCAAGGCCCTGCAGGTCGTCGCGATTTTCGCGATCGCCGGCCTCTCCTGGCACTTCATCGAGGAGCCGATCCGCCACGGCGCGATCGGCCGCTTCTTCGCCCGTCGCCGCGCTGTCGGCTGGAAATGGGAGACCTTCGCGCCGCCGATGCGGGCCGCGATCGTCGGCACCGGCCTGGTCCTGATCGTCGCCGCCGCCGGCATGGTGGGCCTCAACTCGGCCACGGCCGAAGGCGAATCCGTCCGCGTCGAACAGGCGCGCGCCGCCGGCACCTCGAAGCCGCCGCCGCTGACCAAAGCCCAGGCCGAAGACTCGACCAAGACGAAGTGCAAAGCGGTCGTCCACATCGGCGACTCGACCTCCGAGGGCCTCGACAGCGCCGAATACCTGCCGAACGAAAAAGAGCGCATCCCCAACCGCTACGCCGAAGTCGGCGTCAAAGAAACGCACATGGAGGTGCAGGGCGCGCGCTCGATCGAAGAGCGTTTCGAAGGCGAACCGAACGCCCAGGAAGTCGCCGCCGCCTGGAAAGCCGAAGGCTATAAAGGCTGCTGGGTGCTGGCGCTCGGGACTAACGAGGCCGCCGACGTCGCCGCCGGCTCCAACGTCGGCCTGCGCGAACGGATCGAAAAGATGATGGCGATCATCGGCGACGAACCGGTGCTCTGGGTCAACGTCCGCTCGCTCGTCCCACCCGGCGACCCCTACTCGAAGGAAGGCATGGTCGAATGGGACGAAGAACTGGTCCGCGCCTGCAACGCCTACCCGAACATGCGCGTCTACGACTGGGCCTCAGACGTCAAAAACGAATGGTTCATCGAAGACGGCATCCACTTCACCTCGCCCGGCTACGCGGCTCGCGCCCAGCTGATCGCCCAGGCGCTCGCCCACGCCTTCCCCGAGAAAGGCGAAACCGAAGGCGGCTCGAAGCACTGCGTGGTGAGTTAACTTCGCTATAGCGAAGTTAACTCGCCACTCATAGCCCGACAATCTCGACCGACTCCAGCTCGTCGGCCGGTTCGAAGCCCATGATCCGGCCGTAGAAGTAGAGCTCGGCTTCGAAGCAGCGGATGTTCGTCTCCGCCTTGCGAAAGCCGTGCTGCTCGCCCTCGAAGGCGAGGTAGGCGTAGGGGACGCCGTTGCGCTTCAGGGCCGCCGCCATCGTCTCCGCCTGGTTGGGCGGGACGATCTTGTCCTCCAGGCCCTGCAGCAGGATCACCGGCGAGCGCAGCCGGTTGACGTGGTGGATCGGCGAGCGCTCGCGGTAGAGCTCGGCCTGCTCGGGATAGGGACCGATCAGGCGATCCAGGTAGTGGGACTCGAACTTGTGGGTGTCCTCGGCGAGCGCGGCGGCGTCGGCGACGCCGAAGTAGCTGGCGCCGGCGGCGAAGGCACCGTCGTGGAAGGTGAGCGCGCAGAGGGTCGCGTAGCCGCCGGCCGAGCCGCCGCGGATCGCCAGCCGCGCCCGGTCCGCCTCGCCCTCCTGCGCCAGGTGCAGCGCCGCGTTGACGCAGTCTTCGTTGTCGACCACGCCCCAGGTGCCGCGCAGCTTGTTGCGGTACTCGCGCCCGTAGCCGCTGGAGCCGCGGTAGTTGACGTCGACGACGCCGACCCCGCGGCTGGTCCAGAAGAGGAACTCCGGATCGAGCGCCGGGGTCGCGTGCGAGGTCGGCCCGCCGTGGCTCTCGACGATCAGCGGCGGCAGTTCCCCCTCGGGCGCCTCGAACTCCGGGTTCGCCGGCGGGTAGTAGAAGCCGTAGGCGACCTCACCGTCGCCCTCCTTGCCGGTCGGGAACTCGATCGGGCGCGGCCGCGACACGTAAGCCGGGTCGACCGGCTCGTCGCTGGAGGTCCGCACGATCTCCGTCTCGCCGCTCGCGGCGTCGTAGACGACGACCGCCGTCTCGCTCTCCGGGCTCGCCGCGGCGAACGCGACCCTGCTGCCGCGGGCCGCCAGCACCGGATAGCCAAACGAGGTGAAGGGCAACACCTGGTCGGTCGCTTCCCACCCCTCGGGCTCGAGCAGGAACAGCCGTTCTTCGCCCCGCTTGCAGCGCACGCAGGCGATCGCGCCGTTCTCGAGGAAGGCGTAGGTGGCGCCGCCGAACAGCCACTGCGGGTGCGCATAGTCGGCCTCCTCCTCGGTCAGCTGTACCAGCGCGCCCTCCTCGCCGCTCAGCTCGGTCCCGGGCTCGCGGGCGCGGTAGAGGTTCCACCAGCCGTCGCGGTCGGAGGCGAAGTGGAGGCGGCCGTCGGGCCCCCACTCGGGCTGGAAGATCGACTCCTCGGGACCGCCGGCGATCAGCCGCTCCTCGCCGCTGTCCCCCAGCGGCGCGACCCAGAGCTCGGTCCCGTCCCAGGGCATGTTCGGGTGGTCCCAGCAGGTCCAGGCGAGCCAGGCCCCGTCGGGGCTGATCCGCGGCGAGGAGTAGAAGTCGCGGCCACTCGCCAGCACCTGCGGCTCGCCCGAACCGTCGAGCGCCAGCGAGACGATCTCGTTCACCGGTTCGCCTCCGTCCTCGCTGTCCCGTTCCCGCACGCAGACGACGGTGCGGCCGTCGGGCGCCGGTCGCATGTCGGCGTAGCGCAGCGCCCCCGGCTCCGGCGGCTCCGGCGAGATCGCCACCGGCTCCTCGCCCAGCCGCTGCCGGTAGAGCCGCTGGTCGGCGAAGTCGACGAAGAGGACGAGGTCCGGCTCGACCAGGCACCACGAGCCCCCGCCGTACTCGTGTACCCGCGTGCGCACGTTCATCCCCTCCGGCGTCACCGCTTCCGGCTCGCCGCCCGGCGCCTGTCGCATCAGCACCACGCGGCCGCCCTCGCTGGGCCGGCCCTCCGCCCACCAGACCGCCCCGTCGGCGGCGATCGCCGGCGCCCCCAGCCGCCGGCCGCCGCGTGAGACGCTCGCCGCGTCGATCGGCGAGCGCCAGGAGCCGTAGGGAGCGACGGTCGGCATCGCCGCAGTCTAGGAGGGCTGCTCCTCGCCCACCTCGACCTCGCGCAGCTGGTGCGTGTCGACGTCGTAGACGAAGCCGCGGACCACGTCGCGATGGGGGAGGAAGGGGGAGGAGCGGACGCGGCGGATCGACTGCCGCACGTCCTCCTCGACGTCTTTGAAGGACTCGATCGCAAACGAGGGGGCGATCCCCGTCGTCTCCTGCAGCTCCATGCGGAAGCCGTCGTCGGTGATCGTCTGCATGCCGCAGTTGGTGTGGTGGATCAGCATCACCTCGCGCGTCCCCAGCCGCCGCTGGGAGATCGCCAGGGAGCGGATCACGTCGTCGGTGATGATGCCGCCGGCGTTGCGCAGCACGTGCGCCTCGCCGTGATCGAGACCGAGGGCGGCGAAGACGTCGAGCCGGGAGTCCATGCAGGTGACGACCGCCAGGTGCCGTTGCGGTTCGACGTCGAGGTGCCGGTCCGCCAGTCCGGCGGCGAAGTTGCGGTTGTTCTCAAGCAGCTGGTCGATGGTGTTCATGGCGCGGCAGCCTAACCGGGCGTGGGTTCGTCTGTTCCTTATGGCTGCTATCCGACCAAAAGGAACAACGCAGGCGCGTTTCCCCCGCTTGCCCCCGGGGTAGCCGCCGGGCATGGACGACCGACCCGATCCGCACGAGGCGCCGAGCGGCTTCCCGGAGCCGCCGGGCGAGGACCCCGGCGATGTCTCCGAGGACCGCGAGCCGCATCACGCGCTCAACAACCCCGCCACCGACCCCGACCCGACCGAGTGGCCGGACCCCTACGACAAGCGCGAGGACCCGCGCGACCCGCCCGACCCCGACGGCGAGCCGTTCGGGGAGGACCCGCACCCGCCGACCAACGCTGCGAGCACCAGCGACCCGCGCCACGCGCAGGACGACCCGGAGGGCGCCGACCGCTGGGAGGCGCCGAAGCGGGACAAGCTCGACCAGTAACAGACGACCGGAAGGACGAGAAGGGAGAGGAACCCCATGGAGACCGGAAGCCTCGACAAGGGCATCTTCAGCGGCGACAGCTCCGGCACCCGCGAAGACATCGTCGCGCTGCTGACCAAGGCGTACTGGATGGAGATCGAGACGGTGATGAGCTACATCGCCGCCTCCACCAACCTCGACGGCGTGCGCGCGCAGGAGATCCGCGAGTCGCTCGCCGAGGACGTCGAAGAGGAGCTCGGCCACGCGAAAGAGTTCGCCAACCGGATCAAGGAGCTCTACGGCGTCGTCCCCGGCTCCGAGGACTTCCGGGCCGAGCAGGGCTTCCTGCAGCCGCCCGAGCACCAGACCGACGTCGTCGCGGTGATCCGCGGCGTGATCAAGGCCGAGACCGGCGCGATCGAGCACTACACGAAGATCGTCGAGGAGACCGAGGGGGTCGACCCGGTGACCCAGGACATGGTGATCTCGATCCTGCGCGACGAGCAGGGCCACCGCCGCCTCTTCGAGGGCTTCCTGCGCGAGTACGAATTCGAAGGCAAGGCGTAGGAGCTCCTCCGCTCCGGCTCGGATGGGGGAGAGGGAGCGCCTGGCGCCGGAGACCTTCCGGCTGCTGGTCGAGAAAATCCGCAGCAGCTACTACTCCGACTCCTACTTCGCCCTGACCAAGGAGCTGCTCGAAGCCGAGGGTCGCAGCCCCGAGGTGACGATGCAGGTCTTCGCCAAGAAGCGGGGGCTGCTGGGCGGGATCGACGAGGCGATCGCGGTGCTGAAGCTCTGCGCAGGCCGCTTCGACGGCGGCGGCTGGGAGCCGGGCTGGGAGCGGCTGCGGGTCAGCGCCCTGCACGAGGGCGACGAGATCGAGCCGCACGAGACGGTGATGCTGATCGAAGGCGACTACACGCTCTTCGCCCACCTGGAGACGGTCTACCTCGGGACCCTGGCGCGGCGTTCGCTGGTGATGACCAACGTCCGCCGCGTCGTCGACGCCGCCGGCGGCAAGCCGATCCTCTTCTTCCCGGCCCGCCACGACCACTGGCTGGTCCAGACCGGCGACGGCTGGGCGGCCCACGTCGCCGGCGCGATCGGCGTCTCCACCGACGCCCAGGCGAGCTGGTGGGGAGGCCGGGGCGGCGGCACGATCCCGCACTCGCTGATCGCCGCCTACGGGGGTGACACGATCGCCGCGGCGCGCGCCTTCTGCCGCCGCTTCGGCGAGGAGGTCAACGTCGTCGTCCTCGTCGACTTCCACAACGATTCGGTCGTCGAGGCGGTCGCGGTCGCCGACGCACTCGGCGAGGAGCTCTGGGGCGTCCGCCTCGACACCTCCGAGCGCCTGGTCGACCGCTCGCTGGAGGAGGAGGCGCGCGAGCGCGGGGAGGAGGGCCTGCGGGGCGTCAACGTCGAGTTGGTGCGGCGCGTGCGCGAGGCGCTTGACGCCGCCGGGCACGAGCACGTGAAGATCGTCGTCTCCGGCGGCTTCACCGCCGAGAAGATCGAAGGCTTCGAGGAGGCCGGGGCGCCGGTCGACTCCTACGGCGTCGGCTCGGCGCTCCTGCGCGGCTCCTTCGACTTCACCGCTGACATCGTCTGCTTCGAAGGCGAGCACGGCGCCAAGGTCGGCCGCGAGCTGCGCCCGAACCCGCGGCTGGAGCCCGTCGCCTAGGCTGCTCCCGATGGATTTGCACGGCATCGGCGAGGGAGACGAGATCCTGGTGCTGACCTGGCTGGATCGTAGGGGAGCGATGAGGCAGTGCGCCGGTCTTTTGCACCGCTATACGGAACAAAAGACCGGCGCACTTGTTGTCGAGCCGCTTCCATCGGCCGCTTCGGGAGCGCGCGGGACGCTCTCTCGGCGGCGGGCGGCTTCTCTATGCGTTCGACCGAGATCTTCGACAGCCTCGCTTCGCTCGGCCTCCATATCGAGATCACAGAAGAAAAAGGGGAAGGTTCTCCTATGAGCGTGAGCGTCAACGATCTCGAGATCCGTCCGGCGATCGAAGCCGACGTTCCGCTCCTCTTCGACCTGATCCTCGAGCTCGCCGCTTACGAGAAACTCAGCGACAAGGTGGCCGGCGACGCCGAGGTGCTGCGGCGAACCCTGTTCGAGGAGAAGGCCGCCGAGGCCCTGCTGCTCGAAGCCTCCGACGGCGAAGCGATTGGCTACGCGATCTTCTTCACCACCTTCTCCAGCTTCGAGTGCCGCTCGGGGATCTGGCTCGAGGACGTCTACGTCCGCCCCGAGCACCGCCGCGGCGGCATCGGCCGCGCGGTCATGGAGCACCTCGCCCAAATCGCCGAGAAGCGCGGCCACGTCCGCCTGGAGTGGGTCGCCCTCGACTGGAACGAACCAGCGCTGAACTTCTACGAGGGCCTGGGCGCAAAACGCCTAGACGACTGGATCATCCACCGCCTGGAGCGCGACGGCATCACCCGCCTCGCCGGCGGCGTCGCGCTCGACTGACCGAGATGGAGGCCGTAACCGCCGTAGGTCGTCAGGCTCGGGACACGCAACTCGTCCGTGCCGGCGCGCTCCTGCTGTGCGCCGGGCTGCTGGATCTCGTTGCGAACACGCTACGGCTCGCGACGACTCTCGACATCGGGGGCGTCAAGCCCGCCAACATCCTCGCTTCGGTACTCGACGTCGTCTCGCAACTACCCGCGCTCGCCGCCTTCGCTTTCGTGGCCTGGGCGTTCCTGGTACAGGGGGAGGCCCGCTACCGGCGACTGAGGCAGGCGTTCCTCCTCGCGGCGACGGCTCAGGGGATCAACTTCGTCGCTGGCGTTCTTGCTTTCGCCGCACTTGACAGCTCTGCCCTGGGCGACTTCAAGGTCGCCTGGCTGTCCGACTCCCTTTCCGCGCTCGTGCTCTCGGTGGCCTTCCTGATCGCCTCGGCGGGATTCCTCCCCGGCAGGACGACGGCGCAGAGGGACAGGATGCTGAGCTGGGCCGCTGTCGCGGCTGGTTTCGGCTGCCTCTTGGCGGCACTCTCAGTCTTGGAGTTCGGGCGCGCCGACTCGTTCTACTCGAGCCACAGCGACTTTGTGCACGGGCATGTGCTGGAGGGCCTGGGCTTGGCGGGTGCCGCGTACGCCATCTGGTTCGGCGCCACTGCCTTCCGCCGTCCGGGCCTCCGGGAACGCCGCCTCTTCATCGCCGCCGCCACCCTCGCGGCCTCGCTGGTCGTGTTGGCCCTCGGTCAAGATCTCGTCGCCACGGGCACGGTCTCCTTCGGTTACACCGGGACCGATGCGGCGGCGAACTGGGTCTCCACCGCGATGACCCTTCTGCTGGCGGCGGCAGCCGGCTGTGCCAGCCTCGGTTTCAGGCGCGCCACCGAGCAGCCCTGAGTTGGGTGGTTCCTTTGTCCTGTATATCCGGACAAAGGAACCGCCCAACCAGCCGTCCCTGCCCCACCAGCGAACTGCATCAAATTTCCTCCCTGCTGGAGGGAGAATTTGATGCAGTTCGGGCGCGGTGGAGGAGTAGGTCACGCTCCTGTGCGTTTTGCGTCAGTTCGGCGGCGCGTTTGAATTCGGCGGCGGCCTCCTCGGCTCGGCCGGCTTTTTCCAGGAGGTCGCCACGGACGCTGGGGAGGAGGTGGTAGTCGGCTAGGGACTTCTCGTCGGAGATCTCATCTAAGAGGGCGAGGCCGGCGTCGGGGCCGAAGGCCATGCCAAGGGCGACGGCGCGGTTCAGCTCGATGATGGGAGAGGGCTGGATCTGGGCGAGGGCGTCGTAGAGGGCGGCGATCTTCACCCAGTCGGTTTCCTCGGCTCGTATCGCCCTGGCGTGGCAGGCGGCGATCGCGGCCTGGAGGCCGTAGGGGCCGAGCGGGCGCGGCAGATCTTCGGCGCGCTCCAGCGCTCGCAACCCGCGGACGATCAGCAGGGGGTCCCAGCGGCCGCGGTCCTGGTCGAGCAGTAGCACCGGCTTGCCTTCGGGCCCGAGCCGCGCGCCCAGCCGCGAGGCCTGGATCTCCAGCAATGCCACCAACCCGTGCACCTCCGGCTCCCGTGGCGCCAGCTCGGCGAGGACCCGCCCCAGCCGCAGCGCTTCCTCGCAGAGGTCGCGTCGCACCCACTCCTCGCCGGCGCTCGCCGCGTAGCCCTCGTTGAAGACGAGGTAGATCACTTCCAGCACCGAGGGCAGGCGCTCGTCCAGCTCCGCGCCCCGCGGCACCTCGAACGGCACCCGCGCCTCGCGCAGCGTCCGCTTCGCCCGCACCAGCCGCTGCGCGATCGTCGCCTCGCCCGCCAGGAAGGCGCGAGCGATCTCCGCCGTCGTCAGGCCGCCGAGCAGGCGCAGCGTCAGCGCCACCCGCGCCTCGCGCGAGAGCAGCGGATGGCAGCAGGTGAAGATCAGCGCCAGCAGGTCGTCGCCGATTTCCTCATCCGCCACGGCCTCGAAGTCCGAGCGCTCCATCGCGAACAGCGCCCCCGCCTCGCGCGCCACCTCTTCCCGCTTGCGCGCGTAGGTCTTCTCCCGCCGCAGCCGGTCGATCGCCCGGTTCTTCGCCGTCGCCATCAGCCAGGCGCCCGGGTTGTCCGGCACGCCCGAGGTCGGCCACGCCTCCAACGCCGCCACCAGCGCGTCCTGCGCCAGGTCCTCCGCCAGGCCGACGTCCTGCACCATCCGCGCCAGGCCCGCGACGAGGCGGGCGGACTCGATCCGCCAGACCGCCTCGATCGCGCGCGCGGCGTCGCTCACCGCTCAGCCGCCGAAGTTCTCCTGCACGGCGTCCTGGACGTCCTGCGGGAAGTCCTCCATCTCGAAGACCTGCCGCACCTCGATCCTGCAGTTCTCGCCCGGGCAGCGGCTCGCCCACTCCAGCGCCTCCTCCTTCGAGCGGGCCTGGATCAGCCAGTAGCCGCCGACGACCTCCTTCGCCTCCGCGAACGGCCCGTCGGTCACCGTCGCCTTGCCGTCCACGAAGCTGACGACGCCGCCGTCGCTCGGCGGCCGCAGCCCGTCCAGCGCGAGCAGCATCCCGGCCTTGCGCAGCTCCTCATTGTAGCGGCTCATCGCTTCCACCCCCTCGGCCGAGGGGGTCCAGTCCTTCTCCTCGATCTCGGGGTACATGAACATCATGAAGCGCATCGGAGTCCTCCTTCGTTCGGGGCGGCGGTCCCGCCCTTTTACCTCACCGACGAACGGGCGGGCGCGAAATCGACAACCGCTTCGAAAAACTTCGCGGGCCCGCGCAGGTTTCCCGTTTCGCTCGCCGGGGGTAGAAGAAGCTCCTTCGATGACGGGACCCAACGAGAGGAGCTGTCGATGGTCGGTGCGCTGATTGCCGCCTTGATCGTGATCGCCTTGGTGCTGGTGCTGTTGAAGGTGGCGGTGGCCGGAGGGATCCTCGGGCTGATCGCGATCATCCTGCTGATCCTGCTGCTGCTGGGGCGGATCTAGGCTCTAGCTAGGACAGCGGCCGAGGCGCCGCAGCTTGCGCCGGTAGACCTGCATCGAGGAGTGCCGCCAGTCGCCGTGGGTCTGGTGGCGCAGGCTCGGCACCCGCTCGCGGTGGTAGGGCGAGGTGAGGCTCTCGGCGTGCCCGATCACGTCCCGGACGGGGATGTGGAACTTGCAGCGCAGCCACTGCGTGAGCCGCAGCGAGGCGTGCAGCTCGCGCGAGTTGCCGAGGGCGTCGCCGTCGCCGTAGCCGACGTGCTCGATCCCGATCGCAGTCCAGTTGAGGCCGACGGTATGGCGGCAGCGCGTCCGCAGGTTGACGAGGCGGAAGATCTTCCCCGACGAGCCGACGACGAAGTGGGAGCAGACGTTGGGCAGTTCGTGCAGCTCGACGTCCGGCACGTCCGGCGCAAACGTGTTGTAGACGGCGCGAGCGCTGCTCGTCTGCGACATGTGCTCGACGATCACGTGCGGGTGCCGCAGCCGCCAGGTCCGTTCCCCGTAGTGCTTCTCGGAGTATTCCGCCATCTCCCGCTTCCGTTTCGCCCCGAACGGGATCGGCCAAAGCGCAATCGCCGGCCGCGAGACCCGAGCGGCGGTACTCGTGGAAGTCGACGCTGGCGTCGATGCGGTGAAGAGCAGGGTGAAGGCGAGGAAGCTGACGGCGAACCCCGTAAGAGGGAAAAACTTCATCGGCGGGATCGTAGGGACCAGCTTGGAGACGGGCTTCGATGACGGCGCTCTCCCCTGGGGTCTCGTCGGCTTCGATTGCTAGCTTCGGCCGAGATGGGTCCCGCAATGCAGTCCCCTTGGAGCGAATCGATTGTCTTCCGTCATCACCCCATGGGCGCCTCGACGGGCTACATGGATGACCTTCGGGGCGACTGGCGAAAGCAGATTGCAAAAGCACGGGAGGTCTCGCCCTTCGCGATTGAGCTGTCCGCTCTTTCGGAGGCCGAGCTTCCTTCGCTCATCGCATTTCTGACGCACGAATCAAGCCTTCCGTTTCGGTACGTCAGCGTCCACGGCCCTTCGAAGGGACGTCGTCTGGCCGAGGAGCAATTGGTAGAGGAACTGCTGGTCATAGCCCCATACGTCAGCGCGATCGTCATGCATCCGGACACCATCGAGCGACCCAGGTTGTTCAGGGCTCTCGGTCACAAGCTTCTGCTGGAGAACATGGATAAGAGGAAGGAGGTCGGAACCAACCGCCGTGACCTGGAAGCGCTTTTCACCGAACTCCCCGAAGCGGGATTCTGTTTCGACATCGCTCACGCGTGGTCGATAGACCCTCACATGGCTGTCGCGAATGAATTGCTCGACGTCTTCGGCCGCAGGCTGCGGCACGTCCACCTGAGCTCTCTCTCGCACGACCTGCATCACATCCCCCTGAGGCCGGAGGACGAGGCGCTCTTCGGCCCGACCTTGCAGCGCTGCCTTGACGTCCCCTGGATATTCGAGGCGCCCCCACGCGGCATCGCCTGAGGGCACAGGATGCTCGGCGAGGTCAGTTCACTCGAAGACCTGAGCGAGCGATCGGGCAGGGCCTTTCCCTACCTGATCGACGCCCGTGAGCGTACGGCTGCGGGACTGCAAGAACGTTCGACCCGCCTCGACGCCTTGCCACACAGTCAGGAAGTGGCCGTAGTGCTGATGGGCTCCTGGGGAAGGGCCGAGGTGACCTCCGGCAGCGACGACGACTTCATGGTCTTGGTGCACGGTGGCGAGCAGGACCCGGTCGAGCCCTCTGTCGAATCGGTTGCCAGGATCTTGGACCATTCGCCGGGCTCTCAGGGGATCTTCGGAGTTCCGGTCTTCAGCGAGAGCTTGGTCGAGCACATCGGCCTTGACGGTGACGACAACAAGAACCTGACGCGCCGGATGCTCTTGATGCTGGAGTCCCGTGCGGTTACGGGCGAAGACGCTTATGAGGACGTTCGCAACGAATTGCTCGACCGGTACCTGGACGAGTCTGTGAAGTCATACCGGCCACCGCGGTTCTTCCTCAACGACGTGGTGCGCTACTGGCGCACGATGTGCGTCGACTTCGCGGGAAAGGAGCACGAGGGCCCGGATAAGTGGGGTCTTCGGAATGCGAAGCTCCGTACGTCGCGGAAGATCCTCTTTGCGGGCGGCCTGCTTCCGATCCTCGAGTGCTTCCGCTTCGACGAGGACGAGATGAGGCGGTTCCTCAAGGATCAGCTGGACAGGCCGCCGACCGACCGCATCGCTCGGTCGTTCCTCACGCACGATGCCGTGGACGCCGGCGCCAGGACGCTGGGCGCCTACGACGAGTTCGTCGGCCGGCTGGATGACGAGGAGTTCCGGCGGGAGCTGAGGACGGTCGTTCGGTGGCGCTCGGGAGAGTCTCCTGCCTTCGCGGATGTGCGGCGAATCGCGCATGACGTCGAGCAGGGACTGCTGGCCCTCCTCTACGAGACCAGGGAGCTTCCCCAGGTCGCCCGCGACTACGCGATCTTCTAGCGGCTCGTCAGTCCCGCCCGAAGAGGCTGACCAGCGCGGGGATCAGCAGCGTGCGCGCGAGCAGGGTGTCGATCAGGAGGCCGACGAACATCGCGAAGGCGAGCTCGCGGAAGGCGTCGATCGGGATCAGGGCGACGGCGGCGAAGGAGAGGGCGAGGATCATCCCGGCCACGGTGATCGCCCGGGCCGCGCGTGAGCCGGCGGTGCGGATCGCCGGGCGCAGGTCCTGCCGCTCGGCCTCGCTCCAGATGCGGCTGATCAGGAAGACGTTGTAGTCCGCCCCGAGGGCGAGCAGGAGGATCGCCGTCGCGATCGGGACGAAGAAGGCGAGCTCTTCGTAACCGAGCAGGTCCTGGAAGAAGTAGACCGTCAGCCCCAGCGCCGCGGCGACGACGAGGACGCTGACCCCGACCAGGTACAGCGGCGCCGTGCGGCTGCGCAGCAGCACCCAGAGCAGCACCAGCAGCACGAGCAGCGCCGCCGGCGCCACCCGCGCGAAGGCGCTCCAGGTGTCGCTGGTGAGTTCGGAGGCGATGCTGGTGTCGCCGGTCATCCCGATTTCCGTCGGCGAGAGGCCGGCTTCTTCGACCAGCGTCGGCATTTCCCCTTCGAGGTCGGAGAGGATCTGCGTCCCCTTCGCCCCGTCGGGGTCGGCGCTGAGGACGAGCACGTAGCGGGCGGCGTCGCCGTTCTTGGAGACGAGCACCCCGTAGGGATGCGAGCTGCCCGGTTCCATCACCGGCCCGAGCACTTCCGCGACGCCATCCCTTTCGCCCAGCGCCACCTGCAGCGCGGCCAGCTGCTTTTCGCGTTCGCCGATCCCCGGTTCGTTCAGCACCAGCATCGTCGGCCCGACCACGCCCGGCCCGAGGCTTTCGCTCGCGACTTCATAGCCCTGCCGCGCGTCGGTCGAGCCCGGCAGGCCGCTGATGATCGGGTTGCCGAGCTCGAGCTTGCGCAGCCCGCTCGCCGCCGCCACCAGCAGGACCAGGCAGAAGATCGCGACGATCGCCGGGTGGTGCGCGGCGAAGCCGACGAGCCGCCCGCGCGGCCCGCGCTCCTTCGGATGGGCGCCGCGCGTTTCCGGCTTCGGCCGGCTGGGCCAGAGCAGCACCCGCCCGAAGATCGCCAACATCGCCGGGATGAAGGTGAGGGCGACCGCGGCGCCGACGATCACCGCCACCGCCATCCCCGGCCCGAACGCCGAGAGGAAGCGCACCCCCGACAGGAGCAGCGTCAGGGTCGCCCCGGCGATCATCAGCGCCGCGGTCAGGATCACCGGCAGCAGCTCGGTCGTCACCTCGGTCACCGCCTCGCAGGAGCTCAGCCCTTCCTGCAGGTGGCGCCGGTAGTCGGAGGCGAAGAAGACGAGGTAGTCGGTGAGGATGCCGAACAGCAGCGCGACGATCACCGGGTCGACCTCGCGCGGGATCGAGATCGAGTACCTCTGGCTCGCCCAGCCGAGGAGGTGGTCGGTGACCTGGTAGGCGATCGCCACCGTCCCCAGCCCGAGCAGCGGGATCCCGGCCGAGCGGAAGTAGAGGGCGAGGATCGCGACGACGAGGACGATCGTCGCCACCGTCACCCAGAGCAGGTAGTCGTTGGCGATGTTCGTTTCCGCCCGGCTCGCGGGGACGGCGCCGGTGACGTGGACGGTCGACGCCCCGGTCGCCTGCTGCAGTTCGGAGGCGAATTCGTCGACGGCTTCGGCCTGCAGCTTTTCGGGCAGTTCGGGGTCGACGTAGAGGAAGACGACCAGCGTCGAGCCGAGCCGTTTCGATTCGAGCAGGCCGGGCGCGTCGAGTAGCGGCACCGCCCGCAGCTTCGCTTCGTAGTCCGGCGCTTCGTCGACCTTGCCGATGAATTTCGCCGCCGCTTCCCCCTGCTCGGCCGTGAAGTCGCCGGGTTCGTGGGCGACCACCATCGTCCGGCTCAGCACCGGCAGGCCGAAGGTTTCGATCGCTTCTTCTTCGACCTCGATCGCTTTCGAGTTGCGCGGCAGCAGGCTGCCGAGCTCGCTCGCTTCGGAGCCGAAGATCGAGGGGAGGCTGAGGCTCGCCCAGACCGCCACCGCGATCCAGGCCGGAACGAGGAGGAAACGGAGGGCGACTATGAGGCGGGCGAGCATTCGCACGCGCAGCCATTACCCTCCCCGCCCCCAGTTTCACGCTAATAGCGCTGGGTACCCAGTTTTCATTCACTACCGAGAAGGAGGAGGCGCAGATCGCGATGGCGGATTTGAACGAGCGCGACTCGAAGCTTGTCCAGTACCTCAGCGAGGCCTATGGCAAGGAGCGCGAACTGGAGACTGCCCTGCAGGCCCACATCGCGATGACCGCGAAAGGCCCGTACAAAAAACGGCTCCAGCAGCACCTTAAAGAGACGAAACAGCACGCGAAACAGGTCGAGCGCCGGATCAAGCAGCTCGGCGGCGGCGGCCAGACCCTGCAGACGGCGGTCGGCAAGCTGCAGGCCGCGGCGAAGGGCCCGCTGCACGCGGTTCGCGGTAGCGGCGAGTTCGAGAAAATGCTGAAGAACGCGAAGACCGAGTACTTCAACGAGCACGAGGAGATCGCCACCTACCTCGCGATCGAGACGCTGGCCGAAAAAGTCCGCGACTCCGAGACGGCGAAACTGGCGAAAGCGATCCGCCGCGAGGAGGAACGGATGGCGCAGTTCCTCCAGGGCCAGATCAAGCAGCTGACGAACGCGGTCGTGCGCGAGGACATCCCGGCGAGACTGCGCAGCGCCGCCAAACCCGCGCGCAAAGCGAAACCGAAACCCAGCGCAACCAAAAAAGCCGCGAAAAAACCAGTGGCGAAAAAACCAGCGGTCAAATCGCGGACGAAAAAATCGGTGAACAAACCCGCCGCGAAAAGAGCAAGCGCGAAAAAAGCAGCGCGCAAACCGAAAGCGAAAGCGAAAGCGGCGAAAAGCTAGCCGGCGCCGACCGTCAGCTCCTCGGGGGCCTCGGCTTGATCCGAGGTCGCCCGGGGGCGGATGGCAAGGACGACGAGGTCGTCGCGCAGCGCCCCTGAGCTGCGCCCGACCGCGTCGGCCCGCAGCCGCTCGGTCACCTCGTCGAGCTCCAGGCCCGCCAGCGACTGCGTCATCTCGGCGAAGGCCTCGGGTCCCTGGTGGGAGGACACCGGCCCCGCCTCGAGCCAGCCGTCGGTGCAGAGGGCGAACGTGTCGCTTGGGGCGAGCGTGCACTCATGGCGCTCGACGTTGGCCTCCTGCCAGGCGCCGAGGACCGAGCCGCCGCCGAGCAGCCGCGGCCCCGCGTCGGTCGCCAGCACCGCGGGAGGGTGCCCGGCGCAGGCGAGCGTCAGGTGCCAGCCCCCCTCGTCGCGCCGCAGCCGGGCCAGCATCCCGGTGGCGAAGTCGTTGAGGCTGTCGCCGGTCAGGAGCAGCTCGTTGACGCGGCGCAGCACCTCGTCGGGCTCGGCGATCTCGCGGGTGAGGCCGCGGACCGAGTGGCGCACGGCGACGGAGACGCCGGCGGCGGTGCTGCCCTTGCCGGCGACGTCGCCGACCAGGATCCAGCAGCCTTCCTCGCAGGGCAGCACGTCGTAGAGGTCGCCGCCGACGTCGATCCCCTCGCCGGCGGCTTCGAAGACGACGGAGATCTCCAGCCCCGGCACCTCTGCCGGTCGCGGCGGCCGCAGCCCCCGCTGCAGGTTCTTCGCCACCCGGTCGCGCTCGCGATAGAGGCGGGCGTTGTCGAGCGCCAGCGCCGCCCGTTCGCCCAGCTCGGCGAGGAACTCGAGGTCGCCGGGGTCGTAGCGCAGGTCGCCGTGGGCATGGAGGAAGGAGACGGCGCCGAGGGTGCGGCCGCGGGCGACCAGCGGCACCACGGCGGCCGAGTTGTAGCCGGCCTCCTGCATCAGCTGCAGGTGCTCGGAGCTCTGCGAGACCTTGTCGACCACCTCCGGCGCCTTCAGGTCGCGCCAGATCATCGGCTGGTTCAGCCGCAGCACCTGCGCCACCGGATGCTCCCCGGCCGGGTCGAGCGGCGTTTCCCGCCGGATCCGCTCCAGCCGCGCCGCCATCTCCGGGTTGGCGCCGGCGACGACGCTGTCGCCGTACCAGCCGTCGGGCCGGCGGAAGTCGATCAGGCAGATCTCGGCCAGCTCGGGGACCGCCGTGTTGACGATCGTCCGCGCCGTCTCCTCGGGGTCCAGCGAGCTGTCGAGGAGGCGGCTGGCGGCGACGAGGAACTCCTGCGCGCGCCGCCGCCTCACCTCGGCGGTGATGTCGCGGGCGACCACCGAGGCGCCGATCAGCCCGCGCATCGGGCTGCGGATCGGGGAGACGGTAAGGGAGACGGAGATGCGGGCGCCGTCGGAACGGACCCGCTCGGTCTCATAGGTGTCCAGTCGTTCGCCCCGCCTCACCCGGTCGAGGATCACTTTCTCCTCGTCCTTGTGGTCGGCGGGGACGAGGAAGGAGACGTGGCGGCCGATCGCTTCCTCGGCGGTGTAGCCGTAGAGGCGCGCCGCGGCGGGGTTCCAGGTGGTGACGATCCCGTCGAGGTCCTTGCTCAGCACGGCGTCCTGGGTGCCGCGGACCACCTCGGCAAGGTGCTGGCGGAAGCGCTCGGCTTCGGCGCTCTTCGCCTCCGCCCGGCGCCGGGCGATGAAGGTGCCGAGCTGGTCGGCGAAGCTGGCGAGCAGCGCCATCAGCTCTTCGGACTGCGCTTCGAAGGAGAGGGTGTGGAACTCGGCGACGGCCAGGACGCTCTCCGGCGCGCCGATCGGGACCGGGATCGCCAGCGCCGCCTCCAAGCCCAGTTCGGCGGAGACGTCGTAGCGCGGGGCGGTGGTGGGGTAGTCGCGGTAGTTGGGCGCCAGCGCGATCTGCCCGGTGTCCCAGGCGTCGCCGGGCAGACCGGTCCCGCGTTTGAAGCTGAGCTCACGGCTGCGGCGCCAGAGCGGTCGCGCGTCGAGGTCGGGAGTGCTCCAGCCGGTGACCAGCCGCAGCGGATCGGACTCGCCGGTCACTTCCCAGATCGCGCCGGCCTCCCAGCGCAGGAGGTTGGCGACGATTTCCAGGAACCGCGGCGCCACTTGCTCCAGGGAGTCGCCCTCGATCAGGCGCGCGGCAAGCTCTCGCTGACTCCTCAAGTAACGCCACAGCTCCAGTTCCTGCGGCTGTTGCATCCCGCTCAAAACTACCCCCTCGGACGAACCCCCCTCAGGTGACAAATTTTGTCACTCGGCGCCTGTTTGGCACCTTGGACCAAGGGTAGTGAAGGCCGCGACGGGTTTATACGGACGGGAGAAGGCCATGTTCAGGTGCGACAACTGTGGAAGCGGATACTCGGCTCAAGCGGCCTCTTCCTGGACGGCCTGCCCGCGCTGCTTGGCAAAAGAAAAGGTTCAGGTTCCCCTGACGTTCGAGCTCGGCTGGCAGCGCCAAGGGGACAAGGGGCAGGCTGTCCCCAGCCTCAGTAAGACCTCTGACGCTCACGTCGCCCTGCGTTAGCAGCGCGACGCTGCTCTCGTCGTTTGCTGACCCCACGCTCGGGTAGCCGAGCCATGGGAGTAAGCATGAGAAAACAAGGAAAGGAGTAGTCGTGTCTGACCAACTCCAGGGCAAGAAAGTCGCCTTCCTGACGTCGAACGAGGGGGTCGAGCAGGTTGAGCTGACCGAGCCTCTGCAGGCCGTGCGCGACGCCGGGGCCGAAGCCGAGCTGCTGGCGCCCGAAGGGGGCGAGATCCAGGCCTTCAACCACCTCGACAAGGGCGACGCCTTCGAAGCGGATCGCAGCGTCGGCGACGCGAATGCGAGCGAATTCGACGGCCTGGTCCTGCCGGGAGGGGTCGCCAATCCCGACCAGCTGCGGACCAAACCGGAGGCGCTCGAGTTCGTGCGCGGCTTCTTCGAGGAAGGCAAGCCGGTTGGCGTCATCTGCCACGGGCCGTGGACGCTGATCGACGCCGGCGTCGCCGACGGGCGGACCCTCACCTCCTGGCCGAGCCTGCAGACCGACCTGCGCAATGCCGGGGCGGAATGGGTCGACGAGGAAGTCCACGTCGACCAGGGGCTCGTCAGCAGTCGCAAGCCCGACGACCTCGAAGCGTTCTGCAGCAAGCTCGTCGAGGAGCTCGCCGAGGGCGTGCACCAGGGCCAGCGCGAAAAGGCGCACGCCACCTAGGGGCTACGCCGCTTAGTGAGGAAAGGAGAAGCAGATGCCACCCCGCGGAGTGAAAAAAGGCTCGAAAAGGGCCCGTCAGTACGAGCACGTCAAAAAGAGCGAGAAGGAAGCGGGTCGCTCGGAGGGGCGGGCGGAGGAAATCGCCGCACGCGCCGTCAACAAGGAAAAGGCGCGCTCGGGTGAATCGAAGACCGCCTCGCGCAGCTCGACCCGCGGCAAGTCCGCCAGCAGCCGGGGCGGGAAACAGTCCAGCCACGGCCCCGGCGGCAAAACCCGCGAACAGCTCTACAACGACGCCAAGAAGAAGGGGATCGAAGGGCGCTCGCGGATGAACAAGAAAGAACTGGCGCGCGCCGTCGCCGGCGCCAGCTAACCGGGTTGACTGAAAGGGCAGCGGGGTGCGATCGCGAAGAAGTTCTCGATCCCGCCCCGCCTGGCCCTGCTGGCGACGAGCTCGAGACAGCCGCACCTGACCAAGGTGCTGGCGTGGTAGGAGACGACGCCCGCCGTCTTCCCGATCTCCTCGGAGATTTCCACCGGGCTCGCCACCCGCCCCCGCAGGGTTTCCAAGATCTCCAGCCGAACCGGATGGGACAGCGCCTTGACCAGTTCATGGTCGAGCCTTGCGTCGTGTTGATCTGACACGGCCGGCAACTTCCTTTATCCGCGCACGCCCGCCAACCCCAGTTTTCGCCTTCCAGGATCCCGTGCCCGGAAAATGCGGGACCGTTTCGGCGGCGATGGGAAGGGGAAGCAGGCGCCTATGGAGACCGTCGCATTGCTGGGGGCCGGGGGAACGATGGGGAAAGGGATGCTGCAGAACCTGCGCGCTGAATTCGAGGTTCGCGCTTGGAACCGGACTGCAGAGAAACTCGACGATCTGGCTGGAAAGGAGGATGTCACCGTTTGCGCGAGCGCCCGCGAGGCCGCCGCGGGAGCCGACGTGATCCTGACGATGCTGAGCGACGGTGAAGCGGTACTGGCGGCGATGGAAGGGCCGGATGGGGGGCTGGCCGGCGCGGAACCTGGGGCGACCTGGTTGCAGGCGAGCACGATCGGCCTCGAGGCCACCGCGCGCTGCGCGGAGCTGGCCGAGGGGGCCGGCCTGACCTTCGTCGACGCCCCCGTCCTCGGGACGAAGAAGCCGGCCGAAGAAGGGCAGCTCGTGATCCTCGGCTCCGGTCCGGAGGAGGCACGGGAGCGGCTCGCCCCGATCTTCGAGGCGATCGGGAAACGCACCCTCTGGGTCGGAGAGGCCGGCGCCGGCAGCCGACTCAAGGTCGCTGTCAACACCTGGATCGTCGCCGTGGTCGAGGGGACCGCGGAGATGCTGGCCCTGGCCGAGGCGATGGGGATCGATCCCAAAGCCACTCTGGAAGCCGTCGAAGACGGACCCCTTGACCTCCCCTATATGCGGCTGAAGGCGAAAGCGATGCTGGAGCGTGACTTCACCCCGTCCTTCCGTCTCAGCCTGGCCGCCAAGGACGCCGGCCTCGCCCTCGACGCTGCGAAGCGGGCGGGTCTGGAGCTGCCGATGGTGGCGGCGATCCGCGAGCGGATGGTTGCAGCCGCCCACGAGCACGGTGACGAGGACCTCGCCGCCGTCTACCTCGTCGCTGGGCTGAGGAACTGACATCCGAGGCTCACTGGCCGGGTCTCCAGCCGTAGGGTTATCTTGCTCGTCGGGCTTTACCTCGGGTCAGCTCCCTGTCGCTGGATCTTGAATCGCCCGCAGCTACCTGATGCGAAGACCCCGGGCTTCGAGGGCTCTAGGAAGGCATCCGCCAGACGGATATGAATACTCCGGCGAGAACGAGAAGTCCCAGCACCGCGGGCACCCATATGCCGACTGCTGAAGCTAGTAACTGCGCACCGACAGCCGCGATCACAACGGCTATGTACGAGAGGCCGACCACGAGTGGCGTGCTGAGGCGCCGGCGCACGTTTAGAAGTCTATTGTCTCGCCAGGTCGTCCAAAGATTGACGGTCGATCCGCAGGTCGGCGATCGATTCGACCACTTGTGAGGCGCCCGCCTCGCGTAGCTCTTCCTCGGAGAAGCCGCCGGTGAGCACGGCGAGGGTGGGGAGGCCGGCTCGCTTCGCCGCCTCCACGTCCCAGACCGAGTCGCCGACCATCACCGAGGGGCCGTCATTGCCGGCCTTCTCCAGCGCCGCCTGGACGAGGTCGGGCTCGGGCTTGGTCGCCTCGACGTCGGCCGAGGTGGTCCAGCCGTCGACCAGCTCGCGGGCGTCGAGCAGGTCGAGGTAGTGGTTGACCTCCTCCTGCTTCGCCGAGCTGGCGAGGATCACGGTCGAGCCTTCCTCGCGCAGCTTCTCGATCAGCTCGCGCGCACCCTCCATCGGCTCGACTTCGCCGATCAGCTCGCCGTAGGCCTCGGCCTCTGCCTCGCGGATCGCGTCGCCGTCGGCCGCCGCCGCGTCGGTGCCGATCAGGGCGTCGAGGATCTGGTCGCCGCCCATGCCGATGTGGCGGTGGACCTTCCACATCTGCACCGGGTGTCCGTGGGCGTGCAGGGCCCGATGCCAGGCGAGCGCGTGGTGGTAGTTGGTGTCGACGAGGGTGCCGTCGACGTCGAGGATTGCGTTCAAGCGCATGGAGACGGGGTACCCAGACTGGCGATGAAAGATGTGCGGATCGGCTGCTCGGGTTGGGTCTACGCTTCCTGGCGTCACGGCATCTACGAAGGCGTGCCGCAGGCGCGCTGGCTGGAGCGCTACGCCGAGCTCTTCGACACCGTCGAGGTCAACGCCACCTTCTACCGGCTGATCAAGCGCTCGACGGTGGAAGGCTGGGTCGAGCGGACGCCGCCGGGCTTCCTCTTCGCGGTGAAGGGAAGCCGCTACCTCACCCACATCCGCCGGCTGCGGGGAATCGAGGAGGGTGTCGCCCGCTTCTGGGAGCCGCTGGAGCCGCTGCGCGAGAGCGGCAAGCTGGGGCCGGTGCTGTGGCAGCTGCCGGGGAGCTTCCACCGCGACGACGAGGTGCTGGCGGCGACGCTGGAGCTGCTGCCGCCCGCCCGCCACTGCTTCGAGTTCCGCCACGCGAGCTGGTTCGTGCCGGCGGTGATGCGCCTGCTGGAGGAGCACGGCGCCTCGCTGGTGATCCCCCACGACGCCCGCCGGCCGCTGCCGGAGGCAAGGCCGGTGGGGGAGCTCGCCTACGTCCGCTTCCACCACGGCGCCCGCGGCCGCAACGGCAACTACTCGGCGACCGAGATCGAGCGCTGGCGGCGCCGGATCGCCGCCTGGCGCTCGCGCCGCGAAGTCTTCGCCTACTTCAACAACGACTGGGAGGAATTCGCTCCCCCCAACGCGCTTTCACTGCGCAAGGGCCTCTCGGTCGCCCAGCCCGAGCTGGTGTAGCGGCAGGGGCGCCGGGTAGAGACCTGGCATGCCAGAGATCAAGAACACCCTCGCCCGCAAGGCGGTCAAGGCGACCGCAAAGCACAGCGCCCGCGGGACCGCTTCGAAGCTGAAGCGCGACCCCGTCCGGGCGGCGACGCTGCTCGGCCTCGGCGGCGCCCTCGGCGCCCTCGCCGGCTGGATGGCCGGTCGCAGCGCGGCTACCGCCTCGGTCAGCACCGGCTCCTAGCCGGGCCGACCGAGGCGTCTGTCGCCCCTAACCCCTAAGACGAGAGGCGCGAGCGCAGCATTTCCTTGCCCTGCTCGGCGCCCTTGCGGCTGGTCTCCTGCGCGCGGCGGAAGAAATCCGCGAGGTCGGAGTCGCCGTCGCGCTCGGCGTCTTCGATGTAGGTCTCGAGTCGCAGCACGTTGCTGAGGCACTGCTCGACGAACCAGATGACGTTGTAGTCCTTGTCCTTCGTGCCGGTGATGTGGCCTGCCTCTTGAGTCCCCATCCTCACTCCTTCGGTCGCTTTGCCTTCCGTCTCGCGAGTACCCGTTCGCGGCGGCGGGGAAAACGGAAGAAGATGCGTTTCGTGCCTGCTCGGCAGGGGTAACCGCCGGGCATGTACCTGATACCGATTGTCCTGATCGTCATCCTGGCCCTGATCGCCGTGGCGTGGTCGCCGATCTTCGCGCTGATCATCTTCGCCATCGGCTTCGTCGCCTTCCTCGCCTACGTGGCGATGAAACCGCGCGCCGACGAGAAACTGTCGCCGCCGGAGCAGCCGGGGCGGCAGCCTCGCAACGAGGACGAGACGCCCACCGGCATCTGGGGGGAGCGTCGCCCGTCATGAGCGCCGAGATGCGACCCGAGGAAGAGCCCGACCCGATCGCCGAGGAAGAGGCCGCAGCCGCCGAAGCCGAAGCGGCCCACATCGGCGGCGACGTCCCACCCGACACCGACGATCCCGCCGAGCAGCCGCTGATCGAGGGCGGTGAGGGCGTGGCCGAGGGCTTCGAGCTGGCCGAGGAGGACTTGGAGGACATCGCCTCCCACGGCGACCAGCACCGCTTCCCGGGGCGGCTCGCCGGGCGGCCGGAGGAGCCGACCGACACGGCTTTCGGCGAAGCGGACGAAGAGATTCCCCAAGACGCTGACGAGGCAATTCGCAGGAACGAGTAGGAGGTCGCCATGCCCCACCGAGTGATCGCAGTCGTCACCGACGAGCTTCACGGGAACGAGCCGATCGAGCAGCTGCAATCGAACGCCAACGGCGACGGGGTGGAGGTGCGGGTGGTCGTCCCCGCCGTCGAGGCGAACGCCTTGGAGCACACGCTCGGCGCCGTCGACGAGGCGCGCAAGCAGGCCGAAGAGCGGCTCGAGCGAATTTTGCGGCACCTGCGTGGCGGCAACGTCCCGGTCAGCGGCGAGGTGGGGGACCCCGACCCGGTGCAGGCGGCGCAGGACGCGCTGCTGAAAGCGCCAGCCGACGAGGTGCTGATCTTCGAGCACTGCGAGGCGGAGCACAAGTGGTACGAGAACGGCATGTTCGAGCGGGCGACAGAATCGATCGAGCCGCCGCTGCGGCTGGTCGTGCTCGAACACCCCGACGGCCAGCCTGACCACGTGGTCGATGTCGAAGAGGTGGGCCAGGGCACGATCAACCCGATCGCCGACAAGGAATTCAGCGGGGGCGCCTACGTCCCGGGCATGACCAGAGTTGACCTGGCGGGAATGGTGGCGGGCATCGTCGGCACGATCGTCGTCGCGGTCCTGGCCGCGGCGGCGGCCGCCGACAGCAGCACCAAAACCGGCTGGGCGGCCGTGGCGATCCTGATCGCGATCGGCATCGCCCTCGCCAACCTCGCCCACGTCGTCGGCCTCACCCTCTTCGAGACCGTCCGCTACCGCGGCGGCTTCGCCAAGTTCTTCCGCACCCTAGCCCTGGTCGGAACGCCCCTGGCGATCGCGATCAACGCCGCGATCCTGAGCTTCGCCTAGACCACCGTCAGGAGGGATCGCTGAAACCTTCGCACGCGGCTGGCGGCGGAGCGCCGAGTGGTGAGTTAACCCGCCTATAGGCAAGTTAACTCACCATTCGCACCTCCTAGGAGGGTGCTTCGGCCGGTTCCTCGCGGCGCAGCGCCTCCAGGACCTCCTCGGCCAGCTGCGAGCCGTCTTCGGGACGCAGCGGCGTGGCGGTGACGCGGAAGACGACGCCGTCGGCGTCGAATTCCTCCAGCGCGACGTTCGGCTTGTAGCGGGTAGGGACGGTGATCGCCTGCAGCAGGCGTTCCTCTACCTTCTGCGGGCTTGCGTCGGCCGGGAAGCGGACCCGCACGTCGACTTTGTCGGGCTCGCGCAGCGGCACGACGACGAGGCTGAGGAGGACGTTGTTGGGGACCATCAGCCGGTCGGCCCCCTGGCTGAGGGTGGTGTAGAAGAGGCCGAGCGAGGAGACGGTTCCCTCCAGCGACCCGGCGAGGGCGCCGCCGACCAGCCGCACCCGTTCGCCGACCCGGAACGGCCGGGTGCTCTGCAGGACGATGCCGGCGAAGATCCCGCCCAGAGCCTGTTGCGCGGCCAGGCCGAGCAGCACCGCGGTGAAGGCGCCGCCAACCGCGAGCGTGCTGGCGGTGACGCCGGCGATCCGCAGCGCCAGGACTACCACGGCGCTCATCGCCAACAGGCGGATCACGAAGCCGGTGGTGCCCGCCGTGGCGGGGTCTAGCCGCCGGTAGAGGCGAGGGGAGAGGCCCCGCGCCAGCCAGTGCGTCGCCGCCGAGCCGACGACGATCAGGACCACCACCGTCCCGGCCCGCACCCACTGCCCGTAGCCCGGCGCGATCGACTTGCGGTTGTAATAGACGAAGAGCGTCCCGGCGATCAGCAGCAGCGCCACCAGCAGGCCGCCGAACTGCCGTTTCGAGAACCGCGGCGCCAGCTCGTCTCCCAGCCCCAGCGCCTGCCAGGCATGGCTGCGGGTCTCGAACAGCTCTTTGGGCAGGCGGGGACGACGAGGCGGCGGGGCCATCACGGCTCGGCTACCCGCATCGGAGTTTTTACCCACCCAGGGGGTACAAAGTCGGATGCGCTCCTAAGCAGAGCCGTGGGGCGGCAGATCAGCCGGCGATTGCCGCGATTGCCTCGTCCCGGGTGGTGTGGACCGGGATCGAGAGCTCGAGGCCGGTGATCTCCAGCACGCGGCGCACCTGGTCGTTCTGGCTGCAGATGACGAGGGCGCGGCCGTTTTCGCCACTGTCGAGGCGCTGCCAGGCGCGGACGATCAGGGCGATCCCGGTCGAGTCGATGAACTCGCACTGGGAGAGGTCGATGAGCAAGGAGCCCTCATTACTCTCCAGGGCTTCGTTGAGAGGGCCCTCGAGTTCCGGAGCGGTACTGAGGTCTAGCTCTCCGCGCACGGAGATCGTCCACACGCCTTGCTCGAGATCCCCGACCTTTACCTCGAAAGGGGCTGGAGTCACGGCTGGATGCTACCGCAGGAAGAAGAGACACCCGCAGGCTGTTTTGCGCCCCTCCGGCAGGGGTAAGCACCACTTGATGCGAGGCAGCAGGTTATGCTCGCGATTCCGATGACGAGCCTCGAGGCTTCTGGGGGCAGGCTGCGACTTTGAATTCCTCAACTAACGAACGCTCGGGGCTTCAGATGTCCCTTCCGGCGCGGGCCGAGAACGTCGCTGTCGTTCGCCATGCCCTCGCCGGCCTGGCGGAACGGCTGGGAATGGACGAGGCCTCCCTCGCGGACCTGAAGACGGTCGTCACCGAGGCCTGCATGAACGTCGTCGTCCACGCCTACGCGGGCATGGAGCCCGGGCCGCTCGAGGTCGAGGCGCAAGGCGACCGCGAGGGCCTCACGGTCGTGATCCGCGACCACGGCAGCGGCATCCGCCCGCGCCCGGACGTCGACTCCCGCCAGAGCCTGCGAATCGGCCTGACGCTGATCGCCGCCCTCTCCAGCAGCTTCGAGATCAAGGGCGGGGCCGACAAGGGCACCGAGATCCGCATGCACGTCCCCCTGGCCGCGCGGGAAGACGGGGCCAGGGCCGGCTCCACCTTCGCCGTCGCCGCCGACGAGGAGACCCGGATCCGGGTCGGGCCGCCGGAGATCGTCGGCCCGGTGCTGAGCCGCGCCCTCTCGGCCCTGGCCGCGCGCCAGGACATCAGCGTCGACCGGCTCTCCGACACGATGCTGCTGAGCGACGCGATCTCCGCCCGCGCCCCGCAGGGCTTCACCGACGGCCACGTCTCGCTCAGCATCGCCGAGCTTCCCGAAGGCATCGAGCTGAAGGTCGGCCCGATGACCCACGGGGGCGCCGAGCGCCTCCGCGCCAGCTTCGAGCTGCCGGAGGTCGGAGGCTCGCTGGAGGCGCTGACCGACGAGCTGCGGATCGAGGAGGGCGACGAAGGCGAGTACCTCGTCGTCGGGATCTCCTCGCTGTCGAAGAACTAGAAAGCGGAGAGGCGTCAGCTCTCGGGCTCGCCGGCGGCGGCGCTCTGCTCGGCCACCTCGGCCCGGATCCGCTCCAGCGTCCGCCGGAGGATGCGGCTGACGTGCATCTGGGAGTGGCCGATCCGCTCGGCGATCTGGGACTGCGTCAGGTCCTCGACGAAGCGCAGCTGCAGGACGAGACGCTCGCGCTCGTCGAGGTGGGGGAGGGCGCCCTCCAGAGCCAGTTTGTCCTCGACCAGTTCGTAGCCCGAGTCTTCGTCGCCCACCCACTCGGCCGCCGGCGATTCTTCGGAGTCTTCGCCGCCCACCGGCCGGTCGAGCGAGAGCGGGCGGCGGTTGTGGTTGGCCTCCAGCACCTCGAGCACGTCGGTCGGGTCGACGCCGAGCTTCTCGGCGATCTCCGGCACCGACGGGGAGCGCTGCAGCGCGACGGTCAGCTCGGAGATCGCTTTCTCGACCTCGGCCATGCGGTCGTGCAGGCCGCGGGGGACGCGCACGGTCCAGACGCGGTCGCGGAAGTGGCGCTTCAGCTCGCCGAGGATCGTCGGTGAGGCGAAGGCGGTGAAGGGGGCGCCCCGGTCGGGGTCGAAGCGGTCGATTGCGTTGACGAGGCCGAGGCTCGCCACCTGCAGGAGGTCGTCGAAGGACTCGCTGGCGCCGCGGTAGCGCAGGGCGAGGTTTTTCGCAAAGGGGAGGTAGCGGCGCACGAGCTCCTCGCGGATCGCGGGGTCGCGGTCTTTGACGAACCGCGCCCAGAGCACGCGCTCGCTCGTCAGGCCCTCCCCGGGCCCGGGCGTCGACTGGTCTTTACGAGTCTCTTCGCTTTTCACAGCATCGATCGATTAGGCGGCGATAGTTAAGCAACGTCGCTGCCCTGAGGGCGTCAGTCCGAAGCCGTGCAGCGCGACGGCACCTTCACCGTCGTGGCAACGATAGCGGTAGGGGAACACGGGCTTTGAGCTCAACCTCGGGCCGGCGTCTCCGCTTCTGGACGTGCATCTCCGGCGGGAGCGAACTCGCCGCCGGGAAGCCGTTTCGCGCGGCCCTGGGAAACCGCTTCGTTGAGCGCTTCGCGGAAGCGGCCGGGGCCCCAGTAGCGACCACCGACCCGCCGCGCCAGCTCCTGGCGGTTGGCGCTGCCCTGCTCCCGCAGGGCGTTGGCGATGATCGAGACCTCGCTGTCGAGGGGTACCGGGGGATGCGGGCCCGAGACGCCCATCGCCCGGGCCGAGGAAAGCGGGCCGGGGCCGGGCCGCCAGCGCCCGGGCTGCCGGCGAGCGGGGGCGACGCCGCGCGGAGCCGGCTCGCCGGTCTCCGGGCGAGCGGTCTCGGTGCCCTCCGCCGTCAGCGGCTCGGCGATGTCCTCGAGCTGTTTCTGCTCGGCCCGGACGCCGAAGAGGAACTCGGCGACGGCGCCGATCGACATCACCACGGCGCCGATGAAGAAGCCGATCGCAACCTGGTCCTGGTTGCCGCTGGCGATCAGGTGGCCGAAGAGCAACGGCCCGACGATGCCGCCGGCAGCGGTGCCGACGGCGTAGAAGAAGGCGATCGAAAGCGCTCGCGTCTCCATCGGGAAGATCTCGCTCACGGTCAGGTAGGCGGAGCTGGCGCCGGCCGAGGCGAAGAAGAAGATCGCGATGATGAAGGCCATGAACGACCACGTGGTGAGGTCGTTGCCGAGCAGGAAGACGCCGAGGACCGCGGTCAGCACGGCCGAGATCAGGTAGGTGCCGGTGACCATCGGTTTGCGCCCCAGGGTGTCGAAGAAGCGGCCGAGGAGCAGCGGCCCGAGGAAGTTCGAGGTGGCGAAGATCGCGATGTAGATCGGGATCGTCCCCGAGTCGACTTCGAAGAATTCGCCCAGCAGCGTGCCGAGGTCGAAGGTGACGGCGTTGTAGAGGAAGGCCTGGCCGACGAACAGCGAGAGGCCGAGGACCGTCCGCCGCGGATATTTGCGGAAGGCGGTGGCGGCGATCTCGCGGAAGGGGATCCGCTCGCGCTGGTGGACGACGAGCGAGCGGTCGGGTTCGGAGAGCTCCTGGCCCGTGTCCTCCTGCACGTCGCGCTCGATGTCCTCGACTATCCGCTCGGCTTCCTCCTCGCGGCCGTGGATGAAGAGCCAGCGCGGGCTCTCGGGCACGTGGCGGCGGACGATCAGGATCCCGACCCCGAGGATCGCGCCGAGGCCGAAGGCGAGGCGCCAGCCGACGTCGGCGGCGAAGAGGGTGGTGTCGAGCAGCGCGACGGCGGCGAAGGCGCCGGCTGCGGCGCCGACCCAGTAGCTGCCGTTGATGATCAGGTCGACCCGGCCGCGGACCCTGGCGGGGATCAGCTCGTCGATCGCCGAGTTGATCGCTGCGTACTCGCCGCCGATCCCTGCGCCCGTAAAGAAGCGAGCTGCGTAGAAGTACCAAGCGGTCCAGGAGAAGGCCGTCGCGATAGTAGCCACGATGTACAACGCGAGGGTGACGAGGAAGAGCTTCTTGCGCCCCAGCCGGTCGGTGAGCTGGCCGAAGAAGAGGGCGCCGAGGCAGGCGCCGCCGACGTAAAAGGCCGCGGCCGTACCGATTTGGCTGGCATCGAGGGTGATTCCGCTGCCATGTTCCGTGAGGCGGTCGCCGATGCTGCCGACGATCGTCACCTCGAGGCCGTCGAGAATCCAGACCGTCCCCAGCCCGATGATGATCATCCAGTGGAAGCGCGACCAAGGCAGTCTGTCCAATCGCGCCGGGACCTGGGTCTCGATCGTGCCGGTCTGAACCTCCCCGTTGCTCATCGCGGCTCCTCTCTCCTTCTCGTAGGAATGGTCACGAACACCATTCCTTTCCCTAAAGGAAGAGGAACCAATCCTTTTTCGGCGCCGGCAGGCAGAAGCTGCGGCGCGCAGCACGAATTGGCGCCACCCCGACGGCAGAGGGTGGCGCCGAGACTGCCTCAGGTACTCAGGAGTGAGTCGCCTCTTTCTCGCCCTTGGCGGCCTTGCCGTTCGCCTTGGTCTCGGGCGACTTGAAGTGGAGGAGATGCACCTTTGCGGGGATTCCCGCTTCGCCTCCGTCGGCGATGCGCGCGGAAGCTTCACCCTGGATCTCGAGCAGCCGGTCGAGCGACGCGTTCAGCAGGTCGGCGACGTCGTCCCAGCCCTGGCGGTCGAGGACCATCGGCGTGCGGCTGATGTGGAGCTCGTCGACCTCCTCGAGCGTTCCCGCTTTCGAGGCGCTCTCGATGTCCTCAAAGATGGATTTGAGAACGGCCGCGGCCATGCCTGGTCGAAGGCTCGAGGGCATTTTTGCCCACTGGTCGTCGCTGAGCAGCTGACGGCGGGTGGCACGGTAGAAGTGCTCGGTGGCGCCCCGCCGCTGCTTGGTGTCGACCAGCTCGATGCAGTCGTATTTCTCGAGCACCCGCACGTGATAGGCGACCAGGTTGAGGCTCTGGTTGAGCTGCTGGGCGAGCATGTTCGGGCTCGCAACCTTCTCGTTGAGGATGATCAGGATCTGCACCCGCAGGGGGTGGGCGAACGCTTTCGCGACGATCTGTTCGACGCCGTCTTTTTTGTTCTTCGTCTTCGGCAAGGCCTTTGTCCTTAAGTGTCGGTTCCAGGGTTTCTTTTGGCCGATAACAAGACTTTACAGCCTGTCAATCAGGATTTTCACAACGCTCCCGCTTTTTCCGAATACTGATGACGAATGCTGGTACTCCCTTGATTGCTGGAATCATTTAAAGTATTAATTGCTCAGTCGCTTTAGAGCGAACGCCGCACGGGATGGGCGGCGAGGCAAATCAAGGGAAACAAGGGAGGTGGGAATCGTGCAGATGGGAATGCAGGAGCGCGTCACTCCGACGGCGACTCTCAAGGGCGCTTAGGCCGGACAGGGGACGGCGATCGGGGCGCTTGAGAAGCTTCAGGGGCAAGGCCTTGGCAGTTGCCTCTGATCGTCGCCGCGATCGCCGCCTCGATTACTTTTGCCGTCTACACCACGTTCTCAGCGGTCGAGCAGCTCGCTGAACCGCAGCGCCGCCCGCGTGGGAGCGACGAATTCCTCGCCGTCGTGAAGGAGGCCGACAGCGGCCAGATCGCGAACGGCTCGTTTGATCGCATCGTGCTCGGCAAAGCCGCCGTGGCCACCGCCCACCTCCCGCAACAGCTCCTCCAGCGTCAGCCGGGTCGGGTGCAGGTCGAGCAGTTGCCGCAGCACTGCCGACTCCACGGTCTCGTCTTCAGCCCAGGTGGTCCTGCTTTCGTCTAGTTGGTTCATGGCCCCTCCCTTGCCTCGAGTCGCGGCGCCCCCGGGGCTCTCCCCCCGTGGCGCCGTCATTTCTTTTCCCCTGCCTTGCCATAGCGCCGCTCCCTCCGGGGGGCTGGGTCGTCTCTCCGTCTGCCGCGTCGCGCAGAATGCGTCTCTGCGGCGGCTGGCGGAGGTCGACCAGGAGGTCGTTGTTTCCAGAACGATCGAGCGTTGCCATGACCGCACGGACTATAGGGACCGCCGGAGACGTGTTGTCTGCTAGGGCTTTTGTCTGTAGGGGAATTTGCGGCCGGCCGGGTCAGGCGTCCTCGCGGACGCCGCCCATCTCGGTGAAGACGGCGGTGTAGCCGCCGTCCTCGCGCTGCTCGTCGGCGATCACGTGGGATACCGCGTTGATCAGCGCCAGATGGGTGAAGGCCTGGGGGAAGTTGCCGAGGTGGCGACCCGACTCCGCATCCAGCTCCTCGGCGTAGAGGTCCAGCCAGCCGGCCGCCTCCAGCAGGCGTTCGCAGAGCTCTCGCGCCCGCTGCCGCTCGCCGATCTCCGAGAGCGCCGAGACCAGCCAGAAGGAGCAGATCAGGAAGGTGCCCTCCCTGCCGTGCAGGCCGTCGTCGGTCTCCTCGACCTTGTAGCGGCAGACGAGGCCGTGCTCGGTCAGGTCGGCGGCGATCGCGTCGACGGTGTCGCGCACCCTCGGGTCGTCCGGGGGCAGGAAGCGGAAGAGCGGGATCAGCAGCAGCGAGGCGTCGAGCGCGTCGGTGTCGTAGTGCTGGCGGAAGATCCCGTCGCGGATTCCGCGCTCGAGGATCTCGGCCTTGATCTCCTTCGCCTTTGCCTCCCACTCGGCGGCCTGCTCGTCGAAGCCGTGTTTGCGCGCCAGGCGGGCGCCGCGGTCGACCGCGACCCAGATCATCAGCTTCGAGGAGACGTAGTGCTGCGGCTCGCCGCGGGACTCCCAGATCCCCTGGTCGGGATGCGGCCAGGCCTCGATCGCCGCTTCCACCTGGTAGCGGATCAGCCCGCGGTCGGCCGCCGTGCCGCGTCCGCGCAGGGCTTTTTCATGGACGTAGATCGAGTCGAGGAGGGACCCCCAGACGTCGTTCTGGCGCTGGTCGAAGGCGCCGTTGCCGATCCGCACCGGTCTGGCGCCGCCGTAGCCGGAGAGGTGGTCGAGGGTCTGCTCGGTGAGCTCGCGCTCGTGCCCGATCCCGTACATGATCTGCAGGTCGGGGCGGTCCTTGCAGACGTCGACGATGAAGCGCATGAAGTCGCGCGCCTCGTGGTCGAAGCCGAGCGTGTGCAGGGCCCAGAGGCTGAAGGTCGAGTCGCGGATCCAGCTGAAGCGGTAGTCCCAGTTGCGTTCGCCGCCAGGGGTCTCCGGCAGCGAGGTGGTGGGGGCGGCGACGATCGCCCCGGTGGGGGTGTAGGTGAGGCCCTTGAGGACGAGGGCCGAGCGCTGCAGGTGAATTCGCCAGGGGTGGTCGGGGAAGTTGCCGTCGCGCAGCCATTCGCGCCAGAACTCTTCCGTCGAGTCGATCCGCTCCAGCGCCTCGGGGGCGCTGCGCGGGCCGCCGAGGTCGCCGTCGCTCCAGGTGAGGGCGCAGAAGGCGGCCTGGTCTTCGCGCAGCTTCACCCGGCCGCGGACGGCGCCGCCCTCGATCTCCAGGTCCATGTCGCTGGTCAGCAGCAGCTCGGTCCCGTCTGCGGCGCGCGCCGCCGCTTCGCCGAGCTCGCCGCCGCTCCAGCTCGCCCCCTCGGCGCCATAGCCGAAGCGGGGCAGGCACTCCATCTCCATCTCGACCTCGCCGTCGATGCAGGTCATCGTCCGCAGCAGCGAGCGGTCGGACTCGTGGGCGGTCTCGGGGCGGCCGCGCTTGTTGTCCTCGTCGCCGTCGGCCGGTACCCAGTCGGCGATCGTCAGCGCGTCCTTGACGACGACCCAGCCGGTGTCGGTCACCCAGGTCGTCTCGATCACCAGCGTCCCCGGCGAGTAGCGGCGGCTGATCGGGACGATCACCCCCTTCGGCCGCAGCCACATGTGGCCGGCGCCGCGGTCGAGCAGGGCGGCGAAGGCGCTGGGAGAGTCGAAGCGCGGGCAGCAGAGCCACTCGACGCTGCCGCTGAAGGAGACGAGCGCGGCGGTGTGGCAGTCGGAGAGGAAGCCGTAGCTCCCGATCGGGGGGAACTTGGTGTCGAGGGAGCTCACGGGCGCTGCCAAGCTAGCAGCGGGCTACGCTGAATTCGATGAACCTGCCGATCGCCCACGTGGCCGGCGTTTTCGCCCCGCTCGAGCTGGTGCCGCTGCTGGTGGCGGCCGGCCTGTACGCGAAGCGGGCCTCGACGCTGGCGGATCGAGGCCGGCCGGTGCCGGTCTGGCGCCAGGTCTGCTTCGCCGCCGGGCTGCTGGCGATCGTCATCGCGCTGGTCTCGCCGATCGCCCACATCGGCGAGGAGCTGGTGATCGCGCACATGGTCGAGCACCTCCTGCTGGGCGACGTCGCGACCCTTCTGCTCGTCCTCGGGCTGACCGGGCCGCTGCTGCAGCCGATCCTGGCGATCCGCTTCTTCGACCGCCTGCGGGTCCTCGCCCACCCGCTCGTCGCCTTCCCGCTCTGGGCGCTCAACTTCTACCTCTGGCACGTCCCCGTGCTCTACGACGCCGCCTATGGGGGGGCGCCCGTGCACGCGCTGGAGCACACCAGCTTCATCTTCTTCGGCTGCCTGATGTGGATGCCGGTCTTCGGGCCGCTGCCGAAGCCCGTGTGGTTCACGGCCCCGTGGAAGGTCGGTTACGTGATCGCGGTGCGGTTCGCCGGGGCGATCCTCGGCAACGTCCTCATGTGGTCGGGCTCGGTCCTGTACCCGGTCTACGCGGCCGGCGAGCGCTACTGGGGCATCTCGCCGCTCGCCGACCAGAGCACCGCCGGCGTGGTGATGATGGTCGAGGGGACCTTCCTCGGCCTTGGCCTGCTCGCCTGGTTCTTCTTCGAATGGTCGCGGGAGGGGATCGAGAAGCAGCGGCTGCTCGACCTGGCGCTGGAGCGGGGCGTCGAGCTCGACGAGGCGCGGGCGCAGCGAGCGGTGGCGGCGGGGCAGGGCAAGCGCCTGGAGCGGCAGATCCTCGAAAGCGGGGGGGAGCCGCATGTCGCCGCTCGATAGGGCCCGCGCCTGGCTCGTGACCGGGCCGATGGGACGCGGCCTCTCCTTCGCGATCGACTTCTCCGTTGCCCTGAGAACCATGCTGGCCCGCCGCCGCGCCTGACCTGTTCCTTTTGGTCGCTATAGGTCCAAAAGGAACAGCGGAGTGAGCCCGCGCGGTCGATTCCTCTAGGGTCGCGGGCGATGAAAACCACCGTCGAAGAGCTCCCCAACTCCCGCGCCG
Organism: Solirubrobacterales bacterium; assembly: GCA_051954115.1. GTDB lineage: Bacteria > Actinomycetota > Thermoleophilia > Solirubrobacterales > 70-9 > VAYN01. The sequence goes on along the minus strand of JBQCIB010000014.1, from coordinate 25,221 downwards.
AAGTCCAAGCCGAAGTCCCCGCTGCCGAGGTCGAGAAAGCGACCTCCCGCGCCGCCCGGGCGCTGGCGAAAGAGATGCGGATGCCGGGCTTCCGCGCCGGCAAGGCGCCCGCCTCGCTGGTGATCCAGCGGCTCGGCTTCAACACCGTCCTGCAGGAGGCGATCCGCGAGGCGCTGCCGGAGTGGTACGAACGGGCGCTGCTCGAGTCGGGCGTGAGCCCGATCGGCGATCCCGACATCGAGATGGTCTCGGCGCCGGATAACGAAGGCGAGCCGCTCGAGTTCAAGTTCACGGTTGGGGTGCGCCCGGCGGCCGAGCTCGGGACCTACAAAGGCCTCGAGGTGGGCAAAGAGGAGAAAGAGGTCCCCGACGAAATCGTCGACACCGAGGTCGAGCGGATTCGCGAGGGCTTCGCGCGACTGGAGCAGGTCGATCGCGAGGCCAAAGAGGGCGACTCGCTGCTGATCGACTTCGAGGGCTTCGTCGACGGCTCCGCTTTCCAGGGCGGGGCGGCCGAGGACTACCTGCTGGAGCTCGGTTCCGGGCAGCTGATCGAGGGCTTCGAGGAGCAGCTGGTTGGGGCCAAAGCGGGGGAGGAGCGCGAGGTGAAGGTCACCTTCCCGGCCGACTACCAGGCCGAGCACCTGGCCGGCAAAGACGCGGTCTTCAAAGTGAAGGTGAAAGAGGTGCGGGAGAAAGTCCTACCCGAGCTCGACGACGACTTCGCCTCCGATGCCTCCGAGTTCGACACGCTGGAGGAGCTGCGGGCCGACATCCGCGAGAAAGTCGGGACCGCGATGGGCAGCCGGGCCGAGGAAGACTTCCGGATCGCCGCGATCGACGCTGCGGTCGAGGAGGCGACCGTCAAGGTGCCCGGCGAGCTGGCAACGGCGCGGGCGACCGAACGCTGGGAGCGGATGGAACGCCAGCTCGCCGGCCGCGGCATGGACCCCAACGCCTTCCTGCAGATGCAGGGCAAAACCCGCGACGAGCTGATCGAGGAAACGAAGCCGGACGCGGAAAAAGAGCTGAAGCGCGAGGCGGTGGTGACGGCGATCGCCGAGGCGGAGGGCATCGAGGTCTCCGAGGAGGAAATGATCGAGGCGCTGGAGCACAGCGCCGAACACGAACGGACGACGCCGGAGAAACTGCTGGAGCGCCTGCGCCAGAGCGGCCGCGACTCGATGGTCCGCGAAGACATCCGCGCCCGCAAGGCGATCGAGCTGGTCGCCGACGCGGCAAAACCGATCCCCAAAGAGGAGGCCGACGCCCGCAAGGAGCAGGCCGAGGCGCGGGAGAAACTCCTCGCGCCCGAGGGGGAGAAAGGCTCCAAAGCCGGCGAGCTCTGGACCCCGGGCGGCGAGTGAGCCTGTCAGGCCCTCTCTATAAAGTGCGAGCCATGAGTCCTTTGGTGCCGATGGTGGTCGAGCAGACGTCTCGCGGGGAGCGGGCGTTTGACATCTACTCGCGCCTGCTGGGCGAGCGGATCATCTTCCTCGGCACGCCGGTCACCGACGACATCGCCAACCTGATCGTGGCCCAGTTGCTGCATCTGGAGTCCGAGGACCCGGACAAGGACGTCAGCCTCTACATCAACTCGCCGGGCGGGTCGGTGTACGCGGGGCTGGCGATCTACGACACGATGCAGTTCATAAAACCCGACGTGCAGACGATCTGCGTCGGGGTGGCGATGAGCATGGGGGCGCTGCTGCTCAGCGGCGGCGCCGCCGGCAAGCGGATGGCGCTGCCGAACTCGAAGATCCTGATCCACCAGGTCTCCGCCGGCTTCCAGGGCCAGGCAACCGACATCGAGATTCACGCCAAAGAGATCATCGACGTCCGCCGCCGGCTCGACGAGATCATCGCCAAGCACACCGGTCAGCCGTTCGACAAGGTCACCAAAGACACCGAGCGGGACTACTTCATGAGCGCGGAGGAGGCGAAGGAGTACAACATCGTCGACCGCGTGATCGAGCACCACTGAAGCGCGCCGCCGTTCTAGTCCTCGTCTTCGCGGCATTCGTTGCCGGGGCCCCGCCTGCTTCCGCGAGTGTTTCGAGCCGCGACGGCGGGGTTCCGTATTACGGGCACGTCTTCCCGGTCCAGGGCCCGCACGGCGAACGGGGGGCGGTGGGGAGATACCACGCACCGCGCAGCGGCGGCCGCATCCACGAAGGTTTCGACATCACCGCTGCCTGTGGCACGCCGCTGGTAGCGGTGCGCAACGGCCGGGTCCTCCAGCGTGGCTACGACCCGGTCTTGTACGGCAACTACCTGCTGCTCCACGGCGAAGGCGAGCACCGCAGCTACTTCTACGCCCACATGGTGCGCCCGGCCCGCGTCCACAAGGGCGAGCGGGTGTGGGAGGGGGAGCGGGTCGGCTCGGTCGGCGAAACCGGCAACGCCCGCGGCCTCGGCTGCCACCTCCACTTCGAGATCCACGTCCACGGCGTCGCGATCAATCCCGAACCCGAGCTGCGCCGCTGGGACCGTTACTCCTGAACTGCATCAAATTTTGGTTCCGTGACAACCAGAATTTGATGCAGTTCAGGGGAGGCGGCGCTCGAACCAGAGGTCGGCTTTGGGGTTCTCGTTGTACGCGGGGACTTCGCGGTAGCCGGCGGAGCGGTAGAGGCCGACGGCGGGGGTGAGGTAGTCGGAGGTGTCGAGGCGGACGGCGCGGCAGCCGTGTTCGAGGGCGATCTCGTCGAGACGGGCGAGGATCTGGCGGCCGAGGCCGCTGCCGCGGAACGGCGGTGCCACGTACATGCTCTTCACCTCGGCAATCTCCGTGTTCAGGTAGCGGACACCGCCGAGCCCGGCCGGCTCGCCGTCGACCCGAGCCAGGAGCAGGACCCCGTTTGGCGGCACCAGGTCCTCCGGCGGTCCCTTCGCGATCTCCTCGTCGAGGTCGATCCCGGCTTCCTCGCGGTCGTAGACCAGCGGCCCGTCGGCCTCGCGGACGAAGTCCGCGTACAGCCTCCGCACCTCCGGATCGTTCCGGCCGATCGGCTCCAACGTCAAAGTCACGCAATTGACGCTAACGGGTTGCAGAATTTCTCCAATCTGCGCGCCACAGGTGCGTTTTCGCCTGGCACAATCCCCTCCGTGACCGGGAAGGAACTGTCTGCAGTCCTAGCCGAGTGCGCCGCCCGCACCGAAATTGCGCGGGCCGGGGTAGAGGAGGCGCGGAGGAGGCAAGAGGCGGCCACCGCAAAGCAGGAAGAGCTCACTGCGATGCTCGAGAAGCGGTGGGCCGAGGCGGATGCGCGGTGGGAAGAAGAACGGGTGGTGATGCACAGGGAAGCCGAGCGTCGGAGTCTCGAGACCAAAGCGATCATTGCCGAGCTGAAAGAACACCGGGACGAGCGACGGGCGCTGATCGAGGCGATCTTCAGGGTGCTCGACCGGCTGGACCGGCAGCAGCCGCCCCCGCCACCCGATCTGCGGTCTGTCTGAGCGAACCGGTCAGACCCGCAGTTCGTAGCTGACCCACTCCGAGCGCTCGGCGCCGGTGGAGTCGTAGAGGCGCTGTGCAGTCTCGTTGTCGGGGGCCGTTGCCCACTCGACGTACGGGGCGCCGCGCTCGCGGGCGACTTCGGCGCTCGCCTCGATCAGGGCACGGCCGACGCCCCCTCCGCGCGCCTCCTCGACCACGTAGAGGTCGTTCATCAGCACCGACTCGACCGCCTCCAGCGAGCTGAAGTGCCAGTAGAGGCAGGCGTAGCCGACCAGCCGCCCATCGCGGCGGGCGCCCAGCAGCAGCCCGTCTTCGCTCGGGGCGAGGAAGCGGCGGAAGAAGGCGCGGTTGCGCTCCTCGTCGATCTCCTCGACCTCGTAGAAGCGCTGGTAGGCGGCGATCAGGGGCAGCAGCTGCTCCAACTCGTCGTCGGCGATCGGCGCGATCTCGACCTCGGCAGCCACCTGCCCAAGGTAGCGGGACGCAAGGCTGCGCTCATGTGAAGGGACCGCCGCGCCGATGCCGTAAACGACCCTCACGAACCGGCTCAGGTCCCCGTCTAAGCTTTTGGGACGCCGCCGGAGGCAAGAGATCGTCCCATTAGGAGGGGATTCCGCTGGCACGTCCTTCAGACTCGAACGAGCAGCTCCTGTGCAGCTTCTGCGGCAAGTCGCAGCGCCAGGTGAAAAAGCTGATCGCCGGCCCCGGCGTCTACATCTGCGACGAGTGCATCGACCTCTGCAACGAGATCATCGACGAGGAGCTGACGGCGCCGCCCGCCTTCGAGCTGGAGAACCTGCCGAAACCGCGGGAGATCTACGACGTCCTGCAGGAGTACGTGGTCGGGCAGGAGGCGGCCAAGCGGGCGCTCTCGGTTGCCGTCTACAACCACTACAAGCGGGTGCAGATCGCCCAGTCCGACGAGACCGAGGTCGAGCTGCAGAAGTCGAACATCATGATGCTGGGCCCGACCGGCTGCGGCAAGACGCTGCTGGCCCAGACGCTGGCCCGCATCCTCAACGTCCCCTTCGCGATCGCCGACGCGACGGCGCTGACGGAGGCCGGCTACGTCGGCGAGGACGTCGAGAACATCCTCCTGAAGCTGATCCAGGCCGCCGACTTCGACGTCAAGAAGGCGGAAACCGGGATCATCTACATCGACGAGATCGACAAGATCGCGCGCAAAGCCGACAACCCGTCGATCACCCGCGACGTCTCCGGCGAAGGCGTCCAGCAGGCGCTGCTGAAGATCCTCGAGGGGACCACCGCCTCGGTGCCGCCGCAGGGCGGGCGCAAGCACCCCCACCAGGAGTTCCTGACGATCGACACCACCAACATCCTCTTCATCTGCGGCGGCTCCTTCGCCGAACTCGACAAGGTGATCGAGCGGCGCGTGGGCGACCGCGGGATCGGCTTCGGCGCCGAAATCTCCTCCCGCGAGAAGAAGGACGCCGGCGAATGGTTCGAGCAGGTGCTGCCCGAGGACCTGGTCGAGTACGGCCTGATCCCCGAGTTCATCGGCCGCCTGCCGGTGATCACTGCGATCCACCAGCTCAGCCGCGAGGACCTCTGCACGATCCTGACCGAGCCGCGCCACGCGCTCACCCGCCAGTTCCAGCGCTTCTTCGAGTTCGACGACATCGAGCTCGTCTTCTCCGAGGACAGCCTCGAGGCGATCGCCGACAAGGCCCTGGAGCGCGAGACCGGCGCCCGCGGCCTGCGCTCGATCCTCGAGGAGACTCTGCTCGACGTCCAGTTCGAGCTGCCCTCGCGCCGCGACGTGACCAAGTGCGTGGTCACCAGGGAGACGATCACCGAGGGTCGCCGCCCGACGCTGGTAACCGAGGCGGTCCAGCAGGACATCGGCCCGGCCGAAGACCGGCTGGGCGAGGAAACCGCATAGCGCTTCCGACTTTCGCCCCACCATAGTGGGGACAAACTCGGAAGCGTCTATCTAGACTCGCCGCGTGGACGCGGCGCAGCGGAAGAGGCTGGAGGAAACGACCCGGTACGACCCCTCGGAGGTCGAGGGGCGGATATTTGCCGAGTGGATCGAGGGCGGCTACTTCCACCCGGCCGCAGAGGGGACGCCGGAGGAGAACTTCTCGGTGGCGATCCCGCCGCCGAACGTGACCGGCGCCCTGCATATGGGGCACGCGCTGAACGGCTCGATGCAGGACGCGCTGGTGCGGATGAACCGGATGCGGGGGCGCAACACGCTCTGGGTCCTCGGCACTGACCACGCCGGCATCGCCACCCAGGCGGTGGTCGAGAAAGAGCTGAAGAAAGAAGGCAAAACGCGCCACGAACTGGGGCGCGAAGCCTTCGTCGAGCGGGTCTGGGAGTGGAAAGCCGAGTACGGCTCGCGAATCGTCGAGCAGTACAAGCGGCTCGGCGCCTCCTGCGACTACCAGCGCGAGCGCTTCACCCTCGACGCGGGCTACGTCAAGGCCGTCTACCGCGTCTTCAAGCAGCTCTTCGACAAGGGCTACATCTACCGCGACACCTACATGGTCAACTGGGACCCGGGCTCGCACTCGGCGATCTCCGACCTCGAGGTCGAGAACCGCGAGGTCGAGGACGTCCTCTATTCGATCGACTACCCGGTCGAGGGCTCCGACCGCGTGCTGACTGTTGCCACCGTGCGCCCGGAGACGATGCTCGCCGACACCGCCGTCGCCGTGAATCCCGACGACGAGCGCTACCGCGACCTCGTCGGCCAGCACGTCGTGCTGCCGCTGGTCGGCCGCCGCATCCCGGTGATCGCCGACGACCACGTCGACGTCGAGTTCGGGACCGGGGCGCTGAAGATCACCCCCGGTCACGATCCGAACGACTTCGAGATCGGTCGCAAGCACGGGCTGGAGGAGATCGGCGTGATCGGCCCGGACGGCCGGATGACCGAAGAGGCGGGCGAGTTCGCCGGCATGACCGCGGCCGAGGCGCAGAAAGCCGTGGTCGAGGCGCTGCGGCAAGAGGGCCGCCTCCGCGCCGAGGAGCCATACACCCACTCGGTCCCCTTCTCGCACCGCTCCGGCGAGCGGATCGAGCCGCTGATCTCGCTGCAGTGGTTCTGCCGCATGGACGAGCTGGCGCGGCCGGCGATCGAAGTCGTCGAACGCGACGAGGTCCGGATCACGCCGCCGCAGTGGAAGCGCGTCTACCTCGACTGGATGCGGGAGATCCGCCCCTGGTGCGTCTCCCGCCAGCTCTGGTGGGGCCACCGGATCCCGGTCTGGTACTGCGACGAGTGCGGCGAGACGATCGTCGCCGAATCCGAGCCCGAGCGCTGTGGCGCCTGCGGCGGCGAGCTGCGCCAGGAGGAGGACGTGCTCGACACCTGGTTCAGCTCGGCGATCTGGCCCTTCGCCACCCTCGGCTGGCCCGACGACACCCCCGAGCTGCGCGCCTTCTACCCGACCAGCTTCCTGACCACGGCGCGGGAGATCCTCTTCCTCTGGGTGGCGCGGATGATCATGACCGGGCTCGAGTTCCCCGGCGCGATCCCCTTCCGCGACGTCTACGTCCACTCGGTGATCCAGGCACGCGACGGGCGGCGGATGTCGAAGAGCCTCGGCACCGGGATCGACCCGCTGGAGGAAATCGACGTCCACGGCGCCGACGCGCTGCGCTTCGGCCTGCTGGCGATGTCCTCGACCCAGGACGTGCGCTTCTCCGACGCAAAGGTGCAGCAGGGACGCGACCTCGCCAACAAGCTCTGGAACGCGAGCCGGCTGATCCTGCTGGGCGCGGCTGACGCCTCCCCGGCGCCGCGGCCGGCCTGTGTCGAGGACCGCTGGATCCTCTCGCGGCTGGAGCGGATGATCGCCTCGGTGACCGAGAAGCTCGAGACCTACGACTTCGCCCACGCGGTCCAGGAGGCCTACTCGTTCTTCTGGCGCGACCTCTGCGACTGGTACCTGGAGATCGTCAAGCCGCGCCTCTACGACGGCGAGGAGGACGTCGCGGCGACGCTCCTCTATGCACTGGAGCGGGTGCTGGCGCTGCTGCATCCGACGATGCCCTTCGTCACCGAGGAGATCTGGAGCTTCCATCCAGGGCGGCGGGGGCACCTGGCGGTTCACCCGTTCCCGGTCGCCGACGAGTCGCTGTTCGACGACGCCGCCGAGCAGGACGTCGAGGGCGGCATCCAGCTGACCCAGCGCCTGCGCGCCTGGCGCGACCTCGCCGGCGTGCCCGTCGGGGCGACGCTGCCGGCGGCGATCGACGGCGTCGAGCCTCCCGACTTCGTCGCCAGGCTCTCGCGCTTCGAGTTCGACGGGGCGGGCGCGGAGCCGGTCGCCTCGATCGGGCCGGTGCGGGTGCTCGACTCCGACCAGCTTGACGCCGCGGCGGTCGCCGAGCGGCTGGAGAAGCGCCGCGAGGAACTGCGCGCCGAGGTCGAGCGCGGCGAGCGCAAACTCGGCAACGAGAAGTTCGTCGCCAAGGCACCGGCCGAGGTGGTCGAGGAGGAGCGGGGGAAGCTGGAGCGCTACCGCAACGAACTCGAGGAGCTGGCCTAAGCGTTGGTGCGCTTCCCAGACGGCAGCGGACGCGAAGCGGAGCAGCCGTCGCCTGATGACTATCTCGACTCGCTGGAGCCGGTCGGCTGGCGACTCGGCCTCGAGCGGATGCGCAAGCTGACCACCGCGCTCGGCCTGCCCCAGCACCGCTTCGCCTCGATCCACGTCGTTGGCACCAACGGCAAGTCCTCGGTGACGCGGATGACCGCGGCGCTGCTGGAAGCGCACGGCCTCAGCGCCGGTGCCTCCGTCTCCCCGCACACCGATCACTGGTCCGAGCGCACGCTGGTCCATGGCGAGGAGGTGGCGCCGGAGGCGTGGGAGAAGGCCGTCGAGCAGGTCGCGCGAGCGGCGGAGGGGGTGAACCACAGCCTCGAGGAGGGGGATGCGGTGACGCAGTTCGAGGCGGCGACCGCGGCGAGCTTCGTCGCCCTGGCGAACGCGCGAGTGCAGGTGGCGGTGATCGAGGCCGGCCTCGGCGGCCGCCTCGACGCGACCAACACGATTCCCTCCAAGGTCACCGTCCTCACCTCGATCGGGCTCGACCACACCGAGTGGCTGGGGGAGATCGAGGTCGAGATCGCCGCCGAGAAGCTCGCAGTCCTGCGCGACCAGACGACGCTGGTGCTGGGTGAGGTCTCAGACGAGGTGCGGGCGCTGGCCGAGGAGACGGCGCGGGAGCGGGGAGCGCGACTGGTGCAAGCGCCACTCGATCCGGGATCGGAGATCCGCCTGCGCGCGCCGGGTGAGTTCCAGCGCCGCAACTTCGCGATCGCCTGTGCCGCCGCCGAGGCGTTCCTCGGGCGCCTCGACCAGGAGATCGCCGCGCAAGTTGCCGCCAGCGTCACAGTGCCGGGCCGTCTCGAGTTGATCGCCGAGCGGCCGCCGGTCTTCGTCGACGCGGCCCATAACCCGGCCGGAGCGGCCGCTCTGGCGGAGTCGCTACCTGCCCTCGCCGAGGACAGGCGAGTGGTGGCCTGCCTGGCGATCCTCGCCGACAAGGACGCCGCGGCGATGATCGCGGCGCTGGCGCCGGTGCTGGACCAGGTGGTCTGCACCGAGCTTCCCTCGAAGGCCCTCGAAGGCCATGGCCGCCCCGGCGCCCGCTCCCGGCCCGCCGCAGAGCTCGCGGCCGCCTGCGAGGAGGCGGGGCTTGCCGCCGAGGCGGAGCCGAGCTTCGAGACGGCGCTGCGCCACGCCGTCACCCTCGCCTCCGAACCCCCAGAGGGGGTGGTCCTCGTCGCCGGTTCCCACTATGCAATCGCCCCCGCACGAGCGGTCCTCAAGGCCTGACTATGCGAGGATTCCCGCATGGATCGCCAGCGCAGCGCCGGTTCCGAACTGCTCTCGATGATGGGCCTCGTCGCCGCCGTCGTCGCGATCGTGATCCTCTTTTTCTTCGGCGTCGGCTACCTGTTCGGAAGGCTGTTCCTTTAGGGAACAGGATTAACGTCGGCGACGGCGAAGTAAACTGCCGCTCCCCAGCGGCGCCCCGATACCCATGTCCCTAGCGATCTTCGGCATCACCAACGACGGCCTCAACTTGGTCGCAACCCTCTTCCTGCTGATGCTGGTCGTCCTCTGGCTGGCGCTGATCGTCTACACCTACCTCGACGCGCGCCGCCGCATCTCCGACCCGTTCCTGGTCGCCTGCGCCACCGTCGCCTCCTTCTTCCCCTACATCGGCACCGCCGTCTACGCGATCGTGCGGCCGCCGGAGTACCTGGAGGACGCGCACGAGCGCGAGCTGGAGATCAAAGCCGCCGAGCTGCGGGTGCGCCAGCTGCGCGAGCAGAGCTGCCCGAACTGCGAATACCCGGTCGAGAAGAACTTCCTGCGCTGCCCGAACTGCCAGCGCCGCCTCAAGGACCCTTGCCCGACCTGCGGCAAGCCGGTCGATCCGCGCTGGGGCCTCTGCCCCTATTGCGAGACGAACCTGAGCGGCGGTGGTGGTGGCGAGAGGCCGCGCCGCAAACGTCGTGACCCCGAAGAGCGCCAGGCGCCGCCGCCGAAACGCGAGGCCGCGCCGCGCCGCAGGAAAGCTGCGCCGGAGGCGAGTGAAGGGGCTGAGCCAACCCAAGAGCAAAGGAGCCCCCGCCGTGAGCCGGACCCTGATCCTCGTCAAGCCTGACGCCTTCGAACGCGCCCTCACCGGCGAGGTGATCGCCCGCTTCGAGCGCAAGGGGCTGCGGATCGCCGCCCTGAAGTCGATGCAGGCAACTGAGGAGATTGCCAACCAGCATTACGCCGAGCACACCGACAAGCCGTTCTTCGGCGAGCTCGTCTCCTTCATCACCGGCGGCACCTTGGTGGCGATGGTGCTGGAGGGCGAGGAAGCGGTGAAGGCGGCGCGGCAGCTGATCGGCGCGACCAACCCGGTCGAGGCGGCTCCCGGCTCGATCCGCGGCGACTTCGCGCTCGAGGTGACCTTCAACATGGTCCACGGCTCCGATTCGGACGAGTCGGCCGAGCGCGAGATCGGCATCTGGTTCCCCGAGCTCTCCTGACGGGCTGTCCCTGAAGCTGGTCCTCGCATCCGGGTCTCCCCAGCGGCGGGAGATCCTGCAGAAGCTGGGCGTCGAGTTCGAGGTCGTCGTGCCCGGCGTCGAGGAGCTGACGGCCGGCGATCCCGAGCACCTCGTGGTCGAGAACGCCAGGCGGAAGGCCGAGGCGGTCGAAGCCGACGGCCTCGTGATCGCCTGTGACACCGACGTGGTCCTGGACGGAGAGGTGCTGGGCAAGCCTGCGGACGAGCGCGAGGCACGCGAATACCTCGACCGCATGAGCGGCCGCGCCCACGAAGTGATGAGCGGGCTCGTGGTAAGGGAGGACGGCGAGGAGCGCAGCGGCCTCGAGAAGACGACGGTCGTCTTCAAAAACCTCACCGATAAGGAAAAGGACCGCTACGTCCGCTTCGGCGAGTGGGAAGGCCGTTCCGGCGGCTACGCGATCCAGACCCTCGGCTCGACCCTGGTCGCCCGCCTGGAGGGCAGCGTCTCCAACGTCGTCGGCCTCCCGGTTGGCCTTCTGGCCGATCTGGCACCGTCGCTCTTCTGACAGAAACCCTGCGGTTTGCACGTTGTTCTGAGGGGCGATTTGATCGCTTTGAGATCATCGGTTCCCTGGAAAACGTGGAGATTCGAAATTGGGATTGATCAGTCGTGTAATCAGGCTCGGCGGTCGCGACATGGCAGTCGACCTGGGGACCGCAAACACGCTCGTTTACGTGCGCGGACGGGGAATCGTCCTTTCTGAGCCGTCGGTGGTGGCGATTGATTCGCTCACCGGCCAGGTCCACGCCGTCGGCGTCGAAGCGAAGCGGATGCTGGGCCGCACGCCCGGCACGATCACCGCCATCCGCCCGCTCAAGGACGGCGTCATCGCCGACTTCGACGTGACCGAGCAGATGCTCCGCCACTTCATCACCTCCGTCCACTCCAACCGCTTCGCCCACCCGCGGGTGGTCGTCTGCGTCCCCTCCGGCGTCACCGGCGTCGAGAAGCGCGCGGTCGAGGAGGCCTGCCTCTCGGCCGGCGCCCGCCAGGCCTACCTGATCGAGGAGCCGATGGCGGCGGCGATCGGCGCCGGCCTGCCGGTCGCCGAGCCGACCGGCTCGATGATCGTCGACATCGGCGGCGGCACCACCGAGGTGGCGGTGATCTCCCTCGGCGGCATCGTCGTCTCGCAGTCGATCCGGGTCGGCGGCGACGAGCTCGACGACGCGATCGTCGCCCACTGCAAAGCGAAGTACAAACTCGCGATCGGCACCCAGACCGCCGAGGAGGTCAAGCTCGAGGCCGGCTCCGCCTCGCCGCTCCCGGAAGAGGTGCGGACCGAGATCCGCGGCCGCGACCTCGTCTCGGGCCTGCCGAAAACGATCGAACTCACCTCCGAGGAGGTGCGCGGGGCGCTGGAGGAGCCGGTCAGCCACATCGTCGCCGCGGTCAAGGAGACCCTCGACCGGACCCCGCCGGAGCTCGCGGGTGACATCATGGACCGCGGCATCACCCTCGCCGGCGGCGGCGCGCTGCTGCAAGGACTGGAGCAGCGCCTGCGCGACGAGTGCCAGATGCCGTGTCAACTGGCAGAGTCGCCGTTGACGTGCGTGGCGGTCGGTTCCGGCATCTCCCTCGAGGAGGTCGAGACCATTCACCGCGCCGGTAAGAACAACGGAGCGCGGCCCAGGCCGTAGATGGCTTTAGCCGCTGCTCATGCGAACCCCCGAACCTAGAACCCCAACGTGTACCGAAAGCAAGTACGCCGCCGCCGCGCGGTGCTCGCGCTGCTGATCGTCGGCTCCTTCGCCCTCCTTACCCTCACCTACGGGCAGGGCTCCAACGGCGTGCAGCGCGGTGTCAGCACGATCTTCTCGCCGCTGCAGTCGGTCGCCGACCGGGCGCTGAAGCCGGCCCGCGACCTCGTCAACTGGTTCGACGAGACCTTCGAAGCGAAGGGCAAGAACGCCCGCCTCCACAGCGAACTCGAACAGGCGCGCAGGCAGGCGGTGGGGGCGCAGGCGGCGATCGCCGAAAACGCCCAGCTGCGCAAGCTGGTCAAGCTCGACGAAAGCGGCGCGATCCCCTCCGGCTACACGCCGGTCGCCGGCCGGGTGATCGCCCGCTCGCCGACCGTCTGGTTCGCCGACGTGATCATCGACGTCGGCTCCGGCGACGGGGTGGAAGTCGGCGACCCGGTCGTCAACGGAGACGGGCTGGTCGGCAGTGTCGCCGCCGTCACCGGGGGCTCGGCCCGCGTCACCCTGATCGCCGACCACTCCAGTGCCGTCTCGGCGAAAATCGTCCCCGGCGGGGTGCAGGGCGTCCTGAAGCCGTCCGTCGGCGATCCCGGCGACCTGATCCTCGATTTCCTCAACAGCGAAAAGCTGGTCGGCAAAGGCCAGTCGGTCGTCACCTCCGGCTGGCGCGCGCAGGGCCTCGAGTCCGGCTACCCGCCGAACCTGCCGATCGGCGAAGTGACCAAGGCCTCGCTGGAAGAGCAGGAGGCCCAGCAGCAGGTCCACGTGCGGCCGTTCGCCGACCTGCGCTCGCTCGACCTCGTCCAGGTCCTGACCGGAGGCTCGCGCGGGTGATCCTCACCCCGAACATCCTCGTCCGGCTGGTGGCGATCGGCATCGTCGGCGTGGTCCTGCAGCTCAGCTTCTTCTCGCAGGTGGCGCTCTTCCACGTCAGCCCGGACGTGCTGCCGGCGCTGGTGGTCGTGCTCGGCCTCTTCGGCGGCACCCTGACCGGGGCGGTCTGCGGCTTCTCGGTCGGGTTCCTGCTCGATTGCCTCCTGATCGCGCCGCTCGGCGGCGGCTCTCTCGTCCTGCTCACGACGGGCTACCTGGCCGGGCTCTTCCGGGAGCGCTTCGAGATCCACAGCCCCCTGGTGCCGCCGCTGCTCTGCATGGGCTTGACGCTCTTCGCCGAGCTCGGCTTCGGGGCGGTCGAACTGATGCTCGGAATCGACGCGCCGGTCAGCCCGCTGGTGATCCGCGACATGCTGCTGAAGAGCATCTTCGCCTTCTTCCTCGGCTGGGCGATCTACGCGCTGCTGCGGCGGGCGCTGCGGCCGGCCTTGGTCGAGGAGCCGACGGTGCGGCGCCGACGGCGATCAAGGGTGCTGCGGGGCGGCCGTGGCAGGCGTCCGAGAATGATGGGAGCCTAGGCCGTGTACCTGCGCAACGACGATCGACCACAAGGCAGTCGCCTCTCCTTACGCGTCGCCGTTCTCGGCGGCCTCGCGGTTACGCTCTTCGGGATCCTCTTCTTCCGGCTCTGGAACCTGCAGGTGCTGGACGGGAACAAGTACCTGGCCGAGGCGAAGAACAACCGCACCCGCGAGTTCAAAGTGATCGCCCCGCGCGGCGACATTCTCGACCGCGAAGGCAAGGTCGTCGTCGACAACCGCACCAGCATGGCGCTGCAGCTGAACACCGCCAAGCTCCAGTCGGACCCGAAGCAGGCACGAGCGGAGCTGGTGCGGCTGGCCCAGCTGATGCACAGCTCGCTGCCGAAGGTGCGAAAGACGATCCGCGAAGGCGAAGAAGTCGCCGCCGGGGCGCCGGTGACGCTGCGCCAGGACGTCGGCTTCTACCTCGTCGCCTACGTCGAAGAACACCAGCGGGAATTCCCTGGCGTCAGCGCCCAACGGGTGTTCGTCCGCCACTACCCGGACGGCACCCTCGCCGCCCACGTGCTCGGCAGTCCCGGCGAGATCTCAGAAGAAGAGTTGAAAGAACCGCGCTACAAGGGCGTCGAACCCGGGGAAATCATCGGTCAGTCGGGCGTCGAGTACACCTACGACCGCTACCTGCGCGGGAAGCCGGGGCTGCAGAGAATCCAGGTCAACGCCCTCGGGCAGCCGACTCCGGGCGGGCAGCTGGTCTCGAAGCCGCCGACCCCGGGCGAGAGCCTGAAGCTGACGATCGACTCCGAAGTGCAGGCGGCGGGCGAAAGCGCGCTGGCCTCGCAGGGCCTGCCCGGCGGCTTCATCACGATGAACGTCAACAACGGGCAGATCCTCGGCCTCGGCTCGTTCCCGACCTACGAACCCTCGGTCTTCACCCATCCGATGACCCAGGCGCAGGTGAACGAACTGTACCGAGACCCCGTGCTGGCGCCGCTCACCGACCGCACCGTCGAAGGCCTCTACCCGACGGGCTCGACCTTCAAGATCATCACCGCCCTGGCGGCGCTCGAAAACGGCGTGATCACGCCGAACACGGTGATCAACGACCCCGGCCAGCTGACCGTCGGCGGCCAGAGCTTCGAAAACGCCGAAGGCGCCGCCTACGGGCCGCTGACGCTGGTGCCGGCGCTCGAAGTCTCCGACGACGTCTTCTTCTACACGCTCGGGTTGAAGATGTGGGACACGAACGAGCTGCAGGAATGGGCGCACAAGCTCGGGATCGGCCGGCCGACGGGGATCGACATCCCGGTCGGCACCGACGGCCTCCTGCCGACGAAACACTGGCGCGACCAGCTCTTCAAGGAAGGCGAAACCGAACGTCCCTGGTCGGCCGGCGACAACATCCAGCTGGCGACCGGCCAGGGGGACCTGCAGACCAACCCGCTGCAGATGGCGGTCGCCTACGCCGCCCTCGGCAACGGCGGCACGATCGTCACCCCGCACCTGGGGATGGAAATCGAGGACGCGGCCGGCCGGGTGCTGAAGGAATTCGACCCGAAGCCGCAACGCAAGATCCACATCGACCCCGGCACCCGCAGCGTGATCATGGAAGGCCTGCACCAGGCCGCGCAGGGACCGGGGGGCACTTCGGACCCGATCTTCGGCAACTTTCCGATCCCGGTCGCCGGCAAGACCGGGACGGCGGAACGGCCGGGCCACGCGGACCAGTCCTGGTACTGCATCCTTGCTCCCTATCCCAACCCCCGTATCGTCACTTGTGTGACGATTGAGGAAGGCGGTTTCGGAGCACAGGCCGCCGCGCCTGCCGCCCACACGATCCTCGAAGCCTATTTCCACGACCAGATCGCGGCTGAAAACCGCGCTGAAAGCGGAGAAGGCAGCGAAACCAAACACGGATGATGTACGCGACCAGAACCAGACAGGCTCGACCAGAGCCCTTTGCGGTCCACGTCGGGATCGGCGAGCGGCTCGGCCTCGCCCACATGGACTGGCCACTGACGATCGCGGCGGTCGGCCTGGCGGCCTTCAGCGTCTTCACCCTCGGCCAGGCGACCCAGCACGACGTGCCCGGCAGCCCGAACTACTACGTCGAGCGGCAGGCGATCTACGCCGTGCTCGGGATCGTCGGGATGCTGCTGCTGACCCGGATCGACTACTCGCGCTTCCGCGAGCTGCGGGTCGGCATCTACACCTTCCTCTGCGCCAGCGTCGCCCTGATCTTCGTCTTCGGCTTCGCCGCCCGCGGCTCGCGGCGGGCTTTCGAACTTCCCTTCTTCAGCTTCCAGCCATCGGAGCTCGGCAAGCTCCTGCTCGTGCTTGCGCTTGCCGGGTTCGTGATCGATGGAGCCAGGAGGGGCTCCGCGGTGCAACGCACCGTGCGCTACCTCTGCCTCGGCCTGGCACCGGCTGCGCTCGTCTTCCTGCAGCCCGACCTCGGCACCTCGATGGTGCTCGTGGTCGCCACCCTTGGCGTCATGTACTTCGGAGGCGTCCCCTGGACGCACTTCGCGGTCATCGGCGCCGTCCTCGCGGCCTTGATCGCGCTCGTCCTCGTCGTCGCTCCGGCGGTGGGGACGCCGATCCTCAAGGGCTACCAGGAGGAACGACTGACGTCCTTCCTCCACCCCCATGAGCACGAAGCCGGCGCGGGCTACCAGCAGAACCAATCAGTAGTCGCCATCGGCGCCGGCAAGTTCAGCGGGCGCGGCGACAAAGCCACCCAAACGCGGCTCGACTTCGTTCCCGAGCGCAGCACCGACTTCATCTTCGCGGTGATCGGTGAGCGCTACGGGTTCATGGGCGCCGCGTTCGTCCTATCCCTTTACGCCCTGCTCTTCTGGCGGGCGCTGCGGATAACGACGCTCTCGAAGAACTCCTACGGGACCCTGGTCGCGGGCGGCATCGCCGTCTCGCTGCTGTTCCAGACCTTCGTCAACGTGGGGATGAACCTGGGGATCATGCCGATCACCGGGATCCCCCTGCCGTTGATCAGTTACGGAGGGTCCTCCGTACTCGCTACTTTCCTGGCGGTAGGGGTTCTTCAGAGCATCAACGTCCAAGCGCATCTCAGTCAGAGGGCCAGGTTCGCCTGGTGATGCCTCGTGGAGAGGTCCGGCATGCGTACTTACCCAAACTGAGAAAGAAATGAAAAAAACGATTTTGGTCTCCGCCGAGCGCGGCGAGACCCGAGTGGCCGTCCTCGAGGCAAAGCAGAAGGGCGGCAAAACCGACGTGGCCGAGCTCTACATCGAGCGGCGCGGCCGCCGCTCGATCGTCGGCAACATCTACAAGGGCAAGGTCGACAACGTCCTGCCCGGGATGGAGGCGGCCTTCGTCGACATCGGCCTGGAGCGCAACGGCTTCCTCCACGTCGACGAGATCCTCTTGCCGAACGGCGAACAGGCGCCCAGGCGCGGGCGCGGCAGCGGCCGACGCATCAACGAGCTGATCAAGCCCGGCCAGGAGATCCTGGTCCAGGTCGTCAAGGACCCGCTGAAGAGCAAGGGCGCGCGGCTCTCGATGAACGTCTCGATCGCCGGCCGCTACCTGGTCTTCGCGCCCAACGGGAGCGGCGTCGGAGTCAGCCGTCGCCTCTCCGACAAAGAGCGCGACCGGCTGCGGAAGATGGTCGACCGCCTCTACAAGGGCCCCGGCGGGCTGATCGTCCGCACCGCCGCCCACGGGGCGAAAAAAGCCGACTTCGCGCGGGAGATCAAGTACCTGGAGAAACTGAACGAGGTGCTGGAGCGGCGGGCCAAGGAAAGCAAGGCGCCGGCGCTGGTCTTCCAGGAGGCCGACCTCTCGATCCGCGTCCTTCGCGACGTCTTCCTCAGCGAGTTCGAAAAGGCGGTGATCGACTCGCCCAAGCAGTTCGAGCGGGTCACCAACTTCTTCCAGCGGACCGCGCCGGAGCTGGTCGACGGCGTCGAGCTCTACAAGGGCAAGAAGCCGCTGTTCGAGAAATGGAAGATCAACGAGGAGATCGAGTCGACCCTGAACCGGCGCGTCGACCTGCCCTCGGGCGGCTACCTGGTGATCGACTACGCCGAGGCGCTGACCGTGATCGACGTCAACAGCGGCTCCTTCACCGGCCGTGGCAAAGGCGGCCTCGAGGAGACGATCACCAAGGTCAACACCGAGGCGGCCGAGGAGGCGGTGCGGCAGCTGCGGCTGCGCGACATCGGCGGCATCATCGTCGTCGACTTCATCGACATGGCGCGGGCCAGCAACCGCGACAAAGTCCTGAAAACGATGCGCAAAGCGCTCGACGCGGACAAGTCGAAGAGCTACGTGGTCGAGGTCTCGCCGCTGGGCCTGGTCGAGATGACCCGTCAGAACGTCACCGACGGGGTGCGGGAGATCCTCACCGAGGCCTGCCCGACCTGCGCAGGCGAGGGCGTCGTCCTCTCGGCCGAGACGGTGGCGCTGGAGGGGCTGCGGAAGATGCGCGACATCGCCGCCGAGAACGGCGACAGCGAGGCGTTCCTGGTCCGCGTCAACCCGAAAGTGGCGCACGAGCTGACCGATTCCGACAGCGAGCTGGCCGAGATCGAGGAGGAGACCGGCAAGCGGTTCCACTTCGAGGGCGGCGATGCGCTGCCGATCGACACCTTCACGGTGGTCGAGCAGGGCAGCCGCGAGGAGATCGAGGAGCGGGCGCTGCCGTTCAAGGTCGGCGAGGAGGTGCTGGTCCAGATCGACGAGCCGCACATGTACAACGCCAACGACGCGGTGGCGCGGATCGACTCCTACATCGTCAGCGTGACGGGGGGCGGGCCCTTCGTCGGCGAGCGCAAGATGGTGCGGATCGACGAGGTCGAGCGCTCGGCGGCGATCGCCTCGCTGCTGGGCGGCGAGTCGCCGAACGGGGCCGCAAAAGGCGAGGAAAACGGCTCCCAGCTAGACTCCTCTGCTCCTTCGCGCAGACGCAGGGGCCGCCGGGGCGGCCGAGGGCGTTCGCGCGCCAAGCAAGGCAGCGATCAGGAAGAGTGATGAGCACCTACGCGGTAATCGAAAGCGGCGGCAAGCAATACAAAGTCGAGGAGGGCACGTCCCTGCTCGTCGACCGGCTCGACGCCAAAGAGGGCGACAAAGTCGCCCTGCGCCCGGTGCTCTTCCGTGGTGACGACGTCATCGCCGGCGGCAAAGACCTCGAGAAAGTCAAAGTCGAGGCCAAAGTTGCCGAGCACCTGCGCGGCCCCAAGATCAAAGTCTTCAAATACAAGGCGAAGAAGGGCTACCGGCGCCGCGCCGGCCACCGCTCCGAGCTGACCCGCCTCGAGGTGACCGCTCTCAAAGGCGGCACCAAAGCCAAAAACAGCTCATCTTCGAAAGCCAAAAAAGCTGAGAAAGAGGACTAGCGATGGCCCACAAGAAAGGACTCGGCTCCAGTCGCAACGGTCGCGAATCCAACCCGAAGATGCTCGGGGTCAAGGTCTTCGCCGGCCAGCGCGTCAGCGGCGGCGAGATCATCGTCCGCCAGCGCGGCACCCGCTTCTGGCCCGGCGAGGGCACCGGCATCGGCCGCGACCACACGATCTTCGCGACCCGCGAAGGGCTCGTGGACTTCAAGCCGTCCCGCAAGGGACGGACGATCAGCGTTCTGGCTGACTAGGGGCTTGGGAGAGGGGTAAGTGCCCCTCTCCAGACACCGCTCGCCTATGGCTCGCGGTTGAGTGTCTGGTGAGGGGCACTCACCCCTCCCAACCGGAGCGCCAGAAGGCTTCTTAAGCTCTCAGTTGATGTATGACCGCGCGAAAATCTGGGTTGAGGGCGGTGCGGGGGGTAACGGCAGCATCAGCTTCCGCCGTGAGGCTCACGTGCCTCGTGGGGGACCCGATGGGGGTGATGGAGGGCATGGCGGCGACGTCGTGTTGGTCTGCGATCCCTCTAAGCGGGACCTGGCGGCGCTGAAGGGGAGCAAGCACTTTCGGGCGCAGCGGGGGCGGCATGGGGAAGGGTCGAACCGGCAGGGAGCGCGGGGAGAAGACCGGGAGATCCCGGTGCCGCCGGGGACCCAGGCGGCGGCGGTGGACGGCAGCCGAATCGACCTGGTGACGCCGGGGCAGCAGGCGGTGGTTGCCCGCGGCGGGCGCGGCGGGCACGGGAACCGGCGCTTCACCACCTCGACCCGGCAGACGCCGCGCTTCGCCGAGAAAGGGAGCGCGGGCGAGGCCGACTGGATCGAGCTGCGGCTGAAGCTGCTCGCCGACGTCGGCCTGGTCGGGCTGCCGAACGCCGGCAAGTCCTCGCTGCTGGGGCGGTTGACGCGGGCGGCGCCGAAGGTCGCCGACTACCCGTTCACCACCCTCTCGCCGGTGCTGGGGACGATCGAGGGCGAGGACCGGCAGGCGGTCGTCGCCGACATCCCCGGACTGATCGAAGGCGCGGCCGAGGGTGCCGGGCTCGGGCACGAGTTCCTCGCCCACGTCGAGCGCTGTTCGATGCTCGTCCACGTCGTCGACGTCGCCCCGCAGGAAGGCGATCCGGTCGCCAACTACGAAACGGTGCGGGGGGAGCTGGCGGCTCACGGCGCCGGGCTCAAGCGGCTGCCCGAGCTGGTGGTGTTGAGCAAGCGGGACCTGGTGCCCCCGGAGCGGGTCGAAGAGGCCGTCGGCGAGTGGCGGGAGCGCCTAGGCAATGACGCGCTCGGCGTAATGGCGGTCTCCTCGGCGACGGGGGAAGGGATGGACGAGCTGCGCCGGCGGATCCTCGCCGAGCTGCCGGAGATCGCCCCGGTCGCCGCGCCCGCGGAGCTGAGCGACGAGTTCGAGGCCGAGCACCGCGTCTACCGGCCCGCGGGCGAGGGCGGCTACTGGGTCGAGCGCGAGGAGGACGGGGGCTTCCGGGTGATGGGCCGCGGCGTCGAGCTCCTCTTCGAGCGCCACGACGTCGGCAACGAGGAAGCCCTCGCCTATCTCGAGCAGCGGCTGAAGGAGATGGGCGTGCTCGCCGCCCTCAACCGCGCCGGCTTCGAATCAGGCGACGACGTCCGCATCGGCGAGCACGAGTTCGAGCTCCACGTCTAAGGCCCTCTGACGCGGCGCATAGCGGCGTCCTCGGTTGCTCGCGTGCAGAAAGCACGCCACGCTCCCTGCGTCCTTGCTCTGCTTGGTCAGAGGGCCCTAGATCATCAACTGAGGATCTAGAGTCCCGGCCATGACTCTGGTCGTCAAGCTCGGTTCCTCGATCGTCGCCGCCGATGACGGTGAGCTGCGTGCGGACGTGCTCGATTCCGTCTGCGCACAGGTAAGCGAGCTGGAGCAGGGGGGGGAGCGGGTGGTGATGGTCACCTCCGGCGCGATCGCGCGGGGGATGCGGTTGCTGGGGCTGGACGCGCGGCCGAAGGCGATGGACGAGCTGCAGGCGGCCTCGGCGGTCGGGCAGGGGGACCTCTTCCGCGCTTACGAGAGCCGGCTCGCCCAAGGCGGGACGAAAGCGGCGCAGGTGCTGCTCACCGCCGCCGACATCGCCGCCCGCACCAACTACCTCAACGCCCGCCAGACCCTGCGGCGCCTGATCGAGTGGGGGGTGGTGCCGGTGGTCAACGAGAACGACACCACCGCCACCGACGAGATCAGCTTCGGGGACAACGACTTCCTCGCCGCCCAGGTGGCCTTGCTGCTCGACGCGCGCCTGCTGGTGCTGTTGACGAACGTCGAGGGACTCCTCTCCGGCGACCCGCGCAGCGAGCCGGACGCGCAGCTGGTCGACGAGGTCAGCGACTTCTCCCAGCTCGAGGGCTTGGAGATCGGAGATCGCACCTCGGTCTTCGGGTCTGGCGGGATGCGGAGCAAGGTGGCGGCGGCCGAGATGGCGAGCGAGGCCGGGATCCCGGCGGTGATCTGCAACGGGACCAGGCACGGGACGCTGCTCTCGGCGGCGGCCGGCGAGGCCTGCGGCACCCGCTTCGCCCCCGGCGAGGGCAAGACTTCGAGCTTCAAGCTCTGGCTCAAATATGCGAAGCCGGCGCGGGGGCGGCTGATCGTCGACGAGGGTGCGGCGAGGGTCCTGCGCGAGCGCGGCTCCAGCCTGCTGCCGGTGGGGATCGCTGCTGTCGAGGGCAGCTTCGAGGCCGGCGACGCGATCGACGTCGCCAGCGACGGCGAGACGATCGGCAAAGGGATCACCGACTACTCCTCGCGCGAGCTGCAGCGCGTGATCGGGATGAAGAGCGCGCAGGTGCGAGAGCTGCTCCCGCACGCTGCCGACGAGGTTGTCCACCGCGATCGGTTCGTCCTGCTCTAGTTCGCCTGTTCCTTGTGGGCGCATAACGACCAAAAGGAACAGGCGAATGGAAGGCCCAAGGTACCCTTTGCCGATGGCAGTAACCGAGACTTCCGTCGCCGAGCACTGCGCCGCGGCCAAGCGCGCCGTGCGGGCGCTCGCGAGCGCTTCGACCGAGACGAAGAACGCCGCCCTCGAGGCAACGGCGCGCCTGCTCGAGGAGCGCTCCGAGGCGATCCTCGAGGCGAACGCCGGCGACCTTGTCGACGAGCGCGCTGCCGGCCTCACCGACGCCCTGCGCGACCGGCTGCGGCTGACTCCGGAGCGGGTGGCGGCGATGGCCGAAGGCGTGCGGGTGGTCGCCGCGCTGGACGACCCGGTTGGCGAGGAGCTGGAACGGAAAAGGCTTGCAAGCGGCATCGACCTGCGCAAGGTGCGGGTGCCGCTCGGGGTCGTCGCCGTCGTCTACGAGGCGCGGCCGAACGTGACGATCGACTGCGCGGCGCTGACGATCAAGAGCGGCAACGCGATCGTCCTCCGCGGCTCCAGCTACGCCGAGCGCTCGAACGCGGCGCTGGCGGCGATCGTCCGCGAGGCGCTCGCCGAGGCCGGACTGCCGGAGGATGCGGTCGTCTCGCTTGGAGGCGGCGGCCACGAGGAGCTGGCCGAGCTGGCGACCCAGGAGGGCCTGGTCGACCTGCTGATCCCGCGCGGCGGAGAGGGTTTGAAGGCGGCAATCAAGGCGGTGGCGACGGTGCCGGTGATGTACGCGGCGGCGGGCAACTGCCACGTCTACGTCCACGCCGACGCCGATCCCGAGATGGCGCGGCGGATCGCCTTCAACGCCAAGGTCCAGCGCCCGGGGGTCTGCAACGCGGCGGAGACGCTGCTGATCGACGCCGCGATCGCCGATCGGGTGGCGCCGGCGATCCTCGGCGACCTGGCTGCGGCCGGCGTCGAGCTGGTCGGCGACGAGCGCGCCCAGAGCGTCGCCGGCGACGTCGAGGTCGGCGCCGCCACCGACGAGGACTGGGCCAGCGAGTACCTCGGTCTGAAGATGGCGGTCGCCGTCGTCGACTCGGTCGAGGAGGCGATCGAGCACGTCAACCGCCACGGCACCGGCCATTCGGAGGCGATCGTCACCGCCAACGAGAGCGCCGCCGAGGAGTTCGTCGCCGGCGTCGATGCCGCCGCCGTCTACGTCAATGCCTCGACCAGGTTCACCGACGGCTTCGAGTACGGGATGGGCGCCGAGATCGGCAACTCGACCCAGAAGCTGCACGCCCGCGGGCCGATCGGGATGCGCGAGCTGACGACCCTCAAGTACGTCGCGCACGGCAACGGCCAGGTGCGTGAGTAGATCTGACGGCGCGGCGATCGGCGTGCTGGGGTCAGCGTTCAACCCCCCGCACCTCGGTCACCTCGCCCTTGCCCAGGAGGCCCTCTGGCAGCTCGCCCTTGCGGAGGTGGTCCTCGTCCCCACCGGCCACGCGCCGCACAAGCGGATCGCCGACGACCCGGGGCGGGAAGCACGGATGGAGATGACCAGGCTTGCCGCGGCGGACGACGGGCGCTTCTCGGTCTCCGCCCTGGAGGTCGAACGCGAGGGGCCGTCCTACACGTATGAGACCTTGGAGGCACTTGCAGAGGAGCGGGGCGACAGAGAGCTGGTGTTCGTGATGGGGGCGGACGCTGCCGTGGGCCTCGAGAGCTGGCGCAATCCGGAGGGGGTCGTCGAGCTGGCGAGCCTGGCGGTGGCGCGGCGGGCGGGGGTCTCCGACGCCGACGTCGACGAGGTGATGCGCAGCCTCGGCTGCGAGGGCCGGGCGACGATGCTGGAGATGCCGCAGTTCGGCGTCTCCTCCTCGGCGGTGCGCGAACGCGCCAAGCAGGGGCGGCCGTTGCGCTACCTGGTGCCCGACTCCGTCGCCCGCTTCATCGAAGAGAGGGGGATCTACCGGTGAACGAGGATCGGTCAGAGCAGCTGGCGCGAAGCCTGGCGGCGATCGCCGACTCGAAAAAAGCCGAGGACGTGGTCGTCCTCGACATGCGCGGGCTCGTCGCCTACACGGACTTCCTGGCGATCTGCACCGCCCGCAGCGAGCGGCAGGCGAAGGCGATCGTCGACGAGGTGCGGCTGCGGGTGAAGCGCGAGGCGGGGCTGCTGCCGGGCGGCGTCGACGGGGGAGGGGACGCCGGCTGGACGATCCTCGACTACCTCGACTGCGTCCTCCACGTATTCACGCCGGAAGCGCGCGAACGCTACGGGTTGGAGGACCTCTGGCGCGAGGCGCCGCGGCTGGAGCTCGATTTCGACGCTCCGGAAGCTCCCGAAGCCGCCAGCGCTTGAGGCGAAGCCGCATCCTCCGTGCCTGTGTGACGAAGTAACGTCCGAGCGCCCCCGTAGGTTGCCCGTCCATGAGCGGGTTCAAACGGGCGCTGTTCGGCTACCGCCGCAGCGAAGTGGAGGATGCGATCTCGATTCGGGACGCCCGCATCCTCGGGCTCGAGATGACTGCGGACACGCAGCGGGCCTCGCTGGCGGAGCTCGAGAGCGAGTCCACCAGCCTCACCGGGATGGTCTTGGAGCGCGAGCGCGAGATCCGGGTGCTGAACGAGCGCCTGCGCGAGGCGAACGAGTGCCACGACCGCAGCATCGCCTCGCTCGACGCGATCACCGCCCGGCTCGAGGAGGTCGAAGCGCAGGCTCGCGGTCAGGCGACCCGGATCCGGATGAAAGCCCTGCGCGAGGCGGTCGAGGTGAGCAAGAAGGTGAAGGCGCTGACCGAAATGGAGCCGGCGCTGGAAGCCGAGGCGCAAGCAGGCGACGGCGCCGAGGCCGCTGACGGGCTCTACCAGGGTCACGTCAAGCTGGAGATCGGCCCCCTCGGCGACTTCTCGCAGCTGGTCGGCTTCGAGGACGCCGTCGGCCAGCTCGGCGCTTCCGAAATCAAGGTGGACCGCTTCTCCGAGGGCCGCGCCACCCTGTCGATGAACCTCGACGAACCGGTCGACCTCCTCAGCGAACTCGAAGAGCTCTCGAATGTTGACTTCACGGTCCGCCACACCGCGCCCGACAACCTGATCCTCGACGTCGACGAGGACCAGGGCCCCGAGCAGCGGGCGGCCTAGAGGCTCTTTTTTTTACGTCCACACAGAAATGTATTGTCTGACGAGATGATGGAGCACAATCCAAACCACAAGGGCAACGTCGCAGAGCTAGCTGTAGTTCCTGACCACGTTGTTCATCCGGGCCTCCTTGAAGGCTGGGGGTGCTGACCACCCAGATCAAGGAGGACACCGGATGAGGATCCACGGTAACGCCCGCACCTGCCCGAACAGCCGCAGGCTGCTCGTCAG
>JBQCIB010000013.1:0-7072 GCA_051954115.1 Solirubrobacterales bacterium | reverse complement strand
TACAGGACAAAGGAACCACGGAACTCTCAACTGGCAGATGGCGGAACTTTTAGCTGACAGCTGCTGAACCCTGGGCGTCTGCCGGAGCTCTGTTGTGGAGGGGACGGGTATTCCCCGGACCGACCGGCGTCCTGTTACTCGCACCAGCGACGTTCGCGGTCAGCTGGCGGCGTTTCAGGCGAGTAACCCAGGGAGGGAGGGGAATGCCCGTTCCCTGTACCGGGTGAGATTCGTCCCTCAGCTAATCGGCCTTGGCAGCGCGGCCGTTCTTGCCGCTGAGGTCCCAGATGACGTCGGCCTCGGAAATCCCCTGGCGGCGGGCGACGATCTCTACCTCTTCCCAGGGAAGCTCGGCCTCGGGGAGGTCGTCCCAGCGGGCGAGGTCGAGGGCCTCGATCGCCCCGCGCAGGGCCGGGCCGAGGTGCTCCTCGGAGCGCAGCAACGCCCTCAGGACCTCGAGCTGCTTGTCGGTCAGGCGTACAACCCACATGGCGTACCTCCAGCGGTGAGGGGATCGCGGGTTGCCCGGAGAAGCTAGGCAGCGGGGCGGACGGAACGGCGGCTGATCCGCACCGCCTCGATCCGGTTCTCGCGCACGGCCTCGACCCGGATCGTGTAGCCGTCGACGGCGATCGAGTCGCCGCGCTTCGGCAGCCGCCCCAGCTCGCCGAAGACGAAGCCGCCGATCGAGTTGTAGGTGTCGCTGTCGACCGGCAGCTCGATCCCGGCGTCCTCGAGGTCGCCGAGGGAAACGTGGCCGCGCACGAACCAGTCGCCGTTGGTGAGCTTGCGCAGGGCGGCGGCGCGGGGGTCGGTCTCGTCCTCGATCTCCCCCACCACCTCCTCGAGGATGTCCTCGACGGTGACGATCCCGACCGTGCGCCCGTACTCGTCGACGACGACCGAGAGCGAGGTGCGCTGCACCTGCAGGTCGTGCAGGAGGTCGTCGAGCGGGCGCGTCTCGGGGACGATCAGGGCGTCGCGGACGACGGTGTCGAGCGGCGCGTACGGCCCCTCGCTCATGTAGAGCCGGGCGAGGCTGTTGTTGTGGACGATCCCCTTGACCCGGTCGCGGTTGTCGTCCTCGATCACGACCAGGCGGGTGTGGCCGGAGGTGACGCAGCGCCGCAGCGCCGCCTCGACGGTCTCGGAGGCGTCGACGGTGACCACCGCCGGGATCGGCGTCATCACCTCGCGCGCCTCCTGCTCGTGCAGGTGGAAGACGCCGCCGAGCATGCCGGCCTCGCCGGGGTCGAGCGTCCCCCCCAGCCGCGACCCCTCGATGATGTGTTTCAGGTCCTCGGAGGTGTGGTGCTGCTCGAGGTCGCTCGGGTCGACGCCGAAGAGGCGGACCACCCGGTTGGAGAACCAGCTCAGCGCCTTGGTCACCGGCGCGGTGGCGACGGCGAACCAGCCGAGCGGACGCGAGACCCGCCGCGCGGTCTTCTCGGCATTGGCGATCGCCAGCATCTTCGGCACCTGCTCGCCGATCGAGATGTGGATCGCGGTGACGAAGGCGAAAGCGATCGCCAGCGAAAGCGCGGCCGCCACCTCGTGCGACAGCCCGCCGAAGACCGGCTCCAGCAGCTTCGCCAGCGAGGGCTCGCCGAGGAAACCGATGCCGATCGAGGCGGCGGTGATCCCGATTTGGCAGGCGGAGAGGGATTCGTCGATGCGGTCGAGCTGCTCGACCACGGCCTCGGCGCCGGCTTCGCCCTCCTCGGCGGCCTGTTCGACTTTGCCGCGGCGGCTGCGGACCAAGGCGAACTCGGCCGCGACGAAGAAGCCGTTGATCGCGATCAACAGCGCAAGAAGGACGAGCAGCAGGACGCTCATCGGCTATGCGGCCCGGTACTTCGGGCTGGGACGTCCTCGGCCATGCGGCAAAGACGGAATATAGCTGGCCAGGCAGGCACTTTTGCACAACTAACCCCTCCCGGGTGGGATATTGATTGAGCAATGCGGATCGCCACGCTCAGTGAGATGCTCGAAGAGATCGTTCGGCTGGGCGAGGCGACAGGCATGGAAGAGCACGCGCACGAGTTGCGCGGTGAGCTGGAGGGGCGGCTGGCGACGGTGCGCGCGGCGGTGGCGGGAACCGGCTCGCCGCGGGTGATCGCGCTGCAGCGGATCGATCCGCCCCGGGTCGGCGGCTTCTGGATCCCGGAGATGATCTCGATCGCCGGCGGCGAGGACGTCGCCGGGGACCCCGGCCTCAACCCGCCCAAGGTCGGCTGGGGAGAGCTGGAGAGCCTGCGAGCCGACGTCGTCGTGGTGATGCCCGAAGTCCCGCTGGAGGCGGCGCAGGCGCAGGCGATGGAGCACTGGGAGCGGATCGCCGCCCTGGGAGCACTGCGGCTGTACGCAGTCGACGGCACGCTCTTCTGCGACCCCGCCCCGCGCCTCGTCGACGGAGTCGAGCTGCTGGGCCACATCCTCCATCCCGACCTGGTGGACCCGCCGGGCAACGTCGCCTTCACGGCGCTGCGGGCGCCGGTGACGCGGCCGGCGGCTGACGCCTAGGCGACCGCGAGCGAAGCGATCACCGAAATCGCCGCGACGGCGACCATTGCGGTGATCTCCAGCGCACGGCGGTTGGGGCCGAACATCCCTTTCTCACCGGCGACGATCGCCAGGGCGCAGATCACCCCTCCGATCAGGCCGCCGACGTGAGCGCCGATGCTGATCCGCGGCGAAGAAAAGCTGAAGATCAGGTTGAAGACGATGAGGAAGCCGATCTGGCCGGCCAGCGCGTCCAGCCCGCGCCCGCGGGCGATCACGAAGGTGGCGCCCGCGAGCCCGAAGATCGCCCCGGAAGCTCCGATTCCGAGTGAGTTCGGCTCGAGGATCAAGGCTCCGAGGGACCCCGCCAGCAGCGAGGCGAAGTAGAGGACGAGGAAGCGCACCGTGCCGAGCGCCGGCTCCAGCAGCCGCCCGAGGAAGAAGAGCAGGAGCATGTTGAAGCCGATGTGGACGAGGCTGGCATGGAGGAAGCCGGAGGTCACCAGCCGGTACACCTCGCCTTCGTGAACGAAGGGAGCCGCAAGCCCGTAGTCGAAGACGATCCTTTCGCTCGGGTTGTTGAGCCCACCGCCTCCACCCCCGATCTCGATCAGGTAGACGACCACATTGATCGCGATCAGGGCGATCGTCGCTGGGAAGGCGCTGGCTTGGCCCGGCGTTCCCGTCGGGTTGCGCACCACCCGCGTCCGCTGGCTCGCGCACTCGGGGCAGCGCATGCCGACCGGGGTCGGCGTCATGCACTCCGGGCAGATCGGCCGCCCGCAGGAGGAGCAGGAGACGCGGGTCTCGCGGTTGGGGTGGCGGTAACAGGTTTGGGTCTGGGTGTCGGACATCGGACAGCGGAGCCTACAATCGCGCCCGATGGAGCCCGCCAGCCCCGCCCGTCTCTACGCCACCGTTGCAGGTGCGCTGCTCGTCGTCCTCGGCATCGTCGGCTTCTTCTACGACGCGTCCTTCGTCAGCCTGCACGACACCGAACAAGCGCTCGGCGCCCTCGAAGTGAATGCCTGGTTCAACCTGTTCTACGTCTTCACCGGTGCGGTCGGGGTGCTCGTGGCCGGCGCTTCCTCGCGGTGGTACGCGCTCGCGATGGGCGTCCTCTTCACCCTGGTGGGCATCTTCGGCCTCGGAACCCAGTGGCTGCACCTGACGATCGGCCTGCTCGGCTTCGCCGCGGCGGCCAGCACTCCGAAGCCGAAAAGGGCCCAGCGACAGAAGCGTGGTTCCTTTCGGTCGCTCAGAGTCCGAAAGGAACCGCGGAACTCAAAGCCGCGCGCGAAGCCCGCTCGCGAGCGAGCGTAGGCCGCGCTGGCTTTTCTGGCGGCTGCGGCGGCGCAGCTCCAGCAGCACCAGCGCTCCCGTCGCCGCCCCGCCGGCGCCGACCGCGACCACCGGCCGCACCCAGTTGCGCGGGTCGCGCAGCGCCCGCAGCTCGCTCTCGGAGAGCTCCTCGGCCCAGTCGGAGAGCTCCTCGGCGGCGGCCTGGGTGATCGCCGCCATCGTGTCCTCGAAGCGGCCCGAGAGCCGCTCCGGCGGCTCGATCGGCCGCAGCGCGTCGCTCAGCAGCTGCTCGACGTCCCAGGTCGAGCCGCTCAGCGTCTCATTCGGGTCTCTCATCTTCCATCTCCTCCTGCAGCTGCTTGATCGCGCGGTGGATCAGCACCTTGGTCGCCCCGTCCGAGCGGCCCAGCGCCCGCGCGATCTCGCGGTTGTCCATGCCGAGAGCGAAGCGCATGATCAGCGCCTCGCGCCGATCCTCGGAGAGGTGCTCGAGGTTCCTCATGACCTCCCGCAGCTCCTCGCGGCCCTCGGCGATCGCCTCGGTGTCGTGGCGGGCGGCGATCGGGTCGGCGTTCTCCAGCGGCGTCTGCGGGCGCCGCGAGCGGTCGCGGTAGTAGTTCGAGGCGAGGTTGTGGGCGATCCGGATCACCCACGGCCGCAGCGGCCGCCCGTCGGACTCGCGCCGGGCGCGGTCGAAGTGGCGGTAGGCCTGGAGGAAGGCCTGCTCGGTCAGGTCCTCGGCGTCGTGGTGGTTGCCCACCCGGTAGTAGGCATACGAATAGACGTCGCGCAGATGCTCCCGGTAGAAGTCCTCGAACGCGCGGTCGAGCTCCGCCTTGGCCGCCGGATCGAGCTCGGCCGGCTCGACGTTCTGCTCGGGGCCGCTCACCGGCCAAGCCTACTTGTGCCCTGGGCCGCATCAGGCGGCCCGCCTCTTGCGCTCGACCTGGCGCAGCGTCGCGATCCACTCCTCCCCGTCGCACTCGCCGCGAATCAGGGCGGCGAGGCCGGAGAGCGCGGCGGCCTCGACGCCGGAGGCGGCAACCGTCTCGGCCAGCAGCGGCACCGTGTCGAGCCCCTCCGAGGCCTGGCCGATCTTGCCGGGGATGTCCTTCGCCGGGGTGCCGGTGCCGAGCAGCTCGCCGGCGCGGCGGTTGCGGCCGGTCGGGGCCATCATCGTCGCGGTCAGGTCGCCGACCCCGGCGAGGCCGGCGAAGGTCTCGAGCTCAGCGCCGCGGGCGACGGCGTGGTCGATGCACTCGCGCCAGATCGCCGCGACGGCGATCCCCGCCGCGTTCAGCCCGTGGGGCTCGGCGGCCGCGGCGGCGAGGGCGGCGGCGTTCTTGGCCGCGCCCGCCATCTCGACGCCGGTGATGTCATGGGAGCGCTCGCAGACGAGGCCGGCCTTGTCGAAGACCTCGCCGATCTGGACTCGCAGCTCCTCGTCTGCGGAGCCCAGCACCAGCGCCGCCGAGCCGGAGACCGACTCGCGCGCGTGGGCGGGGCCGCCGAGGCAGGCGATCGCCCGCGCCCGGACGCGTTCGCTGACGTATTCGGAGGGAAGCTGGCCGCCGGGCGCGATCAGCCCCTTGGTCAGCATCAGCACCGCGCTGCGCGAGCTGACCCGGTCGGCGATCGCCCCCACCGCCTGCGGCAGCTGCGCCGAGGGGATCGCCAGGCAGATCAGGTCGAGACCGGCGAGCTCGATCGCCGAGGCGGGTCGCACGTCGATCGACTCCGCCAGGGGAACCCCCGGCAGGTAGCGGCGGTTCTCGCCGTCGGCGATCAGCTCCTCGACCCGCTCCGGCGTCCGCGCCCCGAGCTGGACCTCGAGGCCGCCGCGGGCGAGCAGGACGGCAACCGCGGTCCCCCAGCTGCCGGCGCCGATCACGGCGGCGCGGCGCATCGGCGGCAGCCCGCCGAGGTCTTCCCACTGCAGCAGCACGTTGGGCCAGATCCGCGCCGTCACCGTTTCCGCCAGTGCCGGCGAGGGCTCCTCGGCGCGCGGGAAGGTCATCGGCGGACCGAGGCGCACCTTCACCTTTTTCGGACGGATGCGCCAGCCGCGGCGGACGTGTTCGGTGCCGAGGACGGCGGTCGGGATCACCACCGCGCCCGTCTGCAGGGCGAGGCGACCGACGCCGCGCTTCGGCTCCGACAGGGTGCCGCGGCGGATCCGGGTCCCCTCGGGGAAGACGCAGACGGCGCCGCCGCGTTCGGCGACCATCCGCGCGGTCAGCATCGATTCCTCGTCCGACTCGCCGCGGCGGACCGGGAAGGCGCCGAGCCGCGAGAGCACCCAGCCCTGCCAACGTTGCTCGAAGAGCTCGACCTTGGCCATGTAGTTCATCGGCCGCCGCCAGGGCAGGGTGGCGCCGACGACGAAGGGATCGAGGAAGCTGCGGTGGTTGGCGGCGACGATCACGCCCCCCTTCGCCTTCCCGTAATCCCGCCCCAGCCGCGCCAACCGGAGGTAGACGAGGAAGAACGGCACCAGGAACGCCCGCGCGACGCAGTACATCGGCCAATTGACGCTGTGCTTGCGCGTGTAGGCGTGGTAGGAGGCAAGCCGCTCTGGGGTCACGGGGGTGCCTACACGGATGAGAGTGCCGAGTTACGGCGCACTCTCGCTTCAGAAAATTTCCAATGTGCGCGCAACACGTGCGCCGTAACTCGGCACTCTCCGGGGGTGGGAGACGAGTCCGCGGAAATACGTGCTGTACAAGCCTTTTCGCGAACTCGCGGAGACGATCGGCCGATCTCAGTGCTTGCCGGCAACCAGCATGGGGTTGTGGCCCGGTGGCAGCTGATGGGGAGGGGTTGGAGCAGGGAAGAGATCGCCTGGCGGTTGCGGACGGGGCGCATCCACCGCGTCCATGCCGGTGTCTACTCGACGGCGCCGCTCCAGTTGCTCTCCAGGCAGGGATGGTGGATGGCGGCCGTGCTCGCTTCGGGGCCTGATGCGCTCTTGAGCCACTGGTCGGCGGCGGCTTTCTGGCAGATACGGCCGAGCTCGCGCGGCAGGGTCGACGTCACCGTCTCCCACCGCAGCCGCTCCTCCAGGGAGATCTACCGCCACCTCGCCAAGGTGCCTCCCGACGAGCGAGTCGTGAGCGAGGGGACCCCCGTGACCTCCGTCCACCGGACGATCTTCGACCTCGCCGCTGCCGCCTCAGTCGACGAAGTGGCCGCGATGATCAAGGAGGCCGAATACCTGGAGCTATGGGACCGGCTCTCGTTCTGGGACCTCTTGGAGCGCTATCCCGGC
>JBQCIB010000012.1:0-72814 GCA_051954115.1 Solirubrobacterales bacterium | reverse complement strand
GTGGCTCGAGCTCCCGAGGCCGAAGGCGCTCTGGTACTGCGGCCCTTCGCATTCGGTTTCGCACTTGAAGCGTTCGGCCACCGGTAGGCCGAGGGTGGGGCTGTATTCGGTTTCTACCTTGGGGATCGCGACGCCGCCGCCTTGGATCTTCTTGGTCAGCTGGCGGCCGGCGGCGTCGTAGGTCATCAGCGTCTTGCGGACGTTTTCGCTGCCGCCGCCCGGGCTTTCGAGGATTTCGGTCGGCTCGTCGAGGTTGTTGTAGGACTTGAAGGTCTTGACGAGGAGTTCGGGCCGGCCGGTGCCGCTCGTCTGGGCGGCAGGAAGGATCTTGCAGGGCAGCCCGGCGTATTCGGGGCGGCCTTCGCATTCGCCGGACTTGGCCCAACCGTTGTAGTAGACGTACTTCGTCGTCCCGGCTCCGCCGCCGCCCGCGTTCGAGGGCTGGCGGGTTTCGAGCGGCAGTCCCGTCGCTCCGTCATAGACCGTGACCGAGGCGATGTTTAGGTGGCCCGTGCCGGGGTCGAGGACCGTTTCGGTCGGCTTGCGCAGGTTCCAGTCGTAGCGGGTTTCGGTGGTGCGCTGGTCGGTTTCGGTCCCGCTCGCCAGCAGGGCGCCGGTGGTTTCCCTGGTCGGCAGGTGGTAGGCGGGCTGCCCGGCCGGCGGTGCGGGGTCTTCGTATTTGACGACCGTGTGAGCCCGCGCTTCTTTGGTTTCGCCGCTTTCGAGCCGCACCGAGTGCAGCGGGCCCCAGGATTCGAGCATTTCGGTGCCGTCGGCCGAGTAGACCGAGTGGCTGTCGAGTTCGTGGGAGCGCGCGGCGGAGCTCGCTCCCGCCGCCAAGGCACGCAGGCGGTTCTGCGGGCTCAGTTCCCGCACCACGTTGCCGTGCACGTCGGTTTCCGCCGTGGAGATCGAGGGGCCTTCGGCGCCGGGCGGCGCCGGGGAGGCGGTGTTCACCTCATAGCCTTCGGGGTCGAGGTAGTGGACCGTGGCGTGGGAGAAGTCCGTGGGGCGGGCTTCGCCCGGGACCTGGTCGGGAGGGAAGACCGCGGTGGCGTCGACCGGGTAGTCGCTCTGGCCCCAGGTGGCGACCGTGGCGGGGCTCATGTCGTAGGGCGCGCCGCTGCCGCTGACCGGCACCTGGTAGGCGATCGTCGTGGTCGCCGTCGGCGTCGCTTCGACGAGGCTCGCGCGGATGACCGTTTTCAGGCGCCCGAACATCGATTCGTCGTTCCAGCTGTAGTGGTAGGGAGGTCCTTCCATGTGGAATTCCCCAGGCGCGTAGTAGCCGAACCGCCAGGGTTCCTGCCCGGGCGGCGTGAGGCTTGCCAGGGTCCAGGAACTCGGGTTGCCCGCCGTTTCGTAGGTATAGGTTTCTTTCAGAGTGGGTGAGACGCGCGGGTCCCACTCTTCGACCAGGCGATTTTCGGAGTCATAACCGTAACTGGCGACGACGCTGGCCTTGCCCGAGCCCGAGGCGTCGTAGTAGTAGATCCTGGTGAGGCGGTAGTTTTCCGAGCAGGAGCACGAGGTGTAGCCGAACAGGAGCGTCCGGCAGCCCGGCGTAGTCGTCGAGGTGGTGTCGCCGCAGGTGACGCCGGTGGGCGCCGGGGCGATCTCCTTGAAGAGCCTGTAGCGGTTGGAGCTCGCGTCCAGCGTGTAGACCATCCGCGCCGATTTCGACGTCGCCTGCCAGGAGACGGTTTCCGGGCGGTATTCGCCGCTGGTGGCGCCCTGCGTGAAGACGGTGCGCACCCCTTCGGGGCCGGTCAGGAGGAAGTTCCCGGTTTCCGCGTCCTTGCTGAGGACGTATCCCTGCATGTATTCGGGTGCGACGTAGTTGCCGCCGGCGATTTCGAAGGTTGAGACTCCCCCTTCGTTGTCGGTAAGTTCGATCCAGCTGGCCGCGGGCACTTCTTCCACCGGCCATTTTTCGCAGTGTTCGCCCCCTGCTTCGTACCAGCATTCTTCTTCGTAGATCGTTTCCGCTGCCTGGTGGCGTTCCAGTAGCTGCGTCCAGGCCTGCCCTGCGAATTCCTGTTCCACCGGAGCCGAGGGCTGCCAGGCGCCGCCGAGGACGTCGCTGTAGCTGGTATCGCCGCCGCGGGCGGTCGACTCGTAGGTGCGCGTGAATTCGAGGTTTGCTTCGGAGCCCGGAACCGGGATCGAGACGTCGGTTTTGGAGAGCGTGAACTGGCCGGTGAGGAGGTCGACGTTCGCCGGGCCGACCGCTGCGCTCGCATCCGTCGGAGCGCCGATGACCCCTCCGTGGCCGACGTATTCCACGGTCACGGGTTCGCTGGCCGCGGCGGTCCACTGGCCGCTTGCGCTCGCGACCGCCCGCAGCTTGATGTCTTCTTCGTAGGGGTGTCCCACATGCGGTTCCATGGCACGGGCCGCATCGGGATAGTCGAGGTAGAGCGGTTCGCTCTTTCCCTTGCTCCATTCCACGGGGTAGGGCCATTCCACCGGTTTCCCGCTGCGGTCGAGGACGTATTGCGAGGGGATGGTGCGGAAGTCGTTCCAGCCCGGGAGCTTCATCTGGAAGGTGATGCCGTTGCCGGCTTCGGCGCCCGACAAGCCTGCCTGCAGGGTGAAGTAGTGGCTCGATTTCCTCCCCGCTTCGGGAGAGGTCATGCTCACCGCGTTCGTCTTGGAGAAGTCGTAGACGACCCGGAGGAAGGGCTTGTAGTTGCTGTCGTAGATGTGCGAGGAGTCGAACTTGACCAGCCGGTGGACGCAGCTCGTGGTGCCGCATTCGCGCATCTTGTCGTCCATCAGCCTGACCAGCAGGCTCAGGTCTTCTTTGCGTTCGGCTTTCTGCTGCACTCTGGAGACCGGCACCGGGAGGTGCCACCAGCCCGCGCCGTTGCCGTGGACCGAGGTCTTCTCCGTCCAGAGGGATTCCGCATCCCCGCCTTCGGTCGTCCATGCTTTGCCGGTGTCGTAATTGCGCCAGTTGGCGCGCCAGGTCCACGGCTTCGTCACTGCGCCCACTTCGACCCCGAGCGTGTTCTGGGGCGCTTCGGGCGAGTAGAGCTCGAGGTCGGCCGAGGTGACGTTGGCACCCCAGGGGATCCCCGCCGTGCTCAGGTACATCAGCGTGTGGTACCAGCTGTCTTCTGCCCGGTTGAGTTCGGCGTTATAGCCGGCCAAGAGGGTTTCGCGGCCCCATTCGGCGCAGTCAATCCAGCCTTCCTGGCCGGTCTGGCCGCCGATCACGCAGTCGAGGTCGCTCTTTTCCGCGGTCACCGTCGGGTCGAGGCGCACGGGGAATTTCCGGCTCGGATCTTCGAGCCAGCTGCGATCGATGGCGACGGTGAGGAGCCAGGCCCCTTCGCCCCGCGGCGCGAGCTGGTAGTTCACGTGGTCAGCCGTCGGCGCGACCGAAGCGGCGTCGGCCATAGTCGGCGCCGGCAGCGTGGCCACCGCTTCGCCCTTTCCGTCTCTGAAGACGACCGAGCCGGTTTCAGTGAGAGCGGCGGTGAGACCGGCGGAGGCGGTCAGTTCGTAGCGGAAGCTCGAGGGGCTCTGCGGACCTTCGAGTTCGATCGTCTCCTTCAGGCCTTCGGGCAGCGTGGTGTATTCGAAGGCGGCATCGGCCCCGGGGCTCTGGTAGATCGCCGCGCCTTCGCTCAGTTCGGCCGGTTCGGTTTCGGTCCCGAGGAGCCTTGCCGCGACCCATCGTTCGCCGACCGTCAGCTGCGCGGCACCTTCCTGCAGTTCGGAGGGCAGGCTCACTTCGACGGAGCTCGCGCCGTTGACGATTTCCCCGCTTGCGGTTTCTTCGAGCCCTTCTTCGATCGGCTGCCATTTGCCTTCGCCGTCTTTGAAGTTGACCGGCGCCTGGTAGGCCCGCGTTTCGAGCCGGCCGGAGGGGAGGCGATAGGTGTCGGACATCGCCGTGCGCTTTTCCGGCAGTTCGACAGCTGAGGGCGGCGCGGCCGATTCGGCTTGCGCTTCTTCGCCTTCCTGCACCTGGCTGCTCGCGATCGCCGGGAGCAGGAATGCCGCGAACGCGAGGACGAGGGTTAACCCCAGAAGCCACCCTCCACGTCGACGGCAGTGCGGCATCGAGCAGTGTGAACTGAATCGCAAGGTTCCCTCCGGTGTTGGAATGGTCGAAACCGGAACCCGCGATACCCGCCGTGTGCCAGTCGGCGGGCATCCTGCACACTGTCCCAGTGCCTGTCAACCCCCCTTTTTCAAAATTTCGGCTTTACCGGTTGGATGTGTCTTGGCACTCACCCCCTGAGCCACATGAATCATATCTGTACTCGCTGTCCAAAAATTGGCGTTCACAAGCCGGGAAACCGCAGCACGATGCGCTACGCTGTTCGCACGCAAAGTGGATCAGCTGTCATCCCGTAGATGAACGTTAGTATCCATCGAGGGTGCATCGGAGCTTCGAAAGTTTTTGCTCAGATTAGATTTAGGGTGTGACAGCACAGTGCTTTTTCTCAGTTAATTGACCTACCTTGAGCTTGGCTTGGCGACAATTGAGACGGTGACCTCGAAAACTGCACGGGTTTGCGCTGGGAAACGCGAGACGATGAAGACCATTTTTAGGTTCTTCGTCCTTTTGATAACCCCCGCGCGCAGGACCCTCTTGATGCACGGCCGAAGGACTCCACCGGGCACACAGGGGAACGCACGTCGCGCAGATCAGTTGTAATCGGGTGTGGTCCCGACCCCTTGTAGCACCACCGGCGAGCTGCTCCCCTTGGTGCGTTGACAGTTGAACCTTTACGATCTTTACGCCAGCCTCGAAGCACGGCTCTGCCACGGCCTGCGCGGTAAGGTTCGAGCTAGGCGGCAGACGGCGAAGAACTCCCTGAGAGTCAGCGCCGGTACGGAGGGTTGAGGATGACAAACGTTCCGCCCGAGGCGCATGAGGGCTTCCATTCGATACCCGTAAGCAGATCTAATGG
Source organism: Solirubrobacterales bacterium (assembly GCA_051954115.1). Taxonomy (GTDB): domain Bacteria; phylum Actinomycetota; class Thermoleophilia; order Solirubrobacterales; family 70-9; genus VAYN01. The sequence goes on along the minus strand of JBQCIB010000012.1, from coordinate 67,883 downwards.
AGATATCTCAAGCGCGTTTGCGAGCTTTATCATGGTGTCGATGCGGGGAAGGCGAGTACCGTTCTCCAGCATCACGACCGCGGTGCGATGCAACGAAGCGAGCTCACCGAGCGCCGCCTGTGAGAGCGCCGCTCGACGTCGGCACCGTCGCAGGTTTTCGCCGAACTTGAGTGCCACATCTTGTGAGCGAGCTCTTCCGTCCCGGCGCACAGCTAGACCTCGATCCTCCGTCCCAGCCCCCGTTGACGGTTGTCGAGTCTGCCGTTCACGTCTTAACGCCTAGCCTAGTGAGACCATCTAGTACGGCTGCTGCTACCGCACCATCAGGTTGAGGAATGGAGAACTCAGTAGTTGGTAGGTCCTCCGTATCTAGAATTGCCGAAACCAGGGCATCAGGCGAACGGAACCGCGTGTCATCCGCCAGCAGGATCGACAATCCTCCGACGAGGAAAGCCAAAGAGTTTGAACCCCATTGCTGTTCGATCGCGATGCGCCAGAGCCAATTGGTAATGACGGCAGGATCGTCACAGTTGGCTGGGATGACACCGAGTAGGAAGGGGCCGACGAGGATGCCGGGTCTCCACTTCACAGCGGCAATCCGCCGCTGACCTGCCTCCTCGCAGAAGACAACCCAAGCTCGTTGCTGGGGGAACTCGAAGTACCGCCTACTGATGTTCCAATCCTCCCCGAACACTCGAAGGCCCGCTTCCTGCAGTTCTTTCCCGATCGCCATCCCCCATCCACCAGTCAGAGGAGCTGCTTTGTATCGCGTTCGGCGGGCGACCCCACCCTTTTCATCGGGGCCTGGCACGGGAAGGATTGCTTTTTCGACCTTGACCATCCTCACCCCGGCTTCCCAGGCCATCGAAGGATCACGACGTTTCTTGATTTTTCTTAGTGCATCTTTCTCGACCCTCCTGGCCCCGCTTTTATCTAGATCGCAGGCTTCGCCGATCTCTCGATAGACGTAGGTTCTTCCGTCGGTCAGTCCGAAGCGCATCTTCAGAACCTTTCTCTCTCGGGACGAGAGGACGCGCAGCTCCGTATCGGCAAAGGGTGGGGGCAGGCGCGGGATCGGCTTGCCGTCGCGCGGTCTCGACGGCCGGCGGGTTTGCCTTTGCTTGCCCTTAGCTTGCCCGGCTGCTTTGTGGGTATTTGCCTTCCGTCCTTCGGCTCGGTCACCGAGCTCAGCGATAGAAACCCCGAGCGCGCGGCTGATCTTGACAACCGTCGGCCAGGGCGGATTTCGATTGCCGCTCTCGATATGGCTGATGTAAGTCTCATGAAGGCCCGCCTTTTCTGCGAGCTGCTCCTGTTTGAGCCCTTTTTCCTTGCGGATTTCGGCGATAACCCGCCCGAGCGCGGTAGACGGGGATTCCCGCATCATCGAAAGAGTCGCCGAACCTAAGGCCTGGGCGATTGCCGGCCCGACTTCAAGCGCGGCGCCTCGGCCAATCGAATCAGTAAGTCGACGCGGAAGGAGTGAGTTAGAGCTTTCATGGCTCCTGCCTCCCGTGGGCCTCCCTGAGCAAGGCGGGAAGAGTCATGTCGAGTCCTTCGGCGATCATTCGCAGGCCACCCCACCACTCATCAAGCTCGCCGCGTTCGATCGCTTCCAATTCAGGCACCGTCATTTCGCACCTCGGAGCAAACTCAGCGCGCGTCATGCCCTTTCGCTCGCGGTTGATGGTTCTGGTGCGACCCATCCCTTTGAATGAGGCTGCCTCCTCCTCATCGCGTGGCGGCCGGCGGTCTTCCAACGTTATTGAGCCAACAGCTCCGCGTTCTGCAGGCAGGCACGGTGGGAGATCGAGCGTCCTCGTTCGCATGCAACCACCTCGATGATGCGAAGCCTGAGCGGGTCGCTCAGCGCAGGCATCTTGATGCGGTTCGACCGTGTCGGTAGAACGGCATCGGAGTGGTCCATTTTTGGGCGACACCAACACCAAGTGCCCTAACCGCACTTGGTCAATTGAGCCGCGGGCGGAGTAGCCCAACGAACGTTGATCACTTTCATCCCTACCTCCTCTTGGGTTTACTTTCAATCGGGGTCGGCCAACTTTTGATCGTTCTCATTCGTGCCGGGAATCGGGCTGTAGTAGCCAGGTTGGCCGGACGTGGTTTTTCGGGAGCGGGAGCAGACGCGCTCTGCTAGCTCCCGGATCGGCCAGATGAGCCTTTTCCTGGGGGAAGACTTCGGATGCGGCGCGAGAATGGGATATCCCGTGAAGAAGAAGGATGACGGCAGCGATAGCGCTGGTGGTAGCTGCCGCAGCGAAGCCTCCTCTGCCACCGGTCGCACCGATGATGAGGCCGGAAATCGCTAGTCCGACCGCGACGCCTCCTTGCATCCAAGCTTCGTTCGCCGCAAGCACCCGGGTTCGAAATTCGTCCGGGGTCGCTCGCTGTAGGAGGCAGCCCTGGCAAACTTCCCAGAGGCCAGCTCCCAAGCCGACAACCACCATACCCAAGAGTGCAAACACGAATAGAGGTGCGACAGCTACGCCGAGGCAGCCAAAGGCGAGGATGGCCGCTGCGGCTCCGATGATGAATAACTGTTGCGGTCGGTTGCCCAGTCTCTCGCCGGCAGTTGCGCCTGCGATCATTCCCAGCCCCCAGAGGCAAACCAACGCTGCGTACCCGGTCGATCCTTGGCCGAAGCTGGCGACAATGGCAACCTCGGCGGGGATGCTTACGCCGATCCCGACGAAAGCCATGCCATAGGCGAAGCCCACCGGCCGAAGAACAGGGTGGCGCCAGAGGAAGGTAAAGCCGACCACTGGATTGCGTTGTGTCGAAGCGCGAGGACAAGCGCGACGTTTGATCGACAGGATCAGGCAAGCGGAGACCACAAAGGTGACCGTGTTGAGGAGGAAGACCCACCTTCCGCCGATCGCCGCTAAGACGATAGCGGCAGTTGCGGGGCCCGCCAGTATGCCCGCGGTACCCGCCTTGGACAAGGCTGCGTTGGCATGCTCGAGTTCGTCGGACGGCACCAGCAGGGGTATTGCGGCTGACGTCGCCGGAACGAGCGGGGCGGCGGCGATCGAAGCGAGGAATCGGAGACCTAAGAGCGCAAGTGGCGCCGTGAAGAACGTCATGAGTCCGAAACAGACCGCCCCACCAAGCTCAGAGAGAGCCATGACGTACCTACGATCGAAGTGGTCTCCGAGTAGCCCGGCCGCAGGACTCAGGAGTGCCGGCACCGAGAACGAGGCGAGGGCGGCGACCGCCACCAAGGTCGCTGAGTGGGTCTGAGCGTAAAGGACTACGGATAGTGCCCAGTACGCACCACCGCCACCTGCAAAGGTGATGCCGCGCGAGAGCGCCAGCCGTCGCACGGCTTGTTTTGGAGGAATGGAGCCCCGCCCTCCTCTAAACATAGTAAAGATCTCTCGAACCAGCCGCATACGGTTGTCCTGTTAAAAAGACTCTTCTATGGTCGCGAGCTTCCGACCGCTGGCGGGTGAGTCTTGATTAGAGGAGCGCGGTTTTCAATTCCTTTAAGGAATAAAACGAGAACGTTCACACCAGTGAGGCGTCTTTGGGGCGGGGCAGAGGGGTCTCAATATGGAGTGGCAGGGACCGCGAAACCACCACGTCAACAAATGGTGCTAGCGCCTTGCCACCTCATTGCATCCTCAAATCCAGCAAGAAAGAACGTTGCCGGGAGAGTTGAAGTTGAGTCACTCACAGCCTTGATCCGTCGCGTCGACTCCACTGCGATGCGACCCAGCCTGTCGTGAGAGGCTCGAAGTGATCGCGTGACCTGCTGCCAGCCTTGCTCATCGAGAAGAAAGGTGCACCAGGTCACATGTCGAACCGGCTGTTCGTTGAAACACCCGTGTCGAAGCGCATCCGAGGCTTTTGCGCAGAACTCGCGGAAGATCGGCCAGCTTTCCGCCTTCTCCGCCCCCCTTGGAACCGCACTCCAGATATCAGCGTCATCGAAAACCTGAGGGCCGGCAGCCCGGTAAGCGCCGGGAGGTGCGTCCGGCCCGGTGGGCCTGACGAGCCATCCCAGCCCGGTGAGCGATCTGCATCTGCGCCAATAGTCCCTCACTGAGGCCCTGCCCAGCTGGGCCTGAAGCTGCGAAGGGGTGAGCGTCTCTACATGCAGCGTCTTGAGGATTTCGAGACTAATCGGATCGCCAAAGACTTTCGCCATGCGGGTGGAGAGTGGTAGCGTCCCACCTTGTAGCTGCAGGGCGCCCGGCGCACGAGCGATGCGGTCGGAGAATCGCTGCTGAGGATGCGGCGACGGGAATCCGGCCAAAGCGATCGTCATCAGGAAGCCGGGCTCTCTGGACTTCTCAAGGCGGATTTTCGCGTCTACCTGCTCTTGAACGTGGGAGTGGAAGCAGTCGGCGAGGACATCCATAGCGGCCGCCCAGCCCTGGCGGTCCATCGACAACGTGCGGCAGTCGAAGAAACGACCCTTCCGTCGATCGACCGACCCCTCCGCTAGGGCTCCACCGACCCGCTCTCCCAACTGCTGCAGGGTTCGGGCGCTGAAGGCGACCTGGATCGAGGTTGGAAGTTCTTCCCAGGTTTCGTCGTCCACAACGGCAAGTTCCGTGGCCCGGTAGAGGTCGTGTCGACGACCGCTATCGGAGCCTAGGTGCGCCTTGCGGACCCATCGGAGCCATCCATTCTCCTCAAGCACCTTGAAGTGCTTGAGCATCGCTCCGTAGGACAAGCCTCCCCCAAACTCTTCATGAGCCTGCGTCGGGCTCATTTCACGCATGTAGAGCTCGCTCACGAGCTTCATGCGAATCGGGTGGGAATACAGAACACCGAGGCGGAGGAGGTACGAGGGCCCGGTGTTGATGCGAAGACGCGGTTTTGGAGGCGCCTTCGCAAGAGATAGGCGCTCGCGGCTCAGCTTGGGCATAGAGCCACTACATAACAGATAGCTCAGCTCCCCCCGTAGGCGCGATTGCTGCCAAATGGGTTTCTAATTCCCATAAGGAATAAAACGAAAGGGGGTGCAAGATGCTTATCGGCAAGACGACGCAGGTCATTCCTGTCTGCAAGATCAACAAGTCAGGCTGATTCCAAAGCCGGTTAGACGGGTCGCCCCGGCAGCGTCTATTGGCCGGGGCGGCCCGAAGGCCCTTCAAAGGTCCTGAGCCTCTTTTATTCCGATTTGGCATTGCGGCAGGAACCATCAATAATCAGTCCGGACATGGCGAAGCGAGGCGAGTCCGCGGAGGAAGCTCGACAAGCCTACGACGCGATTGCGTCCCTGTACGACGCCTTTACGGAGAGCCACGATTACGAGCTGTGGTTGGGGGAACTGCTCCCGGTGCTCAATGCATACGACCTCCCGCCACGCGGCAAGCTGCTGGATGTTGCCTGCGGAACGGGCAAGAGCTTTATCCCGATGGTGCCGCGTGGTTGGTCGGTGACGGGATGCGACATCTCGCCGGCGATGATCGAGATCGCGCAAGCGAAAGTTAGCGGGACCGCGATGCCGGTCGAGCTGATGGTCTCGGATATGCGGAACCTCCCCTTGCTCGGGGAGTTTGACCTCGTCTGGTGCCTCACCGATGCCTTGAACTACCTGCTCAGCGCCGAAAATCTGGCGTCTGCCATGCGATCGATGGCTAGGAATCTGCGGCCGGGCGGGTTGGTCGCCTTCGACGTGGACGCTCTGCTCTCTTTTCGGGGGTTCTTCGCCAATAAGACTGTCGTCGAGCACGACGGTCTGCGTCTGATTTGGACCGGTCTCGGCAGCCGGGAAGGCAGCGGCGGAAGGATCGCTTGCGCAACCTTTGAGGTCGAGCCACTAGATCTGGCCGACGAGGAGGCGGTGCGCCGTGCAGCGCGCGTTCCGCGAGAGTTTCACAAGCTGCGACTGTTCCCGCAGATGGAGGTTCTCGCCGCCCTGGCAGACGCGGGACTTGAAGTTCTTGAGGTGTTCGGCCACCACTACGACGCAGTGTTCGAGCAACCGCTTGATGAAGACCGGCATACGAAGGCGGTCTACGTAGCGCGGAAGCCGACCGGGATGTAGGAAGCCCGGCTACATCGACCTGCAAGTCGCTACTTCAGCCGGAAGCTGGTTAGATCCTGGCCGAAGATCGGGCTAACGATCAGCTTGTTGACATCGATTCTCGCGGAAACGAAGGTGCCAAGGCTGAGATTGCCAAAGGGCGCCCAGGGCGCCTGCCGCATCACCTCGCGATCGAGCGCGGCGTATTCGCGTTCCTGGGTCGCCCCCAGCTGCTCGTGCTCAAGCTGGGCGATCTTGCGATTGATGCTCTTATCGTCGAAGTGGGCCAAGTTGGAGTTGCCGGACGGAAGGATGCTTTCGCCGGATAGCTGTGGTTGGAAGTAGTCGTTCGGATGGGGATAGTCGAGAAGCCAGTTGCTCCAGCCAGCGTCGAGATCGGGCGTATCGGAGTTGCCGATCAGCGTGAAGTAGCTCGAGGCGCTGATCTTCCTCAGCGTCACCTCAAAGCCGAGGTGTTCCAGTAACTGCTGGAAGTATTCACCAGCTTCGTCGTTGGGCGCAATGTCGTTGGTCCAGATGGTGACGCTGCGGTCGCTCGGGTGCGCGCCGGCCACCAGCTTTTTTGCCTTCGGCATATTGTGCGGGTAGAGTTCGAACTTGCGGTAGCCGGACATCTGCGGTGGTAGGATCTGCTGAGTGCGCTTCAAGGTCCCGGAGTAGATCCGTTCCAGCGCCGCCGGTTCGAGCGCATAGTTGACTGCTTGCCGTACCCGCAGGTCATCGAACGGCGGCTGCTGCGTGTTCATCCAGAAGTAGTAAACGCTGATCGTCGAGTCCTCGCGAAACTGGGTGCCTTCAAATCGGCGCTTGAGATCGGCGTAGAGGTCCGGAGGTGGCGGATTTTTCATCCAGTCGACCTTGCCCTGTTCGACTTCGTTCACCTGCGTTGAGGGATTGGTCTGGACTTTGAAGACGATCTTGTCGACGTGGCCGCCGGGCAGCTGCGGCATCGCCTTGCCGTTGCCGCCTGCCCAGACCGGATTGCGTTCGTATTCCCAGCTTCGGCCTGGGTGTACGGCTGAAATCTCATACGGTCCGGTCGCTGGAGGTGGATGGGCGGTCTCGTCTTCTGCAGGGGTTTTTGCAGGCAGCAGCGCCACGAAGTTCAACCCGAGCAGGTATTTGAAGACCCCGCTCGGTTCGGTCAGGTGGATGACGATCTTGCCGCTGCGATTGTCGGTTTTGATCCCGGGAATGCCGCCCTTCTTCGTCTTCGCGAAGCCCGCGGCACCGACGATGCCAGTGAAGAAGGTGGAGCCGATCGAGTTGATCCGGAAAAGACGTTCAATCGTCGAGGGAAAATCCGAGGCGCGCACCGGCTCGCCGTCTGAGTACTTCAGCCCCCGCCGCAGGTAGAGCGTGTAACGGCAGCCCCCCTGGTCGATGCGCGGCAGCGTCTTGGCGAGGCCGGGGATCAGCTTCGTACCGGCGGAGCCGCTCGCGTGGGCGTAGGTGAGAAGCGGGATGTAGACGTTCTGCAGCGCCGTCGCGCCTTCCAAGGTGAAAGAGAGGCCAGGGTCGAGCGATTCGGGGAAGGCGGCGTAGGTGCCGGTCAGCGTCCCGCCCTTCCCCGAACTCAGGGAGCCGCCGCCTGAAGCGCAGCCCGCGAGCACGACGCACGCCAGCAACGAAATCCCTGTGGTGCCCAAGCGGCAGATCGATGGCCGCTTCATCAAGAGCGGCTCTCCTTTCGCGGTTACAGACAGGGCCGCAAATTAGCGTCCGCGTCGGATTTCGTTCGCCTCGTCGAAAAAGATGTTTTCCGAAGAGACAGGCTCCTGCTCCGTTCTCCCCTTCGGCAATGTGCGGTGCGCCTCCCTTCAGACTCACCGGGAAACAACGAAGCTGCCCGGGCGGGTCAGGGCGGGCACGAGGCAATCGACGCCCGTCGAGTAGCTTGGAGACGCCTACGCCGCAAGCGACCGTGGCACTGATGGGCGGGAGAATGCTTCCGCCACCGGATCTCACGACAGCTCGCGAACCTCCACAAACCGATAGAAGAAGCGACGGTCAATCGGGCCGGTCGCGGGACTTCGGGATAGCGGTGTCGGAGTCTGGACACGGGTGCCGAAGTCGCGGGTTTTTCTGTCTCGCGGACTTGGAACAACCAGGCTTCTCTGGCGCTGCAACTCTCAAGTTCCCATTAAGAGCCTTGATCGTCTCATCGTTCTGCGGCAACATTCGTTCGGGCTGGGAGGCGCGGTCTAGCTGGAGACGCTAAGTCGCGATGAAAAATAGGCACTTCTGGCTCGTTCGGCGGTCGCCCCAGGCAATTGAAGTGCCGATTCTCATCTCCGAGGTTGCTGAGACATTTCGTAGAGCCGGATGGGAAGTTGAGAGGCTTCCCATTGCGGGACTCGATGCGCGGACTCTGTGGTGCTTGCGGCCGGTCGAGGGCCTGGCTGCTCTGAGATCCAAATGTTGCGGGAACCACTGAAGGCACGCGGATAGCTGCGCTAGGCAGAGCACGCCCCCGGGCCGGGATCGAACCGGCGACCTGCCGCTTAGAAGGCGGCTGCTCTGTCCGCTGAGCTACCGGGCCTTGTCGGCGAGATTATCCCCGGGTCCAAGAACCATGGGTGGGAAGCCGGGGAAGGAAGATTCTTGGCCGCTCCTGGCATTTCGCGTCAGGCTGCGTCCTTCCCGAACAAGTGCTTCCCCTCGGGGAATTCCCACACGGCGGACCTCCAGCGCCCAGGGCGCGAACTCGCCGAGTCCCATGCAGGCGACAAGATTGCCTTCGAGAAAGATAAGCGTGATATGGAGGCCCTTCTTTACTTCCTGCAGCTCGTTCTGGGGCGATTCCCCCCCAAGTCGCCTGGATCGACTCCATTTCAAGGACGACCATGCTTGGTTCCGAGCTCCAACGATGACTATCCCCCCGAGGACGTGGCCGCCGGCCAGGATCTGGTGCTGACGATCCACCCAGGCTCTGCGTCGCAGCATGGCTTTCGCCCAAGGCTCTCTTCCGGATCACCTACGACGGGTAGGGCGGTTTCTTCGACCACGTCCCAACCTCGTGTTCCCGATGACGATCCCTCCTTCGACCGCTACGGCCCAAGGGTTCCGCAGGGGCCAGCCCCGACATGGGCAGAAGGGGGAGACAGGCAGACCGCCTCGGGAAGATGCTCGCTAGCCCCGTACCTAGCGCAGATCACATCCACCTCGGTATGCAGATAACCCGCTCGCGTGCCGAGTGGGCCGCTGCCCCCGCCTTGGCGGTCCCCAGTCCAAATCGCCGCGGCCTCAGCAGCTCACCGAGCTGCAGAACGGGATCGTTCGGGCTTCATGGCGGCTCCGAGTGGCGAGACAACCCGGGGTCATCCCTGAACGCCCGATATGAGGCGTTACGTAAACGGGACCGCGAACCCGGCACTACCGGAAATCTGAGATGGACGCCGGGCGAACGAATGAGTCGTGGGATGAGATCCATATGGCTTCTTGCCACATCCCGTGCCCCAGCTACGGGACGCGGCGCGTCAGCTGCACCTGCTCAGGGGGGCGCTGAAGCGGCCGCGGTTGGGGGTGTCGACGTAGTAGTCGATTACCCAGCTACCGTCAACGAGGCGGTCCCAGATTTTGGTTTCTTCGTGAGTTCGCGGCGAGACATAAGGCTCCCCGACTTCCTGGCAGACGACGTCGACCTCTTCCCCGTCATAGCGCTTCCCGGTTTCGGCGTATTCGCTGTAGCCCGGGCCCGAGCGCAGATGGAGTTCGGGTTCGCCTTCTTCCCGCAGGCCGACCACGTAGTAGGGCCAGTAGGTGACCCCGTTTTCCGTGCGGGAGTTGGCGACGTTCACGCGCACGCTCGAGGTCGCTTCCAGGGCTTCCCCACCGGAGCCGAGCGCGGTCGCCGTGACCACCACCGTGCTGCCGCCCGGACCACCCTGGTTGGGCACGGCGGTCGTGTCCCAGGTCATCGTGAAGCCGTCCGCTGAGGTCCGGTCTTCGCCCATCGTCACCGTCTGCGCGCTTTCCGGGTTGGCGAGATCGGTGAAGTAGCGGACGCTGAAGCGCACGCCCGCCGCGTTGGAGACGACGCTGAGCGGGATCTGGCCGGAGACCGGGGTGTCCTCGGTGAGGCCCCGCAGTTCGACCGTCGGCTTGACCTGCGGAAGAACGCCTCCGTTCAGCGGTGGGCCCGTCGCCTGGTCCTTCCGGTAGATGAACCGCAGGCCCGCCCATTCGATCGTGCGCTTGTCCGGCCGATGGTGGCCTTCGAAGTTGTCCTCTGAGATCGTCATTTCCTTGCCGTTCACGCTGAGGACGTAGGCGACGTGCCCGTAGAGCCCGGCCCCGTACTGGTCGGGCGCGAACACCGCCACGGCGCCGGGCACCGGGATCGCCCCGGTCGGGAAGCCGGCGGCTTCGGCGCTTTCGGCCCAGTGCATCGCGTCCCCTGAGCGGCCGGGGAAATACGGCAGGTCAGGGCGGCGCCGCGCCACCCACCAGGTGCACTGGCCGATCGGGTACAGAGCCCCGCCACCGCCGTTGCCGCCCGCCTTGCCCGGCCGGCGGAAGGCTTCCACGTGCATCGACCGTTCGACCCAGAGGCTTCGCGACTTGTGGCCGAAGCCGGCGCCGGCGGTGAAGGCGCGGCTTCGCGTTTCATGGTGCCCGCTTCGGCCACAGGTGACCTTGAAGTGCCATTCTCCGGCGCCGATGTTCGCGGGCACGAGCCAGCTCCACTTCGCCCCGCCTTCGGCGCCGGTGCTCACCGAGGGTGCTTCTTCTTCACGCCCCCCCTTTCGCACCCGCGCCCCGCATCTCTCATGCCTGCCCGCTCCGACTTCGACGACGATGCCGACGGTGTCGCCGTAGTTCACTCGCGGGTGGATCGTTAGGTGTGCTCCTCCTGCCCGTGCTCCTGAGGGCAGCGCCAGGAGGGCGAGCAGCACGGTGAGGAGGCACGCGCGCCGGGCGAAAGGACGCTGTGGATTCGCCGGCGGTCTCACCCCAGGGCCCCTTCGGAGCAGCGGGGTATCCCGGAGGTGAAGCGACCGTGCCCGGGGGTTTTCACGTAGTAGTCGGTGACGTAGTTGCCGTCCACCAGCTTGTCCCAGATCTTCGATCCGCCTGGGTCGCTCGCGGGAACCCGCCCGCCGTAGGTCTGACATGTGATTTCGGCCATTTCCCCTTCCTGCAGCCGCCCCACCGCCTTTTTGCCGCACGGCCCGGGAGCCGTGCATTCGTTGACGCTGCAAACGCCGTCGCTGCAGGCCTGGTAGACCGGATAGGACTTGCCCAGAATCCCAGGGGCGAGTTCCGCTCCGCTCCAGAACAACCACCCGACGAGCCCCAGAGACAACAGTCCGGCACCAGCGACGGCGAAGCGGAACCACCCACGGCCATGCCTCCTGATCCAACCAGACAGGCGTTCGCTCCCCCGCGACGCGGGCAGCTGTCCGGCCACCGCCACGAGCAGGACGACGGACGCGAAGGCGAGCAGGCCGGCCCCGAACAGCTCCCATCGCTCGATCCCCAGTGCCAGTCCGCCCAGGCAGATCATGGCTCCAACCGCCGAGCACGAGGCACTCGCCCAAAGAAGCCTCCGCTCGACCGACCGAGATTCGCCATCGCGGCCAGCCACCAGCAAGCCCAGAGCGAATACCAGGAAGGTGCCGAGCAAAGCGGCGCCAGCGACAAGGGCGGCTGAGGGTTCCGCGTCTGCGAGGGGAAGCGAAATGGCGGCTTGCGCACTGGCCCCTGCGGCGAGCATCGGAGATCAGAAGTTTACCCGGTAGGAACTCCCTCGGTACCGCCCGCCGCGTCCTTCAGCGCCGGAAACGACGACGATCTCGGGCTTCGCGATTCACTCGAGGTCAAAAGCGGCCGCGGCCGCTGCGCTGAGAGCAGGCTCTTGACTGTCGAGGAGGACGCCGATCTGCTTACCCAAGACTTCCGTAGGGACGGTGGTGATGTTGTCGCAGCTGACGACCGAGGGCTCCGCAAGGCCGTTGGCGGCATCGACGCCCACCTCGCTGGAGAGGCCGCGGATGGTCTTGGTGATCGGTGCGACGGTCACGGTCCTCAGGTGCGGCCGGACGAGCTCGCGCGTGAGGATCAACACCGGCCGTGCCTTGTCGAGCTGCGCGACGTGGATCGGGCGCATCAGGCCGGGTCACGCGGCAGACCCGCCGCGTACTCGGCGAAGCCAGCGAGCTCCGGGTCCGGACCGGTGCGGGCGAGGACTCCGGGCATCGCGCTCTGCCCGCTCACGACGGCGCTCGCGCTCAAGCGCCCGGGTTACAACAGCAGCCCGGATGCGCTCCGTTCCAGAGTCGACGATCTCATCGACGAAGTCGACAAGATCGTCTGGAAGGCGCACACCGACCGCGATCTGCTTGCTCATCCCAAACTGGTAGCAGCGTGGTACCGGCTAGGTGCGTTGGAAAGCGCGTGCCCAGGGCTCTTCGCTGCTCGACAACGCTTGCCGCGCCGACGTTGTCCTACCAACGCGAAGTGCCAGATCGCATCTTGAACCGCCCCTTCGAATCTCAGGCACTTCTCGCCAGAAGTGCCTGAATCCCTTCATATCGCTGCATATCCGTGCCTATACTGATCCACCGGACTCAAGAGGGACCTCGCAAAGCTGCTGCAAATCATGCGATTTTTCGACACGTCATCAGCCGGCCTCCGTGCATCGCACCCAGGAGGTCAGCGGTTCGAGCCGCCCCCTACATTGGCGTAGTTCTCCCGGAGCCGGTCCAGTGCCTCTATCGTCACCCGTCGCAGAAGTGGTGTCCCCAGACCCTTCCGCTCCAGCTCCTCTTTGGTGAAATGGCTCAAGGCGAGAACGGCCTGTCCCCCTGACTACATCGAGATCGCTCTTCTCGGCCCGACCTCTCCCCGTAGCGTTCCAGAATTTCGCGATCCTTGTGCAGGCGGGCGCGTAGTCGTTTCTGAAACTCCGGATCGGCGCGCAGCCATGCAAGGTGCCGGTGTATTCCTGCGCGGATTACTTCCGAGATGCTCACGCTTTCGACGCGGGCAATCGCGACGACCTCCGCCGCGATGTCGTCTGGAACGCGGACGCTGATCGTCGTTCCAGGGATCGGATCTGGGCGGGCCATCAGCAGCCTCCTCCCAGCAGCCGCTTGACGTGGAGCGCCGGTCGGCTCGCCCGCACGAGCACCCCGTCGCTGAAGACCAGGCCCTCGTCGTCGAGCTCGCGCAGAGCGCGGGCGAGAGCCACGCCCCCGGTGAGGCTGCGCGGGTTCGCGAGCACCCGGCCGGCAAGCGCCCGGAGCGTCAGCACGTCCGGGTCCTCATCGAGGACCAGGGCCAGAACGGCTCGCTGGATCTGGAGGTCGGCCGTCATCTTTTGACGCTCCTGCGCAAGCTCGCCGCGGGGTGCTCGACGTAGAAGTCGCCGTCGACGTAGCGCCCGGGCCGCCACTGCATCCCCGCCAAAAGGACGCAGGTCGAGACGTGCGTACCGGCGGCAAGCTTGACGATGGTGTCGAGTCGGGGGAGGCGCCCTCCGCCCTCCAGTTCGTAGATCGCCGAGCGACTCAGCCCGACGAGATTGGCGAGCTCCTCCTGGGAGAGATCTGCCCGGCGGCGGCTGCGCCAGAGGTTGAGCCCGAACCGCTCCGCGAGCGTCGGCTCGGGGCTTAGTTGAGGCGGGGTCCGCACCATCACTACCGCCCTCGCTCATCGACTCGTTTGACCAGCACCCATCTCGGCACCCCGAGCCCCCGAGAAAGCCTGCCGAGGGCGGCCCAGGTCGGGTTGCGATCTCCTCGCTCGATATGGCTGACGTAGGTGCCGTCGATGCCGGCCCGCGCTGCAAGCTCTTTCTGGGTCAGGCCCGCGTCAGCGCGCAGCGCCTTGACCACCTTTCCCAGGTAGGCGAGGGAGGAATCCGCCTTGAAGGATCGGGGAGACATCGCCTCTACCCCTTCTTGGCGCGGGCGTCGCGCTCGGCCAACTCGTCCAGCACCTTCTGAACGGCAGCCTTGCGCTCGGCACGCAGCGGCTCGATCTGCGCCGACAGGTCGGAGCCCTCCCCGTCGAGGGCGCGGCAGATCTCGGTCAGAATCCGGAGACCTGGATCGCAGATCCTCCCTTCCTCGATTTCCGCGATGAAGGTGGGGGTGGTCCGCGCCCGCTTGGCAAGCTGTTGCCGGGTCAGCCCCCGCTCCTCGCGAAGCGATCTGAGCGCCTGCCCGGTCCGCAAGACCCAGGCAGCATCCGGCCGTGGACGCGGGGCAACTTCCGGCGCATCGTCCCGCAGCAGTTCCAAGACGGGACGATCCTCCTCCCGCATCTGTCTGAGCCGGTCTCTGAACCGCTTCCTGCTCTCATAGCCGACAGGCGATACCCGGAAGCGGGCCGGCACGTCGAAGTCCCAGACTTCTTGTCCGCTGGCTGGTTCCGCCGGAGAGTCGAAGTGCTCATGATGGGCGGGATTCCACCACATCCACGCGACGAGGTCGCAGTTTTCGACCTCGAGAGCTGCGACCAGCTTGAGGATCACGTCGAGGCGAGGCAGCCTGTGCCCGCGCTCGATCTCGCTGAGGACCGTGCGGTTGATCCCGATCCTGTCGGCGAGCTCCTGCTGGCTCAGGCCGGACTTCAGGCGGAACCACACCACGTTCGCGCCGAACCGCTCCCCCAGCGTCCACTCTTTCAGGACCCATTTGTCTTCCTGGCCGAGGCCGCTCATCTCGGTCCTTCCTTCGGCGGGTCGAGTTTCCAGGCCATCCCCGCCAGCAGCGCGCAGGGCTCCACTTCGACCGCCCCAGCGAGCTTGACGATGGTGTCGAGGCGCGGGACGCGCCGGCCTCGCTCGATCAGGGAGACCTCGGTGCGATGCAGGCCAGCGCGCTCAGCGGTGCCCTCCTGAGAGAGGCCAGCGCGGCGGCGGAACTCGACCAGGTTGCGACCGAAACGGCGGCTCAGCTCTGCCGCCTCGGGTCCGTACTTTCGCCCCATCGCTCAGCCCTCCCCGAGGTCGAGGGCCGCCAGCACCCAGGGCGTCTCCCTGACCAGCGTCGTCGCCTCGTAGAAGTGGGCGACAGCGCCGCGGACCTGCGCTTCGCTGACGATCTCCACCGCGCCGAAGCGGGCAAGCTCACGCACGTGGTAGCTGACGCTCGAAAGCGGTGCCTTCAAGGCCAGCGCCAGCTCCTTGGGACCCAGCCCGTAGGGCGTTTTGGATTCGACATAGCGCCGCAGAAGCGACCGGCGAAGGGGGTGGCGGAGGGCCCTCAGCAGGGCGTCCCCCTGGTCGTGCTTCGCCATCAGCCCGCCCCCCCGCTCAACTCGAAGTAGCGGACGGCGGCCCGGGTCGGGCGGACCATCTCGTCCTCGCCGAGGCGGTGGAACAAACCGGTGGCGGCAAGGTCGCGGACCGCTCGTCGCAGTGCGTCGGACTTCGGGAACTCGCTCGATCCGCCGCCGGTGAGTTCCCGGACCAGCTCGTCTCGCGTGAGCGCTTCCGGGTGGAGTTCCAGGACCTGGTGAAGGACCGCCCGCTGCTCGCGCTCGTCTTCGTCGTAGGTGGGCAGGGACCTGGTGGCGCCAGGGGCCGTAGATTTCTCATCAGCCATAGGGAGCTCATTCCTCCTTGTGGTCAGGTCCCCGGTTGGCGTTCCAGCGCCGCCGGGGGCCGCTATGTATTTGTCTTACCTGCTGTTCTTGCCGGCGAGGTCGTAGCGGCGGGGCTTCTCTTCCACCAGCCGCACTTTCTCGGCCCGCTCAAGCCGGTCCAGGCAGTTGCCGACCGCTCCGGAGGAGCGCTTGATCCCATGGGCCACGGTGGTCGGGCTGACCGGCAGGTCGCCCTTGTGGCTTTTCAGGTAGCCGAGAACCAGGCCGTCGAGCTGACCGGGGCGCAATCTCTGCTTGCCCGCCCGGCGGTTGCCGTTCGCCTTCCGGCTAGCGGCTTCGTTTTCCGCCTTGGCGGCCTTACGCTTGCTTCGCATGGGAGCTGAACCCTCCTGTGCCGGCCCCGGGGCGTTGGTAGCGCCGCCGGGGCATTTCATTTTCCGGTCGCCGACGATAGCTCGGTGAAGCCGGGGAAACCAGACAAATCGGGACTAATCGAGGACAATCGCGGCGCGTTCTGCCACTAGTGGCAGAACGGCAGAATTGAGACGGTGGAGAAGCGCCGCAAAATCAGCAGCCGAAACCGGCTGTTTGCAGCTATTTCAAAGAAGCCCGGAACGAGACTCGAACTCGTGACCCCTTCCTTACCATGGAAGTGCTCTACCAACTGAGCTATCCGGGCGGGTCGGCTCCCTGTGAGGCCGTACGCTCAGGACGATTCTAGACGGTCGCGGGGGATCGGCTATCCCCGGCTCCAGGGCATCGCTACGGCAAGTTTCCAGACGCCGTCGAGGCGGCGGAGGACGAGCCTCGGCGTCAGGGCGCGGGTGAAGGACTTGCCTTCCGAGCCCGGGGTGGTGATCAGCCAGCGCTCGGTGCCGAAGGCGACCTCGCCGGCCAGGAGCATCGAGCTCTCCTGCACCTCGATCCGGGAGCCGGAGGCGATCAGCTGGCGGAGGATCGAGCGGATGTCCTCGCGGCCCCTCACCGTGGTCGCGTCGGGCGTCACCAGGCAGGCGTCCTTGACGAAGCAGCCGGCGGCCGCCTGCAGATCGCCCCTGGTCAGCGAGGCGGCGAAGGCGCGGGTTGCCTCCTCCGGCGTCTCGGTGGCAACGAGGGTCGCCATCGCTCCGCCCCGTGGCTAGATGAACTTGCTCGGGTCGACGTGGCAGTAGCGGAACTGGTAGTTGAGCACCAGGTTGTTGGTCTTGTCAGCGTTGACCTTGAGGCGGACGACCATCCTCATCGCCGCGTTCTTTTCGCCCTTGGCGAGCTTCCTGCCGGTCGCTTCCAGCAGTTCCACCTCGGTCTTGATGCCCTTGAGCCACTTCGTCAGCCGCGCTTCGTCTTCGCTCGGCTTCGGCACCTGCAGGAGGCGCAGGTAGGTCTGCTTCAGCGCCTTGGCGGCGGTGGCGATGTTCCGGGACGCCTTCTTCAGCTGGCCTTCCTTCACCTCTTTGTGCACCCGCCTGAGGATTTCTTCCTTCGGCTTGTTCGCCTGGCAGATCGGTTCGACCTGTTCCTTGTATTCCTGCGGGCTGAGTTCCGCCGCTAGGGCAGGCACCGCGGCTAGCAGCATGGCGACGGCGGCAAACGAGACGATCAGCTTCTTTCCTGGCAACGGTGCCTCCCTGTTCCCGGCAGTGGACGACGGTGATGATACGAACCCGCTCCCGGGCGAGAAGTACCAAAGCGGGAAAGAATCGGCCCTGGGAATTCCCGAAGTGAGCCGTGTAGCGTGCGGGCCGTGCGTCCGTCCCGCCGTTTCCTTCCGCTGCTCGCCCTTCTCTGCGCGCTGGCGCTGCTTGCCGGCTGCGGCGGCTCGAGCGAGGAATCCTCGCGGCCGGCGCCGTCTGCCGCCGAGTTCCCCTCCGCCAAGGGGAAGACGATCGCGGAGCTCTTGCGGGATTCGGGCGCCAAGCCGACGAAGCTGGTGATCGCTCCCGCCGCCCAAGCCTTCGTCGTCGGCGAGAACCGCTACTCGTTCGGGGTCTTCACGCGCGGCAACGAACAGATCGGCGACGCCGACGTCGCCCTCTACTTCGCCAAGAGCGAAAAGGGACCGGTGGCCGGGCCGCTGCCGGCGCAGGTCACCTCGCTGGAAGTGAAGCCCGCCTATCGCTCTGCCGGCGAAGACCCCGATGCGGCGAAGAACGTCTACGTGGTGCCGAAAGTCGATTTCAACCGGAAGGGACCGTGGGTGGCGATCGCGATGATCAAGGGAAAGGAAGGCCTGGAAGCCTCGCGGGTCCCGAGCCCGGTCGTCGGCGAGAGCTCGGTGCCGCAGGTGGGCGAGAAGGCGCCGCTGATCCACACCCCGACCGCGGCTGACGTCGGCGGCGACCTGGCGAAGATCGACACCCGCAACCCGCACGACCAGATGCACCAGGTCGACTTCGCCGACGCCGTCGGCAAGAGACCGATCGTGCTCGTCTTCGCGACGCCGGCGCTCTGCCAGAGCCGCGTCTGCGGCCCGGTCGTCGACGTCGCCCAGCAGGTCGCAGACCAATACAAGGACAAGGCCGACTTCATCCACATGGAGGTCTACGACGACAACGACCCCAGCAAAGGGGTGCGGCCGCAGCTACGGGCCTACCGCCTGGAAACCGAGCCCTGGACCTTCCTGATCGACCGCAAGGGGATCATCCGCGACCGCCTCGAGGGCGCCTACGGGGTGTCCGAACTGGAACAGGCGATGCAGACGATTTTGCCTGGCTGAATAGCCAGAGCGGCGCTACTGTCGGGGGATGAAACGCACGCCGATCCTCCCCGCTCTCGTCCTCTGCCTCTGCCTCGCGTTCGGTGCAGTTGCGGCGCCGGCGATCGCCGCCCACGGCGGCGGCAAGAAGAAGCAGGCGCAGCCGAAGACCTTCGAAGTCTGCAAGCACGGCTGCCTCTACCGGACGATCCAGAAGGCGGTCGACGCGGCCGGCTCCTTCAAGGCGAAGAAGGGGAACGCGAAGGTCAAGGCGGTGGTGGCGATCCGGCCCGGCAAGTACGTCGAGGGCGTGGTCGTGGACGGGACCCTGAAGAAGAAGGACTTCGACGGGCTGACGATCGAGGGGACGAAGAAGAACCGGCGCAAGGTGATCCTCGAAGGCAAGAACGCAAAGGGAGAACTCGGCGCCGCGCAGAACGGGATCGAGGCGATCAGCGTCGACGGCATCGTGCTGAAGAACATGTGGGCGCGGAACTACCAGTCGAACGGGTTCTTCGTCCATGCCTCGGGCGAAGGCGGGCAGCACTGCGACGGCTACACGATGGACAACCTGCTGGCCTCCGGCAACCGCTCCTACGGGCTCTTCGCCAAGAACTGCTACGGCGGCAAGATGGTCAACTCCGCCGGCTACCACCAAGGTGATTCGGCCTTCTACGTCGGCGAAACGCCCTGCGACTCGAAGGGGTGGACCAACCACGGGGTGGCGCCGCCGCCCAAGCCCTGCCAGCGCAAGCCGAAATGGACGCTGCTGAAGAACAACCGCAGCTACGAAAACGTGCTCGGCTACTCGGGGACGAACTCGAAGTACGTGAAGATCGTCGACTCGGCCTTCTACGACAACGGCGCCGGAATCGTTCCCAACACGCTCGACAGCGAGGGGTTCGAGCCGAACGGCTGGAACGTGATCGAAGGCAACGACGTGTTCTGGAACAACTACGACTACTTCCTCGCCGGCTCGGCCTTCCACACCGTCTCGGCCGGGCTCGGGCAGCTGGCCGGGTCGACCGTCAACTACCCGACCGGGGTGGGGATAGTCCTCTACGGCAGCGCCGACACCGTCGTCAGACGAAACAACGTATTCGGCAACTACAAGTGGGGAATCGCCTCCTTCTCCGGCCCCGGCGAAGTGTTTGTCGCTAACGAAGGCGACGACGCCAAGAACATCAACAACGAATACGTCGAAAACAGGATGGGCCGGGAAGGCGCCGACCCGAACGGTGAATACGACTTCTGGAACGACAACACCGGCGGCGGCAACTGCTACGGCGCCAACAGCTCCAACTCGACCTTCGCGCCGGGCAATGGCAAAGTGCCGTTGAGCAAGATCTACCCGACCTGCCCGCAGCCGGAAGTACTGGCCGACCAGGTGCGCAGCCTCGACGTCAGCGCCGGGCTGCAGATCGATCTGGGCAACGAAAGCAACCCGGCGACGATCCTCGGCTACGCGGGATCGAGCCCGCCGCAGAACCAGCAGTGCAGCTGGGTCCGGCGGGTCGCCTCCCATCCGCCGTTCCAGAAGTTCAAGCCGGTCGAGGTGACGCCGCAGCCGGGCGAACTGAATTGCCCGTGAGGGGCGTGGCGAAGCGAGGTGCGGTGCGCGCGCTGGCGGTAGTTGCGGTTGCGAGCGCGCTGCTCGGTCCGGCGGCGGCCTCGGCGCAGGCGCCGCAACGGGTCAAGCCGGCGATCGTCACCGTCAACGACTTCTTCTTCGGGCCGGACGCGGTGACGATCCACAAGGGCCGGACGGTCAAGTGGGTCTGGTCGGCGACGAACACCTATCCCCACGACGTCCACCTCAAGCAGGGGCCGAAGAACCTGAAGGAACGCTCGACCTACTCGACCCGCACCACCGCGGTCACCGATGCCGTGTTCAAGAAGAAGTTCGAACGGCCCGGCACCTACCGCTACATCTGCACGGTCCACCCGACGCTGATGAAGCTGACGATCACGGTGAGGAAGTAGCGGTGGGCCGGTCAAGACGCACTTCTTCCCGCCATGCGGGAATAACCGCGTTCTCGTTGCTCCTGGTGCTGGCAGCCGTGCTGGCTCCCGCCGCGGAGGCGACCAACACCCGCGTCTCGATCGCCTATTACAAGTGGTCGAACGAGGAAGTCCACATCGACCTCGGCGAGAAAGTGACCTGGGACTGGCTCGGGCCCGACCTCGCCCACTCGGTGACGGGGATCTCGGCTAACGCGACGCAGTGGGACTCCGACCCACATACTGATGCGCCCTTCCACCGTCCCGGCTACAGCTACACGCTGCAGTTCAACCAGCCAGGCACGTACGTCTTCCAGTGCAAGCTGCACCCGGTGGTGCGGGGCGAGGTGATCGTCTCCGAAACGCCTGGAGACCCGAACTCGAATCCCGGGCCGCAGCCGCCCCTGAACGTCGACGTGACGCGCCCGGTGCTGAGCAAGGTGAAGCTGGGAACGCATCGGACCCGCGGCGGCGCGGGTATCGCGTTGAGCGTTCGAGTCAGCGAGAAGGGGCGCTTGGAAGCGCAGTACTACCGGCTCTCCGGGAAGGGAAAGCGCGCGTATGCCGGCTTCAAGGCTTGGAGAGTGAAGGCTGGAACCAACGGCTTACGGCTGGGGGCGCGCTGGAAGCACTTCCAGGCGCAGCCCGGGCGCTACGAAGCGGTGCTGCGAGCCACCGACGCCGCCGCCAATGAATCGAAGCCGGCGACGGTGCGGTTCGCGATCGCCGGCTAGCGGCTCAGCGGGAGCTCTTTGACCGCTTGCCCCGTGAGGAGCGGCGGCTGTCTGCGGGTTTGGCGGCATCCTGCAGGGTGCGTTCGCCCGCTTTCTCGGTCGACTCGCCCATCGTGACCTGGAACATCGCCACCAGCGCGTCGGAGGCGAGGGGGCGCATGCGCTCGAGCGCTTCCCGCATTTTCGGCCAGTCCTCCTCCGGTCGGCCTGCCTCGTCGAACGGCTCCCAGATCTCCTTGACGAAGAGCTCGATGAAAGTGCGGGAAACGGCCTCGGAGCAGCGACGCAGCTCCTCAGCGGTCTCGACCGCAGCCTGCGGCGAGACGCCGAGTTCGATCAGCGCGGTGCCGGCCTGTTGCAGGCGGGGGCTGATCACCTCGAACTTGCCCTCCGGCAGCCGGCGGGTTATCCCCATCTCTTCGGTCCTTCGCATCAGCCTCTCGTCCAACTGCTCGACCCCCCAGGCGGCGGCGAGCTCCGCTTCGTCGAAGATTTCCGGCGTCTCGTCCTCGAACGGGGCGCGCAGGGCGCGAGCGAAGTCGACCATCTCCTGGGAGGAGCCTTCGCTGCTCTCCACCACTCGCCGGATCGCCTCGAGGTTGAGGCCCTCGGCCTGCATTTCGCGCGTCAGTTCGATCCGAGCGACGTGATCCTCGTTGTAGTAGCCGGTGCGGCCGTGAACCTCAGGCGGCGGCAGGATGCCGCGGGTCTGGTGGGCGCGGATGTTGCGGATCGTCATCCCGGTCCGCCGCGCCAGCTGCCCGATCGTCATCTTGCCGTCCGGCGCGTCTTGCCCTTTCCGGCTTGCCATCACCTCATGGTAAGCGCGAGACGCTGCCCGTTCATCTTTCCGGCGGCATCCGAACAGAGATATGCGATCGCCTCGGCGATGTGCTCGGCGGGCGTGAAGGTCGGGTGGTCCTCGTCCGGGTTTTCCTCCCGCATGCGCGGGGTGAGGATCGCCTCGACGACGATGATGTTGGCGGTCGCACCGCCGGGCTCGAAGCCGTCGGCGAGGGCGAGGGTCCAGGCCTCGGCGGCGGCCTTCGCGGAGGCGTAGGCGGCGTTGGTGTTGCTGGGATTCTGCGCCTGCTTGGCGGAGACGAGGACGAAGCGGCCGTGCGCGCTGGCGGCGAGCTGGTCGTGAAAGGCGCGGGTGGTGTGCTGGACGGTGCGGACGAGGAGGTCGTGCAGGAGCTCCCAGTCGGCGAGCGGCGCCTCGTGCAGCGGCTGCCCACCGCGCCAGCCGCCGACCAGGTGGACGAGGCCGTCGACGTGGCCGAAGCGCTCGACCAATGCCACGCACCAGGCGCGGATGGCCTCCTCGTCGAGCAGGTCGACCGTGCGGCCGTCCCAGCGCTCGGTCGGGAGGCCGAGGTCGGCGGCGAGGGAGTCGAGCGTGTCCTGGTTGCGGTCGGTGCCGGCGACCCTGGCGCCCGCCGCGGCGAGCCGCTCGGCGACGACAGGGCCGAGCCCGCCGCCGACGCCGGCAATCGCGATCACGCGGTCATCGAGCATGCCGACATCTTCTCAGGCGACCAGAACAAGATCCTTGCCCGAAATTTTCTGTCTGCAGCGCTTGCAATGATCTTCTTCATGGAGACTGCCTCAGTTTCAGCTGGCCCACACCGCCGCGAGCGCGCCGTAAACCGCCGCGTCCAGGGCGACATCGGCGAGCTCTCGGCGATGGAGTGGCTGGCGAGCAAGAACGCGGTGGTCTGGGTTCCCTTTACCCATAGCCCTCATGTGGACCTGATGGCCGAGTGGGATGCGGGGCCGATCAGAGTTCAGGTCAAAACGTCTACTTACAAGTGGCAGCCCAAAGTGGGGGGAGATCGTTGGAAAGTCTCGATCTGCACCAATGGCGGGAACCAGAGCTGGACCGGCCTTACGAAGAAGTTCGATCCAGCGAAAGTGGACTACCTCTTCGTTCTCGTCGGCGATGGCCGGCGCTGGTTTATCCCGGCCCGGTATGTCGAGGCGGCCCGCGAGGTGACGCTCGGTGGCGCGAAGTACTCCGAGTTCGAGATCGAGCCGGGAACGCCGTTCGAAGAGCTCATCTACGGAAGCGCTGCGCCCAATACAATTGCAGGCGCCACGCCATTACCGGGGGAGTGCCAGAGCGGTCAAATGGATGTGACTGTAAATCACACGGCTATGCCTACGCAGGTTCGAATCCTGCCTCCCCCATCTTCTTCCCTCCCCGCCAGTCGTCAGATTCTTCTGCGACCCAAACGACAGGCAACGTTTCCGAAAGCTCCTTGCGAAGAGGCCGGGATTACCCCAGGGGATCGGCTGCGCGTCTTCACTGACGGACCGGGTCGTCTCTTCTTCGAGAAGATCGATGTCGAGGCCGAAGACGCTGCTTCGGCCGAACCGCCGGTCTAGCTTTCCGCCGCTCCCAGGCGCGCCGACATCTGTTCGTTGAAGGCGGTGAGGGCGGAGAAGGGGCGCATGAAGACG
Organism: Solirubrobacterales bacterium; assembly: GCA_051954115.1. Classification (GTDB taxonomy): domain Bacteria; phylum Actinomycetota; class Thermoleophilia; order Solirubrobacterales; family 70-9; genus VAYN01. The sequence goes on along the minus strand of JBQCIB010000012.1, from coordinate 44,413 downwards.
GTCAGCTCGGAGACGCGGCCGTTCTCGTCGAGCTCGAGGAAGTCGATGCCTTCGAGCTCGCGGGTGGTGCCGGCGACCTTGGCCTTGAAGCGGAGGGCGATCGTGTTGCCCTCGCTCAGCTCAGCGGTGTAGGTGAGGTCTTCGAGGGTGCCGGCGACGTGGGTCAGCACCAGACTGACCGTCTCGCGCCCTTCGAAACCGCGGAAGAGGACGGGGCTGTGGAGGACGACGTCCTCGCAGAGCGTCTCCATGAGCAGGTCCAGGTCCTTGCTCTCGGCGGCGCGGCGAAATGGGTGCGGCTCGGCCATCCCCGCCACAGTACCGCCATAGCCTCCATTTGGCACGGATTTCCAAAGTGGAGGTGCGGTGGGATACTGCCGCCGTGCCGAGCGACCACTTCTGGGCGAGGTTCTCCAACTCCCTCGGGGCGACCGGGCTGCGCTGGGTCGGCAAGCTGAACGTGCCTCTATACCGGGCCAGCGGCGGGCGCCTGTTCGGAAAGATCGGCCGCGGGCCGATCCTCCTCCTCACCACCACCGGCCGCAAGTCGGGCCAGAAGCGCACCGCCCCCGTCCTCTACATCGTCGACGACGGCCGCTACGTCGTCATCGACACCAACGCCGGCAACGCCAAGGTCCCGGCCTGGTCGCTGAACCTCGACGCCGACCCCGAGGCCGAGATCGAGGTCAAGGGAAAGCGGATCGCCGTCCACGCCCGCCCCGCCGAAGGCGAGGAGCGCGCCGACCTCTGGCGCAAGCACAACGAGCAGTACGCCGGCTTCGACGACTACGAGGAAAAGCTCCCCGACGACCGCCCGATCACGGTCTACGTGCTGGACCCCGCCTGACGAGGCTGCAACGTCGTCAGGAAGCTTCGCGGAGCATCTGCGCCTCCGGCAGGCGCTTCAGCTTCTTCAGCGTGTTGTTCTCGATCTGGCGGATCCGCTCGCGGGTGACGCCGAAGGTCTTGCCGACTTCCTCCAGCGTCAGCGGCTCGGCGCCGGAGAGGCCGTAACGAAGTTCGATCACCTGCCGCTCGCGGTCCGGCAGCGCGTCCAGCGCCCGCCGCACGCCCTCCTTCTGCAGGTGCTCGCTCGCTTCCTCGAACGGCTCCAGCACCGCGTCGTCAGCGACGAAGTCGCCGAGCTCGGATTCGTCCTCGTCGCCGACCGGTTTCTCCAGCGAGACCGGGAGCTGGGCGACGCGGAGAATGTCGCGCACGTCGGAGACCGGCCAACGCAGCTCCTCGGCGATCTCCGCCGGCTCGGGCTCGCGCCCAAGTTTCTGCACCAGCTGCCGTTCGACGTGGGCGACCCGGTTCAGTTTCTCGACCATGTGGACGGGGATGCGGATCGTTCGCGCCTTGTCGGCGATCGCCCGCGTCACCGCCTGGCGGATCCACCAGGTCGCGTAGGTGGAGAACTTGTAGCCGCGCCGGTAGTCGAACTTCTCGACCGCGCGGATCAGCCCCAGCGAGCCCTCCTGGATCAGGTCGAGGAAGCTCAGCCCACGCCCTAAATAGCCTTTCGCGATCGAGACGACGAGGCGCAGGTTCGCCTCCACCATCTGCCGCTTCGCCAGCATGTCGCCGCGCTCGATCCGTTTCGCCAGCTCGACCTCCTGCTGCGCAGTCAGCAGGTCGACCTGGCCGATCGCCCGCAGGTAGAGCCGCAGCGAGTCGAGGCTCGGCTCCACCGTCAGGTCGAGCTCTTCTTTTTTCGCCGCGGCGCCGGTCTCGCCGCTCCGCTGCGCTTTGTAAGCGCTGACGCCGTCCTCGGCGATCACGTCGATCCCGTGCTCAACCAGGTGCGCATGGAGCTGGGAGACCTGCTCCTTGGTGATCTCGACCTCCTCGAGTGTCGAGGAGATCTCCTCGAAGGTCAGGTAGCCGCGCTCGCGGCCCTTCGCGATGAGTCCCTGAAGCTCCTCGATCTCGCCGATCGGGCTCGCTTCCTCCTCGCGATCGATGACCTCGGCCGCAGACTCCAACGGTTCAATAGACACTTGCCCTCGCTGTTCCCTTCTCCCTTCGAGGGGCGGCTGGCCGGCCCCAAAGCTCCGACCGCGCCGGATTATAGGGAGAAAAAATCATCTAACGCCAAAACGGCCGCAGAGCCCAGTCGCTTACTATTCGTTAGCCGATGGCCAGCCAGATCACCGCCACCCCAGCCGCCCCCGACGTCCAAGCCGGCCTGCCCGCGACGCAGGTGGGCCTCTCGCGCGTCGGCGTGACCGGGGTCGAGAAGGTGATCCGGGTCAAGGCCAACGGCGACGAGAACCTCTTCTACGCCGAGTTCGAGTGCTTCGTCGACCTCAACCCGAAGCAGGCGGGCGTGCACATGTCCCGCTTCGAGGAGATCGTCGGCGAGGCGATCGACGAAGTCGTCCTCGGCGAGGCGTTCAAGGCCGAGGTGCTGGCGGCGCACGTCGCCGAGAAGGTGCGCGAGCGCCAGGGCGGGCAGCGGGCGGAGGTCTCGATCACCGCGCGCTACCCGGAGACGGCGCAGACGCCGGAGACCGGCAAGAGCACCCAGGAGATCTACGTCCTCTACGGCACCGCCGTCGCCTCCGAGCACGGCACCCGCACCTTGACCGGGGTCGAGGCGCAGGGGATGACCGCCTGCCCCTGCGCGCAGGAGATGGTCGCCGGCCTCGCCCGCGAGCGCCTCGCCGCCGACGGCTTCGGTGCCGAGGAGATCGAGCGGATCGTCGAGCTGGTCCCGATCGCCACCCACAACCAGCGCGGCATCGGCACCCTCTACGTCGGCTGCCCCGAGGGCGGGCCGGCCTGGATCGAGGCGCCGGAGCTGCTGCGGATCGTCGAGACCTCGATGAGCTCGGAGATCTACGAGCTGATGAAGCGCTCCGACGAGATGTCGGTCGTGGTCAAAGCCCACGAACACCCCCGCTTCGTCGAGGACTGCGTCCGCGAGATGATCCGCCAGGTGGTCGAGGGCTACCCCGACCTGCCGGAGGAGACCTTCGTCATGGCGCGCCAAGAGAACCTGGAGACGATCCACCGCCACAACGTCGTCGCCGAGCGCTACGGCACCCTCGGCGACCTTCGTGCCGAGCTGCAGCACGACGAGCACTCAGCGCATCACCTGACCATGCGCGAGTGGCTCGAGGCACCCTCGACTTAACCACTCCGAGATTTGGTGCCCTATGGGGGCCCAAAGTTCGGAGTCGCTACGCCACCGGTTTCGCCTTCGCGGCAGCCCGCTCGCGCTCCAGCGCCTCGATCCGGCGACGGAGGCCGAAGAAGTAGTCGACGCCGCTGATCACGGTCGCCGTGAGGGCGACGTAGACGAGGACGTCGACCCAGGCGGGTGAGGGGTCGGCGGCGATCAGGGCGATGACGGCGGCGATCTGGAGGACCGTCTTCGCCTTGCCGAGCCAGCTGGCGGCGATGACGATGCCGCGCTCGACGGCAATCGTGCGGAGGATGGTAACCGCCACCTCGCGGGCGATGATGACCATCGCGATCCAGGGCGCGAGGCGGTCGAGGGAGACGAGGGAGAGCAGGGCGCCGGTGATCAGCAGCTTGTCCGCCAGCGGGTCCATCAGCTTGCCGAAGGTGGTGACCGAGTCGCGCGAGCGGGCGAAATAGCCGTCGAGGCCGTCGGTGAGGGCCGCCAGCGCGAAGACCCCGGCCGCCAGCGCATCCCCGTTCGGGGTCTCGCCGAGCAACGCGACGACCACCACCGGCACCGCGAGGATGCGGAGTAGCGTCAGCGCATTAGGCAGGTTGAGCGGGAACATCCTTCGCATCCTTCTTAGCGAAGTAGTCCTCGCCCTCGATGCTGACGTGCGGGATCGCCTTGTCGAGCCAGCGCGGCAGCCACCAGGCGCGCTTGCCGAGCAGCACCATCACCGCCGGCACCAGCAGGCAGCGAACGACGGTCGAGTCGATCGCGATCGCCACCGCGAGGCCGACGCCGAACTCCTTCACCACTGGGTTGCCGCTGAGGACGAAGCTGGTGAAGACGCAGACCATGATCGCCGCCGCCGAGGTGATCACCCGGCCGGTGTTGGCGAGCCCTTCGACCACCGCCCGCTTCTCGTCGCCGTACTCCTCGAAGTGCTCGCGCATCTGCGTCCGCAGGAACACCTCGTAGTCCATCGAGAGCCCGAAGAGGATCGCGAACATCAGCAGCGGCACGAAGCTGACGATCGGGATCGAGTGGTCGAGGCCGATCAGCGACGAGCCCCAGCCGAGCTGGAAGACGGCGGTGACGACGCCGTAGGCCGCCGCGACGGAGAGCAGGTTCATCGCCGCCGCCTTGACCGGCACCAGCAGCGAGCGGAAGGCGACGAGCAGGACGATGAAGCTGAGCGCGACCACGATCGCGATCATCAGCGGCAGCTTGTCGCCGATCTGGGTCGCGAGGTCGATGTAGCCGGCGGTCTGGCCGCCTACGTAGGAGCTCGCCTTCGTCCCCTTCAGCGCCTCCGGGATCACCGTGTCGCGGAGGTTTTCGACCAAGTCGACGGTTTCGTTGGCCCACGGCTCCGACTTCGAGATCACCGTGAAGACGGCCACCGTCCCCTGCTTGTCGAGGGTCGGTTCGCCGACCGCTTTCACGTCTTCGGCGCCGCCTATCGCTTTCTCCAGCTTCGGCAGCACCTGCTTCGCTTCGGCCGGCGAGCTGAATTCGGAGGCGATCAGGAGCGGCCCGTTGACGCCGGGCCCGAAGCCCTTGTTGAGCGAGTCATAGGCCTGGCGCGAGGTCGTTTCCTTCGGCAGGGCGCTGATGTCGTTCTGGCCGAGCTCGAGCTGGAAGATCGGCAGCGCCAGGACGATCAGCACGAGCAGGGCGGCGACGGTCGCCGTCCAAGGACGGTCGCTGACCCGTTCCGCCCACCGCCGCCAGCCATGCGGCTCCTTGTCGTCCGGGTGCGTCTTGCCGAACTGGACCCGCAGCGAGTTGATGTGCGGGCCGAGCGCACCGAGCATCGCCGGCAGCAGCGTCGTCGCCGCGCTGACCGCGACTACGACCGCGATCGCCGCCGTGAAGCCGAGCGTCGAGACCAGCGGAATCCCGGCGAAGGCGAGCGAGCAGAGCGCGATCACGACCGTGAAGCCGGCGAAGACGACGGCGCCGCCGGCGGTCGCCGTCGCCCGTGCGATCGACTCGCGCAGCTCCATCCCTTCGCCGAGCTGCAGTTTGTGGCGGGTGACGATGAAGAGCGCGTAGTCGATGCCGACGCCGAGGCCGATCATCGTCGCCAGAGTCGAGGCCACCCCCGGAACCTGCAGCACGTGCTCGAGCAGGCGGATGATCGAGAGCGCGCAGGCGAGCCCGATCACCGCCGAGACGATCGGCAGCATCATCGCCGTCGCCGTCCCGAAGGCGAAGAGGAGGATGACCACCGCCGCCGCGAGGCCGATCGCCTCGCTGGTCTCGGTCGCCGGTTTCGAGAGCTGCTGGCCGACGTAGCTGCCGACGGCGGCGTTCAGCCCGGCCGCTTCGGCGGGCTTGGCAGCGTCGAGGATCCTTTCCGCCTGCTCTTCGTCGATTTCCCCCGGTCCGACCGAGAGGACCACCGGGACGTAGCCGACCGTCCGGTCCTTGCTGAGGAAGGCGGCCCCCTGTTTGCTCAGCGGGCTGACCGCCGAGTTGACGTAGTGGAGCGCTTCCAGCCGCTTCACCACTTCAGCGACCGGCTGCGCGTACTTCGGGTCGGTCAGCTTGCCCTTCGGGGCTTCGAAGACCAGCGGGTTGCTGCCGTAGGCCTGTTCGGGCAGGTTGTCTTCGAGCAGTTCGGTCGCGGTGGTCGAATCGGTCCCCGGCAGCGTCAGGTTTTCGCTCGTCTTGCTGCCGGAGGCATGGCCGATCGCCAGCAACGCGATCGCCAGCACGACCCATGCCGCGATCACCGGGTAGTGGTGGCGGGAGCTGAAGCGTCCGATTGCGTACAGGGGTCCGGTCATCTGCCGGCCGTCCTTTCCGGGGCGGGGGTTTCGCCAGTCTCGAAGGCCGAGGGGACGGTTTCAAGGGGGGGTGCGCCCAGCGCCCGCCGCAGCAGGACCAGGCGCTGCGCCTGGTTCGCCGCCATCGAGGCGATCAGCGGCCGTGGCCAGTCGGCCGTCAGCTTCCCGACCGCGCTCAGCTCCAGGTCCATCGTCGCGCTTTCCATCTCGTAGAGGAATTCGAGGTTGTCGGCTCGCGTGTTCAAGTCGCTCGCTTCGATCGTTTCGGTCTTCGGTTCCGCTTCGCCGCCGATTCCGCGCAACGTCTTCGTCGTCGCATCGACATGTTCCTGTTCCTGGGCGCGGAACTGCTCGGCTGCGGCGCGGTCTGAGCCGTGCAGCTTCGGCAGCACCCGTTCGTAGGTTTCGACCACCGCCAGCTGCCGGCCGAGGACGTCGTTCAGCACCTTCACGTCCCGTTCCTTTTCGCTCGCGCTGGAGGACGATCCGCCTCCCCCGCAGGCGCTCAACGATGCGGCGAGGATCGACCCGGCCGCTGCCACGAGGAGGGCGCGGCGCACGATCGGCCCGCGCATGATTCGGTTCGGTGCCATGACGACGGGTGCAAGCCTATGAGCTCCGAGCGGCGCCGTGCCTTCGCCGCCCTGGCCGAGGAGGTGCACGGCTGCCGGCTCTGCCCGCGGCTGGTCGAGTGGCGCGAGGCGCAGGCCGCGAACCCGCCCCGGCGATACCGCGGCCAGGACTACTGGGCTCGCCCCGTCTCCGGCTTCGGCGATCCGGAGGCGCGGGTCGTGATCGTCGGCCTCGCCCCCGCCGCCCAAGGCGCCAACCGGACCGGCCGCATGTTCACCGGCGACCGCTCCGGCGACTGGCTGTACGCCTCCCTGCACCGAACCGGCTTCGCCAACCAGCCACAGTCGGAGTGGCGGGACGACGGGCTGACGCTGCGCGACGCCTACGTCACCGCCACCGTCCGCTGCGCGCCGCCAGCGAACAAGCCGACGCCGGAAGAGCGCGACACCTGCCTTCCCTACCTCGAGCGAGAGCTGAAGCTGCTGGAGCGCTGCCAGGTGCTCGTCGCCCTCGGCTCGTTCGGCTGGGACGGGGTGCTGCGGGCGGCGCGGGCACTCGGCGAAGAGGTGCCGCGGCCGCGCCCCAAGTTCAGCCACGGCGCCGAAGCCGAGGTCGGGCGGTGGCGGCTGCTCGGCTGCTACCACCCGAGCCAGCAGAACACCTTCACCGGCAAGCTGACGGTGCCGATGACCGACGAGATCTTCGCCCGCGCTCGTCGAATTACGGAGTAGAGCACTCCTCGGCGAGAACCTGGCCGCCTGGGAACGTTCCAGCCGCTATACCGGTCTTTGCTGGGTGCAGACCGACAGGGAGGGGACTTTGCAGAGGCCACGGATCAAGCGAACCACCGAACAGATGGAGACGCCGGAGGGCGACGTCTACCTGATGCGCCCGAGCGCCGGGCAGGACATCCGCATCGAGCAGCCCGACGAGAAGGAACGGCGCCTGCTCGCGGCGCTCGACGGCGAACGCACGCTCGCGCAGCTGCACGACGAGTTCGGCCGCGAGACGGTCGACGAGGCGCTCGCGCAGATGCAGGAGCTGGGCGTGATCGAGGACGCCGCCGACGACGAGCTGCTTGAGCCCGGCGAGCTCGAACGCTACGACCGCCAGCTCCGCTACTTCAGCGACGTCGGCGAGGGCGTCACCGCCTCCCAGTGCCAGGAACGACTGCGCGAGGCGAAGATCGCGGTGATGGGAGTCGGCGGCCTCGGCGGCTGGTCGGCCTGGGCGCTCGCCTGCACCGGCATCGGCGAGATGTGGCTGATCGACTTCGACGAGGTCGAGATCAGCAACCTCAACCGGCAGATCCTCTACACCGAGGCGGACCTCGGCCTGCCCAAGGTCGAGCGGGCGGGGGCGCGCCTCGGCGCCTTCAACTCGACGATGCGGATCACCACCGAGAACCGGCGGCTGGAGAGCCAGGCCGACATCGCCGAGTTCATCGCCGGCGCCGACGTCGTCATCGACGCCGCCGACTGGCCGGCGCACGACATCGAGCGCTGGTGCAACGCCGCCTGCTTCGAGGCCGGCATCCCGTACATCACGATGAGCCACTTCCCGCCGGTCGCCCGCGTCGGGCCGCTCTACGTTCCTGGCGAGACCGGCTGTTACGTCTGCCAGGAGATCGGCTGGCGGCGCGATTACCCGCTCTTCGACGTCGGCGTCGAGCAGCGGCGGGCGAAACCGAGCCCGGCCGCGACGATCGGTCCCGCCTGCGGGCTGATCGGCGGCCATGTCGCGCTCGAGGTGATGCACCTGCTGACGGGCCTGAGCAAGCCCTCGACGCACGGCGTCGCCCACATCTACGACCTGCGGACGATGGAGGTCGAGCGCGAGGCGGTGGTGCCGGAGCCGGAGTGCCCGGTCTGCGGGACGATGGAGCCGCAGCCACGGCAAGCGCCGGAGGAAAGGGAGACGGCAGCGGAGTAGGGTCCCGCTCGATGCGAATCCTCGCCTCGCTCGCCGCCCTCGTGCTCGCCGCCGCGCTGCTCTTCGGCTGTGGCGGCTCCTCGGCCGAAACCGGCTCCAGCACCGCGCCAGGGGCGCAGATCTCGACCGCGCCGGCGGGCGCTTCGGCACGCTCCTGCAGGTCCCGGAAGGCGCAGGTGAAGAGCCTGCGGGTGACCGGGACGACCTGCACCGAAGGGCGGCACCTGATGCTCGGCTGGCTGGTCAGCGACGCCTGCCGGCCACCCGTGGCAGCCTCGCGCTCGGGCTGCCCCGCGCACTCCTACCGCTGCATCGCGACGGCAACCGACCGCGGCTGGTCGGTCGACTGCTCGAAGCCGAACAGCTCGATCGCCTTCAGCGTCCGCCGCCCGGCGAACGGCGTGCGAAGCGGCTGACGGGGTCGAGGAAGAGGGTCAGCCAGAGCAACGGCGCCAGACCCGGGGAGACGAAGGCGAGCGGGATCGAGACTAGGAAGACGAGCGCGCCGAAGAAGGCGCGGGTGCGGAATTCGCGCTCCTCATGGGGAGCGATCGTCGTCAGGCCGGAGCGGTGGGCGTCGTAGGCCATCACCCATCCCAGCACCGCCACCACCGCCAGGTTGACCGCGTAGAGGACGACGGCGTCGGCGTCGTTGCCGTGGTCGCCGAGGACCTCGCTGCTGAAGGGGATGAGGACGATCCAGGCGAGGTAGAAGATGTTCAGGGCCAGCAGGCGCCCGTCGAACCCGACCACGTCCGCGAAGAAGCGGTGGTGGATGACCCAGAAGCGCCCGATCACGGCGAAGCTGATGGCGTAGGCGAACAGGTCCTGCCGCTGCTCCCAAAGCGCCGACCCGAGGCTTTCCCCGTGCAGGTTCTCGCCGACGTGCAGCGAGAGCACCAGCAGCGTGATCGCGATCGCGAAGACGCCGTCGCTGAAAGCGACGATCCGGCTGAACTCGATCTCGTTCCCTTCGCGCCGCTTCGCCTCCCGCTCCCTCGCCATCTGCGGATGATGTCCGCCGGCCGCGACGGAACCGAGAGCGCAAGCCGCCTAAAATGCTTCGAGCGCGCCGGCATAGCTCAGTTGGTAGAGCACGTCATTCGTAATGACGGGGTCCCCGGTTCAAGTCCGGGTGTCGGCTTATTTCTCGCGGCCTGGCTACTCGCTTGTGGCTATTTCTTTTTCTTCTGCCGCCGTTCGAGGACTTCGCCGAAGGCTTTCTCGACTTCGGCGGTGAGGGTGAGGCGGAAGGTGGCGTTGAAGGCCTCGAGGGCGAGGGGGCGGAGGCGTTCGATCGCGGCGATGATCTCGGCCCAGCCCTCCTCGGGGCGGCCGGCTTCGTCGAAGGGCTTCCAGACTTCGTCGACGAAGAGGTTGACGAAGGTGCGGGCCGAGGACTGGGCGTTGCGGTTGAGTTTCTCGATCACCGCGAGGGCGGCGGGGAGGTCGATGCCCATTCCGGTGACGTCCTCGGCGGCGCGGACGAGGGCGGGGCTGGGGACTTCGTAGCGCTCGCCGCCGAGGTCGACGAGGAGGCCGAGCTTCTGGGCCCTCTCCAGCAGGCGGTCGTCGTCGGTGCCGAACTTCTCGACCAGCTCCTGCCGGGTGTAGACCTCGGGCGCCTCGGCGGCGAAGGGGGCGGTCACCGCCTGGCGCAGGCCGACGAAGCGGTCGGCGTCCTCCCCGTGTTCGCCGATCAGCCGTTCGATCGCGCTCAGCTTGAAGCCCTCGGCCTGCATCTCCTGGATCAGGCGCAGGCGGGCGACGTGCTCGGGCCCGTAGTAGCCGATGCGCGCGCGGACCTCCGGCGGCGGCAGCAGGCCGCGGGACTGGTGGTTGCGGATGTTCCGCACCGACATCCCCGTCTCGTAGGCGAGCTGCTCGACGGTCAGGTTCGCCTCGAACGTAGGGGAATCCGCGGCAGGCTGGGGTTTCTTCGCCACGCGCCGATACTACCTCTTAAATGTAACCTCGTTTGAGGTAACGTTTATTTGGGAACAAGCTTTCTGCAATCGATCTTCTCCCCAAGGACTCCTTATGACTTCAACCCTCGGGACGCTTGTCGCAGCCGCCTCTCCCCCCGCCGGCGGCGCCGAACTCGGCCAGATCGTGATCGCCACGGTCGCCGCCACGATCGTCACCTGCGCCCTCCTCTACCTCGGCCTCGGACATCGCAGCGGCCGGGTCAAGGTCCTGCAGCGCCTCGCCGACCACGGCGAAAAGGTCTCCGGCTTTCCCGGCTGGGTCGCCTTCCCCTCCGCGGTCGCGACGGTCTCGCTGCTGACCGCGCTCTTCGGGATGTACTGGGATATCTCGATCCACATCGACAATGGCCGCGACCCCGGCCCGCTCGCCAACCCCGCCCACTACTTCATCCTCGCCGGCCTCTTCGGCATCTTCAGCGCCGGCTTCTTCGCGATGGTGCTGCCGAAGGAGAAGCCGAGCAGCGTCGCCGTCCGCATCGGCCGCGACTGGTGGGCGCCGCTCGGCGGCGTCCTGATCTGCGCCTGCGGGGCCTTCTCGCTGATCGGCTTCCCGCTCGACGACGTCTGGCACCGGCTCTTCGGCCAGGACGTGACCCTCTGGGGGCCGACCCACCTGATGCTGATCGGCGGCGCCGCAATGACCCTGGTCGGGATCGCCGTTCTCTCGATCGAGGGGATGCGGGCGAACGCCGCGGCCGCCTCGTCGATCACCGAGCTCGTCCACACCAAGCTCGCCCGCGCGATCGCCCTCACCGGCGGCCTGATGCTCGGCCTCTCGACCTTCCAGGCCGAGTTCGACTTCGGCGTCCCCCAGTTCCAGCTGATCTTCCAGCCGGTCCTGCTGATGCTGGCCGCGGGCGTCGGGCTGGTGCTGGCGCGCGTCTACGCCGGCCGCGGCGCGGCGCTCGGAGCGGCGCTCTTCTTCATCGTCCTGCGCGGCGGGCTGGCGATCCTGATCGGCCCCGTGATCGGCCAGACGACGCCCCACTTCCCGCTCTACGTCATCGAGGCGCTCGTCGTCGAGGCGGTCGCTTTCTCCGTCCCGACCCGCAAGCCGGTCGCCTTCGGCCTAGCCGCGGGGATCGGGATCGGGACGATCGGGCTCGCCGCCGAGTGGGCCTGGTCGCACGTCTGGATGCCGCTGCCATGGCCGGCGGCTGCCTTCCCGGAAGCCGCCCTGCTCGGCTTCGCCGCGGCGATCGCCGGCTCGATGCTCGGCGCCTGGATCGGCACCCACCTCTCCCCCGAGCCGCTCGAGCGCTCGCCGCTGCTGCGCCGCGCCGCCGTCTGCAGCGCCGCCGTGGTCGCCGCGCTGGTCGGCTACGGCCTCCTCACCCACGCGCAGCAGGGCGTGAGCGCGCAGGTTGCGCTGAAGACCGTGAGCGGGGCGCCGAACCGCGAAGTCGAAGCGGTGGTGCGGCTGAGCCCGCCCGACGCGGCCGCGAACGCCGAGTGGTTCGACGTCACCGCCTGGCAGGGAGGCGGCCTCGTAGTCGACCCGCTGAAGCGGATCGGCGACGGCGTCTACAGGACCACCGAACCGATCCCCGTCCACGGCAACTGGAAGGCGATGATCCGCCTGCACGAGGGCAACTCGCTGACGGCGCTGCCGATCTACCTGCCGCGCGACGCGGCGATCCCGGTCGGCGAAGTCCCGGCGCCCTCCCACTTCACCCGCGCCTTCGGCAACGAGCACAAGCTGCTGCAGCGCGAGCAGAAGGGGGGCAGCCCGCTGCTCGTCGCCGTCGCCTACTCGACGGTGGCCGGGATCGCGCTCTCGCTGCTCATCTTGCTCGCCTGGGGCCTGCACCGGCTCTCGCTGGACGGGCGAACGGCGCCGCGCCGGCGGCGACTGCGCATCCGGGGCCTCGGCTTCCAGCAGGGCGGGCGGTAGTGGTCCTCCCGCTCGCCCACCACAATGCGATCGTCGCCCTGCCGGTCTTCGCACCGGCCGTGGTGATCATCCTCGTCCTCCTCGTCCACCACCTGCGCGAGCGGCGCCACTGGGACGAGGAGGACGAGGCGACGCCGGAGGGCTAAGACCGAGTCTGTGAAAAGTCCGCCTCAAGCGGAGTTTTCACAGACTCGCGTTCGATGATTGCCTGGATCGCCTCGGCGTAGGGGCCATGGAGAGTTGCGCGCGGGGTTGAGATCCCGACTCCGTAGGCCTCACGCATCGCTCGCGCCAGCGTCCGCTTGAAGGTCGGGCCGTGCCAGGCGTGCGCTTCGGCGGCGCGGCCGACGTGGAGATGAGCCAGCTCGTGCAGGAGGGTCTCCAGCACGTCACCCGGGCGGATGCCGGGGTAGGCCGTGACCGAGAGGCGGAACTGGCTCGGGACCGCGAAGCCGAGGCGGCTGGCGCGGCGGACTTTCAGCTCGGGAGAGGTGTCGGCCAGCGGTCCCTCGGCGAAGACCGGCAGCGCGCGCAACCGCTCCATCTCCTCGTCGAGGGGGATCCCGGCGACGAGGTAGTAGGAGCGCGGGCGCGGCCTTCCTGGCGCCCGCGTCTTCCCGGGAGCGGCGACGGAAGCCGCCCGCCGTCGTCGCCTCAGACCTGGCAACGCGGGCACCAGTAGGTGGTCCGGTTGTCGTCGCCCTGGCCGCGCGAGGAGATCCGGCCGTGGCAGCGGGGGCAGGCGCCCTGCCGGCGGCGGTAGACCTTGTGCGGGTGGCGGCCGCTCTCCACCGCCTCGCGCATCAGGCCGCGGGCGGCGGCGAGGACGCTGCGCAGCTCCTCTTCGGAGAGGTCGCCGATCGCACGCCAGGGGTCGACGCGGGCGGCGAAGCAGGCCTCGCTCTTGAAGATGTTGCCGATGCCGGCGACCAGGTGCTGGTCGAGCAGGGCGTCGCCGAGGGTGCGGGTGGGGTCGGCGCGCATTGCCGTCGCCACGGCGTCCTCGTCGAACTCATCGGCGAGGATGTCGGGGCCGAGGCGGGCGATCCGGGGGTCGTGCCGGAGCCGCTCGGTCGTCATCACCTGCAGGGTCGGCCCACCGAACTGGACCGCGTCCCAGCCGCCGCCGGAGAGCACCGCCCAGGCCGAGGCACGAGGACGCCGCCAGCGCGCTCCCTGGCGATAGACGTGCCAGCCGCCGCTCATCCCCAGATGGCTGTGCAGCGAGAGCTCGCCGAAGTCGAGCAGGAAGTGCTTGCCACGAGCCTCGACGCGCTCCAGCCGCCGCCCGTCCAGACGCTCGATCCCGGCCGCTTTGCCGCGCGGGCTCGGCGCGCTTGCCGCGACCGTCTCGCCGACGATCGTCTGCTCGAACCGCCGCGCCAGCCGCAGGATCGTGTCGCCCTCTGCCACCCCTCCATCATCCCGAACCGCCTCCCCCACCCGAACTGCATCACTTTCTACTCCTACTGGGAGGAGAATTTGATGCAGTTCGGGTGGGGCGGGTAGGAGAGAGCAATGTTTCGGCGCAAGCGCATGGATCCGAAGGCGCGGCAGGTGGCGCTGCAGATCGGTGGCAGCCGCGTGGCGATTGGGCTCGGGGCGCTGCTGGCGACCCGGCCGGCGCTGAAGCTGCTCGGCTTCGGCGACCCGGAAGCGACGGGGACGGCGCTGGCGAAACTCGCGGGCGGGCGGGACGTCGCCCTCGGCACCCTGACCCTCGCCGCCCGCGACGACGCCGAGAGGCTGCGCACGCTCCTGCTCGTCTCCAGCGCCTGCGACGTCGCCGACGCCTTCGGCCTCGGCTTCTCTGCCCGCTACCCGGAAACGCGCCGCGCGGGCATCGGCGGCATCGCCTCCGGCAGCGCCGCCGCGATCGCCGGCTTCTGGGCCTGGCGCCGCCTCGGCGACTGAAGCCGCTCCGAACTTTGGGGGCCTATAGCCCCCCAAAGTTCGGAGAGGGTGAATCAGGCGACGATCGCCGGTTCGCCGCCCTGGAACTCGTGGGACTCGATCACCCGGTCGATCAGGCCGTACTCGACCGCATCCTGGGGCTGGAAGAACTTGTCGCGTTCCATGTCGGCGTGGATCTGCTCCTCCGACTGGCCAGTGTGCTTGACGTAGATCTGGTCGAGGCGCTCGCGCAGGGCGAGGATCTCTTTGGCGTGGATCTCGATGTCGCTCGACTGGCCTTCGAAGCCGCCACTCGGCTGATGGATGAGGATGCGGCTGTTGGGCAGCGCCATCCGTTTGCCCGCGGCGCCGCCGGTGAGGATCAGCGAACCGGCCGACATCGCGATCCCGTAACAGATCGTCTGCACGTCCGGTTTGACGAACTGCATCGTGTCGTAGATCGCCAGGCCGGCGTAGGCGGAGCCGCCGGGCGAGTTGATGTAGAGGCTGACGTCCTTGTCGGGGTCCTCGGCCTCGAGGTGCAGCAACTGGGCGATGATCAGGTTGGCGAGGTCCTCGGTGACCGGTTCGCCGAGGAAGATGATCCGCTGCGCGAGCAGGCGGCTGTAGATGTCGAAGGAACGCTCGCCGCGAGCAGTCTGCTCGACGACCATCGGTACCAGTGGCATAGGACCTCTTTCCTAGTTGGCGTCGGAGTTGTACTTATAGCCGACGCCCCGCACCGTCAGGACCAGCTCCGGTTTCTGCGGGTCGCGCTCGACCTTCTGGCGCAGGTTGGAGATGTGGACGTCGCAGGCGCGCTCGTCGCCGTCGAACTCGGTCTGCCAGAGCTCCTCCATGATCTGGGCGCGAGAGAAGACCTCGCCCGGCCGCGCGACCAGCAAGCGCAGCAGCTGGAACTCCGAGCGGGTGAGGTTGACGGGGACGCCGCGGACGGTGGCGACGTGGCGGACGAGGTCGATCGAGACCGAGCCCGCCTCGATCTTCACCGCCTGCGCGAGCGGCGCCCGGTCGAGTTCGCGGCGCCGCAGTTGGGCGCGAACGCGGCCGAGCAGCTCGCGCACCGAGAACGGCTTGGTCACGTAGTCGTCGGCGCCGACCTCGAGCCCGACCACCTTGTCGACCTCGGCGTCTTTGGCGGTGAGGACGATGATCGGGACGGCGCTGCGCGAGCGCACGTCGCGGCAGATGTCGAGCCCGCTCGGCCCCGGCATCATGATGTCGAGGATCAGCAGGTCGAAGGGCACGCCGTCGCCGAGCAGCTCGGTCGCCTCCTCGCCGTCGGCGGCCGGAGTCACGTCGAAGCCCTCCTGGGCCAGCGCGTAGCCGACCGAGTCGCGGACCGAGGGCTCGTCGTCGGCGATGAGGATGCGGCCGCTGCTCATGCCACCGGGGTTGGGCTCGGTTTCGCTACCGGGAGGCGGACCCAGAAGGTGCTCCCCTCCCCCTCGACGGATTCGACGCCGATGCGGCCGCCCATCACGTCGACCATCCGCTGCGCGATCGCCAGGCCGAGGCCGAAGCCCTCCTGCTTGCGCGTCTCGCTGCGGCGGTAGAAGCGCTCGAAGATGCGCTCCAGCTCCGCCGCGGGAATGCCGGTGCCGGTGTCGATCACCTCCAAGATCACTTCTCCTTCGCCGTCATGACGGCCGCGAACGGTAACGGTGCCGGGCGGTGGCGTGTTCTTGAAGGCGTTGGTGAGGAGGCCGATCATCACCTGCCGCAGCAGGGTCGGATCGCCTGTCGCCGCCAGATCTGACTCGACGTCGACGACCAGCTCGACGTGCGGCGGCGCCTCGCAGACGTTGACGACGTCGCGGATCGCCAGCGGCACGTCGACGAGTTCGCGCTCGGCCGCGCCGCGCGACTCGACCCGGGCCAGCGTCAGCAGCGACTGGGTCAGCCGGTTCATCCGCTCGGCGTCCTCCCCCAGTCGCTTGAGGAAGTGGTCGCGGTCGCGCGGGTCGTCCTTGGCGCCGCCCTGCAGGACCTCGATCGCGCTGGAGATCCCGGCCAGCGGGTTGCGCAGCTCGTGCGCGGCGTTGGAGACGAAGTCGGCTTCGGCGAGCTCCCGGCGCAGCTCGTCGGTGCGGTCGCGCAGCACGGCGAGGACGGCGCGCTCGTCGGGCAGCGAGCGGGCGGTCATCGCGTAGGCGCGGTCGCCGATCCGCAGCGCCGGGTGGGCCGAGAAGCCGACTTCGGAGGCGCGGTGCAGCTGCGGCAGGATCAGCTCCGGCGGCTGCCCGGAGGAGTCGAGGAGGCGGCTGGCGGCGCTGTTGGAGAAGCGCACCGGCCCTTCGTAGTCGACGACCATCACCGCGTCGGTGAGGCCGTCGAAGATCGCCGTCAGCTTGTTGCGGTCGGCGGTCAGCACGCCGAAGCTCTCCTTCAGCGAGGCTCGCATCGAGTCGAGCGCGCGGGCGAGGTCGCCGATCTCGTCCGGGCCCGACGTTTTCAGCGGCGCGTCGAAGGAGCCACCGGCCATTTCCCCGGCGGCGCGGGCGAGGCCGACCACGCGGTGGGAGATCGCCACCGCGATCAGGAGGCCGGCGAGGACACCGAGCACCACCGCGGCGATCAGCGCCTGCGGCTTGTCGCCGAAGAGGTAGACGGCGGCGGCCGTGATCAAGCTGACCGCGGCGAAGGCGGCGGTGAGCCAGAGGCGCATGCCGATCCGGATTGCCCCGGGCGGCGGCGCGGCCGGGTTATCCGCATCACGGCGCATGAAGATTTACTAACACAATCCTCTAAAGGAGGTCCAGATCTCACGGGGGGCCTACATGGGAGAATCAATCTCTGTGCGGACTCTCGTCTTCATCCCCGCCTGGAACGAGGAAGCATCGGTCGCCAACGTCATCGCCGACGTACGCAAATCGATCCCCGGCGCCGACATCCTGGTCGTCGACGACGGCTCCGCCGACGGCACCGCCGAGCGGGCGCGGGAGGCGGGTGCGCTCGTCGCCTCGCTGCCCTTCAACCAGGGCCTGGGGGCGGCGCTGCAGACCGGCTACCTCTACGCGCTGCGCAACGGCTACGAAGCCTGCGCCCACCTCGACGCCGACGGACAGCACCCGGCCGAGGAGGTGGCGCGCCTGCTGGCCGAGGTGACCGCCGACCACGCCGACCTCGTGATCGGCTCCCGCTACCACGCCGGCGCCGTCGCCGGCAGCGGCGACTACAAGCCGACCTTCTCGCGGCGGATCGGGATCAGCGTCTTCCGCTTCTTCCTCACCCTGGCGACGCGCCAGCGCTTCACCGACACGACCAGCGGCATGCGCGCCGCCAACCGCCGGGTGATGGCGCTCTTCAGCCAGCATTACTCGCCCGACTTCGCCGAGATCGAGTCGCTGCAGCTGGCGGTGCGGCAGGGGCTGCGGGTCGAGGAGCTGCCGGTGCGGATGCTGGAGCGGGCCGGCGGCAGCTCCTTCCTGACGCCGCTGCGCTCGGCCTTCTTCATCTTCAAGGGCCTGGTCGTGCTCCTGGTCGGCCAGTTCCGGCCGCGGCACGTGGAAGCGGAGCGATGAAGCTCGTCTTCGCCGCCGAAACCGGGCAGGTCCACCTCACCTCGCAGACGCGGATCGTCGCCGCGGTGCTGGCGATCTTCTTCATGCTGATGATCCTCGAGCTGATCCGGCGCGACCGCCTGCAGGAGCGCTACAGCGTGATCTGGTTCGTCGCCGGCCTGGGGATGCTCGCCGGCGCCGCCTTCCCCGGGCTGCTCGAGGTGGTGGCGAGCCTGATGGGCGTCCGCAACACCAACGTCGCCCTCTTCTCGGTCGTGATCTTGCTGCTGCTCGGCCTGGCGCTCAACTTCAGCGTGATCATGTCGCGGCAGGCCGCGCAGATCACGCGCCTGGCGCAAGAGCGGGCGATCGAAAAGGCGCTGGCGGAAAAGCGGGCGGCCGAGGGGCGCAACGGCGACGGGCCGTCAGGCGAAGAGCGCCTCGAGTCGGAAGAACAGCGCTTCCAGGGCTAACTCCTCGGAGACGTTGAGGTCGAGCCCGCGACGGGTCTCCTGGATGAGTTCGGCGCCCCGACGGGCAGCAGCGGGGTCGAGCCCTTCGGCCTCAGCGCGCAGGACGTCGAGGCGGTCGCGATTGAAAACGACCTCCTCGGCCCCGGAGGCGACGGCGGCGAGGTCGCGCAGCCAGGTCGCGCAGAGCTCGAAGGCAAGGGCGAGGATCTCGGTGCGGCGGCGGCGACCGGCGCGTTTCGCGCCGTCCGCGATGTCTTTGGCGCTGCGTTTGATCCCCGCCTTCGACTCCTCCTCGAGCGCTTCGCGGGCGGCGGCTTCGGCATCGTCGCCAGCGGCCTTCGCGCGGTCGAGCAGCCCTTTCCAGGGAGCGTCCGCGCACCTGCCCTCCAGCGCGGCGGCGAGGCAGCGCTCGACGTCGTCACGCAACTCGCGACCCTGGGGACTCAGCAGCAGCCGCGCCCGCTCCAGGTCGCCGGCGGCGAGACAGGCCGCAGCAGCGGCTTCCTCCGGAGAAGCGCCCTCTTCGGCGAGTTCGCTCTCCAACACCTCAGCGGGGAGCGGCGCGAAGTCGATCGCCTGGCAGCGCGAGGCGACCGTCTCCAGCAGCCCCTCCCCCTCGGAGCTGAGCAGGATCAGGTGGACGAACTCGGGCGGCTCCTCGAGCGTCTTCAGCAGCGCGTTCTGGCTCTCGTCCCGCATCGCCTCCGCCGCCTCGACGACGAAGACCCGCTTGCCGCCTTCGAAGGGGCGGTAGGCGGCGGCGCGGATCACCCGCTCGCGGATCTCCTCGACCATGTGCTGGGCCCCGGTCGGGGCAAGCCAGACGAGGTCGGGATGCGGCGAGGGATCGAGCAGCGCCCGCCGCCGCGCGTCCTCGGGATCGTCGGAGGCCGCCGCCAGCACCTCCGCCGCGAACGCCCGCGCCGCCGCCCGCTTGCCCGACCCACGCGGACCGCGGATGAGATAGGCGTGGGACGGCTCACCGGCAAGCGCCGCCGTCAGCGCCACCCGCGCGCGCCCCTGGTGCTCGGTCGCCGCCGCCAGCGCTTCTGACTTTGGCCCCACCATGGTGTGGTCAATCCCGGCTGCGCTCACGCACCGCCTCCATCACGCGCGCATGAACCTCCTCGACGCTGCCGTTCGCGTCGATGACCGTGACCCGGTCGCTGGCGATCTGGGCGATCTCCTCGTAGGCCTCGGCCACCGCCTGCTGTAAGCCGAGGCCCTCCCGCTCGAAGCGGTCGTCGCTCTCGGCGCGGCCGAGGCCGGTCTCCGGGTCGAGCCGCAGCAGCAGCGTCAGGTCGGGCCAGAGGCCGTCGGTGGCGGTGTCGCAGAGGCCGATCACCTCGCCGACGCCGAGCCCGCGCGCCGCGCCCTGGTAGGCGACGCTGGAGTCCGAGAAGCGATCGGCGACGACATAGCGCCCGGCCTCCAGCGCCGGGCGGATCACCCGCTCGGTCAGGTCCGCCCGCGCCGCCAGGAAGAGCATCAGCTCCGCCAGTGGCTCCAGCTCGACGCCCGGGTCGGCGAGCAGCTCGCGGATCCGCTCGGCCGCGTCGGTCCCGCCAGGCTCGCGGATCGCCACCGTCCCCTCCCCCAGCGCCTCGACCAGCAGGCGCGCCTGGGTGCTCTTGCCAGACCCGTCGATCCCCTCCAAGGAGATGAACATCAAATGACGGCCCCAGATCGCCGCCATGCGGCGTCCTCGGTCGCCCAAATAGCGCTGCTATTCGGGCTCCCTGCGTCCTTGCCTGGCGACGCCTGGGTCACGTCATTTGGTGGCCGCTTTGGCCCGTTTCCGCTTTCGCGTCGCAGTCGCCGATTTGTCCTTCTCGGGCATCGGCTTCTTTTCCATCTCTTCTTTCGCCTTGCGGGCGGCTTCGCGCTCTGCGCGGCGTTTCTTCATCTCCTGCATCGACTCGCACTCGTCGTTGAGGCAGAGGTTCCAGGGACGGCCGCGGAACGGGACGACTTTGAGGCGCGGGGTGCGGTCGCAGATCGAGCAGCGCTCCTCGAGCCGGAAGACGTCGCCGCGCTGCGGCAGCGGGAAGGTCTGGTCGCAGGAGCTCGGGTCGTCGGCGGTCCAGCCGGTGCAGCCGACGAACCGTTTGCCCGATTTTTTCGCCCGGATGATCCGCAGCATGTTCGGCGAGCCGTCCTCCTTGGTGCGGCCGGCTTCTTCGCAGACCTTGCAGGGGCCGAGGATGCGGTCCTCGTCCATCCCTTTCCAGATCACTTTCGCCAGGTCTTCGCGGCTCGAGTCGATTTCGGTCCAGGTCTTGTGCAGGAGTTCGCGGCTCTCGCCGACCACCGCGCCCTTGGACATCTCGCCTGCGGCGATCCGGTCCATCTCGGCCTCGAGCTGGGCGGTCATCTCCGGCGTCGCCATCGCCGGCACGTAGTTCTTGAAGGCCTCGTAGAGGGCGATCCCCGTCTCGGTCGGGATCGGCGGGTTGCTGTAGACGTAACCGCGGTCGAAGAGCTTCTGGATGATGTCGGCGCGGGTGGCTTTGGTGCCGAGGCCGCGCTCCTCCATCATCTCGATCAGTTTCGCCTGCGAGATCCGCCCGGGCGGCTGGGTCTCCTTGTCGACGACCCAGGGCTCGCCGTCGAGGACCAGACTCTGGCCCTCCTCCAGCTTCGGGATCTCCTCGTCGGCCGAGCGAGCGTAGGTGTAGATCGCCGCGTAGCCGGGATCGACGACGACCGAGCCGCGGACGAAGTAGGTCTGGTCGCCGGCTTCGATGTCGGCCCGGGTCGACTCGGTGATCATCGGCGGGCTGAAGGTGGCGAGGAAGCGGCGGACGACGAGTTCGTAGACCCGTCGCTTCGGCCCCTCCAGGGCGCCCGGGTGGACCGCCTGGGTCGGGTAGATCGGCGGGTGGTCGGTCGTCTCTTTTTTGCCGCGGGTCGGTTTCAGCTCGCCCTCGAGCAGGCCCGAGGCGGCGGAGAACTCCTTGATCCGGGTCAGCGAGGAGACCAGCTCCCGCACCGGCAGCGAGGCCGGGTAGACCGTGTTGTCGGTGCGCGGGTAGGAGATGAAGCCGTCCATGTAGAGGTCCTCGGCGATCCGCATCGCGCTGGCGGGGGTGATGCCGAGGCGGCTGGAGGCGTCGGTGGAGAAGGCGGTGGTGTTGTAGGGGGTCGGCGGTTTGCGCGTGTTCTTGCGCGCCGTCACCGATTTCACCGTGCCGGGGCTGGAGGTGCCGGCGAGCGCCGCGTCGGCCTCCGCTTTCTCCCAGAATTTGTC
Organism: Solirubrobacterales bacterium; assembly: GCA_051954115.1. Lineage (GTDB taxonomy): Bacteria > Actinomycetota > Thermoleophilia > Solirubrobacterales > 70-9 > VAYN01. Next base: position 22,952 of record JBQCIB010000012.1, on the reverse strand, counting down.
GACCGTGTGGTGCGCCTCGAAGCTCCCCTCGGGGTGCTCGAACTTGGCGAACACTTCCCAGAAGGGTTTCGGCACGTGGGCGCGCCGTTCCATCTCGCGCTCGACGATCAGGCCGAGGGTCGGGCTCTGCACGCGGCCGACCGAGAGGAAGTTGGAGCCGAAGCGGCGGCTGGCGAGGGAGACAGCGCGGGTCAGGGTCGCGCCCCAGAGCAGGTCGATGTCCTGGCGGGCGGCGCCGGCGTTGGCGAGCGGGTAGGAGAGCTCGTCGAGCTCGTTGAAGGCGCGCTCGATCTCTTCTTTGGTCAGCGCCGAGTAGCGGGCGCGCTTGATCCGCAGGGTCCCGTCCGCAGTCCCCTCGCGGCTGCCGAGGTCGGGGTTGGCGTCGAGCATCTCCTCCAGCGCCTCGAGCCCGATCAGCTCGCCCTCGCGGTCGAAGTCGGTCGCGATCACCAGCTCGTCGGCCCCTTTGGCCAGTTTCTTGATCGCTTTGACGACGTTTTTGTCCGTCGGTTCCTTGATCAGCTCGGCGTCGATCAGGTCGTGCAGGTCGGTCTTCTGCCAGTTCGAGTAGCCCTCGGGGAAGGCCGGGCCGAGCACGTGGCCCTTGAGGCCGACCGTCATCTGCTCCTCGCCGTTCGCGTCCGTCCAGGTGTAGAAGGGGACTTTGAAGGTTTTGTCGCTGGAGTTGGTGCCGTTGCTCAGGGCTTCGGCAATCTTCTTCGCGCTGTTGTTCTTCTCGGTGACGATCAGTCTCATGGGGCGGCGAGGGTAGCAGGGGCGCTCGGCTGCGCAATTCGGCATACAACCGGCCGATCTCGATCCCGGGGTCCGTTCGGGCGCATAGGATCACTGCCTCATGAGGTGTCTGGTCACCGGCGGCGCAGGCTTTATCGGCTCGAATCTGGTCGACGCTTTGTTGGCGCGCGGAGACGAGGTGACGGTGGTCGACGACCTCTCCACCGGCCGCATGGTCAACCTCGAACCGGGGCTGGCCGCCGGGGCGGAGCTGGTCGAGACGGACATCCGCGACGCCGAGGCGCTGACCCGGCTCGCCGGCGAGAAGCGACCGGAGGCGATCTTCCACCTCGCCGCCCAGATCGACGTCCGCAAGTCGCTGGCTGACCCCTTCTTCGACGCCTCGGTCAACGTCGGCGGCACCGCCAACGTGCTGGAGGCGGCGCGCACCTCCGAGTGCGGGCGGGTGGTCTCGATCTCGACCGGCGGCGCGATCTACGGCGAGGGCGAGGGGCAGCAGCTGCCACTGCCCGAGGACGCCCCGATCGCCCCGCTCTCGGCCTACGGCCAGAGCAAGTTCGCCGCCGAGGGCTACGTCTCCCTGTACGAGCGGCTCTACAGGCTCTCGGGGGTCTCGCTGCGGCTCGGAAACGTCTACGGCCCGCGCCAGGACCCGCTCGGCGAGGCCGGGGTGATCGCGATCTTCTGCGGCCTCCTCCAGGAGGGCGGGCGGCCGACCGTCTTCGGTGACGGCACCCAGACCCGCGACTACATATATGTGGGCGACGTGGTCTCGGCCGCACTGGCGGCGGCCGACTCGGAGGCGACCGGCGCGATCAACGTCGGCATGGGCCTCGAGACCAACGTCCTGGAGCTGATCGAGGCGCTGAAGGACCTCTCCGGCAACGAGAGCTTCGATCCCGAATTCGCCCCTGCGCGCACCGGCGAGGTGCAAGCGATCTCAGTTGACCCCACTCGGGCCACACGCGAGCTCAACTGGACCCCCAAGATGGACCTCCGCGACGGCCTGCGCGTCACCCTCGACTCCATCTAGCCGCTCGAGGGAGCCGGGGGAGGGGTTCGCCGCCCCCGCCCCGGTGTTGGCCCCCGACCCCCGCCCCCGGCTCCCCCCACAAGCTCGCTAGCCTTCAGGTCGATGCCAGCCCAGGCCTACGCCGGCAAGGAGTGCGTCTGCCAGTTCCGCAAGGGGATCTGCGATCAGTCCTGCGTGCGGGACATGCTGGAGACGCCCTTCTACATCGCCTGCCTGAAGCTGAGCGGGCGCAAGTGCCTCGTGGTCGGCGGCGGCGACGTCGGCCTGGAGAAGGTCGAGGGGCTGCTCGCCTGCGGCGGCGACGTGACCCTGATCGCGCCGGTCGCCCACCCCGAGCTGGAGGACCTGGCGCGCGAGGGCTCGATCGAGTGGCATCGGCGCACCTACGCCGGCCCGGAGGACCTCGAGGGGGTCTTCATGGTGATCGCCGCGACCGACGACTCCGAGGTCAACATCGGCGTCTACGACGACGCCGAGCAGCGGGCGATGCTGGTCAACGTCGTCGACGTGCCGCCGCTCTGCAACTTCATCCTGCCGGCGATCGTCCGCACCGGGCCGCTGGCGATCGCGATCTCCACCGCCGGCGCCTCTCCGGCCCTGGCGAAGCGGATGAAGCGCGAGATCTCCGCCCTCTTCGGCGAGGAGTACGCGCGACTGGCGGTGATGCTGAACGACGCCCGCGGCTGGGCAAAGGGCACGCTGCCGACCTACAACGACCGCAAAGAGTTCTTCGAGGGGATCGTCAACGGCGACCCCGACCCGATCGAGCTGATCCGCCAGGGCCAGGAGACGGCGGTGATGGCGATCATCGAGTCCGCCAAAGAGCGGGCCGCTGCGGCTCTCGCCTAGGCGCTTTTCCCAACCTGAAGTTCGGAAAGGCGCCTAGCTCGTCCCGCAGGCCCCGCCGCGGACCTGCTCGAGCATCGACCGCAGCTCTTCCGCCTGCTCGACCGTGAGGTTGGCGCTGAAGGCCGCGGCGAGCTCGGCCCGCACCAGCGGGCGCATTTCCTCGAGCAGCTCGATCCCGGCCGGCAGCAGGGTCGCGTAGCTGACGCGGCGATCGGTCTCGCAGAAGGTCCGCTCGAGCAGGCCCGCCTTGATCAGGCGGTCGACCAGCTTGGTCAGGCCGCCACGGGTGATCACCAGCGCTTCGGCCAGTTCCCCCATCTTCAGGCGCTGCTCCGGTGCCCGGTCGAGCGTCGCCAGCACCTCGAACCAGGCCAGCGGGGGCAGCTCGGCGGCGGTCAGCGCCTCCTGCAGGCGACCGGTGACGGCAGCGTGGGTCTGGGTGATCGCGATCCACGCCTCGCGGTGGGGATCGAACTCTGCTTTCGCCTCGTTCTTCGTCGCTACGGCCGCCTCGCTCATGACTCCATCTTCCCACAAGATGGTTGATCTGACAATAGTTGACAAGCAAAGCTTTCTTGGTAAGATTGTTTCCAAGTCAACCGTTTCAGCATCAACCGTCTAGGGAAAGAAGAGACCATGAGCACGGAGACCATCACCAGACAGATTCCGGCGGGGACCTGGAGCGTGGACCCGGTCCACTCCTCCGTCACCTTCGCCATCACCCACAACGGAGTTACGACTTTCCGCAGCGGCTTCGAGCGCTATGAGGCCCATCTGACCGGCGGCGAGGAGCCGCGACTCGAGGGCACGGTCGAGGTCGAGAGCATCGCGATCGACGAGGAGATGCTCAAGGGCCACCTCCTCTCCCCCGAGTTCTTCGACGTCCAGCGCTACCCGCAGCTGCGCTTCGCCTCGACCGAGTTCAGCGTCGGCGAAGACGGCACCCTGCGCGTCGTCGGCGATCTCGAGATCCACGGCGAGACCCGCAAGGTCGAGGCCGCGGGCCGCTTCGCCCACCTCGGCGAGGACGCCTACGGCAAAGCCCGCGTCGGCCTCTCGATCGAGTCGACCGTCGACCGTCGCGACTTCGGCCTCGACTGGCAGGCCCAGCTGCCGAGCGGCGGCGACGTCCTCGACTACGCGGTGACGATCTCGGTCGAGCTCGAGCTCGTCGGCGAGGAGGCCTAGTCATGCGGGTCCTCGGCATCACCGGAAGCCTGCGCCGGGGCTCCTACAACCACGCCCTGCTGCGGGAGGCCGCCGAGCGGCTTCCCGCCGGGGCAGAGCTGGTCGAGTTCGACCGCCTGGCGGAGATCCCGCCCTACGACGCCGACGCCGAGGAGATGGGCACACCGGAGCCGGTGGAAGCGCTACGCCAGGCGATGCGCGACGCCGACGCCGTCATCGTCGTCACCCCTGAGTACAACCACTCGATCCCGGGCGTGCTGAAGAACGCCCTCGACTGGGCCTCGCGGCCGGCGGGCCAGAGCGCCCTGACGGGAACGCCGGCGGCCGTGATCGGCGCCTCGACCGGGATGTTCGGAGCCGTCTGGGCCCAGGCCGAGACCCGCAAAGTCCTCGGCGCCCTCGGCGGGCGCGTGGTCGAGCGGGAACTCCCGGTCGCCCGCGCCGCCGAGCTCTACCGCGACGGCCGCCTCGATCTCTCCCCCGAACAGTCCGAGCAGCTCGGGGGCCTCCTCGCCGAGCTCGTCGCCGAAGCCGAGCAGCAGCGCGAGCTGGTCGCGGCTTGACAAGGACCCGCGAGGGACGCGGGTCCTCCCTCAGCACCGCCGCAGCAGGCTGCCCGAGATCCGCGAGCCGTCCCGGAAGATGAACGTCCCTCTCGCGCGGATACTGCCGTCCGGGCATTGCCCCGACAGCACGCTCCGGCGCCGGCCTTTGTAGGCGTACACGCGCCGGGCCTGGATGGTGGCGCTGATTATCGAGCCCGCTCCCCCAGCGATCAACGGGACCTTCACCACCGAATGGAGGCCGTAGGGGCCTTTTCGCTCACGGGTCAGCGTCGCCGTGGTGACCACCGCGGTCGGCGCCGGAACGTTGACATAGGTGTAGGCGAACAGGGTGATGACCCCGTCTCGTTCGCCGCCGTTGAAGAGGACCAGCGGCCCGGTCGTGTCGAAGGGCTTCTGTTCCGGGAATGCCACCTCGACAGTCGCCCTCCCCTTGCCGAGGATCGCCCCGCCGCAGACCGCTTCGGCCGCTTTCGGAGACCGGGCCGTGAGCTGCCCGGAACGGCAGGAGGCCAGGCCCTTGACACTGACGACGATGTCTTTGTCGGCGTCGAAGACGGCTTCCTTCAGGGCGGGAGGATGGCTGCCGTCGACGGTCGCGAAGCTGCCACTCGCGTGAAAGCCGAGGGGAATCAGCTTGTGCTTGGGCATCGACCTCGGAGTGACTCCCCAGTTCAACCGGAGCACGAGGTTGCCGGCCTGCACGATCGTCGGCTTTTCCGCCGCCGCTGCCAGGCCCGCCGCTCCGATCGCCGCCATCGCCCCCGCGACCCCGATCCACAACAGTGGTCTTCTCATCTCTTCATCCCTTCTCAGGGCGGGCCCTTGCGCGCCCACCATTTCACGTTAATCTTACTAACATGAAATTACAGGGCGCAACTCCGCCGACCCGAGACCCCGAGACGTCGCGGTCCTTTGCCCGGGCCCTCACCCGCGGCGACCTCGATGCGGCAACCGCCTGCTTCACCCGGGACGGCTGCTTGATCACGCCGGACGCCACCGCGATCCACGGTCGCCGGCAGATCCGCCTGCTCCTCGCCCAGATGGTCCTCCAGCGAATCGAGATCGAGGTCGAGCTGAGCAGCACGATCCTCGCCGGGGACGTCGTCCTCGCCCGCGAGCGCTGGCAGGTCCGGGCCGCCGGACCGGACGGGGGCAGTCGCGCGCAGACCCTTCGCCCCACCCTTGTCCTGCGTCTGATCGAGGAAGCGTGGAAGCTGTCGGTCCTCGCCCCCTGGCAAGCCGGTCGGCCGCTCCCGTGAGCCGGAGAAGTCGATCGTCAGGCCGGATACCGTGTCGCCATGAGCGGCGGCGATACGAAGGGCAGGCGCCCGTACCGCCAGCGCGCGCGCGCCGCGGCGACCGAGGCGACGCGGGCAAAGATCCTCGACGCAGTCGAGGAAGCGTTCGAAGAGCTCCTCTTCGACGAGATCACCCTCTCGGCCGTCGCCGACCGGGCCGGTGTCTCGGTGCAGACCATCCTCCGGCACTTCGAGACCAAAGACGAGCTCTTCGTCGCCTCCCTGCTCCACACCGGGACGGAAGTGGTCGCCGAGCGGGACGTCCTCCCGTTCGGCGATCTCGGCGAGATCCTCGACGTCCTCCTCGACCACTATGAGCGCCACGGGAGGCGAGTGCTGCGCATGCTCGCCCAGGAGGAGCGGGAGCCGGTGCTGAAGCAGGTCGCCGACCTCGGGCGCGCCTACCACCTGGAGTGGTGCAAGCAGGCATTTGCGCCCACCCTCAAAGGTCTCCGGGGGGCAGAGCGGAAGCGTCGGACCGCTCAGCTCGTGGCGCTCACCAACATCTACACCTGGAAGCTCCTGCGCCTCGACCGGGGGTTGAGCCGGCGGCAGGCGGAGCTGGCGCTGCGGGAGCTGCTCGAGCCGCTGACCGCTCCCTCATGAGCCTCGTGCTCGCCTATACGGCCCCCGCCCGCGGCGAGCTCTACCCACTGGTCCCGGTCCTCGATGAGCTGCGCGAGCGCGGTCACCGGATAGCGCTGCGCACCTTGTCGAGCGAGGTGGAGACGATGCGACGGCGCGGTCTCGACGCGACGGCGATCGCGCCGGAGGTCGAAGCCCTGCAGATGGACGACCGGCGCGCGTGCACGCGAGCCGGGAGGCTGAGGAGGAGCGTCGAGGTCGCCTGCGAGCGGGCGCCGCACGACGCCCGCGACCTCCTCGCCGCGATCGAGGAGGTGCAGCCGGACGCGGTGATCGTCGACCTGCTCGCCTGGGGGGCGCTGAGCGCCGCCGAAGCCTGGGGCGGCCCATGGGCGGCCTACTGCCCGTTTCCGCTGCCGCTGCCTTCGCGGACCGGACCCCCCGTCGGTCCAGGTCTGCGGCCCGTGCACGGGCCCGCGGGAAGGCTGCGCGATTTCCTCGTCGAAAGGATCGGCAGGGCCGGATTCGACCGGCTCGTGGGCAGGCCGCTGGCGCAGGTGAGGTCGGAGCTCGGCCTCCCCTCCCTGGGGAATGCGACTGAGCTCTTCGCACGGGCGCCGCTGGACCTCTACATGAGCGCCGAGCCGTTCGAGTACCCGCGGCCCGACTGGCCGGAGAGCGTGGTCATGGTCGGGCCGTGCAGCTGGGAGCCTGAGGGGGAGCTGCCACCGGAGCTTGCGGCTGTCGAGGAGCCGCTCGTCCTCGTCACCACGTCAACCGAGTTCCAGGACGACGACCGACTGGTGGAAGTGGCGCTGGAAGCGTTGGAGGGAGAGCCCCTGCACGTCGTCGCCACCGTCCCCTCGCGGGCGACGGGTGCCGCCGCGGACGGAGCGACCATCCTGCCCTTCGCTCCTCATTCGCCGATCCTCGCCCGCTGCGCCTGCGCGATCACCCACGGCGGCATGGGGGCGACGCAGAAGGCGCTGGCGCTGGGGGTCCCGGTCTGCGCGGTGCCCTTCGGGCGCGACCAGCCGGAGGTCGCGCGGCGGGTCGAGGTCGCAGGCGCCGGCACGCGGCTCCCCGCCCGGCGCCTCGAGCCGGAACGGCTGCGGGCGAAGGTCCGCGAGGCGATCGGCTGCCGTCCCGGCGCTGAACGGATGGCCAGGGCCTTCGCCGAGGCGGGCGGCCCCGAGGCCGCCGCGGATGCCGTGGAGGAACGACTGCTCAGCCCTTGGGCAGAGCGAAGAACGCCACCGCCGAGTACTGGGCGATCGCGGCGGCGATGACGAAGAGGTGGAAGACCTCGTGGTAGCCGAAGACCGCGGGGTTGGGGTTCGGGCGCTGGGTCGCGTAGACGACGGCACCGGCGGTGTAGAGGAGGCCGCCGACGGCGACTAAGAGGGTCCCGGCGACGCCCATCGTCGTCCACAGTTCGGGGAAGGCGGCGACGGCGACCCAGCCGAGCGAGACGTAGATCAGCGCCGAGGCCCATTTCGGGTGGTCGATCCAGATCATCTCGACGATCGCGCCGGCGACGGCGCCAACCCAGACGACCGCGAGGATCGCCATCGCCAGGGTGCCGTGCAGGACCAGCAGCGCGAACGGGGTGTAGGTGCCGGCGATGAGGAAGAAGATCATCGAGTGGTCCAGCCGCCGCATCCACTGGCGCACGTGCGGCCGGGTCCAGTTGACGCGGTGGTAGAGGGCGCTGGTGCCGAAGAGGGCGGAGAGGCTGACCGCGTAGATGCCGACCGCCAGCGTCGCCTTCGGCGTCTTCGCGAAGAGGATCAGCGCCGCGCCGAGCACGAGCGAGGCGAAGAAGGCCCACTGGTGGGAGACGCCTCGCAGCTTTGGCTTGACCAGGGCGATCGCCTCGGCGGTCGCCTCTTTGGCAGCAGTCGCGCGCTCTTCGACGACCCCTTTGGCCGCGCTCGCGCGCTCCCCCATCGCCTCTTTGGCCGCGGCGGCTCGCTCGCCCATCGCCTCTTTCGCGGCCGTAGCGCGATCGGCCATCTCATCCCGAGCCGCAGTGGCCCGCTCTCCCATCCGTTCCGCGCCCCTGCGCAGATCCTCCATGTAGGGAGCGTACCCCGTCGCGAGCGCCGGCACACGCGAAAAGTTGGCGGAACTACTTTGGCCGAGTTTGGGGAGTTGCCACAATATGCAGAGAGAACCGAGGCTTTCGGAACCTCCTAATTGCGCCTTTCCACACTTTTTCCGACCGGCCGATTAGCGATCCTGCGTAGTTACCGCTGAAAGCCCGCCCGAGAGGAGATTTTCGATGTCTAAGACCGCCGTTGCCAGTCCCAAGAACGGTCTGCAGGGCCTCTCGATCGAACGCAGGTTTTCGGTCCCCGGCGTGCATCCTTTCGACCAGATCGAGTGGGAGATCCGCGATGCGGTGATCGGCAACCCGGAGAGCCCGGCCTTCGAGCAGCGGGGGGTCGAGTTCCCGAAGAGCTGGAGCCAGAACGCGACCAACATCGTCGCCCAGAAGTACTTCCGCGGCAAGCTCGGCAGCCCCGAGCGCGAGAGCTCGGTCAAACAGATGATCGGCCGCGTCGCCGGGACGATCTCCAACTGGGGGCGCGAGCTGGGCTACTTCGCCTCCGAGGAGGACGCCGACGCCTTCGAGATGGAGCTGACCGCGATCCTGCTCAACCAGAAGGCGGCCTTCAACTCGCCGGTCTGGTTCAACGTCGGCTTCGAGGAGCACCCGCAGTGCTCGGCCTGCTTCATCTTGAGCGTCGAGGACACGATGGAGTCGATCCTCGAGTGGAACACCAAAGAGGGGATGATCTTCCGCGGCGGCAGTGGCTCGGGCATCAACCTCTCCAACATCCGCGGCTCGGTCGAGCACCTCTCCAAGGGCGGCCTCGCCTCCGGCCCGGTCAGCTTCATGCGCGGCGCCGACGCCTGGGCGGGGACGATCAAGTCGGGCGGCAAGACGCGACGGGCGGCGAAGATGGTCGTCCTCGACGTCGACCACCCGGACGTCGAGGACTTCATCTGGTGCAAGGCCAAAGAGGAGGAGAAGGCCGCGGCCCTGCGCGACGCCGGCTTCGACATGTCGATCGACGGCGAGGGCTTCACCTCGATCCAGTACCAGAACGCCAACAACTCGGTCCGGGTCACCGACGAGTTCATGGAGGCGGTCGAGGGCGGCGAGGACTGGCACCTGACCGCCCGCACCAGCGGCGAGTCGGTGAAAACCGTCGACGCGCGCGAGCTGATGAACCAGATCGCCGACGCGGCCTGGCGCTGCGCCGACCCGGGCGTCCAGTACGACACCACGATCAACCGCTGGCACACCTGCCCCGAGTCGGGTCGGATCAACGCCTCCAACCCCTGCAGCGAGTACATGCACGTCGATAACTCGGCCTGCAACCTCGCCTCGATCAACCTGATGAAATTCCGCCGCGAGGACGGCAGCTTCGACGTCGCCGACTTCGAGCACACCGTCGACGTCGTCTTCCTCGCGCAGGAGATCATCGTCGGGCCGTCGAGCTACCCGACCGAGGAGATCGGCGAGAACGCCCGCCGCTTCCGCCAGCTCGGCCTCGGCTACGCCAACCTCGGCGCCCTGCTGATGTCCGACGGCCTCCCCTACGACTCCGACGAGGGCCGCAACGTCGCCGCCGCGATCACGGCGCTGATGACCGGCCGCGCCTACCGTCAGTCGGCGCTGATCGCCGCCGGGGCGACCGGCCCCTACGACGAGTACGAGCGCAATCGCGAGCCACACAACGGCGTCATGCGGATGCACCGCGACGCCGCCTACGAGGTCGACGCGACCGGGATCAAGGGCGACCTGCTCGAGGCCGCGCAGCGGAGCTGGGACGAAGCGGTCGAGCTCGGCGACGAGCACGGCTACCGCAACGCGCAGGCGACGGTGCTGGCCCCGACCGGGACGATCAGCTTCCTGATGGACTGCGACACGACCGGGATCGAGCCCGACTTCTCCCTGGTCAAGTACAAGGAGCTGGTCGGCGGCGGGCAGATGACGATCACGAACCGCTCGGTGCCGCTGGCCCTGCAGACGCTCGGCTACTCGGAGGCCGAGATCGACCAGATCGACGCCCACATCACCGACAAGGGCACGATCGTCGGCGCGCCGGGCCTGAAGGAGGAGCACCTGCCGGTCTTCGACGTCGCGGTCGGCGAGCGGGCGATCTCCCACACCGGCCACATCGACATGATGGCGGCGACCCAGCCCTTCCTCTCGGGGGCGATCTCGAAGACCGTGAACATGCCGCAGTCAGCCACGGTCGAGGACATCGCCGACGCCTACACCCGCGGCTGGAAGGGCGGGCTGAAGGCGCTGGCGATCTACCGCGACGGCTCGAAGACGGCGCAGGCGCTGCGAACCGACGCGCAGGAGGAAAAGGAGGCCGAGGCCGAAGTCGAGATGGCCCAGCCGGTTCGCAAGAAGATGCCGCGCGAGCGCGAATCGATCACCCACAAGTTCTCGATCGGCGGCCACGAGGGCTACATCACCGCCGGCAAATACGAGGACGGGACGGTCGGCGAGATCTTCCTCACCGACATCGGCAAGGAGGGCTCGACGATGCGCGGGCTGCTGAACGCCTTCGCGACGGCGATCTCGCTCGGCCTCCAGTACGGGGTGCCGCTGGAGACCTTCGTGCGCAAGTTCAGCTACATGCGCTTCGAGCCGGAGGGCATCACCGGCAACCCGGAGATCCCCTTCGCCAAATCGATGCCCGACTACATCATGCGCTGGCTCGGCAGCCGCTTCATCGAGGACACCGAAGTGCTCGAGGAACTGGGGATCCTGACCGACGAGGTCAGGGCCAAGAAGGACACCGAGCAGCTCGGCCTCGGCATTGCCACCGACACCGCCGGCCCGGCCAACGGCAACGGCCACTCGAACGGCGGCAACGGCAACGGCGCCGCGGTCCCGCCCACCGCGGCGATGACCGAAACGCCCCCGGTGCGGCCGGCGAAGATGCAGGGCCTCGACCTCGGCCCGGCCTGCGAGCAGTGCGGCGGCATGATGCAGCGGACGGGGTCCTGCTACACGTGCAGCCAGTGCGGCAACAACACCGGCTGCGGCTGATCTGGAGGTAAGGATCTTGGGCTTGGTGATTTCAAATACCTGCTGCCTGCAATGGCATACGCCATTGCTTGATCGCAGCGAGAGAAAGGGGGAGCCAGATGGCAACTAATCCCCCCACCGGTGATAACCACCGCCGCGGCGCCGTCCGGGATCGCTCGCAGACCCAAGCCCCTAACGGGAATTGGGTCAAGCGCGACACCGGGACCGGTCGGTTCATGGACCAGAAGGTCGATGGCAAGCCGTTTAAAGGTGTGCGCCGCGAGCGGCCTTAGCCGGTTCGATTAGGGAAGGCGAGCTTTGTCTCGCCTTCCTCATATTCCTCGACCATGGGTATCCAGTTGCCCAGGAGGTCGCCTTGCGTCCCTGAGACCAGCCGTTTGAAGGCGCATCCGACTTTGTACACACTCCGCTGTGCCCAAAGTCGGATGCGCCGAGCACCAAACACGCCTGAGCAACCGGATGCTTAGGTCTCAACCTCCTAAGAGCTAATCGCTTTCAGAGCTCGACGCCGCGGGCCGACAGCCACTCGCTCAGCTGCTCGGGCGGGTCGCCCCGGAAGGCGAGGCGGGTCCCCTCGCGGAGCACGTGATCGCCGTTGTCGGCCTGGCTGGGGTTGGTCGCGAGCCAGAAGGCGGCCGCAGCGGCAGCGAGGGCGGCCGGATCGTCGCCTTCGGGGTCGATGCCCTCAACGGTGCTGAACAGCACTCCCCGCAGGTCCTCGGTTGCCGTGGTCGGCCGGTCGTCGTCCTCGAAGCTCTCGAAGAAAGCGGTGATCGCGTCGTCGGCGCCATCGGGGTCGACGATCGCCGCCGCCTCACGCACCACTTCGGAGATCGTCGGGATCGTCTCGCGATTGCCGGGCTTCATCGCGGAGACCCATACCCCCCGCCTGCGGGACGAAAACGGCCTGGTATCCGGTTTTCGTCGGCGTTAGGAGAGGACGACGGTTGCGTCGTGGCGGGGCGTCTCGGTGATGGCGCGGCGGAAGGGGCGCTCGGGCTTCGGGGTCGCCGGCTGGATCTGGCGGCGGCGGACCAGCTCGCGGAGGACCACCGACATCTCGAACTGGGCGAAGGCGGCGCCGAGGCAACGGCGGACGCCGCCGCCGAAGGGGATCCAGCTGTAGGTGCCGGGCGGGTTGTCGAGGAAGCGCTCGGGCAGGAACCGCTCGGGTTCGGGATAGATCTGCGGGTCGCGGTGGATCAGGTGGATGCTGGGGACGACGCGGGCGCCGGCGGGCAGCTCGTAGCCGCCCAGCTCGACCGGCTCGGTCAGGCGGCGGATGACGATGACGATCACCGGCCGCAGCCGCAACGTCTCCTGGATCGTCGCCGTCAGGTAGGCGTCCTCTCCCGCCTCGACCTCGGCCCGCAGCCGCTCCAGCTTCTCGGGGTGGCGGGTCAGCCGCTCCATCGCCCAGGACAGCGCGGTCGCGGTCGTCTCATGGCCGGCGACGAGGAGGGTGAGGAGCTCGTCGCGGATCTCGGCGTCGCTCATCGGGCTGCCGTCCTCGTGGCGGGCGGCGACCAGCATCGAGAGCACGTCGTCGCGCTCGGCAAGGTCCTCGGCGGCACGCCGCTCGGCGATCTCCTGCGCCAGCAGCTGGTCCACCCGTTCGGTGCGCCGCCGGAAGGCGGGGATGCCGTTGACCCGATCGGGGCCGATCAGCAGGATCGGCAGCAGCACGCGCGGGTTGGTGGTGAGGTCGAGGAAGTCGCGCAGGGCGTCGCGCAGCGGCCCCATCCGCTCGCCGCCGTGGACGCCGAAGACGGTCTCGATCACGATCTCCAGCGTGATCGCCTGCATCCGCGGCCGCAGCTTGTAGGGGACGCCGGTCGGCCAGCTCTCGATCTCGCGGGCAGCGATCTCGGCCATCTTCTCCCCGTAGGCCTGCATCCGCTCGCCGTGGAAGGGCGGCAGCAGCAGCTTGCGCTGGGCGATGTGCTTCTTCTCGTCGAGGACGAGGACCGAGTTCTCGCCGAGGATCGGGCGCAGGATCTGGTTGCCCTCGCCGGCGTGGAAGACGCGCGGGTCGCCGGTGAAGACCTGCTTGATGAGCTCCGGGTCGGAGATCACCACCCAGTCGCCCTCGTAGGCGATCTTCAGGGTGAACATGGGGCCGAAGCGGGCGCGACTCTGCTCGAGCAGCCACTGCGCTTTGCGCGACCAGATCGCGGTCTGCGGCACCCGGCCCATCCGCGGTCCCGGCGGCAAGCCCTTGATCAGGCTCGGGCCGTGCCCGTTGACCGACGCCGCCGCTCTGGTGGCCGCCTCCATAACTGCAACCTACTCCTGTACTTACGCGCGGATGTGTGACTTTCGTACTTCGGGGCCGCTGGGCGCCCGAGTGTGTCCTGCGCTGGATGCTCGGACACACTTGGGCGAACCCGGGCCGAAGAAAACTTCACTCGGAATTCCTCTCCTCGCATAGCCTCCAGCGCAAATGGCCAATCTGCCGCGCCTGCCGCCCGCCGTCGAGCACCATGTCGTCAAGTTCGTCTGTGGCTTGCCGCCGCGAGTGCAGCGGCTGCTGTTCGGGACGCCGCCGGTGATCGATGGGCAGCGGCTGGCGGAGGACATCCATGCGCTGCTGTGGCTCGATCGGCTGGTCGGAAGCGAGAGCCTCAGCGAGGGTAAAGACGTCGAGGAGACGCGGGCGGAACGGTTGAGGGAGGCGCGGATCGTTGCCCACCGACCGCCGATCCCGATGGAGCGGGTCGAGGGGATCGAGCTGCCTGGACCCGCCGAGACCGTCGCCGCCCGCCTCTACACGCCGCCGCGCAAGGGACCGGCGGGGCCCGCGCAGGACCCGCCGCCCCTGCTCGTCTACTACCACGGCGGCGGCTGGGTGATCGGCGGCCTCGACACCCACGACGACCCCTGCCGCTTCCTCGCCGCCAACTCCGGGGCGAAGGCCCTCTCGGTCGACTACCGGCTCGCGCCCGAGCACCCGTTCCCAGCCGCTGCTGAAGACGCCCTCGCCGCCTACGAATGGGCCGTCGCCAACGCTGGGCAGCTGGGCGTCGACCCGAGCCGGATCGCGGTCGGCGGCGACAGCGCCGGGGCCAACCTCGCTGCCGCCGTCTGCCTGATGGCGCGCCAGGCGGGCACCCCTTCCCCCACCATGCAGCTGCTGATTTACCCGGTCACCGAAACCGCCGGCGTGGCCGTCTCGCGCCGCACCTTCGCCGAGGGCTTCATGCTCACCCGCGGCGACATGGACTGGTTCGAGGAGCGCTACCTGCCGCCAAGCGTCGATCGCGAAGACCCGCGCGTCGCCCTGCTGAACGCCCCGGCCCTCTCCGGCCTCCCGCCCGCCTACGTCGCCGTCGCCGGCTTTGACCCGCTGCGCGACGAGGGCGAAGCCTTCGCCCAGCGGCTGCGCGAGGGGGGAGTGCGCGTCGCCCTGCGCCGCCATCCCGGCCTCGTCCACACCTTCGCCAACCTGACCGCGGTCTGCCCGTCGGCGCGCCAGGCGATGCTCGAAGCGGCGGGTGCGCTCCGGATGGGACTCGCCGTACAGGGCTGAGCTAATTACTCGTACTGCAGGGATTGCAGAACGTCGAGGCGCGACGCCCGCCGCGCCGGCAGGATCGCCGCCAGCACGCCGATCGCCGCGGCGAAGACGAGCAGCAGGACGAGCGAGCCGACCGGGTAGGACAGCGTGAAGCCTTCCGCCTTCAGCGGCTGCGCGATCAGGGTGGCGAAGACGATCCCCAGGGCCATCCCGAGGATCGCCCCGATCAGCGCCGTGATCACCGCCTCGTAACGGATCATCGTCCGCACCTGGCGCCGCGACATCCCGATCGCCCGCAGCATCCCCAGCTCGCGCGTGCGTTCGTGGATCGAGAGCGCCAGGGTGTTGCCGATCCCGAACAGCGAGATCAGGATCGCGAAAGCCAGCAGCGCGTAGACGAGTTTGACCAGGCCGTCGATCTGCTTTTCGCGCTCTTCCTTCAGTTCCCCCTGGTTCAGCACTTCGGTGACCGGGAAGAGCGCTTCGGAGCCTTTGGTCAGCAGCGCCTGGACTTTCGCTTCGTCCGCCCCTTCTTCGACCTTGACGAAGTCGAAGAGGTCCTGGGTCTGGGCGAACTCGCGCGCCATCACGCCCTGGGTGACGAGAACGCTGCCGAGCACGCCGATCTTCGATTCGAACTCGCCGACGACGCGGAAGCGCGGCCGCGCCCGGGTCTGGGTCAGCAGCTGGAAGCCGTCGCCGAGGGAGAGATCGTGGGAGCTGGCGAAGTCGTCGGAGACGATCGCCTCGCCGTCGCTGAGGTTGCGCAGCGCGCTCGGCCCGCCCTTCGTCCATTCGATGTTCAGCGCCTCGCCGATGTCCCGGGTCGGCGCGTTGACCTGGACGGTGCCGCCCGGCGTCCCGTTTTCGACCACCTTCGCCTGGGCGCCGCGGATCGTCGCCACCAACTCCACCCCCGGCACTTTGCGCGCCGCCTTCGCTGCGCCGTTGGGGATCGGCGAGAAGCCGTCGCTGTTCTGGATCACCAGGCCGCCGGCGAAGTTTTCGTCGACGACCTGGGCGACCGTGCTCTTGAGGCCCGCGGCGAAGACGGTGACGAAGGCGACCAGGGCCAGGCCGATCATCAGCGCCGCCGCGGTGATCGCGGTACGGCTGGGGTTGCGCTGCGCGTTCTCTCGCGCGAGACGGCCGGTCAGCCGCCTCAGGCGCTCCAGCGGCCAGCCGGCGACGGTCGCCAGCGGCGGCACCAGCCGCGGGCTGAAGATCGAGACCGCGAAGACGACCACGACGGCGCCGCCGCCCATCAGGCCGGCGCGGGCACCGGCGTCGCCGCTCCCCAGCAGCCCGATCAGGACCATCGCGATCCCGGCGACGCCGAGCAGGATCGAGAGCGCCAGGTAGGCGAGGCGGCGGCGTCGGGTCGGCGTCGGGCTGAAGGCGTGCAGAGCGGCGATCGGCGGCACCCGGGTCGAGCGCAGCGCCGGCACCAGGGAGGCAACGAGGGTGACGAGGAGCCCGACGACCAAGGCGACGATCACCGTTCGCGAATGCAGCTGCAGGCTGGTCGTCGGCAGGTCGATCCCGAAGGCCTTGAAGAGAGCCTCGATCGCCGCCGCGATCACGAAGCCGCCGGCGATTCCGAGCAGCGCCCCGAGCAGCCCGATCGCGCCCGCTTCGACCATCACCGAGCTGAGGATCTGGCGTCGCGAGGCCCCCAGCGTCCGCAGCATCCCGAATTCGCTGACCCGCTGGGCGACGGTGATCGAGAAGGTGTTGAAGATCAGGAAGGAACCGACGAAGACGGCGATGAAGCCGAAGACGAGGAGGAAGGTCTGCAGGAAGCTGAGGCTTTCGCGGATTTCTTCGGAGGCGCGGTCGGATTTTTCCTTCGCGGTCTCGACCCGCACGCCGGCGGGCATCTCTTTGGCGATCCGCCGTTTCAGCACCTCCGCGGAGACGCCGTCGACGGCGGCGACCGAGATCTGGTCGAGGCGGCCGCGCTTGTGGGTGAGGCGCTGGGCGACCGGCAGCGTCACCTGGGCGATGCTGGCGCCGCCGAAGGAGGCGCTGCCGAGCTTGGTGAAGCCGACGAGGTGGAACTTCTCGGCCGCGCCCTGGCCGATCAGCTCGATCGTCTCTCCCATCTTCAGGTCGCTGTTTTCGGCCGCCGCCTTGTCGATCGAGGCTTCGCGCGGGCCACGGGGCTGGTGCCCTTCGAGGTAGTTGAGCGACTCCAGCCCGTCCGGCAGCGTCGAGGAGATGAACTTCGGCGCGAATTTGTTGCCGATCTTTTCGCCCTTGGCGTTGAAGAACCCGCCCGGGGTGAAGATCGCGCCGGCGGCCAGCTTCACCCCCCGCGTCTTCTCCACGGTCGGCAGCAGCGAGGCGCTGATCGTCGGCGTTTCGCCGTTTTCCTGCTTGACCGGGTTCTCGGCGGTGATGACGACGCTGGTCCCGCTCAGCGACTCGCTGAAGATTTCGTCGAAGGCGGCGAAGATCGTGTCGGTGAGGACGTAGGAGCCGGCGACGAAGGCGACGCCGAGGACGACGGCGAAGATCGTCGTCAGGGCTCGCACCTTCCGAGCCCAGAGGCTCTTGAGGGCGAGGCTAGTCAAGCCGCTTCTGCAGCTCGATGACTTCGTCCGCCGAGCCGGGGGCGGCGTCGCCTGCGATCTTCCCGTCCTGCAGGGTGATCAGGCGGTCGGCGTGGGCGGCGGCGACCGGGTCGTGGGTGACCATCACCACCGTCTGCCCGAACTCGTCGACCGCCTGGCGCAGCAGCTGGAGCACGTCCTCGCTCGCTTTCGAGTCGAGGTTGCCGGTCGGCTCGTCGGCGAAGACGACCGCCGGCTTGGTGACCAGCGCGCGGGCAACGGCGACTCGCTGCTGCTGGCCGCCGGAGAGCTCTGCAGGCCGGTGGCTGCGGCGGTCCTCGAGGCCGACGGTGCGGATCAGCGTGTCGACCCACTGCTGGTCGGGCTTGCGGCCGGCGATCGAGAGCGGCAGCACCAGGTTCTCCTCCGCGGTCAGGACCGGCAGCAGGTTGAAGAACTGGAAGACGAAGCCGAGCTTGTCACGGCGCAGCTTGGTCAGCGCCGCGTCGTCGAGCTTGGTGATGTCGACGCCGTCGAGCTCGACCGTGCCCGAGGTCGGCTTGTCGAGGCCGGCGAGGATGTGCATCAGCGTCGACTTGCCCGAGCCCGAGGGGCCCATGATCGCGGTGAAGCGGTCGCGCTCGAAGCCGGTGGTGACGCCGTCGAGGGCGTCCACGGCGGCGTCGCCCTCCCCGTAGCGGCGGTGGAGGTCGGTGGCGACCACGACTGGTCCGTTGGCGCTCACTGACCCGCACGGTATCGAGCCGGTCAATAGCCTGCGCCCGTGCCCCTCGCCGACCGTTTCGACGGACTCCTGATCGACCTCGACGGGGTGGTCTGGATCGGCCGCGAGCCGGTACCGGGGTCGGTAGAGACGCTGCGGGAGCTGCTCGCGGCGGGCAAGCGGATCGTCTTCGTCACCAACAACCCGGGACGGCTGCCCGAGGCATACGCGGAGCGGCTGCAGGGGCTGGGGGTCGAGGTCGGGCCGGAGCAGGTCGTCACCGCCGGGATGGTGGTGGCGCGGCTGGCGAGCGAAGCGGCCGGCGAGGGCGGCAGCGCCTTCGTGCTCGGCGACGCGCCGCTGAAGGAAATGGTTGCGGCGACGGGAGCGCGGCTGCTCGAAGGCGAAGAGGCCTGGGAGGCGGACGTGGTCGTCGTCTCGGGCCACCGCGGCTTCGACTACGAAGAGCTGAAGACGGCGAAGTTCGCGCTCGACCGCGGAGCGCAGCTCTTCGCCACCAGCCACGACCCGACGATGCCCTTCCCCGGCGGCGAGCTGCCGGGGACCGGCGCGGTCCTGGCCGCGGTCGAAGTCGCTTCCGGGAAGGAGGCGACGATCGCCGGCAAGCCGGAGCGGCACCTGTTCGAGATGGCAAAGGAGGCGCTCGCCTGTTCCTTCGGGTCGCACAGCGACCAAAAGGAACAGGCGAATGGGCGGCTGGCGATGGTCGGCGACCGCATCACCTCCGACGTCGACGGCGGTCGCGCTGCCGGCCTCGAGACTGTCCTCGTCCTCAGCGGCACCACCTCGCGCGAGGAAGCGGAAGCGGCCGATCCGGCGCCCGACCACGTGCTCGAGGACCTCGCGGGCCTGCTGCGGTGAGCACCGACGAAGCAGAGGCGACCGCCGAGAGGAGGGCCGCGACCGGGCACCGGCGGCCGGGGCTCAGCTTCGCGGGGATCTTCGCCGTCACCTTCCTCGGCCTGATCGCGGTCGGCTCGGTGCTGCCGGTCCTGCCCCGCTACGTGCACGGCCCGCTCCACTCCACCGACCTCGCGGTCGGGGTGGTGATCGGCTCCTACGCGGTGACCGGACTGCTGCTGCGGCCGGTCGCCGGGCGCCTCGCCGATACGCGGGGGCGGCGGCCGACCGTCGTGCTCGGGGCGCTGCTGGTCTCGCTCAGCGGCCTGCTCTACCTGCCCCACCTCGGTATCCCCGGCCTGATCCTCGCCCGCCTCGTCCTCGGCGCCGGCGAGGGCGCCCTCTACACCGCCGGCTCGGCCTGGATCGTCGACATGGCGCCGCTGGAGCGGCGCGGGCGCATCCTCGGTCTCTACGGGCTCGCGGTCTGGGGCGGCCTCAGCGTCGGGCCGCTGCTGGGCGAGCTACTGCTGAACGGCTCCGGCTACGACACCGTCTGGATCTGCGCCGCCGTTCTTCCCCTCGTGGGAGCGGCGATCGCGGTGCGCGTTCCCGATCCCTTCCAGCCCCGCTCGCACGCCGAGCCGCACCCGCTGATCGCGCCGGAGGCGGTGCGCCCGGGCCTTGCCGTCGCGCTCGCCTCGGCCGGCTACGCGACCCTCGCCGCCTTCATCGTCCTCCTGCTCGAATCGCGCGGCATCGGCAACGGCGCCACCGTCTTCGCCGCCTTCGCGGCGATGATCGTGCTGGCGCGACTGGTCGCCGGCCACCTCCCGGACCGCTACGGCCCGGCGCCGGTCGCGATCGGCGCCGTCCTGATCGAGGCCGGCGGCCTGCTGCTGATCGCGCTCTCCCACAGCCTCGTGCTGGCGATGGTCGGGGCCATGGCGATGGGCGGCGGCTTCTCCCTGCTCAACCCCTCGCTGATGCTGATCGCCGTCGGCCGCGTCTCCGAGGCGGCCCGGGGCGCGGTAATGGGCACCTATACCGCCTTCTTCGACGCCGGGGTCGGGCTCGGCGCGCCGCTTGCGGGCCTCGCCGCTGCGCTCACCAGCTACGAGGGCGCCTTCCTGCTCGCCGCCGCGATCGCCGTCTCCTCGGCGCTCTTGATCGCGACGACGCTGCGCCGCGAGCGCCAGCCGATACCTACCGCTCGCTGATCAGCAGCGTCTGCAGCCCGCGGCCGATCCGGCCCCGCTGGTCGAACAGCACCGACTCGGCGGTGCCGATCCCGTTCGGCTGCGGCAGCGTCACCGCCTCGATACCGACCCACTCCCCCACCGGCATTCGCTCCAGCTGCACGGTCAGGTCGACGTTGATGAAGAGGAAGCGGCGGAAGTCGAGGCTGGCGCTGACGCCGTTGCCGACGTCGGCGACGACGAGGGTGCGCTGCAGCGGCGTCGGCTCCTCGCCCGCCACCAGCGGCTGGCGCATCCGCAGCCAGACGGTCGCGGGCCCCGACTCGGTGAAGCTCCCGGCGATGAACCGCAACTCCATCGCCGTGTGGTACCCGTGCTCCTGGTCGGTCGGGAAGAACTCGGAGACGGTTCCCTCCTCGGGAGGCGAGGGCGGCTGGATGGGAACCAGGGCCTCGGCGGGGATCTCGACCTCGGCGGTGCGGATCCGCCAGGCGCGCGCCCGCATCAGCACCTCCCCCTCGACGTCGCTCAGCTCCGCCTCCAGCATCTGCACCCGCCGCCCCGGCCGCGCCACCCGCGCCTGCACCCGCACCGGCGCGATCGGCACCGAGCGCAGGATCTCGAAGGTGACTCGCCCGACCTGGAACTGCTCGGCGTCCGGCAACCCCTCCAGCGCGTAACCGAGCAGCGCCGCCGGCGGCCCCGCATGCTGCGCCCCCGGGTCCCACGGGCCCCGCGTCAGCTCGGTAGCGCGGAAGAGGTCGCCGTCGCGTTCGTAGAAGGCATCGAGCACGCGCGCATCCTAGGCGCGCGAACCGCTTCCGACTTTTGACCCACCCTGGTGTGCAAAAAGCCGGAAGGGCTGATCGGCAGTTGCAGCTGCCGAACCTCGGCGCGTCACAGGCTCGTGCGCGTCACAGGCTCGTAATACCCGCGGCGTAACCTCTTTGACAAGAGAAAGGAGAAAGATGGCGACGAAAGTTCAGAAAAGCGAGCAGGAGTGGCGCGAGCAGCTCACCCCCGAGCAGTTCGAGGTCACCCGCAAGGCCGGCACCGAGCGAGCCTTCACCGGTCCCTACTGGGACGAGAAGGCGGAGGGGACGTACCGCTGCGTCTGCTGCGGCACCGAGCTCTTCTCCTCCGACACCAAGTTCGACTCCGGGACCGGCTGGCCCAGCTTCACCGAGCCCGCCAACCTCGAGCACGTCGAACTGCGGCCGGACAACAGCCTCTTCATGCGGCGCACCGAGGTCGTCTGCAAGCACTGCGACGCCCACCTCGGCCACGTCTTCGACGACGGCCCCGCCGACCGCGGCGGCAAGCGCTACTGCATCAACGGCTGCGCGCTGACGCTGGAGAAAAAGGATTAGGTACTAGCGCGCCCGGACGCGAAGCGGAGGACGCGCGCCTGATCAGAGAGCGCCGCCGCCGGCGCCCAGGTAGCTGAACCGCACCGCCAGGGCGACCGCCTCGGTGCGGGTGTCGACCTCGAGCTTGGCGATCGCGTTGCGCACGTGGGTGTGCACGGTCGCCGGGCTCAGCTGCAGCCGCTCCGCGATTTCTTTCACCCGCAGCCCCTCGGCCAGCAGCTCGAGGATCTGGCGCTCGCGCGGCGAGAGGTCGAGCAGTTTCTCGACCTCGGAGGGCTTGCCCCCGGCGAAGTCGCCGCCGAGGAAGGTGCCGCCGCCGGTCACCGCTTTGACCGCCTTGGCGATGTCCTCGGCCGGCGCCGACTTCAGCACGTAGCCGGACGCACCGGCGCGCAGCGCCAGCGCCAGCAGGTCCGGCTGGGCGTGGGCGGTGAAGATGATGACTTTCGTCCGCGGCCGGGCTTTGAGCACCTCCCTCGTCGCCTCGATGCCGTCGCGTTTCGGCATCTCGACGTCGATGATGAGGACGTCCGGTTCCAGTTCTTTGACGACGTTGACGACGTCGCGGCCATTGCTCGCCTCGCCGACGATCTCGACCACGCTCGAGTTGGCCATGCGCACTTTGATCGCATCGCGAACGATCTCGTGGTCGTCGCAGAGGACGACCCGTTTCGCTTCCCGCACGCCCGTGTTCATCACGGCCGTCGCTCCGTGCTGCTGCTCATTTCGCCGCGATTCTGTCAGGCGCTCCGTACCGATGCAAAGAATTGGGTAGCGTGAAACTGCCGTCGCTCTCCTGCCGGTTCTCGATCAGGGCGATGATCGTGCGCCCGACCGCGCAGGCCGTGCCGTTGAGAGTGTGGACCACCTGCGGCGAAGCGCCCTCCTCCGGGCGGTAGCGGGCGCCGAGGCGACGGGCCTGGTAGTCGGTCGTGTTCGAGCAGGAGGTGAGCTCGCGGTAGCGGCCCTGACTCGGGATCCACGCCTCGCAGTCGTACTTCTTCGCGGCCGGCGCGCCGAGGTCGCCGACGGCGACGTTGACGACGCGGTAGGGGATCTCCAGCTCGGTGAGAATCCGCTCCTCGATCGCCAGCAGGCGCTCGTGCTCGTCCTGCGAGGCGCCCGGCTCGACGAACGAGAACATCTCGACCTTGTCGAACTGGTGGACGCGGAAGATCCCGCGGGTGTCCCGCCCGCCCGCACCCGCCTCCCGGCGGAAGCAGGTGGAGATCCCCACGTAGCGCAGCGGGAGCTCCGCCTCGTCCAGGATCTCCTCCGCGTGGAGCGCGGCGAGGGGCACCTCGGAGGTCCCCACCAGGTAGAGGTCGTCGTCCGCGGTCCGGTAGATCGAGGCGCGGTCGCCGGGGAGGA
>JBQCIB010000011.1:0-71687 GCA_051954115.1 Solirubrobacterales bacterium | reverse complement strand
TTTTATTTTTTTTTTGTTTTCTCTTGCGCGGGGTTTTGTTTTTTTTCCTTTTTTTTTTTTTTTTTTTTTTTTTTTTTCTACACCCCCCCCCGACTCTCTCCCCAGCACGCTCGCGCTCTCCCGTCCCCCCGAGCAGTACATAGAGGACGTGGAGACCTCCCTCAACCACCTCCTCGAAGGCGACAGCTATGAGATCTGCCTAACGAACCAGTTGAGGATCGAGACCCACATCGATTCATTGGACCTCTACCGCGCTCTCCGCCACGCCAACCCCGCGCCTTTCTCCGCCTACCTCCGCTTCGGCGACCTCGCCGTCCTCAGCTCCTCGCCCGAGCGCTTCCTCCGTGTCGGCCGCGACGGCGAAGCCGAAGCTCGCCCGATCAAGGGCACGAGCCGTCGCGGCGCCACCCCCGCCGAAGACGCCGCCCTCGCCGCCGCCCTCGCCGCCGACGAGAAGAACCGGGCCGAGAACCTGATGATCGTCGACCTCCTCCGCAACGACCTCGGCCAAGTCTGCGAGGTCGGCTCGGTCGAGGTCCCGCAGATGATGGAGGTCGAGACCTACGAGACCGTCCACCAGCTCGTCTCCGCCGTCTGCGGTCGCCTCCGCCCCGGGGCTTCCGCCCCCGACGCCGCCCGCGCCTGCTTCCCGCCCGGCTCGATGACAGGCGCGCCGAAGCTCCGCACGACCGAGATCCTCGACCGGCTCGAGGGCGCCGCCCGCGGCGTCTACTCCGGCGCGATCGGTTGGTTCGGCCTCGGCGGCGCCGCCGACCTCGCGGTCGCGATCCGCACCATGGTCCTCGCAGACGGCCACGCCACGATCGGCGCCGGCGGGGCGATCGTCCTCGCTTCCGATCCCGAGCGCGAGTACGAGGAGATGCTGCTCAAGGTCGCGGCGCCGCTACGCGCCATCGATCCCGGGGCCGACCCCGCGTCTATATCCTTGGCTCTCCAGGGCGCCGCAGCCGCGTCGCCGCCCTGACCGTCAACTCCGTCAACTACTTCAGAGCAGGAGCCATGGCCGTAGACACCGCCGCCTACCGCGAAATGACCGACGAGCAGGAAGCGATCATCGAAATGGTCCGCCAGTTCGCCGACGAGCAGATCATCCCCAACGCCGAGCACTACGACCACGAGGACTCCTTCCCGGAGCCCGTCGTCGAGCAGATGAAGGAGCTCGGCCTCTTCGGGGTGACGATCCCCGAGGAGTACGGCGGCATGGGGCTCGACCTGACGACCTACGCGATGATCGTCGAAGAGCTCTCGCGCGGCTGGATCTCGATCTCCGGCGTCGTCAACACCCACTTCATCGGCTCCTACCTGCTGATGAAGTTCGGCACCGACGAGCAGAAGGAGTACTTCCTGCCGAAGATGGCGACCGGCGAGATCCGCGCCGCCTTCTCGCTCTCCGAGCCCGAGGTCGGCTCCGACGTCCAGGGCATCAAGGCCACCGCCAAGAAGGGCGACGACGGCAACTGGGAGCTGAACGGCCAGAAGATGTGGGTGACCAACGGCCTCGGCTCCAGCGTCGTCTTCGTGCTGATGAAGACCGACACCCAGGCCGACCCGCCTTACAAGGGGATGACCTGCTTCATCACCGAGAAGGAGGCCTGGAAGGAAACCGGCGAGGGCGATTTCAAGGGCCTCAACGTCCCGCCCAAGATCAAGAAGATGGGCTACAAGGGCGTCGAGTCGACCGAGCTCGTCTACGACGGCTACAAGTGCCCGCCCGAGCGCGTGCTCGGCGGCGAGGAGGCCGGGGTCGGCCAGGGCTTCGTGCAGATGATGGACGCGCTCGAGGTTGGCCGCGTCAACGTCGCCGCCCGCGGTGTCGGCATCGGCCAACGCGCCTTGGAGCTGGCCCTCCGCTACAGCCAGGAACGGAAGACCTTCGGCAAGGAGATCGCCAAGCACCAGGCGATCCAGTTCAAGCTCGCCGACATGGCAACCAAGCTCGAGGCCGCCCGCCTCGTCACCCGCAAAGCGGCGCGGATGAAGGACGCCGGCGAGCGCTCCGACCTCGAGGCAGGCATGGCCAAGCTCCTCGCCTCGGAGACCGGCAAGTTCTGCGTCGAAGAAAGCTTTCGCATCCACGGCGGCTACGGCTACTCGAAGGAGTACGAGATCGAGCGCCTCTACCGCGACGCGCCGCTGCTCCTGATCGGCGAGGGAACGAGCGAGATCCAGCGCATGGTTATCGGCAAGAAGCTCCTACAGCGCCACAAGATCTGATGGCGACCCGCGCAAACCGGCGGAGGCTCGCCTAGCGATGGCCTCGACTTCGGACCTGATCCGCACTGCCGTTGAGCGGTTTCAGGCCGAAGTCCCCGCTCTGCAAAAACTCAAATTGGTCTTCGGCCTCGAGCTGAGGGCCAAACACGACATCCAGCTCTACCGGGTCGAGCTGCCCGGGCCGAAGATCTCGAAAGAACTGGCCCAGGACGAGCGGATCCTGGTCGAAATCGACCGTCCCCAGTTCAACGAGCTGGCCGAGAAGGGGACGCTGAAGAGCTACCGCCGCGCGGTCGAGACCGGCCACATCAAGGCGACCGGTGACTCAAACGTGGTCAAGCTGATCGCCCAGGTCGTGGAAAAGCAAGAGGAACGCAACCGGCTCCGCAAAGTGCACTGAGGGCGGGGGCGGGACAGCCCCGACCGAACAACAGCGGGGAGGGTTCGGTCGGGGCTGTCCCGCCCCCGATCAGAGCCGCACCAGGTTGTCCGCTTTGATGCCGCGGGTGACGCCGCGGAAGTCGACCACCAGCGGCGCCGCGGCGACCACCGCCTCGTAGTCGACGTCGGGGTGGGCGGTGACGATCGCGGCTAGGTCGCACTCGCGCAGCGCGCCGTCGAGCTCGACCGAGCTGAGGCCGTGGCCGGGCAGCTCGGGGACGAAGGAGTCGTGGTAGGAGACCTCGGCGCCGAGGTCCTGGAGACGCCCGATGATCTTCAGCGCCGGCGATTCGCGGATGTCGCCGACGCCGCCCTTGTAGCTCACGCCCAAGATGAGGACGCGGGAGCCGTTGACCGGCTTCCGTACTCCGTTCAGCGCCCGCTCGATCCGTTCCACGCAGAAGCTCGGCTGGGCCTGGTTCACTTTCCCGGCCAGCTCGATGAACTCCGGGTAGAAGTCGAGCTGGCGCGCGCGGAAGGCGAGGTAAAAGGGGTCGACCGGCAGGCAGTGGCCGCCCATCCCCGGCCCGGGGTCGAAGCGCATGAAGCCGAACGGCTTGGTGGAGGCGGCCTCGATCACCTCCCAAACGTCGATCTCGAGCCGGTCGCAGAGCTGGGAGAGCTCGTTGACGAGGGCGATGTTGACCGAGCGGAAGATGTTCTCCAAGAGCTTCGAGAGCTCGGCCGCCTCGGGGCTGGAGAGGACGACGACGGTGTCGCAGATCTCCGCGTAGAGGGCGCGGGCGCGCTCGGTCGAGGCCTCGGTGACGCCGCCGACCAGCTTCGGCGTCGTCCGCACGGTGTAGTCGGTGCGGCCGGGGTCGATCCGCTCGGGCGAGAAGGCGAGGTGGAAGTCGCTGCCGGCGGTGAGGCCGGAGGTCTCGAGGATGGGGAGGAGGCGGTCGCGCGTCGTCCCCGGGTAGGTCGTCGACTCCAGCACCACCAGCTGCCCGCTCCGCAGCACCTGTGCCAGCGCCGTCGCCGAGGCCACGAGCGGACCGAGGTCGGGCTCGCGCGAATCGCTGAGCGGGGTCGGCACGCAGAGGATCACCGCGTCGCAAACCGCGAGCTCCGCATAGTCACCGGTCGCCCGCAGCTTCTCCGCCAGCGGCGCCAGCACCTCGCCGGGCACGTCCTCGATGTAGCTGCGGCCGGCGTTCAGCGCCTCGACCTTCGCCTCGTGGACGTCGAGGCCGACCACCTCGCAACCCGCTTCGGCGAAAGCGACGGCAAGCGGCAGGCCCACGTAGCCCAAGCCGATGATCCCGATCTGCATCGCGGGCAGTCTAGATGCCGCACCCGCCGCTTCCGTGGACGTCGCCGCCGGGACGGATAACCTCCGCTGCACGTGATCGGTAGACGGGGATCGGCGGCGAAGTTCGTCCTGGCGCTCAGCTTTGCCTCTGCAGCGATCGCCGGCACCGTGCCCGCCGCGGCAGCGGCCGAACCACCGGTTACCGCCGCCTCGGAATCGCTGCGCACCAGCTGGTATCCGGACGAGCCGCAGCTGACGCCGCAGCTGCTCGAAGAACCTGGCGGATTCGAACAGAACTTCAAAGTCCCGGTCCAGGGCCAGGTCTATGCCCAGCCACTCGTCTCCGGGGGGACGCTTTTCGTCGCGACCGAGGACGACCGGATCTATGGCATCGACGCCCACACCGGCGAAGTGCGGTGGGAACGCAAGCTCGGCGTTCCCTGGAACTCCGCGGACATCGGCTGCGAAGACCTCGCGCCGCACGTCGGCGTCACCGGCACCCCCGTCATCGACCCGAACACGAACACCGCCTATCTCTTCGCCAAGAGCTACGTAGGCGCGGAAGAATCCGGCCCGGCCGTCTGGAAGATGCACGCGATCGACCTTGCCACCGGCGAAGACCGGTCGGGGTTCCCGGTCACGATCGAAGGCCCAGCCGAAAACCTGCCGGTCACCTTCAACCCCACCCAGCAGCTGGAGCGGCCGGCGCTGCTGCTGATGAACGGGGTCGTCTACGCCGGCTTCGGCGGCCACTGCGACATCACGCCCTTCCACGGCTGGATCGTCGGCGTCTCCACCTCGGGGCAGATCGAAACGATGTGGGCGACTACCGAAGAAACCCACGAAGGGGCGGCGATCTGGATGGGCGGCGGCGGCATCGCCTCCGACCGGGAAGGGCAGATCCTCTTTGCCACCGGCAATTCCTGGTCTCCCCCGAAGGGGCCTGGCAACCAGCCGCACGAAGGCCACCTCGGGGACTCGGTTATCCGGGCGCAGATCGAACCCGACGGTACCCTCAAGCCGAAGGACTTCTTCGCCCCCTACAACGCCGAAGAACTGGACTCGCAGGACCTCGACCTCGGCTCCGGCGCGCCGCTCCCGCTGCCTTCGCCCTACTTCGGCACCGAAAGCACGCCCCACCTCCTGGTCCAGGTCGGCAAAGGAGCGCTCGTCTACCTGCTGAACCGCGACAACCTCGGCGGGATGAAACAGGGTCCGGGCGAAAAAAACGCCGACCTGGGGGAGACCCCGATTCAAAACGGCGTCTGGGGATCGCTGGCGACCTGGCCCGGAGACGGGGGCTACGTCTACGTGCCTGCTTTCGGCGAGGAACCCGGCAACGGCGCGCTCGAAGTCCTTAAATACGAAATCGGGGCTCTCGGCATTCCCAAACTGACCGTGGTGGCGCGGGCGACGGGGCTCGAATTCGGCTCCGGCTCGCCGATCGTCACCTCCAACGGCGCCACCGCGGGCTCGGGGATCGTCTGGATCAGCCACTGTCAAGAAGCGTTCAAATGCGAACACTCAACCCTGAACGCTTACGCGGCCGTTCCCAGCGGTCCCGAACCGGAACCGCTGTGGAGCGCGGAAATCGGGATCGCGAACAAATTCGTCCGGCCGCTGGCAAGCGAAGAACGCATCTACGTCGGCACCCGCGACGGCCACGTCTACGCCTTCGGGCCTACTCATCACACCCTCACCGTCCGGCGCGAAGCCGCCAACGGCGGCTCGGTCGTCTCGACGGACAAAGCGATCGATTGCGGCTCGACCTGCTCGCACGTCTACGCCAACGGGGCGTCGGTGACCCTGACCGCGACCCCTGCAGAAGGCTTCGAATTCGCCGGTTGGTCGGGCGGGGGCTGCTCGGGCACCGGTCCCTGTCAGGTGAGCATGTACGTGAACCAGACCGTCACCGCCTTGTTCGTGCGGCCGCCGGCACCGGCTCCGGAAACCCCGCCCTCGACGCCGTCCCCCACCTCGACGCCGCGGCTGCCGCTGCCGAACACCAGCATCGTCGCGGTGAAGATCGACAAGGCAAAGGGCAAGGCGACGTTCCGCTTCGGCGGGACCGAGGAAACCCGGTCGTTCAAGTGCAGGCTGATCAGGCCCGCCGGGAAACGGCGCCGGCCCAAGCCCGCTTTCGTCGCCTGCCCGCCGAAGAAGACCTTCAAGCACCTTTCTCCGGGCCGCTACACGTTGGAAGCAAAGGCGATCAATGCAACCGGCGCGGATCCGACCCCGGCCCGGCGGCACTTCCGAATCTGAACAAACCCGGCGCTCGCGGCGCATAATGCGTATGGCGTGAAGTGTGTTCGGGTAAAACCAGTCCTCCTGTTGCTCGGCGCAGCGGTTCTCGTCGGGCTTTTCCCTGCCGGCTCGGTGAGCGCGATGAGCCTGCCGCCGGGGTTTCAGGCGCGCACCCTGCCGCTGCCCAAGGCGACCTCGCCGACCTACGCGAACGGCCTGCAGAAGCCGACCACGCTCGACTTCGCCCCCGACGGGAAGATGTTCGTCGCCGAGCGCAACGGCCGGGTGCTCGAGTTCGACTCGATCGAAGACGAAACGCCCACCCTCGTCCTCAGCATCCTCGACAAGGTGATGGCGAAGGGCGACCGCGGCATCCTCGGGATGAAGCTCGACCCCGAATATCCCGCCAAGCCCTACCTCTACCTCAGCTACACCTACGACGCGCCGATCGGCGGCGACTCGGCGAACTCCACGCACACGCATTACGCCGACGGCAGCGACGACTGCGATCAGTCCAACAACTCCGTCGACTGCATGGTCAGCGGACGGCTCACGCGGGTGAAAATCGACCCCGCGACGAGCGTCGCGGTGGGCGGCCCCGTCGACCCGACCTCCGAAGAAGTGCTGGTCAACAGCTGGTGCCAGCAGGTCACCAGCCACTCGATGGGGGACATCGAGTTCGACGGCGAAGGGGCGCTGCTGGTCACCGGTGGCGACGGGGCGAGCTGGGGCACTCCCGATTACGGACAGCTCGGCAACCCCTGCGGCGACCCCCCGAACGAAGGCGGATCCCTCCGCGCCCAGGACGTGCGCACGCCCGAAACGGCGACCGACCAGACGAACTACAACGGCGCAATCATCCGGGTCAACCGCGAAACCGGCGAAGCGATGCCGAACAACCCGTTCAGCCTCTCGCCCGTCTTCAACTCCAAAGGCGAAGAAGACGTACGGGCGCGGCGGATCCTCGCCTACGGCATGCGCAACCCCTACCGGTTCACGATCCAGCCCCACACCGGCGAGGTCTACATCGGCGACGTCGGGCAGGAACTGTGGGAGGAGATCGACCGCGTCCCCTCGCCGCCGGGCCCGGGGCAGGCCGCCCTCGACTTCGGCTGGCCCTGTTACGAGGGCGGCCCCAACGGGAACCTGCAGCAGCCGGTCTGGGCAACGCTCGAAAAGCCGCTCTGCACGTCGCTCTACGCGGCGCCCTCGCAGGTGACGGCGCCGGTCTTCGCCTACCCGCATCCGGACACGCCAGGTTACGAAGACGGCCACGCCTTCCCCGGCGACGCCTGCGACCCCAGCCCGGGATCGGCGCTCGCCGGGCTCGCCTTCTACGACCCCACCGGCGTGCCGGCGCAGGGTGCCTTCCCGGCCGAATACGACGGGACGCTCTTCATCGCCGACGCGGCCCGCGGCTGCATCTGGACGATGCGCGAAGGGGCCGACGGGGCACCCGATCCGGCGACGATGGCGGACTTCCTGGTCAAGGAAAGCGGCGACCCGACCTTCGGCCCGGTGGACATCGTCGAGGGCCCCGACGGCTCCCTGTACGTGCCCAACTTCTACGGCGACAGCATCGTCCAGATCCGCTTCCAGGGGCCCAGCGCGAAGATCGCGGCCGACAAGACCTACGGGCCGATGGAACCCGAAGACGTCTTCAAAGTGCACTTCGACGCCTCCGGCTCCACCGACTCCAACGGCGGCACGAACCTCCACTACGAATGGGAATTCGACGGCGACAACGAATTCGACGACGGGCCCGACGAACCGGAAGTCGAACACACCTTCACGAGCCCGGCCAACGTCACCGCGCGGGTTCGCGTCAGCGACGGGACGCCACACGTCGACACCGCCGCGATCAAGTTGTACCCAGGAGACCTGGGACCGCCGTCGGTGGAAATCAAGAAACCGACCGCGGACGTCACCTGGGGCCTGGGGGAAGCGATCGCCTACGAAGCGACCGCGACCGATCCCGACGGCGACAGCCTCGGCGCCGGAACGCTGACCCCGCACTGGGAGTTCTCGGTCGAACACTGTCCACTGGCCTGTCACCGCCATCCGCTGACCAGCTCCGACACGGCGAGCGGCACCCTGGTCGCAGAGTCCGACGGCTTCCCCTCGCACCTGAGCCTCGAATTCACCGCCACCGACTCGCGCGGGATGAGCAGCAGCCAATCGGTCGAACTGCAGCCGCGAAAAATCGAACTGCACGTGGTCTCGGATCCGCCCGGCGTCGAGCTCGGCCTCAACGGAGCCAACTCAACCGAACTGCTGACGACCGAAATGATCGCCGGCGAAAGCGCCCTGGTCTCAGCGCCGCCTACGGCGGTTCTCTCCGGCACCCAATACGAATTCGCCGGCTGGTCAGACGGCGGCGCCCGCGTTCACGAAGCCACCAGCTTCCAGACGGAGACCCTCGTCGCTAAATACAAGCCCCCCGAACCGCCGGCTTCCTCGCTTCCCAAATCTCCGGGTGGGACCCCGGTGCCTCCCGCCGTTCCCTCGAGCCACCTGCAGCTCGTCTCCCTGCGATTCGCCTCCCGCCCCAGCGGCGTGCGCCTGCGGGTGGGTCCGACGCGCGGCAGGACGCCGTTCTCGCTGCAGCTGCCGCTCGGTGGCGGGACTTACCTGCTGGCCCCGCGGAGGGTCAGGCGGCACGGCGAGATCCTCTACTTCAAGCGCTGGCTCGCGGGCGGGCGTAGCGCTGGTACGGCGCGCCGGCATCCCCTGACGGTGCCGGACGGCGGCCGCTTCGTCGCGGTTTTCGGTCCCCGCTGATCCTGCAATTTACGGGCGGGGCATCTATCCTCGAAGAGTATTGATTCGTTCCTTGATTGCCCGATTGACCCTTAAGGGGTTTCTCGCGGCGTGTGTCTTATCGGCCCTCGTCCCGGGTGCGCTGCCCACCGGCGGCGGGACCGCCGCTGCGGTCATGTACTGGGGCGGGACGGTCAAGGGGTCGGTCTACGGCATGGAAGGGGAAGCGCCGAGCGCTCCGGCGGTCTGGGAACGGTTCGAGCGGGACGCCGGCAAGGAGGCCACGTTCGTCAACACCGGCCAGAACTGGGCCCAGTTCGACACCGCCACGATGCAGGCCGCGATCGCCGGCGGCGCGATCCCGCTGGTGACGATGGGGCTGCCCTCGGGCGTGACCCTGCAGGAAGTGGCGGAAGGGAAACAGGACGCCCAGATCCGGGCATGGGCCAAGAAGGCGAAGGAATTCGGCTACCCCTTCATGTTCAGGCCGTGGCGGGAGATGAACGGCGCCTGGTACTCCTGGGGCCGCGATCCGCACTACGTCGAAGCCTGGCGCCACTTCCACGACGTCGTCGAAGAAGAAGGCGCCACCAACGTCACCTGGGCCTGGATCGTCAACACCATCTGGTCTGACCCGGAATCCGATCCGACGCCGTACTACCCCGGAGACGCGTACGTCGATTGGGTGGGGATGGACGCTTACAACTGGGGTCGCAACCCGATCCAGCCGGACATCTGGCTGAGCCCCGAGCAGGCGATCGGGCCGACCTTGGAAGTGCTCGAAAAGATTGCGCCGAACAAGCCGGTGGCCCTGACCGAGGTGGCCTCGACCGAGCACGGCGGCAGCAAGGCGAGCTGGATCCGCGACTTCCTCGGCAGCTACCTGCCGGACCACCCCAAGATCAAGGCGATGTTCTGGTTCAACTGGAACATCCCGGAGGGCGCCCTGCAATACGACTGGCCGATCGAGTCCTCGGTGACCGCCGAACAGGCGTTCCGCGACGGCATCCAGACGAGCGAATACCTCTCGGAACTGCCGCCGCTGACGCCGCTGGCGAAGGTCCCGATGCCGTCCTGGCAGGGACCGGCGGAAGCGGTGGGCACCGGGCCGGGGCCGAACGTCCTCGCGGACGGGATCTGGAGCCCGGCGGTGGAGCTCGGTGTCCCGGGGGGCGACGAGCGCGGGACGGAGATCGCCGTCGGCCCGAGCGGCGAAGTCACCGCCGTCTGGGAGCGCTTCGACGGCTCCCACTGGGTGGTCCTGGAGCGCCGGATCGGCGAGGGCGGCTCGCCGCTCGGGCCGGTGCACCAGCTCTCGGCGTCAGGTGGGGACGCCTTCGACGCCCGCGTCGTCGTCGGGCCAGACGGCACGGCGACGGTGGTCTGGAAGCGGTTCGACGGGTCCGACTACGTGATCCAGGAGCGGCGGGTCGACCCCGGCGGCACCCCCGAGGCCTCGGTGCACGACCTTTCGCTGCCCGGGCAATTTGCCGGCGAGCCGCAGGTCGCGGCGCGGCCGGACGGGGGCGTGGTCGTGGTCTGGGAGCGCCACAACACCAGCCGCGACGTCACCCGGATCCAATCGGCGGTGGTCAGGCCGACCGGAGTGCCGACCGCCTGCTGCTTCGACCTCACCGACGCGCCGTTCAACCGCAACTCATTCGAACCGCAGGTGGCGGTCGCTCCCGACAACAGCGCGATCGTCGTCTGGGATCGCCACGACGGCAGCGATGGGGTCGTGCAGGTGGTCCAGGCTCGCCGGCTGGCTCCTTCGGGTACGCCGGACGCGACGACCTACGAACTCTCGGCCTCCGGTGAGGATTCGATCGAACCCGATCTCGCGATCGGTCCCAGTGGCCAGGCAACCGTCACCTGGACCCGGTTCGACGGCAGCAGCTACGTCGTCCAGGCGCGGAGGCTGAAGGCTTCCGGCGAACCGGAAGCGACGACCTTTGACGTCTCCGAAGCGGGTGGACCGGCGGTGCAGCCCCACATCGTCGCCTTGCCGGACGGTTCCGCCTCGGTTGTCTGGAAGCAACTCGACAGCTCGACCTTCACCGTCGAGGAGCGGCGCCTGGGACCGGACGGCGAACCCGCGACGACCTACTCGCTCTCGGCTCCGGGTGCGGACGCGCACGAGCCGCAGGTGGCCGTCGGGGCGGACGGGAGCGAGACCGTCGTCTGGGACCTCAGCGAAGGGGGCGGCACCGTCGTCCAGGCGCGACGGATCGGCCCTGACGGAAATCCGGCAGCCGCGACGGCCGGGCTCTCGGACGGGGGCGCGAGCGCTGGGGCGCCGTTCGTCGCCGCGGGCGGAAGCTCTTCGGCGGCGGTGGCCTGGAGGCGCTTCGACGGCGTCCACGACCACGTTCAGCTCGCGGTCTTCGGCGTGCCGGCGGCGTCGCTCGATCCCGGCAGCCACGACTTCGGCTCCCTGGTTGTCGGCGCTGGGTCCTCGCAGCCGCAGTCCTTCACGATCGGCAACTCCGGGAGCACCGCCCTGCAGATCTCCTCGATCGCCCTCGAAGGCGCCGGAGCGGCTCAGTTCCAGCTCCAGGACCCCTCGTCGTGCGGCAGCGCGCTCTTGTCTCCGGGGGCGACCTGCCAGGTATCGGTCTCGTTCAAGCCGACGGCTGTCGGCAGCTTCCAGGCGCAGCTGCGGGTCAACAGCAATGCCTACTTCGGCACGGGCACCGGGAGCGTGGAAGGCATCGGTCTCGAACCGTCGCCGGGCGCTGGAAGTGAAGGCGGAGGCGCTGAAAGCGGAAGCGGCGGAGGTGGCGGCAGCTTTACCGGCACCGCCGCCGCTCCGGTCTCCGGCGTCGGGGTCTCTGGAAACGGCGGCGGCGAGCCCAGCAACGACTTCCGCTTCGGGCGCGTCAGGTACGACCGCAGGCACGGGACCGCCCGGCTGGCGGTCTGGCTGCCGGGCCCCGGCTCGCTTCGGCTGGGGGGCAAGGGGATCGTCGCCTTGACGCGCAAGGGTCGGCGAGCGACGGCCGCACAGCGAACCGTGCCCGGGCAGGGCACCGTCCTCCTCAGCATCGGTGCCGGCGGCGGCAAGCGCGCCGCGCTCCTGAAGCGGGGCTTGGTCAAGGTCCTCGCCAAGGTCACCTACCTGCCGACCGGGGGCTCCAGCCGCACGAAGTCCCGCTCTTTGAGGCTGCGCCTCGACGCGCAGCCGCGGGCGCGCGGCGGCAGATAGCATCCGGCGCCGCCCAAACTTCGAAGGAGACGACACCTACCGATGACTGACCAGACGTACGAGCTGACCACCGACCAGGCCGAGCGCGAGGCGACCGGCGCGCACAGCTACGGCCGCTACCTCGAGGAGTTCGAGGTCGGCGCCGTCTACAAACACTGGCCGGCGAAGACCGTGACCGAGGCCGACGACCACCTCTTCTGCCTGATCACGATGAACCACCACCCGCTGCACATCAACGACGTCTACGCCAGCGGCTCCCAGCAGGGCAAGAACGTCGTCGTCGGGCCGCTCGTCTACTCGCTGGCCCTCGGCATGTCGGTCTCCGACATCTCCGGCAAGGCGATCGCCAACCTGGCAACCGAAGAGCTCAGCCACCCGAACCCGGTCTTCCACGGCGACACCCTCTTCTGCGAGACCGAGGTCCTCGACGTCAAGCCGTCGAAATCGAAGCCCGACCGCGGCGTCGTCAAGGTCCACACCCGCGTCCTCAACCAGGACGGCGTCCTCGTTGCCGAGTTCAAGCGCCTGGTCCTGGTCCCGAAGAAGAACCCGGGCTCCTCGCCCGAACCCGCTGCCGACAACGTCGAGTAAAGCGACGACTGGCGAGTTAACCAGCCTATAGCGAGGTTAACTCGCCACTCGCTAGTGGGCCTCGCCCGACGCGTGAGCGGGAGGCCTTGACTCCTCGGCCAGCGAGGTGAGCTCGAGCTGGCCCTGGGCGGCCTCTTCGAGGACCTCGGTCGCCTCCTGGGCGGAGCGGGCGTAGAGCTCGACCAGGAGGTGGATGACGATCTGCTCGTCGTCGTGCTTGTGGAAGCGGACGTGGGTGAAGAACTCGCGCACGCCGGCGTCGCCGAAGGCGCCGTAGGTGAGGAACTCGATCGCCTCCGGGCCCGAGCAGCTCTCGACCCGGTCCTGGTCGACGGTGACCGTGCAGGAGGCGACCCACGGCGTTCCGGCCACCATCCGTTCCCAGCGGTCCTCGATCGGCACCACCCGGTCGCCTTCATAGGTGAGGTGCGGCTGGTCGTGCATGCAGTCGAGGCACTGGACCACCGATTCCTGCACCTCGTCGACCCCGTCGGCCAGCTCCCCCGAGTCGGGATCGACCCGCCGGATCGCGTCGTAGTGGATCTGGATCTCGAGGTTCTGGGACCAGCAGCGGTAGCACCGCAACCACGCCGCCCGCTCGACATTCAGCTCGCTCATCGCTCCATTGTTGCGTAGTGGGCGGCGCGGGGGCTGATAGAAGGAGTAGGAGAAGTTGCTATCTAACTCTGCGCTTATTGCTATATTCACTTTTGTGACGGCGACGAGCAGGCATAAGACCTCTTTTGAGATCGATACCGAGAAAGTGGCGGCGGCCAAAGAGGTGCTAGGGACGAAGACGCTGACGGATACGGTCGACGCCGCACTCGCAGAGGTGGTGAAGCTGCGGCAGCGCCGGCAGTTGGTCGAGCTGCTGTTTCGACCGGGTGCTCTGGCGCTGGACGACCCGGAGATGATGAGCGGGGCTTGGCGCTGATCGCCGACATGCTCCGTGCCGACCTTTCTGGCTGACAAGAGCGCCCTTACGCGCCGCGAAACGCGGCCAGAGGTGCGAGAGATACTCGAGCCGCTCTTGATCGCCGGCGAGATCGCCACCTGTGGGATCGTCGATCTCGAGCTCCTCTACAGCGCTCGGGATCGGGCGACTTACCGGTCGCTTGTCGAGGCCTTGCGGGGAATGCCGCGTGTGGCGCTGGACGAGGCGGCTGTCGATCGAGCCCTAGCTGTGCAGGAAATGCTTGCCGAGCGGTCTCAGCACCGTGCGGTGCCGCTTCCCGACCTGCTTGTCGCCGCCTGCGCGGAGGGCGCCGGGCTGACCGTGCTGCACTACGACGCCGATTTCGACCGCATCGCTGGCCTTACCGGGCAGCCGACGCAGTGGATCGTCCCCCCCGGCAGCGTTTCCTGACGCTTCCCCAGTTCAGGCGGCTGCGCCGGCGCCGGCGCGCTGGCCGACGAGATCGACGATTTCGCCCATGATCCGGTTGACGTCGAAGTCCTTCGGCGTGTAGACGCCGGCGACGCCGGCTTCGCGCAGGCGCTCGGCGTCGGCGACGGGGATGATGCCGCCGACGACGACCGGGACGTCCACGTTCTCCTCGCGCAGCAAGCGGACCACCTCGGGGATCAGCTCCAGGTGAGAGCCGGAGAGGATC
The DNA here is from genome assembly GCA_051954115.1 of Solirubrobacterales bacterium. Lineage (GTDB taxonomy): Bacteria > Actinomycetota > Thermoleophilia > Solirubrobacterales > 70-9 > VAYN01. Next base: position 57,340 of record JBQCIB010000011.1, on the reverse strand, counting down.
GAGAGGCCGACCACGTCGACGTCCTCCTGCAGCGCTGACTCGGCGATCTCCTCCGGGGTCAGGCGGATCCCCTGGTAGATCACCTCCATGCCGACGTCGCGCGCCCGCAGCGCCACCTGCTCGGCGCCGTTCGAGTGGCCGTCGAGGCCGGGCTTGCCGACCAGGATCTTGATCCGGTGGCCGATCTGCTCGGAGGTCTCGTCGACCCGCCGCCGGATCTCCTCCAGCTGGTCGCGGTCGGAGGCGGGGGAGGCGCCGTCGACGCCGGTCGGCGCCCGGTAGGCGCCGAAGACCTCACGCATGGTCGCTGCCCACTCGCCCGTCGTCGCGCCCGCCTTGGCGGCGGCGATCGTCGCGGGCATGATGTTCACGCTCTCGTCGGCCGCGGCCTTCGCGAGGTCGTCCAGCGCCGCGCGCACCGCGTCCTCGTCGCGCTCGGCCTTCCACTCCGCCAGCGCCTCGATCCGTTCGCGCTCGACCTCCGGGTCGGGCGTCAGGATGCCGCCGTCGGCCCCCGCGGTCAGCGGCGAGTCCTCGGTCTCGGTGTAGCTGTTCTGGCCGATCACCTTCTGCTCGCCGGCCTCGATCCGCGCCACCCGCTCGCGGTGGCTCTCGACCAGGCGCGCCTTCATGTACGGGACCGCGTTGACGGCGCCGCCGTGCTCCTCGACCACGGCCATCTCCGCCCGCGCCCCCTCGGTCAGCTCGGCGACCAGCCCGTCCATCACCTTCGACCCCTCGAAGACGTCGGGGTACTCGAGCAGGTCGGTCTCGTTCGCCAGCACCTGCTGGATCCGCAGGCTCCACTGCTGGTCCCAGGGGCGGGGGAGGCCCATCGCCTCGTTCCAGGCCGGCAGCTGGATCGCCCGCGCCCGCGCGTCGCGGGAGAGCGTCACCGCCAGCGCCTCGAGCACGATCCGCTGGATGTTGTTCTCCGGCTGCGCCTCGGTCAGCCCGAGCGAGTTGACCTGCACGCCGTAGCGGAAGCGCAGCATCTTCTCGTCGGTGACCCCGTAGCGCTCGCGCCCGATCTCCTGCCAGAGCGCGCTCATCGTCCGCAGCTTCGCGATCTCCTCGACCAGCCTGATCCCGGCGTTGACGAAGAAGGAGATGCGGCCGAAGACCTTCGGGAAGTCCGCGTCGGCGACCTGGCCGCGTCGTTTCACCTCGTCGAGCACCGCGATCCCGGTCGAGAGCGCGTAGGCGATCTCCTGCACCGGCGTCGCCCCGGCCTCCTGCAGGTGGTAGCTGCAGATGTTGGTCGGGTTCCATTTCGGCACGTCGTTGACGCTGAAGGCGACCATGTCGGCGATCAGCCGCATCGAGGGCTCCGGCGGGAAGGCGTAGGTGCCGCGCGAGAGGTACTCCTTGATGATGTCGTTCTGGGTCGTGCCTTTGAGCAGCGAGCGGTCGACCCCGTTCTCCTCGGCGACGGTGACGTAGAGGCCGAGCAGCCAGGCGGCGGTGGCGTTGATCGTCATCGACGTGTTCATCTCGTCGAGCGGGATGCCGTCGAGCAGCTGGTGCATGTCGCCCTTGTGGGCGATCGAGACGCCGACCTTGCCGACCTCGCCCCGGGCGAGCACGTGGTCGGGGTCGTAGCCGGTCTGCGTCGGCAAGTCGAAGGCCACCGAGAGCCCCGTCTGGCCCTTGGCCAGGTTCTTGCGGTAGAGCTCGTTCGAGCGGCGGGCGTCGGAGTGGCCGGCGTAGGTGCGCATCACCCACGGGCGGTCGGGCTGGGGAAGTCGGTGGTCGCTCATGCGCTGAATGATATTTGGGATTCGCGGCGGCCGACAGTGACCGAAATCCGCCGTTCAAGCCATCCCGAGCCGCATCTTTCGGCCTCGCCTGTGTTTAGGCTGGCAGCTCGATGAGGCTCCGTTTCCCCACCGCCTTCCTTGCTGCGCTCGCCGCCGGCCTGCTCTGCTGCGCCGTCGCCGGGGCGGCGATGGTCGGCATCTACCGCAACAGCATGGGCTCGCTCGCCCAGCGCAGCCAGATGGTCAAGCTCTCCGGCAAGACCTGCGACCGGGCTGGCGTGGGAGGGGCGATGCGGATCTCGATCGGCAAGGCGACGAGCTCCTGCTCCTACCGCACGCCGGTGCTCGGGCGCGACCTCGAGATCGCCGCCACCGAGCGCCTGCTCAGCGGCACCCCGACCGCGCTGCAGCGCAAGGCCTACCTCGGCCTCGAGCTGCGCGCCGGCGCCGGCGCCAAGTACGCGCTGCTGGTCTTCCCAGGCCAGAAAAAGGCGCAGCTGATCAAGGTCACCAAGGAAGGGACCAAGTACCTGGCGATCGCCAAGAGCTCGAAAGCAGTGGCCGGGGTCAACGAAGCCAACAAGCTGCGGCTGCGCGCGGTCAACATCACCAGCGGCCCCGAAAAGGGCCAGGCCCAGCTCTTCGCCTACGTCGGCAACCAGCTGGTCGGCGAAGCGAAGGACGAAGGCGCCGGCGAACTCAGCGGCCGCGCCTCGGCAGTCGTCGTCGGCACGATCAAGAACGGCAACGGCATCGTCGCCAGCGTCGACGACGTCGTCGTCCGCGTCCCCAGTCCCTTCTAGGCAGAAGGCCCCTCCGCCCGCGGCCCCGCGGGCATAATTTCTACAGATGTCCACCAGCACGATCGAGCGACCCCGCACCGCCGGCCCCGGCTCCGGCCTCGGCGGCAACTGGCGGGTGATCGTCTGCAACGACAACCACAACACCTTCGACCACGTCGCCCAGACGCTCTCGCGGGTCCTGCCCGGGATCAGCCTCGAGCAGGGGCACCGGATCGCCGACCAAATCCACAACGGCGGCCAGGCGATCGTCTGGACCGGCCCGCGCGAGCCGGCCGAGCACTATTGGGAGCAGCTCGAGGGGGCGGGGCTGACGATGGCGCCGCTGGAGCGCTGCTAGGCGCTCCGACCCGCGCCCCGTTCTACTCCGCCGCGAGCAGGATGTGCCAGGCGGGCAGCAGCGGGATGTCGTAGAGGTCGATGACCGCCGCGCGGGCGTGCTCGATCTCGTCCGAGTACCAGTAGCGCTCGAAGTCGGAGCGGCTCTCCCAGACCGAGGTCTGGCGGATCGCCAGCGGATCGTCGGTGGAGCGGGTCAGCGACCAGCTCTTGGCGCCGTAGGCGGGCATCTTCGCCGCCGCCGGTTCCCAGAGGTCGAGGAAGCGGTCCGCCCGCATCGGGGTGATGTGCCAGTCGAGAGTGCAGACCTCCATCAGCTCTTCCCTTTCGCTCGGATCCGTGGGGCGCTCACGCGCCGACCTCCGCGCGGATCGCGCCGGGGCCGTCCTCGTGCTTGCCTTCCTCCTCGTTCTCGGCGCCGACGAGGATCGCGATCTTGCCGAGGTGCTTGTTTTCGTGCATCAGCTGGTGCGCGTGGGGAACGCCGTCGAAGCCCATCGTTTCCGAGAGCACCGGCCGCACCTTGCCCTCCGCCATCAGCTGGTTGGCGCGCATGCACTCGTAGGCGTTGGCGAAGTGGGAGCCGATGATCTGCTTCTGCTTCATCCACAGGTAGCGGACGTCGAAGTCGAGCTGGTAGCCCGAGGTGGCGCCGCAGATGACGACCTTGCCGAACGGCTTGACGGTGAAGACCGAGGTCGGGAAGGTGGCCCGGCCGACGTGCTCGAAGACGATGTCGGGGGCGTCGCCGAGGATCTCTTTTACCCGCTTGGCGAAGCCGCGCGAGGCCTTGAAGCGCTCCTTGTCGGCAGCGGGGTCGGCGAGGTTGTCGTCGGTCCGCATCATCTCGCGGAACTCGTTGCGGTTGACGTAGCCGACGGCGCCGAGCTGCTTGACCAGCTCGCCCTTCTCGTCGGAGGAGACGACGCCGACCGCGTTCGCCCCGGCCGCTTTGCAGAGCTGCACGGCGAAGACGCCGAGGCCGCCGGCGGCGCCCCAGATGAGGACGTTGTGGCCGGCCTGCAGGTTGCACTGGTCCATCAGCATCCGGTAGGCGGTGAAGTAGGTGAGCCCGTAGGAGGAGGAGTCGACCCAGGAGAGGTTGCGCGGCTTCGGCAGCAGCTGCTGCGCCTGCACCTTGGTGAACTGGGCGAAGGAGCCCCAGGTGGTCTCGTAGCCCCAGATCCGCTGGCTCGGCGCCGCCATCGGGTCGAGCCCGTGCACCTCGACGTCCTCGTAGGAGGCCTGGTTGCAGTGGATCACGACCTCGTCGCCCGGCTTCCAGCGGGTCACGCCCTCGCCGACCTTCCAGACGACGCCGGAGGCGTCGGAGCCGCCGATGTGGTGGCCGTACTCGGGATGGTCGCCGTAGCCGAAGATCGAGACCGGCTCGCCCAGCGAGGCCCAGACGTTGTTGAAGTTGACGCCGGCCGCCATCACCCGCACGATCACCTCGAAGGCGCCGGGCTCGGGCACCTCGATCTGCTCGAGCTGGAAGGCGTCTTTCGGTTCGCCCTCGCGCTCCTGGCGGATCACCCACGCCGCCATCGTCTCCGGCAGCGTGCCGGGCTCTACGTCCAACTTCGAGACTTCACTGGTGTCAACGGCCAAGACCGGGCTCCTCGTGGGTCGCAGGTACGGGCAGCGAATCCTAGTTAAGAGGCGGCGAGAGCGGATCGAACCTGCAATCCGGCACCTGTGAGGTGCTCGATCGCAGGTTCGTGTCAGGCGGCTTCGGCCTCGGGAGGCTCTGCAGCGGCCTCGCGCAGCTCGGGAGCGGTGATCTCGCGCACGGTCGCCTCGACCGGCTTCGGCGCCTCGATCTCGTTGCGCTGGCCGATCCCGAGGGTCTCGACTTTGCGCAGCTGGGGCAGCAGCCTTCCCTCCATCGATCCGACCGCCGCGTTGTAGCTCTTTCGGGCCGCCTCGATCTTGTTGCCGACGGCGTTGAAGTCGCCGATGAACTTGCCGAAGCGGGTGTGCAGGGTTTCGGCGGCCTCGGCGATCTCCGTCGCCCGTTCCACCATCTGCTCCTGCCGCCAGCCCAGCTCCATCGTCCGCAGCAGCCCGATCAGCGAGGTGGGGCTGACCAGCAGGACCTTCTGTTTCAGCGCGTAGTCGAATAGCTCGGGATCGGCGGCGAAGGCGGCGTGCAGGGCCGGCTCGTTGGGGATGAAGCAGATCACCAGGTCCGGCGTCTGTCCCGGTTTGAACTGCCCCTGGTAGTCCTTCGAGCTGAGGCTGCGCACGTGCTCGCGAGCCTGCCGCGCGTGCCGCTCCAGGTGCACCCGCCGTTCCGATTCGACCTCGCACTCCTGCGCGTCGAGGAAGGCGTCGAGCGGCACCTTCGAGTCGGCGACGAAGCTGCGCCCTTCGGGGAGGCGGAAGAGGGCGTCTGGTCGCAGCCGGCCCTCTTCGGTGTGCAGCGTCTGCTGCATCTCGAAGTCGACGTGCTCGGTCATCCCGGCGATCTCGACGCAGCGGCGCAGCTGCAGCTCGCCCCACTGCCCGCGGGTCTGCGGCTGGCGCAGCGCCTTCTTCAGCCCCGCGGTCTCGTTGTTGAGGTTGCCGATCGTCTGGCCCATCTGTTCGAGCAGCGCCTGCGTTCGCAGGTCGGTCTCGCCGCGCCGCTGAACCTGCTCTTCGATCTTCCTCTGGCCCTGGGCGATCCGCTCCGCCAGGCTCTTGATCTCGGCCTGCCTTTTGTCGAGCGCCGCCTCGGCGGTCTTGACGTCGACTTCGCGCGCCTCCTTGTTGGCCTGCAGCAGCCCCGGCAGCGCCTCGGAGAGCGCCCGGGCGGTGGCCTGGGAAGTCGCCTCCTGGATCGCGGGGGCGAGGTCGGGCTGCTCGACCGGCTCCGGCTCCCGCGCCACCAGCAGGTAGACGAGGGCGACGGCGAGGACGAGGACGGCTATGGCGAGTGCGATGGTCATCGCCAGCCAGGCTGACGCACCGCCCAGACGGAACCGCCCTTTGTGAAATCCCGCTTGCAGCGGGTTCGCCGTGGCGCTTTTCCTAACCGGTGGTTCGGAAAGGCGCCACGCTGCCTTACGGCAGCAGCACGTCGTTCTGGGAGGAGGCGCGGTAGCTGCCCACCGTCAGGTGGGCGGGCCGCGCCTCCGGCATGTTCACGGCGGAGATCGTGTAGGAGCCGGCCGGGAGTTCGACCCCGTAGGTGCCGGGGCTGTGGGCGTAGATGGTGTCCGATTCGGCCTGCTTGTCGCCGCGGATCTTCAGTTTCGTGTCGGTCGCCGTCTGGTTGGCGGCGACAAGGGTGACGGCGAGCGGCGCCTTGGTCTTGATCGGCGGCTCGGCGTGGGACTGGTTCTGCGGGATCTCCTGGTGGGGTTCGGCGCCGAAGGCGACTTTGGTCGGCTGGACGATCACTTCCTTGCGGTTGATCGTCACGCTCACCCGCGTCGAGACCTGCGGCCGCTGCTGGTTGGCGTGGCGGGATTCGCCGCAGCCGGCGATCAACGCGGCCGCGCCGAGAAGGCCGATCAGCGCCGCCGCTGCGCCTCGCCATGAAGTCGACGCTCTAGCTCTCCCGGGCCCCATCGAGGCTGAATCTAACCGAAGGGGAAGGCGACGACTTCGGCCGTAACGCCATCTTCACCTACGGCGACGGTCGCGCCCGGCTCGGCCTCGCGGCGCAGGATCGCCAGCCCGATCGGGCCGAAGGCGGGGGAGACGGCGGCGCTGCCCAGCGTCCCGACTTCCTTCTCGCCGAGGCGCAGCGGCTCGCCGGGCTGCGCCGGCGCGCTCAGCTTCAGCCCGCGCAGGTGGCGGTTCGGCTTGCCCTTGTAGTGAAGGCGGGCGACGGTCTCCTGGCCGATGTAACAGCCCTTGGTGAAGCTGACCGCCTGCTCGACGATCCCGGCCTCGGCGGGCATCGTCTCGGTTCCCATCTCGGCACCGAAGCGGGGCCGGCCGGCCTCGATCCGCAGGATCTCGGCGGCCTCGGGCGTGACCTCGGCCGCGCCGGCGCCGAGCAGTGCCTCCCAGGCGCGGTCGCGTTCGGTGGGGGGGACGAAAAGGTCGATGCCGGCGGCGGTGCCGACGGCCAGGCACTTGGCGCCGCCGACGGTCACCGCTTCGCAGGCGTTCTCGGGCAGCGCCGCCGAGCCGGCGATCTCCACCGCCCGCGGGCCGATCAGCGAGAGGATCGCCCGCTCCCCGCTCACGTCTGCCACCTCGACCTGGCGGCCGATCTTGTACATCCCCAGGTGCCGCCGCACGGCCTCGAGCGCCTCGGGCTCGGTGTCGAGCCAGAGGTCGGGCCCCTCGCCCGGCCGCAGCACTCGCATGTCGCCCTGCATGTGCCCCTTGCGGTCGAGCAGCGCCGCGTAGGCGCCGTCGCCCGGCTCGAGCGTCTCGGTGTCGTTGGTCAGCTGCCCCTGCAGGTACTCCGCCGCTTCCGGGCCGGAGACCACCAACTTCCCCCGCCCGGAGCGATCGAGCAGCCCGCACTCCTCGCGCAGCTGCCGGTACTGGGCATCGAGCTCAACTAGGACGGTCATCTTGTCGATTCTAGAAATCCGACTTTTAGATGTGCCAAAATCGAATTTAGACGTGTCTAATTCCCAGGCGATCGAGGACTACGCGAAGACGATCTACGCTATCGGCCAAGAGCGCGACGGGCTGGTGCTGAACGGCGAGGTCGCGGCGCGGCTCGGAGTGACGCCCGCGACCGCCACCTCGATGCTGAAAAAGCTGGCCGAGCTCGGGCTCGTCGACTACCTGCCGTACAAGGGCGTCAGCCTGACGCCGGCGGGGGAGAAGGTGGCGCTGGAGGTGATCCGCCACCACCGGCTGATCGAGGCCTACCTCGCCGAGGCGCTCGGAATGCCCGAGGACCGGGTACACGAGGAGGCCGAGGTGCTCGAGCACTACATCTCCGAGGAGCTGGAGGCGCTGATCGCGGCCAAGCTCGGCGAACCGCGCCACGACCCGCACGGGACCCCGATCCCGGGTCCCGACCTGGTGCCGCCGACCTGGGGGAGCGCCACGTGAAGCCGGCGCCGCCGCCGGGCGAGGCGGTCGCCGCCGAGCTGCGGGCGCGGGGCATCGGCCCGGAGGACGTCCTCCCGGGCGAGGCCGCGGTCGCTCGGGCGGCGCGCCACGCGCTCGAGGGCCGGCGCCGCGGCCTGCGCGGGATCTGGCCCTTCCTCGGCCCCGCTTTCATCGCCGCGGTCGCCTACATCGACCCCGGCAACTTCGCGACGAACATCGCCGGTGGCGCCAAGTTCGGCTACCTGCTGCTCTGGGTCGTCCTCTCGGCCAACCTGATCGCGATGCTGGTCCAGTCGCAGTCGGCGAAGCTGGGGATCGCGACCGGCAAGAACCTCGCCGAGCTCTGCCGCGAGCGCTTCTCGCGGCGCACCTCGATCGGCCTCTGGCTGCAGGCCGAGCTGGTGGCGATGGCCTGCGACATCGCCGAGGTCGTCGGCACCGCGCTCGGCCTCAACCTCCTCTTCGGGATCCCGCTCTTCCCGGCCGGGCTGATCGCCGGCGGCGGCGCCTTCGGGCTGCTGGCGCTGCAGCAGCATGGGTTCAGGCGTCTGGAGGCGGGCATCACCGCCCTGGTCGGCGTCATCGTCGCCGCCTTCGCCTTCGAGCTGATCGACGCCAAGCCGCAAGCATCCGAGATCGGCCACCACCTCGTCGTCCCGGGCTTCTCCGGCACCGAGAGCCTGCTGCTGGCGACCGGGATCATCGGCGCGACGGTGATGCCGCACGTCATCTACCTGCACTCGGCGCTGACCCAGCGGCGGATCGTCGGGCGCAACGAGCGGGAGAAGAAGAAGATCCTCCGCTTCGAGAAGGTCGACGTGGTGATCGCGCTCTCGCTGGCCGGCGCGGTCAACCTCTCGATGATGATCGTCGCCGCCGCGCTCTTCCACAGCAGCGGTCTCACCGGCGTCGACTCGATCGACGGCGCCTACGAAGGGTTCAAGATGCTCGTCTCCGACCGGTCGGCGACGATCTTCGGCGTCGCCCTCCTTGCCTCGGGCTTCGCCTCCTCCTCGGTCGGGACGATGGCTGGGCAGGTGGTGATGCAGGGGTTCATCCGCCGCCGCATCCCGCTCTTCGTCCGCCGCGCGCTCACCCTGGCGCCGGCCCTGATCGTCCTCGCGGTCGGCATCGACCCGACCGACGCCCTCGTCGGCAGCCAGGTCGTCCTCTCCTTCGGCATCCCCTTCGCCCTCGTTCCCCTGCTGATGATCGCCGCGAACAAAAAGGTGATGGGAGAGCTCGCCAACCCCCGCTGGTTATCTGCCCTCGCAGGAGCGTTGGCAGCTTTGATCATCGCCCTCAACGCCTTCCTGATCCTTCAGCTTGCGCTCGGGTAGGGAGCAGGGTGGCTCCGTACGGACACTCAAGCCGAAGGCGTCCGGTAGGAGTCACCCTGCTCCCTCCACTACGCTTCGATCAATGAGCCTGGCTGGCGACTTCCAGCAGATCCTCGACATGCTGCCACCCGACTGGACCGACCTCGAGGTCGACGTGCGGATCGAGGACATGTCGCAGTACGTCGACACCGCGGTCTCGCTCAGCCAGGTCAACGCGCAGGTCTACCAGCACCCGGTGGCTGACGGCTGGCACTGGCGCCTGCTGGTCGCCCACAGCTTCGGCCACGCCGCCGCGGCGGAGACCGTGAAGGGCGTGCTGGAGAAGCTCGACTCCGAAGGCGTCCGCGGTGAGCTGCGGGTGGCCGAGGTGCGCGAGGGCCGTTCGGAGGTCGTGCAGATGTGGGGCCGGCCGGAGAGCGTCCGCGAAGAGTTCCGCCAGCGGCGCTCGCTTTAGATGACTGTCTAGTGGCCCGCGTTCTCAGCATCGCCGCGGACCTGATGCTCGGGTCCAAAGTCGAGGCGATGCTCGGCGCCGCCGGTCACGAGGTGACGACCTCGGCGTCGATCGAGGAGAGCACCTGGGAAGGCAAGAACCTGATCGTCGCTGACCTCGACGTCGAGAACCCAGAAGCGCTTGTCGGGCTGGGGATCCCGGTCCTCGGCTACTACTCGCACGTCGACGTCGAGACCAAGGAAGCGGCCGAAGCCGCCGGCGTCGACCTGGTGGTGCCGCGCTCGCGGATGGCGCGAGAACTCCCGGCTCTGGCCGAGAAGTTGCTCAGCGACTGAGGTCGAACGCTTCTTCGACGTCGAGCGGCTTTTCCAGCAGGTGGTGCTGGAGGTCCCAGGCCGCCCATTCTTCGAGGATCGCCTGGTGGAACGGGCGCGGGTGCAGGTCTGGCAGCAGCACTTTCAGCTGGGCTTCCTGATCGGCGCGTTCGAGGTTCTTGTTGGCGGCGAGCAGGTCTTCGAGCGCGGCTTTCGGTTTTTTCTCGGCGAATTCGTAGCCGCGGCGGGTGGCGCCGACCACCGCTTTGACCAGCTTCGGGTCGCTCTTCAGCAGCTTTTCCGAGGTGCAGAGCACCAGCTCGGGGTAGGGCGGGGCGCCGAAGTCGTCGACCTTGAAGACGTGGATCGGGACGCCCTGGCGGCGCAGCGCCACCGCCTCGGCGTTCCAGAAGCCGGTTGCCGCCGCGACCTTGCCGGCCGCCAGCGAGGGCACGGCGGTGAAGCCGATCGTCACCTCGTCGACCTTGCCCGGGTCGCCGCCGTCGGCTTCGACCTCGGAGTCGACCACCGCTTCGTCGGAGGGGAGGCCGCTGACCCCGACGCGCTGCCCTTCGAGGTCGCGCGGGCTGTGGACCGGACCGTCGCCGCGGGCGATCACCGCGGCAAGCGGTCGCTGGACGATCGGCATCACGCCGACCAGGGGGATGCCCTTCTCGCGGGCGATCCCGAGGTCGTGGATGTCGAGGATCGCGAACTCGACCTTGCCGGCGCCGAGCAGCTTCGGCGCGTCGGTCGATTCGCCCGGCGCCTGCACCTTCAGGTCGACGCCGGCGTCCTCGTAGAAGCCTTTTGCCTGCGCCGCGTAGATGCCGCTGTGGACGGCGTTCGGGGTGAAATCGAGCACGAGCGTCGCGCCTTTCGGCACGCCCGGTTCTGCACCGCTTCCCCCGCAGCCGACGACGCCGGCGAGCGCGAGAGCGGTCGCCAGCAGCGCGACAGCCCTTCTCATTCGGTCGGGGAACCTATTTCATCCACCGAATGTGAGTACACTGCCGCCGCTTACCTGATCACGGGAACCGAGGAGGAAACAGTGCAGGAAAGAGGTCTAGCCGCATATTTGGCTGAGTTGATCGGCACGTTGCTGCTGGTCTTTTTCATCACGAGCGTCGTCGTCCTGTACGTGTCAACCGGTGGTCAGGCGCAGTTCGGTTCTGACTTCGCCGTCGTCGGACTGGTCCACGCTTTCCTGCTGTTCGGCCTGATCGTCATGTTCGGCGTGGTCAGCGGCGGGCACTTCAACCCGGCGGTGACGCTGGCGGCTCTGGTGATCCGCCGCATCCGGCCGCTGGACGGTGTCATCTACATCCTTGCCCAGCTCTCGGGCGGCGTCCTCGGCGCGCTCCTGACCAAGGGGCTGCTGCTGGACGAGGGCCGCGCCACCCACTATGGGGCGCTTCAGGTGAGCGGCTTGCTGGCGGGCAACTTCGCCGGCGCCGTCGTCGAGGGGATCGGCACCTTCGTCCTCGTCCTCGTCATCCTCACCGCGGTCTACTCGGAGAAGAGCTTCAAGGAGTGGGCGCCGCTGGCGATCGGCACCACGCTTGGCTTCATCGTCATGGTCGGCGGCCCACTGACCGGCGCCGGCTTCAACCCGGCCCGCTGGTTCGGCCCGGCGCTCGTCGGCAACACCTGGGGCGACGTCTGGCCCTTCCTCGCCGGCCCGATCGTCGGTTCGCTGGTAGCAGCAGCCGTCTACCGCTTCGTCCTCGAGCCGGGCGGCCTGCCGCCGACCGAACCGCCGGAGCACGTCCGGCCGCCGGTCCCGAAACGGGCGACGCCGACCAGCGACAAGCCCGCCGACTGAGGCGAAGTCGCCAGAGAGTCTTCAAAGCGCCACCCACCCGGGTGGCGCTTTTGTTTTCGAGACAGAGCGCTGGCCGGCGAGCTATGCCCGCACTGCCCGTGCAGTAGCTTGAGCGCGTGCGCCGGGTCACCTTCTCCCGCAACTACACGCTCTCCCTCTCCCGCACCTGCCAGTGCTACTGCAAGTACTGCGCCTTCGCGACGCATCAGGCGCACATTTATGCGCCCGCTGACGTCGAACGGCAGCTGGACGAGGCACTGAAACGCAACGCCAAGGAGCTGCTGGTCCTGACCGGCGAGCGCCCTGAGGTCAACCCCGTCGTAGCGGAACGCCTGAAAACCTGGGGCCACGACGACTTCACCAGCTACGTCATCTGGGCCTGCGAACGCGCCCTCGAACGAGGCATGCTGCCCCACACGAACCTGGGAGTGCTCTCGAAGGAGGATCTCGCTCGCCTCCGAGAGGTAACTGCCTCCCAAGGTCTAATGCTGGAGTCGGTTGCTGAGCACCTGATGGAAACGGTGCACGCCGGCTCTCCCTCCAAGCACCCAGCTGCCCGCTTGGCAACGATTGAAGCTGCAGGGGAACTGAAGATTCCGTTCACGACCGGCATCCTTGTCGGCATCGGAGAGACGGAGCGGGAGCGCATCGAATCTCTCGAAGCCCTCGCGGACGCCCACTCCCGCCACGGCCACCTACAAGAGGTCATCCTCCAAAACTTCGTCCCGCACCCGCGCTACTACGGCGCCGAGGTCGCAGAGATTGCCGACGAAGCCTCCCGCCAACGATGGCAGGGCGACGGGGGCACCCCCTCCAGACACTCAACCCCGAGCCATAGCGAGGGGTGTCTGGAGGGGGTGTCCCCGTCGCCCCTTCCCTCCTGGGCGAATCCGGTCTCCATCGACGAGATCAAGCGCTTGATCGCAGAGTGCAAGCAGCTGATGCCGGATGTCGGTGTCCAAGTTCCGCCGAACCTGTCGGACTGGTGGCCTGAGCTCGTGGAAGCAGGAGCCACCGATCTCGGGGGTCTCAGTGCTAATGGCGACCACATCTCTCCCGAGGAGCCGTTTCCGTCGCCTCATCAGGTGCGGAAGGAGCTGGCGCCGCGCGGCTATGCCTTGACCGAGAGGCTCTGCGTCTACCCGCAGTACATGGACCCGGAGTGGATGGAGCAGGGGGTCCTTGACGTCATCAAGCTGAAGTACTGGTCGTTCATTCCACGGCGCGGCTCGGGTCGCAGGTCGGAGGAGGTCATCGCTCCCGACTTGGCAGGGGGGGCGATCGAGAAGGGTCGGAAGGGAGAGGAGCTCTCCGAGGACGAGCTGACCGCTCTGTTCGCGGAGACCCGGCCGGAGGTGATCGAGGAGATGCGGGTTGCTGCTGACGAGTTGCGGGCGGAGCTGGCGGGGGACCGGGTCACCTTCGTCGTCAACCGCAACATCAACTTCACCAACGTCTGTGTGGTCGGCTGCGCCTTTTGCGGGTTCGGGCAGGGGCGGCGCTCGCCGGACGCCTACGAAGTCGCCGAGGAGGACTTCGCCGCGCGGGTGCGGGAGGCGATCGAGTTCGGCGCCACCGAGCTCTGCATGCAGGGCGGCATCCATCCCGACCTGACGCTGGAGGAGTACGGGCGCTGGCTGCGGCTGGCGAAGGAGGTGGCGCCGCAACTGCACCTGCACGCCTACTCGCCGATGGAGATCAACTGGGCCTGCGAGCGCTCGGGCAAGGAGCCGCTGGAGGTCTTCGAGTACCTGCTCGAGTGCGGGCTCGGCTCGACGCCGGGGACCGCGGCCGAGGTGCTCGACGACGGTGTCCGCCAGCGGATCTCGCCGAACAAGCTCCCGGCCGATCGCTGGGTCGAGATCATCGAGGCCTCCCATCGCGCCGGCCTGCGAAGTACCTCGACGGTGATGTTCGGCCACATCGAGGAGCCGCGCGAGCTCGCCCGCCACATGCGGGTGATCCGGGCGCTGCAGGAGCGAACCGGCGGCATCACCGAGTTCGTCCCGCTCAGTTTCATCCCCTTCAACACGCTGCTCGGGCGCACCCACGGGATCGAGGAGATCTCGATCGAGGAGAACCTCAAGCACACCGCCGCCTTCCGCCTCGCGCTCGGCCGCAGCATCCCGAACATGCAGGCGAGCTGGGTGAAGATGGGGCTGGAGGGGGCGACCGAGGCGCTGAGGTGGGGCGTCAACGACCTCGGCGGCACGCTGATGGAGGAGAACATCTCGCGCATGGCCGGCTCCCAGCACGGGGTGCGGCTGGAGCCCGAGCAGCTGATCGAGGCGGCGCGGGCGGCGGGGCGCGAACCGGCGCAGCGGACGACGTTGTACGAGATCGTCGAGACCTACGAGGCCGCGCCGGCGGCAACCTGAGCCATGCGGGCGATGGTGCTCGACCAGCAGCGGGAGCCGCTCCAGCTGGCCGAGCTGCCCGAGCCGAGCGCCGGTCCGGGTCAGGTCCTGCTCGACGTCCGCGCCTGCGGCGTCTGCCGCACCGATCTCCACATCCTCGACGGCGAGTTGACCGAGCCGAAGCTGCCGCTGGTGCCGGGGCACCAGATCGTCGGCGTCGTCCGCGAGGTGGGGGAGGGGGTGGAGCGCTTCGCGCCCGGTGACCGGGTCGGCGTGCCCTGGCTGGGCTGGACCGACGGCGAGTGCCGCTACTGCCGCGGCGGCCGCGAGAACCTCTGCGACAACGCCAAGTTCACCGGCTACGACGTCGACGGCGGCTACGCCGAGGTGGCGGCAGCCGACGCGCGCTACTGCTTCCCGATCCCCGAGGGCTATCCCGATCTGCAGGCGGCGCCGCTCCTCTGCGCGGGGCTGATCGGCTACCGGGCACTACGGCTGGTCGGCGAGGCGGAGCGGATCGGCTTCTACGGCTTCGGGGCGGCGGCGCACATCCTCTGCCAGGTGGCGGTGCACGAAGGCCGGCGCGTTTTCGCCTTCACCCGGGAGGGCGACGAGGAGACGCAGGCGTTCGCGCGCGAGCTCGGCGCCGAGTGGGCGGGTTCCTCAGATGAGGCCCCGCCGGAGGAATTAGACGGCGCGATCGTCTTCGCTCCGGTCGGGGCGCTGATGACGGCGGCACTGCGGGCCAGCGCCAAGGGCGCGCGGATCATCAGCGCCGGCATCCACATGAGCGACATCCCTTCGTTCCCCTACGCCGAGTTGTGGGGCGAGCGCGTCCTCGGATCCGTCGCCAACCTGACCCGGCAGGACGGCGAGGAGTTCATAGCCCTGGCGCCCCAGGTCCCCGTCCACACCGAGGTCTCCGCCTATCCCCTCGAGCAAGCCAACCAAGCGCTCGGCGACCTCCGCGCCGGCCGCCTCCGCGGCGCCGCCGTCCTCCAAGTCAGCGAGTAGACCGAACTGCATCAAATTTTCCCTCTGGCAGGTAGAAAATTTGATGCAGTTCGGCCGTCGCTCGTTCTGGGTAGCTGATTGGGGTCAAACGAGATGCCAAGGAGGGACTGATGGGCGACGAGATTCGCAACAAGGACGACGCCAAGGGCCGGCTCAAGGAGGCCGCTGGCGACCTCACCGGCGACGACGACCTCAAGCGCGAAGGCAAGGTCGACAAAGCGACGGGGGCCGTCAAGGACGGCGTCGAGGGCGCTGCCGACAAGGTGAAGGAGGCGGTGGGGAAGGACCGCGATTAGCGGCCCCTACCTGAACAGGTCTTCGCCGGGGGGGCGGCGGAGGGCGGCAGCGCCGGGGCCGTCCTCCGCCACGACATCGCCGTCGAGTCCGCGTACCACCACCGCCGGCACGCCCTCGTCCTTGCGACGGACCAGGTCAGCGGCAGCGGCTACCTCATCAGCGATCGCGATCAGCGTCGCGCTCAGTTCCCGCCCGCTCGCATCGAGGCGGCCACGCCAGTCGTCCAGCGGTTGCAGCCCTGCACACCCGATAGCTACCTCGGCTTGTCCCAGTCGCCATGCCCTTCCGAAACTGTCCGTAATTACGACCGCGACCGGGTGGGGCCGGGGGTGAGTGTCGGCGGACAACAGCGGGGAGGGTCCGGCGGACCCCCCCTCTCGGCCCCTGTGACGGCCGGTGAAGATCGAGGTGGCCGTGTCTTGGAGCTCGGGCGGGAACTCGTCTCTGGAGATGGAGATGTTCAAGCCGATGCCGATCACTGCCCAGCCGTCTTGGGGACGAGCCTCGATCAGGACTCCTGCCAGCTTGCGTCCTTCGACTAGGACGTCGTTGGGCCACTTGACCTTGCACGCGAGGTCGGGGTTCAGTTGCTCGACTGCCTCGCAGACGGCCAATGGAACGGCTAGGGGGAGCATCATGTGGCGCTCCTCCAAGGGGCGGACGATTGCGGAGTAGAGGAGGGCTTTGTTGGGCGGGGCGGTCCAGGTGCGGCCTTGGCGGCCGCGGCCGGCGGTCTGCTCGCTTGCGGTGACGACGGTGCCGTGCGGCGCACCACTCGCCGCCAACTCGCGGGCGCGCGAGTTGGTCGAGTCGGTGCGGGTAAAGTGGCGGTGGGGGTGGCCGAGGGTCATTCCGTGATTCCTTTTGCACGCTATGGGTGCATAAGGAACCACGCAACTACGTGGCGTCGGTGAGGAGGACGGTGAGGAGGCCGTCGATGTCGTGTTGCTCGGCTTCGAGGTCGACCTGGAGGCCGGCGGCGCGGGCGGACTCGCTGGTGACGGGGCCGATCGAGACGATGCGGGCGTTGCTGGGGAAGCGGTCGCCTAGGGCCTCGACGAGGTTGGTCACGGTCGATGAGGAGGTGAAGGTGACGTAGTCGGCCTCCTGGGCCCGCTCGATCTTCGCCTCGTCCGGCGTCTCCCGCACGGTCTCGTAGAGGGCGACGACGTCGACCTCGGCACCGCGCTCGCGCAGGGCGTCGGGGAGGATGTCGCGGGCCTCGGCGGCGCGGGCGACGAGCACGCGCCTGCCCTCGACATCGATGTCGGCGAGCGCTTCGACCAGCGCCTCGGCGACGAAACGCTCGGGGACGACGTCGGCAGTGATGCCGTGCTGGGCAAGGGCGCGAGCGGTGCCGGGGCCGATCGCGGCGACGGTGGCGCCGGCTAGGGCGCGGGCGTCATGAGCGGCGCTATCGCCTACTCCGTTTGGATCCTTCGTCGCCAACGCCTCGAAGAAGAGCTTCACGCCATTGGGGCTGGTGAAGCAGACAAGGCCGTACTCGCCGATCCTCGCCACTGCATCCTTTGCCTCGTCGCTTTCGAGCCGCGGCTCGATCCGGATCGCCGGCAGCTCGACCACGTCGGCACCGAGCTCGCGCAGGGTGCGGGCGAGGCCGCTGGCCTGGGCGCGGGCGCGGGTGACGACGACGCGGCGGCCGTGCAGTGGCCGGCGCTCGAGCCAGCCGAGCTGCTCACGCCGGCGCGCCACCTCGCCGACGACGATCAGCGCCGGTGCCTTCACTTCCTCGCGTGCGACCGCCTCGGCGATCGTTCCCAGCGTTGCGGTGACCGTCCGCTGCCCCGGCCACGTCCCGCGTTCGATCGCAGCTGCAGGCTCCTCGGCGCCGCGCCCGGCCCCGATCAGCGCCGCCGCGTTCTCGCCCAGCCGTTTCACCCCCATGTAGAAGACAAGCGTGCCGGGGAAGCGCGCCAGCGCCTCCCAGTCGAGCGCGCTCTCCTCCTTCTCGGGGTCCTCGTGCCCGGTGACGAAGGCGACGGCGGAGGCGTCGTCGCGGTGGGTGACCGGGATGCCGGCGTAGGCGGTGGCGGCGACGCCGGCGGTGATGCCGGGGACGACCTCGAACTCGATGCCGGCCTCGCGCAGCGCTTCTCCCTCCTCGCCGCCGCGGCCGAAGACGAAGGGGTCGCCGCCCTTGAGGCGGACGACGCTCTTGCCTTCGCGCGCCGCCGCGATCAGTCGCTCCCCGATCTCCTCCTGTGGCACCGAGGGCACGCCCGGCTGCTTGCCAACGTAGACCAGCTCCGCGTCCTCCCGAGCGCCCGCGAGGGCGCCGGGCGGGATCAGGCGGTCGTAGAAGATCGCGTCGGCGATCGCGATCAGCTCCAGCGAGCGGACCGTCATCAGACCGGGGTCGCCGGGCCCGGCGCCGACGAGGTAGACGCGCCCCGCGCGCGGGCTCATTCGCCTGTTCCTTGTGGTCGCATTGCAGCCATAAGGAACAGCGGAAAGGTTGGGTAGGTCATGCTTCTGCCTCCGCGCGATCGAGGAGCTCGCGGGCGCCGGCGCCGAGCAGGCGCTGGGTGAGTTCGGCGCCGGCCAGCGAGGGCTCCTCGGCGCTGCCCTCGAGCCGGTCGCGCAGCCACTCGCTGCCGTCGGGGAGGCCGACGAAGGCGTCGATGGTGAGGCGGTCGCCCTCGACCCGTGCGTGCACGCCGAGCGGCGTGTTGCAGGTCGCCTGCAGCAGCGCCACCACCGTCCGCTCGGCAGTCAGCTCGCGCATCGCCTTCAGGTCGTTGACCGAAGCGGCCGCATCGCCTGCAGCTTCGTCGTCGGCGCGGACCTGCAGCGCCAGCGCCCCTTGCCCCGGGGCCGGGCACATCTGCTCGACCGGCAGCCTGAACCCGATCTCGCCCTCGCGCCCGAGCCGTCGCAGCCCCGCGGCGGCGAGGACGATCGCGTCCAGGTCTCCCTCCGTGAGCTTGCGCAGCCGCGTGTCGACGTTGCCGTGCAGCTCCTCCACCCGCAGGTCCGGGCGCGTCGCCAGCAGCTGGGCCTTCCGGCGCAGCGCCGCCGTCCCGACCCGCGCCCCCTCGGGCACCTCGTCGAGCGAGGAACCGACTCCGATCCAGACGTCAGTTGGGTCCTCGCGCTCCGGCACCCCGGCGATTTCCAGCCCCTCGGGCATCTCCCCCGGCAGGTCCTTGGCCGAGTGCACGCCGATCTCCGCCTCGCTGGCCAGGAGCGCCCGCTCGACCCCGCGCACGAAGCGCGACTTGTCGCCCGGCTCGCCGTCCGAGCTCGCCTCGACCAGCTCGGCTCCGCCGAGACGCTCAGCTACCCAGCGAGCTTGGGTCAGGGCGAGGGTGCTGCCCCGGGTGGCGATTCGCACGGCTCTAGCCCTGTTGCTTGCGGTCGGGGCGCAGCTCGGTGACGTTGTCGCGGTGCACCTCGACCTCGACCTCGGTCTCGACGTCGAGCGCGAACAGCTCGCGCAGGGCGCTGACGAGGTAGTAGGACTCGCCGGAGCAGGCCGAGTTGCGGATCCGCAGGGTCGGGTCGTGCAGCAGCCGCGAGACGATCGCCTTCGCCATCTTCTCCAGCCGCTCATGATCGGCGTCGGAGAGGCTCTCCCAGCGACCCTCGTTCTCGGCCAGGACCCGGCGCACGATCTCGTCGCCGCGATCGCGCAGGGCGCTGATCGTCGGTACTACCTCTTGCAGCCCGAGCCAGCGTTCGAAGCGGTCGAGCTCGGCCTCGAGGATCAGCTCCGCCCGGCGCGCCTCGGCCTCGCGGCCGCTGGTGTTGCGTTCGACGATCTGCTGGATGTCGTCGATGTCGTAGACGGTGACACCGGGGATCTCGCGGCAGGCCGGTTCGATATCGCGCGGCACCGCTAGGTCGATCGCCAGCAACGGTCGCTCGGGGCGCTGTTCCATCACGTGCTCGAGGCCGTCACGCTCGACGATGTGGTGCGGCGAGTTGGTCGCCGAGACGGCGATGTCCGCGCTTGTCAGCTGCTCGGGCAGCTCTTCGAAGCGAACCGCGCTGCCGTCGAAGCGCTGTGCCAGCCCGATCGCCCGGTCGTAATGGCGGTTGGCGACGAAGACCGTGGCGACACCGCGGGCGACCAGCGCCTTGGCAACCAGCTCGGCGGTCTCACCGGCGCCGACGACGAGGACGCGCCGCTCGGAGAGGTCACCGAGCGTGCGCCGTGCCAGCTCGACCGCGACCGAGGGGATCGAGACGCCCTGTTCGCTGATCCCGGTCTCCTCGCGAGCGCGGCCGCCGGCGCTGAGGGCGCCGCGGAAGAGGCGGTTGAGGATCGGGCCAGTGGTTCCCTCGACCATCGCCAGCTCATACGCCCGTTTGACCTGGCCCTGGATCTCGGCCTCGCCGAGGATCATCGAGTCGAGCCCGGCGGTCACCTGCAGCAGGTGGCGGGCGGCCTCGCTCGCGCGCAGCGAGTAGAGGTGGCCGAGCAGCTCGGTCGGGCGGATCTCCGCCTGCCGGGTGAGGACGCCGAGCGCGGTCGACTCGGCCTCGACCGGGTCGGAGACGATCAGGTAGAGCTCCGTCCGGTTGCAGGTCGAGATGGCCGCCGCCTCGTGGATCCCTTTCGCCGCGGTCAGCTCGGCCAGGGCGCTGACCGCCCGCCCCTCGGTCAGCGAGAGGCGCTCGCGCAGGTCGAGCGGCGCCGTCTTGTGGGAGACGCCGAGCGCCAAGAGCTCAGACATCAGTGCCGCCTCCTCCGCTCCCGCGAGACGCCAAAGGCGCCTCGCTCCCGCGTCCGGGGGCGGCCTGTCCCTCTTTTTTCTCCTCGGCAATCGCAGCCACGTCCCTTAGTTCCTTCTCGATCCGCTGCAGTTTCATCGCCATGATCGCGACGTAGACGACGAGGAGCACGACGAAGACGACGTAGGCGCCGGCGACGTACTTGCCGGCCTCGTCCAGCGGCAGCGCCGGCGCGCCGAGGGGCAGCAGCATCAGCTCACCTCCGGGGCGATCCGGGAGCTGCTGCTCGACGCCGGTGCATCCAGTGCTCGCCGCAGCCGCTTGACCTGACCGGAGGCGCTCTTCGCGGTCAGCTCGAACTTGACCAGCGTCACCCAGAGCAGGGCCATCGCCGCTAGGCAGCAGAGGAAGACGAGGAGCATTTCGCCGGGCAGGCCACCGTTGCTGGTGGCGAAGACGCGCGGGTGGACGAGGCTCTGCGCCATCCGCACCGCCATGAAGTTGAGCGGCACGAAGGCCCCGGCGGTGATCGCGAAGACCGAGGCATAGCGCGCCTGGCGGTCGCGGTCCTCGATCGCGTAGCGGAAGGGGTAGTAGGTCGCGTACATGAGGAAGACGATCAGGAAGCTGACCAGCGTCGGCTCGTTCCAGACCCACCAGTGCCCCCAGGACGCCTTGGCCCAGATCGCGCCGGTGATCAGCACCGCGACCCCGTAGATCACCGAGATGTGGATCGCGACGTAGGAGTAGGCGTCCCACTTGCGGTTACCGGTGCGCAGGTGGGCGATCGCGAAGAGCCCACCGACGATGAAGCCGACCAGCGCCGTCATCGCCAGCGGCACGTGCAGGTAGAAGATCTTCTGGATGAAGCCCTGGTCGGCGTCGAGCGGCGCGTAGAAGAAGACCAGCGAGAGCGAGATCGCGATCATCGCCACGGTTGCGATCGAGAGGGGCTTCAGTCCTTTGCCGTACATGCCTCGGGAGGTGGGGAAGGGTGGCGCCCGGTCAGTCCTCGAGCAGGAAGTCGAAGACGGCGTAGCCGACCAGGCCGAAGATCAAATCGTATAGGCCGAGCACCATCAGCCAGGTTCCGAAGCGGTGGTAGGAGGGACCGCCCAGCACCAGGAGCGGCTCGGTGGCGCCGGTGGCGGCGATCATCAGCGGCACCGCCAGCGGCAGCAGGACCAGGGGGACGAGCAGGTCGCGGGCGCGCGAGTTGACCGCCATCGAGGAGATCAGGGTGCCGGTGGCGGCGAGGCCGAGGTCGGTGAGGAGGAGGACGGCGACCAGCGGGCCGAGGCCGCCGAGGTCTCGGAGGAAGAAGAGGGCGAAGATCGGCACCGCGACCAGCTCCAGCGCCGCCAGGTAGACGAGCAGGGCCGCCACCTTGGCGGCGAAGAGGACGCTGCGGTCGATCGGGGCGAGGCGGATCGCGTCGAAGCCGCCCTCCTCGCGCTCGGCGACGAAGAGGCGGTTGATGCCGAGGACGCCGGCGAAGAGCAGCGTCGCCCAGAGGACGCCGGCGGCGAGGCTGCCGGAGAGGCTGGTGCGGTCGAGCCCGAAGCGGAAGACGACGAAGGTGGTGACGCTGAAGAGCGCCATCGCCGGCAGCGACTGCAGGGTGCGCAGCTCCGAGCGCAGGTCCTTGGCGAGGATCGCGGCGAAGGCGGTGCGGGAGGGGGTCACGAGACCACCGCCGTCTCGCCGATCCCGAGCCGCAGCACCTGGTCGGCCTCGGGCAGGTGGCGCTCGGGGTCGTGGGTGACGACGACGCGGGTGCGGCCGGCGCCGGGGCCGATCAGCTCGCGGGCGAGCTCGCGTCCCTCGGCGTCGAGGTTGGAGTCGGGCTCGTCGAGCAGCAGCAGCTCGGGCTCGTGCAGGACGCAGCGACAGATCGAGAGCCGCTGGCGCATCCCGGCCGAGAGCTCGGCGACCCGCTCGTCGGCGCGCCGCTCCATCCCGACCGCGCGCAGCAACTCCTCGATCCGCGCCTCGGCCGCGGCGCGGTCGATCCCGTGCAGGCGCGCCCCGAAGCGCAGGTTCTCGCGCCCCGAGAGGTCGCGGTAGAGCAGCGGCTCGTGGCCGAGGTAGCCGATCCGCCCGCGCAGCTTCCAGGCCTCCTCGGGCAGCGAGCAGCCGAGCACCCGCGCCTCGCCGCCGCTCGGTCGCAGCAGCGTGGCGAGGATCCGCAGCAGCGTCGTCTTGCCGGCGCCGTTCGGGCCGAGGACGACCAGCGACTCGCCGGCAGCGAGCTCGAAGCCGACGCCGTCGAGCGCCGGCCGGTCACCGTAGTCGCGCCGCAGCGCCGCGACGGCGATCGCGGGCGCGGCCTTCTCCTGCTCAGGGGGCATCTAAGATGGGATTGTGAAGCGTGGAGCTTTGATCGCGGCGCTGCTCATCCTCGCTGCGCTGGCTGTTGCGGCCGGCGCCGGCGCGACCCGCACCGTCCGCATCCCCTCGAAGGTCTCGATCGCCAACCACCACGGCCTCCACTTCGTCGGCCGCGTCACTTCCTCCAACCACGCCTGCGTGGAACAGCGCAAGGTCGTCCTCTATCGGGTGATCGAGAACGGCCCCGACCAGGCGCTGGGGCACGACGTCACCGGCAGCGACGGCAGCTGGAGCGTCGAAGTCTCCGGCTTCGCCGGGATCAGCCTGTCTCACTTCTACGCGAAGGTGAAGCGGCGCAGCGAAGGGACCGCGGGGACGATCTACGTCTGCCAGGGGGACCGCTCGCGGACGATCAAGCTCAGCGGCTGAAGGCGCGCTTCTAGCGCTCGCCGTTGCGGCGCTTCTGCATCGTCCGGCGCCCGATCTTCAATAGGGGCGCGGCACCTTCCCGCAGCGCCTTGGCGCGGGTCTCGCCTTTGCCGTAGAGGATTCGCGCCGAGGCGCGCACCGCGTTGCCGAGCGTTTCGTCGTACGGGTGCCACCAGAAGTCGCGGGTGAGGCCCGGCTCCCAGGCGTTCATCTTGATGTTGACGCACTCGTAGAAGCCGAATTTGGAGTGCGAGCGGCCGAGGCCGGAGTCCTTGACGCCGCCCCAGGAGCACTGGCAGGCGCCGTGGCTGAAGGAGTGGTCGTTGACCCAGACCATCCCCGACTCGATGCGGCGGGCGATGCGGGCGCCGCGCTGGCGGTCCTTGGTCCAGACCGAGGCGCCGAGGCCGAATTCGGAGTCGTTGGCGAGGTCGATCGCCTCCTGCTCGGAGTCGACGACGACGATCGGCAGCACCGGGCCGAAGATCTCCTCGCGCATGATCCGCATCTCGTGGGTGACGCCGGTGAGCACGGTCGGGGCGATGTAGCGGCCGGCGGCGAGGCCTGGCGGGTCGACCGGGCCGCCGCAGCGCTTGGTCGCGCCGGAGGCGACCGCATCCTCGATCAGGTCGACGACGATCCCGTACTGCTCCTCGGAGGTCATCGGGCCGATCTCGGTGTTCCACTCGAGCGGGTCGGCGATCCGCATTTTTTCGGCTTCGGCGACGACGCCCTCGATGAAGCGGTCGGCGACGTCGCGCATTACGTAGACGCGCTCGATCCCCGAGCAGGTCTGGCCGGCGTTGGCGAAGCCGCCCCAGACGGCGCCGGAGATCGCGTTGTCGAGATCGGCGTCGGAGCAGACGATCATCGGGTCCTTGCCGCCGAGCTCGAGCACCGAGCCCTTGAGCTCGCCGGCGCAGACCTCGCCGACCTTGCGCCCGACCTCAACCGAACCGGTGAAGAAGACCTTGCCGACGGAGGAGCGGCAGAGCGCATCGCCGATCCGGCCGCCGCCGTGGACGACCCGGACCAGCCCCTCGGGCAAGCCGCCCTTCTCGAAGACCTTGGCGATCCGCTCGCCCAGCAGCGGCGTCAGGCTCGCCGGCTTCAGCACCACGCCGTTGCCGGCCATCAGCGCGATCGCGACCTCGCCGAAGGGAATCGACCACGGGTAGTTCCAGGGCGCGATCACGCCGACGACGCCGATCGGCTCGTAGCTGAACCGGCCTTTCTTGGAGAGCGTGAAGGCCTGCGTCATCGGCACCTTCTCGTCCGCGAGGATCTTCGGCCCCGCCTTCGCGCACCAGTGCAGCGCGTCGACCGTCGGCAGCAGCTCCATCGTGTAGGCCTCGGCCCGCGGCTTGCCCTGCTCCTTGGTCAGCAGCTCGGCGATCTCGTCGATGTCGTCGAGCAGCGCGTCGGCGGCCCGGCGCATGTAGGCGGCGCGCGTCTTCACCGGCAGCTCCGCCCAAGCGGGCTGGATGCGGGCGACGTCGTCGACCACCCCCTGCACTTCCTCCGGCACGATCGTCGGCACCGAGCCGACCAGCTCGCCGGTGGCCGGGTTGAACGACTCGAGGGTCGAGGTGGACTCGGACGCGGGAACTGCCGTTGCGCTCTCCATATTGCGGATTCTACGCGGGCCTGACAGGGGAGAGGCTCGGCTCCCCACGCCCTTAGGAGGGTGATTGCCACCGAACGAGAAGTCGTCTTCGACTAGGACGAGCCCGGCGTGCGAGTCCGTTATCGCCGCAGTGAGCCGCCGCCTCCGTATACCTATGCCGTCACCGTGGAGGTGAAGGAGGCGGGGGTTTGGCAGACGGTGCGGCTATGGGACAACGCCGATGACGTGCATGAGCATCACGTGCATCAATACATACGTATCGAGGGCAAGCAGAAGCCCGTAATCCGCAAGTTCAAGTCGATCAACGAAGCGATGGCAGTGGCTACCTGCGAAGCCCGGAAGAGAACCAAGGAGATAGTGAGGCAATGGCGGAGATCGTGAGTTCGATTCGAGAAGATGCGGCGGCCCGGCGATTCGACGCTCTGATGACCTCCCCCGAGTTGGACACCTATCCCAGCCCGATGCACCTGGTCGCGACCGACAACCCTCGCCGCGACAAGATGGCGACCGAGGCGCTGCTTGAAGGAGACGCTGTCTTGCTCGTCTACGACGACGGGCAGGAGCTGCTGATCATCCCTGAGCCCAGTGGTGGCGCCCGCCTTGAAACGCGGCACCCGTCGGCGGAGCCGGCGGCGGCTTAGCCTTAACGGCCAGATTGGCCGATCAACTCTTCGACACGGGCGACACCTCAGCGCCAGAGTCCCGGGGTCCCGCCTCAAAGGTTCCCCTCGACGCGCCTCTCGCCGTCCGCATGCGGCCGCGCTCGCTTGACGAGGTGATCGGGCAGGAGCACGTGCTGGGGCCGGGGTCGGCGTTGCGGACGGCGATCGAGAGCGGCAGGCCGCACAGCGCGATCCTCTACGGGCCGCCGGGGGCGGGGAAGACGACGCTGGCGCGGATCGCGGCGGCGGGGGCGCAGGGGGCGTTCGAGGAAGAGTCGGCGGTGAACGCGGGCAAAGCGGAGATCCGCGGGGTGATCGAGCGGGCGCGGGAGCGGCGGCGGGCGAGCGGGCGCCCGACGATTCTCTTCCTCGACGAGATCCACCGCTTCAACAAGGCCCAGCAGGACGCGCTGCTGCCGGCAGTCGAGGACGGGACGCTGACGCTGATCGGCGCCACCACCGAGAACCCCTACTTCGAGGTCAACTCCGCCTTGCTGTCGCGGGCGCAGGTATATGAGCTTCAGCCGTTGCAGCCCGAGCAGGTGGAAGAGCTGCTGCGACGAGCGCTGGGCGATCCCGAGCGGGGGATCGCCGATCCACCGGCGGCCACGGACGAGGCGCTGGCGATACTGGCGACCCGCAGCGGCGGCGACGCCCGCGTCGCCCTCTCGGCTCTGGAGCGGGCGGTCGAGCGCGTGGCCGAGATCGACCCCAGCGGAGTGGGGTCAAAGCCGGCTACGGTCGACGTCGCCGCGGTTGAAGACGCGATGCAGCGCAAGGCGATCGACTACGACCGCCAGGGCGACCGCCACTACGACTTCGTCTCCGCCTGGATCAAGGCGACCCGCGGCTCCGACGTCGACGCCTCGCTCTACTACCTGGCGGTGATGCTGGAGGGGGGCGAGGACCCGCGTTTCATCGCCCGCCGCATGGTCATCCTCGCCTCCGAGGACGTCGGCAACGCCGACCCGCAGGCGCTGCTCGTTGCCGACGCGGCGGCGCGGGCTGTCGACCGGGTTGGGCTGCCTGAGTGCGCGCTCAACCTCGCCCAGGCGACCGTCTACCTCGCCTTGGCGCCGAAGTCCAACGCTTCCTACAAGGCCCTCTCCGCCGCCCGCGCTGAGGTTCGCGCCAACGGCGCTCAGACCCCCCCCGACTACCTGCGCGACGCCCACTATCCAGGGGCGTCGAAGCTAGGGCGTGGCGAGGGCTACCGCTACGCCCACGACGCGCCCGGCGCGGTCAGCGACCAGCCGCTCATGCCCGAGGCGCTGCGCGGCCGACGCTTCTACTCGCCGACCGACCGCGGCTTCGAGTCAGAGCTCGGACAACGCCTCGCCGAGCTGAGAAAAAAATTAGACAACCTGTAAAGCAACGCGCAACTTCTGGCTTCGCTGGGGGTTATTACAGCGGCTTCCCAAGCTAAAGCCAGGGAGAGCCGACAACCCGGCACGGAGGCTCGGACTGGGGGCCTCCTGCCGGGCCTGTTGAACAACAGGGGGAACGAGGGCGTCGAGTGGACTGGGCTCGGCGCCCTTCTTAGTTCAA
The DNA here is from genome assembly GCA_051954115.1 of Solirubrobacterales bacterium. GTDB lineage: Bacteria > Actinomycetota > Thermoleophilia > Solirubrobacterales > 70-9 > VAYN01. The sequence goes on along the minus strand of JBQCIB010000011.1, from coordinate 30,532 downwards.
GTGGCCGATCGCCTATCGTGGGCGCGTGGCTGAAAAGCAACCCGACCGGCTCCGCCTCGGCGGCATGGCGCTCCGCAACGGCCTGCTGATCCACGGGCCTACCCATTGGGCCGCGGCCGTGCGCAAACCCGACGGGGGGATCGAAGTCGCCTCCGAGCGCAAGCCCGAGCTGGCTCCGGGCCTGGTGGCGAAGGTGCCGGGCCTGCGCGGGCCGATCAAACTCGCCGAGGCGATGCTGGTGCTGCCGTTGGCGCGCCGCCGCCTCCCCGCCGCGCGGATGCCCTTCGAGGACGGGCGGGTGCTGGCGGCGACCGCGCTGACCCTCGGCATCACCTCGGTGCTGCGCAAACGCGCGCCGGCGACGGCCGTGCGCGAGGCGCTCGTGCAGGCGATCGGGGCGGCGCCGGCGCTGGTGGCGCTCGCCGACCGCGACCTCGCCGCCTACCACGGGGCCGAGCACAAGACGATCGCCGCCTACGAGCGCGGCATTGTCGACGACGTCGCTTCGGTGCCGAAAGAGCACGACCGCTGCGGCTCCAACCTGATCGTGCCGATGATGCTGCTCTCCGCCGGCGGCACCGTCCTGCTCGAGCGCTTGACCGAGAACCCCAGCAACGCCGTTCGTGCTGGCGTCGGCCTCGGCGGCGCCTCGATCGCGGTCGAGATGTTCGCTTGGAGCGATCGCCACCACGGCGACCCGCTCGCCGAGGCCTTCCACACCCCCGGTCGCGAAATCCAGCGCCACTGGGCGACGAAGGAGCCGACGCCCGAGCAGCTCGAGGTCGCAGTCGCGGCGCTGAAGGAGATTCTCCGGGCGGAGGGAGAAAGTTAGTTGTTCCTTTCGTTCGCTATGCGGCCAAAAGGAACAACTGAGCGCGGCTGCATAGACTGACGATCCGTGTTTGGCCGTATTGACCACATCGGAGTCGCCGTCGAGGACATCGACGCCGCGATCGCCCTCTACCAGGACAGCTTCGAGATGGAGCTTGCCCACCGCGAGACGGTGGAGTCGCAGGGAGTCGAGGCGGTCCTGCTCGATGTCGGCGACGGCCACGTCGAGCTGCTGGCGCCGCTCGGCCCCGACACGCCGGTCGGCAAGTTCATGGCCAAGAACGGCGCCGGCCTGCACCACGTCGCCTACGCGGTCGACGACATCGACGCCACCCTGGAGAAGCTCTCCGCCGCCGGCCTGCGGCTAATCGACTCCGAGCCGCGCGTCGGCATCCGCGACAGCCGCGTCGCCTTCCTCCATCCCCGCTCAACCGGCTGGGTGCTGACCGAGATCGTCGAACCTGCAGGAGGTCACTGATGGCAGACGCGCAGCGAGTCGAGATCGGCTTCGAGGGCGGGCAGGTGATCTCCACCCGCCTCTCCGACCAAGATCTGAAAGACCTGCGCTCGCGGCTCGAGCAGGGAGGCTGGTACGACCTCCCGACCGAGGACGGGACGATCGCTCTCTACCTCGGCAAAGTCTCCTTCGTCCGCGTCGAGTCCGGCGAGCACCGGGTCGGCTTCGGGCTCGGCTCCTAGCGAGAGCGATGCGACCGCGGCACCTGCTCGTCGCGGCCGCCGCCGCGACGCTGGCCGCTGCGCTCTGGTGGCGCAAGAACCCCTCCGCTTGCCCCTACGGCCAGCGCTTCTGGGTCGAAGCGCCGCACCCCTTCATCACCAGGGACCGCTTGCGCGAGGTCCTGCGCCCCCAGCCCGGCGAGCGCCTGCTGGAGATCGGCGTCGGCACCGGCTACTACAGCTGTGAGCTGGCCGAATGGGTCGCGCCTGACGGCAAGCTGGAGCTGTTCGACCTCCAGCAGGAGTTCCTCGATCACACGATGCGCACCGCCGCCGACCGCGGCCTCACCAACCTCGTCCCCACCCAGGGTGATGCCACCAACCTCCCCTACGAAGACGCTTCGATCGATGCCGCAGTTCTAACTGCCGTATTAGGCGAGATTCCCGACCGGCTTGCAGCTCTTCGCGAGATCCGGCGAGTGCTGAAGCCAAGCGGTCGGCTCGTAGTAGGCGAGCTTTTCGGCGATCCGCACTTCACCTCCCGCGGCAGCTTGCAGCGACTTGGGGCGGAGGCCGGCCTAGAGCTGACTGAAGCCTCCGGCCCTTGGTTCGGCTACTTCGCGCGCTTGAGCCCGCGCTGCGGTTGAAGTCGTAGCGCCGCTCCCCGGAGAGCGACGAAGTGAAGCGTCCTGACGAGGGCTAGCCGCGTACTCCGCGCCGGTTTTGCGGTCGGCGCGGGAGTCCTGCGCAAGATCGGGACAATTTCAGCGGTGCAGAGGCTTATTTCGGTGTAGGTTCGTTGAATCGACACTCCGGATGGGCATCGTCGCGGGAACGACGACGGCTGGGAGTGGGGAGAGGCACAGAGGGTCTGTCTTCGGCTGGCCTATCGCTACGCGAGCAATCCGAGCGAAGCCGAGGACATAGCTCAGGATGCCCTTCTCCGGGCCTGGCGTCGACGCTCGACCCTGCGCGATTCCGAGCGCCGCAACCAGTGGCTGGCGGCGATCGTCCGCAACGAGGCCTTCCGCCAGCACGCGCGCACGCGCCCCGACCCGCGCTCGACAATCGAGTTCCTCGAGGGGGCCGAGGACGAGGGGGTGCTGAGGACGGTCGAGCTCGCCGACCTGCATGCGGCGCTCGAGCGGATGAGCGAGCGTGACCGGGAAATCCTCGAGATGCGCTACGAGGAGGACCTGACGCACCCGGTGATCGCCCGCAAGCTCGGGATCCCGGAAGGGACCGTGAAGGTGCGGCTGCACCGGGCCCGCGAGAAACTGCGCCTGCTGTACGCGGGGGCGACCGTCGTCACCTGAACTTGGGACCGCTGTACAAGGCGCTCGGGAGGTGAGGTGACGAACATCTCGTCATGGAGACCGCACCGCGCCAGATCGTCGCCTTCGGGGGCGGCGGCTTCTCGATGGAGTCGGGCAACCCGCTGCTCGACGACTACGTCCTCGGGCTGACGAAGGCGGAGCGGCCGCGGGTCTGCTTCCTCCCCTCGGCCAGCGGCGACGCCGACCACTACATCGTCCGCTTCTACCGCGCCTTCTCCGCCCACCGCTGCGAGCCCAGCCACATCTCGCTCTTCCGCCGCGAGCAGGGGCCGAGCGACCTGCGCCGCCATCTCCTCTCCCAGGACCTGATCTACGTCGGCGGCGGCAGCGTCGTCAGCCTGCTCGGGGTCTGGCACGCACACGGGATCGACTCGATCCTGCGCGAGGCATGGGAATCGGGCGTGATCCTCTGCGGCCTCTCGGCGGGATCGCTCTGCTGGTTCTCCGAAGCGGTGAGCGGCTTCCACGGCGAGCCCAAACGCGTGCGCGGCCTGGGGCTCCTGCCGTTCAGCAACTGCGTTCACTACGAGCGCGGCGGCAGGCGTCAAGACGCCTACATCCGCTTCTTGCGCGAAGGGATGCGCGGCGGCTACGCGGCTGAAGACGGAGCGGCGCTGCACTTCGTCGGCGAGGAGCTGAGCCGGGTGGTTGCCTCGCGGCCCGAGGCACGCGGATACCGGCTCGACGTGGCCGGGCGGAAGGTGGTGGAGATGCGGATCGCGACCGCCTACCTCGGCGATGGTGAGGCGGCGACGACCGCGCCGCTGCCGGAGGCGCTCTCGACCGCCCCCGCTGCCGGATGAGCGGAAACGGGCGCCTTCCCACCGCTGCGACTTCGGTGCGGCGCATCCTCGCGCTCGGTGGGCACGAGTTCAGCGCCCGGCCGCCGGACCGGGCGGTCTGCGAGCTGCTGCTGCGGCTGGCCTCCGAACGCGGCGCCGCGAGGCCGCGGATCTGCATCCTGCCGACCGCCAGCGGCGACACCTCCGAGCAGATCGCGAGCTTCTACTCCGCCTTCTCCGAGCGCTCCTGCGAGCCCTCGGACGTCTCGCTGTTCCGGCTCGGGCGGCGGCCAATGGCGCTGCGGGACCATCTCCTCTCGCAGGACCTGATCTACGTCGGCGGCGGCAGCATGGTCAACCTGCTCGCGGTCTGGGAGGCGCACGACGTCGCCTCGATCCTCGGTCTCGCCTGGCGCCAGGGGATCGTCCTCGCCGGTCAGAGCGCCGGGGCGATGTGCTGGTTCGAAGCCGGGATCACCAAGTCCTCCGGCAGGCCCCGCGCCGCCCCCGGCCTCGGCTTCCTGTCCGGCAGCCTCTGCGTCCACTACAACAACGAACCCGAGCGCCGCGCCGCCTACCTCGACGCGGTCGCCGACGGGATGCCGAGCGGCTACGGCCTCGACGACTATGCCGGCCTGCTCTGGGAGGGCGAAGGAACCCCCTCGGCGTTGACGGCCCGCCGGGGCGCCCGTGCTTACCGCGTCAGCTCGGGCGAAGGCGAGGTGCTCGAGTCGCCCCTCCCAGCCCGCTTCCTCCCTGCGCCCGCACCCGCCGCGCTGCGCGAGGACATCGCCGAGTTCCGCCGCATCACCGGGATGCGCAAGCGCGCCGGCTGGCTCGGCTGAAGTCACACATTTGCCACATTCCTGCCGCTGAAGATTTACTTTCTGCGCGCAACACGTCGCAACTTTTCGTCTACATTCCTGTCATCATGGAGGCAATGGAGATGGAGAGGCCGATGACCGAATGGAACGACGACAGGCTCGACGAACTGAACGAGCGGGTGAAAGAAGGGTTCGCGGACGTCGATAAACGATTCGCGAAGGTGGACGAACGCTTTGTCCGGGTCGAAAGCGAGATGAAGGAGGGCTTCGCGAAGGTCGATGAGCGCTTCCTGCGGCTTGAAGGCGAGGTGAAACAGGGTTTCGCGTATGCGAACAAGCGGATGGAAGCAGGGTTTGAACGGATCAACGACCGACTCGATCGATTTGTCTACCTATTCGTTGCGGCTGCAGTGGGCTTGGTGGGAACCGGGATCGCAAACTCAATCTGGGGCTGAGTTCAGCCCCAGATTTACTCCCCCGCTACAGGCGGCGCGGTCGGGTCCACGCTCTCTTCGCCGAGTTTCTCGCGGGCGATGTAGTCCTCGGCGAGGAGGAGGTTGTCCTTCGAGCGCTCGACGACGTTGAGCAGGTCGCCCATCAGCGAGACCTCCTCGACCTGCTCCTTGACGAACCACTGCAGGAACTGCTCGGCGCGGTAGTCCTTCAGCTCGCGGGCGAGCTCGAAGAGGCCGAAGATCTCGTCGCTTACCCGCTGCTCCTGCTGCAGGGCCATGCGGACCGGGGCGGCGCCGTTGTCGAAGCTCGTCTGCTGGGCCTTGATGTCCGGGATCCGCACCTCCTCGCCGACGTCGAGCAGGTAGCGGATCATCATCATCGCGTGCTCGCGCTCCTCCAGCGCCTGCCGGTAGAAGAAGGCGGCGAGGCGGGGGAGGGTCTCGGCGTCGTAGTAGACGGCGGCGGCCACGTACTGCTGGTGGGCGGCGAACTCGTTCGAGATCTGCTCGTTGAGGGCGTCGGCGAAAGACTTGTCAGGCATCTCGGCTCCTTCTCGGTGAGGACGTATCCAACGTACCCGAAAGCGCGAATTCGGCTGGCCGAAGTCGGGCCGAGCGGGTGAAAACGCACTTCTTCCCGGATAACGGAGAGAAGAGCGTTTTCAGTCAGAGGCGCCAGCGGAAGCCGATCTCCTCGATCGCCGGCTCGAGCGGGCTCGTCGACAGCCCCGGCTTGGTCGCCTTCTCCGGTTCGTTGTAGCCGCTCGGGGCGACGTCGTTTGGCGTGTCGGGATGGAAGATCGAGGCGAGGTACTGGATCTGGCCGCGGCCTTGGCCGAGCTCGGACTGGCCGCCGCCGTAGGCGCCGATCCCCCGCTCCTCGCAGTAGTCGTAGGCGGCGAAGAGGTTGCGGATCGGGCCGAAGCGCGAGGGCTTGATGTTCACGGTCCTCGGCGGCGACCACGGCATCGCCTCGATGTCGGCGATCGAGTGGATCGGCGCATCCCAGGTGACCCGCTCGTGGACCGGGTCGAGCAGCGGTTTGGTTTCCTCGTTGACGTCGGGGTCCTCGAGCCAGGCGTCGGGAAAGGTCTCGATCAGCTTCGCGTAGAGCTCGGGGTCGGTCTCGACGTCGACCGGCGTGCCTTTGTAGAAGCCCTTGAGGTCGAGCGAGTCGACCGCTCCGGTCTCGGCCAGCGCCGCGATCAGCTCGTCGTCCCAGTCGTTGGCAGGGTCCAGCTTGAAGCGCAGCGTCGGGTAGACGGCGAGGCGCGCCCGCAGCGGCTCGATCGAGGAGCGTTCGCCCTCCTCCCAGCCGGCGAGCCGCATCGAGTTGACGAAGTTCACCGAGCGCGGCTCGCGCCCGAGCGCGGCGGCGAGGTTGGTGCCGCCCTGGCGCAGCGCCAGGTCGAGCGCCGCCGACTCGAAGGCCCAGCGACGGTAGTCGCGGGAGACGTCTTCGCGCACCGGCTCCCCCGCCGGAAAGAGGTCGATCCCGTCGAGGTGCTCGGAGAACTCAGCGAAGGTGAACCTGCCGGCCAGGCCCTCGGGCGGCCCGTGGTCCTGCTGGCCGATGTGGTCGATCGCGTCGTAGACGACATCCTCGCCGACCCCCTCGTGACCGCCGCCGCGCAGCTTGACGATCGTCGTCAGCCGTTCCATCGAGCCCCAGTCGATGCTCAGCCCCTCGAACTCGCAGGACTCGATCTCGAGCGGCAGGTCGGCGATCGCATCGAAGCTGGCCATGAGAGGAACCTAGCGAGTCACCCGCAGCGTCTTCAGCTCACGGTCGCTGCCGCCGCGGACGTAGCCGCCGTGGGCGAGGCTTTCTCGGATGAAGTCCAGGGTCTCTGGGGTTAGGCGCTCTCCCGGAAGCACGTTGGGGATCCCGGGCGGGTAGGCGGCGAGGCCCTCGGCGGCGACCCGGCCGGCGGCGTCGTCGAAGGGCACCACCTCCTGGGGGCCGAGGAAGGCTTCGCGCGGGGTCAGCACCAGCTCGCCCCAGGGCGGTGCCGGCGCCAGCTTCTCGTCCGGCGCCCCCGGCGTTTCCTCCAGCTCGGCGACCGCCTTGCGCAGCCCCTCGACCAGCCGCTCGCCCGCCACTTCGGCGCTCTCGCCGACGCCGAAGATCGCGACGACGACGTTGCCCGAGTAGAGCTCGAGGTCGAGGCCGGCGGTGTGGAAGGCGGCTTTCCAGAGGCGCTGGGCGCTGGAGCCGGTCTCGCGCACGTCGATCCCCAGCCGCAGCGGGTCCCAGCCGGCGAAGCCGGGCTGGCCGACCAGCCGCTCGTCGAGCACGTCGAGGCCGGGGATCTCCCGGATCCGCTCGCGCGTCTCCCTGATCGCCGCCAGCGCCTTGCCCAGCAGGTCCTCGCCGTGGACGTAGATCTGCCGGCGCTGCGCGTCGAGCGAGCCGGAGAGGAGGCCGCTGGGGCTGGTCGTCTCGACCAGGCTGACGCAGCGGTCGACGATCGCGCCGTCGATCCGCCCGCCGCGGCCGAGGTGCAGCATCGCCGCCTGCGTCAGGGCACCGACGATCTTGTGGGTCGAGGAGGTGACGAGGTCGGCGCCGGAGGTGAGCGCGTCGGCCGGCAGGTCGGGATGGAAGTGGAGGTGCGCGCCCCAGGCCTCGTCGACGACCAGCGGCACCCCGCGCGAGTGCGCCGCCTCGGCCAGGCCGGCGACGTCGGCGCAGGCGCCGAAGTAGGTGGGAGAGACGACCATCGCCGCCACCACCTCGGGCGTTTCGTCCAGCGCCTTCGCCAGCGAGTCCGGCGTCAGCCCATGGGCGATTCCCAGTTCGGGGTCCAGCTCCGGCGCGACGAAGGTCGGTCGCATCCCGCTCAGCACCAGCCCGTCGATCACCGAGGAGTGGACGTTGCGCTGGACCACCACCCGGTTGCCCATATGAGCGAGCGCCATCAAGGTCGCATGGTTGCCCTGCGAGGCGCCGTTGGTCAGGAACCAGGAACGCGCCGCTCCCCAGGCGTCGGCGGCGAGCTGCTGCGCCTGCTGGAACGGCGTCGGTTCGGGACCGATGTCGACCCCTTCGGTGACCGAGGGAATGTCGTTCCGCAGACCGGTCTCGCCGACCAGCTCGGTCATCTTCGGGTCGGCGCCGAGGCCACCCTTGTGGCCGGGGACCTGGAAGCGGCCCGTCTCCAGCTCCGAGTAGGCGAGCAGGGCGTCGACGTACGGAGTCGAGTCCTGACCGGGATCGGACATCGAGCCGAGTCTACGCACCTGCCTCTTCGGCCCGTGGGAGATCCCCGCCCAGTACGAACTGCATCAAATTCTCCCTCTGGCAGGAAGAAAATTTGATGCGGTTCGGGGAAGGGGGAGAATCGGGGGATGCGCCACACGCGCCTTGGCTACTGGATCGAGGAGGCGGGCGAGGTCGAGCCGCGACCGCCGCTGAGTGGCGACCTCGAGGCCGACGTCCTCGTCGTCGGCGGCGGCTACACGGGGATGTGGACCGCCTGGTACCTGCGCCAGCTGGAGCCGGAGGCGCGGGTCGTCCTGCTGGAGTCCGAGGAGGTCTGCGGCCACGGGCCGAGCGGGCGCAACGGCGGTTTCTGCAACGCGATGTGGTTCTCGCTCGCCTCGATGCGCGACCGCTGGGGCGCCGAGGGAGCATTGGTGACCGCCCACGCGGCGCAGGAGGCGGTGGGGCGGATCGAGCGCTTCTGCGACGAGCAGGAGGTGGACGCCTGGTTCCGGCCGGCCGGCTACGTCCAGATCTCGACCGCGCCCGCGCACGACGGCGCGTGGCAGCGGGCGGTCGACGCCTGCCGCGAGCTTGGCGTGCCGCAGATGCTGCAGCCGCTGAGCGAGGCCGAGGTGGCCGCGCGCTGCAAGTCGCCGGCCTTCCGCGCCGGTGCCGTCTCGCCGACCTCGGCGACTGTGCAGCCGGCGCGCCTGGCGCTGGGGCTGCGGGAGAAGCTGATTGAGACGGGGGTGGAGATTTTCGAGTCCTCGCCGGTGCGCTCGTTCCGCGAGGCAGGCGATGGAGTCGAAGCGAAGACGGCGAGCGGCTCGGTTCGCGCCAGGCGCGGCGTGCTGGCGATCGGCAGCGCCGCCAAGGGCAGGCACGGCCCGCTCGACGGCCGCCTCACCGTCGCCTCCTCCCACATCGTCCTCACCGAGCCGGTCCCCGACGTAATCGAGGAGATCGGCTGGACGAACGGCGATTGCATCACCGACTCGCGCTCGCTCCTCCACTATTTCCGCACCACCCGCGACGGCCGCATCGCCTTCGGCTGGGGCGGCGGCCGGATCGCGATGGGCGCTCGTACCCGCGGCCACGCCGAGATCGATGCTGCCGTCATCGCCGCCGCCGCCGAAGACCTCCACGACTACTTTCCATCCCTCCGCGGCCGTCGCCTCACCCACGCCTGGGGCGGCCCGATCGACGCTTCCCCAACCCACCTCCCAGCTGTTCGCTCCCTGCCCCACCGCCGCGCCTTCGTCGCCGCGGGCTACACCGGCAACGGCGTCGGCCCCTCGAACATGGTCGGCCGCACCCTCGCCTCCCTAGCCCTCGACAAAGAAGACGACCACACCCGCCTAGCCTTCGTCGACGCCCACACCCCCCGCATCCCCCCCGAGCCCTTCCACTGGCTAGGCGGCGAATCGATCCGCTACGCGATCGAGAAGAAAGAGGAAGCGGAGATGCAGGGCCGCCAACCGGGCCGAGTCGTCTCAGCCGTAGCGAAGATCCCCGAGCTGATCGGCTTCCACATCGGCCGTTGAAGCGGCCGGCATGCAAGAGTGGGCTCGTGGCAGCCAGACTCCACCGCGAATTTGCCTTGTCGATCGACCTCGAGACTCGGAAAGCAACGGAGCTTGTCGAGGTCGAGCTTTCGGAGATCGGCATCAAAGAGCGGCAGGATTTGCAGCGATGGGTTGAGGATCACCCCGAGATGATCGGGGGCGACCTCTTGTTGATCACCACCGAGTTCAATCGCTGGGAGCTCAAACAGGAGAAAGTTGCCGACCGATTGGATGTTCTCTTTCTGGATTCCGATGGCCACCCGCTCGTGGCCGAGCTAAAGCGTGGAGAAGCTGGGGACACCACGGAGTTACAGGCTCTGAAGTACGCGGCTTACTGTTCGTCATTAACCAGTGATGAGCTGGCGGAGGAGTTCGCGGCATATCACGGGACCACGGTCGAGGAGGCTCACGAGGTTATCGTTGAGCACGCACCGTCGCTCGATGATGGAGAGCCTGGGGCAGTGCGAGTCCAGTTGCTGGCCGGTCGTTTTGGGCCTGCCGTGACCACCGTTGTCCTTTGGCTCAATGATCTTGGCCTGGATATCGGCTGCGTTGAGATACGGGTCCGCAAGCTCTCAGATGACAAGGCAGTTCTTGTCTCCCGTCAGATTTTGCCTCCGCCGGACGCTGCGGATTTCCTCGTGCGGCGGCGGAAACGAGAGGAAGCAGAGGAGAAAAAGGAGGCGCGGGAGAAGAAGCGCAACGCTGTCACTGTGATTACCGAGAAGGGCGCATTGGATATCGGCACCGAACTCTCACTCATCCCCCAGTCCTTCAGCGAGAAGCAGCGGCCAGTTATCGAAGCCAAAATCGAGGAGAACCCCGATTACGGGAAGGTCTTATGGACCGGCAAGGGCAGTCGCCATGCGATCAAGTGGAAACTCGACGGCAATACCTATTCAGTTTCCGGCTTAGTCGCTCACATGCTCGATGAGCAGGAGCTTTATCGAGGTGGCATTCGTGGACCACTTTTCTGGTCTGCGCCCGACGGTCGCACTCTGAACGAGGTTGCAGAACAGCTGTCAGCTCCCGATATGGAGATAGCTCTCGACTCTGATGTCATCGGGGCAGCGGGTTCGAGCGAGGCGGTGAGTACCGTTAGCGGTCTGGCGCCGGCAGATCTACAGGCCCTCTCCGAGAGCATGCGATTGGAGAGTTGACATGGCTATAGGCGAGTTAACTCTCCACTCGCCGCCTGGGGAGAGTGCGTGGTTAGAGCCCAGGGGTGTCGTAGGCCTGCGCAGTGGATGTCGCTAATCCCTCTTAGGTAGCCGCCGCCGCGCCCGCCGGTACTCCGATTCCGGCCTCTTGTTCGGGCCTCACGCTGGCCATCTTTTCGGCGCGCCTTTGCTGCCACGTGGCGAAGCCCATGGCGGCGACGGTGAAGGAGAAGAGGATCATCGCGATCACGTTGACTTCGACGGGGATGCCGCGTTGGGCGGCGCCGAAGATGTAGAGGGGGAAGGTAACGGTGGTGCCCGAGTTGAAGTTGGAGATGACGAAGTCGTCGATCGAGAGGGCGAAGGCGAGCATGGCGGCGCCGAAGATGCCGGGCATGATCAAAGGCAGGGTGACGAGGCGGAAGGTTTGGAAGGAACTCGCCCCCAGGTCCCTGGCCGCCTCCTCGAGGCTGCGGTCGAAGCCGATCAGGCGCGAGCGCACCACTACGACCACGAAGCTGATGCAGAACATGACGTGGGCGATCAGCAGCGTTTCGAAGCCGAGCTTGAAGGTGCCGAGGATGAGGAAGAAGGAGAGCAGCGCCGCCCCCATCACCACCTCCGGCGTCGCCATCGGGATCACGATCAGGAAGTTCGCCAGGCGCCGGCCGAAGAACTGGTGGCGGACCAGGGCGACCGCCATCATCGTGCCGATGATCGTCGAGATCAGCGTTGCCAGCACCGCCAGTTTGAGGCTGGTCAGCAGCGCTTCGTTCAGTTCCGGCCGGCTGAAGGCGTGGGCCCAGTGTTCGAAGGTGAAGCCGACCCAGGTGTAGTTGTAGCGGCCCTTCGGATCGTTGAAGGAGAAGAGCAGGATGACCGCGATCGGCAGCAGCAGGTAGACGACGACCAGGCCGGCGACGATGTTGACCGCGTGCTCGCGCAGCCAGCGCCAGGCCCGCGCCCCCCGGCCCTCCACTCAGACCGCCTCCTCGCCCATCAGCGCCTCCGAGCCGGCGAATTTGATGTAGACGACGACCGCGACCATGATCAGCGCCATCAGCACGAAGGAGAGGGCCGCCGCCGAGGGATAGTCGGACTGGCTCAGGTAGAGCGACTGGATCACGTTGCCGATCATCCGGTTGCCGGCGCCGCCGAGGAACTGTGCGTTGACGTAGTCGCCCGCGGCCGGGATGAAGGTGAGCAGCGTGCCGGCGACGATCCCCGGCGCCGAGAGCGGCAGCGTCACCCGCCAGAAGCTCTGCGCCGCGGAGGCGTAGAGATCCTTGCCGGCCTCGATCAGTCGCGCGTCGATCCGCTCGAGGCTGGCGTAGATCGGCAGGATCATGAAGGGGAGGAAGTTGTAGGTGAGGCCGGCGATCACCGCCGGGCCGGTGGCGAGGATGTGGCCGCTCGGCGCCAGCCCGATCGCGTGGAGGAATTCGGTCACCGGGCTTTCGTCGGAGAGGATCGTCTCCCAGGCGATCGTCCGGATCAGGTAGGTGGTGAAGAACGGCGCGACCACCGCGAACAGCATCAGGTTGCGCCAGCGCCCGGCCTTGAAGGCGATCGCGTAGGCCAGCGGGTAGGCGATAACCAGCGCGATCAGCGTCGCCGCGCCGGCGTAGTAGAACGAGCGCAAGAACTGGGTGTCGTAAGCCGAGAGCGCTTCGCTGTAGTTGGACCAGTTCCAGCTGAATTCGAATTCGCCGATCACTCCCGACCAGAGCGAGAGTTCGGCCATGTAGAAGAGCGGGACGAGGAAGAAGAGGATCAGCCAGATCGTCCCCGGCCCAAGCAGGAAGTAGGGGACGATCCGGCGTCGCATCTAACTCACCCGTTCAGCACGGCGTCGAAGGCTTTGATCACGTTCTGTTCCTCTTCGCCTTCGAGGACCGGCGTCCCGGAGCACTTCTTGGTGAAGGAGGCGCTGGGGAAGATCAACTGGTTTTCCGCCAGCTTCGGTTCCCGCTTGGCGAGGATTTCTTTCACGCCTTCGACCGGGGTCACGTAGTTGACGTATTCGGCGATGTTGGCCTGCACCTCGGGCTTGTAGACGAAGTTCATCCAGGCCAGGGCCGCGGTCGGGTTCGGCGCCCCGACCGGGATCACCATGTCTTCGGACCAGAGCATGCAGCCCTCGGTCGGCATCCGCCATTCGAGGTTCGGGTTGTCTTCCTGCAGCTGCACCGCGTCGCCCGACCAGCCCATCACCGCAACCACGTTGCCGCTGGTCAGGTCGTTTTGGTAGTCGTTGCCGGTGAAGCGGCGGATCTGCCCCGATTCGGCGGCGCCTTTGATTTTTTCGATCGCCTTCATCCAGTCCGATTCGCTGGCTTCGTTGGGGTCGACCCCTTCGCACTTCATCACCAGCGGCACCGCTTCCCGGACTTCGTTGAGGAAGTCGACTTTGCCCTTGTATTTGGGGTTGAAGAGGTCGCAGATCGAGTGAATGTCGGGCGCCGTTTCCTTGTTGACAATGATCCCCGTCATCCCGCTCTGCCACGGCACGGTCCAGTCGCGGTTGGGGTCGAACTGCGGGTGCCGCAAGCTCGCGACGAGGTTCTTTTCCACTTCCGGCAGGGCAGATTTGTCGAATTCCTGCAGGTAGCCGAGCTTCTTCATTTTCACGACCATGTAGTCGGCGAGGACGAAGATGCTGCGGCCGCCCGATTCGCCCTGTTCCAGCAGCGGTCGCATCTTGTTGAAGAATTCTTCGTTGGAGTTGATGTCCTCGATGTACTTGACGCTGACGCCGGTGGCCTTTTCGAAGGCCGGCACCGTGCCTTTGTCGATGTAGAGCGGCCAGTTGGAGATCGTCAGGCTGCCCGAGGGCTTTCCTTCGGCCTTCACCTTCGGGGCTTCCTTTTCGCCGCTGCCGCCGATCCCGCCACCTCCGCCGCCGCAGGCCGCGAGCCCGAGGGCCAGCGTCGCCACGGCAACCAGGACGGCGATGAAGGCGGAGATCCTGCGGGGGTCCTTCTCGCTGCTCACCATCGGGTTCAACCTCCGTGCGTCGTTTCCAGTTGCGACTGGTCGGCGGCGCCGCTGGCACCGTCGGTTGGGGCGGCCGCTCTGTTCGGCGACTCGCGGACAAGATGCATGTGCTCGGGCTCCCAGCTGAGGGCGACGCGGGCGCCGCCGCCGGGCAGGCGCTGGCGCTCGGCCTCGTCGGCGTTGGGGACGAGGACGGTCATCCGCACCCCTTCGCCGAGGTCGACCGCGATCTGGGTCGCGGTGCCGAGGTAGAGCGAGCTGGCGACGACGCCTTCGACCCGCGGCTGGTCAGGCGCGCCGTGGCCGTCTTCGCCGAACTCGACCCGGAGCTTCTCCGGGCGCACCACCGCGTGGCAGCGGTCGCCGGGCGAGAAGCCGTCGGTCGGGGCGGCGATCGTTTGCCCCTGGTCGAGCTCGATCTCGTGGGGGCCCTTGACGGTCGCCGGCATCAAGTTGGAGACGCCGATGAAGCCGGCGACGAAGGTGGTGGAGGGGCGGTCGTAGACCTGCTCCGGCGCCGCCACCTGCTCGACCCGGCCGCGGTTCATCACCGCGATCCGGTCGCTCATCGTCAGCGCCTCCTCCTGGTCGTGGGTGACGTAGACGAAGGTGATGCCGACGTCGCGCTGGATCCGCTTCAGCTCGACCTGCAGTTCCTTGCGCAGTTTCAGGTCCAGCGCCCCGAGCGGCTCGTCGAGCAGCAGCACTTTCGGCAGGTTGACCAGGGCCCGCGCCAGGGCGACGCGCTGCTGCATCCCGCCCGAGAGCATCGAGGGTCGCCGTTTGCCCTCTGACGCCAGCCCGACCCGCTCGAGCTCGGCCGCGACCCGCTGTCTGATCTCCCCCTTCGGGACTTTCTTGCGCTTCAGCCCGAAGGCGACGTTGTCCTCGACGCTGAGGTGGGGGAAGAGCGCATAGCTCTGGAAGACCGTGTTGGTGGGGCGCTTGTGCGGCGGCAGCTGCGCCACGTCCTCGCCCTCGATCCGGATTTCGCCGCCGGTCGGCCGCTCGAAGCCGGCGATCATCCGTAGCGTCGTCGTCTTGCCGCAGCCGCTCGGCCCGAGCAGCGTGAAGAACTCCCCCCGCGCCAGCTCCAGGTTGAGGTCGTCGACCGCGAGGAGCTGATCGAAGCGCTTGGTCACGCTGCGCAGCTCGACGCTCGAACTCTCTCGGTGGGCGTCCATCAGTGGTCCATCGGCCTCCTGTAGATGCGGAGTCACTACCCAGGTGAGCGGCTCTCTACATGCGACGGTAAGCCCCGCTGGAAGGCCGCGCAAGGGGCGGATGTCCTAAAAGCACAGGAGTAACTTGTACTTAACGGACAAGTGGATCGCTAGTCCTTGACCCAAAGACCACTTGCGAATGTTGGGATCGGGCTCTAGCTTTGTCCATAACGTCGTAATCGCAGAGGAGGGCATAGATGGCCACCGCGTCGCAAGCGCCAGCAGGAACGGATCTTCAGCAACTGGCCCGCCAGCACCTCTGGATGCACTTCTCGAGGATGGGCGCCTACGGCCCCGACCACGAGATCCCGATCATCACCCGGGCCGAGGGCTGCTACGTCTACGACGAGCACGGCAACCGCTACCTCGACGGCCTCTCCGGCCTCTTCTGCTGCAACGCCGGCCACGGCCGCACCGAGTACGGCGAGGCCGCCGCGCGGCAGGTCGAAGAGCTCGACTTCTACACCCTCTGGAGCTACGCCCACCCGAAGGCGATCGAACTGGCGGCGCGGATCGCGTCGATGACCCCGGGCGACCTCAACCGCGTCTTCTTCACCTCCGGCGGGTCGGAGGCAGTCGAGTCGGCGCTGAAGCTGGCGCGCAACTACCACCGCATGCACGGCAAAGGCCAGAAGCACAAGGTGGTCGCGCGCGAGGTCGCCTACCACGGCACCTCGCTGGGGGCGCTCTCGGCGACCGGGATCACCGACCTCCGCTCCCAGTTCGAGCCGCTCACCCCGGGCGGCTGCCACGTGCCGAACACCAACATCTACCGCTGGCCGGAGGACCGCGACCCGCTCTGGGCGGCCGACGCGATCGAGGAGCGGATCGTCTTCGAGGGCCCGGAGACGGTCGCCGCGGTGATCCTCGAGCCGGTCCAGAACGCGGGCGGCTGCTTCGTCCCGCCCGACGGCTACTTCCAGCGCGTGCGCGAGATCTGCGATCAGTACGACGTGCTGATGATCTCCGACGAGGTGATCTGCGCCTGGGGCCGCCTCGGCCACTACTTCGGCTGCGAACGCTTCGACTACGTGCCGGACATGATCACCACCGCCAAGGCGCTGACCTCGGCCTACGCACCGCTGGGCGGCGTCATCGTCTCCGACGAGGTGGCCGAGCCGTTCATGGAGGGAACCGCCTCCTTCGCCCACGGCTTCACCTTCGCCGGCCACCCGATCGCCACCGCGATCGCGATGGCCAACCTCGACGTCTTCGAGCGCGAGGACCTCTGCGGCCACGTGCTGCGCAAGGAGGGCGAGTTCCGGCAGATGCTGGAGAGCCTGCACGACCTGCCGATCGTCGGCGACGTGCGCGGCGCCGGCTACTTCCACGCGGTCGAGCTGGTCAAAGACAAGGAGACGAAGGAGGGCTTCGACGACGAGGAGTCGGAGAAGCTGCTGCGCGGCTTCCTCTCCGGCGAGCTCTACAAGCGCGGGCTGATCTGCCGCGCCGACGACCGCGGCGACCCGGTCGTGCAGCTGGCGCCGCCGCTGATCGCCGACACCGAGCAGTTCGAAGAGATCCACGAGGTCCTCCACGCTGTGCTCTCGGAGGCCTGGGACCAGGTGGTCCGCTAGGCGGGCGGCCAGGAGGCGATCGTGCTCACCGTCCAGAGCCTGCTCGACGAGCTCGGCCTCGAGCTGGCCGCCGGCGCGGATGCCGCCGCGGCCCCGGTCCGCTGGGTCCACATCTCCGAGCTGCAGGACCCGACGCCGTGGCTCTCCGGCGGCGAGCTGATGCTGACCACCGGCATCCCGCTCGACACCGCCGCCAAGCAGAGGGCTTTCGTCCGCATCCTCGCCGACCGCAACCTGGCCGGGCTCGGCCTGGGGACCGGGTTCAGCCACAAGTCGCTGCCGAAGGCGCTGGTCGACGAGGCCGAGAAGCGCGGCTTCCCGCTCTTCGAGGTGCCCTACTCGGTGCCGTTCATCGCGATCACCGAGAAGGCCTTCGCGAAACTGGTCAACGAGCAGTACGAGGTGCTGCAGCGCGGGGTCGCGGTGCAGCGTCGGCTCGAGCGGCTGGTGCTGGAGGAGCGCGGGCTGGAGGAAATCGCCGCCACCGTCGCCTCGGCGGTGGGCGGGACGGTGGCGATCCTCGACGCCCGCGGCGAGCGGCTGGCCGGGCGCGGCTTCCGCCGCCAGCTCTCGGCCGAGGCGATCAAGGCGATCCGCAAAGAAGCGCTCAGCCACGCCGGCGACGGCCACCCCTTCGTCCCCTCGCACCCGACGGTGCAGGGGCGAGCGCTGGCCCATCCCGTCATCTCCCCCGGGGGCGGGCCGCCGCAGGCGTGGGTGGTGATCGTCCGCGACTCGGGCGGGCTCGGCGACTTCGAGCGGCTGATCCTGCAGCAGGCGGTCGCCGTGGTGGCGCTGGAGCTGATGCGCCGGCGGGTCGCGCAGGAGACCGAGCGGCGGCTGGCGGGGGACGTGCTGGCGGCAGCGCTCGGCGGACGGATGGACCCCACCGAGCTGCGCCGCCGGCTGGAGCCGTTCGGGATCGGCGAGGAAGCGGCGGTGCTCGTCTTCTCGCTCGCCGATCCCGGCGAGGCGGCGGCGTCGCTGGAGACGGCGCTGGCGGCCGACGCCTGCTCGTCCGTCGTCGCCCCCCACAGCACCAACGGCCGCGAGCTGCTCTGCGCGGTGATCGACTGCGCCGACCGCGACCCGATCGAGGTCGCGACGAAAGCGCGGACGGCGCTGGCGCGCGAGGGCAGGCCGGTACGGGCCGCCGCCAGCCGCCCGGCGCCGCCGGAGCGGCTGCGCCACTCCTTCCACGAGGCGCGCTGCGCGCTGGAGGCGACCGCCTTCGACAACGGCGCCGCCCCCGACGTCGCCTCTTGGCGCGACCTCGGCGCCTTCACCCTGCTGCTCTCGATCCAGGACGACGACGCGCTCAACCTCTACTGCGACAGCGTGCTCGGCCCGATCGAGAGCGGCGACGAGGAGTACGGCGGCGAGCTGCTGCGCTCGCTGGAGGCCTTCATCGAGCAGAACGGCCAGTGGGAGCGGGCGGCTCGCCAGGTCTACTGCCACCGCCACACGCTGCGCTACCGGATGCGCAGGGTGGAAGAGCTGACCGGCCGCGACCTCTCGCGCGCCCATGATCGCATCGAGTTCTGGCTGGCCCTGCGAGCGCGGGAGCTGGTCGCATGAGGATCGGCATCCCGACCGAGATCAAGCCCGACGAGTACCGGGTCGCGGTCACCCCCGCCGGGGTGCGCGAACTGGCCGAGCACGGGCACGAAGTGCTGGTGCAGGCTGGGGCGGGCGAGGGAAGCGCGATCTCCGACGAGGAATACCGCGCGCAGGGGGCGGCGATCGCGCCCGACGCGGCCGAGGTCTTCGAGGCGGCGGAGATGATCCTCCACGTCAAGGAGCTGCAGCCGGAGGAGATCGAGATGCTGCGGCCGGGCCAGCTCCTCTTCACCTACCTGCACCTGGCGCCGGACCCCGAGCAGACGCGCGGCCTCTGCGGCTCCGGCGTCACCGCGATCGCCTACGAGACCGTCGAGGACGCCCGCGGGCGGCTGCCGCTGCTGGCGCCGATGAGCGAGGTGGCGGGGAAGATCGCCACCCAGGCCGGGGCCTTCATGCTGGAGAAACCGATGGGCGGGCGCGGCATCCTGCTCGGCGGCGTGCCCGGCGTGGCGGCCGCGAACGTGATGGTGATCGGCGGCGGCGTCGTCGGCATGAACGCGGCCTTCATCGCGATCGGGATGGAAGCCGACGTCTTCGTCTTCGACCGCTCGATCGACCGCCTGCGCGAGCTCGAAGTCGCCTTCGGCGGGCGCTGCTCGACGGTGTACTCGACGCGGCTGGCGGTCGAACAGATGCTGCCGAACGCCGACCTGGTGATCGGCGCGGTGCTGGTCCACGGCGCCCGCGCGCCCTACGTGATCCGGCGCGAGCAGCTGAAGCTGATGAAGCCCGGCGCGGTGCTGGTCGACGTGGCGATCGACCAGGGGGGCTGCTTCGAGACCTCGCGGCCGACGACCCATCGCGAACCGACCTTCGAGGTCGACGGGATCACCCACTACTGCGTCGCCAACATGCCTGGCGCCGTCCCGATCACCTCCACCTACGCGCTGACCAACGCGACGCTGCCGTACGCGATAGCGCTGGCCGATCACGGGGTAGACGAGGCGATAAGGCGCGACCCAGGGCTACGGCTCGGCGTCAACGTCGCCGGCGGCAAGGTCACCCACCCGGCGGTGGCGGAGGGAGTGGGTATGGAGTACGTGCCGGTCGAGGAGGCACTCGACTTGGAGCGATCTTTGCAACAGCCATAGGGAGGACTGAGATGAGCACTTACGCGGTAGTCAACCCGGTCACCGGCGAGACGGTCAAGGAGTACCCGGAGATCAGCGACGACGAGCTCCGCGCCGCGATCGACCGCTGCGACCAGGCTGCGAAGACCTGGCCCGGCTCCACCTCCGTGGCCGACCGCGCGGCGCTCGTGCGCAAGGTCGGCGAACTGCACTCCGAGCGCCGCCAGGAGCTGGCCGAGATCATCGTCCGCGAGATGGGCAAGCCGATCGAGCAGGCGCTGATGGAGGTCGACTTCGCGGGCGAAATCTACGGCTTCTACGCCGACAACGCCGAGGACCTGATGGCCGACGAGCCGATCGAATTGCTCGGCGGCGAGGGCACCGCGGTGATTCGCCGCAGCCCCTTCGGCGTTCTGCTCGGGATCATGCCCTGGAACTTCCCCTACTACCAGGTCGCCCGCTTCGCCGGGCCGAACCTGGTGATCGGCAACACGATCCTGCTCAAGCACGCGCCGCAGTGCCCGGAATCGGCGGAGGCGATGCAGCAGATGTTCGACGACGCCGGCTTCC
This sequence comes from Solirubrobacterales bacterium, assembly GCA_051954115.1. Taxonomy (GTDB): domain Bacteria; phylum Actinomycetota; class Thermoleophilia; order Solirubrobacterales; family 70-9; genus VAYN01. The sequence goes on along the minus strand of JBQCIB010000011.1, from coordinate 10,632 downwards.
CCGAGGGTTGCTACGAGAACGTCTACGCGACCAACGAGCAGATCGAGTGGGTGATCGCCGACCCGCGCGTGCGCGGCGTCTCGGTCACCGGTTCCGAGCGCGCCGGCGCCGCCGTCGCCGCGGTCGCCGGGAAACACCTGAAGAAGGTCGTGCTCGAGCTCGGCGGCTCCGACCCCTTCATCCTGCTCGGCACCGAGGACGTCGACGAGGCCGCGCAGGCGGCGGCCGAAGCGCGGCTCGACAACACCGGCCAGTCCTGTAACGCGGCCAAGCGCTTCATCGTCGTCGACGAGCTCTACGACGAGTTCCTCGAGAAGTTCCGCGAGAAGCTGACCGGGGCGAAGGCGGGCGACCCGACCGCCGAGGACACCGAAATCGGCCCCCTCTCCTCGCAGACCGCGGCCGACCGGCTCGAGCAGCAGGTCAAGAAGGCGGTTGAAAACGGCGCCGAAGTACTCGCCGGCGGCAAGCGCGAAGGCAACTACTTCGAACCGACGATCCTCACCGGGATCAAGCCCGGAGACGAGGCATCTCAGGAAGAGTTCTTCGGCCCGGTCGCCCAGGTCTACCGGGTCTCCTCCGAGGAGGAGGCGGTCGAGCTCGCCAACCAGACCCCGTTCGGCCTTGGGTCCTACGTGATGACGACGGACAAAGAGCAGGCCGACCGGGTCGCCGACAAGATCGAAGCCGGGATGGTCTACGTGAACCTGGTCGGTGCCGACAGCCCGGAGCTGCCGTTCGGCGGCTTCAAGCGCTCGGGCTTCGGCCGTGAGCTCGGCCGCTATGGAGCTGACGAGTTCGTCAACAAGAAGCTGATCCGCAGCGCCTGAGATGATCCAGCCCTCGTGAGTCGTCGCTTCCGGGGGATCATCGCTGCGCTGTTGATATGCGCCGCTTTCGCGGTGGGCGCCGGCGCGACCAACGCCAAGGAAGAAGAAGAACCGCCGCGCTGCCACGGGCGGGTGGCGAAGATCGTCGGCACCGAAGGCGACGACGTGATCCAGGGAACCCCCGGGCGCGACGTGATCTGGGGCGGCGACGGCAACGACGTCATCTACGGCAGCCTCGGCAACGACCTGATCTGCGGCGGGCCGGGTGACGACCAGATCCACGGCGGCCGCGGCAACGACCTCGTCGACGGCGGCGCGGGGTCAGATCAGGTCAACGGCGACCTTGGCGACGACAAGATCCTCGGCGGCCCCGGCAGCAACGACGAGGTCGCCGGCGACCTCGGCATCGACGTCGTCAACGGCGGTCCCGGCAACGAAGACCTCGTCCACGGCGACTACGGCTACGACCGGATGTCGGGCGGGGCCGGGAAGGGCGACATCGCCTCGTTCGCGACCGCCCGCGCCGGCGGCAAGGGCAGCGGCGTCTGGGCCTCGCTGAAGGCGCACAAAGCCTTCGGCGACGGGCACGACAAGCTCTTCGGCTTCGAGAGCCTCGAAGGCTCGGCCTTCCGAGACACCCTGATCGGCAGCCCGCAGGCGAACGTGATCAACGGCGGGCCCGGCGACGACCATCTGATCGGGGGCGGCGGCAAGGACACCCTGATCGGCGGCCAGGGGAGCGACGGTTGCATCGGGGCCAAGGGGCGAACCAGCTCCTGCGGCAAGGAAGCGCCGCCGAAAGGCAGCGCCTACGTCCAGCTCGACCCGACGCCGGGCGGCGGCGCCGGGCTGCAGGTGATCGGCGGCGCCGGTTCCGACCACTTCGTCGTCGCCTATGACGAAGAAAGCGAGACCTTCAGCGTCACGGCGAAAGCGGCGCTGGCGATCAGCGAAGGCTGCACGTACGCACCCCACGATCCCAAGACCGTCTCTTGCCCCGCCAACGGCCCTGCCCGCTGGTTGATGGGCGACCTCGGCCCGGGCAACGACAGCCTCACGGTCGAAGGCTCGCTGCTGGCGGTGGGGAGCGTTCGCTTCGCCGGCGGGCTCGGCAACGACACGATCCACGGCGGGCCCGAGGACGACCTGATCGAGTCCGGCCCCGGTTCCGACCATCTATATGGAGGCGAAGGCGCTGACGGCCTGGTCGGCGGGCTGCCCGGGCCGACCTATCTCTACGGCGAAGGCAACGGCGACCTGCTGGCGGCCGGCGGCGGCTGCGCCGGCGGGGCGCTGGTCGGGGGGCCCGGCCGTGACGACGCCTCCTTCGCCGAGACCCAGGCCCACCCCGGCGTGCTGATCATCTCCTTCATGGCGCACAAAGCCTGGGACCCCGCGGTCAAGAACTGCCACCCCGTCCACCTCTCCAAGACCGACGAGGACATGGAGGGCTCCTTCGACTGGGACATCCTGATCGGCGACAGCGGCCCGAACGCGATGCTCGGCCAGCCCGGCGAAGACCGTTTCTACGGCAACGGCGGCGAAGACATCATCGACGCCCGCGACGGCGTCCGCGACTTCGGGATCCAGTGCGGCAAAGGCCACCCGCCGAAGACGATCACCGTCCACGGCAAGACCCGCGAAATCCCCGGCACCGGCCAGCCCGAAGGCCGCGCCCTCACCGACAAGTTCGACCCCAAGCCCTACAACTGCGCCACCGTCAAATACGGCACCCCCGTTCCCGGCCTCAACGGGTAGCAGCGCCTGCGCAGGACGAAGCGCTAGTCGCCGCAGGACGGAGGGCTTAGGCCAGCGGGTCCTGTCTCCGATCGAGGACTCTCCCTACCGGGAGAGTCCTCCCGATCGTCGCCACCCGCCGGAGATACCGGGAAATTGCCCCGGCCAAGGGGGGCGAACCATGCCGGCGTTCGTCCTTAGTAGCTCGTATGGGCCACCAAGGACGAACGCCGACGTTGACTTTCCGGCTGGCGGAGCTCGCGACGCAGCAGCATGGCGTCGTCTCGGCCCGGCAGCTTCGGGAATGCGGCTACTCGAAGAGGCTCGTCCTCCGCGAACATCGCTGGGGCAGATTTCACGCTCTCCATCGAAGCGTCTACGCGGTGGGGCATCGAAGGCTCACTTGGTATTCGCATTGCTGGGCGGCGGTGTTGGGGGCGGAACCGGATGAGGGGGCGGCTTGGCGGGCCGTGGCCAGTCACTACTCGGCTGCTTACCTGTGGGGGCTGTTGCGTTACCGGCCGGAGACGATGCACGTGACGGCGCCCACCCGGCGACGGGCAAAGCGGCGGTTCGTCGTCCACTTCTCGTCGATCCTGGCCGAGGAGGACCGGGCGGTGCGGGAGGGGATTCCGGTCACTTCCCTGGCGCGGACGTTTCTGGACTTGGCGGTTCGGTCGCGGCCGGAGCAGTTGGAGGGATACCTGGAGCGCGCTGAAGATCGGGAACTACTCGACCTTCGCGCTATTGAAGACGTCCTTGCCCGCGCTGGCGGTCACCGCGGGCGGGGGCCGCTCGCTCGGGCGATCGCCATCTACACGCCTGATCCTGCCTTCACCCGCTCGAAATTCGAGCGACGCTTCTGCCAGCTGGTCAAAGCCGCCGGCATCCCGGCTCCCTCGATGAACTTCAACGCCGCCGGGTTCGAGCTCGACGCCTACTGGCCCGACCTCCGCTTCGCCGTCGAACTCGACCTCTTCGAGACCCACGGCAGCCGCGCCGCCTTCGAGCGCGATCGCCACCGCCACGAGGAGCTGAAGCTGGCGGGGATCGAGATGATCCGGATCACCGCCCCGCGCCTCAAGCGCGAACCGCAAGCAGTCATCCGCAACCTCGCCACGCTGCTCGAGCGCCGCCGCCACGAGCTCGGCGTCCCTTGAACTAGGCTTCCTCTCGTGGCACGGAAGACCGCCCAAGGGGACGAGGCCGCGGCCGTTGCGGCGGCGCTCGCCCAGTTCGAGGCCGAGTTTGCAGGCGCCCCCGCCGAGGAGGCGCCGGCGACGCCTGCCTGGCAGCGGGCGGCGCTCCTGGAGGGAGTCAGCGCCAAGGAGACCATCGAGGACCTACGAGGAGGATCCGCATGGCTGTCGTGAAAATCATCGAGCTCGTCGGCAGCTCCAAGACGTCGACCGACGACGCCGCCAAACAGGCGCTGCTGCAGGCGCAGGGCTCGCTGCGCAACATCCGCGCGGTCGACATCGTCTCCACCGGGATCCGGGGCGAGAACCTCGACGAGTACCGCGCCCACGTCCGCGTCGCATTCTTGATCGAGGGAACGGAGGTCGACTGATGGCAGAGCAGGGGAACGAGGCGCGCGAGGTCTCGCGCGAGGAGGCACGCAAGATGCTCGACGAGGGCGCGCAGCTGGTCGACGTGCGAGCCGACCACGAGTGGGAGGCGGGGCACATCGCCGGCGCCAAGCACGTGCCGCTGCCGGAGCTGCCGCAGCACATCGGCGAGATCGAGAAGGACCGGCCGGTGGTCGTCTACTGCCGCGGCGGCAACCGCTCGAGCATGGCCGCCGCCGCCCTGGGCGACGCCGGCTACGAGGCCGTGAAGCTGACCGAGGGAATCGTCGGCTGGGAGAAAGATGAGCTGCCGATGGAGCCCGAGGGCGGCTACGTCGCCGAGTCCGGCGAAGCCGCCGCCCGCTTGCAGGCCCAGAAAAGAAGCTGACCCAGAGCTCCGGGCTCCCCCCGACCGCTCAAGAAATTAAATACCTGAATCCCGGTCAGCTTTGCTACCTTTCTTTCTCCGGCCGTTTGGTCGGCGTTGAGAAACCACGACCCGCAGGAAGGACAGGAAGCATGGATTCAGTCTCTGCTCCCACTCAGAGCAAGGCGGAAGCAGTCCTCGAGGGGCTCGACGTCGACTTCGCCAAACCGCAGAGCGGCAAGGCGCCCGGCTCGATCGAGAACCCGGAGACTTACGAGAACGTCCCCGGCCACGTGATTCCCGTCCTCGAGCGCGAGTTCGACGACTTCAGCTCGGAAGCGGGCAGCTTCCTCAGCGGTGAGCAGGGCGAGGACACCTTCATCCCCTTCCGCCTCAAACAGGGCGTCTACGGCCAGCGCCAGGCCGACGTGCAGATGATCCGCGTCAAGCTCCCCTTCGGCGGCGTCTCGCCGGAGCAGATGGACGCCTTCGCCGACGTGATCGAGCGTTGGGTCCCTCTCAACAAAGGCCACATCACCACGCGGCAGAACATCCAGCTGCACCACGTCCCCCTCGCCGACGCGGCGAAGCTGATCGAGGAGCTCGGCAAGTCCGGCCTCTCCTCGCGCGAGGGCTGCGGCAACACCGTCCGCAACGTCACCGCCGACCCCTTCGCCGGGATCGCCCAGGACGAGGTCTTCGACCCGACCCCGTACGCGGGCGCCTACGTTCGCTACTTCGTCCGCCACCCGACCACCCAGGCGATGCCGCGCAAGTGGAAGACCGCTTTCTCCTCGTCCGCCGAAGACCGGGCGATCGTCCCGATCCACGACATCGGCTTCATCCCGGTGGTCCGCGACGGCGAGCGCGGCTTCGAGGTCTGGGTCGGCGGCGGCACCGCGATCATGCCCCGCCTCGCCCACAAGATCTTCGACTTCGTCGGCGCCGACGACGGCGAGTACCTCAAGGTCAACGAGGCGATCGTCCGCATCTTCGACCGCCAGGACTGGCTGCGCAAGAACCGCGCCCGCGCCCGGATCAAGGTCCTGCTGGACAAAATCGGCCCCGAGGCCTTCCGCGAGCTGGTCGACGAGGAGCTCGAAGGGGAGTGGGTCGAGGAACGGGACTTCGTCGCCGACATCGAGCGCCTGCGCTTCGACCACGACGAGGAGGAGAACGCGCCGGAGCCGCCGGTCGCCCCGTCCTCGCCCAACGGCGACCGCACTGAATTCGACCTCTTCGTCGAGCGCAACGTCACTCCGCAGCGCCAGGAGGGCTTCAACGCGGTGACCGTGAAGATCACCCGCGGCGACCTCACCCCGGAGCAGTTCCGCGGTCTCGCCGAGATCATGCGCGACTTCTGCGGCGGCTACGCCCGCAGCACCGTCGAGCAGAACCTGATCCTGCGCTGGGTTCGCGACGAGGCGCTCTACGACGTCTGGTCCCGCCTCGCGGCGCTCGGCCTCAGCGACTCCGGCGCCAACGAGATCAACGACGTGATCAGCTGCCCCGGCACCGATAGCTGCAAACTCGGGATCACCAGCTCGATGGGCCTCAACCGGGCGATCCAGGAGCGGATCGAAGCGATGGACATCACCGACCGGCTGACCCGCGGCATCCACATCAAGATGAGCGGCTGCCCGAACGGCTGCGGCCAGCACCACATCGGCACGATCGGCTTCTATGGCGCCTCGCTGAAAGTCGGCGGCCGCCAGATGCCTGCCTACATCCCGCACATCGGCGGCACCGCCGCCGAGGGCTCGGTCGCCTTCGGCAAGCGGCTGAAATCGCGCCTCCCCGCCAAACGGGTGCCGGAGGCGGTCGAGCGCTGGATCCGGATGTACGAGTCCGAGCGCGCCGAGGGCGAGGAGTTCAACGCCTTCGCCGAGCGCGTCGGCACCGAGCCGTTCGAAGCCGAGGTCAAGGAGCTGACCCTGCCGGCCGAGTTCAGCCTGGAGACGATGCAGCAGTTCATCGACTGGAATCGATCGAGCCCCTACGAGGTCATCCGGGGCGAGGGTGAGTGCGCGATCTAAGGGTCAGCCTGTGAAGCGATGAAACCACCTCCCGTCACCCTGTCCGGCACCGTCCCCACACCCGCGGACCTCGACCACGAGGCGATCGCCGCCGAGCTCGAGCGCAGCTCGGCGCAGGAGGCTCTGGAGTGGATGTTCGAGAACTTCGGCGAGCGGCACTACATCGCCTGCTCGTTCCAGAAAACGAGCTCGGTGACGGCCCATCTGGCGAGCACGGTCAACCCCGAGGCGCGCTTCTTCTACCTCGACACCGAGGTTCTCTTCGAGGAGAGCTACGAGACCCGCGACCGCCTCGCCGAGGCGCTGGGGATCGAGTTCGACCGCTTCCACAACTTGACGCTGGAGGAGCAGGAGGCCGAGCACGGGCCGGAGCTCTGGAACCGCGATCCCGACGCCTGCTGCGGCATCCGCAAGGTCGAGCCGATGCGCCGCGCCCTCTCTTCCGTAGACTGCTGGGTCGCCGGCGTCCGCCGGGCGGACTCCAGCACTCGGGCCAAGACGCCCAAGTTCGGCTGGGACAAGCGCTTCAACCTCTGGAAGCTGAACCCGCTCGCGGACTGGACCGAGCGCGACGTTTGGAACTACATCCGTGAGCACCACCTCCCGTACAACCCGCTCCACGATCACGGCTACCCGTCGATCGGCTGCACCCACTGCACCAAGCCGGTGGGGCCGGGCGGGGACCTGCGCGACGGTCGCTGGAGCGGCCTCGCAAAGACCGAGTGCGGGATCAACTAGCGGCCCCGGCGCCGCCCTTAATTCCTTTTACCCCCGACCCGACAGGTGAGATGAGCGAGACGATGGCTGAGTTGTCCCTGACCCTTTCCGAGCGCCACACGGCCGACTTCGAGATGATCGGCAACGGCGGCTTCGCGCCGCTGACCGGCTTCCAAGGCTCCGCCGACTGGGAGCGCGTCTGCAGCGAGATGCGGACCGCCGCCGGCGATTACTGGCCGATCCCGATCACCCTGGCGACCGACCTCGACTGTCAGGTTGGCGACGTCGTCGAGCTCTCCTCCGACGAAGGCAAGAAGCTGGGTCGCCTCACCGTCGAGGAGATCTTCGAGCGCGACGTCAAGCGCGAGGCCGAGCAGGTCTACGGCACCACCGACGAGGCCCACCCGGGCGTCGCCGCGATCTACGAGGAGGGCAGCCGCTGCATCGCCGGCCCGATCGAGGTCGACGCGCTGCCCGACCACGAGGAGGCCTTCATGCGCCGCTACCTGACGGCGCCGGAGACGAAGGCCGAGTTCGAGAAGCGCGGCTGGAAGCGCGTCGTCGCCTTCCAGACCCGCAACCCGATCCACCGCGCCCACGAGTACCTGACCAAGGCCGCGCTGGAGACCTGCGACGGGCTCTTCATCCAGCCGCTGATCGGCAAGACCAAGGCCGGCGACATCCCCGCCGACGTGCGGATGCGCTGCTACGAGGTGCTGATGGAGAACTACTACCCGAACGACCGGGTGATGCTGGGCGTGAAGCCGGCGAAGATGCACTACGCCGGCCCGCGCGAGGCGGTCCTGCACGCGATCGTCCGCCGCAACTACGGCGCCACGCACTTCATCGTCGGCCGCGACCACGCCGGCGTCGGCGACTACTACGGCACCTACGACGCGCAGAAGATCTTCGACGACATCGACATCGACGAGCTGGGGATCGAACCCCTCTTCTTCGAGCACAGCTTCTGGTGCAACGAGTGCGAGGGCATGGCCTCGGGCAAGACCTGCCCCCACGGCAATGACGCGCACGTGTTCCTCAGCGGCACGAAGGTGCGGGAGATGCTCGGCAACGGCGAACGGCCGCCGCAGGAGTTCTCGCGCAACGAGGTCGCCGACATCCTTATCGACGCTTACAAGGAGGACTGACAAAGCATGGCTGGTGAGAAGGGCTTCACCCTCTGGTTCACCGGGCTCTCCGGAGCCGGCAAGACGACGATCTCCCGAGTCCTCGAGGGACACCTGCGCGAGCGCGGCTCGAAGCTGGAGATCCTCGACGGCGACATCGTCCGCGAAAACCTCTCCAAGGGGCTCGGCTTCTCGAAAGAGGACCGCGATACCAACATTCGCCGGATCGCCTTCGTCGCCGACCTGCTCAGCCGCAACGGCGTGCCGGTGATCACCGCGGCGATCTCCCCCTACGCGGAGATCCGGCAGGAGGCCCGCGAACTGATGGGCGACCGCTTCGTCGAGGTCTACGTCAAGGCCTCGGTCGACACCTGCGCCGAGCGCGACGTCAAGGGTCTCTACGAGAAAGCCTTCAAAGGCGAGATCAAGGAATTCACCGGCGTCTCCGACCCCTACGAGGTCCCGGAGAACCCCGACTTCGTCTGCGACACCGAAAGCGAGACCCCGGAGGAGTCGGCCGAGAAGCTGCTGGCCTACCTCGAGGGGCGCGGGCTGGTCCCGGCCAAAGAGGCTGCGGCGGCTTAGTCGCGAGCTACAAACGCTTGTGAAAGGGGGCCCTCGGCCCCCTTTTTTCTATTCGGCAAGGCGTTCGAGAAGCTCGCGGTCTTCCTCCAGGCGCTTTTTCAGGCGGGACTTGAAGGCCTGGTCGGCACGCTGGGCAGCGACGTAGTCCTCGACCGCGAAGCGGATCGCCTTGGAGACAGAGACGCCGTTGGCGCGCGCCACGGCCGTGATTTCGGCCGCGATCTCCTCAGGAAGGCGCAGGCTCAGGACTTTGGTCGCCATCAGTGCTGATGACGATCGTAATGAAGAGGGTAATGTTTTGTCTGTGTACGGTTTTCGGTGCCTTTAAAGCATATATGCTCGTACACGGTTGACAATGCAGAACCGATTGAGCTTCAAGGAGCTGCTCCTGATCGCCGAGGCGAGACTGGGCTTCGCCTACGACGAGATGGAGCGCTCCGTGTGTCCTTTTCGTGCCGAGCTGGCTCTGACGTCTCCTTTCGTTCGGGTCTGCGGGTCCTACTTGTTTCCCGATCCGGTCGAGCAGGCAGGCGTTTGCGCTTTCAATCTGATCCGCGCCAAGCTGTTTCCGCGGGGCAACCGGGCCGTCGGCTACGAGTGCATGCGGGAAATGCTCGTGCTGAGCGGCCGCGTGTGGTCATCCCAGGATGAGGAGTCAGAGGACGTCGACGATTTCCTCAAGCGCGTCGAAGCCAGGGAGGTGGGCCTGGCCGAGTTCATTCGCTGGGTCCGCGAAGGGGTCAGGGCCTAGGCGGCACCTGCGGCTCGCCTAAGCCGTAGGTGTCGTAGGCGCCGAACTTGGCGAAGGTCTTGTGGGTGGGGCCGTGGTAGTCGGAGGAGGCGGTGGGGACGAGGTCGAGCTCGGCGCAGAGCTCGAGCAGGTGTTCGGTCTGCTCCTTGCTGTGGGTCGGGTAGTAGGTCTCGACGCCGTCGGCCTTCAGTGAGCGGATCAGGTCGTCGACCTCGTTCGGCGCGGAGATGTCCCAGTAGGGGTGAGCGATGACGGCGATGCCGCCGGCTTCGCGGATCAGCTCGATCGCCTGCTCGGCGGTCGGCCAGCGGCGGGGGACGAAGGCTTTGGCGCCGGGCACCAGGTACTCCTCGAAGAACGGGCCGAGGTCGCCGGTCGCGCCGGCCGCGCGGGCGATGTGGGGCCGCCCGATCGAGAGCGCGTCGCCGGCTTCGCGCACGGCGTCCTCGAGGTGGATGTCGAACCCGTATTCCCGCAGCTTCTCGATGATCTCCCCGGCCCGGGTCACCCGCTCGTGCTGAGCCCGCTCGCAGGCAGCAGCGATCTTGCCGACGTCGATCCAGTACCCGCAAACGTGCAGGTCTTCCGCGTACTCGTGCACGCAAGACATCTCAATCGCCGGCACCAGCTCGATCCCATGCTCCTCAGCCGCCCGCTGCGCCTCCCCAACCCCCGCAATCGCGTCATGGTCCGTCAACGCCAGCGTGGTCACTCCCGCCTTCGCAGCTTCAGCCACCACCTCGGACGGCTGCAGCTGCCCATCGGAGACCGTGGAATGACTCTGCAACTCGATCAACATCGGCCGCGCACCCTAGCGGCGACCCGGATCAGGGGTGGGGGGGGGGGGGGGAAAACAACAAAAAAAAAAAACAAAAAAAAAAAAGTTGTGATGAGAAAAAACAACACACAAAAAA
>JBQCIB010000010.1:0-25783 GCA_051954115.1 Solirubrobacterales bacterium | reverse complement strand
GGGGGGGGGGGGCCCCCCCCCCCCCACCCCCCCCCCCCCCCCCCCAAACCCGGGCGGGTTGGGGGGGGGGGTGCCCCGCACCGCCCCTTACCGAAGCGCTTAGGCCTAACCCGGGTCGGCGACCGGGACGACGGGCGCTTTGCCGACGTCGTCGGGCAGGAGCAGGATCGCGCCCTCGCCGGTTACGTAGGCCTCCTCGCCGTGCTGGACGACGTCCATGCCCATCGCCTCCTCGCGGTCGCTCGCCCGCAGCGGCATCACTGCGCCGATCAGCTTCAGCAGCACGAAGGTGGCGACGAAGGCGTAGACCGGGGTCGCCAGCGCCGCCAGCGCCTGGTCGCCCAGCTGCGCGGCGTTGCCGTAGAAGAGCCCGTCCGAGACTCCGTTCCAGGCCTCCTGGGCGAAGAAGCCGATGAAGAGGATCCCGAAGAAGCCCGCGGTCCCGTGGGCGGCGAGCACGTCGAGGGTCTCGTCGACCCGCGTCCGCGTGCGCCAGACGATGATCCCGTAGCTCGGCAGCGCCGCCAGCGCCCCCAGCAACATCCCCCAGCCGGGGCTGACGTAGCCGCCCGCCGGCGTGATCGCGACGCAGCCGACGACGATCGCGGTGGCGGCGCCGATCGCGGTCACCTTGCGCCCGCGGACGAGGTCGAGCGCGAACCAGACGACCAGCGTGCAGGCCGGGCAGAGCAGCGTGTTGGTGAAGGCGAGGACGCTGTTCTGGCCGGTCGAGAAGCCGCTGCCGCCGTTGAAGCCGAACCAGCCGAACCACAGCAGGCCCGCCCCGAGCAGCACGTAAACCGCGTTGTGGGGGAGGAGCGCCTGGCGGCCCCACTCCTTACGCGCCCCCACGACCAGCGCCGCCGCCAGGGCCGAGAAGCCGGAGCCCATCTCGACCGGCACGCCGCCGGCGAAGTCGAGCGTCCCGTTCGACGCCAGCCAGCCGCCGCCGAACGACCAGTGGGCGAGCACCGCGTAGACCAGCACCGACCACAGCGCCGCGAAGACGAGGAACGGCCCGAAGCGCATCCGCTCGACCACGGCGCCGGCGATCAGCGCCACGGTGATGATGCAGAAGGTCGCCTGGAAGGCGAAGAAGACGAGCTCGGGGATCGTCCCGCCCTGCCGCGGCGCGAAGCCGACGCCGCTGAGGAAGGCGTTGCCGAGGCCGCCGACGATGCTGCCGTTGCCGTCGAAGGCGAGCGAGTAGCCGACCGCGGCCCAGGTGACGGCGGCGACCGCGATCGCCGCGATGCACATCATGAAGGTGTTGAGCGTGTTCTTCGAGCGCACCAGGCCCGCGTAGAAGAGCCCCAGCGCCGGCGTCATCATCAGCACCAGCGCGGTGGCGACGAGCATCCAGGCGGTGTCGCCCGTGTCGATCGCGGCGATCATCGGCTCACCGGCGTCACGGCGCCTTCGTCGGTGTCGCCGGTGCGGATCCGCACCGCGTGGTCCAGCGGCACGACGAAGATCTTGCCGTCGCCGACTTCGCCGGTGCGCCCGCCTTCGCAGATCGCCTGCACCGTCTTGTCAACGAAGGAGTCGGAGACCGCGACCTCGAACCGGACCTTCTCCGAGAGCCCCATCTGCACGGTCGTGCCGCGGTAGGTCTCGACCCGCTCGACCTCGCCGCCGTGCCCCTGGACCCGGCTCATCGAGAACCCCCGGACCTCGGCCCGGTGAAGCGCCTCCAGGACCTGGTTCGCCTGCTCGGGGCGAACGATCCCGATTACAAGTTTCACTTTCTGTTCCTCTCCCGTCGGTGCCGCTGCGGCGCGAGCCTATCGGGATGGCAACTGGCCTTGCGCGCTCGAGACCCCGCGAGTGCCAGCAGGCGCGCCTCCCTACAATCCGCTCTGCATGGCCTCCCGGGTCCGTAGGCGGCGTCGCAAGCCGCACCACTCTCTCTGGCACAAGTTCGCGATCCCCCTCGGGATCCTCGTCGCGCTGGTGCTGGTCGCGGGCGGCATGGCGGTCGCCTGGGCGCTCAACATCTACAACTCGGCGCCGCCGCTCTCGAGCCTGAAACCGGTGCAGAAGGGACGCTCCTCGGCGATCTACGCCGCCGACGGCAGCCTGATCGGCTTCATCCGCTCGGAAAACATCCGCCAGCCGGTGCCGGCGAAGGCGCTGCCGCAGGTGCTGAAAGACGCAACGGTCGCGATCGAGGACAAGAACTTCTACGAACACGGCGCGCTCGACTACCAGGGCATCGCCCGCGCCGCCTGGAAGGACGCCCTCGCCGGCGGCAAGCCGGTCCAGGGCGCCTCGACGATCACCCAGCAGCTGGTCCGCAACCTCTACATCCAGAACCGGGAAGAGACGATCAAGCGAAAGCTGATCGAAGCGCACCTCGCGGTCGAACTCGAGGAAAAGCACAGCAAGGAATGGATCCTCAAGGAATACCTCAACACCGCTCCTTACGGGACGGTCGAAGGGCAGACCGCGGTGGGGGCCGAGGCGGCGTCGCAGACCTACTTCTCGAAACCTGCGAAGGACCTCAACCTGACCGAGGCGGCGCTGCTCGCCGGGTTGCCGCAGGCGCCCTCCGAATACAACCCGTTCCTCGACCCGAAGGCGGCGCTGAAGCGGCGCAACGAGGTCCTGCAGGTGATGCACGAACAGGGCTACATCAACGGGCAGGAATACAGCCGCGCCCGCACCCACGGCCTCGGCCTCGAACCGGGCGACAAGTACCAGGTGATCAAGGACCCGTTCCTCTTCGACCTGGTCCAGAACGAACTGATCGAGAAGTACGGGATCAACACCGTCCGCAACGGCGGCCTCAAGGCCTACACGACGATCGACCCGAGCCTGCAGCAGAAGGCAGAAGAAGCGGTCGACGGCTCCTGTGCCGTCTGTTATCCGGAAGGCGGGCCGGCCGCCGGCCTCGCCTCGGTCGACCCGAAGACCGGCGCGATCGTCGCCCTCGCCTCGACCGAAGGCTCCGCCGACGAAAGCCAGTTCAACTACGCCTGGCAGGCGCACCGCCAGCCCGGGTCCTCGTTCAAGACCTTCGTGCTGACGACGGCGATCAAGGAGGGGATCGACCCGGCCAGCACCTACTACAACGGCACCTCGCCGATGACGCTCGACATCCCCGGCGGCGGCGTCTGGACCGTCCACAACGCCGAGGAAGGCGGCGGCACGATGTCGCTCGAAGAAGCGACCTGGAATTCGGTCAACGTCGTCTTCGCCCAGCTCGACCTCGACGTCGGCCCCGAACACGTGACCGAAACCGCGCATGAAATGGGGATCGAAGCGCCGCTGCAGTCGGTCCCGGCGGAGGCGATCGGCGGTCTTGCGATCGGCGTCACGCCGCTGGAAATGGCCAACGCCTACGCGACCCTCGCCGACGGCGGCATCCACCACGACGCGACCGCGATCAGCCGGGTCGAATTCCCCAACGGCAAGGTCGACGACTTCGAAAAGGACTCCGGCGAACGCGTCCTCACCCCGGGCCAGGCCTGGGAGGTGACCCGCATCCTCGAGGGCGTGATCACCCAGGGCACCGGCGCCGGCTACACCTACATGGGCTGCAGCTCCGAGGCGGGCAAGACCGGCACCTCCGAGGGGCTCTCGGACGCCTGGTTCGTCGGCTACACCCCCAAGTTCTCGACCGCCGTCTGGGTCGGCCACCCGACCTCGCGCGAATACACCGGCTTCGGAGGCCCGACCGCCGGCCCGATCTGGCAGGCCTACATGTCGGCGGCCCAGGAAGGCGACTGCCCCGAATTCGAACAGGCGCCCGAACCCGAACTGGAAGGCCTCAACAGCGGCCACACCTCCTCTTCGTCCTCGAGCTACGAAAGCGGCTACGAAGAAGAAAGCTACGAAGGCGGATACGAAGAAGAAGAATCGGAAGAAGCCGAAGGCAAGGAAAAGCCCGAAGGCGAAGCGAAGGCCGAAGAAGAAACTCCGGCCCCGGCGCCCGAACCCGCCCCAACCCCCGCCCCCGCACCGCCTCCCGCCCCCAGCGGCGGCGTCGGCACCGGCTGAGCGTCAACGACTCCGAACTTGACCTCGCTATAGCGGGTCGAATCTCGGAGAGGCTGAACTACTCCCCGATCAGCTCGATCCTGTAGCCGTCGGGATCTTTCACGAACGCGATGCGGTGGCCCTCGGTGCGGCCGCCGGGGCGGTAGGGGGGCTTTTCGGGCTTGATGCCCAGTTCTGCCAGCTGCGCGAGGGTGTCGTCGAGGTTGCCGTCGACCAGGAGGGCGATGTGGTTGTAGCCGGTGCCGTGCTCGTACTCGGTGACGCCGTGGTTGTAGGTGAGCTCGAGGCGGGGGTCTTCGCCGGGCAGGGCCATGAAGACGTTGACCGCCTCGTCGCCGATCGGCATCCGCCGCACCTCTTCGAAGCCGAGCTTCGCGTAGAAGGCGACCGAGCGATCGACGTCGCCGATCCGGTAGCAGGTGTGGAGATAACTCGTCACCGGGCTCGCTAGAGGGTACCGGGGGTGGAAGAGGTCGAAAATTAAGTAGGAGCTTGGGTACGGCTGGAACCTCTCTTGAAGGTGACCACCGCTCCTATTACCTTCCAGCATTCGGCAAAGCTGGGGAGTTGCCGTGGATGGAAGAACCTCAAACAACGAAAGGCACGCTTTGCAAAGCAAGCTTTCACGCCGCGCCCGTCTGCGGGCCCTGGCCATCGCTCTTCCGGCGGCCGCCGTCGCTGTCGTAGTCGGCAGCTCGGGCCTGGCCGGCGCAGCGGAAACGACGGTCCCGGAGACGGGAAACACCGACGTGATCAAGATCGAGCTGACCAAGGGGAAGCTGAAGTTCGTGGCCCCCGAAACCGTCGCTTACGGCGACGAGCTCGAGGTCGAGAACACGACCAACCCGAAACAGGTCGGTCCGCACACCTTCTCGCTGGTCACCAAGGGCTCGATCCCGAAGACCGCCAAGCAGCGCAAAGAATGCTTCACGCCGAAGCACATCTGCCTGGCGATCGCCAAATGGCACGGGTTCAACCCGAAAACGGAAAAAATCAGCATCAACCCGGCCAAGGCGGGCCCCGAAGGCTGGAGCACGATGGGCAACGCCACCGGCAAGAAGGGTGACTCCTGGTTCACCGGCGAAAAGCCGCACAGCAGCATCACCCAGCAGGTGACCGCCGAACCGGGCACGACGCTCTACTTCCAGTGCGCCGTCCACCCGTGGATGCACGGGAAGGTGACCGTCACCCCCGCGCCGACCGCCTAAGGGCCCGGCAACGTCTGGACAGCCCTCAGACGCACACCGCCTCGGGCGCCGAGCCTTCCTCGGCGCCCTTGGCGGCGGCGCCCTCGCCGTCCTCCTGCCCCTGAGGGGCAGGGACGGCGGGCTGCTGCCGATCTCCTCCGAGCCGCCGCCGGCGTTCGCCGCCGTTCCCTTCCGCGACCGGTTGCCGATCCCGCCGGTCCTCGACGAAGACCACATCCACGTCCCGATCCACGAGGCCGAGCAGCAGGTCCTTCCCGGGCCGAAGACGAAGCTCTGGACCTTCGGCGGCAGCTTCCCCGGCCCGACGATCCGCCGCCGCGCCGGCCACCGCACCCGCGTCACCTTCCACCACGAGCTGCCGGAGAAGGTGGGGGAGCTCTCGGTCCACCTCCACGGCGGCCACAACCGCCACCAGTTCGACGGCTATCCCGGCGGCCTCACCAAGAGCCAGCCGCGCTCGTTCTACTGCGACATCCCCCGCGACCTCTCGGCTCGCCAGTCCGGCAACGAGTTCCTGCTCGAGCCGGGGCGGCGGAAAACCTACGTCTACGACCTGATGGAGGACGGCCGCCCCGAGCGCGCCGCCTTCCAGTGGTACCACGACCACCGCCTCGACCGCACCGCCCGCCACAGCTGGAAGGGGCTCGCCGGCATGTTCATCATCGACGACGAGTTCGACGCAGGGCTGCCGCTGCCTCGCGGCGACCGCGACCTGCCGCTGATGATCGCCGACCGCACCTTCGACCGCCACAACCAGCTGATCGACCCCTTCACCGGCAAGCGGCCTCCCGCCGACGGCATCCTCGGCGAGACGATCCTCGTCAACGGCGCCTACATGCCCCACCACCGGGTCGATGCCTGCCGCTACCGGCTGCGCATCCTCAACGTCTCCGCCTTCCGCAGCTACAACCTGCAGCTCTCCAACCGCGCGCCGATGGTCCAGATCGCCACCGACAGCGGGCTGATGCCGCAGCCGGTCCGCCGCCGCGAAATCCTCCTCGGCCCGGCCGAGCGGGTCGAGGTGATCGTCGACTTCGCCGGCGCGCGGGGGGAGACCATGGAGCTGCGCAGCACCAAGCGCCACGCCGGCCGCAACCCCGAAGGCGCCCACACCTACGGCGGGGCGCTGATGCAGTTCCGGGTCGACAGCGCGCGCCGTCCGGACCGCACCCGCGTCCCTCGGCACCTGCGCCCGCTCCCCGACTGGACGCGCAAAGCCAGCCGCCAGCCCGACCACCGCTGGGAGATCACGATCGGCGGCTTCTTCAAAACGACCTGGCGGATCAACGGCCGCACCTTCAACCCCGCCTACGTCGAGACGAAGCCGAAGCTCGGCAGCACCGTCACCTGGGAGCTCGTCAACAAGACGAACGTCGCCCACATCATGCACCTGCACCACACCGACTGGTACCTGCTGGAGCGCAACGGCAAGGCGCCGCCGCCCTGGGAAGACTGCCTCAAGGAGACCTTCTTCCTCTTCCCCAACGAACGGATCCTCGTCGCCGGCCACTTCTCCGACTACACCGGCAAGTTCGTCGTCCACTGCCACATGCTCGACCACGAGGACCACGGCCTGATGAGCCAGTTCCAGGTCGTGCGGGGCTGACAACCTGTCCAACCGCATTTAAGAAAACACGCGCGTTTGCCGATGCCGTCGCAAATGGCGGCTCATCGAAATCGGGTAAGTCTCCGACCGGCCAACCGCACCAGGGCGCGAGCGACGGCCGCTCTCCTGGTCGCCGGTGCCGCCCTCGTCGCGATCTCGCTGGTCCTGCCGCACCCGGCCGGCGCCGACCACGTCGCCCTCGGCCTCACCGCCCTCGGCATGGCGCTGGCCGGTGGGATCGTCTGGGCCTTCGCCAGGCAGATCCCCAAGCCGGCGATCCACCTGCTCCTGGCGGGCGTCTCCGTCGTCACCTCGCTCCTCATCTACGAGAGCGGGATCGCCGTCGGCCAGTACGGGACGATCTTCGTCTGGGCCACCCTGATCACCTCCTGCTACTTCCCGCGCCGGATCGCCGCCGCCCACCTCGTCTGGCTCCTCCTCTCCTACGGCGTCGTCCTCCTGCTGGTCGAAAACACCGCCGGTTACTCGCCGCTGACCCGCTGGCTCTTCACCCTGATCTCGCTCAGCGTGGTGATGATGCTGATCACCGGCATCGTCGCCCGCCGCGCCCGCGCCGACGAGCGCGCGCGGCGCTTCTTCGACCTCAGCCGCGACATGCTCTGCACCGCCAACATGGACGGCTACTTCGTCGAGCTGAACGACGCCTGGACCGAGAGCCTCGGCTACAGCCTCCCGGAGCTGCGGGCGATCCCGTTCGCCGAGCGGGTCCATCCCGAGGATCGCGAGCGCACCGAAGCCGAGGCGGCTGCGCTGTTCGAAGGGTCCGGGACCTCGAGCTTCGAAAACCGCTACCTGGCCAGGGACGGGTCCTGGCACTGGCTGCGCTGGAGCTCGCAGCTGGCCCCCGACGAGTCGCTGGTCTACGCCCGCGCCGCCGACGTGACCGAGCTGAAGCGGATCGAGGCCGAACGCGAGGAGCTGCTCGGCAAGGTCAAGGACATGGCGACCCACGACTCGCTCACCGGGCTCTCCAACCGGCGGGCGCTGGAGGAGCAGCTGCCGCGCGAGCTGGCCCGCGCCCGCCGCACCCGCTCGCCGCTCTGCGTGGCGATCGTCGACATCGACCACTTCAAGACCTACAACGACACACACGGTCACCTCGCCGGCGACGAGGTCCTGCGCGAGTGCGCCCGGGTCTGGGACGAATCGCTGCGCGGCGAAGACACGATCGTCCGCTTCGGCGGCGAGGAGTTCCTGGTCCTGCTGCCGGACACCGAGCTCGAGGAGGCGGCGGAGGTGGTCGAGCGGCTGCGGTCGCGGACGCCGCTGGAGCAGACCTGCTCGGCCGGGCTCGCCCGCTGGGACTTCGTCGAGAGCGCCGACGACCTGCTGGCGCGGGCGGATTCGGCGCTGTACCTGGCCAAGGCCGGCGGCCGCGACCGGCTGGCGGAGGCGCCGGCGCCGGCCTGAGGCGACGGTCCGGCTGCCTCGTCGCGCCGGGGAGGTAATGATTCGGCGATGGGCCGCGAGGAGCACGAACGCGCGGTGCGCTTCCGGACCGCGCGCCGCGACCCTGAGCTGACCGTCGTCGAGGGCTTTCACGCGCTCAAGCACGCGCTGCGCTTCGGGGCGGAGCTGGTCGAGGCGGTGGCGGTCGACCCGGCGTCACTTGACGCGATGGCGGCGGACCTGGCGCCGGACCTGGCGGGGCAGCTCGCCGGGTGGGTGGAGCGGATCGACAAGGAGACGCTCGCCGGCCTGGTGCCGCTGGTCCCGCACACCGGCGTCGCTGCGATCGCCCGCCGCCCCACGGTCGACCTCGATGCCACCCTCGCCGACCCCGCACCCGCCCCCGTGGTCCTGCTCGAGGACCCGCGCAACATGGGCAACATCGGCGCCTGCATCCGCGTCTCCGCCGGAGCCGGGGCGGCGGCCGTGATCACGACCGGCGAGAACGACCCCTGGCACCCCGACGCGGTGCGCGGCGCCGCCGGCCTGCAGTTCGCCCTTCCCGTCGCGGCGGTGAAGTCGCTGCCACAGAGCGACCGGCCGCTGCTGGCGATCGACCCCGAGGGGGAGGGGCTGGCGCCGGGCCTGGTGCCGCCGCGGGCGATCCTCGCCTTCGGCACCGAGCGCCACGGCCTCAGCAGCGAGGTCTTCGAGCGCGCCGAGGCGCGAGTCTCGATCCCGATGCGCGAGGGCGTCTCCAGCCTCAACCTCGCCACCTCGGTCGCGATCGTCCTCTTCTTCATGAGGCTGACTACGGATGCCGCCGGTAGGACTGCGGCCTAGGTTCCCGAATACTTAAAGAGCGGCGAATCGCCGCGTACCCAGTCCCGTCATCCGAAAGGAGCGTCATGCCGCTCGCCGACATCAGCTTCGGGGAAATCCTCCTCGTAGCGCTGGAGATCTTCTTCTTCGTGGTCTGGATCTGGATCCTGATCACGATCCTCACCGACCTCTTCCGCGACCACGAGCTCTCTGGCTGGGGGAAGGCGCTCTGGGTGCTCTTCCTCGTCTTCATCCCCTTCCTGACGGCGCTGATCTACCTGATCGCCCGCGGCGAGGGCATGCGCGACCGCACGGTCAAAGCCCAGGCCGACGCCAAAAAGCACTTCGACGAATACGTCCGCCAGCAGGCCCACGCCTCCTCGCCCGCCGACGAACTGCACAAGCTCGCCGAACTCAAAGACAAAGGCGCCCTCAGCCAAGAGGAGTTCGACCGGGCGAAGCAGAAGCTGCTGGCTTAAACTTTCAAGAAAATATCAATTTTTGAAAGTATTGGGCTATACTGGCGCTCATGGGTCTCCGTGAGCGCCAGCAAACCCTCGAGAACATCGTCCGGCTGCGCACGGCCGAACAGCGAGTTGCCGACCCCGAGATCGCGGCTGTTCGTGAAGATCTCGAATCGCAGCTAGGTGGCACGGTTCCGCGTAGCTCCGCAGCACGGCAGCTCGGCGTCAGCCATACCGCGCTCAACAAGTGGGTCGCCTCTGGCGACGTGCCGGTGGTGATCACCAAGCAGGGACGGAAGGAGATCCCGATCCCAACTCTGTTGGAACTTCGGGAGCGGGTGGCCGAACAGCGCCGCTCAGGTAAGCGGCAGCTGCATGCGTTGGAGCCGGTGATGCTCGAGGGGCGTCGGCGAGCAGATCGCTTGCGCCCAGATGTCGAGCGCTCCGGTGCCGATGATCGCCGGGATCCGCACCAGACCGCAGAGCTGCGCGGCCTCGCCTATCACCGCGCCCTGGCTCCTCGACTGCGACGGCCGCTGGTCGACCAAGCCCGGCGCAAGCTGCGCCGCTGGAAGGACGAAGGCAGGATCGACCCTCGTTACGCCCGCGCCTGGGAAGAGGCGCTCGCCCTGCCATTGGAGGAGATCCGCGCGGCGATCACCGCCGACGACCAACACGGGCGCGACTTGCGCCAGAGCTCTCCCTTCGCGGGCTTGCTTAGCGAGCAGGAGCGGCGCAAGATCCTCGCTTCCGTTTGACTGATGCGGCGCGAGGATTTCGAGCACGTGATCGCAGCAGCGGCCGAGGTGGCCGGCGAGCGGGAGATCGTCGTGATCGGTAGCCAAGCGATTCTCGGCGCCGTTGCCGATCCGCCCAAGGCGATGCTCTTCTCGATGGAGGCGGACCTCTACCGCTCCACAACCCGGCCAAGGCAGAGGAGATCGACGGGAGCCTGGGTGACGGCTCTTATTTCCACGGCACCTACGGCTATTACGCCCACGGAGTTGGACCGGAGACCGCCAAGGCTCCGGCAGGTTGGGAGCGGCGCCTGGTCAGGGTCGAGATCCCGACGCGGGTTGGGCAGGGGGAGGGGGCGGTCGCCCTCTGTCTTGAAGCACACGACCTCGTATTGGCGAAGTGCGTTGCCGGTCGCGAGCGCGATTGGGAGTTTGCCCGCATCGCCATCGCGGAGGGCCTGGTCGAGGTTGAAGAGCTGCTTCGTCGGATTCCCGGTCTCCCCGAGTCGGCCGAGCAAGGGCACATCCGGAAGATGCTGGAAGGCCTCGTCAGGAAAGCGGGCGACATCGGTAGCGGTTGAGGATCTCCTGCAAAACCAGCGATTTGCAAGGTAAGTTGCGGATTATGGGTCACTTGTAGAAGCTTGAGGCCGCTTCGCTAGCCTGCGCCGCCGTGCTGTTTGCCTCCTCCACGAGTACGGCCAAGCGCCGTGCCCTGATATTTGCCGCGCTGCTTTTGGCGGGGCTCTGCGTGCTTGCCTCTTCTTGGGCGAGCAGCGCTCCGGCGGAGACGCCGCAGGAAAAGCTGGAAGCGACGCGCGACAAGCTCGAAGGGGTCCAGGAAGACTCGGCCTCGCTGGCGGCGACGATCGCCGAACAGAACAAGGCGATCGACTCGATGATCGGCGAAGTCTCGGAACTGCGGCGCAAGCAGGCCGCGGTCGAGGCGGAACTGAACGAAAAGCAGGCCGAACTGGAAGCGGCGACGGCGGCGCTGGAAGCCGAAGAAGCGCACCTGGAGAAGGTGCGGGCGCAGCTGCAGCGGGCGCTTGGCGTCCTCCGCGGCCGCCTCGTCGCGATCTACGAGGCGGGTTCGCCGGACGTGATCAACGCGATCCTCGAATCCGAAGACTGGTCCCAGATGGCGGCCCAGACCGAATACCTGAACCGGATCCAGAGCTACGACGACTCGGTCGTCGAACGGGTGAAGACGCTGCGCGACGAAGTTCGCTCGGCGGTCGAAAAGCTCGCCGGCAAGCGGGCCGAAATCGAAGAAGCGCGCGACCAGGTCGCGGCGATCGAGCAGGAAGTCGCCGCCGCCCGCAAGGAAGCGGAGGCGCGCTTCGCCGAACTGAAGGCGGCGCAGGCCGAACGCCGCGAAGCGCTGGAAGCGCTCGAGTCGCGCGAAGAAGCGCTCGGCAACAACCTCGCCGCGATCTCCGAACAGGTCGCCTCCGAAGGCGGCGACGCGACCAGCGGCCAGATGCCGGCGCCGCTCAACCCCGGCCAGGAAGCGCAGGTGATCAGCGAAAGCGAAGCCAGCGCCCCGGCCTCGGCGCCGCAGGCGGTAAAGGACGCGATCGCCGCCGCCAACTCGATCGCCACCACCCCCTACATCTGGGGCGGCGGCCACGGCTCCTTCGAATCCGAAGGCTACGACTGCTCGGGCGCGGTCAGCTTCGCCCTGCACGGCGGCGGCTTCCTCGAAAGCCCGCTCGACTCGACCGGCCTCGAGACCTGGGGCGAACCCGGGCCGGGCCAGTGGATCACGGTCTACGCCAACGCCGAACACGCCTGGATGGTGATCGCCGGCATCGCCTTCGACACCGTCGGCGGCCCCGGCCCGCGCTGGCACGACCCCTGGGTCGACTCGCCCGAAGGCTTCGTCGCCCGCCACCCGGCCGGCTACTAGCCCTCTCCAAGGCGCTTTTCTCAACCATAGGTTTGGAAAAGCGCCCACCGCCGCAGCGGTGACCTCGCTTTAGTCGTTTTTTAGCCGCGCTTCATAGTTTTCGGCCGCGGCGTCCACCCCCTGCCGCTCCTGATTTGACTACCAAGCGTCGAAACCTCATCGTCCCGGCCGTGATCCTGGGGATCCTCCTCCTAGTCGTGGCGATCATCTATTGGGTCGAGCCCGCCGGCTCCTTGCCCTCGTTCTTCCCCGGGCACGAGGCCGGCTCCAGCCACCACCACGCCAAGCATGGCATCGCCG
Source organism: Solirubrobacterales bacterium (assembly GCA_051954115.1). Taxonomy (GTDB): domain Bacteria; phylum Actinomycetota; class Thermoleophilia; order Solirubrobacterales; family 70-9; genus VAYN01. The sequence goes on along the minus strand of JBQCIB010000010.1, from coordinate 13,322 downwards.
CCTTCGTCCTCGCCCTTGCCTGCTTCACCTTTGCCTGGTTCCAGAGCGGTCCGCAGAAGAAGCCGACCGACCCGCCAGCTAAAACGCGCGTCTAAGCCGTTCTCTTCAGATGGAACCGATCTCCTACTTTCAGGCGATAGTGCTTGGTGCCCTGCAGGGCATCGCCGAGCCCTTCCCGATCTCCAGCCTCGGCCACGCCGTGATCGCGCCGAAGCTGTTCGGCTGGAACATCCACCAGAACGACGAATTCTTCCTCGCCTTCCTCGTCGCCACCCACTGCGCCACCGCCGCGGTGCTGTTCGTCTTCTTCTGGAAGGACTGGAAGCGGATCTTCGCCGGCCTCGGCCGCTCGCTGCGGGAGCGGGAGATCCGCGACGACGATCCCGACGCCCGGCTCGGCTGGGTGATCATCGTCGGCACGATCCCCGCCGGCATCCTCGGCCTCCTGCTCGAGCACAAGCTCCGCTCGCTGTTCGCCTCGCCGCTCTCGGCGGCGATCTTCCTCACCGTCAACGGGGTGCTGCTGCTGATCTTCGAGCGCTTGCGGCGGCGGCCGCCGCGACCTCGCGACTACGAGGGCGACTCCGACCCGCGGATCGCGCGGATGAGCTTCAGGCAGGCAATCGCGATCGGCACCGCACAGGCGGCGGCGCTGGTCCCAGGCATCTCGCGCTCGGGGGTGACGATGGGGGGCGGGCTCCTCACCGGCCTCTCGAACGAGGACGCCGCCCGCTACGCCTTCCTCCTGGCGACGCCGATCATCGGCGCCGCCGGGGTGCTGAAGCTGCCCGAACTGTTCGGCTCGGCCGGCGACGGCGTCCGCGGCCAGGCGCTGGTCGGGGCGATCGCCGCCGCTATCACCACCTACTTCGCGGTCAAGTTCCTGCTCCGCTTCTTCGAGACCAACCGGCTCAGCCCGTTCGGGGTCTACTGCATCCTCATGGGCCTCTTCTGCATCGCCGTCTTCTCCTTCTAGTCAGCCCTCTGACGCCCTAGAGACGATTGATACAAGCGTTCCCGGGTATCTGGGAGGCGTCTGGGGAGGACTGTCCCAAGGGGGAATTAGGGAAGGAGTCGTCATGGAGTCAGCATCTGTCCCGCGGCACGAGGTTCCGGGGCGCGATCTACGTGGGCGGGAGCCGCGCCGCGAACCGGCTTCCGAAGCTCCGAGCGGTTGGAAACCGGCCGATCCCGGGCCGCTCGGCCTCGCCGGGTTCGCCCTCACCACCTTCGTGCTCAGCATGTTCAACGCCAACCTGGTCAGCCACGCCGGCGAGCCGGTGGTGCTGGGGCTGGCGCTCGCCTACGGCGGGATCGCGCAGCTGCTCGCCGGGATGTGGGAGTTCCGCACCGGCAACACCTTCGGCGCCGTTGCCTTCAGCTCGTTCGGGGCCTTCTGGATCTCGTTCTGGGTTCTGGTGACGTTCTTCGCCGACAAAATCCCGGCCGAACACCTCGGCGCGGCGCTCGGGCTCTACCTGATCGCCTGGGGGATCTTCACCACCTACATGTTCGTGGCCTCGCTGCGGACGACGGCGGCGATCGCGCTCGTCTTCCTGTTGCTTGCCGCGACCTTCTTCCTGCTGGGGATCGGCAACGCCAACGAAAGCGAAAGCCTGATCGAAGTCGGTGGCTGGTGTGGCATTGCCACGGCTGCCGCTGCTTGGTATGCATCCTTTGCAGCGGTCGTCAACTCGACCTTCGGACGGACGGTGATGCCGGTTCGCCCGCTGAACGAGCCGAGGGCGGCGGAACCGGTGAGGAACTAACGGGAAAACGGGAGGAGGAGTCGGGATGGCAGTCGAGCAAGGAGAGACGCCGCTACAGCACGAACTCGACGCGATGCTGGAGATCGAGAAGTTCGAGCCGCCGGAGGAGTTCCGGGCGGCGGCGCGCTGGGGCGACCCGAAGATCTACGAGGAAGCGGCCGCCGACCCGGTCGCCTGGTGGACGCAGCAGGCGAAGGAGCTGCTCGACTGGGAGACCGAGCCGACGCAGGGGCTCGACGACTCCAACCCGCCCTTCTACAAGTGGTTCGCCGACGGGCGGCTGAACGCCAGCTACAACTGCCTCGACCGTCACGTCGAGGCCGGCAACGGCGACCGCGTCGCCTACCACTGGCGCGGCGAGGAGGGGGAGGAGCGCGAGGTCACCTACGCCGACCTGCACCGCGACGTCCAGCGCTTCGCCAACGCGCTCAAGGACCTCGGGGTGGAAAAGGGGGACGTGGTCGGGATCTACCTGCCGATGATCCCCGAGGTCGTCGTCGCGATGCTCGCCTGTGCCCGCATCGGCGCCCCCCACAACGTCGTCTTCGGCGGCTTCTCGGCCGAGTCGGTGGCCGAGCGGATGGAGTTCTCGCAGGCGAAGGCGCTGGTCACCGTCGACGGCGCCCGCCGCAAGGGCAAGACGGCGCCGATCAAGCCGCAGGTCGACGAGCACCTCGGCGGGATCGGCTCGCTGGAGAAGATCGTCGTCGTCCGCCACACCGGGATCGACGTGCCGATGAGCGAGGGGCGCGACGTCTTCTACGACGAAGTGATGGACGCGGCCGCGCCGGAGTGCCCGGCCGAGCCGATGGAGGCCGAGCACCCGCTCTACATCCTCTACACCTCCGGCTCGACCGCGAAGCCGAAGGGGATCCTCCACACCACCGGCGGCTACATGACCGGCGTCACCGCCACCCACCGCTACGTCTTCGACCTCAAGCCCGAGGAGGACGTCTACTGGTGCGCTGCCGACGTCGGCTGGGTCACCGGCCACTCCTACATCGTCTACGGCCCGCTCTCCAACGGGGCGACCAGCGTGATGTGGGAGGGGGCGCCCGACTACCCGCACAAGGGGATCTGGTGGGAGCTCATTGCTCGCTACAAGGCGACGATCCTCTACGCGGCGCCGACGGCGATCCGCACCTTTATCAAGTGGGGCGCCGAGATCCCGGCCGAACACGACCTCTCCTCGCTGCGGCTGCTCGGCTCGGTGGGGGAGCCGATCAACCCGAAGGCATGGCTCTGGTACCGGCAGGTGATCGGCGGCGGCCGCTGCCCGATCGTCGACACCTGGTGGCAGACGGAGACCGGCGCGATCATGATCACGCCGCTGCCGGGGATAACCGCGACCAAGCCGGGCTCGGCGACGACGCCGTTCCCGGGAGTGGAGGCGCAGGTGGTCGACGAGACCGAGGGCAAGCCGGTCGAGGAAGGGCAGGGCCTGCTCGTGCTCGAGCGCCCCTGGCCCTCGATGCTGCGCGGCCTCTACAAAGAGGACGACCGCTTCGTCGAGACCTACTTCTCGCGCTTCGGCAAGGAGCGCTATCTGGTCGGCGACGCCGCCCGCAGGGATAAGGACGGCTACTTCTGGGTGATCGGGCGGATCGACGACGTCGTCAACGTCTCCGGCCACCGGCTCTCGACCGCCGAGGTCGAGTCGGCGATCGTCGCCCACCCCGACGTCGCCGAGGCGGCGGTGATCGGCCAGTCCGACGAGGACACCGGCCAGGCGATCTGCGCCTTCGTCACCCTCCGCGGCGGGGTCGAGGAAGGCGAGGAGCTGGAAGGCGGCATCCGCGAAACCGTGGCCGAGCGGATCGGCAAATTCGCCCGCCCGAAACGGATCGTCTGGGCCGACGACCTGCCGAAGACCCGCTCCGGCAAGATCATGCGCCGCCTGCTGCGCGACATCGCCGAGGGCCGGGCGCTGGGCGACGTCACCACCCTCAAAGATCCCGACGTGATGAAGGAACTGGAGGGCAAGATCGCCGAGGAGGAAGCAAAAGCGAACGGCTAACGGGCGCGCTGGGCGATCCGCTCGATCGCGACCGAGAGCGCCTGCAACTGCTCCTGGACGCTGTGGATTTCGCGCAGGGCGAGCGCCTCCGCGCTGAGTTTCTCTTCTTCCAGCTCTTCCTCGATCTCGGCGATTTCGGGAGCGAGGAAGCGCTGGGCGAAGGCGGCGGTGAGGAGGGCGACGAAGCCGATCCCGATGATCAGGACGATCACGGTGACGATCTCGCCGCCGGTCGTTTCCGGGTAGATGTTGGAGCCGAGCGTGGTCATCGTCGTCGCCGCCCAGTAGATCCCGTCCCAGGCGGAGAGGTGCTGCTGGTGCTCGAAGGCGACGAAGACGCTGCCGCCGCCGACGATGGTGAGGACCGTCAGCAGCAGCGAGTAGCGCAGGCCTTGGAGGGAGAAGACCTCGCGCGAGAGCTGGGCCAGGCGCAGGAGACGAAGCAGCCGCAGCAGGCGCAAAACTCGCAGGCTCTGCAGCCCCGCCGGCAGCACCGGCGGCGTCAGCACGACGATGACCACGTCCAACGGGTGCCGCCGGATCCAAGCCCACCGGTTCGGCACCACGCTCAGCATCACCACCAGCTCGACCAGGAAGGCGACCCAAGTGACCCAGTTGAGCACGATCGCCACGTCCTCCAACGTCCCACCCGGTTTCGACTCGTAGATCGCCACCGTCGGCAACGTCAACGCCGCCGCGATCAACATCGGCGTGTTCAACCGTTCCCGCCACTTGACCGCGCGGGCGTTCATCGTGCCGCCGTTTTCGGCACTCGCTAGTGAGCCGTCGCGCTCCACCGCGACTGATTCGACACGAATGGCAGGACCCCTAGAAACGACAAGACCCGCCGCGAGGCGGGTCGAGTCTGGCGAAGCGGCGAACCACCCCGCAGACGGCCGACAACCTCGACTAACAGTAGTGCCTATATGAAGAGTTCCAGTCCCTCGACTACGTTTTGAGCAATGGCACTTGGTTCCTTTGCGCATGATGCACTAATCGACCTTGATCTTGAGGCTCTTGATCGCCTGCTCGAACTCGACGAGACCCTTTTTGTTGAGCACAAGACCGACATCGGGAAGAACGACGCGATGCAGATCGTCAAGGCGGTTACGTCGTTCGCGAACACGGTTGGAGGTTGGCTTTTGATTGGAGTTCAGAATGGCGCACCCACGGCTAGCGATGCAGCTTGGGCTCAGGATGGCGTTCCAACCTTGGTGGACGTTGTTCGCGATCGGCTGCGGGGCGAGGTTGACCCTCTGCCTGCCTTTGAGGCGAAGGTGATCGCTCATCCGCAAGGACCAGTGGGCGTGATCCGCGTCTACGAATCCTCAGACACGCCCCACGTCGCGATTAGATCAGGTGCAGTGTATGTGCGGGAGGTAGCTGGGGTCGCAAATGCAGCTGATCCAGGCAAGCCCGGTTCCGGCAAACATGGGCAACGTAAGTATGAGGCGGCTCAAATTCGTAGTCGAGCACAGCTAGTAGAACTTGCGGCTCGTGGGCAATCTACGAAGGAGCGTGTTGAGCGCCTGCTGGATCCAACGGCGCCGCTGCCCCTTGTAGCCGATGCGCTGCCCCTGAAGCTCGAACCTACGGAGCTAGGATTTCAGCCGGTTGCGTTCGAAGCACCGGCAGTCATCGCGAGAATCGCCCCATATACCTTGACGCCGCGCTTTCGAGGTTGGGCGATGACTTCGCATTCTGCAGCCGCCATCAGGGAAGCAGCTGAATCGCTAGCGGATTGCCATGGTCTCGATAACAGTTGGGCGAAGCCAGATCCATCTGGTGCGAGCATCGAAGTCCCTGTTGCCCAAGGCAGGTTCTATGCGGAAAATGACGACCTGGGAGGAGTCGCCAGCGTTGTCGTGGATGGAGCAGGAATCGCCGGGGCGGGATTAACTTTGAAAGCACCGAATGAGGGTTGGGAGTCATGGATCAGACTCGACGCTTTCGCGGAGCGGTTCATCGAACCTGTAGTCCTCGCGGCTGCGGGGGTTCTGGAGCGAGGAGAGTTCCTCGGTCGGGCCCTTTGTCAGATTGATCTCCTTAGGGTGTCGCAAGCCCTTTTGCTCGAAGGGGGAGGGAATGCGAAAGCACATGCCTGGGTCCCTGTGGGTGGGGAGCTTGTCCTTCCGCTCGATGAGAGGCAAGTGACGGCGTTGAGTTTACGGGTGGCAAACGCCGTCGCTCGAAGTGCCGGGATACCTGCTTGGGATTAGCTTTGCGTGAGTGTTGCTCCAAAGAGCTACACTCTTGCTATGCCATCCAAGCATCGACGCATCGCCGTGACCGCCGACCCTGAGCTGGGGGAGGCTTTGGCGCGGGTCAGGGCTGCTACTGGAACCCAAGAGGCCGACGCCACCTTGCTGCGACGACTGGCCGTCGAGGGAGCAGAGGCAGAGCTGCGGGCTGGCCGCAATCGACGCGAGGCTGCTGAGGCCCTGTTCAAGGCGATGGGCTCGGGGGGGTTCGACCTCGATCCTGAAGCAATCGATCGTCTCAACGCACCAGCTGGCGGTTGATGGCTTTCAAGATCTGGAATGGCGTCGGCCCTGTGCTGGCGGATACGTCGGCCTGGATGCAGGCTCGGCGCGATTCACGGGCGCGCAGTCTTTTGCTCGGCGCCATCGAGCGTGGTGATGTGTGTTGGTGCTGGCCGGTGCGCTACGAGCTAATGGTTGATGCCCGCGAAGCGGAGGGGATCGCCACCGTCGAGCGAACCCTTGAAGGTCTGCGGGAGGTCCCCATTGACCGAACCATTCAACGCGCAGTCTTAGCGATGATGCGGGAACTCGCGGCTTCCGGTTCGCATGGGGCTCACCGCTTCCCACTAACGGACTTAACGGTAGCCGCCGCCGCTCAGGGGGCGGGTATCGACATCCTCCACTACGACAAACACCTTGAACGACTCGGTGAGCACGCAGGAGTCGGCGCATTCTGGATCTCCGAGCCAAGCTAGCGGCTGTTCCATTGAGCCTAGAAACGACAAGACCCGCCGCGAGGCGGGTCTTGTCTGGTGACGCGGGGAACCACCCTGCAGACAGCTGACACCTGGTCCTCATAACGTAATGACGGAGACAGTTGCCCCCTGTTCAGTGTGCGTCTTCCAGGGCCGGTTCGGCCCCCAATTCCACATGCGCGCGGCTGTCGGCGGTGCGGATCAGGAAGAGGGTGGCGAGAAAGCCGAGGGCGGCGAAGCCGGCGCCGACCAGGAAGGCGGACTGGAAGCCTTCGGTGAGGGTGGCGGGGTCGTGGGAGTTACCGATGGTGGAGTTGGCGATCGCGGCGAGGACGGCGAGGCCGAGGGCGCCGCCGACCTGCTGGGAGGTGTTGATCAGGCCGCTGGCGAGGCCCTGCTCGCGATCCTCGACCCCGGAGACGGCGGCGATCGTCACCGGCACGAAGGCGAAGCCGAGGCCGACGGCGGCCAGCAGCGAGGGGCCGAGGATGTCGGCGAGGAAGCTGCCTTCGGTGGAGATTTGGGAGAACCAGACGAGGCCGGCGACGATCAGGAGCATGCCCGCGGCGAGGATCGGCTTGAAGCCGACCTTGGTCACCAGGCTGGAGGCGATCCCGGCGGAGAGGATGATCGAGACCGCCAGCGGCAGGTAGGAGAGTCCCGCCTTGATCGCGCTGTAGCCGAGCACCTGCTGCATGTAGAGGCTGATGAAGAAGAACATCGAGAACAGCGAGGCGCCGACGAGGATGCCGACGACGTTGGCGCCGGTGATCGTGCGCAGGCGGAAGATCGAGAAGGGGACGAGCGGCGCCCGCGAGCGGCGCTCGATCGCGACGAAGGCGATCAGCAGGATCGCGGCGGCGGCGAGGACGCCGAGCGTCTGCGCCGAGCCCCAGCCGGCGTTTTCGGCGTCGAGCAGGGCGAAGACGAGGGCTGAGAGGCCGAGCGTGATCGTCGTCGCACCGGCGAGGTCGAAGTGGCGGACCTCGTGCTCGGCGTGGGATTCGGCGATCAGGGTCGGCGCCAGCGCCGCGGCGGCGATCCCGATCGGGACGTTGACCCAGAGCACCCATTCCCAGCCGAGGTATTCGGTGAGGACGCCGCCGAGCAGCACGCCCGCGGCGCCACCGGAGCCGGCGACCGCGCCCCAGATCCCCAGCGCTTTGTTGCGCTCGGCGCCGTCGCGGAAGGTGGTGGCGACGATCGAGAGGGCGGCGGGGGAGAGGATCGCGGCGCCCAGCCCCTGCACCGCGCGCGCGGCGATCAGCTGCCCCGAGTTGTCCGCCAGCCCGCCCGCCAGCGAGGCGAGCGCGAAGAGCACCAGCCCGAACATGAAGACCCGCCGCCGCCCGAGCAGGTCGGCCAGTCGCCCGCCGAGCAGGAGGAAGCCGCCGAAGGTGAGCACGTAGGCATTGACCACCCAGGGCAGGCTGCTCTCGGTGAAGCGCAGAGCTTCGCCGATCGTCGGCAGGGCGACGTTGACGATCGAGGCGTCGAGCACCACTACGAACTGGGCGCTGCAGAGCAGGATCAGCGCGATCCAGCGTTTGTCGCGGGCCGAGGCTGCGTCGGTCACGAGGCTGAGGATGCCACAAGGGCAGGCTCGGCCTGTGTGGAGCGGTGGGACCCCCTAGAAACGACAAGACCCGCCGCGAGGCGGGTCGAGTCTGGTGAAGCGGGGAACCACCCCGCACGCGACTGATACCCAGGCTTAATCTAGCACTGGCAGCCCGCCGACTCGACCGCTCGCGACGTATGTCTGCGGAGGGCGCCGGACTCGAACCGGATCCGGTTGGTTGGACCGGACACTGTGGGTATCAGCCACGTGGAGGCACCCGCCTCCTACACCCTCCGACGGCCGATCCTTAAGGACCGAATTCGCCACTTCAAGAGGTGTTACACAATTGGCTCAATAAATGACACTCGTGCGTCACTTCTGCTGGACGAGGAACTCGGTCAGCAGGCGTTCCACCGTGTCGGGTGCGTCGGCGAAGGGCCAGTGGCCGCTGGCCGCGAGCACGTGCACGTCGGCGGAGGGGAACGCCTCGCGCTGGCGCGCCGCATACGACGACGGCAGGTAGGCGTCGTGCTCGCCCCAGATCACCAACGCCGGGATGTCGCGCGGGGCAAGCAGCTTGGTCAGCTCCGGCGCGGCCGAGCCTGGGTCGTCGGTGTCGCGGTAGAGCGCCAGCACCGCCCTGCGGGTACGCCGGTCGTAGTGGTCGTACATCGCTTCGACGAAGTCCCCCGGCAACCCGCGCGGCTCGTTGCGGTTGAGCAGGAAGCGGAAGGCGGGGCGGGTGGCGGTCGCCTGGAAGAGCTCGCCGAGTACCGGCGTGCGCCAGAGCTGTGCCAGGCTGTGCCATTTGTAGCCCGGGAGGATGCCGGTGTCGATCAGCGTGATGCTCGCCAGCGCGTCGGGGTTCATCGCCACCCAGACGAGCCCGATCGGGCCGCCGAAGTCGTGGAGGACCAGGTGGGCCTTCTCGACCTCGAGCTCCTGCAACGCTTCGCCGAGGAAGGTCGCGTAGCCGACGACGGTGTGTTCGAACCCATCCGGGGCGACGGTCTCGCCGAAGTCCGGCAGGTCGAGCGAAAGCGCACGCCGGCCGCTCCCCGCGGCGGCACCGACCAGCCGCTCCCAGTCGTACGCCGAGCCGGGGTTGCCGTGGACGAAGACGACCGCCTCGCTCGCCTCGGCCGGACCCGCCTGCAGGAGGCGGGTCCGGGTGCCGCCGGCGAGGAGGCTGCCGCGCTCGACCGGCAGCCCGGTCGCTTTTCTCAACTCCTGGTTCGGAAAAGCGCCTTGGCTCGTCATCGGGCGAGGGCGTGCCGGGCGTTGACTGCGAGCGCCCGCGGCAGCATCCGCGGCATGAACTGCTGCGGTGGGATTTCACGGGTGCCGAAGGCCTCGAAGTCGCGGGCGCAGCGTTCGTCTCGTGCGGCGGCGGAGAAGATCAGCCGCTCCACCGGGCTCATCCGGCGCCCGGTCGCGTAGTCGTTGATCAGGAACGCGTGGCCGCCGAGGCCGCGGGCGTGGCGTCGCTTGTACCGCTTCAGCCCTTTCTCCAGCGGCTCCTCGTCGCGGAGGGCGGGGGCGACGCTGTCGGCCAGCCATTCGCCCGATTGCAGCGCCCAGCCGCAGCCGATGCCGAAGAGCGGGTCGACGGCAAGAGCCGCGTCGCCGGTTAGGGCGAGGCCGGGAGCGATCGGCCCGCGCTGCCGATTCGTCATGTCGATCTTGCCGAGAACCGGGCTGACGAGCCGGCCCTGCTTGATCGGCGGCGCCTCGGGCAGGTCGGCGATGAACCGGACCAGCGCCTCGCCGGGATCGGCTTTGAATTCCGGCAAGCGGTCCATCGTTCCCATCACCGCGTAGAAGGTGAGATCGCCGTCGGTGGGGAAGGCGGCGGCCCATTGCGGATCGAGCATCCAGAAGGAGGCGTCGGGTGCCGTCGCCGGCGGCGCCCCTTCGAAGTAGCCGCCGTAGGCGAAGCGCCCGTGCGGCCGCTTCTTGTCAGGCAGCTCGGCCAGCTTGGCGACCTGCGAGTCGCGACCGTCGGCGCCGACGGTCAGCGGTGCCCGCAGCTCGGTCTCCTCGCCCTCGGCGTTGCGGACGACGACGCCGCGCACGGCCCCGTCCTCGCGCAGCACCCGCACGGCTGCCTGGCCCAGCATCAGCTCGACCCCCGGCTCGGCGGCCGTGCGTTCGCGCATCAGCGGGTCGAGCAGCTCGCGACGCAGGTTGACGCAGACGTTGCCGGGCGCCGGCGGCTTGATCCAGCCCCAGCGGGTCCAGGCCTGGACCCGCGTGCGGAGGGCGCCGGCCTCGAGCATCGGCTCCAGCCACCCGAGCCGTTCCAGCGTCGGCACCGCCGAGGCCTGGATGAAGTGCGAGCACATCCGCTTGAACGCTTTGGGATCGGGCTGCTTCTCGACCAGGGCGACGCGGGCGCCCGCGCGGCCGAGAAGCGTGGCGGTCGCGCAGCCGGCGAGGCTGCCGCCGACGACGACCGCGTCATAGGACGGGCGCTTCTGCTCTCTCGCGTCGTACGCCGGGCCGTCGCCGATGATGGGGGAGGGGGAGTCGGTGCTGGGCATCTTGGGCCTCCAACCTTGTTGCCAATAACCGTTCGTCCCGTACTATACGACGCGAATTATGAAAAGCAAGCCGAAAGTGATCAAGCTCACCGGCACCTCCTACGCGGTGCTCGCGGTGCTCGACGAGTTCGGGGAGATGACCTCCTATGACCTCAAGGGGGCGATGGAGATCTCGATCCAGAACTTCTGGCCGGTTCCCCACACCACCGCCTACGAGGAGCCCGCCCGCCTCGCCGCCGCCGGCTATCTCGCGGCGCGCCAAGAGGAGGGCGGCCGCCGCCGCCGCATCTACTCGCTGACCGACAAAGGCAAAGAGGCGCTGGCCGCCTGGGCTGCCGACACCGCGGTGACGCCGCCGCAGCTGCGCGAGGAAGCGATCCTGAAGATCTTCGCCGGCGCCGATCCCGGGCCGCTGGGGGAGGAGCGACGTGCCTGGCACGAAGCGAAGCGGGACGAACTGGGCTCGATGCTGAAGGAGGTGCGCGAGGCCGAGGGCTTCGCGGCATCCGAGCGGACGCTGATGGCCGGCGTCGGCTATCACCAGAAGATGCTCGAGCTGCTGGACCTGCTCGCGGAAGGAGGCGATTCGGGGGCGCCTTGAGCATCCATTGATAGTTCGCTAAACTAATTACCGAAGCTAATCAATGGACGCGAAGACCGACATCCCTCTCAGCGAGCGCGCCGCGCAGCTGCGCACGGCGATCGTCCGCACCGCCCGCCGGCTGCGCCAGGAGGCGGCGGCGGAGACGAGCGGCCTCACCCCGACCTCGGTCGCGGCGCTGGCGACGATCGAGCGGCACGGGCCGATGACCCCGAGCGAGATCGCCGAGATCGAGCGGGTCAAGCGGCCGACGATCACCCGCACGCTCGGCTGCCTCGAACGGGAGGGGCTGATCGATCGCTCCCAGGACCCGGCCGACAAGCGCAGCGCCCTGGTCAGCGTCAACGGCGCCGGCCGCGAGCGGCTGCGGCGCCTGCGCAAGCGCAAGAACGCCTACCTGGCGCGGCGCATGCGCGACCTCTCCGACGAGGAAGTGGAGACGCTGGAGCGGGCGGCGGCGATCCTCGAGCGGATGCGGGAGGGCGAGCAGCTTTGACGGCTGCGATCCGTCACTCGTTCAACTCGCTGGAGGTCCCCAACTACCGCCGCTACTTCACCGGCCAGCTGATCTCCCTCTCGGGGACCTGGATGCAGACGGTCGCGGCGGTCTGGGTTGTGCTCAGCCTCACCGGCAGCGGTGTCGCCGTCGGCCTCACCACCGCCCTCCAGTTCCTGCCGATGCTCCTGATCGGCGCCTGGGGCGGGCTGCTCGCCGACCGCATCCCCAAGCGGCGGCTGCTGATGACGACGCAGGCGCTGATGGCGATCCCCGCCGTCGGCCTCTTCGCCGTCACCGCGACCGGCGTCGTCACGCCATGGATGGTCTACCTCGCGGTCTTCGCGATGGGCGCGGTCAACGCGGTCGACAACCCGACCCGGCAGAGCTTCGTGATCGAGATGGTCGGCCCCGACCTCGTCGTCAACGCGGTCAGCCTCAACAGCGTCATCGTCCAGGCGGCGCGGATCGTCGGCCCGGCCTTCGCCGGCATCCTGATCGCCACCGCCGGCGTCGTCCCCTGCTTCGCGCTGAACGCGCTCACCTTCTTGGCGATGATCCTGGCGCTGTGGCGGATGGACCCGGCGCGGCTGCACGCGGCACCGCCGGCCAAGCACGAGCCGGGCGCGATCCGGGCCGCTCTGCGCTACGTCCTGCGCACGCCGGAGCTGATGGTGCCGCTGGCGCTGATGGCGCTGGTCGGGACGCTCGGCTTCAACTTCCAGGTGGTGCTGCCCCTGCTCGCCAAATTCAGCTTCCAGTCCGGTGCGATGACCTACGCGACCCTGGTCTCGGCGATGGCGGTCGGCTCGATCGCCGGCGCCCTCGTCAACGGCCACCGCGGCCGCACCGGCCCGACCCTGATCGCCGGCGGCGCGCTTGCCTTCGGCGTCGCCGCCCTGCTCTCGGCGCTGATGCCCAGCCTCGCCTTCGAGGTCCCGGCCCTGATGCTCCTCGGCGCCGCCTCCGTCACCTTCGCCGCCACCGTCAACTCCACCCTCCAGCTAGCCGTCTCCCCCGAGATGCGCGGCCGCGTGATGGCCCTCTACAGCGTCGTCTTCCTAGGCAGCACCCCAATCGGCGGCCCCCTAGCCGGCTGGCTCGCCCAGTCCTACGATCCCCGCGTAGCCCTCCTCCTCGCCGCCGCCTCCGGCCTAACCGCCGCCTGGGCCGCCCGCGTCTCCTTCAAGCGCTTCCAGATTCACACCGCCGAACACGCGCTGGTGTAGGCGCTATCGGTAAAGGGGTCCGGTCGTCCTCCGCGTGAATTTGTCGCGCCCCTATGTCGGGGCAGCTCCCTCATATAGAGCCCGCCTATGGCGGGCAGGAATCGGATTGCATTTCCGCCGCTTCGCGAACATTCCCGCGGAGGACGACCG
>JBQCIB010000009.1:0-86720 GCA_051954115.1 Solirubrobacterales bacterium | reverse complement strand
CTAGCTGTAGTTCCTGACCACGTTGTTCATCCGGGCCTCCTTGAAGGCTGGGGGTGCTGACCACCCAGATCAAGGAGGACACCGGATGAGGATCCACGGTAACGCCCGCACCTGCCCGAACAGCCGCAGGCTGCTCGTCAGACGGATCGAAGAGGAGGGCTGGTCGCTGATGGCGGCGGCCGAGGCCGCCGGCATCAGCGAGCGCTCGGCCCGCAAGTGGCGGGATCGCTGGCGCGCGGAGGGCGAGGCGGGCCTGCTCGACCGCTCCTCGGCGCCGCAGCGGATCCCCCACCGCACCCCTGAGGCGACGGTGCGGGCGATCGAGGCGCTGCGGCGGGTACGGATGACAGCGGCCGAGATCGCCGAGGCCCTTGGCCTGGCGCTCTCGACGGTTTCTGCCTGGCTGAAGCGGATCGGCCTCGGCAAGCGCAGCCGCCTCGAGCCGCCGGAGCCGCCCAACCGCTATGAGCGCTCTCGTCCCGGCGAGCTGATCCATATCGACGTCAAGAAGCTGGGGCGGATCAGCCGCAAGGGCGCCGGCCACCGAGTCCTGGGGACAGGTCAGCGGCAGAGCCAGGTCAAGACCACCGGCGGCCGCGGCGTGACCGGCTGGGAGTTCGTCCACGTCTGCGTCGACGACGCCACCCGCCTGGCCTACGTGGAGGTGCTGCCCGACGAGCGTGGCGAGACCGCCGTCGGCTTCCTGCGCCGCGCCCTCGCCTGGCTCACCGAGCGCGGGGTGAAGGTCGAGCGGGTGATGACCGACAACGGCGCCCCCTACCGCTCCACCGTCCACGCTCTCGCCTGCCGGGAGCTCGGAATCCGCCACCTGCGCACCCGCCCCTACCGGCCCCAGACCAACGGCAAGGCCGAGCGCTTCATCCAGACGATGCTGCGCGAGTGGGCCTACGGTCGCATCTACGGCTCCTCAGCTGAAAGGTCGTGGCAGCTGGCCAGCTGGCTCGACCGCTACAACTACCGCAGAAAGCACGGCTCCCTCGGCCATCGCCCGCCCGCTGCTCGACTCAGCGAGCTGCAGGGGAACAACCTGCTTGGGAACTACAGCTAGCCTTCGCTGCGGAAGCGGCGAAGCTGGAATTGTCGGTGCTGAAACCGCTCACTGAGCATGAGCGGTATGACCTGGTTCTGGGAATTGGCGAGGAGCTGCTTCGCGTCCAGTGCAAGTGGGCGAAGCGTCAGGAGGACGTCATCGTCATCAGCCTCGCAACGAGTCGCCGTAGTGGGACTGGTTACGTCCGGACCACCTACACGTCAGCCGAGGTTGATGCGATAGGTGCCTATTGCCAAGAGCTCGAGAGCTGCTTTCTGATACCGATCAAGGTGGCAGAGGGCAAACATGCTCTCCGCTTAAGACTGGCTCCAGCAAGAAACGGACAGCGCGCAGCATTACACTGGGCAGAGCAGTACAAGCTTGGGGCTGTAGCTCAGCTGGCAGAGCGCCGTCATGGCATGGCGGAGGTCAGGGGTTCGATCCCCCTCAGCTCCATACCCGAAGAACAGGTCGCCGGCAACGTCGTCAACGTCGGCGCCCACCAGTTCCGCAACCACTTCGGCTATTACATGGAGCAGGCTGCGCACGGGGCAGAAGTACTGGTCTCCCGGCGGGGTCAGCCGCAGGCTCGCCTCCTTCCCCCTTGAGGGCTGGCGCGCTTGCGCTAGTCTCTGGCTCGTGCTGGCGGGGAGCATCTTTGATTTCGCGGGGAACTCGGGACTCGAGAGTTGCCCCACTAGCTCCACTCTCGCCTGCCCACCACCTGCGCGGCTTTAGCTGCAGCCGGGACAGACCTTTCCGCTGCAGTTCCAGCCGCTTTTGTAGTCCAGCTCAGCCGTTTTGATGTCCGCAAAGAGCGGATTTTCGAAGGGCAGTTGCGCTCAACTCTATGGACCTGCGACCCGAGGGCCAATTCCCTCCGCTAGATGCCGCGCCGCGACGACCCCCAGATCGGCCTCGGGAGAGCTATCCGGACGCTCCGGAACAACTCGGGGATGAGCCAGGAAACCCTTGGAGAAAGGGCGGAAATCCACGCGACCTGGATCTCCCATATCGAGTCCGGGCGCATCAACCCGACCTACGGGAACGTCAGGCGCATTGCCTACGGGCTCGAAGTTCCGGTCTCCCGCCTGGCGGAGCTGGCCGAGAAACTCGAGCGCGAACTCGGCGGCGGTTGATCGGCGCCTACGGCTAAAAGGACGCTCGCCGGATGCCGATGCCCTAGGCGATGAGCTCGGCGAACCAGCACGTGTTCTCGCACGGGATGCGGGACACGCGCGAGACCCTCGATGCGTGGGGCCAGCGGCGGTGGCGCGTCCTGCGCGCCTGGATCGCCCTCAGCCTCGCGATCGCCCTGACGCTGCTGGCGGCGGTCTGGGTCGTCTCCGGCCTGCTGACGCCGGACCTGACCCCGCTCCACCTGCCGGGTCTCACCTCGCCCTCCGAACCCGCCGATCTGCTGCCGATCCTCTGGCGCAACTCACTGGTGCTGGCGCTGCACGCCACTGCCTGCGTCGCCGGCTTCATCGCCGGCGCCTCGATGCCGATCGCCGCCGCCCAGCGAACCGGCCTCTCGCGCTGGATCCACGTCAAGGCAGGAGAGCTGGCGATCCTCTTCGTCTGCGCGGTCACCTTTTTCTCGCTCTCGACCCAGGCCCTCTTCCTCGGCTTCCAGGGCTCGACCCTCGCCTACCAGCTCCACATCTCCCGCTTCGAGCTGATCCTCAGCGTCCTCCCGCACGCGATCCCCGAGCTGACCGCGCTCTTCCTCCCCCTCGCCGCCTGGCTGATCGCCAGCCGCCGCGGCGAGTGGAACCAGCTGCTTGCCGCCACCCTCGTCACCGTGCTGCTGGCGATCCCGACCTTGATCCTCGCCGCGATGATCGAGGTCTACGTCTGGCCCCACATCCTCCGCGACGTCTCTTCGGTCACCTACTCCTATCCCGGTTGATTCCCGGCCGGCCGCGGCGCGAAGGCTTCCCTTCGTAAGATCGCGGCCATGGCTGGGTACGACCCGAAGGCGATAGAGCGCAAGTGGCAGCAGGTTTGGGCCGAGGAGAAGACCTGGGAGGTCGCCAATCCCGGCCAGCCCGGCTACGACCCCTCGAAGCCGAAGTCCTACGTCCTCGAGATGCTCCCCTACCCGTCGGGAGAGCCCCACGTCGGCCATCTCAAGTGCTATGCGGTCGGCGACGCGATCGCCCACTTCCGCCGCCGCCACGGCTTCGAGGTGATCCACCCGATGGGCTACGACTCCTTCGGCCTGCCGGCGGAGAACAACGCGATCAAAACCGGCGAGCCACCGCGGGTCGCGACCGAGCGCTCGATCGACTCCTTCCGCCGCCAGTTCCGCGAGTGGGGGATTTCAATCGACTGGTCGCGAGAACTTGCCACCCACACGCCGGAGTACTACCGCTGGACTCAGTGGATCTTCCTGCAGCTCTTCGAGCGCGGCCTCGCCTACCGGACCCAGGCACCGGTCCAGTGGTGCCCGAAAGACGCCACCGTGCTGGCCAACGAGCAGGTCGTCGACGGCCGCTGTGAGCGCTGCGGCACCGAGGTCGTCCAGCGCAACCTCGAGCAGTGGTTCTTCCGCATCACCGACTACGCCGACCGCCTGCTCGCCGACTTCGAGCTGCTCGAGTCCTGGCCCGAGCACGTGATCACGATGCAGCGCAACTGGATCGGCCGCTCCGAGGGCGCCGAAGTCACCTTCCGCTGCCCCGAAGTCGACCTCGACTTCCCGGTCTTCACCACCCGCCCCGACACCCTCTTCGGCGCCACTTTCTTCGTGCTGGCGCCCGAGCACCCCGAGCTGGAGCGGCTGGTGGCGGGGACGCCGGCCGAGGAGGCGGTGCGCGAGTACGTCAACCGGGTCGGCCGCGAGTCGGCCGAGGAACGCGGCGCCGAGGACCGCGAGAAGACCGGCGTGCCGCTCGGCCGCAGCGTCGTCAATCCCGTCAACGGTGAGTCGATCCCGATGTACGTCGCCGACTACGTGCTGATGGAGTACGGGACCGGGGCGATCATGGCGGTGCCGGGCCACGACAGCCGCGACTACGAATTCGCCAAGAAGTTCGACCTGCCGGTCCAGCGGGTGATCGAGGGGGAGGACCCGGAGGCCGCCCGCGACGAGCTCGGTCTGCCCTACCCCGGCGACGGCCCGATGGTCGAGTCCGGCCGCTTCGACGGCAAGCACAACCGCGAGGCCTACGAGGAGATCGTCGCCTGGCTCGAGTCCGAGGGGCGCGGCAGGCCGGCGGTCAACTACCGCCTGCGCGACTGGCTGGTCTCGCGCCAGCGCTACTGGGGCGCGCCGATCCCGATCGTCTACTGCGACGAGTGCGGGATGGTTCCGGTGCCCGACGAGCAGCTGCCCGTCCAACTGCCGGAGATCGAGGACTACGCCCCGCAGGGCAAGAGCCCCCTGGCCGCCGCCGAGGACTGGGTCGCGACCGAGTGCCCGCGCTGCGGCGCCGCCGCCCGCCGCGAGACCGACACGATGGACACCTTCGTCGACTCCTCCTGGTACTTCCTGCGCTACCTCGACGCCCACAACGACGGGGCTTCGTGGGACCGCGAGGCGGCCGACCACTGGATGCCGGTCGACCAGTACATCGGCGGCGTCGAGCACGCGATCCTGCACCTGATGTACGCGCGCTTCTTCACCAAGGCGCTGGCCGACCTCGGGCACCTCGGCGTCCAGGAGCCCTTCGCCAACCTCTTTACCCAGGGGATGATCACCCGCGACGGGGCGAAGATGTCGAAGTCGAAGGGCAACACGGTCAGCCCCGGCGAGTACGTCGAGCGCTACGGCGCCGACACCGCCCGCACCTACGTCTGCTTCATGGGTCCCCCCGAGCGCGGCGGCGACTGGACCGACGAGGGGGTCGAGGGCGTCAACCGCTTCCTCTCCCGGCTCTGGCGGCTCTGCGAGGAGGTGGATGAACGGACGAAGCCGGTGGTTTGGGATCCTCGCGAAGGAGGAGAAGAGGCGCACGAGCTGCTGCGGAAGGCCCATTGGGCAATCGATAAGGCAACCAGGGACTTCAACCGCGGTTTCCAGTTCAACACGGTCGTCGCCGCGGTCATGGAGCTGGTCAACGACACCTATCGCCTGAAAGACGGCCTCTTCAACGATCCCGATGGAGTCTCCGCCCTCCGTTTCGCCACCGCCACCGCGGCCTCGCTGATCTTCCCCTTCGCCCCGCACCTGGGAAGCGAGGTTTACGAGCGGCTGACCGGGCAGCGGGTCTGGGAGCAGCCCTGGCCGCAGGCCGACCCCGAGCTCCTGGTCAGCGACACCGTGACCTTGGTCGTCCAGGTCAACGGCAAGCTGCGCGACCGGATCGAGGTGCCGGCGGAGGCTTCGAAGGAGGAGCTGCTGGAGCTGGCGCGGGCGAGCGAGAAGGTCACCCGCCATCTCGATGGCCAGCAAATAGTCAAGGAAATTGTAGTTCCGGGCAAGCTGGTCAACCTGGTCGTCAGGTAGCGCCCTCCGCGGGGCCTGCCCGGTCTGCTAGAAAGCCGCGAAATGCTGGTCAGGAGACTTGATGAAGCAGCTGTCGAGGAATGGCATCGCCTGCGCGCCCACGTCCTCATGGACGCAGGCGAACTCGGCTCGCGGAACCTCTCCGTCACCTGGGTGACCGTGCCGGGCGGGGCGAAGCAGACGCTGCGCTCTTCGGGTGAGGCCGAGCAGGCCTACGTGGTCGTCCGCGGCCGCGGCACGATGTCGGTGGCCGGCGACACGCAGGAGGTCGCCGAGGGAGACCTGATCCTCGTCCCACCGGCGACCGAGCACTCGATCGGCAACGACGGCGAGGCGGAGCTGGCCTGCGTCTCGATCCAGTCGCCGCCGGTGGCCGCGGTCGAGCTGTACAGCGACCAATTGGCCGAGGTCGCGGGCTACGACGATGACGACGATTACTAAGTCGCTCTTCGGTCACACCTCCAGCTGAGAAGTTTTTCTTTGTGCGCGCCACGCGTGCGTCGGGGCCGCGGATGATCGGCGGCGATGCCGGAGCTGAGCCGCAGCCAAGTCGTCGTCTACGCCGCAGTCGCGGTCGCGCTGCTGCTCGTCGGCGCACGGGCGATCCGCGGCGAGGGCGGTGCTGAATCCTCTTTCGCTGCCGAAGACAGCAGCAAGGCGGGTGGCGCGAGCTTTTCGGTGAGTGGCCAGGGCGGCGACTTGGTGGTCGACGTGACCGGTGCGGTGCGGCGGCCCGGCGTTTACCGGATGCCGGCCGGGAGCCGGGTCGACGACGCCGTCACCCGAGCCGGCGGGCCGACCCCTCGAGCGGAGCTGGAAGCGGTGAACCTGGCGGCGCGCCTCGCGGACGGCCAGCAGGTGGTGGTGCCGGAGCAGAGCCCCAGCAGAGTAGCGACCGCGACCGGGGCGGTTGGCGAAGACGGGCCGATCAGCCTGGGGACCGCCACCGCCGAGCAGCTGGAAGAAATCGACGGGATCGGCCCAGTCACCGCCGGCGACATCATCGAGTTCCGCGACGAACACGGCGGCCTTTCCTCGGTGGAGCAGCTAGACCAGGTGCCCGGGATCGGCCCGGCGACGATGGCGGCGCTGCGCGAGCGGCTGCAGCCGTAGATGGCTCGCTCGGGACGCTCGCCGCGCCCCTCGCTGCCGGTCCTGCTCGGGATCGCCGTGGTCGTGGTGTTGGCGCTGGTGAACAGCGGTCGGATCCGCGAGCGAGCCTCGGATGGGGTGGGGCGGGGGATGCCGCCGCGAGAGGCCGAGTTGGCGCGCGGCTTCGTCCTCGGCGAGGACGAGCGCATCGACGAGGAGACGAAGGAAGACTTCCGCCGCTCGGGTCTCAGCCACCTGCTCGCGGTCTCCGGCGAGAATGTGACGCTGCTGGCCCTGCTGGCGATGCCGCTGCTGGGGGCACTCGGCATTCCGCTGCGGGAGAGGCTGTTCTGGGTGCTGGCGCTGATCGCCGTCTACGTCCCGGTGGCCGGTTCCGGTCCCTCGATCCAGCGCGCCGGGGTGATGGGCGCCGTGGGCCTCCTCGCCACCCTCGCTGGAAGGCGCGCCTCCCGCTTCTACGCGCTGGTGTTGGCAGCGATCGTCACGCTGGCGATCGATCCAGCGATCGCCGCCGACGTCGGCTGGCAGCTGAGCTTTGCCGCCGTCCTCGGAATCCTCCTCGTTGCCTCACCGCTTCGCGACGCTCTCGCTGAACGGATCGGCCCGGGCGCGTGGCGGCGTGCCTTGGCCGAGGGGCTGGCGGTGACCGTGGCCGCCACCCTCGGCACCGCACCCCTGATCGCCTACCACTTCGAAACGCTCTCGACGACGACGCTGGTGGCGAACGTCCTGGCGATGCCGGCGGTGGCGCCGGCGATGTGGCTGGGGATGTGCAGCAGCGGCCTGGCGCAGGTGCCGGGCTTGCCGCTGGAGCCGCTGAACGAGCTCAACGCCCTGCTCCTAGCCTACGTCGCCCAGATCGCCTCCTGGTGCGCTGCGCCCGGCTGGGCCGAGCTTCATGTCCACCTGAGCGACGGCGGTTTGGCAGTGTCGTACGTGGCGCTCGGAGCTGTCGTCGTGGCTTGCTTCGGCTTCAGGCGTTTCGGGCTGCGTGCCCCGAGGCTCGGCCTGCCCGCCCTTCCGCTCAAAAGCGTGGCGGTGCTCGGCGTCCTGGTCGCGCTGCTCCTCGTCGTCTTCCCGGACGAGGGCGGATCGGCGGCTGGCCCCTTCTCCGGTCTCCGGATCGAGGTCATCGACGTCGGTCAGGGAGACGCGATCCTTCTGCAGCCCGCGGGCGCGCCTACAGTTCTGGTAGACGGCGGGCCGCCCGGGGACGACCTGGCCGGCAAGCTCGAGGACGCAGGCGTCACCGGCCTCGGGGCTGCGGTCATCACCCACGACCAGTCCGACCACGCTGCAGGGGTCGAGGAACTGCTCGGTCGCTTCCCGGTCGAGCGACTTGCCTTCGCTCGCCTCAACCCCCGAGCGATTGCCGCTGCCGCCGCGGCGGGCGCGAAGCCCGAGCGGCTCGCCGCTGGTCAGGAGCTGCGTTCGGGCGCGCTCCACCTGCAGGTGCTCTGGCCACCACGTGAGTTCCTCGGCGAGCCGCTGGGCGGGGAGGATCCGAACCAGCAGGCGCTGGTGATCGAGGCGCGCTGGCATGACTTCAGCATGCTGCTGACGGCCGACGCCGAGGCTGAATCGGTCCCAGTCGACCCTGGGCCCGTAGACGTCCTCAAGGTCGCCCACCACGGCAGCGACGATGCCGGCCTCGGTGCTCTGCTCGACCGCATCCGGCCGAAGCTGGCGGTGATCTCGGTCGGGGAGGACAACCCCTACGGACACCCCACCCGCAGCACTCTCTCCACCCTCGCCCATCACCAGGTTCCGACTCTGCGGACGGATCAGGACGGCGACGTGGTGATCGACGTCGAAGGCGATCGTTTCCGCGTGGACGAATGACCGAATCGATAGTCGAGAAAGGCGATCCAATCGCTTTTGGGTGCTCGTCTCAGGTCGATGAACGAACTGGTGCATTGGATCCTCCACATCAAGTCCTCCTCATCGCCTCGGCTGCCGAGCTTTGCCGGCAAAGGCCTGTCCGAACGGATGCGCAGCACCGGCTTCGCGCTACTGGGCATGACTGCGGCTGCCGGCTTGGCCTTGGTCGCGATCTTTGCCCAGCCGGGGTTTCCCCTGCTCGAACCGGCACCGCTTCCACATGAACCCTCGACCCGGCAATCGATTGCCAAGGCGGAGAAGCTGACGCTCGACCACAACCGGGCAGCTTTCGCGCCCACCCTCAGCCGCCGATCGAAGGTGCACGCCCCGACGTCCGCTGGAGGACGGACCCGTCAAACCGGAGGCGAAACCACGGGTGGCGACACCGGCTCCGGAGCAGGCACTGTCGTTCAAGCGCCCGCACCTTCTGTGAGCGCTCCCGAAACCATCGTCCGCGGCGGTGGCAGCACCGGTGGAGGTTCCGGAGGTGGCGCGCCCGCTCCAGTCCCGGCTCCAACTCCTGAGCCGTCTTCCACTGCACCTTCGACCCCCGTTTCCTCGCCGAAGCCCACCAGCCCGCCCCCGGAAGCGACCGTCTCGTCTTCGGAGCCGGAACCGGCCCCGGCTCCCGGAAACTCCTCTTCGGCGGCAGCCGCCGAACATGCGAGCGAACGGGGGATCGAAGCGTCGAGCTCGGCGGTCACCCCCTCGGCAAGCGACCCCGCGGCTGCGGAACCCGGCAACGGCAACGGACTCGCCAAAGGCCACGAAAAGTAGTCGCCGGCCGATGGGCCGGGGCGGGATCTAGACTCGGCTCCGTGTCTGCCGAGATGAAGCCGCTGTACCTGATCGCCGGGACCGACGGGGCGAAAATCGACGCCACCCGCGCCCGGTTGCGTGCCCGCGCCGAACGCGAGGGCGGCTCAGCCGCGCTGGAGGTGTTCGAGCCCAGCGAGGGGAAGGGGATGCCGGATGAGGGGGCGTTGCTGGCGGCGATCCCGGCGATGTCGCTGATGGGAACCCGCCGCTACTTGCTCGCTGACGGGGTGGAGCGCTGGCGCGACAAGCAGCTTGAGCCGGTCCTCGCCGCGCTCGGCGAGCTCCCGCCTGACTTGACCCTGGTCCTGATCTGCCGGGACAAAGCGCCGGCAAAACTGGTGAAGGCGGTCAAAGCGGCGAGCGGTGAGGTGCACGAATTCGAGGCGCCGAAGGCGCGCGAGATGCCCCGTATCCTCGTCGGCGAAGCGCAGCAGCTCGGCTTTCGCCTCGATCCGGCCGCAGCCCGGATGCTGGTCGAGCGGATGGGCTCGAACCCGCTGCGCCTGCGCAACGAGCTCGAGCGCCTCGCGCTTTGGGCCGGCGAGGGGGGAGAGGTCTCCGCCTCAGACCTGCAGGAGATGGTCACCGACACTTCCGAAGCAGCCGTCTGGTCGCTCTCCGACGCGCTGATCGAAGGGGACGCGGCCGCCGCGCTGCGGATCGGCGAGCGACTGATCGGCCAAGGCGAGAACGTGACTGGGCTGATCTACGGCCTTGCCTCGCGCCTGCGCGGCGCCTGCGCTGCCGCCGCCCAGCTGGAGGAGGGGATCCCGCCGAAGCAGGTCGAGTCGTCGCTGAAAATGCATCCCTATGCGGCGAAGCAGCTGGTCTCGCGCCTGCGCGACGCCGACCTCGCGGACCTGCGAATGGCCACGGAGACGCTCGCCGACCTCGAGCTCTGGTGCCGCGGCGGCGCCGACTACGGCGACGAGCTGGCGCTGACCATTGCCCTGCGAAAAGCTGCTGCTGGAGCCGCTTAGGCGGCTTTGGCGCCAGCGGCGATGCGGGCCGCTTTGGCCTTCTTGCGGGCGCCGGTGTTCTTGTGGAGGGCGCCCTTCTGCACGGCCTTGTCAACCTTCGAGATCAGTGCGCGCTGCTCCGCGGCGATCGCCTCGGCGTCGCCGCCCTCGACCGCGGCTTCGAGCCGGCGGAAGTAGGTCTTGACCGTGCTGGTCAGCAGCCGGTTCTCGGTGCGCTCGCGCTCGCTGCGCAGTATCCGCTTCTTCTGTGAGGCTATGTTGGCCATGTTTCAGTGCCCTAGCAGGCGTTTGCCGGCTCCGGGCGGCCGCCGACTATAGCGGCTGAGGCTTCCCTCAGTCACCCCCTAACCCGAATCGACCAACAGCTTGGAGACGCCCAGGGCCCCTCACACCCCCGATCCCGACGAGCGGGCGATCAATGCTGACGTCGCCCTTTGGGAGGCGGAGGCGTTCGAACCGGGGGAGGAATTCACCCGCGAGCCGGCCGCGAGCCCGCAGGCGGGGCGGATCGCCCGCTCGACCGCGTTCTTCTCGATCGCCACCGCCGCCTCGCGCATCGCCGGCCTCGCCCGCGAAGTCGTCGCCGCCGGCTATTACGGGATCAGCGGGCCGATGTCGGCCTTCACGATCGCCTTCCAGGTCCCGAACCTGGTCCGCGCGCTGTTCGCCGACGCGGCGCTGCAGCCCGCCTTCGTCCCCGTCTTCACCGAACTGATCGGCAAGAAGGCCTATAAGGAGGCGTTCCGCCTCGCCTCGACCCTGCTGCTGGTGGTGACGATGGTGCTCGGCGCGATGACCGCCTTCTTCGTCCTGCTGGCGCCGGTGATCATGCCGATCTTCGCCCCGGGCTTCGAAGGCGAGATCCTCGACCTCACCGTCGCCCTTTCGCAGGTCCTCTTCCCGATCCTGATCCTGCTCGGGATCAGCGGCATCGTCGTCGGCATCCTCAACAGCTACGACCGCTTCGGCGCCTTCGCGATCTCGCCGTTCTTCTGGAACGTGACGATCATCGTTGTCCTCGTCGTGCTGGAGCCGCTCTTCCACGGCCGCGACCGGATCTACGCGTACGCGATCGGCATCCTCGTCGGGACCCTGGTGCAGCTGCTGATCCCCGCGTGGGATCTGCGCAACACGCCCTACCGCTTCAGCTTCAGCTTCGACTGGCGCCATCCGGGGGTGCGGCGCGTCTTCCTGCTGATGCTGCCGGTGACGATCAGCCTCGGCCTGATCAACTTCAACAACCTGATCAACAGCTTCTTCGGCAGCCTCGTCTCCCACGAGGCGCCGGCGGCGATCGACAAAGCCTTCCGCATCTACCAGCTGCCGCAGGGGATCTTCTCGGTGGCGATCGCGACGGTGCTCTTCCCGACCCTGGCCCGCTTCGCCAACGCCGGGGAGATCGACAACCTGCGGGCGACGATGGCGAACGGGATGCGCCAGATCCTCTTCGTCCTGGTGCCGGCGGCGGCGGCGATCCTGGCGCTTTCCGACCCGATGATCCGCCTCGTCTACCAGCGCGGCGAATTCGGCCCGGCGGAAACGGCGGTGGTGGCGACGGCCCTCTTCTGGTTCGCCTTCTCGCTGCCGACCAACGGTCTCTATCTGCTGCAGACGCGGACCTTCTTCAGCCTGCAGAAACCGTGGCAGGCGACGGCGCTGGCGACGATCGACCTCGTTGTCTCCGGGCTGGCGGCGCTGGTGTTGTATTCGCCGTTCGGGGTGGGGGGAATCGTTGCCGGGACCGGGATCGGCACCACCGTCGCCGTGATCGCTCAGGCGGTGATCCTGCGCCGTAAGTTCGGCGGCCTGGAGCTGCGGCGGCTCACCTCGACCGCGACCCGGATCACGATCGCGGCGGCGGCTCTTGCGGGCGCGAGCTGGCTCGTCTGGGACGTCCTCGACCAGGCCCTCGGCCGTGGCCTCGCCGGGCAGATCGTCTCGCTGGGGGTTGGACTCACCGTCGGTGGGCTGGTCTACGTGGCCGTGGCGTGGCTCCTACGGGTCGAGGAGCTCGAGCAGATAACCCGCCTGCTGCGGCGGCGACGGGGCTAGGACGCTCGCGCAGTTGCTCGGCCCGGGGCGATATCTGCTGGGAGTGCTGGAGATCCTGTGGCTGGGCGGCTTCGCCTGGTCGGGTGGGAGCGCACTGCGGCGGTGGCTGCTGCCGCAGTTCGAGGGGGCGCCGGCTTATCTGGCGACGGCGGTTCTCGCACTGGCATTGCTGATTTGGCCTGCTGAGCTTCTCGGCAGCTTCGGCGCATTCGACCCAATGCCTTATCTGCTGCTGGTCGCGGCTGTCGGGCTCGGGTGCTGGAAGTTTGCGCCGCGTCCGCCGGAGAGAGGGGAGCCGCAACCCCACTTGCTGAGTAGGTTGCGGCTCCTCTCTCTCCGGCGGGACCAGCGCCGGCAATTGACCCCACTGCTGGTCGCGTTGGTGATCGCTGCGGTGGCGGTGATCCACTTCGCAGGAGGCGTGAAGACGCGGCTGTCGACGGGGATGACCGGCTTCGACAGCACCTGGTACCACGGGCCCTTCGCGGCAGGGTTCTTCCAGAGTGGGAACACCTGGGACCTGCATTTCATCGCTCCGCAGTTCCTGGCCTGGTTCTACCCGGCCAATTCCGAAATCTTCCACGCGGTCGGGATGCTGGCGTTCGGGAGGGATGTGCTCTCGCCGTTGCTGAGCCTCGGCTGGTTCGTCGGGTGTCTTGTCGCCTGCTGGTGCATCGGGCGGCCGTACCGGGTGGCGTCATGGTCGCTTGCCCTGGGTGCGATTGCGCTTAGCGTCCCGGCGCTGGCGGACCAGGCGGGGGAGGCGAGGAACGACGTCGTCGGCATCTTCTTCCTGCTGGCGGGGGTGGCGGTCGCCCTGAACGCCTGGACGGGCGAGAGGGCGCAAACGGGGCAGAGGCTGGGTAAGGAAGGTGGTGTTGCGGGCGTCGGTCCCTGTCTCGTCGTCGGTCTTGCCGCGGGCCTGGCGGCGGGGACGAAGCTGAACTTCCTACTCCCGGCCGCCGTGCTCGTCGTTGGCCTTGCCTTGATCGCGCCGCAGGGCACGCGCCTACGAGCCCTTGCCGCTTCGTCTCTAGCCGCCCTTGCCGGCGGCGGCTACTGGTATCTCCGCAACCTCGTCCACACCGGCAACCCGCTGCCCTGGATCCACCACCTCGGCCCGATCGATCTGCCGGCGCCGCAGCAGGCCCTCGGCGGCCGCGAAGCCCACTCCGTCCTCGGCTACCTCACCAACGGCAGCGTCTGGTCCAACTGGTTCCTCCCGGGCCTCCACCATGCCCTCTGGATCACGTGGCCGCTCCTACTCGTCGCTGCTGCCGGCGGCTTGATCCTCTGCGTGGTGCGAGGGACGCCAACGCAACGCGTCGTCGCGCTCGTCGGCCTTGCGTCGGCGCTGGCCTGGCTCGTCGCGCCAACGTCCGCTTCTGGCCCGGATGGCATGCCCGGCGGGTTCGAATCCGGCCTCCGCTATCTCGCTCCTGCCTTGGTTCTCGGCCTAGCCCTACTTCCGGCGGCGCTTTCTCCGGCGCTCAGCAGAGTGCTCCCCTCTTTTGTTTCGCATAGCGGTACAAAGGAGGGGAGCACTCGCAGGAGTTGGGTGCTCGGCGGTGCTCTAGTGGCGCTCCTCGTCGCGATCGCGGTCGGCTACCCGGTCCAGCGTCACTACCTGCAGAGCCGCTACAAGGAGCCCACCTTCACCGCTCCGGGCCTCAATGCCGCCTTCGCCTGGGCCCGCGACGTCAGCAACTCCCGCATCGCCACCACCAGCACCCGCCAATACCCCCTCTTCGGCACCGACCTCTCCAACCAAGTCCAGTACCTAGGCATCGAGAAATCCCACGGCGGCTTCGAAGCTCCAACCACCTGTCGCCGATACCTCCAGCTCCTGAACGAAGGCAATTACGACTACGCCATAGCCACCCGCGACCGCCTGGAACCAGGCAAGCCTCCGTATCCCCCTCTCGCCAGGTGGCTAGAAATCGCTGGAGCCCAGGTAATCCTGAAAAAGCCACCAACCGTCGTTTTTCAGCTGAAGGACAACCTCAGTCCCTCGGCGTGCCGCTGAGGGTGGGGTTCGGCTAGACAAAGGCCTTGCACGCGCGGGTGGCCCGGTAGGGGGGACCATCCCCGAGGTGTCCTCGGGGATGGTGGGTCCCCTGCCGTGACAGGACCCGCGCGCCGACCACCTTTGTCTCGCGGCCGAAATCCCCGTGCCTCATACTCCTCCCCCGCCGATGGACCACATCCGAAACTTCTCGATCATCGCCCACATAGACCACGGCAAGTCGACCCTGGCCGACCGCATCCTCGAGCTGACCGGGGCCGTCGACCCGAAGAAAATGCAGGCGCAGCTGCTCGACTCGATGGACCTCGAGCGCGAGCGCGGGATCACGATCAAGGCGCAGGCGGTGCGGGTCGAGTATGAGGCCCGCAATGGCGAGACCTACCACCTGCACCTGATCGACACGCCCGGGCACGTCGACTTCTCGTATGAGGTTTCGCGCAGCCTCGCCGCTTGCGAGGGGGCGCTGCTGGTGGTCGACGCCGCCCAGGGCGTCGAGGCGCAGACCGTCGCCAACACCTACCTGGCGATCGAGAACGGGCTCGAGCTGATCCCGGTGATCAACAAGGTCGACCTGCCGGGCGCCGAGCCCGAGCGGGTCGCCCAGGAGATCGCCGACCTGCTCGGCGGCGACCCTGAGGAAGCGCTCTGGATCTCGGCCAAGACGGGCAAGGGCGTGCCGGAGGTGCTGGAGGCGATCGTCGACCGCATCCCGCCGCCGGAGGGCAAGCCCGAGGCGCCAACCCGCGCCCTCATCTTCGACTCCGAGTTCGACCAGTACCGCGGCGTGATCGCCTACGTGCGGATGGTCGACGGCTCCTTCCGCAAGCACGAGCCGATCCTGGCGATGCAGAACAACACCCAGGCCGACATCGACGATCTCGGCTTCTTCCGTCCGACGATGGTCGCGGTCGACCGCATGGACGCCGGCGACGTCGGCTACCTGATCACCGGGATCAAGGACGTGACCAAGCTGCGGGTCGGCGACACCCTCACCTCGCAGGCGAACCCGGCGAGCGAGGCGCTCGAGGGCTACCGCGAGGTCCGGCCCATGGTCTTCTGCGGCCTCTTCCCGATCGACACCGACCGCTACGAAGACCTCCGTGACGCGCTCGAGAAGCTCTCGCTGAACGACGCCGCCCTTTCCTGGGAGCCGGAGACGTCCGAGGCGCTCGGGTTCGGCTTCCGCTGCGGCTTCCTCGGCCTGCTCCACATGGAGATCGTGCGCGAGCGGCTGGAGCGCGAGTACGACCTCGACCTGCTGGCGACGACGCCGAACGTGCGCTACCTCGTCAACCTCACCAACGGCGAGCAGAAGGAGGTGCACAGCCCGACCGAGCTGCCCGACCCCGGCATGATCGAGTCGATCGAAGAGCCCTACATCCGCGCCACGATCATCTGCCCGAAAGAGCAGGTGGGGGCGGTGATGGAGCTCTGCCAGCAGCGCCGCGGCACCCACGTCGACATGCACTTCCTCAGCCCGCAGCGGGTGCAGATCCGCTACGACCTGCCGCTGGCGGAAATCGTCCTCGACTTCTTCGACCAGCTGAAGTCATCAACGCGGGGCTATGCGTCACTCGATTACGAGCCGATCGGCAACCGCGTCTCCGATCTGGTCAAGGTCGACATCCTGCTCGCCGGCGAGAAGGTCGACGCGCTCTCGATCATCGTCTTCAAGGACTTCGCCTACGACCAGGGCAAGCGCCTCGTCGGCCGCCTGCGCAAGACGATCCCGCGCCAGCTCTTCGACGTCCCGGTCCAAGCGGCCGTCGGCTCCAACATCCTCGCCCGCGAGACCGTGAAGGCGCTGCGCAAGGACGTCACCGCGAAGCTCTACGGCGGCGACGTCACCCGCAAGAACAAGCTGCTGAAGAAGCAGAAAGCGGGCAAGAAACGGATGAAGGCCGTGGGGCGGGTGGAAGTCCCGCAGGAGGCATTCCTCGCGGTGCTGGAGATCGACGAGTAGCGGCGCGCCCGCTGGCTGCGCAGCCAGTTAGAGTGCCGCTCCATGGCACTCAAGACCGATGCGGTAGGCAAGGAATGGCCGTCCACCACCTACCAGGTGGGGCGGGAGAAGATCAGGGAGTACGCGAACGCGCTGGGGATCGAGAACCCGGTCCACTTCGACGTTGAGGCGGCGCGCGCCGCCGGCTTCCGCGACGTGGTGGCACCGCCGATGTTCGCGGTCGTCTACAGCAGCCCGGCGATGGCGCCGGCGATGTTCGACCCCGAGGTGGCGATGAACTTCGCGGCGATGGTCCACGGCGGCCAGCAGTTCGAGTGGGACGAGCCGGCCTGCTCGGGCGACGAGATCACGACGACCGCGAAGTGCGTGTCGATCGAGGAGAAAGACGGCAAAGGCTTCTACGTGTTCGAGACCAACTCGGTCAACCAGGACGGCGCCCAAGTCGCGCGCGGGACCTGGACGCTGATCGTGAGGAGGGTTTGAGATGGCTGATCTGAACGTGGGCGACCAGGTCCCGGAGCTGCGGGTCACGCCGGACAAGTACCTGCCGCACCGCTACGCCGGCGCCTCGGGCGACTTCAACCCGATCCACATCGATGACGGGTTCGCCAAAGCCGTCGGGCTGCCGCGCAACATCCTCCACGGCCTCTACTCGATGGGCTTGATGGCGAAAGCCAACGCCGCGCTAGCCGACGGCGACCCGCGGGCGCTGAAGCGGCTCTCGGTGCAGATGCGGGGCATGGGCTTCCCGGAGCAGGAGATCGTCGTCACCGGCACCGTCAAATCGGTCGAGGGCAACCGGGTCGTGGTCGACACCGTCGCCGCCCAGGGCGAGACCCAGATCATCAAGAACGCCGAGGCGGAACTCGAGCTGTAAGGGCGGCGCTCCTCCTAGACTTCGGGGCGTGCTTTCAGAGCGACAGGAGCTGATTCTCAGGCTGGTGGTCGACGCCCATCTCGACACCGCCCGGCCCGTGCCCTCGAAGGAGGTGGCGGAGCGGCCGGAGGTGGAGTGGGGGCCGTCGACCGTGCGCGCTGAGCTGGCGGCGCTGGAGGCGGCTGGCTACCTGACGCATCCGCACACCTCTGCTGGCCGCGTCCCGACCGATGCCGGCTATCGCCGCTATGTCGACCTGATGCTGGAATCGGGGACGACGCCGGCCGCGCCGGGCGTCGAGCTGGAGCTCTCTCGCCTGCGCCGCGAGGTCGACGCAGCGATGCGGGAGACGACCGCCGCGCTGGCCGAAGTCACCGACCTGGTGGCGATGGCGACGGCTCCGGAGCCCAGCTTGGCGGCGACGATCCATCGGGTCGAGGTGCTGCGCCTGCAGCCGAACAAGGTCGTGGTGATCGGGATCGCCTCCAGCGGCGACGTCACCCGCCGCGTCTTCGAATTCGGCCGCCCCGTCGACAGGGGCCTGGTCGAGTGGGCCTCGAGCTACCTCAACGAGTCGCTCTCCGGCCTCGGCGTCGGGGCGCGGATGATCGAGAGCCGCCTCGCCGACCCCGCGCTGGGCGGGGTCGAGGCCGACTTCATCGCCACCCTCGGCACCACTTTCACCGACTTCGTCACCGAGGGCGACCTCTACGTCGAGGGCACCTCGCGCCTGCTCTCCGAGGCCCACCTGCCGGACCTGCCGCGCGCCGACGAGCTGATGACCGCGCTCGAGCGCCGGGCCGAGGTGCTGGCGATGCTGCGCTCCTCGCTCGACCGCCGCTCGGTCTTCTTCTGGATCGGCGGCGAGAACCCGCAGCCGGCGCTGCGCTCAGCCAGCGTGATCGGCGCCAACTACGGCCTCCCGCACCGCAACCTCGGCGCGGTCGGCGTGGTCGGGCCGCTGCGGATGGACTACGCGACCGCGATCGCCTCGGTCCGCCTCGCCGCCCGCGAGCTCTCCCGCTACTTCGAGTCCGTCTACGGCGACTAACCGATGTCGCGTGACTACTACGAGGTCCTCGGGGTCTCCCGGGACGCAAGCGAGACCGAGATCAAGAAAGCCTTCCGCCGCCTGGCGCGGGAGCTGCACCCCGACGTCAACAGCGAGCCCGACGCTGAGGACCGCTTCAAAGAGGCGGCCGAGGCCTACGAGGTGCTTTCCGACGCCGAGCGGCGACGCACCTACGACGCCTACGGCCATGAGGGGTTGCGCTCGGGCGACTACGACCCGGGCGCCGGCTTCGGCTCGATCGACGACATCTTCCAGGCCTTCTTCGGCAGCGGCTTCGGCTTCGGCGGCGGGCGCCGCGCGGCGGCCGGGGGCGACGTCGCGATCGCGGTGGAGATCGAACTGGCCGAGGTGGGGACCGGGGTGCGGCGCGAGGTCACCTACGACGTCGTCGACGCCTGCGAGCACTGCCACGGCAACGGCGCCGAGCCGGGGACGCCGATCTCGACTTGCGAGCGCTGCGGCGGCGCCGGCGAGCTGCGAGCGGTGACGCGCACCCCCTTCGGGCAGATGGTCCGCAGCGCCCCCTGCGACGTCTGTGGCGGCTCCGGCAAGGTCCCGCAGACCCCCTGCGAGGCCTGCGGCGGCAGCGGCCGTACCCGCCAGAGCCGGACCAGCGCGATCGAAGTGCCGGCCGGGATCGAAGACGGCCAGCGGATGCGGATCACCGGCGCCGGCCACGCGGGGGAGCCGGGAGCGCCCGCGGGCGATCTCTACGTCGAAGTCCGCGTCGCCGAGGACGAGCGCTTCGAACGCGACGGCACCGACCTGATCAGCACCGTCTCGATCCCCGCCACCGAGGCGATGCTGGGGACGACGGTGACGGTGCCGACGCTGGAGGGCGAGCAGGAGATCGAGGTCGAGCCCGGGACGCAGCCCGGGCACCAATACGTCCTCAAGGGCATCGGCCTGCCGCGCCTCAGCGGCCGCCGCCGCGGCAACCAGCGGGTGGTCCTCGAAGTCTTCGTCCCCACCAACCTCGGCGAGGAGCAGCGTGAGCTGGCCCGGCAGCTCGACGAGACGCTCGACGACGACAACCTCGCTCCGCAGCATGGGGAGGGCCTCTTCAGCCGCGTGCGGCGGGCCTTCGGTTGAGGGACCGCCCTTGATCCGCCTCGCGGTTCGCTGCGCGCCCGAGCAGGCGGACCTGGTCCTGGCGGAGCTGACGGTCTTGGCCCCCAACGGGGTCGAGGAGGAGCGCGGGCCCGGCTACGTCGAGTACGCGATCTACGGCGGCGAGGGGGAGCTGCCGGAGCTGGGCGACCTCGACGCCGCAGTGGCCGGCAGGCGGATCGAGGTCAGCTCGACCGAGGTCCCCGACGACTGGGCCGACCGCTGGCGCGACTTCCACAAGCCGCTCCTGGTCGCCGACCGGCTCTGGCTGCGCCCATCCTGGGAGCCGCCCTGCCAGGGCGCGATCGACGTCGTCGTCGACCCCGGCCAGGCCTTCGGCACCGGCGCCCACCCGACCACGCGGCTCTGCCTCGGGTTCCTCTGCGAGCTTGAGCCCAATGGCGAGCTGGTGGACCTGGGAACCGGTTCCGGCGTCCTGGCGATCGCCGCAGCGAAGCTGGGCTGGGATCCGGTGAGGGGATACGACCACGAGCCCGCTGCCCTCGAAGCGGCAGCAGCTAACGCTGCCGCCAACGACGTGCAACTTCACCTCGAACGGATGAACCTTCGTGAACGACTTCCGGCGCTGGCACCCACGGTCGTGGCCAACATGACCTCGCCGATCTTGAAGGCGGTTGCCGCACAGCTCACCGCCGCCCCTGAGACGCTCGTCTGCTCCGGCCTGCTCCCGGTCGAGCTCGACGAGGTCGCCGTCGCCTTCGCCCCAGCTGGCCTCTCCGAGGCCGACCGCAGAATCGAGGGCGATTGGGCCGCGCTCTTGCTTCGTCGCTCCTGAAAGGTAGGGTTCTCGCCGATGGCTCTGGCGGATGTCACCGGCTACAGCCTCGGGCTGTTCGTCCACGTCCTCGCCGTGGTGGCGGCGTTCGGCCCGACGTTCGCCTACGGGCTGATCTTCTCTTCGATCTCGAGATACCCGCGCTCGGCGCCGCTGATCTTCGAGACCGTCCGCAAGGTCGACAACTACCTCGTCAACCCGGCGATGTTCATCGTCCTGCTGGCGGGGATCTACCTGATGGCCGACGGTCACTGGAGCGGCAGCGAAGCCTTCATCGTCATCGGCTTCATCGCGATCGTCGTCCTGATGGGCTTGCAGCACGCCTTCTACCGCCCGCAGGGCCTGAAGGCGCAGGCGCTGGCCGAACGGGACCTGAAGGTCGGCGACACCCTCAGCGCCGAGTTCGAAGCGCTCGCCCGCCGGCTCGGCACGGTCGGCATGGCCTCCGGGCTGATCGTGGTGGTGACGATCTTCTTCATGACCGTCAAGCCGTAGCGCCCTGACCGCCGCGGGAAGCCAGCCCAGCCCGGCCCAGCCGGTGGGGATGTTCGACTCGGGAGTGGGGGGGCTCACCGTCCTGCACGAGTGCCTGGTCTCGCTGCCGCAGGAGGACTTCCTCTACCTCGGCGACACGGCGATGTTTCCCTACGGGGACAAGGACCCGGCGCGACTGCGCGAGCGGATCGCGCGGATCTCCGAACTGCTGCTCGACCGGGGCGCCAAGCTGCTGGTGATCGCCTGCAACACCGCCACCTCGATCGGCGAGGAGGTGGCGCGGGAAGTGGCCGCCGCCCGGGGGGTGGAAGTGGTGCCGGTGGTCGAGCCGCAGGCCGAGATCGCCGCGGCGATCACCGCCAACGCGCGGGTGGGGGTGCTGGCGACGGCGAACACGGTCGAGAGCGGCGCCTACCGGCGGGCGCTGGAAGCGATCGGCCGCGGACTCGACGTGATCGAGGTGGCGGCGCCCGACCTGGCGCCGTTCATCCAGAACGGCTCGCTCTTCGACGAGGAGACGGTGACGATGGCCCGCTCCTATTGCGCCCCCCTGAAGGAGGCCGAAGTCGACACCCTGATCCTCGGCTGCACCCACTACCCGCTGGTGGCGCCGATGCTGCAGCGCATCCTCGGCCGCGACGTGCGCCTCGTCAGCGGCGGGCACGCGGTCGCCGCGGCCGTCCAGCGGACCTTGGAGGGTGGGGGCCTGGCTCGCGAGCCGCGGGGCGAGGGCAGCTACGACTTCCTCTGCACCGGCGACCCCGACGCCTTCCACGCGATCGGCACCCGCTTCCTGCAAATGCCGCTCGGCGACGTCGAGCTGGTCGAGATCGCGCCGAGCTGACGCTTCTGCCGAGAAGTCGGCGCAGAATTTTTGCGTTCTGTGCGCCATACGTGCGTCCGCGTCCCTCACGCTTCCGCCATGCCTGCACTACTGACCTTCGGCAATACCGTATATACTCACTCTGTGGCCAAGGTGATGATCTCCATTCCCGACAAGCTTTTGGAGCGGGTCGACGCTCGCGCCAAAGAGGCGGGCGAAACCCGCAGCGGCTTCCTGCAGCGCCTTGCCGAGCGCGAGGTGCAGGCGGCCGAGGAGCGCAGGCGGCAGGAGATCAACCGGCTATGGGATCAGATCCACATCGAGCCTCCTGCTGACGACCCGGAGGCGTGGGATGTGGTTCGTCTGATCCGAGAAGACCGGGAATCCCACTAGTTGTTTCTGCTCGATGCAAACGTCTGGGTGGCCGCTGGGTCAGAGGTCGGTCCCTCCCACGCTGCGGCCGGAAGGCTGGTCCGCAGTGGCATGCGACTGGCCGCTCTCGACCTCACCCTTTACGAGGTCGCGAACGTCATCGCGAAGCGATACCGCGATCCGGAGGAGGCGCAGAGGATCGTCCAGGCCATTGCCCGCACCTGTGGCAATGATCTCCTGCGGGTGGATCGCGAACTGATCGTCGAGGCAGTCGACGTCGTCGCCGAGCACGGGCTTACCTCATACGACGCCGCCTATGTCGCAGCCGCTCGTCGCTACGGCTGGCAGCTCGTCAGCCTCGACGTGCGCGACCTCGTCTCCAAGGGCCTGGCCGTCACCCCGGACGCTGCTGTCTACCCTTAAGCCGATGAGCGTTCTCGAGCAGGTGCAGGATGACGTGAAGACGGCGATGAAAGCGCGCGACCGCGAGCGGGCGGCCGCGCTGCGGATGATCGTCGACGTGTTGCAGCAGGACGCGAAGCTGGGCAAGGGCGACGAGGTCGCGGTGCTGCAACGCGAGCGCAAGAAACGGGTCGAGGCGGCCGAGGCCTACGAGGGCGCGGGGCGCGCCGACCAAGCGGCCTCTGAGCGCTTCGAGGCTGGGCTGATCGAGGGCTACCTGCCGCAGCAGCTCTCCGACGAGGAGCTGGCGGCGCTGGTCGAGGAAGCGATCGAGGAGGCCGGCGCCACCGAGCAGCGGCAGATGGGCCAGGTGATGTCGGCGTTGATGCCGAAGGTCGGCGGCCGGGCGGACGGCAAGCGGGTGAGCGCCGCGGTGCGGCAGAAGCTGGGCTGATGGAGTTGGGTAAGTAATTGGCACGCAGGCAGCTGACCCTGGACAACACCGTCGCGGCCGAGCTGGCCGGCTCGGAAGACACCGTGCTGCGAGCGCTGCGCGGGCGCCTCGACGCAGAGCTGCACCTGCGCGGCAACGTGCTGACCCTGGAGGGCGATCCCGACGACGTCGCCGCCGCCGCGACCGTGGTCGACGAGATGGTCGAGCTGATCGAGCAGGGGCATGAGGTCGCCCCCGGCACGATCGAAGCGGTGACCGGCGCCCTGGACGCCGAAGAGAGCCCGGCGGAGATCCTCGAGGACGTCGTCTGGCGTCACCGCAACACCAAAGTCGCCCCGAAGACGCTGAACCAGAAGCGCTACGTCGACTCGATTCGCCGTCACACGATCACCTTCGGGATCGGGCCGGCGGGAACCGGCAAGACCTTCCTCGCGGTGGCGATGGCGGCGGCGGCGCTGACCGAACGCAAGGTGCAGCGGATCATCCTCACCCGGCCCGCGGTCGAGGCCGGCGAGCGCCTCGGCTTCCTCCCCGGCGACATCCAAGCCAAGGTCGACCCCTATCTGCGCCCGCTGTTCGACGCCCTCTTCGACATGCTCGACCCCGACCGGGTCAACGGCTACTTCGAACGCAACGTGATCGAGGTGGCGCCGCTGGCGTTCATGAGGGGAAGGACGCTTAATGATTCTTTTGTAATCCTCGACGAGGCCCAGAACACCAGCCCCGAGCAGATGAAGATGTTCCTCACCCGGCTCGGCTTCAACTCGCGGATGGTGGTGACCGGCGACGTCACCCAGATCGACCTGCCGACCGACCAGCGCTCCGGCCTGATCGCCGTCAGCGACATCCTCGAGGACGTCCAGGACATCTCCTTCGTCCGCTTCGGGGGCGAGGACGTCGTCCGCCACAAGTTGGTGCAGCGGATCGTCGCCGCCTACGACGCCCACGGGGCCCGCGAGCGCGATGCGCGGGCCGAACACGGGCCGACTCCGCGTTCGTGACGGTCGATCTGAGCGACGTTCCCCCGGGCCTGCGCAGCGCCGTCGCGTCCGCGCTGGAGGCTGCCGGAGTCGAGGAAGGCCACTTGGCGGTGGAGATCGTCGACGAGGAGCGGATCCGCGAGCTCAACCGCGAACACCGCGGCAAGGACGCCCCGACCGACGTGCTCGCCTTCCCGATCGACGAACTCGATCCCGTGGCCGGCCCGCGCGAGCTCGGCGACGTCGCGATCTGCCCGCAGCACTGCTCCGACGTGACCGAGGCCGCCGTCCACGGCGTCCTCCACCTCTGCGGGCACGACCACGAGACCGACGACGGCGAGATGCTGGTCCTGCAGGCGCGCGTGCTCGCCGAGCTGCGATGACGCGCGCCGGCTTCGTCGGCCTCGCCGGCCGTCCCAACGTCGGCAAGTCGACCCTCGTCAACGCGATCGTCGGCTCCCACGTCGCGATCGTCTCCAACCGCCCGCAGACCACCCGCCGGGCGATCCGCGGCGTCGCCACCGATCTCGAGAAGGAGCTCCAGCTGGTCCTCGTCGACCTCCCCGGCGTGCAGCGCCCGCGCGACGTCCTCACCGAGCGGATGCAGGGGCGGGTCGAGCGCGAGCTCGCCGACTCCGACGTCGTCCTCTTCGTGATCAACGGCGAGGAGGGGGTGGGGCCGGGCGACCGCTTCATCGTCAAGGCGCTGCTCGGAGCGGGCACCGAGCTGCCGGTGATCTGCGCCGTCAACAAGGCCGATCGCCTCGGCCCCAACGAGCTGGTGCCGGTCCTCGCCGAGGCCGCCGAGCTGGAGGGGGTCGACGAGGTCTTCCCGATCAGCGCCCGCACCGGCGAGGGCGTAGACCCCCTGCTCGAGCGCCTCGGCGAGCTGGTCCCCGAGGGTCCCTACATGTACCCGCCGGAGGACCGCAGCGACCAGTCGAGCGAGCTGCTGCTGGCCGAGCTGATCCGCGAGCAGGTGCTGAACCGGACCCGGCAGGAGATCCCCCACTCGGTCGAGGTCTCGGTGCTGGAGGTCGAGCCGCGCGAGGACGGCCTCGTCGCCGTTCGGGCCGAGATCTGGGCCGAGGCCGACTCGCAGAAGGGGATCCTGATCGGCAAGAAGGGAGCGAAGATCGGCGAGATCGGGACCGGCGCGCGGCGCTCCCTGGAAGCCGAGCTGGGAGCCAAAGTCTTCCTCGACCTCCAAGTCCGGGTCCGCAAGCACTGGCGCCGCGACGAGGACCTCCTCGACCGCCTCGGCATCGAGTAGGCAGGCGACGTTTACGATTCCCCGGATGTTTCCCGAAATCGAATTCGACCAACAGGGCCTGGTGCCGTGCATCGTGCAGGACTTCGCCAGCGGCGAGGTGCTGATGCTCGCCTACATGAGCCCGCAGTCCCTGGAAATGACGCTGGAGACCGGCGACCTCCATTTCCACAGCCGCTCGCGCGACGAACTCTGGAAAAAAGGCGAAACCTCGGGGAACTTCATGCACCTGCGCCAGCTCCGCTACGACTGCGACGGCGACGCGCTGGTCGCCCTCGTCGATCCCGCCGGCCCCGCCTGCCACACCGGCCAGCGCAGCTGCTTCTACCGCGAGGTCCTCGGCTCGGCTTCGCCGCGCAAGGATGCGCCTCCGGCCGAAGGCGAGCCGTTCCCCGTCACCCATGAAGCCCTCTCGGCGCTGGAGCGGACGATCCGCCACCGCTCGCTGCAGCGGCCCGAGGGCAGCTACACCGTGAAGCTGCTCGACGACCGCGAGCTGATCGGCGAGAAGATCGAGGAGGAGGCCGAGGAGGTCGTCCGCGCCGCGCGGGAAGAGAGCGATGAGCGGGTGGCCGAAGAGGCGGCCGACGTCCTCTACCACCTCAGCGTCCTGCTGGCCTCGCGCGGGGTCTCGCAGGCGAAGGTGATGGAGGTGCTGAATGCGCGTAGCGGCTGACTTCGAACTCGAGCTCGAACCAGGCCTGGAGCAGGCGCGAGAGCTTGCCCGCCAGGGCAACGTGGTGCCGGTGCGGGCGCGCCTGGTAGACGACTGTGAGACGCCCGTCTCCGCCTTCCTCAAGCTGCGGGCGGGGGAGCCGGAGGGAGCGCCCTGCTTCCTGCTGGAGTCGGCCGAGCAGGGGCAGGTGGGGCGCTACTCCTTCGTCGGGCTGCGGCCGCGGGCGCTGCTGCGCTGGAACGAGGGGACGCTCTCGGAGTGGAGCGGGGAGGAGGCGGCTGCCGGCGAGCCGGCGAGCCGGAGCGAACCCGCCCCGGATCCCTACGCGGCGGTGGCGGCGCGGATGCAGGAGTACCGGCCGGCGCCGGTCGAGGGCCTGCCGCCGTTCGCCGGCGGTGCTGTGGGCTTCTTCGCCTACGACCTGGTGCGGACGGTGGAGCCCTTGGGGGAGCCGAACCCGGATCCCCTCGGTCTCCCGGACCTGGCGCTGATGGTCACCGACGCGATGGTCGTCTTCGACCACCTCCGCCACGAGCTGACGATCCTCGCCTGCGCCTTCGTCGAGGACGAAGACGACGTCGACGCCGCTTATGAAACCGCCGCGGCGACGATCGCCGAGATGCGCGAGCGGCTGCGCGGCGCGGTGCCGGTGCCCGAGCACCCCGCTCTCAGCGAGCCGCCGCGGTTCGAGTCCAACATGGAGCGGGAGGAGTTCGAAGCCGCGGTGGCGCGGATCGTCGAGTACGTCCACGCCGGCGACGCCTTCCAGGTCGTTCCCTCGCAGCGCTTCTCGGCGCCGGCACCGGTCGAGGCGTTCTCGGTCTACCGCGGGCTGCGCGCGATCAATCCGTCCCCCTACATGTACTTCCTCGAGTTCGGTGACTTCCAGATCGCCGGTGCCTCCCCGGAGCCGCTGGTCAAGGTGATCGGCGACCGGGTCGAGACGCGGCCGATCGCCGGCACCTATCCGCGCGGCGACAGCGAGGACGAGGACCGGCGCCTCGCCGAGCGCCTCGTCAATGACCCCAAGGAGCGGGCCGAGCACGTGATGCTGGTCGACCTCGGCCGCAACGACCTCGGCCGGGTCTGCGAGTACGGCTCGGTCAAGGTCGACGAGCTGATGGTCGTCGAGACCTACTCGCACGTCCTCCACATCGTCAGCCAGGTCTCCGGCAAGCTGAAAGACGGCGTCAGCGCCCTCGACGTGCTGCGCTCGGCGCTACCGGCCGGCACCCTCTCCGGGGCGCCGAAGGTGCGGGCGATGCAGATCATCGACGAGCTCGAGAAGGTGAAGCGGGGCGGCTACGGCGGCGCCGTCGGCTACCTCTCCTGGAACGGCGACCTCGACACCGCGATCCACATCCGCACCGTCGTCTGCAAGGACGGGCAGCTGCACGTGCAGGCCGGCGGCGGCACCGTCGCCGACGCCAAGCCGAACTACGAGTACACCGAGTCGGTGAACAAGGCGCGGGCGGTCTTCAGAGCTGTCGAGGTCGCCTGCGAACAGCCGGACTGGGCGTAAATGGGATGCGTGTGCTCGTGATCGACAACTACGACTCCTTCACCTACAACCTCGTCCAGTACCTGGGTGAGCTGGGGGCGGAGGTCGAAGTCGTGCGCAACGACAAGGCCACGGTCGAGGAGCTGCTGGCGCGCCAGCCGGACCGCCTCGTCGTCTCGCCGGGGCCATGCACGCCGGCCGAGGCCGGGATCTCCGGCGAGGCGATCCGCGCCTTCGGCGAAGCCGGGACGCCGGTCCTCGGCGTCTGCCTCGGCCACCAGGCGATGGTCGAGGCCTTCGGCGGCCGCGTCGTCCAGGGCGAGCCGATCCACGGCAAGGAGGGCGAAGTCGAGCACGACGGCAAGTCGATCTACGCCGGCCTGCCGAGCCCGCTGGTCGCCGGCCGCTACCACTCGCTCGTCGCCGACCCCGACCTGCCCGAGGAGCTGGAGCTGAGCGCGAAGCTCGGCGACGTAG
The DNA here is from genome assembly GCA_051954115.1 of Solirubrobacterales bacterium. Classification (GTDB taxonomy): domain Bacteria; phylum Actinomycetota; class Thermoleophilia; order Solirubrobacterales; family 70-9; genus VAYN01. Next base: position 59,077 of record JBQCIB010000009.1, on the reverse strand, counting down.
TGATGGGCGCGCGTCACCGCGAGCTGCCGGTCGAGGGGGTCCAGTTCCACCCCGAGTCCGTCCTCACCCCGCAGGGCAAGCACCTCTTGGCCAACTTCATCGGGAAGGGAGATTCCGATGCCTAATGACGTAGTGAGCCGCGCGATCGACGCCGTCTGCGCCGGCGACCATCTCACCGCCGACCACGCATCGGCGGTCCTCAGCGAGATCATGGAGGGGCGGACCGACCCGATCCAGACCGGCGCCTTCCTGATCGCCCTGCGGGCGAAGGGGGAGACGGTGCCCGAGCTGGTCGGCCTGGCGCGGACGATGCGCGGTCTGGCGGCCCCGGTCCCGACCAAGCGGCACGACCTGGTCGACACCTGCGGCACCGGCGGCGGCCCTTCCACCTTCAACGTCTCGACCACGGCGGCACTGGTCGCCGCCGGCGCCGGCTGCGCGATCGCCAAGCACGGCAACCGCTCCAACACGAGCAAGTGCGGCTCCGCGGACCTGCTCGAGGCGCTGGGCGTCAACGTCGAAATCGAGCCCGAGCAGGTAGGCCGCTGCATCGACGAGGTCGGCTTCGGCTTCATGTTCGCGCCCAAGCACCACGCGGCGATGAAGCACGTCGTCCCCGCCCGCAAAGCGCTCGGGGTGCGGACGATCTTCAACTTTCTCGGGCCGCTAACCAATCCGGCCGGCGCCAACCGGCAGCTGCTCGGCGTCGCCGACCGCCACTACCAGGAGACGATCGCCGAGGCGCTGGTCAGCCTCGGCAGCGTGCGGGCACTGGTTGTCTCCGCCGAGGACGGCCTCGACGAGCTCTCCCTGGCGGCGCGGACGCGGGTGATCGAGGTCGCCGACGGCCGCACCGCGGAGTGGTTCGCCGAGCCGGGTCAGTTCGGCCTCGCGCCGGCGTCTTTAGAGAGCGTCGCCGGCGGCACCCCGAAGGAGAACGCCGCGGTCAGCCGGGCGGTGCTGGCGGGGGAGCCGGGACCGCACCGGGACCTGGTCCTGCTGAACGCCGCCGCCGCCGTCTACGTCGGGGGCCTGGCCCCGGATCTCGAGCAGGGAGTGGCCAAAGCCGCCGAAGCGATCGATTCCGGCGCGGCAGCCGACGTGCTGGAGCGCCTGATCGCGGCAACGGTCGCCCCCGCCGTTTAGGCTTTCCAGGTTCAAGTGGGAATGATGGACCAGCTGATTGCGGGGGCCCGGGAGGGGGTGGAGGCGCGACGCGCCGAGCTTCCCCAGGCCGACCTGGAAGCGCGGCTCGCCGCCCGTGGAGAGGACCGTCCGTTCAACGAGGCGCTGACGCGCCCCGGCCTCTCGCTGATCGCCGAGTTCAAGCGCCGCTCGCCGAGCGCGGGGCTGCTCGCCCCCGAGGGAATCGAGGTCGCTACCCAGGTCACCGCTTACGAGCGTGGCGGGGCCGCCGCCCTCAGCGTCCTCACCGACGAACCGCACTTCGGCGGCTCCCTGGCCGACCTGCGGGCTGCCCGCGCCGCCTGCGGGCTGCCGATCATCCGCAAGGACTTCATCGTCGACCCCTACCAGCTCTACGAGGCGGCGGTGAACGGCGCCGACGCGGTGCTGCTGATCGTCGCTGCGCTCAGCGACGAGGACCTCCGCTCGCTCTACCAGGAGGCGCGCTCACTCGACCTCGACTGCCTGGTCGAGGTGCACGACGGGGAGGAGCTCGAGCGGGCGATGGAGGCGGGCGCTGAGGTGATCGGGATCAACAACCGAAACCTCGACGACATGAGCGTCGACGTCGCCAGGACCTACGAGCTGATGCCGGACGTCCCGGCGGGGAAGACCGTGGTGGCCGAGAGCGGCATCTCCGGCCGCAAGGAGCTCGAAGAGCTCGAGCGGGTGGGGGTCGACGCGGTGCTGATCGGCGGCGCGCTGATGTCCTCTCCCGACCCGGAGGCGAAGACCCGCGAGCTTGCCGGCAGCGACGAAAGCACCCGCGAACACCTCGTTTGAAGCCACGTCGTTGCAGGCCGCGGCTAATTTAGAAAAAATTTGAAGAGCATTTAGGGACCAGTCACCGCCTTCAGCGATCCTCAGACCCATGCCCGAACACAATTCAAAACTTCGCAGCCCGTTCTTCTCCGCTCTCCTTGGCGGCCTCGTCGTCGCCGTCGTCGGCTTGATCGCGATCGCCGCAGGCGTGGTCGACGCCGGCGGCGGCTCGACGACGACCGTCGCCTCGCCGCTGACCGCGCCGGTGGACGCCAAGGAAGAAAAGAGCTCCAACGTCGTCAACCAGATCTACAAGCGCGACGGCAACGGCGTCGCCTTCATCGAATCGCAGCTCGAACCGCAGGAAAGCGAATTCCTCAGCCCCTTCGGCGAACCCGAAGCCGAATCCGGCGGCACCGCCACCGGCTCCGGCTTCGTGATCGACGGCGAAGGGCACATCCTCACCAACAACCACGTGATCGAAGGCGCCGAAAAAGTCGAGGTCAAACTCGGCGAATCGGAAAAGGAGTACGAAGCCGAAGTCGTCGGCACCGACCCCGGCACCGACATCGCCCTGCTCGAGGTCGAAGCGCCGGCGAAGGAACTGCACCCGCTCACCCTCGGCCACTCCGCGGAAGTCGAAGTCGGCGACCCCGTGGTGGCAATCGGCAACCCCTTCGGCCTCGACCGCACCGTCACCAGCGGCATCGTCTCGGCGCTGCAGCGGCAGATCCAGGCTCCCAACGGGTTCTCGATCAACCACGTGATCCAGACCGACGCCGCGATCAACCCCGGCAACTCCGGCGGCCCGCTGATCAACGCCGCAGGCGAGGTGATCGGGATCAACTCCCAGATCGCCACCGGCGGTGGCGGCAACGGCAACGTCGGCATCGGCTTCGCGATCCCGATCGACACGATTCGCGCCGAGATCAAGCAGCTGGAGACCAAGGGCGAAGTCGAACACGCCTTCCTCGGGATCACCGGCGGCACGATCACCCCGGAACTGTCGAAGGCGCTTAACCTGCCGGTCGAAAAGGGCGTGATCGTCCAGACGGTCGTCAAGGGCAGCCCGGCTGACAAGGCGGGCCTGGAAGCGGGCAACACCGCGGCGACGATCAACGGCGCGGAAGTCCGGCTCGGCGGCGACATCATCACCGAAGCGAACGGCAAGAAGATCGCGACGATGGAACAGCTCGTCGAAATCATCCAGGAGTCGAAGCCGGGGGATACGCTCGAACTGAAGATCCTTCGGGACGGGAACGAAAAGACCGCCAACGTGACGTTGGGGACGCAGCCTAAGAAAGCTGGGTAGCTGGCAGCGTTTGTGATTGGACGCGCCTGACCCCCTCCTCTCTCAACCCTTCGCGAGTGGGGAGGGGGTGGCCGTCCGAGGTGGTTTTGCGGCTCCGGGTACAAGCCGTTCGGAGGGGGTCAGGCGCGTCTTCACGTACGCTGACGGTTATGCGCGTGAAGTTCTGCGGGATCACCAATATGGATGACGCGGCCGAGGCGGTGAGGCTCGGGGCTTGGGCTGTTGGGTTGATCCACTTCCACGGCAGTCCTCGGAATGTGGATTCGGCTGTGGCGGTTGAGATTGCTGCTGCTTTTCGTCGGAAGTGCGAGGTGGTGGGGGTGTTTGTGAATCCCACGCTGGACGAGGTGGCGCGGGCGGTGGAGGACGAGGGGTTGACGATGGTGCAGTTGAACGGGGCCGAGGGGGCTTCGTTCTGCGCTGAGGTGGCGCGGCGGACGGGGTTGAAGGTGGCGAAGGCGGTTCACGTGGCCAGCGCGGCCGACATTCATGCCGCCGAGGCTTTTCGCACCGACTTCCACCTCTTCGACCGGCGCGGCAAGGGGATGTGGGGCGGGACCGGGGAAAGCTTCGATTGGGATCTGCTGCGCGGCCACCGCTCGGAAGTGCCGGCGATCCTCGCCGGTGGGCTGCGGCCGGAGAACGTCGCCGAGGCGGTCTCGATCGTCCACCCGTATGCAGTCGACGTCGCCAGCGGGGTCGAGCTCGAGCCCGGCCGCAAGGACCATGCCGCGATGGCTGCGTTCTTCGAGGCCGCCAACTCCGTCGCCGCCGGGGCATGAGCACGATCGAGCAGAGGTTCGGCCCCTACGGGGGGCGCTACGTGCCGGAGACGCTGATCCCGGCGCTCGACGAGCTGACCGCCGCTTGGGCGGAGGCGCGGGAGGACACGGACTTCATGGCGCGGCTCGACCAGCTGCGGCGCGACTTCATCGGCCGGCCGACGCCGCTCTACCTGGCCGAGCGCCTCTCCGACCGCGTCGGCTCCCGCGTCTACCTGAAGCGCGAGGACCTCGCCCACACCGGCTCCCACAAGATCAACAACGCCCTCGGCCAGACGCTGCTGGCGGCGCGGATGGGCAAGCCGCGGGTGATCGCCGAGACCGGGGCCGGCCAGCACGGGGTCGCCACCGCGACCGCCTGCGCCCTGCTCGGCCTCGAATGCGTCGTCTACATGGGCACCGAGGACATCCGCCGCCAGGCCCCCAACGTCGAGCGGATGCGGTTGCTAGGCGCCGAGGTGGCGCCGGTCGAGGCCGGGGCGCGGACGCTGAAGGAGGCGGTCAGCGCGGCGATCCGCGACTGGGTCGCCAACGTCGCCACCACCCACTACGTGATCGGCTCTGCGGTCGGGCCGGCGCCCTACCCGGCACTGGTCCGCGACCTGCAGCGGGTGATCGGCGAAGAGACGCGCGAGCAGGCGCTGGCGGCCGAGGGCGGGTTGCCCGGGCGGGTGATCGCCTGTGTTGGCGGCGGCTCCAATTCGATCGGGATCTTCACGCCGTTCGTCGAGGACGCCGAGGTGGCGCTGGTCGGGGTCGAGGCGGCGGGGGAGGGACTCGACAGCCACCGCCACGGCGCCTCGCTGCAGGCGGGCACCACCGGCGTCCTCCACGGCTCCCTTTCTTCGATCATCGCCGACGAGGAGGGGCAGATCCTCGAGGCGCACTCGATCTCCGCCGGGCTCGACTATCCCGGGGTCGGTCCGGAGCACGCCTACCTCCGCGACAGCGGCCGCGCCACCTACGTCGGCGTCACCGACGAGCAGGCGCTGGCGGCCTTCGCCGAGCTCTCGCGGCTGGAGGGGATTATCCCGGCGCTCGAGTCCTCACACGCGATCGCCTGGCTACTGGAGAACCCAGGCGATGAGGGATTCGACGTCCTCTGCCTCTCAGGGCGCGGCGACAAGGACATGGCGGAGGCGACCGCTCGCCTGAAACCACCGAGCGACGTCCTGCCATGAGCGGAGAGCAACGAATCGCAGCGGCCTTCGAGGCGGCCGCCGCTGAAGGGCGGGCCGCACTGATGCCCTACATGATGGCCGGGTATCCCGACCGGGAGACGGGGCTGGCGGTAGCCGAGTCCTATGTCGATGCCGGCGCCGATCTGATCGAGCTGGGAGTTCCCTTTTCCGACCCGCTGGCCGACGGGCCCGCGATCCACGCTGCGGCGACCAAGGCGCTGGAAGCAGGGGCGACGCTGGCGACGGCGCTGGAGGTCTGCCAGGCGGTCGCCGAGCGGGTGCCGGTCGTCTTCATGGCCTACGCCAACATGGTCCTCGCCCATGGCGGCGCAACCGAGTTCGCGCGGATGGCTCGCGCCGCCGGTGCTGCGGGGGCGATCGTGCCCGACCTGCCGCTCGACGAGGCGGGCGAGGTGCGCGAGGCTTTCGGCGCCGAGGGCCTGGCGCTGGTGCCGCTGCTGGCGCCGACCACTCCGGCCGAGCGCCGCCGGCAGATCTGCGAGGCGGCCAAGGGCTTCGTCTACGTCGTCTCCACCGTCGGCACCACCGGCGAGCGCAACGAGGTGCCGCCGGCCCTGGCGGATCTGGTCGAGGCGACGAAAGCCGACGCCAGGACCCCGGTCGCCGTCGGCTTCGGGATCGGCACCCCCGAGCAGGCGGCCACGGTGGGGCAGATCGCCGACGGGGTGATCATCGGCAGCCGCCTCGTCCGCGCCGCCGGCGAGGGCGGCTCCCCGCAGGGCGCCGCCGACGCGGTTGCCTCCTTCCTCGGCCAGACGCGGGAAGCCCTGGCTTCCAACCGTTCCCCCGGAACGATCCAATAGGATGCGCCGCGACATGGGCATGGTCGTAACCCTCTTCTTGGCGCTCGCCGCGATGGTCACCGCCTATGGCTGGCTCGGCCAGGGTGGCGGCGTCGCCGCGGTCATCTTCTTCGGCGTCCTCCTGATCGGCGCCGCCCTCCGCATCCTGCAGCCGCGCTAGCCGGCGCATCTCGGCGTCCTCAGTCGCTCGCGTGCAGAGCACACCACGCTCCCTGCGTCCTTGATCTGCTTGGCTAGCGCGACTGCAGGCTAGCGGCGGGTGGCAATCACTCTCAGGTATTCCGGTTCCAGGACCATCGCGCGGTCGCCGGCGGTGTTGGCCTCGCTGAGCATCGCCTGCAGGTCCTCCGTCAGCGCCTGCTCTCCCTCAGGGCCCACTTTCTCGTAGGCGCTCTTGATCGGCCCGAAGTAGGTGCGGAAGAAGTCGATGTAGTGGTCGACCGAGAAGAAGGGCTGGCGCGATTTGACGCGCTCGGCGCGAAGATCGGAGATGCCGTCGCCGAAGAGCTGCCGCACGTGGTCCTCGTTGCCCCAGAGGACGGGCGGCATGACGCCGGGAGGCGGTCCGCCGGTGTGTTTCATCACGGCCAGGAAGAGCTTCTCGAGGCCGCCGTCCGGGCACCAGTTGGCCATCCCGATCCGGCCGCCGGGTTTCGTCACGCGCAGCAGCTCGCAGGCCGTGCGCTGCTGGTCGGGGGCGAACATCGCCCCGAAGATCGACATCGTCACGTCGAACTCGCCATCGCCGAAGGGCAGATCCTGCGCGTCGCCCTCGACGAACTCGATCTCGAGCCTCTCGGCGGCAGCCCGTTCGCGGGCGCGCTCGAGCAGCTCCGGGACGAAGTCGAGCCCGACCGTGTTGCCCCAGGCCCGGCGGGCAGCCGCGAGGGCGCCGTTGCCGCTGCCGCAGGCGACGTCGAGCACTTTGTCGCCGGGGAAGATCTCGAGCGCCTCGGCGAGACCCTCAGCGTCGTGGTAGACGATCGCGGCGACCATCGCGAAGTCGCCTTTCGACCAGGTCTGCTGTTGCGTCTGCGTGGCTGCTGCGAAATCAGGGGAGTCGTCCATGCCCGCACCCTCTCACGTGAAGAAGCGTTTCGCTATCTCGATCATCCCCAGGTCGACGTGCTTGACCTTCACCGCCTCCTCCAGCGGCACCGAGGTCATCTTGGTGCCGTGGAGTGCCGCCATGCGGCCGAATTCGCCGGCTCTGGCCATCTCGTAGGCGTGGGCGCCGTAGAGGGTGGCGAGGATGCGGTCGGTCGAGGTGGGGGTGCCGCCGCGCTGGACGTGGCCGAGGACGGTGACCCGGGTCTCGTAGCCGGTGCGCTCCTCGAGCTCGAGCGCGAGCGCGGCGCCGATCCCGCCGAGGCGGGGATACCCGTATTCGTCGCTCTCCTTGATCGGCTGGATCAACCTTTCCTCGCCGCTCTCGAAGGCCAATTTGGCGCCCTCGGCGACGACGATGATTGAGAAGTCTTTGCCGCGATCGTGGCGGGCGGTGACGTCGCGGCAGATCTCCTCGACCGTGGTCGTCTGCTCGGGGATGACGATGCAGTCGGCGCCTCCGGCGATCCCCGCGTAGGCGGCGATCCAGCCGGTATTGCGACCCATCACCTCGACAACCATGATCCGGTCGTGGGACTGGGCGGTGGTGTGGAGGCGGTCGATCGCGTCGGTGACCACCTGTACGGCGGTGTCGAAACCGAAGGTGAAATCCGTGCCACCGACGTCATTGTCGATCGTCTTCGGCACCCCGACCAACGGCAGCCCGTGGTCGGCATGGAGTTGGCGCGTGATCTCCATCGTGTGCTCGCCGCCGATCGCGACGACCGCGTCGAGGCCCTGGCGCTCGAAGCCTTCGGCGACCTTCTCAACCGCGCCCTCGCGGATCGGCTCGAAGCTGGAGGTGCTGAGAAGCGTCCCGCCCTGGGAGAGGATGCCGGAGACCGTGTGGCGGTCGAGCGGCGTGTAGTCGTTCTCGGCGAGGCCGCGGTAACCGCGGCGGATCCCAACCGCTTCGTCGCCGCGTTGCATGGCCGAGCGGGCCACGGCGCGGATGACTGCGTTCAGCCCTGGACAATCGCCCCCTGCGGTGAGTATCCCGATCCTCATCCCCTGCGAGTTTAGGATCGCTTCCCGTGCGCCGCCTCCCAGTCCTCTACATCGGTTTCGTGCTGCTTGTCGTGGCGGCGGCTGGGACGGGCTGCGGGGAAGGGGGGGCGGCCAGTGGGGCGACCGTCTCCGTCTACGTCGCGGCGCCGCTTTGCCGGGAAGCTCAGGGGGAGCTGACGAAGGTGGGCGGGAAGGCCGGCGACTTGGAGGTCCGCGTCGTCTGCCTGCCCGAGATCGTCAGGGGCCGGCGGAACGACCTCGCCATCGCCGGCCAGAACGCGCGCCGCACCACCGAGGACTCCGCTTCGGTCGCCTACCTCGAAGCTCCCGGCGGCGGCGCCAAGTTCACGCGATCGATCGTCGAAGCCGCGAACATCGCCTGGCTCGAAATCCGATCGGGCTCCCAGGGCATGCGGCGCGTCTTGAGGGCTCTCGAGGAAAGGGGCTCTTCTTCCCCGCGCAGCGAGGTCCTAGACCAGATCGGCTAGCGCCTTGTGCAGGTCAGGGTGCTTGAAGCTGTACCCCAGTTCCTGGGTACGCTTGGGGATCACCCGCTGCCCGCCCCGCAGGACCTGTCCGAACTCTTTGCCGAATTTGAGGTCGAGGACGAAGCCTGGGACGGGGGCGACCGCCGGGCGGTTTACCGCCCGGCCCAGCGCCTTCGCGAAGTCCTTGTTGGTCACCGGGTTTGGCGAGGTTGCGTTGACAACGCCGCTCACCTGCTCGTCGTCCAGCGCCCACAAGAGGATCCCAACCTCGTCTTCGAGGTCGATCCAGGAGACGTACTGCTGGCCTCCCGCTAGCGGACCGCCGACGCCGAGCTTGAACGGCGTCAGCAGCTCTTTCAGCATCCCGCCCCGCGGCGTCAGCACCTGGCCGGTGCGGACGATCACCAGGCGCACCTTGGCGTTGTCCAGCTCGTGCGCGGCGGCCTCCCAGGCCTGCGTCACCTCGGAATCGAAGCCGCTGCCCGGTTTGGCGCTCTCGTCGACTTCCTCGGAGCCGCGGTCGCCGTAGTAGCCGACCGCCGACTGGCTGACCAGCACCTTTGGCCGCTTCGACTCCTCCAGCGCCTCGATCGCCTGCACCAGGTTGTGGGTGCCCTGACGGCGCGTCTCCATGATCTTCTGCTTGGCCTCGTCGGTCCAGCGCTGGTCGATCCGCTCGCCGACTAGGTTGACGACTCCCTCGACGCCCTCGAATGCGGCGGGGTCCGGCCGTTCCAGCGTCGGCTCCCAGCGGTGCCAGGTGACGCGGGGGTTGGAGCCGCGGGCCCGCCCGGGGTCGCGGCTGAGGCCGACGACGTCGTCGCCGCGGGCGAACAGCGCGTCACACAGAGCCGTGCCGATCAGGCCGCTGGCTCCGGTGACGAGAACCCTCACGCGCGCTGGCTCTCCACCGCGGCGAAGGTCCCGGTCTCCTCGTTGAGCCGGGCGATGCCGTCGCGCTTGGCCTCCTCGACCACCGCCTCGGCGACCTTCGGCGCCACTTCCCGGTTGAAGACGCTGGGGATGATGTAGTCCTCGGCCAGGTCGGCCTCAGAGACGGCCATCGCGATCCCTTTGGCGGCGGCGAGCTTCATCTCCTCGGTGATGCTGGGGGCGCCGGCGTCCAGCGCACCGCGGAAGACGCCGGGGAAGGCGAGCACGTTGTTGATCTGGTTCGGGTAGTCGGAGCGGCCGGTGGCCATGATCCGCACGTAGGGCGCGGCATCCTCGGGCATCACCTCGGGCGTCGGGTTGGCCATCGCGAAGACGATCGCGTCGTCGTTCATCTTCGCCAGCGACTCAGCCTGGATGATCCCGGGGCCGGAGAGGCCGATGAAGAGGTCCATGCCCTCGATCGCGTCGTCGGGGGTGCCGCTCACCTTGTCGGGGTTGAAGGTCTCGGCGAACCAGCGCTTGGTCGCGTTCATCTCACCCGCCTGGTAGTCCTCGCGCTCGGTCGAGAGGGCGCCTTTGCGGTCGCAGCCGATGATGTGGGTGACGCCGGCTTCCTGCATCATCTTCGTCACCGCTACCCCTGCGGCACCGAGGCCAACCACCAGCACCCGCAGCTGCTCGATTGGCTTGCCGGTGATCTTCAGGGCGTTGAAGAGCGCCGCCATCGTCACGATCGCGGTGCCGTGCTGGTCGTCGTGGAAGACGGGGATGTCGATGCTCTCCTTCAGCCGCTCCTCGATTTCGAAGCAGCGCGGGGCGGAGATGTCCTCGAGGTTGATGCCGCCGAAGGTGGGCGCCATCAGCTCGACCGCGCGGACGATCTCGTCGGCGTCCTGGGTGTCGAGGCAGATCGGGAAGGCGTCGACCCCGGCGAACTCTTTGAAGAGCATGCACTTGCCCTCCATCACCGGCATCGCCGCCTCCGGGCCGATGTTGCCGAGGCCGAGGACGGCGCTGCCGTCGGAGACGACCGCAACCGTGTTCTTCTTGATCGTGTACTCGAAGGCCTTGCTGCGGTCGGCGTGGATGTCCATGCAGACGCGGGCGACGCCGGGCGTGTAGGCCATCGAGAGGTCGTCGCGCGTCTTCAGCGGGTACTTGTTGCGGACGTCGATCTTGCCGCCCCGGTGCATCTGCATCGTCCGGTCGACGTAGTCGAGGACGCGGGCGCCGCGGGTCGAGCCGATCGCCCGCAAGATCTTCTCCCAGTGGTCCCGGTCGGCGGCGTCGATCGTGAACTCCCGCACCCGCTTCCCCTCTGGTCCGGCCCCCGGCACGAGGTCCACGCCCTGCAGCTGCCCACCCGCCTCGGCGATCGCCGCAGTGAGCCGCCCAAGCGGCTCCTGGCGCGCGTCGAGCTCGACGCGGATCGTGACGCTGTATTGGGCGCTGACTGCCATCGGCGGCTATCGAATCAGATTCGGTGCGTCGGCTCGGTCGCCGTGGGTCCCGTAGGATCGCGCCATGCTCAGCGGGAGATCGCTTTTGTGTCTTTGCCTGGTGTTCCTGTCGAGCTGCGCTTTTGCTGCGCCGGCGCTTGCCGGAGAACCGCCGCGGCTGTCGGAAAGCGAATTCGAAGGCTCAGCGGCGGTCTTTCACCTGGCGGGAAGCCACGGCTACCGAATCGACTTCTCGGCCTTCAGCGACGCCGAAGGCCATCGGCGCTTCACTCAAGGAACGGCACGCGGGCATCTCGATCTACCGGACCCTGAGCGGCATCGCTCCTTCTGGCGCCTTCCGTTTCGACCGGCGCTTGCGGCGAGCGGTGCTGGCGCCTCCGCCCCCTTCTCGGGCTCCGCCGCGCTTGTCCGCAATTCGAGCAGCCTCTTCCCCCGGTGGAGAGGAGACCTCACGATCGACTTCCCCGGTCGCGAAGTTCACGCCGCCGGCCCCACGGTCCACGTCTCCATCCGCCACGCTCACTTCACCCGCAGTGGAGACGCCGAAGTCGAAGTCGGCTCCTAACCACACTGAGCGACCAACAGCGGGAAGTAAAGGGGGAGAGATCAAGGCCCTGTCGACTTAGTGGACATATGGGCCACAAAAGCGACACGCCCGATGCTCGGGTGGCGCAGATCGCGGAACGACAGCACGGTGTCGTGACGCTGGAGCAACTCGAAGAGGCGGGAGTAACGCGCGAGGCCGCCTACAAGCGGGCGAAGCGAGGACGGCTGCATCGCCTCCATCGCGGCGTCTACGCGGTCGGTCACCGCGCGCCGAGTTGGCGCGTGCGCTGGATGGCGGCGGTGCTCGCATGTGGTGAGGGAACGGTCTTGAGCCACCACTCCGCCGCCGCTCTTTGGGAGCTCCTGCGCCCCATCGACGGGCCGATCCACGTCTCGGTCCCCACCACCGCGGGACGCCCTAATCGCAAAGGCATCCACCTCCACCGCTGCTCCTCTCTCCAGACGCCCGCAGAGCCGTCTCCCTCGCCCTCCTACCTGCATCGAGAAGGAGGGCGAGGGAGACGGCTCCTCACCACCCGCCGCCACAACATCCCCGTGACCACGATTCAGCGCACCATCGACGATCTCGAAGGCACCGTCGCCCCCTACCTCCTCCGCCGCGCGAAACGCCAGGCAGAGCTCAAAGGCATTCACCTCAGGGGGGTGGAGCGCAAGCGACAGCGCTCGGACCTCGAGGAAGACTTCCTGACCCTCTTCTGTGCTCACCACTTCCCGCCCTTCGAGACCAACGTCAAGCTCGGCCGCTGGGAGGTCGACTTCCTCTGGCGCGATCACAACCTCGTCGTCGAGGTCGACTCCTTCGCCTACCACCGCGGCTCGGTCGCCTTCGAGGACGACTATGCGCGCGACCTCGACCTGCGCCAGCGCGGCTTCACGGTCTTGCGGTTCGCGGACACGCAGATAGAAGAAGAGCCCGCGCTTGTCGTTGCCGACGTCGCGCGGGCTCTTGCAAGGGAGACTGGTTAGGGGGCGTTAGTGCCGGGCGAAGGGGTCGACGTAGACGTCGTCGACCTGCCATTGGCCGCCGCTGCCCAGCGGCGTGATGCGGATCTGGATCGAGCTCGGGATGACGGTGCCGACCAAGGTCGAGAGGCTGAGGACCGTCGAGAGCTGCTGGGACGGGGCCCAGCTGGGTTCGGCGTAGACCGTGCTGAGCGCCTTCGTGCGCAGCACGCCGAGCAGCACGTAGGTCGCTTCCACCCGCAGGCCCGAGCTCGGGTCACCCGTGTTGCGGGCGAAGAGCCGGAAGATCGGCGTGTCGATCGACATGCAGATCGGCGGGCTGACGGCGGAGCTCCCGGCGGGCAGCGAGAGCGAGCGGGAATCCCCGGCACCGTTCAGGTAGAAGCTCTCGTTGCCTTCCACGGTCGCGGCGCCACCTGCCAGCAGCCATCCCTGGCCGCCTGCCTCGAAGCCCCCGTCGGGCGCGAGCACGTAGGAATGCTGGTCGCCCCAGGGCTTGAAGACCTGTTCGGCACCGGTGTAGCTGCATGCCTGTGCGGCTGCTGCCGAGCACGCCAAGACGGCGAGTGCGGTTGCGGCAACGGCAATGAGCTTTCGAATCGAATTCATGGGCAAATCTCCCTTTGTCGCAGGCCAAAAAGCCTGGTCTGACAACCAAGCTGGCGGTCGAGCCATCTCGCCGAGCGAGACCTCTGACTTTGCGTCCCTGCCTCGCGACAGGTTTGCCCTTATTCAGCTCACCTCTGCACTTATGTGGCCCCAGCATCGGCCAGGGGGGAGGAGGTCTTAAACCCATTGGACCTCTTGTCTAGTTGATTTTCAGGAAGACCACTTCCGCAAAATTTGGAAACTCATTCATTTCCGAAGGGGAACCGGTCGATAGATAGGCGAGTCTTCTAGCTGGGAGCTCGCTGTATCTATGGAATCCGTCTCTCCTGCAACCAACCCGGAGCAGCTCTTCGCGCGTGGCCGCAACCGCGCCGTGATCAGGGCCAGCGGCCGCGAGCGTACGGTCGAGCAGCTCGCCGGCTGGGGGTTCCTCCTGGCCGCCGGCTCGATGGCGTTGTTTCTCAGCTCCCCGCGAGCGCTCCACCTCGGCACCGTCGCTGTACTCGTTGTCTCTTATGTAGTCGCCTGCCGGGCCAAGTTCGACATCGCCGACGGTTACACGGTGCCGACCGAGCTGGTGCTGGTGCCGATGTTGTTCCTGCTGCCGACCCCCGTCGTCCCGCTCGTCGTCAGCCTCAGCTGGCTCCTCGGCCGCTTGATCGACTACGCCAGCGGCCGCACCAGCATCTACCGCGCCTTCCACGTCTTCGGCGACTGCTGGCACGCGATCGGTCCGGCGCTGGTGCTCGTCGTCGCCGGGGCGCAGGCCTTCTCCTGGGAAAACTGGCCGATCTACTTGGTCGCCCTCGGCGCTCAGTTCGCCTTCGATTTCGTCGCCGCCACCGCCCGCGCCTGGCTGATCGACGGGACGCCGCCCGCGACCATCGGCCGGATGATCGCGCCCGTTTACGGCCTCGACGCGGCGCTGGCTCCGGTCGGCCTCCTCGCCGCAGCCGCTGCGGTGACGATCGACCCGGCGGTCTGTCTGCTGGTGATCCCGCTCGCGGGCGTGCTCGCGGTGCTCTCCCGCGAGCGCCAGGCCCGGATCGACCAGGCCCTCGCCCTCAGCGAGGCCTACCAGGGCACGGCACTGCTGCTCGGCGACGTCGTCGAGGCCGACGACGCCTACACCGGCAGCCACAGCCGCGGCGTCGTCGAGCTCTCGCTCGCGGTCAGCGACCGCCTCGGCCTCGGCTTCGAGCAGCGGCGCAACGTCGAGTTCGCAGCGCTCCTCCACGACGTCGGCAAGATCTCCGTCCCCAACGAGATCATCAACAAGGAAGGCCCGCTCGACGAGGCCGAGTGGGAGGTCATGCGCCAGCACACGATCGAGGGCGAGCGGATGCTGAAGCGGATCGGCGGGGTCCTCGCCGAGGTCGGCCGGATCGTCCGCGCTTCGCATGAGCACTTCGACGGCTCCGGCTACCCGGACGGGCTCGCCGGCGAGGAGATCCCGATCGAGGCCCGCATCGTCACCTGCTGCGACGCCTTCAGCGCGATGACGACGACGCGCTCCTACCGCAAGGCGATGGGTACCGAGGCGGCAGTCGCCGAGCTCCGTGCCTGCGCCGCCACCCAGTTCGACCCGGAAGTGGTGGCGGCGCTGGTGGAGTTGATCGAGTCGGGCCGAGTCTGAGGGCCATAGAGTGACCGCCCGATGGCGGACTCTCCCCAGCTCTTCCTGATCGACGGCAACAGCCTCGCCTACCGCGCCTTCTTCGCCCTGCCCGAGTCGATCGGGACCAGCGACGGGCGGCCGACGAACGCGATCTACGGCCTCGCCTCGATGCTGGTCAAGATCATCGACGAACACCATCCGCAGGGGGTGGTGGTTGCCTGGGACGCGGGCTGGAGCGGCCGCGAGAAGACCTACGACCTCTACAAGGCCCAGCGCAAACCGCGCCCCGACCTGCTGCGCGAGCAGTGGCCGCACCTGATGCCGCTGGTCGAGGCCTTCGGCTACACCAACGTCAAGGTCGACGGCTACGAGGCCGACGACGTGATCGCCTCGCTGGTCAAGCAGGCGCGCGAAGAGGGGATCGAGGTGATGGTCGTGACCGGCGACCGCGACGCCTACCAGCTGGTCGCAGACGGGGTGCGGGTGATGAGCACCTCGCGCGGGATCACCGAGACGAAGATCTACGACCGCGAGGCGGTGATCGAGCGCTACGGGGTGGCGCCGGAGCTGATCTGCGACCTGATGGGGTTGCGCGGCGACACCTCCGACAACATCCCCGGCGTCCCCGGGATCGGCGAGAAAACCGCGACCCAGCTGCTGCAGCAGTTCGGCTCGCTGGAAGCGGTGCTGGAAAGCGTCGACCAGATCTCCGGCGCCAAACGCAAGCAGAACCTGACCGAGCACGCCGAGGATGCGCGGCTCTCCAAGCAGCTGGCGACGCTGCAGTACGACATCGACACGGGGGTGGACCTGCAGGCGGCGATGTCGAGCGAACCCGACCGCGGCGCCCTGCGCGACTTCATGCGTGAGTTCGAGCTGCGGGCGGTGATGGAGCGGCTGGAAGAAGCGCTGCCCGAGGGCGCGGCGGTGCCCGGCCGACGGGTCGAGACCGAGCTCGAGGTCGAGGCGATGGCGGGGAAGCCGGGAGACCTGGGGGAGGGGCCGGTGGCGCTGGCGATCGCCGGTGAGCGCTGGGCGGCGGCGGAGGCCGACCGCATCCTCGCCGGCACCGCGACCCTCGACGAGCTCGCGGTCGCCCTCGACGACAAGCCCTTCGTCGCCCACGACGCCAAGTCGCTCGGCGGCGGCCGCCACGGCCTGCTGGCGGCGGCGGCGCGGGAGGGGGTCGAGCCGGTCCTCGCCCACGACACGATGATCGCCGCGTACCTGCTGGAGCCGCAGCGGCGCACCTACGACCTGGTCGAGCTGGCGGCAGACGCCGGGATTGGGCTCGCCGAGGGCGCCGCGGCAGAGAAATCGGAGGAGGATGACGGGCAGCTGGCCCTGGGCGAGGATCTGGAGCCGGGACTGGAGCCCGCCGAGGAAGCACGCCTTGTCGCCGCGCTGGCCGCGGTGCAGGCGCCACGGGTCGCGGAGCTGGGGCTGGAGCAGCTGTTGCGCGAGGTCGAGCTGCCGCTGGTCGGGGTGCTGGCGGCGATGGAACGCGAGGGCTTGAAGCTCGACGCCGATCGCCTGGCCGAGGTCGGCGCCGGCTTCGGCGAGCGCATCGCCACGCTGGAGAAGGAGATCTTCGAGCTGGCCGAGGAGGAGTTCACGATCGGCTCGCCGCAGCAGGTCGGCCGCATCCTCTTCGAGAAGCTCGGCCTGACGAAAAAGCGCCGCGGCAAAACCGGCTTCTCGACCGACGCCCGCGTCCTCGCCCAGATCCGCGACGAGCACCCGATCGTCGAGAAGATCGAGCACTGGCGCGAGCTGACCAAGCTCAAGAACACCTATCTCGACTCGCTGCCGGAGCTGATCGACCCCGAGACCGGCCGCGTCCACACCACCTTCAACCAGGCCTCGACCACGACCGGCCGCCTCTCCAGCACCAACCCGAACCTGCAGAACATCCCGATCCGCACCGAGATCGGCCGGCCGGTGCGCGCCTGCTTCGTCGCCGAGGAGGGGGCGCGGCTGCTCTCCGCCGACTACAGCCAGGTCGAGCTGCGGGTCCTCGCCCACGTCGCTGACGAGGGGGTGCTGAAAGAGGTCTTCCGCAAAGGCGAAGACGTCCACGCCGCCACCGCCGCCGAGGTCTTCGAAATCGGGCGCGACGAAGTCGACGTCGGCCAGCGCTCGAAGGCGAAGATGGTCAACTTCGGGATCGTCTACGGGCTGACCGGGTTCGGCCTCTCCGACCGGCTCAACATCCCCCGCAAGGAGGGGGAGGAATTCGTCTCCCGCTACCTCGAACGCTTCCCCGCCGTCCGCGCCTTCCGCGAGGAGGTGATCGAACGCGCCCAGGAGGAGGGCTACGTGACGACGCTGATGGGGCGGCGGCGGCCGATCCCCGAGCTGCGCTCGGGTAACCCCAACACGCGCCGCCTCGGCGAGCGGCTGGCGGTCAACACCGTGATCCAGGGCACCGCCGCCGACGTCATCAAGGTGGCGATGGTCCGCTGCCGGCGGGCGCTGCATGAGAAAGGCGGGAAGACCCGCCTCGTCCTGCAGATCCACGACGAGCTCCTCTTCGAGGGCCCGCCGGAGGAGATGGAAGCGGCGGCCGAGCTGGTTGAGCGCGAGATGTGCGCTGCCTACCCGCTCGATCCGCCGCTGGAGGTCGACGTCGGCGTCGGGACCGACTGGCTCAACGCCAAGTAGCGGTCCCGAGCCGACCAGCTATCCCTGCCTAGGCTTCTTTGCCCGACAGCTCGACCTTCTCGAAGGTCGCCTGGCCTTCTTCGACCTTCAGCTCTGCCTCCTGGACGACTGCGCCGGGGGTGAGGTCAGCGGTGGTGCAGTTGCTTTCGCCGCTGCCGGGGCCGGAGTTGTCGTCGCCGGCCTCTTCGCCGCCGTTGTCGTCTCCGGGCTCTTCCTCGCCTTCGCCGCCGTTGTCGTCGCCGGACTCGACCTGGCCTTCTTCGCCGCCGTTGTCGTCGCCGGCCTCGCTTTCTTCGCCGCCGTCGGTGCCGTCGCTGCTGGCCGAGGCGCCGGAGTGGTCGCCGCACTTGATCTCGGTTTCTTCGTTGACGAGGCCGCTGACGGTTTCGCCGCCGAAGAGGTTGATCGTGAGCTTGCCGGTTTCGGCGTCGAACGAGGCGATCGTGCCGGCGTTGTCTTCACCGTCCTCGACGCCGTCGTTGTTGGAGTCCGCGTCGCGCGGGTTGTCGCCGGCAAGGAACTCGGCGCGGTTGTTCAGCTGGTCGCCGTCCTGGTTCTTGTGCGCCTGGTTCACCTTCAACGAGAGGTGGTGCTTCTTCTCCCACTTGTCAGGGATGTGGTCGTGGTTGCGGTCCTTGGCCGCCGCCAGGCCGGGCATGGCCAGGAGCGCGAGCGCCCCGAGCGCCAGCGCGAACCAGGTCATGCCAAGGCGAGCTCGCCGTCCGTTGATGCGGGTCATGCCGTTTCCTCCTAGTTCGAAGTTGAACAACTGGTTGCCGCTCCAACCCGACGGCGGGGCGAAGATCACGCGGCTATGGACTTCCGTCCGATTCGCTCGTGGTCGTGCTGGTGCTGGTGCTGCTGAGGTCGCCGCTGCCTGAGCTGCCGCTGCTGTCGCCGGAGCCGCTGTCGCTTCCGGAGCCGTCGCCACTGCTGCTTTCGCTTTCGCTCAGCGTCGGTTCGGTGCTCGGCTCGGACTCGGCTTCGCCACTGCCGGAGCCAGAGCTGCCGCCATCACCGCTGGTGAGGCTGTCGCCGCTGCCGGAGCCACCCGAGGAGCCGCCGTCCTCGCCTGAGCCGCTCCCGGAGTTCGAGCTGCCGCCATCGTCACTGCCGCTGCTGCCGCTGTGATGATCGCCGGATCCCGAGCCCGAGCCGTCGCTGCCGGACCCTGAGTGGTGCGATCCGTCTCCCGATGGGCTGGAGCCCTCGCCTGAGTGCGAGCCATTGTGCGACGGGCCAGGGCCTCCGCTCGTGTCGCTGCGGGTGTTGCTGCCGAGGGAGCCGCCGGGGCCGTTATCGGCGCTACCCCCGCTGGAACCGCCCCGGCCATCGCCGTTGCGTCCGTGTCCACCTGCCCTGTCTGAAGTGCTGCTCGACTCTGAGGCGGTGGCCGCGCTTTGGTCGCGGTGCTTACCCGCAACCAGTGGCGCCGCCGCGGCCGCTTCGGGTCCGCTCTTCTCGCCATGGTGGTGCTCGATTGCGACCCCGGCGCCGACCGTCCCCGCGATCAGCACCGTCGCCGCGCCAGCTTTGAGGGCGCTGCCGCCAAGTCCGCCGAGCGCAGCTCCCCCGGCCGAGGAGGCGCCGGTGCTAGCCAGCGCCCGCAGGACCGGTAGGGGCACCAGCAGCCCAAAGCCATCGCGCAGCGCCGCCCGGGCGCGGTAGATCGTCTGCCGGGCGGCGCCGCCGCTGACGCCGAGGGCGGCGGCGATCTCCTCGTGGCTGAGCCCTTCCAGCTCGCGCATGACGAGTGCCGCGCGCTGTGGCTCCGGCAGTGCCTGCAGCCGCTCCATCAGGTCGCGCAGTTCCTCCCGCGCCTCGGCTTCGACGGCGGCACTGCGGCCGCCGGGCAGGAGCTCGGAGAGCTCTTCCGCCGCCGGCGCCCGATCGCGCAGGTCGTTCAGCGCCGTATTGCGGACGATCCGGTAGAGCCAGGGCCGCAGTTCGATCTCTGCCTCCGAGCCGCGCAGCGCCAGCAGCGCCTTCGAGAAGGCGTCCTGGGTGACGTCCTCGGCGCGGCCACCGACGATTGCCGCTGCGAAGCGGTCCAGCTGCTTGCGGTAGCGCCGGACAATCTCCTCGAAGGCGGCGTCGTAGCCGTCGCGGACGAGGTCGACCAAGCGCCGGTCGGGCTGCGCGCGCAGCGCCGGGCCGAGAAAGATCCGGGAGGCGAAGAGCTCTGCGGGGGGTGGGGGCATCGACTGGCTTTCAGTTACATCGGACGAGCGGTCGTATCGCGTTACTGATAAGAGAGCGGCGAGGTTCAATCACGCATGCGCAGCCCCAACACATGTCCAGAGCGAAGATCACGCGAAATCTGAAAGAAGCCCGTGGATAGGGGCGTCGCCGTTCTCCTCACCGCCGCTGCGGGCGGCCTGATCGCCGCGCAGGCGCCGATCAACGCCGGGCTCGGCAAGACGACCGGCAGCATCCCTGCCGCGCTCATCTCCTTCTCGGTCGGGACCCTGGCGCTGGCGGCCGTCGTCGTCCTCAGTGGCAAGGCCGGCGGCCTCTCCTCGACCTTCGACGTCAGCTGGTACTACCTGCTGGGCGGCTTCCTCGGCGCGCTCTACGTGCTGAACGCGCTGATCGCGGTTTCCGTGATCGGGGCGGGCGGCGTCGCCGCGGCGACCGTCTTCGGCCAGCTAACCGCCTCGGTGGTAATTGACCGCCTAGGCCTGTTCGGCCTCGACCAGGTCCCGCTCTCGCCCCAGAGAATCCTCGGCGTCGCCCTGCTGCTGGTCGGCACGGTTCTGGTCGTCCGCTGAACGGGCGGCCCACTTCGAGCCGGCGCCATCGTCAGCGAAACCTGGCGGCGCGATCGCCAGGTAGTGGTTGAAGGACCACTCGACGAAGCGCTTCGCCCCCATCAGCTTGATCAGCGGACCGAGGACGCGCGGCGGCACCCGCGGCACCAGCTTCTGCGCCCGCAGCATCCACTTGAACTTCCACTCGTGCGAGTCGTGGAAGGAGGCGTAGCTCGCTTCCGCTTCAGCGCGGCTCTGGTGCCCCTCGACGACCTCGCGCAGCTCGCGGCCGAGCGCGATCCCGAAGTAGAGGGCGGTCCTGATCCCCTCTGCGGTCAGCGGCAGGCAGTGCCCCGCCGAGTCGCCGGCGAAGAAGACGCCGCCCTCGGTGCCGCGGCGGATTTCGTGGGGAATCCAATTTCCTTGATAGCGGACGCGGTCGCGTTCGAGGTCTTCGGCCAGGAGCTCGGTGGTGGCGCGGACGTGGAAGCGGGGGTCGAAGGAGCCGACGCCGACCCGGACCTCGTCGCGGGCCGGGAACGACCAGCCGTAGCCGGCCGGGACGTAGCGGCGGTCGATCCAGACCTCGAGGTCCTCAGCGCTGTCCTCCGGGTGCACCTCGAGCCCGCGCGAGAGCGGCGCGTCGGGCGGCTGGTAGCCGTCGCCGGACGCCAGCATGCGCCGCCAGCCGAGCGCGTCGACGACGATGGGGGCGGAGATGATGCCGCGGTCGGTGTCGACGGCGATCTTGCCGCTGCCGTTCGCGGGTGCGGCCCGCCCGTTGACCTTGGCGGTCTCGAAGCGCGCGTCGCAGTCGCGCCAGAGCAGCTGGCAGAGCTCGCGGTAGTCGAAGGTCGAGAAGGTCCAGGGGAGCCGGTAGCGGGAGCTGCCGTGGGGCGTGTGCAGGACCAGCGTGTCGAAGCGCTGGCGCTCGGCCTCCATCAACCCCAGCCGCTGCAGCCACTCGGTCGGGATGCCGCAGGCGGAGGTCTGGCGCTCGCCGATCTCGTAGCGGTCGACGATCAGGACGTCGGCGCCGGAGCCGGCAAGCTCGCGTGCAACGGCCAGCCCGGCAAAGCTGGCGCCGCAGATGAGGACGTCGTGCTCGCCGTCCAGCGGCGTGCGTTCGTCGCCGCGCTTGGTGGCTCGGACCGGCATCGCGGCGGATTCTGCCATCATTGCCGCCCGTGTCCGCGACCGAGACCATGACGCCTGCGCCCAGCGCCACCCCCGTCGAGGGTTCTGGCGGCCTTCTTCTCAACATCGACGGCAAGATCGTCCCCAACTACGCGGCGACGATGGTGTCCTTCGAGGAGGGCGACGTCGTCAAAGGCAAAGTCGTCCGCATCGACAAAGACGAGGTGCTCGTCGACATCGGCTACAAGGCCGAGGGCGTCATCCCGTCGGGCGAGCTCTCGATCCGCAAGTCGGTCGATCCGCACGAAGAGGTCGAGCTGGGCGAGGAGATCGACGCCCTGGTCCTCACCAAGGAGGACTCCGAGGGCCGGCTGATCCTCTCCAAGAAGCGCGCCCGCTTCGAGAAAGCCTGGCGCCGGATCGAGGTCGCCGCCGACTCGGGCGAACCGGTCGAAGGCAGCGTCATCGAGGTCGTCAAGGGCGGTCTCATCCTCGACCTCGGGGTGCGCGGCTTCCTGCCCGCCTCGCTGGTCGACATCCGCCGCGTCCACAACCTCGACGAGTTCATGAGCCAGACGCTCGAATGCAAGGTGATCGAGCTCAACCGCAGCCGCAACAACGTGGTCCTGTCGCGGCGCGCCGTGTTGGAGGAGGAGCGCAAGGAGGTCCGCGAGCAGATCCTCGGCCGCCTCGAGCCGGGCCAGGTCGTCGAAGGCAAGATCTCCAACATCGTCGACTTCGGCGCCTTCGTCGACCTCGACGGGATCGACGGTCTGATCCACATCTCCGAGCTTTCCTGGAGTCACGTCAACCACCCGTCCGAAGTCGTCTCGATCGGCGACGACGTGCGGATCAAAGTCCTCGACATCGACCGCGACCGCCAGCGGATCTCCCTCGGCCTCAAGCAGACCCAGGAGGACCCGTGGCAGCGGGTGATCAACACCCACCGCAACGGCGACGTGCTGGAGGGGACCGTGACCAAGGTCGTCGCCTTCGGCGCCTTCGTCGAAATCCTGCCGGGGGTCGAGGGGCTCGTCCACATCTCCGAGCTCGCCGACCACCACGTCGAGAACCCGAGCGAAGTCGTCGAGCCGGGCTCGAAGCTGAACGTCAAGATCCTCGAGATCGACGAAGAGCGGCGGCGTCTCTCGCTCAGCATCAAGCGGGTCGAGGGGCAGAACATGGCCATGGCGGGGCTGGGCGAACAGATCGCCGAAGCTGAAGGACAGAGCGCCGAAGCCGCCGAGGAGCAGCCTGTCGCCGAGGAGCAGCCGTCCGAAGAGGCGCCCGGTGACCTGCCGCAGGAGGTCGAGGCCTCCGAGGATGCTGAGCCGGCTCCGGTTGCGGAGGAGAACGGGACCACTGAGGAGGATCCCGGGGAGCACCAGGAGGGCGAATCCATGCAGGAACGGCCCGACGCGCCGGATGACCTCGACGAGGCCGCCGGCGAAGACGCCCAGACTGGCGAGTCCGACCAGAGCTGAGCGGCGCCCGTGGCGCCGCTGAAGATCGGCCTCACCGGCGGCATCGCAGCCGGTAAGTCGGAGGCGCTGAAGGCTTTCGGGCGCCTCGGGGCGGCAACGCTCTCCAGCGACGCGGTCGTCCACGAACTGCTCGAAAGTCAGGAGCTGCGCGACCGCTTGGCCGCCCGCTGGGGCCCGGAGGTCGTACCCGCCGGGAAGATCGACCGGGCGAAGGTGGGCGAGGTGGTCTTCGCCGATCCCGAGCAGCTGACCTGGCTCGAGGCGCAGATCCACCCGCTGGTCAAGGAAAGGACCGCGGCCTGGCTGACGTCCCTGCCCGGGGACACCGAGGTCGCCGTGGTCGAGGTGCCGCTGCTGTTCGAGGCCGGCAGCGACAAGGTCTTCGACACCACCGTCGCCGTCGTCACCGCCGACGAGGTGCGCCGTGAGCGCGCCGCCGCCCGCGGCCATGCCCTGGTCGACGAGCGCGAGGCGCGGCAGCTGACCCAAGCGGAAAAGGCCGAGCGCGCCGAGCACGTGGTCGAGAACGACGGCTCGGTGGAGGACCTCGAGCGGGCGCTGTCCGCCCTGCTCGCGAAGCTGCGGCGATGAGGCGAAAGGTGCGAGCTCGCCGCCGTCGCGCGGTCTGGGGCGGGATCGCGGTCCTCGCCGGGCTCGGCGTCGCCTACCTGATCGCCAGCGGCACCTTCGACCATGCGATCAAGGAGCTGACCCTGCCGCTGCGCCACGAGGACGTGATCCGCCAGCAGGCCAACGAAAAGGGAGTCGACGCTGCCCTGATCGCCGCCGTGATCTACTCGGAGTCGAAGTTCAGCGACCAAGAATCGAGCGCGGGAGCACGGGGCCTGATGCAGATCACTCCGGAAGCGGCGAAGTTCATCGAGAAGCAGAGCGGCGGCACGACCTTCAAGCTCGAAGATCTCTCCGACCCCGAAATCAACATCCGCTACGGGACCTTCCTGCTGCGGGAACTGCTCGACCGCTACGACGGCGACGAGGTGGCGGCGCTCGCCGCCTACAACGCCGGGCCCGGCAACGCCGACAAGTGGGGCGGGGCGGACCTGAGGGTCGAGGACATTCCCTTCCCGGAAACTCGCGCCTACGTCGAAGAGGTGCTGGAAAAGCAGCGGGAATACCGGCAGAAGTACGCGAAGGAGCTCGGCTATTAACCCGGCGCCTCGACCCCGCGTCGCCGCCCTCGCCCTCGCGGTGGGGGTTGTCCTCGCCGACTCCTCGATCGTCGTCCTGGCGCTGCCGGAGATCTACCGCGAACTCGACACCAGCGTCTCCGGCGTCACCTGGGTGCTCGTCTCCTTCAACCTGGTGATGGCCCTGGCGGCGGTGCCGGCGGCGCTGCTGGCGCGGCGGGTGGGGCCGGGACGGGCCGCCGCGGTCGGGCTGGCGATCTTCGCCGGAGCCGGGCTTGCCTGCGGCCTTTCCGACCAGCTCTCGACCCTGATCGTCGCCCGCTGCGTGCAGGCGCTCGGCGGCGCCGCCGCGGTGACCGCCTCGCTGGAGCTGCTGCCGGCGACGGTCGGCTCGGAGCAGCGGGCGGCGACGGTCTGGGCGGCGGCGGGGGCGACCGGCGCCGCCCTCGGCCCGGCCCTTGGCGGTGTCCTGACCGAGCTCGTCTCCTGGCAGTCGATCTTCCTCCTGCAGGTGCCGGTGGCCCTGGCGGCCGCGGTGCCGATCCTGGCGGTCGCCAAACACGAGGCGGCGACCGGGGTGATCGAGCCGGAGCTGCGCCGCACCGGGCGCCCGCACCTCTGGGCGAACCTGGCTCTGGCGATGGTCTCGGCGGCGATCGCGGCGGCGCTCTTCCTGCTCGTCCTGCTGCTGATCGAAGGCTGGCGCCTCAGCCCGATCACCGCTGCGATCGTCGTCTCGGTGATGCCGCTGGCGGCGATCGGCGGCGGCAAGCTGGCCGAGATGGTGCCCGACGCCCGCTCCCGCGCCGCGGCTGGAGCGATCCTCGTATCCGGCGGCCTGGCGGGGCTCGCCTTCCTGCCGAAGGCGACGATCGCGCTGACCGTCCCGCCGCAGATCCTGGTCGGGGTCGGCCTCTCGCTGGTCCTCTCGGCGCTGACCGAGACGGCGCTCGGCGGCCGAGCCCCGCAGGCGATCCACGGCGGCTGGACGATCTCCGCCCGCCACGCCGGGGTCGTGATCGGCCTCTTGGCCCTGACGCCGATCTTCACCCACGAAATCGACCAGCAGCGCCACGACGCGATCAACGCCGGCACCGCGGTGATCCTCGACTCCCCGGTCAACCCGCTGTTGAAGCTGGACCTCGCCGAAAAGGTCAGCGAGCGAATGGAAGAAGAGCGCGGGAAGGTGCCGACGATCGGCCCGGCCTTCGAACCGCTGCCCGAAGACCCGGCGGAGCGAGCCGAAGTCCAGGAGCTGCAGAGCGAACTGCAGGACCAGCTCGACCGCGGCGCCACCCATGCCTTCAGCACCTCCTTTATTTTGGCGGCAATCTTGGGGCTGATCGCCTTGTTCCCGATCGCGCTCTCGAAAGAGGTGGAGCTGTGAGGGGAAGAGTGCTGGTGGTCGGCGCGATCGTCGCCTCGCTGGTGCTGGTCGGCGCCTACCTCGCGGCCGGCGGCTCCTCTTACGAGCCGGAGAAGGTGCAGGACCCCTGCAAGCCCCGCCCCTGGAGCAACCCGCAGAGTCTGGCTGAAATCGCCAACCAGTTCACGACCTCCGCTCTCGACGGCGCCGCCTGCAAGCTCGGGGTTTCGCGCGAGGCGCTGGCGCGGGCGCTGGCGACTCCCGAGGCCCGCAAACGCTTCGCCGAAAAGTACGGGATCGACGACGCGAAGCTGGCAAAGGCGATCCGCGCCGGGCTCCTACGCGCAGTCGACGACGCCGAAGAAGCCGGCGCCCTCAGCCCGATCCTCGCCGTCCCCCTACGCGAGACCCTCCAACACATCCCCCTCAAAGAAGCCATCGAAATCCTCCAAAACGCGAAACAGCTCCTAGCCAACGTCGAAGGATTCCTGGGCCCCGCCGGAAGCATCATCGAACGCTTCCTGCCGTGAGCAGGGCACCCGCTTCCTAGCTTGGCTCGTCGATCTTGTAGTCGCGCTTCTTCGAGTCCCAGCCGATGCCCTCGCACAGCGCTTCGGCAGTGGTGCCGAGAGCAGTCGCCAGCTTGACCATCGTCCCCAGGCGCGGTTCGCGGCCGCCGCGCTCGAGCAGGGAGATCTCGGTGCGGTGGACTTCGCAGCGCTCGGCCAGCTCTTCCTGCGAGACGCCGGCCGCTTCGCGGGCCCGGCGGAGGTTTACGGCGAATCGATCGCGTTTATCCATTCCTGCACTCTATTCGCAGCTATCGCCGGGTCGCCTGCCAGACCCAAAGCATTGCCAGAGGTTGCAGCGGTAAACGCGCCCACAGTGCCCAGCGCGGGAACCTGCGCATGTCGAGCCCGCGGATCTGCTCGGGGTTGACCGCCATGTGGACGTTGGCCGGGAAGACCGCGACCAATAGCGCCAGCAGCCACCAGCGGCCGAGCCGGCGTGAGGCGGGGTGGAGGACCATCGCCGCACCGGCGATCTCGGCGGCGCCGCTGATCGCGACGACCTCCTGCTTCTGGGCCTCGATTACCGGCGGCACGATCGCTTCGAAGAAGCGCGGCCGCAGGAAATGCATCGTTCCAGTGAAGGTGAAGAAAGCGGTCAAAGCCGCCCGCGAGAGTCTCACAGGAAGAAGTCTCCCATTCCGCTGTTCCTTTCGGTCGTTGTGCAGCCAGAAGGAACAGCCGAATGACGACCCCCGCTATTTTGACCTTCGTGCCGGAGTTCAAGCTGAATCCCGCCTACTCACCGACGGCGGACCAACCGAAGGCGATCGCGGGGCTGGCGGAGGGGCTGCGCGAGGGCGACCGCTTCCAGACCTTGCTCGGCGCCACCGGCACCGGCAAGACCTTCACGATGGCGGCGACGATCGCCGAGGTGCAACGGCCCTCGCTGGTGATCGCGCACAACAAGACGCTTGCCGCGCAGCTCTGCAACGAGTTCCGCGAGTTCTTCCCCGAGAACTCGGTCGAGTACTTCGTCTCCTACTACGACTACTATCAGCCGGAGGCCTACGTCCCGGCTCAGGACCTCTACATCGAGAAGGACTCCTCGATCAACGACGAGATCGACCGCCTGCGGCACGCCGCCACCGCGGCGCTGTTCGCCCGGCGCGACGTGATCATCGTCGCCTCGGTCTCCTGCATCTATGGGATCGGCTCGCCCCAGGTCTACAACGAAAAAATGCAGCTGTTCAAGGTCGGGGCGGAGATCGACCGCGACGAGGTGCTGCGCAAGCTGGTGAAGATGCAGTACCAGCGCAATGACCAGGTGCTCGGCCGCGGCGCCTTCCGGGTTCGCGGCGAGGTGCTGGAGATCATGCCCTCCTACGCCGAGTCGGCCTATCGGATCGCCCTTTTCGGCGACGAGATCGAGGGGATCCAGCACTTCGACCCGCTGACCGGCGAGGTGCTCGACGTGATCGACCACGTCTCGGTCTGGCCGGCGTCGCACTACGTGACCAAAGACGAGACGGTTGACCGCGCCGTCGACGAGATCCGCGCCGAACTGGAATGGCGGAGCGCCGAACTGGAAAAGGAAGGCAAGCAGCTGGAGGCGCACCGGCTGCGGCAGCGGACGATGTACGACCTGGAGATGATCAAGGAGCTCGGCTTCACCTCGGGGATCGAGAACTACTCGCGGATCCTCGACGGGCGCCCCGCCGGAAGTCCCCCGCACACCCTCATCGATTACTTCTCCGACGACTTCGTCGTCTTCGTCGACGAGTCCCACCAGACGATCCCGCAGATCGGCGGCATGTACGAGGGCGACCAGTCCCGCAAGCGGTCGCTGGTCGACTACGGGTTCCGGCTGCCTTCGGCGATGGACAACCGGCCGCTCAAATTCGACGAGTTCCTCGCCCGGGTGAACCAGCTGGTGATGGTCTCGGCGACGCCGGGGCCGTTCGAGAAGGCCGAATCCAGCCGCACCGTCGAGCAGATCGTCCGCCCGACCGGGATCGTCGACCCCGAGATCGAGTTGCGCGAGACGAAGAACCAGATCGACGACCTGATGAACGAGGTCAAGCGGGTGGCGGCGAACAAGGAGCGCACCCTCGTCACCACCCTGACCAAGAAGATGGCCGAGGACCTGACCGCCTACCTCCTGGAGTACGGAGTGAAGGTCCGGTATCTGCACTCGGAGGTCGACACGCTGGAACGGATCCAGATCATCCGCGACCTGCGGCTGGGAGAGTACGACGTGCTGGTCGGCGTCAACCTCTTGCGCGAGGGGCTCGACCTGCCCGAGGTCTCGCTGGTGGCGATCCTCGACGCCGACAAGGAGGGTTTCCTCCGCGGCGAGACCAGCCTCGTGCAGACGATCGGCCGGGCGGCGCGGAACGTCAACGGGCGGGTGGTGATGTACGCCGACAAGGAGACCGAGGCGATGCGGGCGGCGATGCGCGAGACCGACCGCCGCCGGGCGATCCAGCTCGCTTACAACGAGGAGCACGGGATCACGCCGGAGACCGTGCGCAAAGGGATCTCCGAGATGGCCGAGTTCCTGGCCATGGAGGACCGGGCGCCGCGCAAACGGCGGCGCAAGCGGGCCGAGGAATTCGCCTCGCCGGAAGAGCTGGAAAAGACGATCGTGGCCTTGGAGGAGGAGATGCTGGCGGCGGCCGACGACCTGCGCTTCGAGGAGGCGGGCCGGATCCGGGACGAGCTGCGGGAGCTGCGGCGCGACCTGGAAGGGATGACCGCGGGCACGTAGGGCTGACATTTTCTAGCTGCGCAAGTCGTCACTCGCACGGTCAAATGTGGGGATGCTGGAAGCGATTCCCGCTTTAAGCTCGAAAGGTGTCCGTCCAAGCCACTGAAGAGACCTTCGATCAGCTGGTACTTCAGCGTTCGCACGAGCTGCCGGTCGTGGTCGATTTCTGGGCGGACTGGTGCGGCCCGTGCAAGGCGTTGAGCCCCGCGCTGGAGGCGGCTGCTGCGGCGCGGCGGGGGAAGGTGGAGCTGGTCGAGGTCGACGTCGACGCCCACCAGCGGCTGGCGGCGCTCTACCGGGTGCAGGGCATCCCCGCGGTCAAGGCCTTCCGTGACGGCGAGATCGTCGACGAATTCACCGGCGCGCTGCCGCCGCCGCGGGTCGAGGCCTTCTTCGACAAGCTCGTGCCCTCGCAAGCCGACGATCTGTTGGCGGCCGGGGACGAGCTCTCCTTGCGCGAGGCGGCCGAACTGGAGCCCGGACGGTCGGATATCGCCGTCGCCCTTGCCAAGGCCCGCCTCGAGCGGGGGGCGGAAGACGAGGCGCTGGAGGCGGTTGCCGGCCACGAAGACGACTTCGCCGCTGCCGGGATAGCGGCCCGCGTCCGCCTCGCCCGTGCCGGGATCGGCGCCGACGCCTTCGCCGCCCTCAACCGCGGTGAACGCGAAGCGGGCCTCGACGGCCTCCTGCAGGCGCTCGAAGGGGCCTCGTCCCGCAACGATGGCTCCGGCGAGCTCGAGCCCGACGAAGCACGCGACCTGATCCGCCGCGCGATCGTCGGCATCCTCAGCGACCTCGACCCCACCGACCCCACCGCCCGCGCCTACCGGCGCCGGCTCGCGGCGGCCCTGAGCTGACCGAACGCATTTCTTCCCGCATACCGGGATAAGTCGTCGGAGTCACCCGATTCGCCCTTAGGGAACATCTGTTCGCCTGCGTAGAATTGAGAGGAGTGGCTGCCTCTGATCGCATCGTCATCTCCGGGGCCCGGGAGCACAACCTCAAGGACGTCGACGTCGAGCTGCCCCGGGACGCACTGATCGTCATCACCGGCCTCTCCGGGTCGGGGAAGTCGAGCCTTGCCTTCGACACGATCTACGCCGAGGGGCAGCGGCGCTACGTGGAGTCGCTCTCGGCTTATGCGCGGCAGTTCCTCGGGCTGATGGAGAAGCCCGACGTCGACTCGATCGAGGGGCTTTCGCCGGCGATCTCGATCGACCAGAAGACGACCTCGCGCAACCCGCGCTCGACCGTGGGGACCGTGACCGAGATCTACGACTACCTGCGGCTGCTCTGGGCGCGGATCGGCACCCCCCACTGCCCCGAGTGCGGCGACGAGATCACCGGCCAGACCCAGGAGCAGATCGTCGACCGGCTGATGACGCTGGAGGACGGGACCAAATTCATGGTGATGGCGCCGATCGTCCGCGGCCGCAAAGGCGAGTACGGGAAATTGCTCGACCAGATGCGGCTCGAGGGCTACTCGCGGGCCCAGATCGACGGCGAGCTGCGCCGGCTCGACGAGGAGATCGAGCTCGACAAGAAGTACAAACACGACATCTCGATCGTCGTCGATCGCCTGGTGATGAAACCGGAGCTGCGGCGGCGCCTCTCGGAGTCGGTCGAAGCGGCCTCCGGCCTGGCCGCCGGCCTGGTCGAAGTCGAAATCGTCGAGGGCAAAGGCGCTGCCGGCAGCAAGGACGCCGAGCACCCGGGCGGGACGATGCTTTTCTCCGAGCAGTTCGCCTGCCTCAACTGCGGCACCTCGATCCCCGAGCTGGAGCCGCGGATCTTCTCCTTCAACTCGCCCCACGGCGCCTGCGACCGCTGCCACGGCCTCGGCTTCCAGCGAGTGATCGACCCCGAGCTGGTCGTCCCCGACCCGACCCTCTCGCTGGCCGAGGGGGCGCTGCAGCCCTGGAACCGCGGCGTCACCGCCTACTGGCGGCGGCTGATCGCCTCGGTCGCCGAGAGCTACGACGTAGACGTCGACAAGCCCTGGGCGAAGCTGAAGCAGTCCGAGAAGGAGGTCTTCCTCTACGGGACCGGCGACGAGCGCCATCACGTCTCCTACACCAACCGCTTCGGGCGCCGTCGCTCCTACCGGGTGCGGTTCGAGGGGATCGTCAACCACTTGCAGCGCCGCTACGAAGAGACCGACTCGGAGTCGAATCGTGAGCGGATCGAGGGCTACATGGCCGAGCAGCCCTGCCCGGCCTGCAAGGGCGCGCGACTGCGGCCGGAGAGCCTCGCGGTCAAGGTGGGCGGGCTCAGCATCGCCGAGTACAGCGACCTCTCCGCCCACGCGGCCTCCGAGTGGATCCGCAACCTGGAGATGACCGAGACCGAGCGGGCGATCGCGCGGCTGATCGTGCGCGAGATCACCGAGCGCCTCTCCTTCCTCGAGAACGTCGGCATCGGCTACCTCTCGCTCTCGCGCTCGGCGCGGACCCTCTCCGGCGGCGAGGCGCAGAGGATCCGCCTGGCGACCCAGATCGGCTCCCACCTCGTAGGGGTGATGTACGTGCTCGACGAGCCCTCGATCGGCCTCCACCAGCGCGACAACGAGAAGCTGATCGCCACCCTCGACCGTCTCCGCGACCTCGGCAACACCGTGATCGTCGTCGAGCACGACGAGGGGACGATGCTGGCCGCCGACCACCTCGTCGACCTCGGCCCCGGCGCAGGCGAGCACGGCGGCCACGTGATCTCCGCGGGAACGCCGGAGGAAGTCTCGAAGGACCCGGCCTCCCTGACCGGCCAGTACCTCTCCGGCAAGAAAAAGATCGAGGTGCCCGAGGAGCGGCGGAAATCGGTCGGCGAGCTGATCGTCCGCGGCGCCCGCGAACACAACCTCAAGGACGTCGACGTGGAGATCCCGCTCGGCGTCTTCTGCTGTGTCACCGGCGTCTCCGGCTCGGGCAAGTCGACGCTGGTCAACGAGACGCTCCACCACGCGGTCGCCAACCGCCTGCACCAGGCGAAGCTGCGACCCGGGGCGCACGACGGCATCGACGGCCTCGGCCAGATCGACAAGATCATCAACATCGACCAGTCGCCGATCGGGCGCACGCCGCGCTCGAACCCGGCCACCTACACCGGCGTCTTCGACCACATCCGCGCCCTCTTCACCCAGACCCAGGAGGCGCGGGCGCGCGGCTACAAGCCCGGCCGCTTCAGCTTCAACGTCAAGGGCGGCCGCTGCGAGGTCTGCAAGGGCGACGGCCAGATCAAGATCGAGATGCACTTCCTGCCCGACGTCTACGTGCCCTGCGAGCAGTGCCACGGCAAGCGCTACAACCGCGAGACGCTCGAGGTCCGCTTCAAAGGCAAGAACATCGCCGACGTGCTGGAGATGTCGGTCGAGGAGGCGGTCGGGTTCTTCGAGAACGTGCCGAAGATCGCCCGCCGCCTGCGCACCCTCAACGACGTCGGCCTCGGCTACATCCGCCTCGGTCAGCCGGCGACGACGCTCTCCGGCGGTGAGGCCCAGCGGGTGAAGCTGGCGACCGAGCTCTCCAAAGTCGCCACTGGCGACACCCTCTACATCCTCGACGAGCCGACCACCGGGCTGCACTTCGCGGACGTGCAGCGGCTGCTCGACGTGCTCGGCCGCCTCGTCGACGCCGGCAACACGGTGGTCGTGATCGAGCACAACCTCGACGTGATCAAGACCGCCGACTGGCTGGTCGACCTCGGGCCCGAGGGGGGCGAAAACGGCGGCGAGATCGTCGCCACCGGCACCCCCGAGCAGGTTGCCGCGGCCCCGGGCTCATACACCGGCCGCTTCCTCGCCGAGCTGGTCGAGCCGGCGAAGCCGAAGCGCCGCAGGCGCGAGCCTGTGGCCGCTTAGGCCAAGGTCTCACACACGCATACTGCCCAGCGGCCAGCATCTTCCTGCGGGTGACAGGAAGGTGAATGAAGTGTCCGCAAAGGGGTAGTGGTCCAATGCCAAATCCCCGAGGAGGAGGGCCATGTCCCATTCAGTGTTGTTGCGACGACTGGCGGTGCTCGGATGCGCGCTGCTGGCAATTGGACTCCTGGTTGCCGGTTGCGGCGGCGGTGGCGGAGGTGGTGGGCCGAAGATCGCCCTCCTGCTGCCGGAAAACGAAACGCCCCGCTACGAATCGGACGACAAGCCCGACTTCGAAAAAGCGGTCGAAGAAAAGTGCGAAGAATGCGAAGTCCTCTACAACAACGCTGGCGGTGACGCCTCCAAGCAGCAGAGCCAGGCCGAAGCGGCGCTGACGCAGGGCGCCGAAGTCCTCGTCGTCGACCCGATGGACTCGAAATCGGCAGCGGCGATCGCCGAAAAGGCGAAAGCCCAGAACGTGCCGGTGGTCAGCTACGACCGGCTGATCGAAAACGGGGAAATCGACGCCTACGTCTCCTTCGACAACGAAAAAGTCGGCGAACTGCAGGGCGAAACGCTGGCGAAGAAACTGAAAGAAGACGGCAAAGCGAGCGGGCCGATCATCATGATCAACGGCGACCCGGCCGACCCGAACGCGGCTCTGTTCAAAAAAGGCGCCCACAACGCCTTCGAAAAAGAAGGCGTTGAAGTCGCCAAGGAATACGACACTCCCGGGTGGTCCGCTGAAAACGCCCAGCGCGAGGCGCAGCAGGCGATCACCGCGCTCGGCAACAGCGGTTTCGCCGGCATCTACGCCGCCAACGACGACACCGGCGGCGGCGCGATCGCGGCGATGAAGGGCGCCGGCATCAACCCGGCCGAAAAGCCGGTGACCGGCCAGGACGCGACCGTCGCCGGCCTGCAGCGAATCCTCGCCGGCCAGCAGTACATGACGGTCTACAAGGAAATCGAACCGGAGGCCACGGCGACCGCCGAAATCGCGATCGCCCTCGCCGAAGGCGAAGAAGTGCCGCAGGGCAAGGTCACCGAAGAAGTCGACAACGGCAAGGGCAAAGTTCCGGCGCTGCTGCTGAAGCCGATCGCCGTGACGAAAGAAAACGTCAAGAGCACGGTGGTGGCCGACGGGTTCGTCACCGCGAAGGAACTGTGCACCAGCGCCTTCCAGACGGCCTGCAAAGAAGCCGGGATCACCGGGTGATCTGAATGGCCTCCGGCACTCCGCTACTGGAGCTGGAGAAAGTAAGCAAGCGATTCGGCCCGGTCCAAGCTCTGGACCGGGTCGACTTCGCCGTCCACGCCGGCGAGGTGGTTGCCCTCGTCGGCGACAACGGGGCCGGCAAGTCGACGCTGGTAAAGGCGATCGCCGGCATCCACGAAGCCGACGAAGGCGTGATCCGCTTCGACGGCGAGGAAGTCCGCATCCACCGTCCCCAGGACGCGACCGAACTGGGGATCGCGACCGTCTACCAGGACCTCGCCCTCTGCGACAACCTCGACGTCGTCGCCAACCTCTTCCTCGGCAACGAGGAGATCTCGTCCGGGCCGGGCCGGGCCACCCGCCAGCTCGACGAGGCGAAGATGGAGCACGAGAGCGCCGAACTGCTCTCGAACCTGGCGGTGACGATCCCGAGCATGCGCAGCGAGGTCGGGACGCTCTCCGGCGGCCAGCGCCAGCAGGTGGCGGTGGCCCGCTCGCTGCTGGGGGAACCGAAAGTCGTGCTGCTCGACGAGCCGACCGCGGCGCTCGGCGTCGCCCAGACCGCGCAGGTGCTGAACCTGATCCGGCGCCTGCGCGAGCGCAACCTCGGCGTCGTCATCATCAGCCACAACCTCGCCGACGTCTTCGAGGTCGCCGACCGCATCTTCGTCCTCCGGCTCGGCCGCGCCGGCGGCGAATTCGACGCCCAGCAGACGACCGAGGAGCACGTCGTCGGCGCGATCACCGGGGCCGGCGAAAAAGGCAACGGGAACGCCGAGCGGGCCGAGCGAGCTGAGCTGTCCGCAGAGCAACGTGAGGAGGGGGAGCGATGAGCGAGACCGTGGAGAGCGCCGAAGCGCAAGGGGCGGAAGCCGACAAGGGCGAGAGCAGCACCCGCCGCGAGGCGATCCGGCGGATCGTCCAGGGAGACCTCGCCTCGCTGCGCGTCGTCATCGGTCTGGCGGTGATCTGGGCGATCTTCCAGTTCGAAAACGAACGCTTCCTCTCTGCCGAGAACCTGACCAACCTGATGCTGCAGATCACCGCGGTCGGGCTGATCTCAGTCGGCATCGTCTACGTCCTGCTGCTGGGGGAGATCGACCTCTCGGTCGGCGCCGTCAGCGGCCTCACGGCGGCGATCATGGCCGTGCTCAACGTCAAGCACGGCTGGAGCCCGTATTTGGCGATCGCCGCCGCGATCGCGGTCGGGCTAGCGATCGGCCTGCTGCAGGGATTCCTCTTCAGTCGCTTCGGCGTGCCGTCCTTCGTCGTCACCCTGGCGGGCTTGCTGGCCTGGCAGGGGGCCTTGTTACAAGTGCTGGGATCGACCGGGTCGATCAACCTCACCGATCCGACGATCACCGGCCTCGCCAACACCTTCTACTCGGATGCCGTCGGCTGGATCTTCGCGGCGATCGCAATCGCCGGCTACGGAGCGGTATTGGCGATCGGCTACAAACGCCGGCGCGATGCCGGGCTGGACACGCAGAACCCGACCGCGCTGATCGTCCGCTTCGTGCTGGTCGCGGTGGTGGTGATCGTCGCGATTGCCGTGCTCAACTCCGACCGTGGCCTGCCGCTGGCGGTGCTGATCCTGATGGCCTTCGTCGTCGGCATGGAGTACGTGGTGAAGATGACCCGCTTCGGCCGCCACGTCTACGCCGTAGGCGGCAACGCCGAGGCGGCGCGGCGGGCCGGCATCAGCGTCAACGGCATCCGCGTCGTGGTCTTCGGGATCGCCGGGACGATGGCGGCAATCGGCGGCATCATGGCCGCCTCGCGCCTGCTCGCGGTCAACCAGAACTCCGGCGGCAACGAACTCCTGCTGCTGGCGATCGCCGGCCCGGTGATCGCCGGGACCAGCCTCTTCGGCGGCCGCGGCTCGGTCTGGACCGCCCTGCTCGGTGCGCTGGTGATCGGCTCGATCTCCAACGGCATGGACCTCCTCGCCCTCTCCTCGGCGGTCAAGTTCATGGTCACCGGCGGAGTCCTGCTGCTCGCAGTCCTGGTCGACGCAATCGCCCGCAACCAGCGCCAGGCGTCCGGAAGGGTCTAGCGGGAGACGAGGAGGGAGGCGCCGATGGCGCCGCCTAGATCGCCGAGGGCAGCGACGCGCACCGCGGGCGGTCGTTCGTTGACGAAGAGGTGCTTCTTCATCTCCTCCATCAGCGGGTCCATCAGGCGCTCGCCGAAGCGGATGCCGAGCCCGCCGCCGAGGATCACGGCCTCGACGTCGAGCAGGTTGACCGCGGAGGCGATGCCGGTGCCGAGGGCCTCGACCGCCCGCTCGATCAGCTGCTCGGCGAGCTCGTCCTCGTGGTCGAGGGCCCGCTCCCAGATGCCGCTCGTGAGGCGCGGTTTCTCGTGCTTCTCCATCAGCTTGAAGAGGTCGGTCTTCTCGCCGTCTTCGTGCCGGCGCCGCGCCTCCTCTTCCATCGCTTTGCGCCCCGTGTAGGCCTCGAGGCAGCCCTTGCGCCCGCAGGGGCACTTGGCGCCGCCCCGCTTGACGACCATGTGGCCGATCTCCCCGGCGGCGCCACGCCCCAGCCACGGCTTGCCGTCGAGGACGAGGCCGCCGCCGACGCCGGTCCCCCAGAAGACCCCGATCAGGCTTCCGAACTCCTTGCCGGCGCCGAGGTGGAACTCGGCTTCGGTCGCGACCTGGACGTCGTTGCCGATCTTCACCTCGGTACCGAGCGTCTCGCTCAGGTGCTCCGCCAGCGGAAAGCTGCCCTCCCAGCCGGGGAGGTTCCTGGCGGCCGAGACGACGCCGGTCTTCTCGTCCGCATCACCCGGCGAACCGACGCCGACGCCCGCCAAGTCGCTCGTCTCCACGCCGGCGCCTTCGGCCGCTTCGCGCAGCGCCTTCGCCATTGCAGCGGCGACGTCCGCGGGCCCGCCTTGGGTCGGCGTTGGCTCGCGCGCTTCGCCGCGGACCTTTCCCTGGCCGTCGATCACCGCCGTCTGGATCTTGGTGCCGCCGAGATCGATGCCGCCGCGCAGCTCCGCCATCGGCGCAGTGTACGTCTAGGGTTGAGCCGTGGCGATGAGCGGGTGGCGGTTGTGGTGGGCGAAGCGGCGCTGGTATGAGCGCAACCACCGGCTGCTGCGGCGGTGGCGGATCAACCGACACGCCGCCCGCGGCGGCTTCTTCGTCCGCCATCCGGTCGAGGGGGAGGTGCTGGAGGCGCTCGACGAGAGGCGGCTGAAGATCGGCGCCGGCACCTTGCTGGAGCCGGGCTGCTGGCTGACGCTGGCGCCGGGGGCGCGGATCGAGATCGGCGAGGGCTGCTTCCTCAACCGCAACGTGATGATCGCCGCCCACGAGAGCGTCACGATCGGCGACCACACGATGTTCGCCAACGGTTGCTTCGTCGGCGACGCCGAGCACCGCTACGACGACCCGGACAAGCCGATCACCTGGCAGGGCTTCACCTCTAAAGGACCGGTCAGGATCGGCTCCAACTGCTGGTTTGGCGTCAACTGCGCCGTCACCAGCGGCGTGGCGGTCGGCGACCGCTGCGTGATCGGCGCCAACTCGGTGGTCAACCGCGACGTCGAGGGCGGCACGATCGCCGCCGGTGCCCCGGCGAAGCCGATCCGCAAGATCGAGTTCGCCGCCCAGGACCCCGGCAACTAGCGGGTTTTCTGCGCCATTTGTCACAGAAGCGCCACAAGGCGTGCCTATAATTTTGATTGCACGGCCGTGACCCCTAGGGCATGGACCTATGAACTCGAATCTCCTCGCCGATAACCCTCGTCCAACCGTGGCCGCTCCCGCCCTGCGCACGAAGGCCGACCTTCGCGCTGCCGTCGACGGCGCGCGCCGAGAAGGGCGGACGATCGGCCTGGTGCCGACGATGGGCTACCTGCACGAGGGGCACCTGTCGCTGATCCGCGCCGCCCGGGCCGAGTGCGACCTGGTGGTGATGAGCCTCTTCGTCAACCCGACCCAGTTCGGCGCCGGCGAGGACCTGGAGCGCTACCCGCGCGACGAGGAGCGCGACCTGCGCCTCGCCGGCGAGGCCGGCGCCGACGTCGTCTTCGCGCCCGCGGTCGAGGAGGTCTACCCCGATGGTCCAAACGGCATAGCCACCTATGTCGAAGTGACCGGTCCGCTCACCAACGTCCTCGACGGCGACCCGTCCCGCCGCGGTCCCGAGCACTTCCGCGGCGTCACCACCGTCGTCGCCAAGCTCTTCAACCTCGTCGATCCCGACGTCGCCTACTTCGGCCAGAAGGACGCCCAGCAGGCCGTCGTGATCCGCCGCATGGTCCGCGACCTCGACTTCCCGGTGCGGATCGAGGTGCTGCCAACCGTGCGCGAGCCCGACGGCCTGGCGATGAGCTCGCGCAACGCCTATCTGAGTCCCGAGGACCGTGAGCGCGCCACGGCGCTCTCCCGCGCCCTTGGCGCCGCCGAGCGCGGCGCGGCGCAGGGCGGCCTCGGCATCGGCCTCGAGGCCGCGCGCCGCGAGCTCGCCGCCGCCGGGATCGAGCCCGAGTACCTGGAGGCGCGCGACGCCGAGACGCTGGAGCCGGTGCACGCGCTCGAGGACCGCCCGGTCCTCGTCCTCGTCGCTGCCCCCGTCGGCTCCGCGCGCCTGATCGACAACGTCTTGATTCACCCAACCAACGCCGACTAGCAGTCGGAATCACCAGCCCGCGAAAGGGGAGACAGTGCAAAGACAGATGCTGAAGTCGAAGATCCACCGGGCGACGGTGACCGACTGCGACGTCGACTACATCGGCAGCATCACGATCGACACCGAGCTGATGGCCGGTGCCGACCTGATCACCAACGAGCAGGTCCACGTCTGGGACGTCGACAACGGCTCTCGCTTCGTCACCTACGTGATCGACGGCGAGCCAGGCTCGGGGACGATGCAGGTGAACGGCGCTGCCGCCCACCTGGTCGAGCCCGGCCACAAGATCATCGTCGCCTCGTTCGGCGCCTATGACGAGGCCGACCTCGAGCGTTACGACCCGGTCGTCGTCCACGTCGACGACGACAACAAGGCGATCGCGATCGACAGCCACCCGGAGGTGCTGCTCAAATGAGCTCTGGAGGCCGCTCCCACACCGCCCCGCAGAGCGGCGACCGCCGCCCCGTCGGCCTGCCGCGCCTCGACGAGATGAAGGCGAACGGCGAACCGATCGTCATGGTCACCGCCTACGACTACCCCTCGGCGACCGTGGCCGAGGCCGCCGGCGTCGACGTCGTCCTGGTCGGCGACTCCGCCGCCAACGTCGTCCTCGGCTACCCCGACACGAAGCTGGTCTCGATGGAGGAGATGCTGGTCCTCGGCAAGGCCGTCCGCCGTGGCCTGAAGACGCCGCTGATGGTCGGCGACATGCCGATGGGCAGCTACGAGGCGAGCAACGAGGAAGCGATCCGCAGCGCCCAGCGGCTGGTCAAGGAGACCGGTTGCCAGGTGGTCAAGCTCGAGGCCGGCGGCGTCATCGTCGAGCGCGCCCGGGCGATCGTCCAGTCCGGCATCCCGGTGATGGGCCACGTCGGCCTCACCCCGCAGACTGCAACCGCCCTCGGCGGTTATAAAGCCCAGGGCAAGAACGCGAAGAGCGCGATCAAACTGCTCGAGGACTGCCTCGCCCTGCAGTCGGTCGGCTGCTTCTCGATCGTGATCGAGGCGGTCCCCTCGGCGATCACCGACGAAATCGTCAAACGGCTCGAGGTGCCGACGATCGGGATCGGCGCCGGCCCGGGGACCTCCGGCCAGGTCCTCGTCTTTCACGACCTGCTGGGGATCACCACCGGCCACATGGCGAAGTTCGTCAAACGCTACGCCGACGTCCACGAGACGATGGTCGCCGCCGTCGAGCGCTACCGCGACGAGGTCCGCACCCGCCACTTCCCCGAGCCCGAGCACGTCTACAGCGTCGAGCCAGCCGAGCTCGACGAATTCCGCCGCTATCTCAACGAGGAGAGCCTCGCCAGCGCCAAGGGCTGGGAGTGGGAGCCGCTGCCGTAGCGGCTCCCACGTCTCCTCAGTCCATTAGGGTTGCTTCAGCACTGCCATTCGCCCTGGCCGGTGATGACTATCCGGTAGGTGACGGGGTCGAGGGCGACGCGGACCAGTTTGGTGCAGTGGTAGCGGCCCTGAGCTTCCGTGTCCCGTTCGTCGAAGATCCGGCAGAGGACGACGTGGAGGCTCTGACGGCGGCAGTTGGTGACGCCGTAGCGGACACAGCTCTGGTCGTGGGCGCAGGTGTGTTTGGCGAAGATGAACGCCTTGTTGGCGGCGGTTTCAATCGGCAGCTTCACCGCCGCGATCGCCGGAACGGCCAGAGCCCACGTGAGTGCCAGCACGGCAAGAGCCACACTGACGAGAGACTTGATTTTCAAGAGAAACTCCCCTTTGGGTGAATTGACCGGCGAAGGCTGTCACCGCCGGTCGTGCGTGTCAAGAATCCGTGAAGGAAGTTGTCACTAAAAGCGATGAGGGGATCGGTCGCTTAGTAGCGCTTAGTAGTACTGGTAGCGGGCTGGCTAACGCAGGCAGACGCTGAGGATCGGCGACCGCGGACAGAGCCGGGCGGTGAAGCCTTCGCCGGCAAGGGCGGTTTCCGGGGCGCCCAGGAACGAGACGGAGAGGGAGCCGGTCCAGGACGGCGGGCCCCCAGCGGGGTCACGGAATCGAGCGCTGCCCTCGAACGGGCTGGGAGGGGCGACCGTCGCTTTCGCGCTTCCCGCGCTGGAGAAGGACGATTTGGGTCCCTGGGCATGGGCGGTTCTGGTGATCGTCATCCCTTCGGCGCGTTCGCGCAGCGAGGCGTGGAACAGCGTCACTCGCACCGATTCCAGATGCGAGGCCTCGAAGGTGACCTCGCGTCCACCGCGAGTCGACCGGGCCGCGAGGACCGTCTCGCTCAGCAGCCCCGGGATCGAGGGACGGGCGCGGCGGTCGTCGCCCAAGCCGCAGAAGCCATTCGGGAGCCGGAGCACTTCGCCCGCGGGGTCGGTCGCTTCGGCGGAGACGTAGC
The DNA here is from genome assembly GCA_051954115.1 of Solirubrobacterales bacterium. Taxonomy (GTDB): domain Bacteria; phylum Actinomycetota; class Thermoleophilia; order Solirubrobacterales; family 70-9; genus VAYN01. The sequence goes on along the minus strand of JBQCIB010000009.1, from coordinate 18,412 downwards.
CGTCCTCGCCGGCGAAGTGGAACGAGCCGCGGAAGACGCCGTGTTCGGTCACCCAGCGGCAGCCCGGTTCCGGCCGTAGGACCTCCTTCTTGCCGCGCCGCGCGAAGTGGACGTCGAGCTGCCCGAGCGATCCGAAGGTCGCCTGCAGCCCCGCCCCGGAAGCGGTCTTCACGGCGTAGTCGGCGCTCAGCGGCCCGCGCCGGACGTCCACCTCGGCCATCGGTGCACGGCGCCCTGCCGACGCGACGGCGACCTCGATTTCGTAGCCGTCCGACCCGGTTAGTTCGAAGCTGCTCAGCTTCACTTCCGCAGCTTTTCCCGTGGCTGCGCTCGCGCTTGCCGGCAGCGCCGACAGGGCGACGACGCAGACGAGAAACAGCAGGCGCCCCCTTGCCGTCATCGCCGCAGGGTATTGGAAGCGGGTGGACGGCAGGCGCGGGAACTACGATCCCGGCAGATGCCGATCTACGAGTTCGAGTGCGAGGAGTGCGGGGCTCGGTTCGAGGAGCTGGTCCGGGCGGGGGCTGAGGTCACCTGCAAGGAGTGCGGCTCGGCGCGGACGCGGCGGCTCTACTCGACGGTGGCGCCGCCGGGGCGGCAGCCGCGGGGGGCGAAGGTGCGCTCGGACGAATCGCGGCGGCGCGAGCGCGAGGCGGCGCGGCAGGACCGGCTTGCCGAGTCGCGCAAGCGGCGGGCGCTGGGGGAGAAGCCATGAGCCCGAGCGCGGAGGAGCGGCGCGAGAAGCTCGTCGAGCTCTACAAGGAAGTGCAGCGCTGCGAAAAATGCCCGCTGCACGAGACCCGCACGAAGGCGGTCTTCGGGGCGGGCAACGCCGACGCCGACCTGATGTTCGTCGGCGAGGCGCCGGGGGCCGAAGAGGACCGCCAGGGGCTGCCGTTCGTCGGCCGCGCCGGGCAGCTGCTGAACCAGATGCTGGAGGAGATCGGCCTCTCGCGCGAGGACGTCTTCATCGCCAACGTCCTCAAGTCGCGCCCGCCCGGCAACCGCGACCCGCTGCCGCTGGAGATCCAGGCCTGCGAGCCCTACCTCTGGCAGCAGGTGCAGCTGATCGAGCCGCGGGTCGTCTGTACCCTCGGCAACTTCGCGACGAAGCTGCTGAGCGGCAGCCAGACCGGGATCACCAAGGTCCGCGGCACCCCGCAGGTGCACGAGCTCGGCGGTCGCATGGTCTACCTGCTGCCGCTCTTCCATCCCGCTGCCGCCCTGCGCACCCCAGCGGTGAAGGAGACGCTGCGGGGCGACTTCGCGACAATCCCTGAGCTGCTGCAGCGACCGCTGCCGAGCCCGGGTCCCACGCCTGAGGAACTGGCCGAGGCCGAGGAAGAAGGCGGCTCAACTCCGCCGCCGCCGACCGACCAGCTCGGCTTCTTCGGATGACGAGCGCCGAGGTCATCGAGTCGGGCAGTGCCGGGGAGACCGAGGAGCTCGGCGCGCGGATCGCCGAGCGGTTGCGGCCCGGCGACGTCGTCGTCCTCTCCGGTGACCTCGGCTCGGGCAAGACGACGCTGATCCGCGGCGCCTGCCGCGCCCTCGGCGTCACCGACCCGGTGACCTCGCCCACCTTCACGATCGGCCAGCGCTACGCGGGCGGCCGCCTGCCGATCTCTCACCTCGACCTCTACCGGCTCGCCGACCTCGAGGGGGAGGACCCGGCCCTGCTCGACGACTACCTCGACCCCCAGGGAGTCGCCTTCGTCGAGTGGCCGGACGCCGGCTCCGAGTACCTCGGACGCCCTGCGATCAGGGTCCGCCTCGCCCATGTGAGCGAGGAGCGGCGGCGGATAGAAGTCGATTGGGAAGGGTAGGAGCGCAGGGGAAAGCGCCCCGGCAACGCATCCAACGCGGCTGGACGGTGTTCGGGTAGAGGCGAGCCCAACTTGTAGCATCGACGCTCGGAATTTTTCGAACCAGAAAGGCAAGGACGGATGAAGGGACTGAAGACGCTTGCGGCCCTGGTGCTGGTGAGCGGATTGCTGGCGACCGCGGTGCCCGCCACGGCCGGCGCAGCCGCCTACAAGCACTACGTCGGATGTGGGGTCTCCCGTAACGCCAAGCCCTCTCACTCCTGCCCGAAGAAGGCGAAGAAGGGCGCCTTCTTCAAAAGCCTCAACGGCACCGTCACCTACACCGTGTGCGTCAAGTTCCCGAGCGGCAAAAACCTCTGTGCCCAGGCTCAGGAAGCCGAACAGGGGACGCTCTACGTGAACAAGATCACCTCGACGATCGTCGGCAGGCACGTCGTCAGCTGGTTCGTCAAGGGCAAGAAAGTCGGCTCCTGGGCTTTCCGGGTCACGGGGTAGCGCGGCGCTGATCGTCGTCGGCTTCGATACCGCGACGGTCGACACCGTCGCCTGCGCCTGGCGCGACGGCGAGGTCCTGCACGAGTCGCAGCTGGGCCTCTCCCCGCAAGGCAGGCCCCTGCACTCGACCGGGCTCTTGGCGGAGGTCGAGAAGGCGGCTACCGCGGCCGGCGGCTGGGAGGCCGTCGACCTGCTCGCGGTCGGGCTCGGGCCGGGCACCTTCACCGGGGTGCGGATCGGGATTGCCACCGCGCGCGGCCTCGGCGTCAGCCTCGGGCTGCCGGCGCGCGGGGTCTGCACGCTCGACGTGCTGGCGCGGGGGATCCAGGAGGCCACCGTTTCGTCTGTTCCTTCTGGCGACATAGCGACCAAAAGGAACAGCTCGGCGCTGGCGGTGCTCGACGGCTGGCGCGGCGAGGTCTTCGCGGCGCTGTACGGGGCGGACGGGAGGCGGCTCTGGGAGCCGGCCGTCTACCGGCCCGAGGAGTTGGCCGAGCGGGTCGGTGAGCTCGAGGAAACTCCGGCGGTTGCCGGTTCGGGGGCGGTACGATTTCGAGCAGAGCTGGCCCGAGACGGCGTCCGCATAGCGGACGATTCCGATCCCGTCCACCGGGTCGCCGGCCGGCACCTCTGCGCGCTGGCGGCGGCAGCGGCGGGCGAAGAGGACCGCGACGGGCTCGCCCCGATCTATCTCAGACCCCCCGATGCGGAGCGGTGGCGTGAGCGAGACGCTTTCCAAAAGGCCCAGTGATCTGAAGCAGGAGGTCCAGGTCCGCAGGCTCGCCTACAGCGACCTGCCGGCGGTGATCTCGATCGAGCGGCGCTCGTTCCCGACCCCGTGGTCGCTGGCGATGTTCGTGCTCGAGCTCTCCAAGCCCTCGGGGATCTGCCTCGCCGCCAGCGCCGGCGACGAACTACTGGGCTATGTCATTTGCTCGCGCTACGACCAGGTCTGGCACCTGATGAACATCGCGGTCGCGCCCGAGCGCCGCGGCGGCGGCGTCGCCGGGCAGCTGATGCGGCGCCTGATCTCCGAGTCGCAGGGGAAGCTGCCGTTCACGCTCGAGGTCCGCGTCTCCAACCACCGCGCGATCGGCATGTACGAACGCTTCGGCTTCCGCTCCGCCGGGGTCCGTCCTCGCTACTACCACGACAACGGCGAGGACGCCTTGATCATGTGGTTGGACTGAGGTGGCTCGACTGAAGTGGTTGGACTGAGAGGCTTGGCTGATGGCTGACCTGTTGCTGGCGATCGAGACCTCCTGCGACGACACCTGCGCCGCCATCCTCGACGGCCCGCGCATCCTCAGCAACGTCATCTCCTCACAGGCGAAAGCGCACGAAGGCTTCGGTGGCGTCGTGCCGGAGGTAGCGGCGCGCCACCACCTGGAGCTGGTCGAGCCGGTGGTCGAAGCGGCGCTGCAGGAGGCGGGGGTAACGCTGGACGACGTCGAGGCGGTCGCCGCCACCGCGGGGCCGGGGCTGATCGGGGCGCTGCTGGTCGGGATCAGCGCCGCCAAGGGGATCGCCGCCGCGCGGCGGCTGCCGCTGATCCCGGTCGACCACCTGCAGGGTCACGTCGCCGCCAACTTCCTCGAGCCCGAGCCGCTGGAGCCGCCCTTCCTCTGCCTGATCGCCAGCGGCGGTCACACGATGCTGGCGGGGGTGCGCGACCACGAGGGCTACGAGCTGCTCGGCCAGACGCTCGACGACGCCGCTGGCGAGGCCTTCGACAAGTCGGCGCGGCTATTGGGGCTCGGTTACCCCGGCGGGCCGCTGATCCAGAAGGAGGCCGAGGGGGGCGACCCGGAGGCGTTCGAGATGCCGGTGGCGATGGCCCGCGATCCCGGGCTGAATTTCAGCTTCAGCGGCCTGAAGACGGCGGTCCTCTATCGCTGCCGGGAACTCGGCCCCGAAGGCGTGCAGGAGCGCCGCGCCGACCTCGCCGCTTCCTTCCAGGCCGCGGTCGTCGAGCAGTTGCGGACGAAGCTGAAACGGGCGCTGAAGAAGGGCGATTGGGAGGCGGTCGCGCTCGGCGGCGGCGTCGCCGCCAACGGGCCGCTGCGCGAAGCGGTGGCGGCGCTCTGCGAGGAGATGGGGGTGCGGCTGAAGCTGGTCCCGATCGCCCTCTGCACCGACAATGCGGCGATGATCGGAGCCGCCGCCCGCTACGCGCCCCGGATCGAGTACCCGGACTACCTCGGCTACGACGCCTTCGCCAGCGGCGCAAAACCAGCCGTCGCCCACTGAGCCGTGGCCAACGTCGTCGTCTACTCCCGGCCGGGGTGCCATCTCTGCGAGGAAGCGATCGAGCAGATCGTCGCCTTCCACGAGGAGGGCTACCGCTTCGAGCTGCACGAGGTCGACGTCGAGAGCCACGACCTGCTGCTGCGGCGCTACCTGGAGCGGATCCCCGTCGTCGAGGTCGACGGGGTGGAGGTCTCGGAGCTGATCCTCGATCGCGCCGCCGTGAAAGCCAGGCTCGATACTGTGGGGGCATGGTCGAGGTGATCGAGGAGTTCGACGCCGCGGAGGCGTTCCCGGTCGAAGGGGAGCGGCTGTCGCTGGGGGTCGCGGCGCGCCTTTCCCGCTACCTGCAGGTGCTGACGCAGGCGCGGAAGATGGGGCAGGAGACGATCTCCTCGCAGGAGCTTTCGCAGTACACCCACATCAACCCGACCCAGATTCGCCGCGACCTCTCCGGTTTCGGCAAGTTCGGCAAGCGGGGCGTGGGCTACAACGTCGACTCGCTGGTCTCGGAGATCCGCAAGATCCTCCGCACCTCCGGCCAGCACAACATCGCTTTGTTCGGGGCGGGGAACCTCGGCCAGGCGATCGCCCGCTCGCCGATCTTCGCCGATCACGGCTTCCAGGTGGTGGCGATCTTCGACACCGACCCGACCGTCGTCGGCAAGGAGATCGGGGAGCTGAGCGTGCGCGACATCGGCGACCTGCCGGCGGCGGTCGCCGAGGAGGAGATCGTCGTCGGGGTGCTGGCGGTGCCCGCTGACGCCGCCCAGGACGTCGCCGACCGCCTGGTCAAAGCCGGCGTCAAGATCATCTTCAACTACTCCGAGCAGCTGCTGCAGGTGCCGCCGGAGGTGACCGTCCACACCTCCAGCCCCGCGGTCGACCTGCTCTACGCGCTCTACTTCTATCTCGCCTAGCCGGCTTCGATGGCCATCGACCTCGATCTCGCCCGCGAGAAGTTCGAGTCCTCGCAGGACTTCACGATCGGCCTCGAGGAGGAGTTCGCGATCCTCGACCCGCGGACGCTGGAGCTGGAGCACCGCTTCGAGGACGTGATGGCCGCCTGTCAGCGCGACGAGGTGCTGGCGGAGTCGGCGGCGGGGGAGCTGATCGCCTCCGAGATCGAGATCCGCTCGGGGCGCTCGGAGACGTTCGCCGAAGCCGTGGAGCGGCAGCGCGAGCGGCGGGCGCGGCTCTTCGACGTGGTCGGCGGGATGGGGCTGACCCTGGGGGCGATGGGGACGCACCCGTGGGCCAACTACCTCGACCAGCGGATCATCGACACCCCGCACTACAACCGGCTCCGTCACGAACTCGGCTGGGTGGCGCAGCGCAACAACACCTGGAGCCTGCACCTCCACATGGGGATTCGGGGGGCGGACCGGGCGATCGCCGTCTGCGACTGGCTGCGCGAGCTGCTGCCACTGCTGCTCGCGGTCTCGGCCAACTCGCCCTTCCTCGACCGCCGCGACTCCGGCCTGCACAGCGTCCGCAGCGAGATCTTCACCCGCACCTTCCCGCGCTGTGGCGTGCCGTCGCAGTTCTACGACTGGGACAGCTACGCGCGCTTCATCGAGACGCTGCAGCGGGCGGGCTCGGTGGTCGAGTCGACGCAGCTGTGGTGGAGCGTGCGGCCGCACCACAGCTTTGGCACCGTCGAGGTGCGGATCTGCGACGCGCAGACGCGGGGGGAGGAGTCCTTCGCGCTGGCGGAGCTGATTGCCGCCTGCATCGCCCAGGCCGCGCTCGACTACGACGAGCACGGCTACGAGGGGAAGGGCGCGCCACTGGCCGATCGCGAGATCGAGGAGAACCTTTGGCGGGCGATCCGCTACGGCGCCGGTGGGCGGATGATCGACTTCCGGGCCGGGGGCGAGGAGGTGCCGACGCGCTCGGTGCTCGAGCAGGTGCTGGTCTGGACCGAGCCGGCGCGGCCGCAGCTAGGGCTCGATATCTCGCTGCCGGAGCGCAACGGGGCCGAGCGGGCGCGCGAGGCGCTCGACAACGGCGTCTCGATCGAGGACGTCTACCGCGACGCGGTGGCGGAGACGCGGCGGACCTACGCGGGCGCCGAGCAAGCTCGGCAGTCGGCGTAACCGAGTGCCAAGACTCGGGTAATCGAGCTTCCAGAGCGGGAAATGCGCCTGTCGGCGCGGCGTCGCCGCCTTCGTCTATAGACTCCCGCGCCGCTAAAACCACCGGAGGAAAAGGAACTTTGACCGACTTTCTGACCGAATACGGCGTGGTTGTCGCGCTTGTCTGCGCAGGCGCCGCCGTCATCTACGGACTTCTCGTCACCCAGCGCCTGCTGTCGAAATCAGCGGGCAACGACCGGATGCGCGAAATCTCTGGCGCTGTCCAGGAAGGCGCCCAGGCCTACCTGAACCGCCAGTACACGATCATTGCCGCGGTTGCCGTCCCGATTGCGATCCTGCTGCTGCTCCTGCAGGACTACAAGACGGCGATTGGCTTCATCATCGGCGCCACCTTGTCCGGGGCGACGGGCTTCATCGGGATGAACGTTTCGGTGCGGTCCAACGCGCGCGTTGCCGAGGCGGCCCGCGGCGGCGTGCCGCCGGCCCTCGACGTCGCCTTCAAGGGCGGCTCGGTGACCGGCCTGCTCGTGGTCGGCCTGGCGCTGTTGGGCGTCGCCGGCTACTACGGCGTCCTCGTCCTCACCGGCTCCAGCGACAAGGAGGCCGTCGACGCGCTGATCGGTCTCGGCTTCGGTGGCTCGCTGATCTCGGTCTTCGCCCGGCTCGGCGGCGGCATTTTCACCAAGGCCGCCGACGTCGGCGCCGACCTGGTCGGCAAGGTCGAGGCGGGGATCCCCGAGGACGATCCCCGCAACCCGGCCGTGATCGCCGACAACGTCGGCGACAACGTCGGCGACTGCGCCGGCATGGCCGCCGACCTGTTCGAGACCTACGCGGTCACGACGGTCGCGGTGATGCTGCTCGGCGTCCTCACCTTTACCGGGGAATACGCCCGCGAGGTCGCGATCTACCCGTTGGTACTCGGTGGCGTGGCGATCATCGCCTCGATCATCGGCGCCCTCTGCGTGCGGACCAAGACCGACAAGGTCGAGGGCGCGCTCTACGTCGGCCTGCTGATCTCCGGGATCCTCTCGATCGCGGCCTTCTATCCGATTACCGATTGGCTGATGAGCGACCCGGTGCGGCTCGGCTTCGCCGACACCGCCGCCAAGGCCGTAAGCGTCACCGACCTCTGGCTCTGCGCTGTGATCGGAGTTGCCGTCACCGCGCTGCTGTTCGGGATCACCGAATTTTATACGTCGACCCGGTTCCGGCCGGTTAAGACGATCGCCCAGGCCTCCGAGACCGGGCACGCGACGAACATCATCCAGGGGCTCGCCCAGGGCTTCCAGTCGACCGCCGCTCCGGCGCTGGTGATCGCCCTGGCGATCCTTGGCGCCAACGAGCTCGCCGGGATCTACGGCATCGGCATCGCCGTCGTCGCCCAGCTCTCGCTCTGCGGCCTGATCGTCGCCCTCGACGCCTTTGGTCCGATCACCGACAACGCCGGCGGCATCGCCGAGATGGCGGATCTGCCGGAGGACGTCCGCAATATCACCGACCCCCTCGACGCGGTCGGCAACACGACCAAGGCCGTGACCAAGGGTTACGCGATCGGCTCCGCCGCCCTCGCGGCGCTGGTGCTGTTCGCGGCATTCCGCAGCGAATTGGCTGACGAAGCCCCGTCCGGCTTCGATCTCAACAGTCTTTTCCACCTGACCAGCCCCGACGTTCTGATCGGGCTGATCATCGGCGGGATGATGGTCTACCTGTTCGCCGCCTTCGCGATCGAGGCGGTCGGCCGCGCTGGCGGCCAGGTCGTCGAGGAGGTGCGGAAACAGTTCCGCGAGCACCCCGGGATCATGGAGGGGACCGAGAAACCCGAGTACGGGAAAACGGTCGCGATCGTCACCGCCGCGGCGCAGAAAGAGATGATCCTGCCGGCCCTGATCCCGATCGTCGTGCCGGTGATCGTCGGCCTGCTCAGCGTCGACGCGCTCGGCGGCCTGCTGATCGGCGTCATCGTCGTCGGCCTCTTCGCGGCAATCTCGATGACCGCCGGCGGCGGCGCCTGGGACAACGCCAAGAAGCTGATCGAGGACGGTGCCCACGGCGGCAAGGGCTCCGAGGCCCACGCCGCCTCGGTGACCGGCGACACCGTCGGCGATCCCTACAAGGACACCGCCGGCCCGGCGATCAACCCGATGATCAAGGTGGCGAACATCGTCGCCATCCTCATCATCCCGATCGTCCACTTCTAGGGCCCAGCCCTAGCTTCGAACTCCGAGCGGGGAGAGGCGCAAGTCTCTCCTCGCTTTTTCTTTTTGGGGCCTGCCGGCCCGCATCCACCTCCGCTTCGTCATCGAGCTCCACGAGCGGCCGGTCGTCTCCACGAGTCTGTGAAAACCCTTGTAGAGCACGGGTTTTCACAGACTCGCTGGGGATGCCTGAGAGGGGGAGGTTTGGTGCGGTTCGGCTGCGCCCTCGAATCGTTCCGCCTGTAGGCTGCAGCGCCATGAGGTGGGGGATCAGGTTTGCGGTGCTTCTGGCGCTCGCCCTCTGTCTGGCGCCGGTGAATTCGATGGCGGAGCCTGTCTACGCTCCGCAGCCCGCTCCCGACACCACGCCGCCTGAAACCGCGATCGAGCGCAGCGTCTTTCGCGTCGCCACCCGCACCGCCAGGTTCTGGTTCTCCTCGTCGGAGCCGGCGCAGGGTTTCCAGTGCCAGCTCGACAAGGGGGAATTCAAGCCCTGCGGCTCGCCGCGCACCTACAAGCACCTGAAGCCGGGCCGGCACGCCTTCCGGGTCAAAGCGGTGGACCTTGCCGGCAACGTCGACGGCTCGCCCGCCGTAGCCCACTTCAAAATTCCGCGCCCGCACCACAGTCGTCGCTGAGCGCCGGGGTCGCTCCGGGGCGCTAGGGTCGCGCCCGTGGAGACCGGGCCGATCAACGTCGCCGACTTCGAGCGGCTCGCCGCCGAGAAGCTCGAGCAGGGTCCGCTCGACTACTTCGCCGGTGGGGCGGGGGACGAGGTCACGCTGCGGGAGAACGTCGCGGCCTGGGGCCACTGGCGGCTGCGGCCACGGGTGCTGAAGGACGTACGCGAGGTTTCGACCGCGACCGAGGTGCTGGGGAAGCCCGTCGCGATGCCGGTGCTGGCGGCGCCGGTCGCCTACCAGCGGATGGCGCACCCCGAAGCGGAGGCGGGGATGGCAGCCGGAGCCGCCGAGGTGGGCACGGTGATGTGCCTCTCGACCCTCTCGACGACCCGCCCCGCGGAGGTGGCTGCCGCCGCGCCCGAAGGCCGCCACTGGTTCCAGCTCTACGCCTTCAAGGACGCCGGCGTGACCCGGGCGCTGATGGAGGAGGCGATCGACGCCGGCTTCGAGGCCGTCGTCGTCACCGCCGACGCCCCGCCCGGCGGCAACCGCGAGCGCGACCGCCGCAACCGCTTCACGCTGCCGAAGGAGCTGGGGACGCCGAGCCTGACCGCGGCCGTCGGCGGCGAGCGGTCGCTCTCGATCGAGGACACCTTCGCGCTGATGAACCACGCCCTCACCTGGGCCGACGTCGAGGACCTCGCCTCCGAGTGCAGCGTCCCGGTCCTGGTCAAGGGCATCCTCACCCCTGAGGACGCCGAGCTCGCGATCGAGCACGGGGCTGCCGGCGTCGTCATCTCCAACCACGGCGGCCGCCAGCTCGACCGCTCGCTCGCCACCGCCGACGCCCTGCCGGAGATCGCCGATGCGATCGAGAACCGCGTCACGCTCCTCGTCGACGGCGGCATTCGCCGCGGCGTCGACGTCGCCACCGCGCTCGCCCTCGGCGCCGACGCGGTCCTCGTCGGCCGACCCGCCCTCTGGGGCCTCGCTGCCGCCGGCAGGGAGGGCGTCGCCCAGGTGCTGGAGATGCTGCGAGCCGAGTTCGAGCTCACCCTCGGCCTCTGCGGCTGCACTTCATCAGGCGATCTCGGCCGGGGGCACGTGCGGAGGGCGCCCGCCCCCTCCGTATATTCGGTCTGAGTGACCTCTGTGCAAATCGTCTAGATGGCCCAGCGAATCCCAAGAGACGAGTCGCTGAGCCGCGTCCACGGAGTCGGCGCCCTCTTCTCCGCCGCCTACGGGAACGTCGGCTCCTCGATCTACTACGCCCTCGGCGTCACCGCCGCCTTCGCCCTCGGCCTCACCCCGATCGCCTTCGTCATCTCCGGGCTGATCTTCGCCGCCACCGCCGCCACCTACGCCGAGGCGACGGTGATGTTCCCGGAGGCCGGCGGCTCCTCCAGCTTCGCCCGCCACGCCTTCAACGAGCTGGTCAGCTTCGTCGCCGCCTGGGGGCAGATGCTCAACTACACGATCACGGTCGCGATCTCGGCCTTCTTCGTGCCCCACTACCTGGCGGTCTTCTGGCCCTGGCTCGGCGACAGCCCCGGCGACATCATCGGCGGCGCGGTGCTGATCGTCGCCCTCGCCCTGATCAACGTCCGCGGCACCGAGGAGTCGGCGAAACTCAACCTCGTCCTCGCGATCGCCGACCTCGCCACCCAGGTCGTCCTGGTTGGCATCGGCATCGTCCTCGTCCTCAGCCCCTCGATCCTGGTCGACAACGTCCACCTCGGCGTCGCCCCGACCTGGAGCGACTTCGCCCTCGGGATCGCGGTCGGGATGATCGCCTACACCGGGATCGAGACGATCTCCAACATGGCCGAGGAGGCCAAAGACGCCGCCCGCACGATCCCGCACAGCGTGGCGCTTGTCGTCGCCGCGGTGCTCGGTCTCTACCTGCTGATCCCGATCGTCGCCCTCTCGGCGATGCCGGTCGTCCACCACGGTGGCGAGTACTCGACCGCGCTCGGCTCGAAGTTCGCCGACGACCCGATCCTCGGCATCGTCGAGAACCTCGGCCTCTCCAGCGGGCCGACCGAAATCCTCCGCTACTACGTCGGCGTCCTCGCCGCGGTGATCCTGCTGATCGCCACCAACGCCGGCTTGATCGGCGTCTCCCGCCTCACCTACTCGATGGGCCAGCACCGCCAGCTGCCCGAGGGGCTGCGCCAGGTCCACCCCAAGTACCGCACCCCTTACATCGCGATCCTCATCTTCAGCGCGATCGCGATCGTCACCCTGCTGCCGGGCCAGACCGACTTCCTGGCGACGATGTACTCGTTCGGGGCGATGCTCTCGTTCACGATCGCCCACGTCGCGGTGATCCAGCTGCGGCGCAAGCACCCCGACCGCGAGCGCACCTGGAAGCCGCGCGGGAACGTCCGCGCCTTCGGCTTCGACGTGCCGATGACGGCGGTCCTCGGCGGCCTCGGCACCTTCGCCGCCTGGATCGTGGTGATGGCGCTGAACCCGCGCACGCTCTTCGTCGGCACCGGCTGGATGGTGCTCGGCATCGCCGTCTACGTCCTCTACCGCCGCAACCAGCGCCTGCCCCTGACCCAGACGGTGAAGGTGGTGCTGCCCGAGCCGCTCGGGGTCGAGGAGGTCGAGTACCGAAGCGTCCTCGTCGCCTTCGAGGACGACGAAGAATTCTCGCCCGAGATGGTCGCGACCGCGGTCAAGCTCGCCGGCAAGAAACGCCGCGGCATCCACGTACACTCGATGATGACGGTGCCGGCGAACCTGCCGCTGAACGCGGAGATGCCCGACCAGGAAGCCGAGGCGCAGCGCAAGATCGAGGAGGCGAAGCTGATCGGCGGCCAGCGGGTGACCGGGCACGTGTCACGCGTGCGGCCCGGCCAGGCCGGCTATGCGGTCTCCGAGGAGGCGGCGGAGATCAAGGCGGAGGCGATCGTCGTCGGCCTCAGCTACCGCAACGGCGTGCCGCAGTACGACAAGACCCTGCAGACGATCCTCGGCGAGCGGCCCTGCCGGGTGATCGTCGTCTCCGACCCGACCGAAAAGCCGCCGGCGATCCCCGGCGCGGCGCTGGCGGAGGCGACGCTGTGAGCAGCCAGCGGCTCTACCGCGGCGCCGTCCGCGCCATCTCCGTCGCCTTCATAGCCCTCGGTCTCGCGGTCCTGGTCCGCACGCTCGCCCACGGGGGCGGCCCGGCTTCGATCGGTTTCCTGATCGGGCTCGCCTTCATCGGCATCGGCATCGGCCGCCTCTGGGCGGGGGCAAGGATGGGGCGATGAGCGACGGCGAGAACCGGCGGGGGAACGGTCAGCCGGCGGCAGGCGCCCAGAGCGACGGCCCGCGCCGCCCCGAGGAGCCGCGCGACGAGCCGATCCTCGAGCGCGGCCTCGGGGTCCCCTGGCTGTTCGCCGCCGCCTATTCGGCGGTCGGCTTCTCGATCTACTTCGCGCTCGGCGTCGTCGCCGACCGCGGCCTCGGGCTGACGCCGCTGATCTTCCTCGCCGCCGGCCTCCTCTTCGGCCTCACCACGCTCACCTACGTCGAGGGCGGGGCGATGTTCCGCGAGCGCGGCGGCTCCTCGACCTTCGCCCGCCACGCCTTCAACGAGCTGGTCGCCTTCATCGCCGGCTGGGCGATCCTGATCGACTACCTGATCGTGATCGCCCTGGCGGCGATCTCCGTTCCCCACTACCTGGAGCCGCTGACGGGGGACTTCGCCGACCCCGGCTGGGAGGTGGCGATCGCCGCTGCGGTGATCGTCCTCGTCTCCGCCCTCAACATCCTCAACGTCACCGGGCGCGAGCGCCAGGCCTCGCTGGTCTTCCTCGCTCTAGCCGACCTCGGCCTGCAGCTGGCGGTGATCGTCGTCGGCGTGCTCGTCGTCTGGCACCCCGACCGGCTGACCGAACACCTCAACCTCTTCACCTCGCCGTCGTTCAAGGACATCGTCTACGCGGCGGTTGTGGCGATGCTCGCCTACGCTGGGATCGAGGCCGCCTCTGACCTGGCGCCGGACATCGACGTCAGCCGCGACGACCTCAAACGAGTTGCCAGCATCGGCGCGCTCGGGGTGCCGCTGGTCTACGCGCTGATGGCGGCGGTGGCGCTGATGGCGCTGCCGGTCGTCGGCGGGCCGGGTGGCCTCCACACCGAACTGGGACGCGAATTCGTCGAGGAGCCGGTGCTCGGCGTCGTCTCTCAGTACCACCCGACCTGGGTGGCCGACACGATGCGCTGGCTGGTGATGGCGATCGCCACGCCGGTGCTGATCTGGGCTGCCAGCACCTCGATGCTGGGCGTCTCCCGTCATATCTACACGCTGGCGATCAACCGCCAGATCCCCAGCTGGCTCGGCAAACTCGACCGCCGCACGGCGACGCCCTACGTCGCGATCGCGATCAGCGGCGTCATCGCGATCGGCCTCGTCATCCCAACCAACGTCAAACTGCTCGCCTCGATCTACGCCTTCGGGGCGACCCTGGCGATCACGATCGCCCACCTCTCGATAATTCGCTTGCGGGTCAAAGATCCCGACCGACGACGGCCGTTCCGCATTCCGATGGGGTTCCACTGGGGCGTCGCCACCGTGCCGCTGCCGGCGGTCGCCGCCGCGGTCCTCAGCGGCCTCGCCTTCGTCAGCGTCCTCGCCTACCACTCGACCGCGCGCTGGGTCGGTCTTGGCTGGATGGCCTTCGGTCTCGCCTTCTACGTCATCTACCGCAAGGTCGTCGAGGGGACGACGCTGACCAAGCGGGTCTCGGTCACCGAGCGGGCGCTGACCAAGCAGGTGCCGGAGATCGAATTCAGCAACATCCTCGTGCCGGTCTTCGGGACCAAGTTCGACGACGACATCGTCGCTACCGCCGGGCGGCTGGCGGCGGCCGACGCCGACAGCGACAGCGACAGCGACGAGGGGACCTCGCGGCTCGACGTCGTCTACGTGATCGAGGTGCCGCTGACCTTGCCGCTCGACGCGAAGCTGCCGAAGGAGCGCGAGGAGCAGGCGCAGCGGGCGCTGCAGCGGGCGCGCGAGGTGGGGGAGGAGTACGAGGACGTCGAGGTGACGACCGACGTGATCCGCGCCCGCAAAGTCGGCGCCGGCATCCTCGAGGCGGCGCGGCGCGGCAACGTGGAAGCGATCGTGATCGGAGGGGAGCCGCCGACGAAGATCCGCGGCGGCGGCGTGCTCGGCGGCATCGGCGCCGCCAAGCCGGCTGAGATCGGGGCGGCGACCGAGTACGTGCTGAAGAAAGCCCCCTGCCGGGTCTTACTGACGGCCCCACCGGAACCCGAACAGCCGGTTGGGGAGTCGTAGGGCCCGCGAGCCAGGAGACTAGTATCCGCTCCCATGTTCGTTTTGATCGTCGGCTGCGGCCGCGTCGGCTCCTCGGTGGCGCGGGCGATGCTCCGCGAGGGCCACACCGTCTCCTGCCTGGATGAGGACCCGGAGTCGCACGCGCGGCTCGAGGTCGGCCTGGAGAAGAGCTGGGAGGACCTCGGCGGCCAGTTCACGGTCGGGGCGGGCCTGGAGGCCGAGGCGCTGGAGGCCGCCGGGATCGGGGACGCCGACGTCTTCATCGCCTCCACCGACGGCGACAACACCAACATCGTCATCGCCCAGATCGCCCAGCGCCGCTACGAGGTGCCGACGGTGATAGCGCGCGTGCTCGACCCGCTGCGGGCCGAGTGGTACCAGCGCCAGGGCCTGAACACGGTCTGCCCGACGCGGGTCGCGATCGACATGCTGGAGAGCGCCGTGCGCGAGGCGGCCGAACGCGGCGGGGCGGCCGGCGACGCCGCGGCGACGGTCTAGAGGGGAGCCGGGAGAAGCATGTACATCATCGTCGTCGGAGCGGGCAAGGTGGGTTGGAACCTGGCCCGGGAGCTGCTCGACAAGGACCATGAGGTGACGCTGATCGAGAGCGACCGGCGCCGCTACCTGACCGTCGAGCAGGAGCTCGAGCACAACGTCTCCTACGGCGACGCCTCGGAGCTCTGGGTCTTGGAGCGGGCCGGGATCCAGCGCGCCGACATGGTGATCGCGGTCACCGGCGACGACGAGGACAACATGCTGATCTGCCAGGTGGCGAAGGAGAAGTACCTGGTCGACCAGATCATCGCCCGCGTCAACAACCCGCGCAACCGCCAGCACTTCGACCTGCTGGGGATCAAGCCCTCGGTCTCGGCGACCGACCTGATCCTGCGCCTGCTCGAGCACGAGGTGCCCGAGTACGGGCTGGTGCACCTGCTCGACCTGCAGGAGGAGCAGCTGGAGATCATCGAGATGCTGCTCGGCAAGGACTCCGGGGTGACCGGGCGGCGGGTCGGCGACCTGCACATGCCCGAAGGCAGCCTGCTGATCTCGGTCCTGCGCGCGGGCAAGGGCTTCGTTCCCAACGCCGACACGGTGCTGCAGGAAGGCGACGAGGTCCTCGCCGTGCTCGATCCGGGCAAGGAGGACGATCTCAAGGCCTTGTTCGGGCCGGGGGGCAACGGCGCCAACGGCGGGTAAGACCGCCGTAGTTACGGACGCTAACCCGGGTAGGGGTTCGGACAGCAACCGGATAGGAGCTTTCTGCGATGGCCGATCGTCAAGTCGATTTTCTGCTGGTCGGGGGAGGCATGGCCTCCGCCCATTGCGCCGCCGAGCTGCGCCGGCGCGGCGCCGAGGGGTCGATCCTGCTGGTCGGGCGCGAGCCGGAGCCGCCCTACGAACGGCCGCCGATCTCGAAGGACTACCTGCGGGGCGAGGCCGGGCGGGAGGACGCCCACGTCAACCCGGCCTCCTGGTACGAGGAGAACGGCGTCGAGCTGCTGACCGGGCGCAACGTGATGTCGCTCGACGTGGAGGCGCGGACGGCGAAGGTCCAGGGCGGGGAGGAGGTCAGCTTCGGCAAGGCGCTGCTCGGCACCGGCGCGATGGTCAACATTCTCAGGGTCGAGGGCGCCGAGAACGAGGGCATCCACTACCTGCGCGCCTTCGGCAACGCAGATGCCATTCGCGCGGACGCCGAGGGAGCTGAGCATGTGGTCCTAATCGGCGGCAGCTACATCGGCTGCGAGGTCGCCGCCTCCCTGACCGCGCAGGGGAAGCAGTGCACGATCATCGCGATGGAGGACGTGGCGCTGTCGCGGACCTTCGGCGAGCGCGCCGGGCGCTGGTTCCAGGAGCGCCTGGAAGAGCACGGGGTCTCATTTCACGGCGGCGAGACGCTGAGCGCCTTCGAGGGCGACGGGCGGGTCAAGGCGGTGGTGACCGAGAGCGGGCTGGCGGTCGAGTGCGACGCGGTCGTCGTCGGCGCCGGGGTGCGGCCGGACGCGATGCTGGCGCAGCGGGCGGGGCTCGAGGTCGGCGACGGCGGCATCGTCTGCGACTCGAAGCTGCAGACCTCGGCCGAGGGGATCTACGCGGCGGGCGACTGCTGCTCGTACGAGAGCGTCGTCCACGGCCGCCGCATCCACGTCGAGCACTGGGACGTGGCGATGCAGCAGGGGCTCAAGGCCGCCGCCAACATGCTCGGCGCGGGCGAGGACTACGACGTCGTCCCCTACTTCTTCAGCGATCTCGCCGACTGGGCGAGCCTCGAGTACGTCGGGCCCGCCTACGAGTGGGACCGGGAGGTCTGGCGCGGCGATCGCGACGGCGGCGAGTTCTCGGTCTGGTACCTGCAGGGCGGTCGCGTCGCCGGCTGCCTCAGCGTCGGGCGCTCGGAAGACCTCGCCGAGGCGCGGCGGATGCTGGCCGAGGGGGTTGACGTCTCCGGTGCGGTGGCTCAGATCGAAGACCCCGCCGCCGATCTCGCGTCGATATCCTGAATCACAGCCGTTGCGGCCTGGTGTAATGGCAGCACGCCTCGCTCTGGACGAGGTAGTCGGGGTTCGAGTCCCTGGGCCGCAGCTTCCCCGATCCCCTGCAACGGCGATTAAAGGCGTCCAATCGCCTTGCTAGCTTCGCCCCTGAACATGCCCGGCAAGAAGACGATCCTGCTTGTACTTGCGGCGCTGGTCGCGCTGGCGATCGCCGGCTGCGGTGGTGGCGGCGGCGAAACCGAATCGACGGCGGCGACCACGACCGAAGAACCGCAGAAGCTGACGAAGTCCGAACTGATCGAACAGGGCGACGACATCTGCGCCGAGACCAATGCCGCGGTCGGCGCACTGAGCTCGGAAGTCGAAGAAAGCGCCGTCCCGGCGACGACCGAAAAAACCGCCAACCTCTACATCGGGATGGTCGAACGGCTGCAGGAACTCGGCTCGCCCGAAGGGGCCGAAAGCAAATTCACGAGCTTCATGGAAGCGGCGGAAGAGCTGGCCAAAGTCGAGGGCGAAGTGAAGCTGGCAGCCGAACGCGAAGACACCGCCGCGCTCGGCGAAGCGGCGACCGAAGCCACCCCGGCGCTCGAAGAATTCCAGACCCAGGCCGAAACGTACGGCTTCGAAAAATGCGGCGAAGGACCCGGCGCCGTGACCCCGAAAGGCACCGCGGGTGGCTCCACCGGCGCTGAAGCGAGCGGTGAAGAAGCCGAAAGCTTCGAAGAAGAAGGCGGCGTCGAAGCCGAACCAGAACTCGAAGAAGCGGCCCCCGAAGAAGAAATCGCCCCCGAAGAAGAAGCAGCCCCCGAAACCGGCGGCGGCGGCGGCGCCGAAGCAGCCCCCGAAGGCGGCGGCGGCGAAACCGGCGGATCAGAATCCGGCGGCGTAGGACCCGGCTGATCTAAGCGGCCTGGAGGGGTACCCGCTCCTCGTCCCACGGCCTCTCTGGCGGCGAGTCGCTTCCGACTCTTGCCACACCCGGCTGTGCCAAAACTCGGATGCGTTTCGCCGGTTGCGCTATCCGCAGGCGCCTGGGGCTCGTCAGTAGGAGTTCGCCAGGGGGGTGAATTGTAAAATAAAAAAAAAAAAAAAAAAAAAAAACAAAATCTATTATATAAAAAAAACAC
>JBQCIB010000008.1:0-27614 GCA_051954115.1 Solirubrobacterales bacterium | reverse complement strand
ACGGTGGCGTTGCCGACGTTGGTGAAGCGGATCGCTTCTTCGGCTTCGGTGTCGTAGGCCCAGAGGTCGCCGGCTTTGACGTAGAAGATCCGCCTGCCGCCTTCCGAGACGCCGGCGAATTCGGCGTTTTCGCCGATTTCGAAGGTCCTCTGGTTGTTCAGGCGCAGGTAGAGGGCCCCTCCTTCCAAGCGACCGTTCAGCACGCTGCCGCCAATGTTGAAGGCAATGCCATTACCGTCTGGGGAGGCGCCGAGGTATAGAGCGCTTTCGCCGGGGGCCGGAATTTTGTTTTCCGGTAGCAAAGAAACGACATGGGTAACACCGTCGGGAGTGCGGTCATAAACTGCACCCGTTCCAGTTTCAGGAGACTGTTCCTCGATCCGCTGAGGCGGAGCCTGACCTGGGAGGCGTTGAGTTTCGAAGACGATATGAGTGCCACCCTCGGTGATCAGCTTTCCCCTCGCGTTAAGGTCGGTACCGATGCTCCCCCTCCCGAGGAGTTCGGAATGACCATCGGGATAACGGACGTAGCTCGCCGGTTTTCCTTCGACGAGCGCCGAGCCCCCAATGACCGCTTCCCAGAACATGTAGCCCTGATCTGGGGAGCTGCTGCCAGAACGGGCGGAAACGGCTTCGGTCCCAGTTGGGCCTACCGCCGCGCTGCTCCAACCGGAGGCACCTCGCGTCGCCCGATAGGGGTCACCGTTAATACTGCCCGTGCCTTCGCTGCCCGGCAGGGTGCCGCCTTCGATGAAGAAGGAAACCACTTCGCCTGACGGCGACGATTGAAGGGTCGGGAACCTGTCGCCGTAGAAGACTCCCCGCGGCGGATGGCCGTTGGTGTCTGGTGGGGTCACGAGCTCATAGGCTCTGCAGTCGGGCAGGAGCGCCGAGGCGCCGATGCGCAGACCTTGGTTGGGACAGGGTGCGCCGCCCGCGGGGGCGTCTGAGTAGGTGGCGAAGCCGCCTTCACCTTCGTCTTCGCCAGCTTCGTTTTTAGCGACCACGCGGAAGACGTAGCGAGCGCCGGGGACAAGGCTGGTGAGGCGGGCGCTCACCTGTTTGGCGGTTTGGCCGGCGGCAATCTGGCCCCGCCCGCCGATCTTGGCTTCGCCCGATCCTTCTTCTTCGTATTCGAATACGTATTCGGTGGCGCCGCCGCGGGGGTTGATGCTCGCCCGCACCGTTGCTTCGGTTTGGCCGATGCTCGAAACCGAAGTCGAAAGCACTTCCGGGGGAGTGACGCCGGGAGGCTTGAAGGCAAAGACGTTCCCCGTGCTGCCGGGCCCTGGAACCACCGGGACGAAGAGATAGTGGCGGTTGAACGCGTCACCGCCGCCGCGTTCGCCGTTGCTGACGGCTATTCCCAGTGAATACCCTCCTTTAAAGGCAGAGGAGGTCACTTTCGAGAGGTATTCGTAGTTTTCGTCGAACTCGTAGACGGTCTTTCCCACCTCGAGGTCGCCGACGAAGAAGTGCCCGGTTTCTTCGTCAACCGCAATTGAGATCCAGCCCTTGGTCGAGGTGAATTCGCCCCCGGGGGGGCCTTTAATTTCTTTCAAGAGCGCGTGGGAATCGGCATCGAAGACGAGGATCCAGCAGTGATTGATGTCCCCTTCGGGGCAGGAGCTTGCGTAGAGCCTCCTCCTCTGAGCATCGATCGCCGTCCAGGTGCTGGAGAAGAGTTTCGGATCGGTGAGCGAACCGACGACTTCGTTTCCTTCGCCGGCAGATTTGAGCTCGGTGATCAACCCTCCCCGGTCAGCGAAGACATGGCCATCCGACATATCGACGGAAACGCTCCCGACGCTGGTGTTTTCATCGGTGAGGATGACCTGCCGAGGGTTCCCGTATTCGATAACTCCCGCTTCAGGGTCATAGACGCTGGGTTCGAACAGCGAAACGAAACTCGGGGTCCCCGGACCCTCCTCGAAGGCATAGAGATTTCCGTTGGCGTCTACAGCTACGGACATCGGCCCATGAGGGTCCGCAACCTCGGTGATGAACCTGCCTTTGTCGTCGAAGACGTCGATCCGCCCGCCTTCCACGCCGGCAGCATAGCTCGCTACGTACTCGTCGCCGTAAGCGTCGATTGCGACGCTTTTCGGTTCCGTGAAGCGCCCGCTCGGACCGTTCGGAGGCGCTTCGTAGGGGCAGCTCGGATCCGGGACCGTGTCGACTCCGTCGGTGGCGCAGTTGCCCTTCAGCGATAGAACCGGTTCGAACTGATACGGAAATTCCGCAGCCGCAGCGGGCGCAGCCAGAACCCCCAGGCAGAACGCCATGAGCGCAACCGTAGACCCTATTCCCCTTATCGTCGAGAGACGCTTCATCTTCCTCCCCTTATTCCTCCCTGCCCTGGGAAAGCTACTGATCCCTCGATGCCCTGTCAAGAACTCGGCGGTATCAGGCCGACAACAGAAAAGCGGCCGCCCCGAAGGGCGGCCGCCGTGCCGCATCGCGGCTCGTCTTCTAGCTTCAGCTAGTCGACCAGCAGGGTGCTAGGCGTAGTGACTTTGTAGGTGCCTTTCCAGGTAGCGCTGGAACCGCAGAGGCTGCTGTCGCCGGTGCGCGGGATGCTTGCGCCGGCAATGGCCAGTTTGGCCGGGGTGCCACCGGTGACCTTACCGATGTCGGTGCTGCTGGTGGTGAAGGTGCAGCTGAAGCCGAGCGGGGTGTGAATTGTTACTTCGGCACCCGAAGATGTAAGTGTGCCGTTCCCGTTCGAGGTCGTACCTTCTGTGTGGACTTCCAGCGAGCCTGATTTCAGCACTGTGACGGTGTAGCCGTTTGTGCATTCAGTGAAGGTCAGGCTGCTGATGTTGCCAGCGGCTGTAACGGTAGAGCCGTGGCTTGCAACGGTGCCTTCGACAGTTGATTTCACGCACTGGACTTTGAGGCCGATGGCGGTGTTTTCGAGGGTGGTCTCACCTTCGCCTTCGGCCACGATTTTGCTTGTGTAGACGGTGCCGGACGGCGATGTGAGCTGGGTCGCCGAGGCAGTGCCGGCGAACGCCATCAGGGCCGCCGCCGCGAGAGCGAAGAGCCCGAGGATCTTTGCGTACTTCATCTGATTTCTCCTTGGTCCGGCGCGGATGCGCCAGGTTGGAACTTGAGCAGCGAGTGTCCCCTCGATTCCCACGAGGAGCCCTGCGGCGCTTGCGCGCCTCCTCCCGCTGCGCGCCAGGCTTTCCGCTGCCTGACACGCGAGTACTTTTATCAGCGGCTCATATAACAGTCAAGATTTTTTATAGGTATTTCCTGGGTCTTCGCGTTTTCGTGGGGCAGGCTTGGAAAGACGACTTACCGGGTACCCAGGAGGCACCAGTCGAGTGATCCGATCAAGGAGAAGAACGGCCCTGAACAAGGGGCGGGCAATAAATCGCCGGAGGAATCGATGACGACTGGGCTCTCGAGCACTGACGAGATGAGACCCGCTGAGGGTGAGGAGTGCGTAGCGGGTGCCTCGATCGCCGATGTCCTGCGGCTGCTCAGCGCCGGCGCCACGGGGGCGATCCTGATGGCACTGGGAGAAGGGCCGCTGCGGACGAAGAACTTGACCGAGCGGGTGCCGGGCTACGCGCCACGGACGATCTACCGCTACGCGGGCAAGCTGGCCGAACTGGAAGTGATCGAGCGGGAAGAGGAACCCGGTGTCCCCTCGAAAGTCGTCCACACCCTCAGCGACCCTTGCGGGAGCGAGCTCTACGAACTCGTCAACCGTTTCGCCGACGCCTCGATGACGCGGCTGCCGGACGGACGCATCGATGCCCACGCTTGGGCTTCGCTCGGATTGCTCGCCGACCTCTGGGAGGCGGGGATGGTCGAGGAGCTCAGCTGCGACCCGAAGTCGCCGACTGAACTGGCGCGCGGGCCCCACGGCTTGAGCTACCACCAGGTCAACCGCCGGGCCGGGCTGTTCAAGACCGCCGGGCTGGTCTGCGAGTGGGAGGGGCCGGGACGGCGGCGCTGCTACGCGCTGACCGACAAGACGCGCAAGGCGATGGGGCTGATCGTCGGCATCGCCCGCTGGCGTCACCACCACGTCGTCGCCGAGGACGAAGAAGGGATGACCGCCTCCGAGCTGATGACCGCGCTGCGCGCGGCGCTGCCCTTGGTGAGCGTCCCCAGCCACGCCGGCAAGTGCCTGAAGCTCTGCGTACTGCGCGAGGACGAGCCTGCGGGGTCCGAAGGCGAATTGGTCTGGGCAGAAGTCGAAGCGAGCGGCGCCGTCCATAGCTGCTCGGACCCCACCGACGACGTCGACGGCTGGGGACGCGGCAAGATCGCGACCTGGATCCCGGCGATCCTCGAGGGCGACCCGAAGAAGATCCTGGTCGGCGAGGACGAGCAGCTCGTCAGCGACTGCCTCGCCGGGCTCTACGGCACCCTGTGGACGCCTAGCCTTTTCTAGCGGCGGCGAAGATCTCGAACTGGGCGTCGGTCGGTTCCTTGGGCCGGCCGTTGCCGTGGAAGACGCGCTCGAGCGTCATCCCGACCGAGTCGTAGATCTCGCGCAGCTCGTCGACCGTATAGAGGCGCTGGCGGAATTCGATCCGCTTGTCCAGGCCCTCGAGGACCTCCCCGAATTTGAGCGGGATCATCGCCCCTTCCATGTAGCGATCCTTCTTGTTCCAGCGGTGCTCGACGAGTTCGACCATGGTCGAGCTGGGGATCCAGGAGCGCTGCGGCAAGTGGGCGCGGGCGTAGAGGACGTTGGGGACCTGGATCAGGTTCTGGCCGCCGGATTTGAGGGCGCGGGAAATGACCTCGAAGGTGCGGTGGTTCTCCTCGTCGGTCTCGAAGTAGCCGACGGCGCCGTCGTTGAGGTTGAGGACGATGTCGAACTCCTCCTCGAAGTCGAGCTCGCGCAGGTCCCCCTGGATGAACTCCGCCTCGAGGCCCTGTGCCTCGGCGTCTTTGCGGGCGATGTCCACCAGTTCCTGGCCGATCTCGACGCCGACGACCGAGAACCCCTGGCGCACCAGCTCAAGCGAGTGGCGGCCGGTGCCGCAGGCGAGGTCGAGGATGCGCTCGCCGCCCTGTGGCCGCAGCATCGTCAGCGCCCGCTTGATTTCCTGCTCGGTCCGCTCGGTCCAGGCCATCTCGGCCGACATGCCGGTGAAGGCCGTCTCATACCAGTCCTGCGGAATCTGATCCTGAAGAACGCTCATCTACCTCTCCCTTTACCGCGGTTCCCCATTGCACAGGGAAGCTTAAAAGATCAAGAGTTGTGCTGCTTCTCCTCGCGACGATGGCGTCGGACCAGCGGGGCGACGTAGCCGATCAGCACCCCGATCGCCGCCGCCAGCAGGATCACCACGATCAGCGGCGCGTTGAAGCTGGCGAAGAGGACTTCGAAGCTGACTTCCTGCGAGTTCTGCAGGGCGACGATCAGCACCAGCGCGCTGAGGATGCCGACGAGCCAGGCACGCCAGTTGACCGGCTTCTTTTCCTGCTGCATCTGCCGATCTTAGTTCCCTGGATCAGGCAGACTTAACGCAATGGGCACCGCACAGAGACCCGACCCGACCGAGTCGGTCCGCCATCAGCTGCGGCCGCTGTTCGATCAGGTGGTGATCAAGGAGCTGGATACCGATCGGGTGCGGCGGTCGGGACTGGTGGTGCCTCCGGGAACCCATGACCCGCCGCCGGAACAGGGGATCGTGCTGGCGATCGGGCCTGGCCTCGACTGGTGGGCCAGCGCTGGCGTCGAAATGCCGGTGCAGCCGGGCGACCATGTGGTCTTTCCCTCCTCGGCCGGCGTTTGGGTCGAGGTCGACGAGGAGCGCCTGCTGGTCTGCCGGGTGACGCAACTGCTCGGTGTGCTCGAGTCGGCGTCGCTGGACGAACGCTAGGTGCTCAGCCTCAACCTCAGATAGAGACCGGCTCTGTAGAGCGCTTGCGCCTCAGCATCCGCTCGTCGGCGGTGCGGATCAGGGTCTCGAAGTCGGAGCCGTCTTCGGGGAAGACGGCCCAGCCGACCGAGGCGGAGGGGGCGGGGGTGCCGGAGTCGGAGTAGTGGGTGCCAACGGCGTGGCAGATCGATTCGGCGAGGTTGCGGACGTCGTCGCCATGGGCGCCGGGGGCGATGACGGCGAACTCGTCGCCGCCGAGGCGGGCGAGGGTGTCGGTCGAGCGGAGGACCGACTGGGCGCGTTCGGCGACCTGGCGGAGGACGGCGTCGCCGACCGGGTGGCCGAAGTTGTCGTTGATCCCCTTGAAGTCGTCGAGGTCGATGATCAGCAGGGCAAGGGGCGTCTGGTCGGCGCTGCGGCGACCGCCGCGCGGGTGGGTGCGGGCGGCGATCTCGCGCTTCAGCACCTCGTCGAACCTGCGCCGGTTGGTGATGCCGGTGAGAGGGTCGCGGCTGGCGATGTCCCGCTGGTGGAGCTCGGCCTCGAGCAGGCGCCTGCGGAGCCCGACCAGCACCCAGGTGGCGGAGAGAAAGCCGGCGACGAGGGCGACGTACTTGGGCAGGAAGGCGGCGTCGATCGCGTGGGAGTCGTAGAGCAGCGGCGTGCCGGCGGCGAGGATCAGCTCGGCCGAGAGCGGCCAAGCCCATCGCGCGGGGAAGAAGAAGGCGGAGTAAAGGAGCGTCGTCACCAGCATCGGGTAGGCGAAGCTCATCGCCCCGCCGGTCAGGTAGATGCCGAGGCCGATCACCGGGATCGTGAAGACCATCCCGATCGCCAGCACCTTCATCGAGGCGCGGTCCCAGCGCAGCCAGCCGAGCACGGCCGCGACTCCATATATGAAGAGCCCGCCGCTGAGCCCGAAGACCCAGCCCATCCCGACATGACGAGCGCCGGGGAGGTAGCAGCTGACGACGATGATGACGGCGGCCAGGATCCAGAGGACGCCGGAGATCCTGCCCATCCGCGCCCGCTCATCGGGGGCTTCGGCGAAGGCCGGCATCGTGAGCGAAGGGAGGGAGGCGTGCGGCGTCATGCCCTCTCCATCGGCTGCGAGTGGCCGAGGATTAAGTACTGCTGACTATTCGATTCAGGCGGCCTCGGAGAAAGCGGGCTCGGGCTCGCCTTCCGCCTGCGGCGCCTGCATCGCGCCTCGCTGTGGCGCCCGCAGGACGAAGACCGCGATCGCCACCGCAGTGGCTGCCAGCACTGCGCCCACCAGATAGGCGACGTGGTAGCCGGAGGTGAGCGCCGAGGGGAGGCTGTGGCCGTCGCCGAGGAGCGTCTTAGTCCGCTCGCCCGAGAGGGTCGCCAGCACCGCCAGGCCGATCGCGCCGCCCACCTGCATGCTGGTGTTGACGAGGCCGGAGGCGAGGCCTGCGTCCTGCGGGGTCGCGCCAGACATCGCCAGGGTCATGATCGCCGGGAACGAGGTGCCGACGCCGACGGCGATCAGCAGGAACGGCGGCAGCAGGTCAGTCAGGTAGTTGGCGCCGACCGGCGTGCGGGCGAAGAGGAGCAGGGCGACGACGACCATGCAGACGCCGGGGATCAGGGTCGTGCGCGGGCCGAAGCGCATGATCAGCTTCTCGGAGAAGCCGAGCGAGAGGGTGCCCATCACCAGCGTCGTCGGCAGGAAGGCTAGGCCCACCTGGAGGGGGCTGTAGCCCAGCACGCGCTGCAGGTAGAGCGCGCCGAGGAAGAACATCCCGAACATGCCGGCGACCAGCAGCGCCTGCAGGACGTTGGAGCCGGCGACGTTGCGGGAGCGGAAGAGCCGCAGCGGCATCAACGGGTTGGCGATCGTCGCCTGGCGGTGGATGAAGGTCGCCAGGAGCGCCAGGCTGATCGCGCCGAGGACGAAGATCCGGGTGTCGCTCCAGCCCCAGGCTTCGATCCGCAGGATCGTGAAGACGCCGAGCATCAGCGAGGTGGTGATCAGGGCGGCGCCCGGGAAGTCGGCGCCCGCGCTGAGGCCGATGCCCTTCGGGTCGGCGACCAGGCGGGTCGCCAGGTAAGCGGTGACGATCCCGATCGGCAAGTTGATGAGGAAGATCCAGTGCCAGCTGATCGCGTCGGTGAGGACGCCGCCGAGCAGCAGGCCGATCGAGCCGCCGGCGGAGGCGACGAAGCCGTAGACGCCGATCGCTTTCGCCTGCGCCCCCGGCTCGGGGAACATCGTCACGATCATCCCCAGGATCACTGCCGAGGCGAGGGCGCCGCCGATCCCCTGGATGAAGCGGGCGCCGATCAGCATCTCCTGCGAGACCGAGGCGGCGCAGACTAGGGAAGCAAGGGTGAAGATCGTCAGGCCGATCAGGAAGACGCGGCGCTGGCCGAGCAGGTCGCCCATGCGGCCGGCCAGGAGCAGCAGGCCGCCGAAGGGGATCATGTAGGCGTTGACGACCCAGGCGAGGTTGCTCTGGGAGAAGTCGAGGCTGTCCTGGATCGAGGGCAGGGCGACGTTGACGATCGTCGCGTCGAGCACGATCATCAGCATCCCCGCGCAGAGGACGTAGAGGGCAAGCCAACGGGTTTTCTCGTTCTCAGTGGCGTTCATGCAGGTTGAGGCTCCGGACTGGTGGGAATTCATCGCCGTCCAGACAATCGATGCGGTCCGGCAGGCCGAAGCGCCGCCTAGCAGGACGGCGCAATCTCGATATCGAGCATAGCGGTGACCTGAGGCAAGTGCGGACCGGCGCCCCTCCGCGATTCAGCCCGGATGCGAAGCGACCTCGCCGATGCCGGGGTCGCTCCAATACTTCACCGATTGCCTGGTCAGCTTGCCTCGACGAACAGTGGTTTCGGCGTGGTGATTTCATATTCGGCATCCCAAGCAGCGGTTTTTTCCGGACAGGTCGTATGCGTGCCGGACGTCGCCGCAGCAAGGGGAACTTTGCCGGCTAGCACTTTTGCAGGATTGCCACCGGTGACACTGAGCGTGGCGCGCGTCGTCGAGTATGTGCAGTTCACGAAGAAGCTGCATTCCACGATCACACCTGGATCGCCTTTACCCGACGAGAACGCTGTCATCGTACCGATGCCATTGGTAGAGCTGGCATGGAATTCGACTTTCCAGGGAGTGTTCTCAGGCAAAACGGTGCATTTCGACCCGAACACGCTCTCCGCGCATCCCGTAAAGCTGACGGCGGTGATTTCTCCCGTCACTGTCGTGGTGGAGCTGCCGGCACTGGTCGTTTTGCCCGAGATCGTCGAACCCGTGCACGAGACGGTGCCGGAGCCGGCTGTGAGGACTGCGACCGTACCACTCACGAGCGTGCCCGAGACCGACGTACCGGAGGCGTATTTCGTCCCGGTGCAGGGATTGGTGTTGGTTGAGCAGAGCACCGTTGCAGAAGCGGTGCCTGCGCTCAATAAGCCAACCACAGGTACGGTTCCGACAACTACAGGATACAGCATCTTTTTCAAGTTCATTTTTCCTCCGATGGTCTGGTTGCTCATTTGACACTTGAATCGAGACCAGAGCGAAGCGACCCCGGCAATACCGGGGTCGCTTTCGATACACACTGATACTGGTTTAACTTCCCTCGACGAACAGCGGTTTCGGAGTGGTGATTTCGTATTCGGCCGTCCAAGTTGCGGTATTGGACGGACAGGTCGTATGCGTGCCGGACGTCGTTGCAGCAAGAGGCACTTTGCTAGCCAGGACTTTCGCAGGATTGCCACCAGTGACGCTGAGCGTGGCACTCGTCGTTGAGTATGTGCAGTTCACGAAGAAGCTGCATTCCACAATCGCACCTGGGTTGCCTTTACCGGATGAGAACGCTGTCATTGCACCGTTGCCATTGGTAGAGCTGGAATGAACTTCGACTTTCCAGGGCAGGTTCTCGGACGTAACGGTACAGGACGAGTGGAACACGCTCTCGGTGCATCCCGTAAAGCTGACGGCGGTGATTTCTCCCGTCACTGTCGTGGTGGAGCTGCCGGCACTGGTCGTTTTGCCCGAGATCGTCGATTTCGTGCACGTGACCTCGCCGCTGCCGGTTACCAGAACTGCATTCGTACCACTCACCAGCGAACCCGAGACCGACGTACCGGAGGGGTATTTCGTCCCGGTGCAGGGATTGGTGTTGGTTGAGCAGAGCACCGTTGCAGAAGCGGTGCCTGCACCGATCAGAGCGCTCAGAGCCCCGGCCGCGAGTACGGCGAGGCCGAGCATCTTCAGATGCTTCATATGCATCTCCTCGTCCAGCGCGAAGCGCTGGGTTGATTACGGTAGAGGGCTGTGCCAGTAGGTGTACCGAGGCGTTTGCCTCGGACGGCGCCGACTGGACTGAAGGAAAACCCTCTGTTTACTGTTTAAAGACTAGCTGAGTACTCTCAGGGAGTCAAGCAGAATTTAGGTGTGTTTGACCGCTGAGTAGCAGGCTCGTCATTTTGCGCATTGCGCGCGGAGGACAGGGTGCTGATCAGCCGTCTTGTCGTTCTGTCCTCGTAGCTTGGCGGTAACTTGAGCCGGCCGGCGACAGATATCACGCGAGTTCACCAATAGACCTTTCTTTCCCCCCTTCATCGACAGGACTAGCTTGCTGAAGGGTGCATCTGGAACGTTTTCGAAGGTGGTCCTGATACCGCCATTTACCGAGTCGATCCTTCCGGCCAGATCCACGTCTACTGCTCCATGAAGGGCGATGACGAGGTCCGGTAGCGGATGGGAACTTGAGCGCAGATATACAGGGCCGGTGAGAGGTGCGCCGAGCAGACGGGTCTCGAGCCGAGCGTGGCCGTAAATCGAGCCTGAAGGGCAAGCATCGGCAGTGAACTGGACGCGCGTGCAGATCGTTCTGATGTGCGCCTGTTCGAGGAACTCGGAGTGCGGCAAGGCAACCGATACCCGGCGAATATTCGCTTCACCCCTCCGGGCCGTAATCACCGCCCTCAGCCTTGGAAAGGCAGCTCGCTTAGTGGGCCCGCTCAGCTTCAGGCTCAATTTCGGGCGGAACGGCAGCGATGCACAGTTTGCGGCTTGGAAAGGGGAGGTGACGGTTGAAGTGGCACCGTCAACCGCTGAGACCCGAGCTTTAGTCAGCTTCCTGTCGCAGTTCGTCGGATTCAAAGTGAAATGCGGCCGGTCGATTCTCGCTTCGATCGCTCGATACGAAATGGGGACGCCTTCCAGGATCTGCGGAAGTGGATCCGATTTGACAGTCACCCGGGTGGTCGAAGGGTCGACGTAGATTCCCGCACGGACAACGACGGTGCCCAGATCGAACGGACCAGCCTGGGCGGGAACGGCGAAGACAGCGCTATAAGGAGCATCTCTATAAGGACCCGCCAAGAACACAGAAGTAGGCTTCTTGCCTGGCTGCGGAATCCACAAAGGCGTCGGCCCCGCGCCTACCGCCGCGGTGATCGAGCCGATGTGGGATGACGATTCGCAGGCACCGGCGGCAGCCTTGTCATCCGGGCAGACGGGCACCCCCTTCAGCTTTGCCAGCACCCCGGCAGGAAGAGTGGTACTGATCGCCAAGACGTTCGCTTCGCGATCGTTCCGAGTCAACCGGATCAGGAAGGGGGAGAAGGTGGCGGCGGAAGGGCTGAGCGTGCCGGCCACGAGATCGGGCGAAAGGGTCAGCTGCGCGCAGTCTTCGGAGATCTGCATCGGAGTCGTGCCGCTGGTCGGTGGGTTGCCGGACCAAGGTTCGAAGTCGTAGAAGGTCTCAAAGGTCCCACAGGTGGAGGGATTGACGAGCACCCCGTGCGATCCCGACTTGAAGCGAAGCTTCAGTTCACGCACCGGAACTTGGGGAAGTTCGGAGAAAATCGCAGTGAGCTGGCCAGACCGGGGATCGGGGTCGATTTCGCCTCCGATCTTCACATGGACTCCGAGTTCGTCCGTGACGAGCCAGATCCGGAAAAGGTGCCCCGCCTCGGGCGTCCGCTGGTAGACCGCCCCTTCGACGCGTCTCGAGAGGGCGGGGACATCGAATTCGGCGGTACCGATCTGGGAAGCCGCAGGGCATCCGCTGACGACGTCTTCACCCAGCCGCACCTGCTGCGCACTGCAGGCCGCGAGCCCGTCCGCCCCTCCGGGAGCAATCGCAAGGCCCTTTGGCAGGATCACGCGCGCTTCGCGCAATTGGGCGGTGGCGCGTCCTTTCACCGATTCGTTCTGCGGGACCTTCAGGGTCGTCTCCAGACCAGTCGGGGAACCCGCCCGCTGAGACGTCGGAAGCGCGGTGAAGCTGGGGTCGAATTCCAGGCTGTCGCACCCGGAGATGGCCGGAAACGGCGCCGACATGCTGGAGAACACCCCCGGATCGGCGTAGCTATCGGTGGAGAACTCAACCGCCAGAGGCATTCCGCAGCTCGTGGGGTTGCTGATGTAGGGCTTGATCGGTACCCCCACCAAGCGGGGAGGCGATTCCGTTTTGAATTCCGGATACGCTTCTGACGGCGTCAATCTCAAGTTGTCGTGGCTTGAATCCCCGGGCACTCCCCAGATTTCGGTGGTGGCGCTGATGAGGTTCGAAGATGGAGGATCTTCGATCTTGGCCGTGATGCCGTAATCGCTACCGGTTCTCACATGGAAGGTGATGAAGTAGGGAAGGGTCCCGGAGTAGAAGCCGAGCCGGGCGACGGTCCCGTTGCTCGGCGGCACCATGTTGAACACCGGCTCGGTCAAGGGTTTGAGGAGCCCCCTCTGGAGGATATGGATGACACCCACTTGCGTGCCCAGCGAACACCCCGTTTCGTCCGAGATGAAGGCTGCGAATTCCGCGACCCCGCATTGCGGCAGTGCATTGGGATTACCGATCAGCCCCGGGGGAAGCGCGACGACCATGTCTTTGAGTGCCGCGTAGGTTTCATGGAAGCCGTTTGAGTCAGCAGGAGAATTGGGGTCGGTCTTCAACCTGAACCCCATGGTCAGATCGGGATGGGCGCCGGCGACGGTCGTGCTCTCGGTTGCGTTCACCGATTCCAGTCCGTATTCGCTCGGATCCGCGTCAGCGGTACTGCCAAGAGCGATCCATGCCGCGCAGCAGATTGCGACCGCGAGCATCAGCGGGCGGCGCAGCGTGGTGAGCAACCGGAGGCTCACTTGGCAACCCCTCGGTGATGGCTGGCCGATCGATGGCTCCTGTGCTTGTGATGCCGCTTGTGGCGATGCCTCTTCTTGTGGTGACGCTTAGGTGCGTGTTGAAGAGCAGCGCTTCCGGGGATCAAGCCCTGCGGCTGTTCGGTTCCCGTGCCTTGGCACGAGCCTTCTGAACATGCCGGCGGAATCAGGGAAACGGGAAAGCCCCCGTCTACCCGCGCGTCGTAGATGGAGCCTGAGCCGCCCGTTTCGTCTTGGGGCACCAGTTGATCGTTCGTCTTGAAGATCACATCCTTCCCTGAAGGAGTGGTTCCGATCAGGAAGTCGTCGCCGCTGCTTCGCCCGGAGGACACGAGCGACAAGGTTCCAGCTCTCCACTCGTAGACATCCTTGAAGCCATCGGTGTCCTCCGGCACAAGACCGTCGTCCGACGTGAAGAAGAGGGTGCTCCCGTCGTTGGTGAGGTTAAGCACAGTAGTACTGGCGTTGGTGGGAGCGCCCCTTACGGTCGCAGGCGTCGACTGCAGTTCTGCTTCACCGGTCGCCGGTCCTGGCGGGCACGACACGCAGGTGAGCGCTTCGTCGGCGCCGTTGTAGAGGTAGATCTCAGAATGGCCGTCGCTGTTGAATGGATATCCGACCACCCCACGAGATTGGAAGGCAAAAACGTCACCATCAGGCGTGCTTCGCGACGGTACATTGCCCCTGCCGATACCCGACGTTTGGATCGGGCCCATGGCCAGGTACCAGTTCATGAGACTGACGATGCCTCCTTCGATGTCACTCGGACTGATGGTGGCAATGAAGTGAACAGAGCTTCCGTCCCATACATAGAGGTTGGGCTGACCGGCTTCGCCTTTGCCTGCGTCTAGTTGAAGCGGGGACTCGAAGAACACATGAGATCCGTCTGCTGAGACGTTCAGGACGATCGACTGATCTCCGCTGCCGATTGCCTTGCGGGTTTCCGTTGCGGGTTCGAAGACATAAATGTTCCCTTCCCAAGGAGACGCTTGTTCAGCCAGGTAGAACACGCGACTGCCGCTTTGCGAGATTCCCTCGAAGGTGACGTTTTCATCCGGGATTTCGAGGGTTTTCTGGTTGTTCAGCCGCACATACGTCTTTTGCGCACCTACCAGTCCCACAGCGAAGACGACGGCGGTCCCGTCCACAGAAGCCCGTATGTATTCCGCATTCGTGGAGGGAGTGGAACCGTCAGGGAGAATCGATACAAGCTGGGTCGGGCCCCCAAGGGAGCGGTCGTAAACCGCCGCGACTCCATCTTCGGGCGCGTTTTCCTCAAGCTTTACGGCAATGCCGGGTTGCGTCGAGAAGACGATATGGCCCCCGCCGGGGGTGATCCAACGTCCCATTGCCTGAGGGTCACTGCCTAAGTCACCCTCACCAACCAGTTCGAATTCCCCATTCGGCAGCCGGACGTAATGATAAGGCGTTTCGGTACTTGGATTGAGAGTCCCCCCCCGTGCCGTCCAGAAAGTGAAGCCATGATCGGCAGAGGTTCCTCCCTCCGTCGGATATCTGGCCTGGGTTCCAGAGGGCTCGATAGTCCTCGCGCGCCAGCCGGTTGAGAAGCGAGTCGACAGATACTCATCGGCCAGGCCATTCCCTTCCATTCCCGGGATCAAGCCAACGCTGCTGTATATGACGCTTTCCCCGTCTGGGGTTACCGGATTCGTTTCGAATACATCGTCATCAGACAACATGCCGAGAAAGGTGCCGTTGGTGTCCGGCGGGCTGACAAGCTCGTATGCGCGGTGGTCCGGCAGGCCCGGTTCTCGTCGGACCAGCGTCTGGAAGGACCGGTCCGGGCCGGCATCGGTTGCGATCGAGTTTTCGACGACAACCCGGTAGTGATACAGGCTGCCCGGGGTCAAGCCG
The DNA here is from genome assembly GCA_051954115.1 of Solirubrobacterales bacterium. Lineage (GTDB taxonomy): Bacteria > Actinomycetota > Thermoleophilia > Solirubrobacterales > 70-9 > VAYN01. Next base: position 12,743 of record JBQCIB010000008.1, on the reverse strand, counting down.
AAGGCATCCCCCGTGACTTTGATCGGTTGATAGGCAGCCGGCCGCGTGTAGGTGATCGTACGTTGGCCATACGCTTCCGTTGGTCCGTATTCGATGAAGTAGCGGATTTCGTCGTTGCAGGGTTCGAGTTCGGCTTCGAATTCGGCTTCGGTATAGGTAGCTCTAGCGGACTCGCTTATGACACTAGGAACACACGGCGGGGGCGGTGGACCGAAGACAGCGACGTTCAACCTTTCCCGGTCCGTGACGTAAATGCGGCCAGTTTCGGCATTCACCGCGATCTTTTCAGATGCTCCCAGCGAACCTTCGCCGAACGATTCGCCTTTAGCAAGGGTCAAAGCATTGAACTGCTCGATGTGTTTGCCAAGAACGATGAAGAGCGTTTCGGTGGTTGGGTCAACCGCTACGCCAGAGGCACCACTTGACACTACTTGTACGGGAGGCGTTCCAGGTTCTACTTCTCCAGATGCGTTGGCTTTGTACTTGACTACTTCGCCGCTGAAGGGCTGATATTTCTGGACAAAAATATCTCCTGCGGAGTCCACTGCGACATCGCTGGGGTTTTCGAGGAAGCCACCGGTTTCGATTTGGCCGATCTGAGCCCCCGTCGGATTGAAGATCAAGATCGACCTGCTGCCAAAATCCGCCACATAGACGTTTCCCTTGGTGTCGACGGCAACGCCCAGAGGTTCCGAGAAGCTTGGCGACGACGATAGTTCTTCGCTTAGTTCGTATTCTTCGGTTGCGCCGTTGAGTTTGAACTTCTTAACAGCGTTGTGGGCCACATCCGCTACGTACAATGCGCCGCGCGAAGGACTGACCGGAGAGTTGTCGACGGCTACCCCTGATGGTTCGAAGTTGAAGGCGAAGCCTTCTATGCGCGCATTCGCAATGCCCGTCGGCGCTTCGCCTTCAGCGCCGAAGATCTTGACCGCGTTTTCGGAGCCTCCGTCGGCAACGAAGACATTGCCGGTCGATTCGTCCACAGCGATACCCGAAGGAAAAGCAAAGCTGCCAAAAGTACGGAGGAGGATGGGGTTTGCAGCACTTGCCGTGGCAGGCAGGCAGAGGAGGACGAGGAGGACGAGGAGGACGAAAGCTCTTCTAGTAACGCGGGGCATGTAGCACAGGCCGAACACGTGCCGCGGAGGAAATCCGCCTCGGCGAATGGATTCTGCCTGACGCACGAAAATATTCCTCCCTCGTGGGTCCCTGACCCGACAGAAGGACTTAGCACCTTCGAATGCTAGGTTCCCGTCCTAGCAACGGACGTACCATAGAGGCTCGGAGCAAGCCTTGTCAAGGAACCGTTTGAGTACTTTCCTGCTCCCAAGGGGTAAATGCCAACCGCGAGTTGGCCATTTGGCAATGATCGGGCGCTGGCGCCAACTGCCGCTTCTCGTCGCGGAGCCCTCGAGGTGCGCCTTCCTCGGTCTCGTGCAACGAGCCGAGCAAGGCTCCCTGCCTCTGACGCCATCCCGACGAGGCTACGAAGCCAACATTGCGGGTGCCGAATTTATCTCGCTGGGGATGTCACCCGCTTGCCGATCGAAATTGCAGCAAAGCCGGGCTATCGTCGCCCGCCACCAGTCACGTACCGATTGAACAACTTCGAGTATGGCAACGCCGGCATTGAGCTGGGGAGCAGTGCAAGGGCGGGCCAGGAGGAACGAGTGGCAGGCAGGGACTCCAAGCTGACGACGCCAGAGGTGTTGCGGCTGCTTGGCGCCGGGGCGAGCGGGGCGATTTTGATGGCTCTTGGCGATGGGCCGCTGCGGACGAAGGAGCTGACCGAGCGGGTTCGGGGCTATACGCCGCGGACGGTGTATCGCTACACCGGCAAGCTGACCGAGCTGGGCGTGATCGAGCGGCAGGAAGAGCCGGGGGTGCCCTCGAAGGTGGTGCACAGCCTCAGCGACCCCTGCGGCCGGGAGCTCTTCGAGCTGGTCGACGCCTACGCCGACGCTTCGTTCAACCGGCTTCCCAACGGGGAGATCGACGCTCATGCCTGGAGCTCGATGGGTCTCCTGGCCGACCTCTGGGAATCGGGGATGGTCGAGGCGCTCAACCTCGGCCCGCGCTCCCCGACCGAACTGGCCCGCGGCGACCACGGGCTCAGCTACCACCAGGTCAACCGGCGTGCCGGCTTGTTCGCAATCGGCGGCTTCGTGCGCGAGACATCGCTGGGGGGGAAGCGGCGCAGCTATGAGCTGACCGAGAAGGCGCGGCGGGGGATGGCGCTGATCGCCGGCATCGGCCGCTGGCGGCGGCGGCACATCGTGCCGGAGGGGACGGCCGGGCTCACCCCGCGGGAAGTCGGGGGAGTGCTGCGGACGGCGCTGCCGCTGGTCACCCTGCCGGAGCACGGGGAGAAGAACCTCGGGATCGAGATCGCCGCGGAGGCGGTGGAGGGTGGCGAGGCCGACGCGGTCTGGGCGAGCATCGACCCCAATGGCACCGTCCGCAGCTGCCCGGGGCCGCTGACCCAGGTTGATTGCCGGGCGCACGGCAAGGTGACCGCCCTGGTCGACGCGATCTTGGACGGTCCCCGCGGGGGGTGGAAAGCGTATGGAGACGAGCACCTGATCAAGGCTTGTCTCGAGCGACTGCACTCGGTGCTGTGGGCGGAGTGGCCGGACCGCTCAACCGCGGCGGCCGAAGCAGTGCCCGGCGGGGGCGACGGCGCGTAGCTCGGCGATCGTCGCTTCACGGACGTCGGCGACCTCGTCGGCGGCAACCTGACGATCGGATGAGGCCTCGGCCGGCTTCGGCGATCGCCGTAGCGGCGCCAGCTCGCTGACGACGACGTTGACGGTGCCTTCGCGGCGCTCGAGGCGGCCGCGGGCGCGGATCGGCGGGGCGGTGCGGACGAGGGGGCGGTGGCGCTCGTAAACGGGGGGCGGGACGACGAGGTTGACCTGGCCGCGCTCGTCCTCGAGCAGGACGAAGGTGACGCCGTTGGCGGTCTCTGGACGCTGGCGGGCGGTGACCACGCCAGCGACCTCGACGGTGGAGCCGTGCTCGATCTCAGCGAGGTCGGAGGTGCTGGCGATCCGCGGGTCGAGGCCAGCTCGCAGCAGCTTCATTGGGTGGTTCTCGACGCTCATCCCGGTCGAGCGGTAGTCGGCGATCAGCTTCCCCCACTCGCCCAGCGGCTCCAGTTCGGGCGGGGCCGGCGGCTCCATCGGTAAGGCCAGTTGGGTGCCGCTGCCGGCGACCCGGCCCGCGCCGGTCACCCCCACGCGCCAGAGCGCCTCGCGCCGCTCGCTCTCCGAGCCGACGGGGATGCCGTCGAACGCGCCCGCCCAGGCGAGCTTTTCCAGGCTCGGCAGTCCCGCGCCCGAGCGCGAGGCGAGTTCGGCGATGCCCTCGTAAGGACCGTTGCGCTCGCGCTCGGCGACCAGCGCCTCCATCTCCTCCTTCTTCACGCCCTTGACGTAACCGAGCCCGACCCGGACCACGAGCCCACCCCGCACGTCGTCCTCCTCGCGCGGCGATTCGACGTGGCAGAGGACCTTGCTGCGATTGACCTCGACCGGCGCGACGCGGATCCCCCGCCGCTGCGCCTCGTGGACGAGCGAGTCGGGCGGGTAGAAGCCCATCGGCTGCTCGTTCAGCAGCGAGCAGAGGAACTCAGGGCCATAGTGGACGCGCAGCCAGGCCGACTGGTAGGCGAGCAGGCCGAAGGCGGCCGAGTGCGCTTTCGGGAAGCCATAGCCGGAGAAGCCCTGGATCTGGCTCCACACCCGTTCGGCCACCTCCTCGGGGACGCCGTTGGCGGCAGCACCAGTGAGGAAGCGCTGGTGGTGCTCGCGGACCGCCTCCTCGGAGCGCTTGCGGCTCATCGCCCGCCGCAGCCCCTCCGCCTCGGAGGAGCTGAAGTCGGCCAGCGCCATCACCGACTCGATCACCTGCTCCTGGAAGACGATCGTCCCCAGCGTCTCCTCCAGCACCGGCTCCAGCAGCGGATGCTCGTAGGGGATCTCGTAATCGGGGTTCTCCCGCCGCAGCTTGCGCCGCTCTATATAGGGATGCACAGCGCCGCCCTGGATCGGCCCCGGCCGCACCAGCGCCACCTGAACGATCAGGTCATCGAGGTCGCGCGGCTGGGTGCGCGGCAGCATCCCCATCTGCGCCCGGCTCTCGATCTGGAAGACGCCGGTGGTGTCGGCGGCGCGGATCGATTCGTAGACCTCCTCGTCGTCGAGCGGGATCCGCGAGAGGTCGAGCCGCTCGCCCCGCGCCCGCCCGATCTCCTCGACGCAGCGCTCGACCGCCGAGAGCATCCCCAGCCCGAGCAGGTCGATCTTGAGGAAGCCGGCGTCGGCGCAGGAGTCCTTGTCCCACTGCACCGTCTGGCGACCCTTCATCGCCGCGGGCACGACCGGGCAGACGTCGATCAGCGGCCGGGTCGAGATCACCATCCCGCCCGGGTGCTGGGAGGAGTGGCGCGGCAGGCCCATGATCTCGGCGGCGAGCGGCAGCAGCGCCCGCCAGCGGGGCTCGGCCGCCCGCTGAGGGCCGAGCGCGGCGACGAGATCGCGCTCGATCTCCTCGCCGCTGCCGTGGAAGCCGACCGTCTTCGCCACCCGGTCGATCTCCCCCGGCGGCAGCCCCAGCGCCTTGCCGAGGTCGCGCACGGCGCCCTTCGGACGATAGGTCGGGAAGGCGGCGACGAGGGCGGAGTGCTCACGGCCGTAGCGGTCGTGCACGCGCGGGATCAGGACCTCGCGGATGTCGCGGGGGAAGTCGAGGTCGATGTCCGGCATCGAGGTCGTCTCCTCGTTGAGGAAGCGGCCGGAGAAGAGGTCGGCCTCGACCGGGTCGACGTGGGAGAGGCCAGTCAGGTAGCAGACGATCGAGCTGACGCTGGAGCCGCGCCCCCGGCCCGGCGGCAAGACCCCGCGCGCCGACTCCGGGCCACGCACCTCGGCGGCGACCTCGCGCGCCAGCTCCAGCAGGTCGCGGTGGAGGAGGAAGAAGCCGGAGAGGCCGAGCTTGCGGATGATCGCCAGCTCCTCCTCCAGCCGCCACTGCGCCTCGAGCAGGCGGGCGTTGCCGCTGTAGCGCTCCTCCAGGTGATGGGCGCAGAGGCGGGCGAGCTCGGCGTCGGCGGTCGGGTCCTCGCTGCCGGGATAGCGGTACCCGAGCTGCTCGGTGAGGTCGAAGCGCAGGCGCTCGGCGAGGCGCTCGGTCTCGGCGACCGCCGCCGGGTAGTCGGCGAAGCGGGCCGCCATCGCTCCGGGCGAGGTGAGCGCCGAGGTCGAGTTGCCGCGGCGATAGGGCTCGGACTCCTCCAGCGTCTCGCAGCGACCGATCGCCACCAGCGCGTCCTGCAGCGGCGCCCGGCGGCGGTCGTGCGAGTGGACGTTGCCGGTGGCGACGCAGGGAATGCCGAGGCGCTCGGCGAGAAGCGCTAGCCACCTGTTGCGCGCACGATCCCGTCGCCAGTAGGGCCGCTGCAGCTCGACCCGGAAGCGGTCGCGGCCGAAAGCACCAAGGAGACGGCGGGCGAGCTGCTCTCCCTCCGCGGTCTTACCGCGTTCGAACGCCCCCGCGATCGCCCCATCCCGCGCGCACCCCGAGAGGCAGACCAACCCCTCCGCGTGCTCCTCCACCTGCTCCAGCGTCGCCCACGGCTGAGTCTGCGACCGCGTCGTGTTGTCCCTGGTGTGCGCATGAGCCAGGGTCAGCAACCTGCACAAGTTCCGGTATCCGCCCTCGTCTTCGACCAACACGGTGATGTGGCGATCGCCTTGAAGCGTCAGCTCGGCGCCGGTGATCGGGCGGACGCCGAAGCCCTTGCAGGCGTGGGCAAACTCCATCGAGCCCCAGACGCCGTCGTGGTCGGTAAGGGCGAAGGCGGGATAGCCGTTCGCGGCCGCAGCCGCGGCCAGCTCCAGCGGCGTCGAGGCACCGTCGAGGAAGGAGAAGGTGGAGTGAGCGTGCAGCTCGACGTACATCGGTAATCACCCCCGAGCCTCAGGCCCGCTGCCGGTACCAGCGCTGGGCGCCGGCGCCACGGAAGACGGTCAGCGCGCGCCCGTCCTCCAGCGCCAGCTCGAAGTAGTGGCGGCGCAGCGGCTTCGGCGTCCACCAGCGGTCCTCGACCAGCCACTCCTCGCGAACGCCCTCCACTGTCACCCCCTCGACCAGCATCGGCGCACCACGGGGATCGGTGCGGACAGCCACCCGCTGCGGGGCATAGAGACGGCGCACCCCGGGCATCAGAGTTCGGGGTAGGGAGTGAGCAGGGCCCAGCGCTCGGGCACGCGCGAGGCGGCATCGACGGGGAGGATCCGCAGCAGCGCCTCCGTTCCCTGCGCGGCGCGCACCTCACGCACCGCCGCCCGTAGCCGGCGTCGCCGCGGCTCCGACCCTCCGACCGCGAGCTCGAGCTGGTCGCGCGCCGCCGGCCCGAGGCCGACCGCTCGCAGGCGCAGCGCCGTCGCCGGCCCCGGCAGCTCTTCGAGGCGCGGGCCGAGGACGTTGCAGAGGACCCGCGGTGAGGCGCTCGGCCGGCCCAGCCCCTGCTCGACGCTCCAGCTGCCGCCGCCGGCGAGCAACGCCCCGAGCCGCAACCCGAGCAGCGTCCTGCCCTTCCGCTGCGGGGCCGCCAGCAGCCGGTCGACGAGCAGCTCCAGCGCCCGGTCGAGCTGGCGGCCGGCGGTCCCCTCCGGCAGCTCGATCTCCTCGGCCAGCTCCTCGTGCGGCGTCCGCGGCCGCAGCGGCGCTTCTTCGCCGTGGCAGAGACGCAGCGCTTCTGAGCCGAGCGGGCCGAAGCGGTCGGCGACCTGGTCGGAAGAGAGCCGGGAGAAGGCGCGCAGCGTCTCGATCCCGAGCCGCTGCAGAGCCTCGATCAGCTGGTCGGCTTCGCGCTCAGAAGCCCCCAGCCGCGTCCGCAACGCCTCGACCGGGACCGGCCGCTGCCACTCACCGGCGGCGAGGAAGGCGGCGAGACGAGCGCGGCCGGTGCCGATCTGCCACTCCTCCCCCAGCACTCGCCGCGCCGCGCCGAGGACGCCGGCAGAGCCGCCGCCATAGAGGCCGCGCAACCCATCCACGGCAAAGAAGGCCTCTCCCGGCTGCTCGGACTCGACTGCGGCGCCGAGCTCCTCCAGGGCTCGCACCGTCGCTTCGGTCGCCTCCGCCGCCGCAACCGGATCGGCAAGATCGGCGCGCCCGGGCCGGGGCCCCCCGCCGCGACCCGGACGCGTGAAAGTCGCCAAGCGTTTGTCGATGACGCAGGCGATCTCCATACGAACGTATGTTCGTATCCGGAGGATGATAACGCCATAGAGATCGCCACAAGTTGCCGGCGATCCCGCGCGGGGCTATTTTGCCCGGGCGACCTTGGCCGCGTCAGCGCTGCCGAGGTACGGCGTGAGGGCGAACTCGACCAGATCCGGAAGCAGGGATTCCAGCTCTGCCGTGCGGTCGGCGAAGATGCGGCGGGAGATCAGCGAGACGATGCCGCCGACGAGCGCCTCCTCCGTAGTCGGGGAGAGACTCGCCAGGACGTCGGCCGTACGGCCCTTGCGGCCCGCTTCGAAGTAGGGGACGAGGCTTTGGATCGCGGCGTCGTAGCGCTCGATCACGACCGGCCCGGCAACCAGCGCCTCGACCATGCTGAGCCGAGCCAGATGCGGCTCCTCCGTAAGGAAGCTCAACATCGCCGCGATCCCCGCCCGGATCGCCTGCGGCCACTCCTCCTCCTGCTCGAAAGCCTCTCCCACCCGGCGGTTGAGCTCGGTCATCACCGTGTCGTAGGCCTCGACGAAGCAGTCGTCCTTGCTGTTGAAGTGCTCATAGAAGGTGCGCCGGGAGACCGCCGCATGCCGGGTGATGTGAGCGATCGTGGTGCCGGCGTAGCCGTTTTCGGCCACGGCCTCCGCCAGGCCCGCGATCAGGCGCTCCCGCTGGTTGCGGGAAACGAACTCGCGCGGCAGGCCATGGCGCCCCGGAGGCAGGCGCGCCAGCTCCGGCGGGTACTCGGGAGACTCCACAGAAGGGTTGACTGGATCTCTCAAGAGAACCGACGATACCGATCCAGACGAGCAGAGCTTGAACTGGCCAACTGGCCAGTTTTTTGATCTGCCGCGAGTTTGCGTGCGGCCTCGGCCCCCAGATACGGGGTCAAGGTGAACTCGGTCAGCTCGGGGAGCAGCTCCTCGATCCGATCCGTCTCCGGGAGCAGGAGGCGCTGGTAGAGAATCCAGAAGACACCGCCGATCAAGGCTTCCTCGAGCGTCTCCGGCAACTCCCTCCCATATGGGGAGACATCGCGTCCAAGTCGGAACAAGGAAACGAAGGCCTGCAGCGACTCCTCGTAGTACTCCACGGAGCCCGGTCCGGCGGCGAGGGACTCGACCATGCAGGTGCGCGCCAGGGCCGGCTCGCGAGCGACGTAAGCGAGGAACGCCGCCAGCCCCGCCTTCACTCGCTGGGGCCAGGAATCGATCTCGCCGGCGGCGGCCACTACGTGCTCCAGGGCAGTTGACATCGCATATTTCTGCGCAGAGATGAAGCAGTCTTCCTTCGAGCTGAAGTTTTCGTAGAAGGTGTTTCGGGCGACTCCGGCGCGCTTGACGATGTCGGCGATCGTCACCGCCCGGTAGCCCTTCTCGGAGACCTCGAGCGCCAAGCCGTTGACGATCCGGACCCGCCGGTGGGCGGCGATGAACTCGCGCGAGAGCGGCTCCCGTCCCGGAAGTGGACGCCGTGTTGATTTTTGAGTCACGAACGAAAGAGTACCTGAGATCGATCGTCGGCTTGCTTTTTCGCCCGAACGGATACCGTTTAGGTACCGAAGGCAGACAAGCAGTTTTTTCAGTCGATTCGAAGCGGGCGGGGAGCTTGACCGGAAAACACCAGCGCATCCTCCAAGGGATGCTCGAAGCAGTCGGAACACACGGGTACGAGCGCGCGACCGTCCAGGACGCGATCTCGGCGGCCGGGATCTACCGGCAGGCCTTCTACGACTCTTTCCAGGACAAGGAAGACTGCTACCTGCAGGCGCTGGAGGCGGGCTCGGCCTGGGTCGAGCTGGCGATGCGGGAAGCGGCCGAGGGCGAGATGACCTGGCGCGGGCAGTTGCGCGGGGCGCTGACCGGGCTGTTGGGGTTCCTCGACCGCCAGCCGGCCGTAGGGCGGGCGCTGCTGGTCGAAGTGCACGCGGCCGGCCCCCGGGCGATCGGGAAGAGAACAGAGGCGATGGAGCGGGCCTCGATGGCGATGGACAAAGCCCGGGAGGAAAGCGACGGGGCCGCCCCCGCGATCTCGGCCGAGGCGGTGGTGGCCGGGATCCTCGCCGTTCTCCACAGTCGCCTCTCGGCAAACCAGACCGACGGGTTTGCAGACCTCCTGCCAGAGCTGATCTACCTGGCGGTGCTGCCCTATTTCGGGGCCGACGTCGCCGCCACCGAGATGCGGCTCAGCGGGTTTTAGGGCGCCCTCGGACTCCGGCGCCGCCGCGGCCCTCCCCGGCGGCGAAACGGGCGGCGCCCCGGGCGGCGATCTCGAGCACCTCCCGCCCCAGCCGGCGCTCCAGCTCCAGGCCTTCGGCCAGCGACATCCCCACCCCCTCGAGCGCGGCACGGCGATCGCTCAGCACCGTCTCCTGGGGAAAGCCGGCGATCTGCTCCGCCATCTCCAGGGCCCGCTCGAGGTGCGCGCCTGGGGTGACGATCTCGTTGACGAGACCGATCTGCTGCGCCTCCTGGGCCTCGACCGGCCGGCCGGTGAGGATCAGCTCCAGCGCTCTTCCCATGCCGACGACCCACGGCAACCTCTGCGTCCCGCCGTCGACGAGCGGCACCCCCCAGCGACGCTCGAAGCAACCGAAGACCGACTTCGGGGTGGCGATCCGCAGGTCGCACCAGAGCGCCAGCTCCAGGCCGCCGGCCAGGCACCAGCCGTCGATCGCGGCGATCGTCGGCTTCGCGGGAGTGAGGTGGGTGAAGCCCATCGGGCCGGCGGGGTCGCCGACGTCGAGGTCGAGCGCTTTCAGGTCGGCCCCGGCGCAGAAGGCCTCGCCGCCGGCCCCGGTGAGCACGAGGACGCGAGCGTCCGCGTCGGCCTCGAAAGCTTCGAGCCCCTGCCGCAGGTCAGCGGCGGTGGCGGCATCGACCGCGTTGCGGCGCTCGGGTCGGTCGATCGTCAGCACCGCCGCGGCGCCTTGGCGCTCGTACCGCACCTCCGAGCTGCTCATCGCCGAGATCCTCCCACAGGCCTGCGTAAAGCCCTCGCTTAGATCGGCCGGCTACCCTGCTTTTCGTGCGTATCGACGAGATCATCGCTGAGCAGAAGCCGACCTTCTCGATCGAGTTCTTCCCGCCGAAGACGGCGGAGGCAACCGAGGAGCTGTTCGAGACGGCGCGGGCACTGCGTGAGCTGGAGCCCGACTTCGTCTCGGTGACCTACGGGGCCGGCGGCTCGACCCGCGACGGCACGGTGGAGATCACGACGGCGCTGAAGGACGACGTCGGCTTCGAGACGATGGCCCACCTCAGCTGCGTCGGCGAGACCACCGAGGGCCTGGCGTCGACGCTCGACCGGATCGAGGCGGCGGGAATCGAGAACGTCTTCGCCCTGCGCGGCGATCCCCCGCGGGGGCAGGAGGACTTCGTCCAGCCCGAGGGCGGTCTCGGCAGCGCGGCCGATCTCGCGGCTTTCATCTCTGCCGGCTGGAACTTCGGGATCGGCGGCGCCTGCTTCCCCGAGGTCCATCCCGAGGCGCCCGACCTCGAGACCGACCTCCGCTACCTGAAGACCAAGGTGGACTCCGGGGCGACGTTCCTGATCACCCAGCTCTTCTTCGACAACCAGGTCTACTTCGACTTCGTGCGGGCGGCGCGGGCGCAGGGGATCGAGGTGCCGATCCTGGCCGGCGTCATCCCCGTCGCCAGCTTCGCGCAGACGAAGCGGATCTGCGATCTCTGCGACGCGACGATCCCGCCGCAGCTGGAAGCCGCCTTCGAGGCCGCGGGGGGCGAGCCGGAGCGGGAGTTCGAGCTGGGGATCGCCTATGCAGCGCAACAATGCGCGGAGCTGCTGATCGCCGGCGCACCGGGCATCCACTTCTACGCGCTCAACCGGGCGCCGGCCACGCGGGCGGTGCTGGGGGCGCTGAAAGCGTCGCGTCCGTGGGAGCGGGTGCGGGGGGACGCCGCCTCGATGGAGCGAGCTGAATAATCTGTAAGCGCTCATGGGTAAGGGAGAGCGAGAAAGAGAGCGGCTTCGGCAGGAGCGGATCGAAGCCGAAAAGCGCGAATCGCGCGGCGACAACAAACGGCTGCTGCTCGCCTACGGGCTAGGAGGAGTCGTCCTCCTGGTGGTCGTCGCGGTCGCCATCGTCCTCGCCAGCAGCGGCGGGAGCAGCGGCAGTGAAGGCGGAAGCGCCCACATCAACGTCAACACCCAGATGGGGTCGACGAACGGAGTCCAGCCCGACGAACGGGAAGGGATTACGCCCCCACCGGCCCACGTGACGAACGTGCGACAGGCCGCGAAGGAAGCGGGCTGCAAACTGGAGCTGCACCTCGAAGACGAGGGGCACGAACACATTCCGCAGAACTCCCCGGAGCCGAAATACAAAACGAACCCGCCGACCTCCGGTGCTCACGCTGAACCGCCCTTCCAGCAAGCGGATGGCGCCTACATCGAAGAGCCGAAGCCGATCGACTTCGTCCACTCGCTTGAGCACGGGCGGATGGAGATCCAGTACGCGCCGAGCCTGCCGGAAAAAGAGCAGCTGGAACTGAAGGGCCTCTACGACACGATGTACGGGGCGACGCTGCTCTTCCCGAACAAGGAAATGCCCTTCCAGGTGGCGGCGACGACGTGGACCAACCTGCTCGGCTGCTCCGAATACAAAGGCGCGAAGACCCTCGACGCGATCCGCGCCTTCGGCAAAGAAACCTGGGGCAAATACGGCGGCGAGAACGTCTTCGGCTTCAAATTCACCGGCCCTACGCCGGCGGAACCCGAAGAACCGACGACGACGGCCTCGGCCGAATAGCTCAAGCGCGGTAGGCGGGGAAGTAGCCGCCGGCATCGTGGCCGGCACTGAGCTGCTCGTACTTCTCGCGGTCGCAGACGAGCTCTGAGGTGAGCCAGGCCTGCTGGCGGTTGGCGAAGCCGCGCTTGAACTCCTCCAGCGCGTCGCCCGGGGAGATGCCGCCGCCGAGGTTGAGCGGCAGGCCGAGCTCGGCGGAGTGTTCGATGAGGCGGGTGACGACGTTCTTCATCGGCGCCTCGCGCAGGTGGGAGTCGGCGCTGCCGCTGAGGTAGTAGTGGAGGAAGCCGTCGCTGACCGCGGCGATCGAGGCGGCGGCGACTTCGCCGTCGGGGGCGGTGGCGAGGGCGAGCCAGGTACGGTCGGCTTCGAGGATGCGGTCGAAGTAGGCGGCGCCGAAGAAGTAATGATCGGCGGCGCCGGTGCGGCGCATCGTCTGCTCGTAGGCAGTAAGGAAAGCGGCGCGCTGTGCGCGGGTAGTTTCGGCGCCAGGGATCAGCTCCACTTTGTAACCGGCTTCGAGGTTGCGCCGGACCTGCCGCCGGTCACTCGGACGACTCTTCGGCGGCAACGCCGGGTCGGCGATCTGGACCACGTTCCGCTCGGTCGCTCCGCCCAGAGGCGACGGCCCCAAAGTGTGCCGAAGGAAGACGCTGACGAGACCAGTCCCCGAGAAGTCGATGCCCTTGGGGCTGAGAGAGGGGGCGGGGGTGACCCCTACCGGACG
>JBQCIB010000007.1:0-107735 GCA_051954115.1 Solirubrobacterales bacterium | reverse complement strand
ACGGTGGCGTTGCCGACGTTGGTGAAGCGGATCGCTTCTTCGGCTTCGGTGTCGTAGGCCCAGAGGTCGCCGGCTTTGACGTAGAAGATCCGCCTGCCGCCTTCCGAGACGCCGGCGAATTCGGCGTTTTCGCCGATTTCGTAGGTCCTCTGGTTGTTCAGACGCAGGTAGAGGGCTCCTCCTTCCAAGCGCCCGTTGGTTTCAGAGCCGCCGATGTTGAAGGCGATACCCGCTCCGTCGGCAGAGGCGCCGAGATACATAGCGTTTTCACCAGGGGCAGGGATTTCGTTTTCCGGCAGCAGCGAGACGACATGGGTTTCCTCGGCGTGGGTCACTGGATCGATGGTGCGGTCGTAGATCGCTTCGGTCCCGCTTTCGGGCGCTTCAGGCTCAAGTTTCTGGGCTTCCGCGTTTTCGAAGTTCACGGTCTGGAAGACGACGTGGGTGCCGCCTTCGGTGATCAGCTTGCCCCGGGCGCCGGGGTCGGTGCCGAGACTGCCCCGGCCGATCAGCTCCGAGTGGCCGTCGGGGTAGCGCAGGTAGCTGGCCGACCTGCCTTCCACCATCGCCGAGCCGCCGACGTTGACTTCCCAGAAGGAGTAGCCCTGGTCGGGCGAGCTGCTACCGACCAGCGCCGAGACCGCTTCTTCTCCGTTGGGGCCGACCGGCTCGCTGCTCCAACCTGCGGTGCCGCGGCTGGCGCGGTAGGGGTCGCCGTTGATCGTCCCGGTGCCTTCAGCGCCCGGCAGGGTGCCGCCTTCGATGAAGTAGGTGAGCTCTTCGCCCGAGGGCGAGGACTGCAAGGTGGGGAAGCGGTGCAGGGTGACGAAGCTCGAGCGCGGCGGGTGGCCGTTGGTGTCGGGAGGGGTGACGAGCTCGTAGGCCCGGCAGTCGGGCAGGAGCGCCGAGGCGCCGGTGCGCAGGCCCTCGTTCGGGCAGGAGCCAGCGGCGATGGTTTCGGGGTAGGTCGCAAAGCCGCCTTCGCCTTCGTCTTCGCCGGCTTCGTTCTTTGCCACGACGCGGAAGACGTAGTGGGTGCCGGGAGTGAGCCCGGTGAGGCGGGCGCTCACCTGCTTGGCGGCTTGGCCGGCGGCGATCTGGCCTCCCCCGCCGGTCTTGGCTTCGCCCGATCCTTCTTCTTCGTATTCGAAGGCGTATTCGGTGGCGCCGCCGCGGGGGTTGATGCTCGCCCGCACCGTTGCTTCGGTTTGGCCGATGCTGATCGCCGAGGCCGATTCGACTTCGGGCGGCGTGACGCCGGGGGGTTTGAAGGCGAAGGCATTGCCCGCGGGCACCGGCACGAACAGGAAGTGGCGGTTGGCCGCGTCTTCGCCGCCGCGTTCGCCGTTGCTGACCGCGATGCCCAGCGGGTAACCGCCTTCGAACGCCGAGGAGGTGACCTTCGAGAGGTATTCGTAGTTTTCGCCGAACTCGTAGACGATTTTCGGGACCTCGAGGTCGCCGGCGAAGAAATGGCCGGTTTCCTCGTCCACCGCCAGCGAGATCCAACCCTTGGTCGAGCTGAATTTTCCGGCCGGCGTGCCTTCGCCCGTCACCTCTTTCAGGAGTTCGTGGGGTGGGGCGAGCCCGTAGACCATGATGTCGCAGTCCAAGATTCCGCTTTCGTGGCACCCGGGGACGTAGATCCGCCCTCGCTGCCCGTCGACCGCGATCCAGCCGCTCCCTGAAGGGAAATTGGTTTCGAAGCTGTCGAGCAGGCTGTTTCCTTCTTCCGCCGAGCTGAATTCCTTGACCCTGATTTCTTCGTTGACGAAGAGGTGGTCGTTCGCGGGATTGACGGCGACGCTGTCATCGAACCCGATTTCGAGGACGTTGACCACGGTGGGACTGCTGCTGTATTCGATGTTGCCGGCTTCGGGTTCATATGGCGGCGTCGGCGAGAAGCGTCGGATCCTGCGCCCCGGACCGACCGCGGCGGGTTTGTCGGAGACGTACAGATTGCCTTTGCTGTCGACCGCGATCGACTGCGGTCCTTCCGGATCCGCCACCTCGGTGATGAAATGGCCTTCGTCGTCGAAGACGTCGATTCGGCCATTTGCTTCGCCACTTGCATAACTTGCCACGTACTCGTTCCCGTAGGGGTCGATCGCGATGCTCAGCGGTTCGGTGAAGCGCCCGCTCGGGCCGGCCGGAGGGCTGGCGTAGGGGCAGCTCGGGTCCGGGACCAGGTCGGGCGTTTTCGTGGCACAGTCACCCCGCAACGAGAGCACCGGTTCGAACTGGTATGGAAATTCAGCCGCCGCGGCAGGCGCAGCCAAGATCCCGGCGCCCAGGATCGCCAACGCAAATACATATCCCCTGCATGAGAGACGCTTCATTTTCCTCCCTTAACCGCTTACCGCTTCCCCGGAGTGAGGCACGCTACTGCTCCGGCTCTGTCCTGTCAAGGAACGCTACGGGTATCGACCCGCACATATCGACCCGCACAAGGAGAGCAGCCGCCCCCTTTGAGGGGGCGGCTGCCGACCCAGACCGTCTTCTGCCCTTGCGGTCAAAGGCCAATCAGGCGTCTACTGTCAAATTGCTCGGCGTAACAACTGTGTAGCTGCCGGTCCAGGTAGCGCTGGTACCGCAGAGAGAGCTGTCAGCGGTCCGCGGGATGACCGAGGAGCCGATGTCGAGTGTCGCGTGTTGCGTATCTTTTCCTGTCAGCCTGCCAATATCGGTTCCGCTCGTGGTGTAGGTGCAGCTGAAGCCGAGCGGGGTGTGAATTGTGATTTGGGTGCCGGTCGATGTAAGTGTGCCGTCACCGGTGCCAGAGATGTTGTGGATTTCCAGTTCGCCAACTTGGATGGTTGTCACGGTGTAACCGCCTGTGCATTTGACGAAGGTCAGAAGGACGAGGGTGCCCTTGGCTGTGACGCCGGTGCCGTGCTGTTTCACGGATCCTTCTACTTTCGATTCTTCGCACTGGACCTTCAGGCCGATGCTGCTGTTTTCGAGCGTGGTCTCACCCTCGCTTTCGGCAACGATCGTGCCTGTGTAGGTGGTGCCGGGGGGCGATGTCAGTGTGGTTGCGGACGCGTTGGCGGCGAAAGCCATCAGCGCAGTAGCCGCAAGGACGAAGAGCCCGAGCATCTTTACGTACTTCATGTATCTCTCCTTTGATTCGACGTGTCCTCTTACACGCCGCTTTATCTCTCGAAGATTCATATGAAGCACCAGGCGTTTGCTCAAGCTTTTTGCGAATCGTTCCCCGGTTTGAGACTTAGATCCCAGATGTTGGGAGCTGAATTGCTGCAAAACGCCCTCGCCGAGATATCGCGTGCGCCATTTCACGCCCGGCAGCGCCTCAAGGCGGAGCACGGCTGATCTCCCTTCCTCCGGTAAAACGAGCACAAAATAACGCGGCCGCCAGTGGCGGCCGCGTTCACTACAGAATCCGCTGCGTCAGAGGACGATCAGGCGTCTACTGTCAGGTTGCTCGGCGTAACAACTGTGTAGCTGCCGGTCCAGGTAGCACTGGTACCGCAGAGAGAGCTGTCAGCGGTCCGCGAGATGGTCGAGGAGCCGATGTCGAGTGTCGCGTGTTCCGTGTCTTTTCCTGTCAGCGTGCCGATATCAGTTCCGCTCGTGGTGTAGGTGCAGCTGAATCCCAGCGGGGTGTGAATTGTGATTTTGGCGCCGCTTGATGTAAGTGTGCCGTTGCCGCCGCTCGTGGCGTGGATTTCCAGCGAGCCAGCTTCCAGCACTGTCACGGTGTAGCCGTTTGTGCAGTTTTCGTAGGTCAGGCTGGTGATGTTACCTTTAACTGTAACGCCGGTGCCGTGCTGTTGCACGGGTCCTTCCACCTTCGACACTGGGCACTGGACTTTGAGCCCGATGTTCGTGTTGGTGAGCGTGGTCTCACCCTCGCTTTCGGCAACGATCGTGCCTGTGTAGGTGGTGCCGGGGGGCGATGTCAGTGTGGTCGCGGACGCGTTGGCAGCGAAAGCCATCAGCGCAGTAGCCGCAAGGGCGAAGAGCCCGAGCATCTTTACGTACTTCATCATTTCTCCTTTGATTCGGCGCTCTTACTTACACGCCGGTTTATTTCTCGAAGATTCATATGAAGCACCAGGCGTTTGCTCAAGCTTTTTGACGATTCTTTTCCCGCTTCGGCTTGGATCCTTGATGTTGGGGGGATGATTTTGCTGCAAAGGACGTTCGATGAAAATTCGCGGGCGCCATTTCACGCACCGCGTTAACTCGTGCTGGAGCATCTCTGATGCCCATCTCCGATTCGGAGAGCACAAAAAAGACGCGGTCGCCAAAGCCGCGACCGCGTCAAATACGCAAACTACTGATTAGGAATTAGTCAACCCAGAGTTTTGTCGGGGTATTGACTTTGTAGCTTCCCTTCCAGAAAGCACCGGAGCCGCAGAGGGCGCTGTCGTTCGTACGCGGGATGGTCACTGAGTTGATGTCCAGTGTCGCGTGTTCACTCGTCGGCGAGACGTTTGTGTACCCTGTTACTGTCCCGAGGTCGGTGCCTGAGGTCGCGTAGGTGCAGCTGAAGCCAAGCGGGGTGTGGATTGTTACTTCTTGTCCACTCCCTGTGAGTGTGCCATTACCGGTCACAGTTTCGCCGTCTGTGTGGACTTCGAGGCTTCCTTTTTTCAGCACTGTGACGACGTAACCGTTTGTGCAGTTAGTGAAATCAAGTGTCGAGATGTTACCAACGGCTGTGACGGTGGTCCCGTGGCTTTCGACTTTCCCTTCCACTGTCGAGTTGCATTCGACTTTCAGGCCAATTGACGAATTTTCAAGGATTACATGTCCCTCTGAAGTGGCCTCGATCGTGCTTGTGTAGGTGGTGCCCTCGGGCGCTGTCAGTGTGGTCGCCGAGGCACTGCCGGCAAACGCCATCAGGGCAGCCGCCGCGAGGGCGAAGAGCCCGAGTATCTTTACGTACTTCATCATTTCTCCTTTGACCCAGCGCGTTGGCGGCGCTGGGGTTGATTTCGCGGTGGATTCATAGCCCGAGCGCCGTCCATTGATCAAGAAACCTCACATCATCTAGGTCTGGCAGCCTCGTTCCTAACAGCGTCGCGGCGAGAAACCCCTGGAAAACGCGTTGAACGAATTGGTGCGCGTGCGCGGAGCAGCCGGTTAGTCCTTCGTGCTGTTCAAACGCTGGGAACGGATACGAGAGCGCTTTGCAGTCCCTCGGCAAGAGCACGAGCAAGAGCGCTGTCGCCACCGATCTCTATGCGATGCTCTTTCGCGTTCCTCAGCCATCGAAACCAGTCGAGGAGGCTGCCGGTGGCCCAAGCCTGCGGGCGCCCCTCGAGACGGGATACGCAAGAGCGAACCTCCCCGTCCTCGACCACGACCGTCACCCCCGCGAACTCCGGGTCCGGCCCGCGTTTCAGCTCTACCGCAAGACGGCAGGCCCCGGAGACGTCACCAGGGAGGTCCAAGAGCGGAACCGCCAGCAAGAACGCTGCCTCCACGTCTATTCGGGTCGGAGCGGGGGTCTGCTCCGGAGCCCATAGCCGCTCCCACCCCACCGCCGCCGTCATCGGGGCTACCGCTTGCCTGAGCCATCGCGTCGCCTGGTAGCGGGTCACTCTGCCATTGCGCTCTGGAGAGGGCTCGATCAGCCCCACCTGTCGCATCGCGGTGAGCCGGCGCTCGAGAGTCGGGTAGCTAACCTGGGGGATGAACCGGCTCAGCTCGGTCAGCGCCAGCGGGCGCGCCGCCAGAGCGCGGACGACGTTCTCCGAGTACCCGTCGACCAAGGTCTTGACCACGCTCTTCGAGGCTGCGCTCCCCAGCGCAATCGGTTCGCCTGGGGCAAACTGGAGCCACCGCTCGAGAACCTCGGCAACTGCCGTCAGCTTCCGCCCGGGCTTGGTGATCGTGTAACTGACCGAGCCGGGAAAGTCGTCCTCCCGGCGGCGCTGGATCACGTCCAGCTCGGTCAACCGCCGCAGATATGACCGCATCGTGGTGACCGGCGGGTGGCCGGCGGCGCGCCGAAGATCGGGAAGGGGCGTCGGATCCCCGTCCAGAGCTTGCAGGACTTGAACGTTCAAAGGCACCCCCAGCAGAGACAGCGCCTGAGTTCCGGACCGCACTCGAGTTTCTCCCTTCCCAAGCCGCTTGCAATTTGGAACTCAGAGAGTACCGAAATGGATAGGAAAGTTTTGCAAAATTCAGAGCTTCTTGTTAGGCAGCCTGCACAGCTCGGCGCACGCCAGGATTCCATCTAGCGTGGATTTGCAGCGGTTTTCAGCCGCCTCGATCGTTCAGGCACGGGCGACAGCCGCACCCAACTTTGACGGCACTGGGTCTGCCTACACGCCTTCCAGAGACTACGGAGAGGCGCCTGCGGAGGAAAGCCGGGGGCTCCGCAGAGCCCCCGGCGAGACTTCAGCCCTTCTTGGCTTTGATCGCCTCGGTCAGCTTGGGGACGATTTTGTGCAGGTCGCCCACGACGCCGAGGTCGGAGAACTCGAAGATCGGGGCGTTCGGGTCCTTGTTGATCGCAAGGATGTTTTCCGAGTTCTGCATCCCGACCTTGTGCTGGATCGCCCCGGAGACGCCGGCGGCGAGGTACAGCTTCGGCGCCACCGTCTTCCCGGTCTGGCCGATCTGGGCCGCGTAGGGGTACCAGCCGGCGTCCACGACCGCGCGGGTCGCGGCGACCGCGCCGCCCATCGACTCGGCGAGTTCCTCGCAGAGCTTGAAGCCCTCGGCAGCGCCGAGACCGCGACCGCCGCCGACGAGAATGTCGGCGTCCTCGATGTTGACGTCGGCGCCGCGCTGCTCGCCGCGCTGGACCAGCTTCGCCTTGCTCGACCACTCGGAGAGCTCGACGTCGACGTCGACGACCTCAGCGGTGCCACCGCTCTCGTTGGCGTCGAAGGCATTGAGGCGGCCGATGATGATGCCGGGCTCGGAGACGTAGCCGACGTCGGCGATCTCGGAGTCCTGCAGGATCGGCCGCTCGACGACCAGCTTCCCGTCCTGGACTTTGACCGCGGTGACCTCCATCGTCACGCCGGCGTTGAGGCGGGCGGTGAGGCCGGCGCCGATCTCGAAGCCGAGCAGGCCGCCGCCGAAGAGGGCGTAGGAGAAGCCCTCGTCGCCGATGACTTTCGCCATCGCGTCGACGATCGGCTGGGCCAGGCCCTCGGGCACGCTCTTGGTCCGGTAGACCTTGGCGGCGCCGTTGTTGCCGAGCGAGGCGCAGGCGTCGTCGGCGACGTCGCCGACGACCAGCGCGGCAGCTTCGCCGCCGACTTCGCCGGCCAGTTTGGCCGCCTCGGAGATCGCCCCGAGCGAGTTCTTGTTGAAGTTGCCCTCGTCGTCGTGGAGGGCGTAAACCAGGATCCCTGCCATTTAGATCAGCTTCCTCTCGTCGAGCCAGGCGACGATCTTTTCGACCGTCTCGTTGGTGTCCTCGTCCTCGATGATCTCGCCCGCTTCCTTCGCCGGCGGCGGGTTCAGCCCGAGGACCTTGGTCTTCGAACCGCCCTCGCCGACCTGGCCGGCGTCGATGCCGACGTCGCCGGTCGCCTTCGAGTCGAGCGGTTTCTTTTTCGCGCCCATGATCGCTTTCAGGCTCGGGTAGCGCGGCTCGTTGATCGCGTCGCCGACGCTGATCACGGCCGGCAGCTCGACCTCGACCGTGTCGTAGCCGTACTCGGCCTGGCGCTCGCAGCGCAGCTTGCCGTCAGCGACGTCGATCTGGATCACCTGGGTCAGCGAGGGCATCTTCAGGTGGTCGGCGACAACGGCGCCGATCGTGTAGCACTCGCCGTCGTCCGACTGCTGGCCCAGCAGGACCAGGTCGGGGCTCTCCGACTCGAGCACTTTCGCCAGCGCGTAACCGGTCGCGCAGACGTCGGAGCCGGCCAGCGCGTCATCGGCAAGATGAACGGAGCGGTCGGCGCCGAGCGCGACGGCCTTGTGCAGAGCACGAACGGCGGAGCTCGGGCCCATCGTCACGGCCACGACCTCCTCGACCGGGATCGCGCCACCCTCCTTGATCTGCATCGCCGCCTCGAGGGCGTGCGTGTCGAAGGGGTTGAGATTTTTCTCGCCGCTACGGTCCAGCCGCATCGTGTTGGGATCGATGCGCTTCTGAACGGCGGCGTCCGGGACCTCCTTGACCAGGACGCAGATCTTCAAGTTCAAGCCTCCTTGGGGATGATTCTCAGGTCTTCGCGGGGCGGGGGTTTCCGCCTCACGCGGCTCGTCGCGGGCGCGATCTTAGCGTTTGCCGTCAGTTGACTGACGAGTCAATCAGGAATATACCCCGATCCGCCAGACCTATACATAGATCCGTGTCGGATATCACGGATAGACATTTGGTCTCCGTGCGATCTCGCTGAAGCCTGCTCTCTTGGCGTGGCGATCAGCGTTGCGAACTTTCCACTCTCCATCGCTGACCTAGGATCGACCCCGTGCGACTACGGTTCTTGGCGTTGTGACCTACAGCAAGACGAAAGTCAATCAAGCGGGGCGCTTCTTTGCCGAAGAGGTCCAAGCGGCCATCCTAGGCGACCGGAAAGTCGGAGACCACGGAGCAGAAATCGAAGAGGCTTTGCAGATAATCGGCTGGTGGCGTGGCGAGCATGTGAGGAGGGCGATCCGGTCATCGCCCAGCGCTTGAAGCGCGTTCCAACTATTGCCGGAAAGCTCCTGAGAGAGCAGGGTATGAAGCTTTCTCGGATGGAGGACGTGGGCGGTGTCCGAGCTGTGCTCCCAAGCCAAGACGCTGCTTATGGGATTGCCCGGAAGCTCAAGAGGAACTGGACGATTACCCGTTTCCGCGACTACGTAGCGAAGCCGAAGCCCGACGGATACCGAGCTCTCCATCTGGTTAACCGCAACCGAGGCAGACTCATCGAGATCCAACTGCGAACCAGGAGGCAGGATGAATGGGCCAATGCCGTGGAGGGGGCGACTCGGCGCTTTCCAGACCTGAAATTCGGCGGCGGCCCGGAGCTTCTGAAACGCTTTTTCAAAGGCGTCTCTGATTTTTACGCCATGCTTGACGGAAGCATTGAACTCGACGTCTCTCGCATGGCTGAAATTGAGGATCTCGTAGCGCAAGCCAGTACCTTTACTACGGAGCTGCTCAATGAGTCCTGACGAGATCTGCCATTTCCTCATCACCCTTGACCCTGAAACGGGTGAGACGACGGTCGAAGAATTCGGGACGGATTACAGCGCTGCGCTCAACGCCTATGCAGAAGCGGAGCGAATCAACGGGATCAATCCGAAGCTGAACACCGTCTTGATCAGCGCAGATTCCCTTGCGACGATCGAACAAACGCATTCAAGCTATTTCGGCAATGGAAGCACTAGCTTCAAAGAGCTTCTGAAGCACTGAATCGCTGAGCGTGATCAATCTTCGGCGTGGCGGGCGCTGGCGCGCTCGCGGATGAACTCGACGATGTCGTCGGTTCCGGCGCCGGGCGTGAAGACCTCGGCGACGCCGAGCTTCTTCAGCTCGGGGATGTCGTCGGCGGGGATCGTCCCCCCCACCGTGACCAGCACGTCGTCGACCCCCTGCGCCTGCAGCAGCTCGACGACTTTCGGCACCAGCGTCATGTGGGCGCCGGAGAGGATCGAGAGGCCGACCGCGTCGGCGTCCTCCTGGATCACCGTCTCGGCGATCTGCTCCGGCGTCTGGTGCAGGCCGGTGTAGATCACCTCCATGCCGGCGTCGCGCAGGGCGCGGGCGATGATCTTGGCGCCACGGTCGTGCCCGTCGAGGCCGGGCTTGGCGACGACGACGCGGATCTTGCGGGCGGTTGCTGCCTCCATTCGAGCCGGAACCCTAGCGGTTGGACGCGGCATCCAGTGACTTCCCGGCCGCGCCTGGTTGCGGCAAATCACCTCTTTGATGTGGGACTGAACACGGAGGGCAGGGCGTGCCGCGACTGGGATCTTCCTCCCATCAACCGGGCCCACAGGGGCTCACGAGCCAACTGTAGGGAGGAAACCGATGCGTAAAGGACTTGAAATAGGAGGCGTTGTTGCCGCGGTCGTGCTGATCGCCTTCGGCGTTGCCGCGATCGTGATGGGGGCGAACGGCAAATCGACCGTCGAAGACAGCCTCACCCAGGAACAGATCGCGGGCACGCCGGACATGAGCCCGGAACTGATCAAGAGCGAGGTCAAGGAAGCCGGCCTCCAGGACAAGATCACCAGCCTGCCGAGCTGCGACGTCGCCGGGAAGTCGATCGACAGCGGCGACAGGGCCCGCTGCTTCGCCCAGTACATGCGGATCCACGCGCTGCTCGCGACCGGCGGCTACACCTACTCGCAGATGGGCCGCTTCGAAGCGCTGCCGAACACGCCGAAGGGCGAATTGGCGCCGGGTGGCGGCACCGAAAACGAAAAATACGCCCCGACCGACCCGGAAACGAAGCTGCCCGTCGAAAATGGCGCGCGTCAGACCTGGGTCACCGAGACGGCGCTCTCGACCGCGCTCAACGCCAGCTACATGGCTGATCGCCTCTCGATCTTCGGGATCGTCATCGGCATCGCCTTGCTGCTGACCGGCATCGGCTTCGCCGTCCTCGTCGCCGGCGGTGCGGTCCGCAACCCCGACACCGTCCTCAGGTTCCTGCACGTACGCAGGCACCACCCGACGGCGCAACCGAGCTAGGAGAGGGCTCCCACAGCGCTGGCCGTTTCAGCGGCGGCCGGCGCGGACGGGAAAGCGGCGCGGCGCAGGCACCCTGCGTCGCGCCGCCACGCGTGAGGCGCCGAAGCCGGCGACCGTCGCGAGCAGCGTCACCGCGAGGGCGACGAGGCGGCGGCCGAGCCGCTCGAAGCGCAGCGTCTGCCAGCCCTCGGCCCGGGCGATCTCGGCCAGCGGCGGGTCGGGGTTGACCGCGACCGGGTTGCCGACCGCGCGCAGCATCGGCAGGTCGGAGAGGGAGTCGGAGTAGGCGTAGGACTCGGCGAGGTCGATCCCGTGGGCGGCGGCGAATTCCCGCATCGCGTCGACCTTGCCGGCCCCGTAGACGAATGGCCCGTCGAGGCGGCCGGTGAAGTTACCCTCGGCGTCGACCTCGTAGCGGGTGCCGATGCCGCCGTCCATCCCCAGCACGTGGGCCAGCTGCTCGACCACGCCGTTGCCGGCGGCGCTGACGATGAAGGTCGGACGCCCGGCGTCCTGATGGGCGTAGACCTCTTCCAGCATCTGTGGGTAGACGCGCGGCAGGATCGCCGCCATCACTTCCGGCCCCATCCGGTCGATCGTCCTCGCCGGCACGCCGGTGATCAGCCCCCGCGCCACCTTCAGCACCTCGGCGGTGCGCTCGTCGGTGGTGCCGCGCAGGCGGTAGCGGAAGTGCTCGAAGGCCCAGCTGGCGAGCTGGCGCTTGCCGACGATCCCCTGGTTGGCGGCAATGCGGGCGAACTGCATCCCGCTCGACCCCGCCATCAGGGTCTTGTCGAGATCGAAGAACGCCGCAGCCCGCGGCGATGGCTCGCTCGCGGGCTGCTCGCTCAAGATCAGCCTCCGTTGACCTCGACCACGATCGCGTCGCCCTGGCCGCCGCCGGAGCAGATCGCGGCGACGCCGAGGCCGCCGCCGCGGCGGCGCAGCTCGTGCACGAGGGCACCGACGATGCGGGAGCCGGAGGCGCCGATCGGGTGCCCGAGGGCGATCGCGCCGCCGTTGACGTTGACCTTCTCCTCGTCGACGCCGAGCATCCGCACCGAGTTCAGCGCCACCGAGGCGAAGGCCTCGTTGATCTCCCAGAGGTCGACGTCCTCAGGGCTCTTGCCGATCTTCTCCAGCGCCAGCTTCGAGGCGTTGGCCGGCGTTTTCGCCAGGTAGGGGAAGTCGTCGGCGACGGTGCCATACGAGAGGATCCGCGCCAGCGGCGTCTTGCCGTTCTTTTCCGCCCACTCTTCGGAGGCGACGACGATCGCGCCGGCGCCGTCGTTGACGCCCGGGGCGTTGCCGGCGGTGTGGGTGGCGTCGGGGCCGCCGATCGCCTTCAGCCCGGCCAGCGTCTCCAGCGTGGTTTCGGGCCGGATCGCCTCGTCGGCCTCGACGGTCGTCTCCCCCTTGCGCGACTTGACGGTGACGCCGACGATCTCTTCGGCGAGGCGACCGGCTTCGGTGGCCTCGTGGGCGAGCCGGTGCGAGCGCTCGGCGAAACGGTCCATGTCGACGCGGGTGATCTCGAGCTCGTTGCCGACCTCGCTCGCCTCGTTGATCATCTGTTTTTCGGTGAACGGGTTGGTGAGGCCGTCGTGGGTCATCGCGTCGAGCGCCTGCACGTCGCCCATCCGGAAGCCGAAGCGGGCGTTCGGCAGCAGGTAAGGCGCCTTGCTCATCGACTCCATGCCGCCGGTGACGGCGACGTTGGCGTCGCCGGCGCGGATCGCCATGTCGGCGATGCCGAGCGAGCGCATGCCCGAGGCGCAGACCTTGTTGATCGTCTCCGAGGGGACCTCTTTGGGGATTCCGCCCTTGATCTGAGCCTGGCGCGAGGGAATCTGCCCCTGGCCGGCCTGCAGCACCTGGCCGAAGACGACCTGCTCGACCTGCCCGGGCTCGACGCCGGAGCGGTCCAACGCGGCCTCGATGACGGTGCCGCCGAGGTCGGTGGCGTCGAGGGAGGAGAGACCGCCGCCCATCTTTCCGAATGGGGTGCGCGCGGTTCCGAGAATCACTGAGCTGGGCATCTACTGCCTTTCCTTTCCGAAGTTCGCTGGCCTGGGCCCTGTCTGCCAGGTCCAGCGGATGACGATACCGACAGGGCATAGACTCGCGGCCAATGAAGGTCGAGGTGAAGCAGCGCAGGCTGAACGAAATAAAGGTCGACTTGCACGTCGTCGGCCTCTACGAGGGAGGGCCGGAGCCGACGGAAATCGGAGACCTCCATGGCGCACAGGCAGCCAAAGGCGACTTCAAGAAGCTGACGCTGCTGCATCCCGACGATCCGCATTGGCTCCTTGTCGTCGGTCTCGGAGCCCGCGAGGAGATCGAGCCCGAGCGACTTCGGGTCGCCGCCGGCCTCGCCGCGAAGGAAGCAACGCGACTGGAGGCCTCCGCGGTCGTCTGGAGCTTGCCGGAGAGCGACGATGCCGCTTCCGCCGTCGCGGCCCTGGTGACCGGGACGATTCTCGGCGCCTACCGCTTCGACCGCTTCAAGTCCGACGGCGGCGGCGACTCGCCGCAGGTCGAATCGCTGACGATCCTCGCTGACCCGTCGCTGGGGGACGTCGCCGAGGAGGCGCGCATCGTCGCCGAAGCCCAGAACGGGGCCCGCGACCTGCAGCACACCCCCGCCAACTTCGCCACCCCCACCTTCCTCGCCGAGCGGGCCGAAGAGATCGCCGCCGGCCATGAGGCACTGACCGTCGAGGTCTTCGGCCGCGCCGAGCTGGAAGAGGAAGGCATGGGCGGTCTGCTCGCGGTCAGCCAGGGGAGCGCCGAGGAGCCGAAGCTGATCGTCCTCCGCTACGCCGGCGGCACCGGCTCCAAAATCGCCTTCGTCGGCAAGGGCGTCACCTTCGACACCGGCGGCATATCGCTGAAGCCGGGGGCCGGCATGCACGAGATGAAGATGGACATGTCCGGGGCCGCGGCGGTGCTCGAGGCCGTCGCCGCGATCGCCGAGCTGGGCCTGCCGCTCGACCTCATCGCCCTCGTCCCGACGACCGAGAACATGCCGTCCGGCACCGCGATCAAGCCCGGCGACGTGATCACCCAGTACAACGGCAAGACGGTCGAAGTCAACAACACCGACGCCGAGGGCCGGCTGATCCTCGCCGACGCCCTCGCCTACGCGGTCGAGCAGGGGGCCGAGCGGATCGTCGACCTCGCCACCCTGACCGGCGCCGTGACGATCGCCCTCGGCTCGACTTACGCCGCGGTCATCTCCAACGACGACGACCTCGCCGCCGAGGTCACCCGCGCTGGCGAGGAGACCGGGGAGCTGGTCTGGCGCCTGCCGCTCCACCCCGAGTACAAGGAGCTGATGAAGGGGACGGTCGCCGACCTCTCCAACCTCGCCAAGCAGCGCAAGGCCGGGACGATCACCGCCGCCTCCTTCCTCGAGGAGTTCATCGGCAAGACGCCCTGGGCGCACCTCGACATCGCCGGCACCGCCTGGGACGTCGGCCGCGAGTACGTCGGCAAGGAAGCCAACGGCTTCGGCGTGCGACTGCTTATCGAGCTGGCGCGTCATCTCTCCGCCTAGGGCTTACCTGACCTCGATCCGCCGGTAGTCGACCGTCCGCTGCGGCTCGCGCGCCCCCGCCGGGTAATGCAGGTCGGCGCTGATCTCCTCCTGCGTGATCGAGATGCGCGACTTCCGCTGCCGCTGCTGGTGCCTGTGTCTTGGGATCAGCCTCATGGCTTGCCTCCGATCGGCTGTTGGTTAGTTGCATCAAGCAACTGATGTGGCCCGAGCCTAACCGAAGTGAGTTGCTTGATGCAACTAAGTGTGCGAAGATCACACTCGTGCTGCGCCGCGACTACCCCGGCCTCGACAACTCGGTGGCCAAGGCCCTCGAGGTGATCGGCGAGCGCTGGTCCCTCCTGATCGTCCGCACGGTGATGCACGGCAACCGCCGCTTCGGCGAGATGCAGGAGTCCCTCGGCATCGCCCGCAACGTCCTCACGACCCGCCTGCAGCGCCTGGTCGACGAGGAGATCCTCGAACGCCGCGCCTACTCCGAAAGCCCGCCCCGCTACGAATACTTCCTTACCCAGAAGGGCCTCGACCTCTGGCCCGCCCTGATCGCCCTCCTCCACTGGGGAGAGCGCTACTCCCCCGATCCCAACGGCCCCAAGCGCCTGATCGTCCACAAGGAGTGCGGCGGCAAGGTCAGCGAGCGCGGCATCTGCGAAACCTGCGGCAAGATCCTCACCGCGCGGGACGCGATTCAGGTACCGGGGCCGGGCGCGAAGCTGCCGGCTGAGGCAGCCAGCAAGCCGGCCGACTAACCCTCGGAGTTTTCCTTTTTCTGCCGGCGCAGTTCGGCGAGCTCTACATACTCCACGACCATCAGCTGGTCCTTGACGCGATTGGCTGCTCGCTTCATGGAAATCAAATCGTCGAGCGACGCGACGCGGACCCCCACACCGGCAATTCGCGTCAGCTGTGAGTGCCTCCGTAGGTCCTCATAGCTCTTGATCCCAGCGATGTCCCCAAGGACATCGAAACTGCCGAACTTGGTGTCGAAGGTGAAATTGGCGCCATTGGCCAGAGTTTGGGCATCCGGTTGAAACGGCAGGTCAGGCGGAGCGCCTCGAAGGGTTACGCCGATCGCCGCGAGTGCATCCGCAAGGCGTCGCAGGTTCGCTGGATCACGCGCGTAGGCAACGTCGAGGTCATAGGTCGGGTACGACGAACCCTGAGCCAACCCGGCAACTCCCCCCACGACAATGAAGTCGACGCCGTGCCGCTCCAAAGTCTCCAGAAGAGGCTTGGCTTGAAGTGATTTTCCGAGGTCTTCGAGAGCCATGACTCTCTAAGGCTCCTGCGGAGAGGATTCTCCCCCCCTGTTCGCACGCACGAAGTCGGCAAATTCGAGGCCTTTCTGAACCCGTTGTTCGGGAGTCAGCTCGAGGTTGGCTCGATTCAGACTCAAATCAATACCCGTGTCCCGCTTTTTCGCTTCTAGCACCAGGTCCTCTCCCATCAGATGCAGCAGTTCCGCCAGCGTCTGCACCGTTGGCGATATCCGTTCCTGCTCAATCCGGGAGATCGCCGACTGGGTGGTGCCGGCGCGGATCGCCAAGCGCTCCTGGCTGAGGCCGTGGCGGATTCTGGCTTCGCGAAGCAGTCGTCCTGGTTCAATGTTCATAGCGCATATGTGATTATCGCATATATGTGCTGAATCTATGATCAGCTAGTTTTCAAGGGCAACGGCGACGAGAGGAGCGGGATGGCGACGGCGGCTGAGCTTCAGGCGAGGGACAAGATCTTCATCGGCGGCGAGTGGGTGGAGCCCAGCTCGGCCGAGCCGATCGAGGTGGTGAACTCGACCACCGAGGAGGTGATGGGGACGATTCCGGCCTGCTCGCCGGAGGACGCCGACCGCGCCGTCGCCGCTGCCCGTGAGGCGTTCGAGAGCTGGTCGCAGACTTCCCGTGAGGAGCGCGCGGGCTACCTCGCCGCGATCGCCAAGGGCCTGAACGAGCGGGCCGAGGAGATCGCTACGACGATCTCCCAGGAGCTGGGGATGCCGCTGAAGCTGAGCCGGATGATCCAGGTCGGCCTCCCCACCTCGCAGTTCGCGGCGATGCCGAAGCTGATGGAGGAAGTCGAGTGGGAGGAGGAGATCGGCAACTCCAGGGTGCTGCGCGAGCCGGTCGGCGTGCTCGGTGCGATCACGCCCTGGAACTACCCGCTGAACCAGATCGCCGCCAAGGTCGCCCCCGCCCTCGCCGCCGGCTGCACGGTGGTGCTGAAGCCGAGCGAGGTGACGCCGCTGAACGCCTTCCTGCTGGCCGAGACGATCGAGGCCGCGGGGCTGCCCGCCGGCGTCTTCAACCTCGTCACCGGCACCGGGCCGGTGGTCGGCGAGGCGATCGCCGCCCACCCCGGCGTCGACATGGTCTCCTTCACCGGCTCGACCCGTGCCGGCCGCCGGGTCAGCGAGCTCGCCGCGGCGACGGTGAAGCCGGTGGCGATGGAGCTCGGCGGCAAGTCGCCGAACGTGATCCTCGACGACGCCGACCTCGAGAAGGCAGTTCCGGATGGCGTCGCGAAGTGCTTCCTCAACTCCGGCCAGACCTGCAGCGCCCTGACCCGGATGCTGGTCCCGCGCCAGCGCCTCGCCGAGGCCGAGGAGCTGGCAAGAGCGGCGGCGGAGACCTTCACCCCCGGAGACCCCTTCGATTCGGGGACCCGCTTGGGACCACTCGTCTCCGACGTCCAGCGTGAGCGCGTCCGCGGCTACATCCGCAAGGGCGAAGAGGAGGGCGCGCGCCTGATCGCCGGCAGCGCCGAGCCGCCCGAGGGACTCGACCGCGGCTACTTCGTCCGCCCCACCGTCTTCTCCGAAGTGACGCCGGAGATGACGATCGGCCAGGAGGAGATCTTCGGGCCGGTCCTCGTGATCCAGCCCTACGAGGGCGAGGACGACGCCGTCCGCATCGCCAACTCGACCCAGTACGGCCTCGCCGGCGGCGTCTGGTCGGCGGACACCGACCGCGCGATCGGCGTCGCCAAGCGCATCCGCACCGGCCAGATCGAGATCAACGGCGGCGCCTTCAACCCGCTCGCCCCGTTCGGCGGCTACGGCCAGTCCGGCCACGGCCGCGAGAACGGCCGCTACGGGATCGAGGAGCTGCTGCAGGTCAAGGCGCTGCAGCTCTAGGCGGCACTTCCTGGATCATCCCCGCTTCCTGCATCCATTCGGCGAGCTGATCGGTCGCAGCTGGATCCGTTTCCCCGGATTTGGAGAGCAGGGGCAGCGTCGCTTTCAGCTGCGCTTCGATCACAGCCTTATCCGCATCGGTGTTATGGGTCGCGATGACCCGTGCGGCCGCCTTGGGGTCTTCGATCGCCGCGGCGGTACCGCGAGCAACCGCTGACATGAAGTCACGGGCCAGCTGCGGGTCTGAGGCGAGGCGGTCGTTGCGGGCGATCAGCACCAGTTCTTCGTAGGGCGGGACGCCGAGGTCCTGCACGCGGGTGATGACCGGCTGCAGCCCGCGCGCTTCCAGTTCGGCTCCCTCGATGTTCCAGGAGCCGAGGATGGCGTCGGCACGCCCGCTGAGGAGCGCGGGCACCAGTTCGTAGTCGGTGCGCACGACCTTGACGTCGTCGAGCGTCAGCCCCGCTCGCGCGAGGATGGCTTCGAGGAAGCCCCTTTCGAAGGGAAGCCCCGTGATCGCGATCGTCTTCCCTTTCAGGTCGGCGATGCCGCCGATCTTCGACTTCTTCAGCCAGATCATCGCCGCGGTCGGTTGCGAGATCAGGCTCCCGAAGGCGGTGATCGGCGCGCCCTTCCCCCGGGCCATCACGACCTGTGGGGCGTGGGAGACGGCCGTGGCGACTTCACGCTCCACCACGTAGGGCAACGGGCTGAGCCGGCTCCCCGGCAGGCGCACCCAGATGTCGATGCCTTCGTCTTCGAAGTACCCCCGTTTTTCCGCCATCAGGATGCCGACGTTGTCGGCGCTGGCGTACCCGTCGAGGGTCACGTCGACTTCCCGCGGTTTCTGCGGGACGTGTTCAGCCCTCGTCTCGGCCTTGGTCCCCCTGCCGCACCCGCTCGTCCCGAGCAGCAGAGCGGCTACGAGCCCGACTGCCAGCACCCCGCCGATGAACCTCATTGCTCAATTTTATATTCGGCATCGCTTCCAGGCGTCGCGCCTTTAGGTCCCCTGCAAGGTGAAGCGGACGCGGGTACCCGGCGCTCCAGGCTCGAGCCAGATCTCGCCCCCGTGAGCCTCGACGATCGCTTTCGAGATCGCCAGTCCGAGTCCGGCGCCGCCATCGGCCCGAGAAGCGTCGCCGCGGTAGAAGGGCTCGAAGACGCGATCGCCGCTCTGCGGGGGGATCCCCTCCCCTTCGTCGTCCACCTCGACCTCGATCGAGTCGCCGAGCGGACGGGCGCGAACGGTGACGCTGCCGTCGGCGGGGGTGTGGCGGATCGCGTTCTGGATCAGGTTGAAGAGGACGCGTTGGACCTTCTCGGCATTGGCACGGGCAACCAGCCCCTCTGCCGGCAGCTCCGCGTCGATGCGTACTCCCCGCTCTGCCGCCGAGGCCCGCATCGCCGCCACCGTCTCGTCGATCAGGTCGCGCAACTCGACCTGGTGCATCGTCCAGGCGATGTCCCCGGCCTCGATCCGGGAGAGCTCGAAGAGGTCGTCGATCAGGTCGCTGAGGACGCCGACGTGGGTGCGGATCTCCCGCAGGTAGCGGTCGCGGGTCTCCCCCGTCGCCACCCCGTCGTCGATCGACTCGACCAGCAGGCGCAGCGAGGCCAGCGGCGTGCGCAGGTCGTGCGAGGCCGCGGCGACGAGCTGCCGCCGCGCTTCCTCGATCTCGCGGTTCATCCGCTCCTCCATCGCCAGTCGCATCGCCAGCGCGACGGCGAGGACGATCCCGCCGACTGCCAGGAGCACCAGCAGGACCTGCGTCCATCCCATCCCGTGGGGGATGGCGACGGCAGCGGCGCCGGCGAGGAAGGCGGCAGCCGCGATCGCCGCGGCGCGCCTCAGTCCGCTAGCGCCCTCCCGATTCATGCCTTGAACCGGTAGCCGACGCCCCAGACCGTCTCGATGAAGCACGGCTCGGCCGAGTCGTCGCCGAGCTTGGCGCGAAGGCGGCGGATGTGGACGGTGACGGTGCTGGTGTCGGTGAAGAAGGGATATTCCCAGACCGCTTCCATCAGCTGGTCGCGGGAGAAGACGCGGCTGGGGCGGGCGGCGAGGTAGGCGAGCAGGTCGAACTCGCGCTGGGTCAGCGAGAGCTCCTCGCCATCGAGGAAGACCCGGCGCGTCGCCGGCTCGACCCGCAGGGGGCCGTGCTCGATCGGCGGCGTCGCGTCCTCCTCGGCGGGCGGCGAGACCCGCCGCATCACCGCCTCCACCCGGGCGACCAGCTCGGCCGGCGAGAAGGGCTTGACGACGTAGTCGTCGGCGCCGTGGCGGAGGCCGACGAGACGGTCGGACTCCTCCCCGCGCGCGGTCAGCAGGATCACCGCCACCCGCTTGCCCGGCCGCTCGTGCAGGCGCCGCATCACCTCGATCCCGTCGAGCCCCGGCAGCATCAGGTCGAGGACGACGAGGTCGGGGCGGTGGAGGTCGGCGAGGCGCAGCGCCTCCGGCCCGTCCATCGCCTGAAAGGTCTCGAAGCCGGCGCGCTCGAGGTAGCGGGCGACGATCTCGGCGATCGTCGGCTCGTCGTCGACGACGAGGACGGTGCCGTTGCTCTGCTCGGCCATCGCCTCGATTCTCTCCTCTGGAGCGGCGCTAGCCGAAGGTGAAGGCATAGCCCATCACCCCCGCTTCCGGTTCGAGGCGCAGGACGTGGTGTTCGACCCGCGGCAGGTCGACCAGTTCGTAGAGGCGCTGGGATTTCACGGTGACCTCGCCGCCGTGGACGTCGGCGCCGGCGACCGCTGCATCGATTGGCCTGCCGTCGAGGAGGACCCTGACCCGTCGCGATTGTCCGTCGACGGTCCCGAGCACGAGGTAGACGTGCCGGGCGCCGAAGTTCAGTTCGAGCGAACCGCCGGCCGCGGTTGCCGAATGGAATTCCTCCCGCCAAGGACCGTGGAAGGCGAATTCGTTCGGCGGCAGCTCCGCCGGCGCCTTGAAGTCGTGCAGTCCCGGCGAGAGTTCGGGGTTGGTGAAGCGTTCGGCGCGGCCCACCCCGAGGTAGGTCTCCGGCGTCGTCACCCCCGGCGAGGGTTCGATCCCATGGGCGCCGGACATCGCCCGCCCGACGTGGTCGCCGGCTTCGGCCAGCAGCTGCCGGATCACCTGCTCTTTCTCGCCGTATTCGCCCTCCCCGAAGTGGACGTAGCGGACGTTGCCGCGGGCGTCGACGAAGTACTCCGCGGGCCAGAACTGATTGGCGTACGCCTCCCAGGTCCGCAGTTCGTTGTCCTGGGCGACGGGATATTCGATGCCGTCTTCGGCGATCGCCGCTTCGACGTTGCCCGCTTCGCGCTCGAAGGGGAACTCCGGCGAGTGGATGCCGACGATCGTCAGCCCGTCCCTGCGGTAGCGCTTGTCCCAGGCCTCCAGGTAGGGCAGCGTGCGGATGCAGTTGATGCAGCTGTAGGTCCAGAAGTCGACGAGGACGACGCGACCGCGCAGTTGCCGCAGGGTCAGCGGCCGCCCGCCGGGCGTGTTGAACCAGTGCTCGGTGCCGACGAATTCCGGTGCCTTGCCGAGCAGCGGCAGCCTCAGCCGCCCGTCCGGCATCGTCTGCGGCGTTCCGGTGTCCAATTCAGAGCCGATTCCATGGCTGCTGCCGCGAAGACCGGCCAAGGCCGTCTTTGCCGAGGCAGTTTCCTCGAGACCCTGGCTGGGGTTGACGAGGAAGCTCGGCAGGTCACTCGCAATCGTGTTCTGGAAGCGGATGTCGTAGTTACCGAGCATCGCCAGCCCGACGAGCACCATCACCGCCCCCATCGCGACCTGGAAGGAGGCGCTGCGGCGGGCCAGCGGCGCGATCGCCCGGCGACCGCCGAGCATCAGGAGGTAGAGAGCCGCCGCCGAGCCGATTCCGTAGCTGAGCGCCACCGCCAGCCGTCCCGCACCGAAAGACTGGGAGGCGGAGACGGTGATGACGCCAGCGAGGATCGGCCCGGCGCAGGGTGCGTATACGAGGCCGAGGCTGAGGCCGACGAGGGCGCCCGACCAGAAGCCGTCGCCGCGACTCGATGGCCCCTCCTCGCGGGCGGTGAGGCGGCTGAGCCGACCCTCCAGCCGCGCCGCCAGCGGCGGTGCCATCAGGGCGAGGCCAAAGGCGATCAGGACCGCGATCGCCAGCTTGCGCAACAGGTCGTTCGGCAACCCCAGCGCCGCGATCACGTAAACCAGCGCGACCGTGGCGAAGGTGAAGGAGATCGCCAGGCCGGCGACGATCCCGAGCGGCCGCCTCCGCCCGCCGGTGGCCCCCGCCGAGAGCGCGACCGGCAGCACCGGCAGCACGCACGGCGAGAGCGCCGTGGCCGCGCCGGCGACGAAGCCGAAGACGATCAGCAATGCCATGGAGAAACCATCCCAGGCAGGGATTACGAAGATCTAACGTCGACGGATGCGGCGCTCAGGGAGCGGGCGGGGTGGCGGTGATGTCGCCTTCTTCGCGAGCGGCGACCGCGGCAGCGCGGCCGACCTTCTCGCCGATGCCGAAGTGGGCGCAGATCGTCAGCTCGTGCTCGCGGCGCAGGGGGCGGGTCGGGTCGACGACGGGGGCGCTGCGGATCGCATCGCCCTCCTGGGCCACCCAGACGCCGAAGGGGGCGCCGGCGCAGTTGGAGAAGGGAACGGCGACGACGCGGGCGCGCCGGCGGCGCCCGAGGCGGGCGATCAGCCAGGCCGGCTCGCCGTTGTCGGCGTCGACGAAGAGGCCCTGGACCTGGCCGACGGTGCCGCCGCCGAGCTCGGCGACCTCGGCGCCCAGCCAGCCCATCGCCTCGGCGCTCGTCGGCCTGCGGGTCTCGTCAGCCATCGGCGTACTTCTCCAGCAGCTCGCCCGCCGCGGTCGCCGGATCGAGCTCGCGCCGCACCACCCGCTCCAGCAGCTCGGCGGTCGTCGGGTCGTCGGCGATGGTCGCTTCCAGGCGGCGGCGCATCCGCGAGGTGGCGATGCCGATCACCTCGCTGCGCAGGTTGCGGGCGCGGCGCTCGGCCAGCGTCCCTCGCTCCTCGATGAAGGCGCGGTGCTCGTCGACCTTCGCCGCCAGCTCGTCGACCCCCTCCCCGCGCGCTGCCTCGGTGCGCAGGATCGGCACCTTCCATCCCTCCGGGTCGTGGGAGAGCGCGAGGACGCCGCGGACCTCGCGGACCATCGTGTCGGTCATCGGGTGGTCGGCCTTGTTGACGACGATGATGTCGGGGATCTCCATCACCCCGGCCTTCAGCGCCTGGATCGAGTCGCCGGAGCCGGGCATCAGCGCCAACACGATCGTGTCGGCGTGGTCGACGATGTCGATCTCCGCCTGGCCGACGCCGACGGTCTCGATCAGGACGTCGTCTTTGCCGGCCGCGTCCATGATCAGCGCCACCTGCAGCGCCGCCTCCGAGAGGCCACCGAGGGCGCCGCGCGAGGCCATCGAGCGGATGAAGACGCCGGGGTCGAGGAAGTGCTCGGTGAGCCGGATCCGGTCGCCGAGCAGGGCGCCGCGGGTGAAGGGGCTCGAGGGGTCGATCGAGAGGACCGCGACTTCGCGCTTGGCTTTGCGCAGCTCCGCCGTCAGCGCCCCGATCAGGGTGCTCTTGCCGACGCCGGGCGGGCCGGTGAAACCGACGATCCGCGCCTTGCCGGTGCGCGGGTAGACCTCGCGCACCAGGTCCCAGCCGGCGGGGTCGTCGGACTCGATCAGCGTGATCGCGCGCGCCAGCGCCCGCTTTTCGCCGCTGAGCAGACGCTCTGCCAGGGGCGCGGTTTTCGCGACGTCGGCCAAGGGCGAGTGAGTCTAAGAGGTCTAAAGTTGCGCCGCTGTGCTGCGCTTCCTGGCCCGCAACCGGATGCTCACCCCGCGCTACGCGCGGCTCTTCTGGCGCTACCTCTGGCGGCGGCTGCTGACGCCCGCCGGCCGGCGCTGGCGCTCCGACGGCCCGTTCTTCCTCGGCAGGGGTCTCGAACTGAAGATCGAGCCGCGCGGGCGGGTCCGCTTCGGCCGCTTCGTCTGGATCGGTGACCGGACCAAGATCCGCTGCCACGAGGGGCTGGTCGAGATCGGCAAGAAGACGGTGATGGGCCAGGAGTGCACGATCTCCGCCTACCAGCGCGTCCGCATCGGCGAGCAGTGCGTGATCGCCGACCGGGCGATGTTCATCGACTTCGACCACGGCGTCGTCGAGGTCGAGCGGCCGATCCGCCTGCAGGGCATCTACAAGCGCGACGTCGAGGTCGGCAACAACGTCTGGATCGGCTACGGCGCCTGCATCCTCCGCGGCGTCAGCGTCGGCGACAACTCGGTGATCGGGACCAACGCGGTGGTGACCAAGGACGTCCCCGCCAACGCCGTCGTCGGCGGCATCCCCGCCCGGATCATCCGCATGCGCGAGGCGCCGCAGGAGCTGCGCTGGAAGCGCCCGGTCGAACCGGACCCCGAGGCGTGGACGACCCTGCAGCCACCTCAGCCAGTTCCTTAGGAACTCGTTGTCTGCAAAAAGTCTGTCAGGATTGCTTTGTAGTGTCAGGCACCTCATGAACCGCTGCCGGAAATCTCCCGCCTGCATGGCTCGCGACGGAAGAATTCGCTCGGAAGAGGTGGCGGTCAAATTCGGCCGCAACCTCTGGCGCTGCCGGCGCCGCGCCTCGATGTCCCAGGAAGAGCTCGGCGCCCGTGCTTCGCTGCACCGGACCGAGATCGGGATGCTGGAGCAGGGCACCCGCCTCGCCCGCGTCGACACGCTGATGAAGCTCGCGGGTGCGCTCTCGATCTCGCCGATGGAGTTGCTCGAGGGCATCCACTGGACACCGGGCAGCACCTCCGAGGGTGGCTTCGCGATCAGCGAACGCACCCTCTCCCAGCGCCGCCGCGGCGACGACTGCAGCTAATCGGCCCCGGTCGCCCCTAGGGCAGCGTGGCGCCGGCCAGTTCGGCGTAGACGGTCGCCGTCTGCTCGGCGACGTCGCCCCAGTCGAAGCGGCGCAGGTGCTCGTAGGCTTCGGCGACGAGGCGGCGGCCGAGCTCGTCGTCGGAGAGGACGCGGATCGCGACCTCGGCCAGCGCTTCGGGGTCGTGGGCGCGGAAGCGCAACCCCGCCTCCTCGTGCGGGACCACCTCGCGCAGCCCGCCGGTGTCGGCGACGATGCAGGGGCAGCCGGAGGCCATCGCCTCCAGGGCGACCAGGCCGAAGGGCTCGTAGATCGAGGGCACCACGGTGAGGTCGGCGATCCGGTAGAGCGAGTGCAGGACGTCGTCGCCGATCCAACCGAGGAAGGTGCCGTGCTCCATCAGCCCCAGCTCCTGGGCCTGGCGCTTCAGTTCAGCCTCGTGGGTGCCGGAGCCGGCGACGAGGAAGCGCGTCCCCGGTGCCTCCTCGATCACCCGCGGCATCGCCTCCAACGCCAGCTGGAAGCCCTTCTCGTAGACGAGGCGGCCGATCAGCAGGACCAGCTTCTCGTCCGCCGCCGCGAACTCCAAGCGCAGCCGCGCCAGGTCCTCGGCCGGCTGCTCGGGCAGGTCGTCGGGGTCGATCCCGTTCGGGATCACGGTGATCCGCGCCTCCTCGACGCCGAAGATGTCGGCGACCTGTTCGCGCATGTAGTGGGAGCAGGTGATGACCCGGTGCGAGCGGTTGGTGATCCAGCGCTCCACCCCGTGGATGTAGGTCTGCGGGTGCTTGTCGACCCAACCCTGGTGGCGGCCGTACTCGGTCGCGTGGATCGTCGTGATCAGCGGCGCGTCGAAGCGCTTGGCGAGGTGGTCGCAGGCGTTGGCGACGAGCCAGTCGTGGCCGTGGACGAGGTCGTAGCTGTAGCGGTCGCCGAGCTCGACTCCGGCCGCGAGCATGTCGGAGTTCATCCGCTCGATCCAGGCGACGAACTCGCCGAGGTCGGTCGGCCGCTTCGGCTCGCGGATGCGGTGGATGACGACGCCGTTGCGGACCTCCTCGGCCGGGGACTCCTCCCCGCCCCGGGTCAGCACGTGCACCTCGACGTCGCGCTCGACCAGCGCCTCGGAGAGCTTGCGGACGTGGCGGGCGAGGCCGCCCTCGATCAGCGGCGGGTACTCCCAGGAGAGGATCAGTACGCGGGTCAAGTTCGGTGGCTGGGTCCGGGTGGCTGGTTCAGGGCTCCAGGAGCGGGGCGGTGCTGAGGTCCGGGGCGAGCGAACGCAAAAACCGAAAACTGGGATCGGGGATGGGGCGGTCGCAGTCTATGGCCTCCAACATCGCTTGTGAGTGATCGGTGGCCCGCTGGTAGGCATAATCACCGGCCTGCTTGCGCTGGTCGAGGAAGGCCCAGTCGCTCGCCTGGGCGGCGAGCAGCTCGCGGGCGGCGCGCTCGAGCCGTTCGCCCCGCAGGCCCGCCGAGACGGCCCGCAGCAGGCGCAGCTCGAGGCGGCGCGCGCCCCAGGCGAGGTCGGCGACTGCAGGCGAGTCCCAAGTGCTGAAGTCCTTGCCCTCGCCCCAGGTCGAGGCGTGGAGCGGGCGCTCAACCGGCTCGTGCTCGGCGAGCGCTTGCGGGACCGTCACCAGCCGGATCCCCGCCGCCTCCGCCCCCTCCAGCACCGCCTGCAGCCAGATCGGCCCCTCCGACCACCAGTGGCCTAGCAGCTCGGTGTCGATTGCGAAGACGAGCAGGCCGCGGCGGCCGCGGTCCTCGGAGTAGGCGCGGAGGCGTTGGGCGGTAGCAGCGAGGAACTCCTCCGCCTGCCGTCGGGCCGCGGCTTCGGCCGCAGCCGGGTCGTAGGCGCCGCCGCCGACCCCCCAGATGCGGATGCCGCGCAGGGATTTGCCGGCGAACTGGGCGTGAGCCGGATCGGAGGGATAGCCGTCGAGCGACCAGAGCCAGGCGATCGCCTCCCAGTCGATCGGCAGCGCCACCGGCCCCGCCTCGGTCCGCACCGGAGCGAGCGCGTCCAGCGGCTCGGTGTGCGCGCTCTGATCGATGAAGAACCAGCGCACCTCCTCTTCGGCCAGCCGCCACTCGAGTCCTGGCACGTAGGCGCACTCGGGCAGCCAGAGGCCGCCGTCCCAGCCGAAGCGCCGCCGGTGCGAGCGGATGCCGGCCTCCAGCTGCATCCGCGCTCCCTCCTTCGTCGCCAGCAACGGCAGCACCGCGTGGGTGGCGGCCGAAGTTGCGAGCGCGACCCGCCCCTCCGCCGCCGCCCGCTGGAACGGCGCCAGCGGATCGCCCCCGGCCGCGTCAAGTAGCTCCAGCGCATGGGTGTAGCGCGCGCGCTCGCCTTCGCAAGCCGCCCGGCACTCCTCGGGCACCTGCGGCAGGTCGGCTTCCGCCGCCCCGATCCGCCACTCGACCAGGAAGCGCCGCAGCCGCTCCGCCGCCCCCCGGTCCTCCAGCTGGTCGGCCAGCACCGGCGTCACCGTCATCGTCAGGTCCCGCGCCACCTCCAGCACCGGCAGGTAGGAGCGGATCACCGCGTCGAACAGCCACTCCTCGCCGAATGGGTAGGTCCCAAACCCCTCGACGTAGGGCATGTGGCTGTGCAGGACGATCGCCAGGTCGCCGGCGCTGTCGCTTGCGAACTGCATCAAATTTTGGTTCTCCCAGGACCAAAATTTGATGCAGTTCGAGAATCAGGGGGCACGGCAGACTGCGAGGAAATCGAGGGCGCGATCGAGGTTTCCCTCGCGCAGGCGGAAGTCGGAGGCGGCGATCGCCGGGGTGAAGCGATCGTAGAAGGGCTTGGTTAGGCCGAGGCGCTTGTGGACCGAGTCCCAGCCGAGCTTGATCGCCAGCTCGTGGGCGCGCAGCTTGCGGGCGTGGAAGAGGCCCAACATCTCCACCCGCTCGAAGTGCGCCTCGCAGAGCGCCCGGAACTCCTCGGCGCGGTACTCCTTCACGTGCCAGGGGTTGTCGGACTTCTCCGCCCCCGGGGGCGCCAGCGTCAGCAGGTTGGGGGTCGAGACGTAGGCGACCCCGCCCGGCGCCAGCATCGATTTGAAGTGCTCGAGGATCGCACCGGGGTCCTGGACGTGCTCGATCGTCTGCAGGAAGACGACGGCGTCGCAGGGCTCGGCGAAGCTTTCGACCAAGTCGCGCTCGAAGCGCAGGTTCGGGCGCTGGTAGCGCAGCCGCGCGTGCTCGTGCGCTTCGGGGTTGGCATCGACGCCGACGACGCCCGCGGCCGAACGAGCGAGCACGTCGGAGCCGTAGCCCTCGCCGCAGGCCATGTCGACGACCTGCAGCCCCTCCACCCGCTCGGCGATCCACTCGTAGACGACCAGGTGCCGCCGGAACCAGTAGTTCTCCTCAGGCACGTCCGGCAGCGTCCGCTCCCCCGTCAGGGGCAGCGGCGGCACTCCGGGCGGCTGGTTCTCCTGGAGGTAGTGGCGCTCCACGGGACGGGACCGTATTGCAGTGTGCCTTATGGCCGTATAACGACCAAAAGGAACAGCGTGCGGCATTCCGCGTAGAGTTCCCGCCGGATGCCGGCCTCTCCCTCCGCCACCCCGGAGCACATCAAGGACGTCAACACCCGCTACCACGACGCGGCCGCCGAGGAGTACGACGCCAAGTGGGGCATCGATTTCGGCGAGATCGGCCAGCGGCAGGTGCGCCTGAAGCTGATCAAGGCGCTCGGGGGTCTGAAGGGGCGCAGCTTCGGCGACGCGCTGGAGATCGGCTCCGGCACCGGCTACTTCTCGCTCAACCTCGTCCAGCTCGGCGTGATCGAGCGGCTGACCGCGACTGATATCTCGCCCGGGATGCTGAAGCGGCTCGCAGCCACCGCCGAGGCGCTCGGGCTCGAGGACGTGCAGACGGTGACCACCGAGGCCGAGGTGCTGCCGTTCGAGGACGAGAGCTTCGACCTGGTCTTCGGCCACGCCGTCCTCCACCACATTCCCGACCTCGACAAGGCCTTCGCCGAATTCCGCCGTGTGCTGCGGCCGGGCGGGATGATCGCCTTCGCCGGCGAGCCCTCCCGCTACGGCGACTCGCTGGCGGCGCTGCCGAAGCGCGCCGGCTTGGCGCTGGCGCCGGTCTGGCGGCGGGCGATCGGCGCCGAGCAGCGCGCCGTCGCCGAAGGCGAGCAGTCCCACGACCACTCACTCGAGGGCGAGGTCGACGTCCACGCCTTCGCCCCCGCCGACCTGCGCCGCCTGCTCCGCGACGCCGGCTTCGAGCAGCGCCGCGTCGGCGGCGAGGAGCTGCTCTCCAACGCCTGGGGCTGGGGCCTGCGCACGGTCGAGTCGAGCGCCGAGCCCGACTCGATCCCCTTCGGCTGGCGCCGCTTCGCCTTCAACAGCTACATCGCCCTGCAGAAGGTCGACACCCGCCTGCTCGAGCCCTACCTCCCGGCCGAGCTCTTCTACAACCTGCTGGTCTCGGCCCGCAAGCCGAGCTAGCGGCCGTCGATCAGGGGGCGGGCTCGCTCCCGGCACACGTCGGCAATCGCCTCCAGCACGGGGTGCGACCATCCCTCCTGCTCGACATCGCGAAGACAGGCTTCCGTCGCAGCAAGAATCTCGCTCGACCAGCGTTGGACGAATCTAGGCAGCGCACCCCCTAAGCCGCTTTCCGCGCCTAGGCGCCGCCAGCTCAGGAGGTCCACCCGAGACGGGTCGTCCTCGCCGCCGATCGCCATCGCCAGCCGCGGCGTCAGGTCCTTGTAAACCGCAGTTGAGACGACGTCGTAGAGAGGGGCCAGGCGAACGCCATCCGCGGGGTCGTAGAGCAGCGCGAAGTTCTTGCCGTGCGCGTCGCTGTTGCCGAGCAGAAAGCAGGTCAGGACCGCGCGGACGAAGGCATTGACGTCGAGGGCGATACGCGGGCTCGACTGCCTCCTCAGCAGCGCGATCACCGACGCCACCGAGGGCCCGCCCTCGGCTTCGTACTTCTGGGTCGGCAGCAGGCCGAGGGCCTGGCACATGTCCTCTTGATGGAGACGGACCGTCTTTCCATCCGCATCGACGGTGCGATCGAAGCGCTCGCTGTACAAGCAACGAATGTCGTCGGGTTCGAGCAACTCGGTCGCGGCAGTCTTGTTCCCGGCTGCCGCTGCGACCCGCATGCAGAACGCCTCGTTGACCGCCAGCCCCTCGAAGCGCTCGTGCTCCGGCTTCAGCAGGCAGGTGCTCGGCGCTCCTCCAAGCGGTTGAGCGAACTCACCGGTGGGGAGGCGAACGAGGACGAGCTTGTCCTGGACCCCGCCCAAGCTCAGGCGCACGCCCGTGGGCTCGACGTCGATGCCGAGGGGATCGCGCGGGAGGTCACGGAGCAGCTCGCCGATTTCGTTTTCACTGAGGGGGCGAGCTGCCGCCCCCGGCGACCGCGGCGGTTGATCCGTGGGCAGGATGGTCACGGCGCCGGCACAATCGGCGCCGAGCGCGGCCAGCATGTCGAAGCTATTCGCCTCGCTGATCCCGAGCTTGCCGGCGATGTTGGCGCGCACTGCCCCCTCCGGCAACAGGCCCTCGAAGAACGGGGCCGACTCACTCGGCTTGAACCTCTCCTCGCGCAGGGGCAAAGAGGCCGAGAGTCTCGCCATCGGATCGCTCCAGTCCCCCTGGATCGCGTCCTGCGAATAAGCGAAGCGATAGCGGGAGGGCCCGGTTCGCTCCAGTGATCCGACCGGACTCCCCCGCAGGAAGACCGAGAGACTCGCACCACGGGGGTTCATTCGATCCTGAGCTTCAGACCCAGCGCCGCGAGCACGGGGAAGACCGTGTCCAGGCGACTGGTCGGCTTGCCGTTCTCAATCTGGTGGATCGCCCTGGTGCTGACCCCCGCGGCCAGGGCGAGCTCGTCCTGGCGCATGCCGAGCTCCTCGCGAGCGCGGCGCACGCTTGTGCCTATCGAGTGAGCCTCAGTCGTAGCGAGATCCAGCTTGTGATGCACAATCGTGCATTTTACACAATGTATGGAATAAAACAAGGGTTTTATGCACGATCATGCATGTGAATTCGAAATCGACTCGCTAGGAAAATAATATGAATGATCGTGCATCTACATGTCTCAGCCTAACGCCGCAGGCGGGGGCCGCGGTCTTTGGGTTCGCCCGGTGTGCGGGCGCGGTAGAGCTTGACCCGGTAGTCGAGGCCCTTGAGGCGGCGTTCGCCGACGTAGGAGTAGTCGAAGCGATCGCCGGCGAGGTCTTTGGTCGCCTCGTCGAGGACGACGCTGCCGGGACGGGCGACGCCGGTGAGGCGGCTCGCGAGGTTGACCGCGCGACCGTAGTAGTCGCCCAGCTGCGGCAGGGTGGGGCCGGTGGCGATGCCGGCGCGCAGCCAGGGGAACTGCTGGCCTTCGTCCTCGGCGGCGTTGATCAGGGCCAGGGCGGCGCCGACCATCGACTCGGCGTCAGTCGCGACGAGCATCACCTCGTCGCCGATCGTCTTCACCAGCCGCACCGGCGGCTCGGCCACTGCGCTCGCCATCTCCTCCAAGCGCCCGGCGACCATCCCCAGCTCCTCCGGCGCGATTTCCTCGCCGAGGCGGGTGAACTCGACCAGGTCGGCGAAGCAGACCG
Source organism: Solirubrobacterales bacterium (assembly GCA_051954115.1). Lineage (GTDB taxonomy): Bacteria > Actinomycetota > Thermoleophilia > Solirubrobacterales > 70-9 > VAYN01. Next base: position 76,931 of record JBQCIB010000007.1, on the reverse strand, counting down.
TCAGGTTCACCGCCCCTCCCACCTCGCCGGAGGCCAGGTCGGTGGCGCCGATCACGTCGCGGCGGATCTGTTCCAGCAGGTGCGCCTGCAGGGCGTAGACGACGGTCGGCCCGACCAGCGGCAGCATGTACTCGGCGGCGCCGACGAAGCGACGAGCGACGTCGCGCTCGGTGTCCCCCGGCCGGATCAGCGTGCGGACGATCAGCTCGCGGTTGGCTTCCGCGATCCGCGCCGTGCCCATCCCGATCGTCCGCGCGACCCCCAGCAGCCCGTCCTCGGGCAGCCCGGTGTCGATGAAGGCCTTGACCATGCGCGCCGCTTCGAGGTCGGCCTTGGTGGCGCGCCGCTCGTCCGGGTCGCCGTAGGGGACGCCGAGGGCGGAGCTGAAGCGCTGCAGGACGTCGAGGTCGAGCTCCGCCATCTCGGCGATCTCGCGGGCGGTGTAGCGGGGGCCTTCGCCGGCCAGCGCCCGCTCGACCGGCAGCAGCGTCAGCCGCCCGGCCGCCACCGCGTCCTTCAGTTCCTCCAGCGAGCAGCCTTCCCCGGCGAGCTGCTCGAGCAGTTCGCGGCGCGCCTCGCGAGGGGCGCCCTCGACGCCTTCCAGCAGGCCCTCGGCCTCGAAGTCGATTTCAGGCCCCGCCGCCACGGGTCCATTCAAGCGCCTCGACCGGTTGCGTGGTTCCTTTCGGACGTATATCGACCGAAAGGAACCACGCAACTCAGGCGTAGGCGACGGCGCCGCCGCGGCGGGGGTCGCCGCCGCCGCTGAGCTCGCCGGTGCGGGGATCCCGCGCCACCGCCTGCACACCGCCGAAGAAGAGGTTGATCGCCGGCCGCCGCGCCACCGGGACGCCGCGTTTCTCGATCCGCTCCAGCGCCGCCTCGTCGATTCCCGGCTCGGCCTGGACCAGGCCCTGCTCGAAGTGCAGCCGCGGCGCCTCCACCGCCGCGTCGACCGGGAGCTCCTGCTCGATCGCCCGCACCACCGTCTGCAGGATCGCCGAGCGGATGCGGTTGGAGCCGGCACTGCCGAGGGCGAGGACGATCTCGCCGTCGCGCAGGACCACCGTCGGCGCCATCATCGAGGGGACCCGTCGCCCCGGCGCGATCAGGTGGAAGCCGGCCGGGTTCAGGTCCTCCTCACCGAGCATGTTGTTGAGGATGACACCGGTGCCCGGAACCAGGACCCCCGAGCCGGAGCCGTTGGAGCAGGTGACGCTGGCGCAGTTGCCCTCCGCGTCGAGAACCGAGATGTGGGTGGTCGAGCCGAGCAGGTCGGCGGCGGCGAGGTCGAGGCCGACTGGGTCGAGGAAGCCCGCCTCCATCCCCTCCTCGTAGAGCGACTCGGCGAAGGTGAGGTCGCGGCGCGAGTTGGCGGCTTCCATCGCCGCCACCAGCTGCTCGGGCCCGCTGCGGGGGCCGAGCCGCTCGAGCAGGCCGAGGCAGTAGGAGATCAGGATCCCGCCCGAGGACGGCGGCGGGTTGGTGAGGACTTCGGTGCCGCGGAAGACGGCGTCGATCGGCTTGCGCTCGATCGCCTCGTAGGAGGCGAGGTCGCCGGGACCGATGTAGCCGCCGTGGCCGACGACGAAGTCGCTGATCTGACGGGCGACCTCGCCTTTGTAGAAGGGCTCGGCTCCCTCGTCGGCGTAGCGTTCCAGCGCCTCGGCCAGTTCCGGGAAGGCGAAGACGTCCCCCTCCCCCAGCCGCCGCCCCTGCGGCGCGTACAGCTCCCGCGTCCCGGTCATGTGCTCGTGGATCGGGCCAAGGATCTCGAGGATGTAGGCCTGCTGGCGGTTGACCGGCGCCCCCTCGCGGGCGAGGCGGACCCCCGGCTGGACCAGCGCCGATAGCGGCATCGAGCCGAAGCGCCCGAGCGCGTGCGCCAGCCCCGCCGCCGTCCCCGGCACCCCACAGGAGGCCGGGCCGACGTAGAAGGTCTGCACCGTCTCGGCATCGAAGCGGACCGGCACCGGCACCAGCTCGGTCGTCCGCTCGATCTCGTCCAGCCCCGGCGCGGCGACGAAGAAATCGATCAGCGTCGTCTCGCCTCCCCGGTGGACCATCATGTGGCCGCCGGCCCCGAACCCGGTCAGCGGACTCTCGACCGCGAACGAGGCGAGCACCGCGCAGACCGCGGCGTCGACCGCGTTGCCCCCCTCGCGCAGGACCTCGGCCCCGGCCTCAGCGGTCAGCGGATGGCCGGCTGCGACGACCCCTTTCATTTCGTGGGCCCCGGGTAGCGGTCACTCCCGCAGGCGAGGTGGTGGATGGGCGAGCGAAAACCAAGCATGGCTAGGACGCAGTCAGCCTGAATAGCAGAGCTATTCAGGCTGACGAGGACAACGCCAGGCGCAGGTTTGCAGCCGCCCATTCGCCGCCGCAGCCAAGGGAGGGGCCGCTACCCGGGTAGGAACTCGGGAACGTCGATCCCCAGCTCGCGATCCCCGGAGCGGCCGCGGCGCGAGGGCTCGGCGTCTTTGGTGCGGCGGATCGTCGGCTCGGCGGCGCGGCGCGGGGGGGTCGTCCGGCCGTCGAAGCGGGTGGCGACGACCGTCACCCAGACCTGGTCGGAGAGCTCCTCGTCGATGTTGGCCCCGAAGATGATGTTGGCGTCGGGATGGGCGGCCTCGCCGACCACCTTGGCGGCCTCGGAGACCTCGACCAGCGAGAGGTCGGCGCCGCCGGTGATCGAGAGCAGGATCGCGCGAGCCCCCTCCATCGAGGTCTCCAGCAGCGGCGAGGAGATCGCCTTTTCGGCGGCTTCGATCGCGCGGCCGTCGCCGTGGGCCATGCCGATCCCGAGCAGTGCCCGGCCGGCGTCGGACATGATCGTCCGCACGTCGGCAAAGTCGAGGTTGATCACCGCGGGCAGCGTCACCAGGTCGGAGATGCCCTGCACGCCCTGGCGCAGGACGTCGTCGGCGACCTTGAAGGCCTCGACCATCGAAGTCTGCTGGTCGAGCACCTCGAGCAGGCGGTCGTTGGGGACGACGATCAGGGTGTCGACCTCGGCGGCGAGTTCTTCGATGCCTTTCTGGGCCTGGGTGCCGCGGCGGCTGCCCTCGAAGCTGAACGGCTTGGTGACGATGCCGACGGTGAGCGCGCCGACCTCGTGGGCATGGCGGGAATCGACCGGGGCCGCGCCGGAGCCGGTGCCGCCGCCGGCGCCGGCGGCGACGAAGACCATGTCGGAACCCTTGAGCAGGCGCTTGATCTTGTCCTGCTCCTCGAAGGCGGAGCGGTGGCCGACCTCGGGGTCGGCGCCGGCGCCGAGGCCGCGCGTCTGCTGGTCGCCGATGTGGACGGTGACGTCGGCGACGCAGAGCTGCAGCGACTGCAGATCGGTGTTGACGGCCATGAACTCGACCCCGGGCACGCGGGCGTCGACCATCCGGTTGACCGCGTTGACGCCGGCGCCGCCGACCCCGACGACTTTGATCACCGGCTGGTGCGGCTCGCCGCTGCCCGGCGGCTCGTAAGCCGGCTCCTCCCGCCCATACCGCGGCGTGTCCGTAGTGAACGACTGCTCCCGCCGAGGCTTCGGCTCCTCGTTGAAGACTCTTTTCAGCCGCTCGGGTGCGGACTCGGCCGAAGTCTCGATCTCCTGATCGAAGAAACTGGGTGCCTCGCCCCCCTGGGTCAGAGGAACGTCAACCGAAGACGCCTCTCCCGCGGGTGGCGCGGTAGGGGGGACCCCCTCCTGCCGCGCAGGTGGGGGTGGGTCCCCTGCCGCGACAGGACCCGCGGGCTCAGCGGCCTCGTCCTGCGCCTTCTTCGCCTCAGCCGGATCCTGGCGACCGTAACGAGGCGCCTCGGGCGGATCCACCGGCGCGTCGTCGGTCGTCGACCGGAAAAGGTCGGACAGCGGGCCCTCGCGCATGCTTGCTCGCTTATTCCGCCGAGCCATGAGACAGAACCTCCTTCGCCAGATCCCGGTAGTAGTTGGCGGCGCTCGAGTCAGAATCGTACTTGAGCACGGAGGACCCTTTGACGGGCGCCTCGGCGAATTTGATCGCCTTTTTGATCCGGGACTGGAAGACGAGGTCGCCGAAGTTCTCCTCGAGGATCTCGATCGCCTCCTTGGCGTGGATCGTCCGCGAGTCCAGCATGGTCGGCAGGATGCCCTCGATCTTGACGTCGGGGTTGAGGTTCTCCTGGATCATCCGCAGCGTGTTCTGGAGCTGGACCAGGCCGCGCATCGAGAGGTACTCGCACTGGACCGGGACGATCACCTTGTTCGCCGCGGTCAGCGCGTTGATCGTCAGCAGGCCGAGGCTCGGCGGCGTGTCGATGCAGACGAAGTCGTATTCGCCGGAGACCTCTTTCAGCGCTTTCTCCAGCGAGCGCTCGCGGCCGATCTTGGTGCTCATCGCGATCTCGGCGCCGGCCAGGTCGATCGAGGCGACGGCGATGTCGATCTCCCGTTTGACGATGATCTCGGAGATCGGCATGTCGTTGACGAGCACGTCGTAAAGGCTCTTCTCGACCTTGTCCGGGTCGATCCCCTGACTCATCGTCAGGTTCCCCTGCGGGTCGAGGTCGATGCAGAGCACGCGGTAGCCGGACTCGGCGAAGGCGACGGCCAGGTTCAGCGTCGTGGTCGTCTTCGCGACCCCGCCCTTCTGATTAGCGAAAGCGATCACCTCAGCCGTCTTCACCGGCTCCGCCTCGGCCGCCTCCTTCTCCTTCAAGAAGTCCAGCCGAGTAGGCGCGATCAAATCCACAGCCTTCATCCGCGCATCCCCCGACTCTTCATCCTCATCCACAGCATTCAGCGGAGCCTCTTCAACGGCCGGACCCTCGGCGTCGGCGATGGACGCCTCTCCCGCGGGTGGCGCGGTAGGGGGGACCCCCTCCTGCCGCGCAGGTGGGGGTGGGTCCCCTGCCGCGACAGGACCCGCGGGCATAGGCCCCTCGTCCCTCGGCCTCTCGGGCACAGCCTCTTCCATCTGCTGCAACTCGTCGACGATCGGCTGCTCCTCCTGAATCTCGACAGGAGCAGGCTTCGGCTTCTTTCGGCTTAGAAATCCCATTGCGCGGATATTCGTATAGGACCCGGCTTTTCCTGCCAGCCTCCGAAATTGCTAGGAATCAGCCAATCCCCGACCTCCTCGACAAGCGGCTCGTGATCGTCACCGGCAAGGGTGGCGTCGGCAAGACGACGGTCGCCGTGGCGCTCGGCCTGCGCGCCGCGAGCGAAGGCAAGCGGACGATCGTCTGCGAGGTCGCCGCCCAGGAGAACGCCTCGCGGATGTTCGAGCACACCGCCGTCGGCTTCCACGAGGTGGAGATGGAGGAGAACCTCTGGTCGATCTCGATCGACCCCGACGAGTCGATGCGCGAGTACGTGCTGCTGCAGCTGAAGGTGCGGGCGATGCGGGACATGCTCTTCCGCAGCCGCATCTTCAACTACCTCGCCGCGGCGACCCCGGGGCTGAAGGAGCTGGTGACGATCGGGAAGATCTGGGAGCTCGCCCAGCTCGACCGCAAGGTGAAGAAGGGGCGCAAGTACGACCTGGTGATCGTCGACGCGCCGGCCACCGGACACGGGGTCGGCTTCCTGCAGACGCCGCGCACCTTCGCCTCGATCGCCCGGGTCGGGCCGATCCACTCGCAGGCGCAAACGCTCGACCGCTTCATCACCGACCACGAGCACACCGGCACCGCGATCGTCGCCTTGCCGGAGGAGATGCCGGTGAACGAGTCGATGACGCTGGAGCGCGACCTGCGCGAGGAGGTCGGCGTCGCGGTCGACCGCGTCTACCTCAACGGGCTCTACCCGGAGCGGTTCAAAAAAAGTGAGGCGGAGGTGCTGGCGGAGCTGGCCGAAAGCGAGAACGGGACCAACGGGGCGACGAAGGCGGCGGCGCGGGCGGCGCTTTCGGAGTTCAACCGGGCGAAGTCGCAGCGCTCACAGCTGAACCGGCTGAAGCGTGGCGTCGAGGCGCCGGTGAAAACGCTGCCCTTTCTCTTCGAGCCCGAGCTCGACGTCGAGGCGGCGCGCAAGCTGGCGGGGAGGCTCTCCTGATGCCTTCGGTCGGCGAAGTCCTCGAGGGCAAGTCGATCTGCATCTGCGCCGGCTCGGGCGGGGTCGGCAAGACGACCACCTCGGCGGCGATCGCGCTGGGGATGGCGGCGCAGGGGCTGAAGGTCTGCGTGCTGACGATCGACCCGGCGAAACGGCTGGCCGACTCGCTCGGGCTGGAGGAGCTGGGGAACGAAGCCCGCCAGGTCGACCCGGCGCTGTTCGAGGACCAGGGCGTGGAGATAAAGGGCGAGCTGTGGGCGATGATGCTGGACGCGAAAGCGACCTTCGACGAGCTGATCGCCCGCCAGGCGCCCGACGAGGAGTCCCGCGACCGGGTCCTCAACAACCGGATCTACCAACAGATCTCCAGCGCCCTGGCCGGCTCGCAGGAGTACATGGCGATGGAGAAGCTGTTCGAGCTGCACACCGAAGGCGAGTTCGACCTCCTCGTCCTCGACACCCCACCGACCCGCAACGCCCTCGACTTCCTCGACGCGCCGAAACGGCTGACCCAGTTCATCGAGGGCAAATCGCTGCGGGTGTTCATGAAGCCGACCGGGCTGGCGGCGAAGGTGACCGGCCGCGGCGTCTCGGTCGCGCTATCGGTCTTCAAGAAGATCGTCGGCTTCGACCTCTTGGCGGACCTGGCCGAGTTCTTCAACGCCTTCAGCGGCATGGTCGACGGCTTCCAGGCGCGGGCGAAGCGCGTCAACAAACTGCTCGCCGACCCCGAGACCTGCTTCCTGGTTGTCTGCGGCCCCCAGGGCGAGCCGATCGACGAGGCCGTCTACTTCCACCGCAAACTGGTGGAGGCCAAGCTCCCCTTCGGCGGCGTCATCGTCAACAAGGTCCACTACCCCGCCGACGAGCTCCGCGCCGAGGTCGAAGACCTCCCGGAGACCCTCGCCGAGAAGCTGGGCGACCCCGACCTCGCCAAACGCGTGGCCAGCAACTTCGCCGACTACCAAGCCCTGGCCGAGCGCGACGCCCACAACATCGACCACCTCGCCTCCGAGCTCCGCACCACCTGCGTCATCCGCGTCCCCCACCTCGACGAAGACGTCCACGACCTAGCCGGCCTCTCCCAAATCGACCGCTACCTCTTCGCCACCGCCGAGGAGCGGGTAGAGATGGCCGCAGGGCGCGCCTAGCGCAAGGACTTCCCCAGCTCACCCATCCATGACTCGAAGTGGGGCCAGAACTGGTCCCCGGCGAAACCCAATGGCTCGACGGACACCCCGGCGAACCGCAGATCGTCGCTCATCTCTTCAACGAGCCTTCGAGCCTCGCTTGCACGCATGTAGTCCGAGAGGTGTTCGGTTTCGGGGTCGCGGAGCCAGCGAAGAAGCATTCGCAAAGCGCGGAAGAGCTGAGGCCAATCCCGATGGAGCGGTGGACGATCAAGTGAAAGCAGATGAAGCCAGCGTTCACGAGGCAGATCGAAGCGTTGTTCATTCCCCAGGCTCCAAGAGGTAGCAGTGCCGGCTGCACGCAAAGCAACTGCCGCCTCTTGGACGTTGCGCTTCGTGAAGCCACTGCTTTTGGCGATCGCCTGGAGGGACATCGCGGGTGCGTCTACGGTCAGAAGGACCCGCACCACCTCCGCCCGTGCCCCGAGCCCGAGCAGACTCCGGAGCCGGAAAGCAAAGTTGATGGGTTGGGTTAGATCCGGGTGACCGGAGCGGCGGGCCGGCTCATTCCAGCTCTTGAGGAATCCATTGACGAGAAAGGCAGGATCGGGCTGCTCCACTGGAGCCCTCTCTTGCAAGAAAAGAGGAACGGATCCCAATTGAGAATCAGACTCCGGCTGTGGTGGACCTGCAGGCTTTCGACGCCATTGACTCAACCATTGGATTGCCGCCCTTGAAAGCGCTCGATCATCCTCATCCAAGGCAAGGTTCCGCAGCCGATGAAGGCTGATCAGGCGCTCGTTCACGAGGAGCCAATCGAGCACCTCGTCGAAAAGCCGCGGTTCTTCGCGGCCGACCTCAAAGGTGAGGAGGAGAAGCGCCTCGGGATCGACGGCCCACCCGTCAGCACGAGAAGGCGAGGCCAGTACGCCCATCTGTGCCCACTGCGACCAGACGAAGGCAACAAGGTCACTTTGAAGCTCCTGTCTCAGGCTAGACGTCTGCATCGTCCACTCCGTAGTGAGCAAGCACACGGCGCAGCACTTCCGCGAATCCAGGCGAGGGATCATGGGTGCGAGTCCAGCGCACCGCTTGCACCAACTCCTCTTGGGTCGGTGCAAGCGCCTCCAGATCCCGAGAGTGCTTCCCAGGGCCCGCATCCACAGACGCATAGAGCTTGAAATGGATTTGGTCGAGCCGTGACGCGAAATGCACCGTGAGGTGATCCCCGAAGGAGCGCGACTCGACCCGCTCCACAAACCCCGCCGGAAGCTCGAAATCCAACAAACTGGCAGGGCCTGAGTTCAACCAGTTCTCAGGTAGGGAGAAATCCCGCGCAACTCGATCTCGCGCCGCTCGCAGCGCGTCGGGCAGAGGATCTGGGCTCTCTAAGCTCGATCCGGATCGCAATGCGACGAGGTCAACATCCCGAGTCGCTCTTTCGATCGCTCCCAGAATGAGCAGACCGGACCCACCGACCACCACGAGCTCATACGCTTCTCCGAGAGCGGCAAGTTGCTCCCCCAGGGCCCCCAAGACCTCTTCTACGGCTTTTGCATTCGCAATGATCTCCATCTCGAATCGAGATGTTAAACATCACGACTTAGAGTTCTTGCAACTCCAGCTGCAGAAGGGTTGCGTAGCCGCTCAGCTCGCGCGGTTGCGCGAGTACTCGAACTCGAGGTGTTCGACGTCCCAGTCGGAGTCGGGGACCGGGAAGAGGTGGCGGACGCGGGGGGTGTCGATCCGCTCGCGGTGCTGGATGTCGCGGTCGGAGGCAGCGGGCCATTCGAGGGAGTCGCCGGGGCGGGAATCGGAGACCTCCTCGAGCCACGGAGTGGCCGTGATCTTGATCTCGTCTTCGGCCGGGATCGGCTCCATGATGCGGGTCTCCTGCTCCACGTACTCCTCCTCCGGTAGTTCGTCGACGGGCAGCTGAAGTTCGGCTGAGGGCTCGGACTCAGTAAGCGGCTCGGGCTGGGCGAGGACCCTGAACTCGGGCTCCTCCTCGAATTCGGAATCGAATTCCTCTCCGGGCTCCACCGGCAGCTCCGACGGCACCGACACCGTGATCTCGGCGTCGCCCGCTTCGAGGCCGCCCATGACCAGGTTCTCGTCCGCAGTCGTGCTGAGGTCGTTGCCGAGCTCGCCGAGAGCGGCCGCTCGCAGCAGCTTCCGCGCCCCCTCCTCCATCCAGGTCGCAAGCTCGACCGCCCGCTCCGTCGGCAGGCCGTTCATCATCGCCCGCTCCAGCTCGAGCACGTCCTCGACTCGCTCGCGCGCCTGCAGGCGGTCCATCGAGTCGTCCTCGATCAGGGCCGCGGCGCGCAGCGGCAGCGAGGCGCCGACCGGGCCATGTCCCTCCAGCACCGCGCGCATCGCCAGCAGGTGATCGCTCAATCCCTCCAGCGCCGTCGGCCGCTCGCAGCCCATCTCGAAGCGCCCAACCGCCCAGCTGAGAGCGCTGTCGGGATCCGGCCGTGCCTCCAGCGCGGCTGCGAACTCGATCAGCTCCTCCCCCTCGACCTCGCTGAGGCGGTAGCCGCCGGGACGGGTCGCGGGGGCGCCGGTGGCGATCCGCCGCCAGCATCCCTCGCCGGTGGGGGCGAACGCGTAGGGACCGAGACCGATGCCGCCGCCCTTGAACATCCTCATCACGCTGATCAGCTCGCGCAGTTGCTGCAGGGCCGCCTCGGCACCGCCGTCGGCATCCTGCTCGGCCACCGCCAGGTACTGCGGCTCCCAGGCGGCGCGGCCCATGCCCTCGCTGCGCATCGCCTCGACCGGCGCCTCGATCGAGTCGGCGCGGACGACGCGCACGCCGTGCGGCAGTTGCAGCCGCTGGACCGACATCCGCAGCCCGACGATCGGGACGACCAGGACCTCGGCTTCGTCGGCGTCGCGCGATTCGGCGTCGAGCGTGGCGAGCGCCGTCTCCAGGCGCTCCTTGTCCAGCGCGAAGCCGGCAGATCCCTCCCAAAGCGAAGCCAAGAAGACGGTCAGCATGCGATCGGCGCGCTCGCCCGGATCGGCGGGAACGGCCTCCCCCCGCGCCTCCAGATAAGGGGCGGCGACGCCGGCTTCGACCGTCGCCTCGCGGGCGGCCGGGAAGCTCGGCAGCGAGCGCAGCTCCTTGGCGTGGTCGAGCACGTAGCGCCCGGTCATCGGCACGTAGCTGTAGAAGGCGGATTCCTCCCCCCCGTCGGCGGCGACGTCGAAGGGAATCTCCTCCCCCATCGCGACCATGGAGCTGAAGCGCGCGGCGGCCTCGGCGGAGAGGCGCTTGATCGATTCGTTCAGGAGAAAGTCACGCACGCCCCAGGCTTCCGCCCAGCGCTAGGAGCTCCTGCGTTTGCACGATGGCTTGCAGAACCGCATCCGATTCTTTGCACACCATGGTGTGGAGAAAGTCGGCTACGCCGAGAGAGGCGACTAAACGACGGCCGGCTCGCGGTCGGCCGCGTCGCCCAGCAGCCAGCGCATCCCGTAGGCGCGCATGTCCTCGACCAGCGGCACCAGCGCTTTGCCCTTGGGGGTCAGCGCGTACTCAACCCGGGGCGGGACCTCCGGGTAGGTGTGGCGCTCGACGATGCCCTCCTCCTCCAAGGCGCGGAGGCGAAGGGAGAGGGTGCGGGGGCTGATGCCCTCCAGCGAGCGCTCGAGCTCGCAGAAGCGGGCGCTGCCCTCGGCGAGGTCGCGGATGAGGAGCAGCGTCCACTTGCCGCAAACGACTTCGGCGGTCTTACAGACGGGGCAGCTGGAGTTGCTCTCGGCACTCATGATCGAAGGGAGACGGGCGATCGGACCAGTCTCGCTTCAAGAAGTGTAGCGCCATTGCTTCACTTACTGAAGCTTTGGTCAAATGGCCCTGTGCTCAGGTTTTGCCGCTGATGACGGGCTTGATCTTGACGACGTTGACCTTGTAGCGGACGCCGTTGGGCCCGTATTCGAGGGTCTCCGGAAAACCGGGTTCAAGCGCGAGGAGCTGGCAGACCGAGGTGCCGGCGACGCATTCGCCTTCGCCGAACACCGCCGTCACTTCCGGTGAGACGAGGAACAGGGGCATGTGTGATTTGGCGCCCGCGCCCAGGTAGGTCACCACCGGCGCCTTTTCCCCCGGAAGCGGGGTCGGCGCCACCACTTCCTTGTGCAGCGTCGGGCCGGTTTTCACGACCGAGCCGTCAGGCTTGGTTTCGATCTTGGTGATCTGGATGTCGGCGGCGTAGGTGAAGGTGGTCAACCCCGGCGGCAGTTGCTGGTTGCCGCCGCCCGTGCTCCCGCCGCCGCTCGGGGATGGAATCGATCCCGTCGATTCGCTCGACGGCGGCACAGGCGCCGGAACCGAGCCGGTGCTTTCGGTCGAAGACGAGCTGGACGCCGTCGAGGTGGAGGTTTTTTCATTCAGCTTGGGGCCATGCCGCGGGCCGGCGAAGCGCTGCTTGAACGGGTTGGTCGGGCTGCGACGGGCGAGCCTCTTCTTGTAGTTGCGCAGGCCCGGCTCCGCTTTGACCACGGTCAGGGTGTCGGACGAGGGGGTCGCGCCGGTGACCGGCGCAGCGTTCGGGGCGGGAGCCACTTCCGGTTCGCTGCTGCCGGCGAGCAGGATCGGCGTCGCCACGATGGCGACGAGGATCAAGCCCACGACCGGAAGCAGGCGGCGGTCGCGAAGGTCGAAATAGAGGTCGGAGAGGAAGGGGGGAACCTTCATGTCTCCGCTCTTGAAACTCGGCATCTTCAGCTCCGGACCAACCCGTTTCACGGCGTCCCTCCGGTCGTGGTCGAGACCTGCGTCGTCGTCGGCGCCGGGCTGGTCGGCGAAGCTCCTCCGGTGATGCCCTGTTCCGGCGGTACCAGGAACGTCGTCACCGTGAATTCGGCTTCGAGGTTGGGGAAGCCCTTGTCTGAGTCGCCTTTCAGGTTGAAGCCGTTGATCGTGATCAGGCGACCCGTAACGTCGACCTCCGAGTTCTTGGTCTTTACCAATGAGTCGAGGCCATGGATGAAGGTGGCCAATTGGAAAAAGCTGCCTTTGAATTTGAGCGTGTAGGGCATCACGGCGAGACCGGCAGGTCCGATCGAGGCGCCGAGTGGCATCGTCGAGGCGGCAACCTCGGTCGGAGACGGGTTCGATCCTGCTTCGGTGGATGCTTCGGGTTCGGGCGCTTCAGGTTCCGGGGCTTCCGCACCGTCGGCAGGTTCGAGGGTGAAGGTCTGGAAGCGGACGTGCGAGTGATCGGCGATCCGGTTCAGCTGCACCAACAGGGAGGCGGTTTCGTCTTCCTCCGGGGCGGCCTTTCCGAGCACGACCAGCTGCTGGTACTCCGCCGGGAAGTTCTTCTCGGCCTGGAGGCCCTGCTGAACTTCCGACTGATGCTGGGAGAGCGATTCTTCCTGCTTCGCAACCTGTTTATCGAGTTTGCTGACTTCTTCGCGCTTCGGGCTCAGAAGCAGCATCCAGAAGGCCACCGCGAGGGCGGCGACGGCAAGCATCGCGACGATCATCTTGTTGCTCGAGCTCATCTCAGCCGCCTTCCGACGATTCGGATTCGCTCGATTCGCTGGATTCGGTTTCAGAGGCGGTGCTGCTGGCCGCTTCGGTCGCCGTCGCCGGAGCTTCCCCTTCCCCTTCCGCGGTGACCGGGACCGGAGCCGCGTCGAAGGCGACGACGATGCTGAACTTGGCGATGAAGTTCCGGGTGCGGCATTCGGTCCCGCCCCCTTCGCTGCCTTCTTCGGAGCTGCCGGCGCCTTCTTCCTGCTGGGGCAGTTCGGAGGATTCGACCCCGACACGGGTGACGCCGTCGATGTCCTTCAAGGCGGTGACGAAGCCGGCGACGGCTTCTTGGCCGGTTGCGCAGCCTTCGAGTTCGAGCGCCGGACCGGTGATCGAGCCCCGGAGGCTCGACCCGCCGGACCCACCACCGGTTTCGCCTTCGCCCGAGGCTGAAGCATTCAGTTCGGTGAGCCAGACGTCGTGGGGAAGGACCAGCGCCAGTTCGCGCATCACCCGTTCCCAGTCGAAGCGGCTGTCGGCGAGGCTGCTGATCGTCTGCAGGCGCGCTTCGTGCATCGCCTGGAACTGCGTGTAGGCGACAAGGCGCTTCGCTTCCTGGGTTGCAGCAGCATCTTCCTGCTTCAGCTGCGTCAGTTCGCCCTTGCGTTCGGAGACCTGGTTGCCCGTGGTCACCAGGAGGGCCACCCCCGCCAACAGGGCGACCAGGCCGCCGACGAGGATGTAGGGGATCGCTCCGGTGCGCATCGGGGCGCGTGCGCCCTGGCGCAGCTCGGGGGGAAGCAGGTTGACCGGCCGCATCTCAGCTCTCCAGTCCGAGGCCGAGGGGGAGCACCAGCCGCGCCGCGAGGGCGTCCTCGAGCCCCATCAGCGGGGCCGGGTGCGGCACGGCGATCGGCAGGCCCACCTGCTCTTCCATTGCCGGGACAAGTCCCCGGATTGCGCTGCCGATGCCGCAGAGGGCGATGCCCGAGACCGGCACGGCGCTCTCGAGCGCCCGGTAGTAGTCGAGCGAGAGCCGCAGCTCGTCGACCAGGCCGGCAACTCCCTCCTGCAGCGCACGACGGGCGGCGGCGACGGTCTCGGGGTCTCCCTCGATCGTCTCCACCGGGGCCCCAAGGCCGACGTGGAGGAGCCACTGCTCGGCATGTTCGCTGCTGAGACCTCGCTCGCCGGCGAGCCGGGCGGTGATCGCCTCGAAGCCGATGCCCGAGACGCGGGTGAAGAGGCAGGAGCGGCCGCGGGCGACGGCAAGGTTGAGCACGTCGCCGACGTTGCAGTAGAGGATCGCCTCTTCTGGGGGAGCAATGGTGGTCGCGCCGGGCTCAGGCGGGGGCACCATGAGCGGGGCCAGCGCGCGGATCATCCCGAAGGCGGAGAGGTCGATGCCGGCGGGCTCCAGTCCGGCCCGGCGCAGCGGCTCGACGAAGGAGCCGATCATGTCGCGGCGCGCCGCGACCACGACCATGTCGACCTGGGGGGCTGAGCCTTCCTGGGCCGGCACCCCGCCGACCACTTGGTGCTGGAGCACCGCCTGGTCGAGCGGCATCGGAATCTGCTCCTGGGCCTGGAAGCGAATTGCCGCCTCCATCTCCTTGGGGTCGTCGATCGCCGGGAGGCGGAGGGTGCGGACGATCACTCGCTGGTTGCCGAGGCCTAGGCGCACGCTCTTCGGGAGCTTGTGCTGGGAGTACATGCCCTTCAGGGCAGCCACCAGGCCGTCCGGATCGACTACCTCGCCCTCGTGGAAGACGCCCGGCTGAAGGGGATGGGCCGCGGAAGCGAGCAGGCGGCCACTGCCGTCGGAAGCGACCTCCGCCACGGCGATGCTGCCGGCCTCGATGTTGAGCCCGGCCAATGCTCCCGTCTTCTTCTTTCCGAAGGAAAGCGAGGGCATGCCGAGCGACGGCATCGAGCCGAGCGAGGGTCGCGGGAGGCTTAGTGGTTTGGTCAGCTGCATAGGCGCGCAAAGGTTCAATCGGCAGATCGAGCCAAAAACTTTTGTCCTGCAACTACCAAGAACTAGGAGAAGGTCGAGAGGTACCAACTGACCAGCTGGTCCCCCGCCAGCAGGCCCACGACTCCACCCAAAGCGAGGAAGGGACCGAAGGGGATCGCCCGCTTCCTCGCCTCGGCCCCATCCCGCGCGATCAGGACCAGACCCACGGCGGAACCGGCGAGGAGGGCGACGAGGAGCGCCGGGGCGACGTTGCGCCCGAGGAACAGCCCCATCACCGCGGCGAGCTTGACGTCGCCGAGCCCCATCCCCCGCGGGTAGGCCAGCACGACGAGGAACAGGCCGCCTCCGGCGGCGGCAGCGGCGATCAGCCGTTCCGGCAGGCTCCCGGGATCGCCGATGGCGGCGATGGCCACGCCGGCAACCGTTGCCACGAGCAGGATCTTGTTCGGGATCACCCGCCGCTCGAGGTCGGTGAGGGTGATCGCTACGAGCATGGTGACGAAGACCAGGCCCAGCGCAACCTCCGTCGCATCGCCCCAAAGCACGGCGACGGTGGCTGCGTAAAGCGCTCCGAGCGAGAGCTCGGTCAGCGGATAGCGGGCCGAGATCGGGTCTCCGCAGCAGCGACTGCGTCCCCGCAACAGGAGCCAGGAGAAGACCGGGACGTTGTCGTAGGCGGCGATCTGAGTACCGCAGGTGGTGCAGCGCGAGCGCGGCCCGACGATCGATTCCGCCCGCGGCACGCGGTAGCCGACGACGGTGACGAAGCTGCCGGCGATGAGGCCCCCGCAGAAGGCGAAAAGAAGTGCGGCGGCCATCGCTAGCCGCCTTCCAGCGGAGTGCTGGTGTCGACCTCGATCCGGGTCGGGTATTTCGGGTGGTCGTACATGAATGAGAGCGCTTCGGCGATGGTGTTGCCGCGTTCGACGCTGAGCGCCACGCCGAGCCGGTCGCCCGCGGGGATCGTGTAGGGGGCTCCGTTGAAGGTCATGGTTAGACGCACCTTCGTCCATTCCTGCGGCCATGGCGCATTTTCCAGCGGCGTGTAGGTCCAATAGGCGGTCGCGCCCAGCGTGTTGGTGAGCAGAGTGTCCGTCGCCACCGGCGGCGAGCCGGTTTCGTGGCGTTTGAAGAGGTAGACGCAAGCCCGCCCCGCCGTGGAGGTGCTGGGCGTCAGCGACTCAGCCCAGAACTGCAGCGTCACCTTTTCGGTCATCACGAAGTTCGCCGCCATCGGGTCGGTGACCCAGCGGTGAACCTGCGACTCGGGGTCGGTGGTTCCCGTTGGCGTGTAGTGACAGCCGTTGGTGTCGTCTTTGCGGATCTGCAGGCCCTTGCCGGTGTCGGGCGAGGTGTCCAGGTAGTTGTCATTCGAGTAGTCGTATTCCGCTGGGATACTCGGATCTTCTGGGTCGGGATCCGGAGGGCTGCCGATTACCAGCGCATCCGGCGCACCCGGGGTGGTGCCGTTCTGCAGGCCACTGGCGCAGGTGCCAAGGGTGTTGTGGAGGAGGTGGTTGCCGGCGATTTCCTGGCGCACCGTGACCCCGGTGGACGAACAAGGGGTGTCGGTGAGGAAGAACTGCTGCGCGGTCACCACCTTGCCGTTGACCGGAGTTGGATCCGTTTCGGAGTTCTTGACGGGGTTGACGAAGTTCGACTGGACTTCGTAGTAGCCGCGCTGCGCCGCTTCACTCGGGGGATTGTCGAGGCGGACCGCGACGACGATCTGCTTGTAGTCCTGCTTGCCGGGGCAGTTTTCTTCCGAGCACTTTTCGTCGTTGCGCCAGACGATGTACCGGTAGACCTTGCCGCTGACGTCGCCATTGGTAAACGAAGTGGGTCCAGGGCTAACCGTACCGCCTCCGACTTCGCCGCCCCCATAGAGGCTGCCGCCGTTGACGACCAGTTCGTGGTAGCTGCCCTTGGGCTGCCGGATGAGCGCAAAGGTGCCGTTGGAGACGCGATTGTCCGGGCTCAGTTCGTTGCTCGAGAAGCTGGGCGCGGCGGTGAGCGCCAGCTTCTTGTATTCCATGTTGCGCAGGAGTTCCATTTCCTGTTCGGCGAACTCCAGCGCCACCTGGCTCGCCTTCGCTCGCTGGGCGTTGCGAGTGGCCGCCGAGAGCAGGCTGAAGGTCGTCATCGCCCCGATCGAGAGGATCAGGATCGCGATCAGGACCTCGACGATCGTGAAGCCCGCCTGGCTGTCGCGAGGCCTCATCTCAGTACCCCAGCGTCGCATTTCGGAGGCTGGCTCCGTCGGAGATGGTGAGAGAGCCGGTCCCGCCCGGATTCGGCAAGGTCAGCGTGATCTTCACGTAGGTGGCTTCGCTTTTGTTCGGCACGTAGGTGAAGACCTGACTCCTGTCGATCCCGCTGAAGACGGTCCGCGCCGTTCCGCTGAAGGTGTTCGGGGCAGACTCTTTCCGCGAGCACGCGGTCGTGGTACAGGTGTAGGTCACCTGGCACTTGATCGCCGGCGAGCTGCTCGAAAGGGTTCCGCTGCCGCCGCAGGCGCTGTGGCGAACGTAGGTCTGGAACGAGAGCTGGCTTTCGCTCGAGTTTTCGGAGTTGATCGAGACGCCGTTGCGGATTTCGTGCGTGAGCCGTTCAAGCACCCAGCGAGCGGTGGTGATGTTCTGGGCCTGGCCGCTGATCTTGGGCTGATCCTTGAGGGCGCTGATGACGAGCATGGCGACCGCCCCCATCACGACGGCCCCCATAGTCGCCGACACGAGGAGCTCGATCAGCGTGAACCCCTCCTCACGCTGCACCTGTTGCAGCCGGCGCCTCATCGATGGACTACCTTGAACTTTCGCTTCACGGCCGAGGCGCTCGGCGTGCCGACCGCGTTGACGGCCTTGACCGAGAAGACGTGAGTTCCGAGCTTCAGCTTCTTCAGCTTCGCCGGGGAGGCGCACTGCTGCCAGCGCTGCCTGTCGAGCCTGCAAAAGAACTTCGTGAAGGGCTGTTCGGTCACGTCGGCAAAGCGGAAGGTGGGCCTGCGCAGCCGGGTCTTCGCAGCCGGGCCGAAGGTGATGCGGGGGATCGGCGTTACGTAGACGAACCCGCCGGAGCTCCCGCCGCCCGAGGTCTTGCCGCCGGTTCCTCCCGTCCCTCCGCTCGTCGAGCTGCCGGTTCCGCTGGGGGAACCGCTGCTCGTGCCACCGCTGCTGCCTCCGGTGCCCGAACCGCCTTCTTCGCTCGGCGGAGGCGGCGGAGCCGGTTCTTCCTGCTTGTAGGTGATTGGGCTCGAGCAGGCGGAGACGATCCCTTCTGCCTCAGCGGTAGCGCGGTAGCTGGTGGTCGACCCCGGAATCACCGACACCGTCACGGTCAGGCCCGGCGAGGCGAGTTCTTCCGCGGTGCCCTGGGCGACGACTTCGCCCGAGCAGTCGAAGGTCTTGTAGATCTTGATCAGGGATTCCGCGGGGGCTTGGCCAATGATCGTCGGCGTCGTCGAGCTCGCCGGCGAGGCTGGCACCGTCGCTTCCAGCGTCGGCGGCGGCGGACCGATCGGCAAGCCGTTCTTGGCGGAGATCAAGAGCGTCGTACCTGGTTCGTTCCAGTCGTAGAGATCGGTTTCCGCGTCGAGATCCCCTTCGGTCAACCGCTCTTCGGTGGTGAAAAAGGCCTTCGAGCCGTTCTTCGAGACACCGCGGAGGTCGGTGGGAAACGGGCCGTTGCCGTTGATCTGCCCAGCCGAGACGAGCACCGTGGTCCCGCCCGTCCGCATGTAGACGTCGGGGCTCGAGTCGGTGTCCTGCGGGACGAGACGTTCCGAGGTGACGAAGAAGATCTTCGAGCCGTCGGCAGAAGCGCCGACGAAGTTGGCTCCGAATTCACCGTTGCCCCCTTCTGGCCCGGTGGAGACCAGTTTGGTGACGCCGCCGACCCGCTCATAGACGTCGCGCGAGCCGTCGGTGTCAGCGGTGGTCAGCTTCTCGATGGTGGTGAAGACGACCACCGGTTCGGTGCCTTCGCTCGAGGACCACTCGAATTTGGCCGGAATCGGTTCGTTTCCCCTGCCGCCTTCTCCCGCGGAGACCAGCGTGGTCGCGCCTTCGAAGCGCTGGTAGACGTCTTGGGCTTCGTCGGTGTCGGCGGTGGCGTCGAGCCGCTCACTGGTCTGGAAGTAGACGGCTTTGCCGTCGGCCGAGCTTCCCGAGTAGGTGACGTTGAAGCCGCCGTTCCCTCCGTCGGGACCGATCGAGGCCAGAGTCGGGGTGCCGCCGCCGGCCCAGTCGTAGACGTCCTGGCTGCTGTCGGTGTCTTCTACCGGGGAAACGCGTTCGTTCGTCTCGAAGAAGACGTGCGAGCCGTCAGGCGAGATGCCGACGGAGGAGGGTTCGCAGTTCTGCCCTGCCGGAAGGCTTTCTGGACACGTGCCGGAGACGGTGACAAGGGAAGTGGCGTCCGTCGTGAGGTTGCGCTGGTAGATGTCCGTTTCGGTGTCGGTGTCTTCCGGGACGAGTCGTTCGGGGGTCTTGAAGAAGGCCTTCTCGCCGGTTTCGTCGGTGCCGAGGAAGAGCGCTGCTTTGTTTTCCCCGCCGCACCCCGGGAGCGCGCAGCTGGAGTCGGGAGTGGAGACGAGCGTGGTCGTGCCGGTTTCGACGTCGCGCCGGTAGATGTCGAATCCCCCGTCTTTGTCGGCGCTGCTGAGCGCTTCGTTGGTGGTGAAGAAGACCTTGCCGCCGTCGGGAACCACCCCGCCGGGGACGAAGCTCGCGGCGGCTTCCCCGTTTCCGCAGCCGCCTTCGGTGCAGCTCGAGTCGCCTTGGGAAACGAGGATCGTGCGGTTTTCTTTCAGGTTGCGGACGTAGACGTCTTCGCTGTGGTCGGTATCGCCAGGGACCAGCGGCTCTTTCGTGGAGAAGAAGACTTCATTCCCGTCGGCGGAGATGCCGTCGAAGTGCGCGGGCAGCGTGTCGTTGCCGCCGCCGGGGCCGATCGATGCCTCGCGCGTGACCATTTCGCCGAGCGTCGAGTCGAAGGCACGCACGTAGACGTCTTCTTCCTGATCGGTGTCACCGGGGACCATCTGCTCTTTGGTGCTGAAGGCAGCGATGGTGCCGTCGCTGGAGATGCCGTCATAGGTGACCGGCGCTGCGGCCGCAACTGCAGCACCCAGCGCCATTGCGAGCGCCACGAGAACGAGCATCGAGATAAGCGTCTTGGTGAGCATCGACTTGAAATATCGGCTCGATCGAGGAATCCGTTTAGCGCAGCAGTCGATGACTGGCCGAACAGCGAAGGGCGGGCCAGCAGGCCCGCCCTTCGCGAACTTCACACTTGGCTGAGCCAAGACTTCTATTCGCCCCAGTTTCCTTCGCTCGGGCATCCACCTTTGCTGGTGGGGGTGCAGGTGAAGGACATCGTGCCTGCGTTGTTTTCAACGTAGAATTTGTGCCCGTTGCTCGATTCCGACAGGATTTTGTAAGCGCTGGCTTCGGCCTTTTCGACCGTCAGTTTCGCGCTGCTGAGCGTGGGCTCGATCGCCAGCAATTCGGACTTCGTCGCTCCTGAGTAGCTGCCGTTGTGGTCGGTCGAGTACGTCTCCATCGCGACCTGCGCGGAGTGCGCGTACTCCTTCGCCTTGGCGTCGCCGGCCTTTTCTTTCTGGTTGAAGAACGCCGGCAGCGCGATCGCGGCCAGGATTCCGAGGATGAGCATCACGACGAGGAGCTCGATGAGCGTGAAGCCCGCCTCACTGTCGCCGTTGAGCCGGGCGCCGATCTTGGCCCGGAGATTCTGGACTGACATTAGTGACCTCCTATGGTCCTAATCGTTCGAGCCAGAGCCCCGTCGCGTGAAGCCACGTGGTGTCTGTCGACCCCGGTGGTAGCCCGGCCGACTCGCGAGGAGTCCCGACGGCTTTGCGCCCCCGCCTCACAGCGAGTTTGCCTTTGGCACCGAAGCACTGGCAGATTCATCACAGCGCCTACATCGGACTCCGGGGCGTTTTCCTTAATCCCCAGAATTGGGAGTTAGTCCCGCGAAAAGTTTTATGCGTGGAACGCCCGTCCACGCTGGGCGCACGAAAAGTGAGGAGGCGATCGCCGCCGCAGTTCCGATCGCGAGCAGAAGGTAAGCGGCGTTCAACTGCGAGGCGTCGACCGGCTGGTGGTAAAGCCGCCACAGAAGCAGCGCTGCGCCGGTCGCCAGGAGGCTGCGCAGCGGCGAGCCGCGACCGGAGAGGGCGTCCCAACCGGCCAGCGCCAGCAGGATCGGCTCTTGGTAATAGAGGTTGTCGACAGGATCGAGCACGCAGCGCAGCAGCGCCAGCAGCGCCAGCAGCGCCATCGCCTCCTCCCCCCTCATCCGCAGCCGGCCCCGTTGCAGCGCCAGCGCCGCCGGCACCGCCAGGGCCAACAGAACGATCAGCGGATGCGAGAGCGATCCCGCCGCCGGCGGCGCCTCCTGCACCTCGGCGACCAGTTGTTCTCCGCCCACCGAGTAGGTCCTGACCTGCGAGGTGGCGAAGGGGTACCAAGCGCTCCAGGGAGTGACGCGGTGGCCCGTCTGGGCTGCCTGCCCCTGCACGCCGAAGAACGAGCCGGGGGCGGCGACCAGCGCCGGCAGGAAGAGCAGCGCGGCGATCGCGACCGCCGCACAGCCCACCTTGACCCGGCGAGCGGGAAGGGCCATCAGCGCCGGCAGGATCGCGATCACCGCCCACTGCTTCGAGGCGAGCGCGAGCCCGAGCAGCAGCGCGGTTCGCCGCGGCCGGTCTTCGGCCGCGGCAAGCACGGCCCAGACCGCGAGCGCGGCCGTCAGGATCTCCTCCGGGTGGCCCAGTTCGAGGGCCTCGAAGGTGAGCGGGTTGAGCAGGCAGACGACCGGCAGCACCACCTGCGCCACCGCCCCCTGGCCGCGCCGCCGCGCGGCTTTCGACAGCTCGATCCCGAGCAGCCCCGCGACGAGCAGGCAGGGAAACGCGGCCCAGCGGTAAGCCTCGAGACCGCTGGCCCCCGAGATTGCAACGAACGGAGCCTGCACCAGCGTCGCGAAGGGCCCCATCATCGCCTTGGCGCCGAGATAGCCGCCGACGTCGCCCGCGGTCAACCGGTGGAGCGCAGGCCAGGTATCGCTGCTCCAGTCCCCGAGCGAACCGATCTGCAACGACAGCCAAGCGCTGAGCGCCGCGACCAGCGCGTATGGCATCAGCCGCCTGAGGACGCCCGTCATAGCGGTGGTATCGGCGGCGCATCCAGGGTGGTTGAGCCGCGCACGCCCGGCCCTCGCTCACGTCCGCCCGCGCTGGGACCATTGCCCGCCGGTATGAGCCGACGGGCGCCGATCGGACTTCTGGCGGTCGCCGTGGCGGCCTCCGGAACCCTGCTCTTCTCGCTGGTCTCGCACCTGACCTTCGTCGGCGACAGCTGGGACCTGCTCGCGAACCGGCCCGATTGGACGCTCGACACCTTCCTGCAGCCCTGGAACGAACACCCGATCGTGCTCCCCGCCCTCATCTTCAAGGTCTTGCTGGCTCTGTTCGGAATGGAGTCGGCGTTGCCGTTCTACGTCGTCTCGGTCTCGCTCTTCCTGCTCTGCGCCGTGCTCATGTTCGTCTTCCTTCGCCGGCGCGTGGGCGACTGGGCCGCGCTGGGGGGGGCCGTCCTCCTGCTCTTCCTCGGCGCCGCCTACGAAGACCTCCTCTGGGAGTTCCAGATGGGCTTCTTCGGCTCGATCGCGGCCGGCCTGGGGTCCCTGATCGCGCTCGACCGCGAAGACCCGAAGGGGGATCGAATCGCGTGCGCGCTGCTGGTGATCGCGACCGCCTTCTCCACCCTGGGCGCTCCCTTCATTGCCGCAGCCGCCGCCCGCGTCTGGCTCGATCCCACCTCTCGCCGAAAGCGCGCCTACGTCCCCCTGATCCCGCTCGGCGCCTACGCGCTCTGGTGGCTGGCCTCCGGCCACGCGGCCGGAGGCCAGCTCGGCGTCGCCGACATCCCTGCCCTGCCCAAATACGTGTTCGAAGTCGCCTCGGCAGGCATCGCCTCGCTGCTCGGACGGCAGCCGATCGGGGGCAACGGCCAGCCGCCGCTGCTGGCTCAGGTGCTCACCGTCCTCCTCGTCGGCGCGCTCGGCTACTGGATCGCCCGGCGGCAGCGGATCCCGCCCGGCTTGATCGTCGCCTTGGTGCTGATCTCCTCCTTCCTGGTTCTGATCGCCCTCGACCGCGGGCCGCAACGCTTCTCGAGCCGGTTCCAGTACCCGAGCGCAGTGTTCCTTCTCGTCGTCGCGGCCGAGGTGCTGCGGGGCTACCGGCTACCCCGCCCAGTTGCGGCCGTCCTGGTGGTGGTCACGGCAGCGGCCGTGGTCGGCGGCGTCTCGCTGCTGCACCAGGGATACGAACGCGACTGGAAGCCGACCGCCGAACAGATCCGCTCGACCCTGGCGGTGATCGACATCGCCGGCCCGGCTGCCCAGCCCGGCTATCCGATCAGCCTCCCTCCCTCGGTCTTCGTGACGGTGGCCAAATACCGCGCCGCCGAGCGCGAGCACGGCACTCCCGCCTTCTCCGAAGCGCAGCTGCTCGGAGTCGAAAACTCGGAGCGGGAGATCGCCGACGCCGCCTTCATCGCCGCCCTCGGCATCCACCTCCACGCCCCTCTTCACGGGAGGGGCCGGCGCTGGTGCCGGACCCTGGATCCCCGCCCCGGGGGGGATGCCGAACTGCGCCTCACGAGGTCGGGCTCGTTCAGCCTCGTAAACCACGCCGGCAAGCGAGCCATCGTCGGGCTGCGTCGCTTCGGCGAAATTCCCTCGTACCAGCCGGGCGTCCCCAAGCGGTCGGCGAAATCGCTGCAGCTGCCGAGGGACAGGTCCCCCCGGCCCTGGTGGCTGAGCGTGAAAGAAGCGCCGGTGAAGGTCTGCGCCCTCCGCTGAACCCTATGGTCCTACTCGTTCGAGCCAGAGCCCCGTCGCGTGAAGCCACGTGGTGTCTGTCGACCCCGGTGGTAGCCCGGCCGACTCGCGAGGAGTCCCGACGGCTTTGCGCCCCCGCCTCACAGCGGGTTTTCCTTTTCACCCCCGCCCGGCGGGGAACACTGCGAAGCCGTGATCGGCTGCGGCGTCCGCGAGCCGGCGGTCATAGCTGAAGAAGCCGCCGACCTCGTCACCTATGGTGAGTGCAGTCGCCAGATGGAGAGCATCGAGCGTTCTCAGCTTCCACGGCTTCAGGTCCACGGCAACATCGAGCACGTCATCGGCGAGGGGAAGCAGCGAGACTCCCTCCAGCCATTCCCGCGCATCCTTCTCGGCAGTCCTGCCGAAAGGGCCACAGGCGCGTATGGCCTCAACTCCCAGCAAGACACTGGAAACGAATCCTGGCCAGCGGGAAAGCTGTAGCCGCAGCTCCTCGTGCCCCTCCTCGCGTAGCGGAAGCTTGACGTACGCCGAGGTATCGAGATAGGCCAGCCCGGCGATTAGAGCCTCTCCTCTCGCTGTTCCTCAAGAATCTGGGCGCTCGTACGCCCGCCAAGAGCTTGCCGCGGAGCGCCAGTCGGAATCGCGAGAAGATCGCGCCGCGGCATGGTCGCACCCCGCTCGGCAACCAACCGAGCGATCGGAGAATCGGCCGGCCCCGACGGCGACAGCCGCGCTACCTCCACTCCCCTCTCAGTCACCACGAAGGTTTCTCCCTCCTTAACCTCAGCGAGGTACTTGGAGAGGTTCTGACGCAACTCCCGCACTCCCACCCTGGTCATGTGCGTCAGCGTAGCACTTGAATCTGCCGCTAGCGGATGTGTTCGTAGATGCTGAACAGCGGCAGGTACATCGAGATGACGATGAAGCCGACCATGCCGCCGACGAAGACGATCATCACCGGCTCGATCAGCGCCGTTAGCGCCTTTACTTTGGCGTCGACCTCGGCCTCGTAGAAGTCGGCGATTTTCGTCAGCATCGTCTCCAACTGACCGGTCTCCTCGCCGACGGCGACCATATGGCCGACCATCGGCGGGAAGATGTCGTTCCCTTCGATCGGCCCCGCCAGCGAGCCGCCGGTCTTGACCGACTTGTAGACGTCGTCCATCGCCTGCTCGACGACCACGTTGCCGGCGGTCTCGCCGGTCAGCTGGATCGCCTGCAACATCGGCACGCCGGAGGAGACCGAGCCGGAGAAGGTGCGCGACCAGCGGGCCAGCGCCACCTTCTGGATCACGTCGCCGATTTTGAACGGCAGGCGAAGGATGAAGCGATCCCACTGGTCTTTGCCGCGCTCCGTCTTCTTCCACTTGAAGAAGAGCCAAAAGGAGAGGAGCAGGGCCGGCAGCAGGATGAACCAGTCGTGCGTGAGCAGATTGGAAACGCTGACGCAGAGCTGGGTCGGTGGCGGCAGGCCCGCTTCTTCTTCCGGGTGTTCTTCGGCAAGTTCTTTGAAGATGTTGGCGAAGACCGGGATCACGAACATCACGATCGCGATCAGGACGACCACCGCGAAACCGAAGACGAGCGCCGGGTACATCATCGCCGATTTGACTTGGCGCCTCAGCGCGTCCGCTTTCTCGACCTGGAAGGCGATGCGGTCGAGTGCCTCGTCGAGGCGTCCCGACTGCTCGCCGGAACGGACCATCGCCCGGAAGAGGCGGTCGAAGACGCGCGGGTGGCGCTCCATCGCCTGCTCGAGCGTGCTGCCGGCTTCGACGTCTGCCCTCAACCCCGCGACAGCCTCTTTGATCTCTTCGTCCTGCGTCTGCTCCTCAAGCGTGTGCAGCGTCCGCAGCATCGGCATGCCCGAGGCGACGAGGGTCGCGAACTGGCGCGAGAAGACGGCGAGCTCGCGCATGTCGACGCTCTTCCAGCGCCGCATGAGGTCCTCGATTTTCAGCGGGTTGGCCTTTTCGCTGACCTCGAGGACGATCAGGCCCTTCTGGCGCAGCTGCTCGGAGACCTGGGCCTTGGAGTCAGCCTCGATTTCGCCGGCGGTCGCAGTGCCGGCACCGTCCATCGCACGGAAGGTGAAGGTGGTGGCGCTCGCCATTCGCTAGCCCCCCGAGACGTAGGAGGGAGGCTGGGGCGGCATCTGCGCGGCCGCTGGCGCTCCGTTGTACGGCGGATGCATCGCCGCGGGCATCGGTTGTTCGCCGGCGCCGTCGAGGACCCGTTTGAGCTCCTCCGGCACCGAGGAGCGCTGTTCGGCCAGCGAGCGGCTGATCTTGCCGCCGCGCACCAGCCGCGCCAGGTCGGCGTCCATCGTCTGCATGCCGATTGCCCCGGAGGTCTGGACCGCGGCGTAGATCTGGTGCGTCTTGCCCTCGCGGATCAGGTTGCGGATCGCCGGCGTCGGCACCAGCACCTCGGTGGCGACGACGCGGCCCATGCCGTCGGCGGTCGGCAGCAGCTGCTGGGTGACGATCCCCTGCAGCGCGATCGAGAGCTGGGTCCGCACCTGCCCCTGCTGCTCGGGCGGGAAGACGTCGATGATCCGGTCGACGGTCTGCGCCGTCGACTGGGTGTGCAAGGTCGCAAAGACGAGGTGGCCGGTCTCGGCCGCGGTCAGCGCCGTGCCGATCGTCTCCAGGTCCCTCATCTCGCCGACCAGGATCACGTCGGGGTCCTCTCGCAGGGCGGCTTTGAGGCCGAGGGCGAAGGTCTCGGCGTCGGAGCCGATCTCGCGCTGGTTGACGATCGACTTTTTGTGCCGGTGCAGGAACTCGATCGGGTCCTCGATCGTGAGGATGTGGTCCTGCCGTTCGGAGTTGATGATGTCGATCATCGCCGCCAGCGTCGTGCTCTTGCCCGAGCCGGTCGGGCCGGTGACGAGGACGAAGCCGCGCGGTTTCTGGGTCAGCTCGCGCAGGACCGAGGGGCCCCCGAGGGTGTCGAGCGAGGGGATCTCCTGCGGGACGAAACGGAAGGCGGCGCTGACGGCGCCGCGCTGGAAGAAGCAGTTGACGCGGAAGCGGGCGACGCCGGGGATCGCGTAGGCGAAGTCGAGCTGCTTGTTGTTCTCGAAGCGTTTGCGCTGGTCGTCGTTGAGGATGCTGAAGACGACCTCGCGCGTCTCCTGGCTGCCGAGGACCGGGAAGCCCTCCATCGGCGTGATCTTGCCCTTGTCGCGGATCGCCGGGGGGAAGCCAGGCGTGAGGTGAACATCTGAGGCCCGCGCCTCGACCATGCGGCGCAGGACCTCTGCGAAGTCGAAGTCCATGAGCCCTAGATCGGCCTTCTAGGCGGATTCCTTAAGCGGTGACACGGAGAACCTCCTCGAGGCTGGTGAAGCCGGCGCGGATCTTCTCGACGCCGTCCTCCCGCAGGGTGAGCATCCCCTCCTCGCGGGCGACGGCGCCGATTTCCGCCTCGGGCTTCTGCGCGACGGCCATCTCTTTGATCCGCTCGGTCAGTTTCATCACCGAATAGAGGCCGACGCGGCCTTTGTAGCCGCTGCTGTTGCAGCGGGCGCAGCCGACCGGCTCGTAGGCCTCCAGATCGGCCGCCGCCCGCAGGCCGGCATCG
The DNA here is from genome assembly GCA_051954115.1 of Solirubrobacterales bacterium. Taxonomy (GTDB): domain Bacteria; phylum Actinomycetota; class Thermoleophilia; order Solirubrobacterales; family 70-9; genus VAYN01. Next base: position 49,836 of record JBQCIB010000007.1, on the reverse strand, counting down.
GTGAGTGCCTGGACGGGGATCACCGTCCGCCGCTTGCAGTGGCTGCAGAGCTTGCGGGCGAGCCGCTGGGCGACCACGCAGTCGACCGCCGAGGCGATCAGGAAGGCCTCGATCCCCATCTTGCCCAGGCGGGTGATCGCGCCTGGCGCGTCGTTGGTGTGGAGGGTCGAGAGCATCATATGCCCGGTCAGCGCGGCCTCGATCGCGATCCGCGCCGTCTCGCCGTCGCGGATCTCCCCCACCATCACGATGTCGGGGTCGGCGCGGAGGATCGAGCGCAGCCCGGTGGCGAAGTCGAGCCCGGCGGCGCGGTTGACGTTGATCTGGTTGATGCCGCCGATCTGGTACTCGACCGGGTCCTCGATCGTGATGATCTTCTTCTCGACGCTGTTCAGCGCCTGCAGCGCCGCGTAGAGCGTGGTGCTCTTTCCGGAGCCGGTCGGGCCCGTGACGAGGACGGCGCCGTAGGCCTGGGCGAATGCGTGCTCGAAGCGCTCGCGGGCGCCACCGTCCATCCCCAATTCATCGAGGGAGCGCTGGGCGTTGTCTTTGTCGAGGATGCGGATCGTCGCCCCCTCGCCGCGCTGAGTCGGCAGGGTGGTGATACGGAGGTCGACGCGACGGTCCTCGACGGTGACGCTGACGCGGCCGTCCTGCGGCACGCGTTTCTCGGCGATGTTGAGGTCGCTCATGATCTTCACACGCGAGATCACCGCGCTGACCATCCGCTTCGGCACGTGGGCCGCCTCGCGGAGGACGCCGTCGACCCGGAAGCGCACCCGCATCTCGCCTTCGTCGGGCTCGAAGTGGATGTCGGAGGCGCCCTCCCCCACGCCCTGCCCGAGGATGCTGTAGACGAGCTTGATCACCGGCGCGTCCTCGGCGCTGACCTGCATGTCGGCGACCTCGGCCAGATCCTCCTCGGCCTCCTCTTCGGCGATCGTCTCGGTGACGGCGCTCTGAAGGGTGTTCAGGCGACCGAGCAGCGCCTCGATGTCTTCGTCGGCTGCAACGGCGACACGACAATCCAGGCCCGTGGCCAGCTGGATGTCGTCGATGGCGAGAACGTTGGTCGGATCCGACATCGCCACCAGCAGCGTCTCTTTGTTGACGAAGGAGATCGGCAGCGCCCGGTAGCGACGGGCGGTGCTGACGGAGACGAGGTTGGCGGCGGCCATGTCGACCTGGAAGGCGGTGAGGTCGACGTGGTCTAGGCCATAGCGCTCGGCGACCGCCCGGGAGAGCTGGTCGGCGGTGATCGCCCCCTGCTCGAGCAGCAGGCGCTCCGGCGGTTTGCCCGCGGTACGGGCTTCTTCGATCGCCTGCCGTGCCCGCTCGTCGCCGACATAACCGAGGTCGACGATGACGTCGGTGACGAAGCCGCTGGAGCGACCGCGGGTCTGCGGGGCCGTCAGGCCGGGGGTTCCAGAGTGCTCGGGCTCGAGGACCGGCGCCGTGGAATCGCCGGAGTCGGGAACCGGCCGCAGGTGGCTCGGGTGGTCCCGGTAATCCATTTCCCTATGGGTGGTAGGGCAGGGTCCCGCCGCGGTACCGAGCGTCCACCACTGCCTGCACGATGCTCTCCGCGTTCTGGAAGCCGTAGTGGACCGAGGCGGCGTCGTAGCCGTGATCGAACGCCTTGGGCCGGATCACCACCAGCGCCGGGACGCGGTTGAGGTCGACGCCCTGGGCGATCGAGACCCAGCGGGCGAGCTGGTGAGAAGGCACGACGAAGGTCGCCACCCGGCTCATCCCTTCGAGTCGCCGCACCGCCCTGGTGACCAGGCGGTCGTCGATGCCGCCATCGCGGACGAAGACGATCGCCACGGTGTCGCCGGCGTTGAAAGCGGAAACCACGCTGCGGGGCGGAGGCGGCGGTGCGCCGGGGCCCGAGCCGGGTGCGGGCAGCTGGATCGGCTGCCCACCTGCTTCGACTTCGCTGGCGACGGAAGCGACAGCCGCGCTGGCCGCGCTCGATTCGCCGCCTTCTTCTTCTTCGGAGCCGCCGCCGCCCATTTTGCCGAGCAGGAACACAGCGGCCACGACGAGGAGGACGCCGACCAGGGCGACCTGGGCCATCGGGTTTTCGTTCAGCTTCTCTCGCATACGTCCGCCTCATACCTGTTCGACATCTGAGCCGCCCGGCTTGAGGGCTGCGAGCCCCCTGGCCCGGGAGGCGGAGTCAGCAGTTGGCGTTCGGCGGCGAGGCGGTCGCGCCGGTGCACTCGACGTACTTCGTCCGCTGGAAGAGGCTGGCGAGCGTGATTTCCGGCGTTTTCAGGTTCGGATCGGACTTGATCACCGGGTTACCGTGGATCTTCAGGCTCTTGCCGGCGATCATCCCGTTCCAGGTCGCGTTGCCGCCGAGGTCGATGTGGCTGTAAGGCGCGTAGATCATCACCTCGTCGGTCGTCCCCGGCGTGCCGTCGAGCTTCACTTCGCCGTTGCCGAGCAGGTAGATGCTCGGCACTTCGTAGAGACCCTGGGACGGGTTGTAGGCGCTCGATTCGATCACCGCGTTGCCACCCATGGTCAGCTGGGGCGCGCCGGAGGCGAGGCCGCAGTGTTCGGGAGTGTCGATGAAGATCTGGATGTGGGAACCGACCGGCATGTACAGCTTGCCCTGGATGTTGAGTTCGCAGACGTAGTAGTTGGTGCCCCCCATCGTCAGCGTCTCCTGTGAGGCGATGTTGACGTGGCGGGGTTCTTCCCACGGGTTTTTGGTGGTGATTTTCTTGCTGTAGGGATCGACCTGCCCTTTCTTCGACCCCGTGCAGGTCTCAGACACACGGCAGTTGTCGTTTTCGGTGGCGAGGTTGGCCGGGGGCGTGATCGGCGGCAGTTCCTTGGTGCCTTCCGTCTCTTCTTTCCCGCACGTGGGAGTAGGTGCGGTCCCGCCGGGGCCGTGGCGGTCGTTGCCGCAGACGATCGCGCTCCCCTGTTCTGAGGTGATGCTCCCGTTGGTGCCGATGTCGGTTTCGATCCGCGGGTTTCCGTTGAGGAGGATGTTTTCCTGGCCGATCACCCGCTCGTTCGCGAAGACGTTTTTCCCGCTCTGCGTTTTCATCGAGATGCTCACCCGGCGGCTGACCGTTCCCGATTTGCCAACGGACACGACGCTGATTTCGCCGTTCGCGGGATAAGCGCTGACCATGTAGCTGTAGGTGGCGCCGCCAACCTGTTCGGTCGCCGTGCTCGGGCACCAGCCGCTGGTCGGCGTCTGGTATTCGCCGTTGGGACCGATGCAGGGATGGGTCGTCGAGAGGTACGGCAGGAACCGGTTCAATCGCAGCATCGCGATGCTGGCGCCGGCGTCGGCGGCCGCGATGGCTTCCTTGGAGTCGTGGTCGCGATGCGTTCCCTGCTGGACGTCGACCGTCGACATCACCGCCACGCTGGCAAGGGCGAAGCTCGCGACCAGCGCCATCAACGCGGTCGGGACCGCGATGCCGCGCTCATTGCGGCGCAGGTCTCGAACGAGCAGGATGAAGCGGTCGATCGCAACCATCGTGGTTTGATCGGCGCAGAGGGGCGCGGGCTTGAACCGTGCAGATGGAACGGCAACGCCCGCTGGACGGCCGTCCTAGTCAGTTGGAGGGGGCGAGCTGCTCTTCGGAGGGCTGGAGCTGCTCGATCCCGCTCGCCCGCTGGCCGCCCGCCGCCAGCATCAGTTTGAAGTCGTGCGGGTTGGAGGCGTACTCGAGGGCGACGTGCTCGGCGACCTTGCCCTCCATCACGTAGTGGAGCAGGGACTGGTCGAAGGTGCGCATGCCGTAGTACTCGCCCTCGGAGATCACTTCGGTGATCTTGCCGGTCTCCTCCGGGTTCATGATCAGGTCTTTGACCCGGCCGGTGACAACCAGGATCTCCGAGGCGGGGACGCGGCCGTCGCCGGTGACGTCGGGGACGAGGCGCTGGGCGATCGCCCCCTTGAGGGTCGCCGCGAGCATCACCCGGGCCTGGTGCTGGAGGTGGGGCGGGAAGAAGTCGACGATGCGGTTGATCGTCTCGGTCGCGTCCAGGGTATGGACGGTGGAGAGCACGAGGTGGCCCGTCTCGGCCGCCGAGAGGGCGGTTCGCACGGTCTCCTCGTCGCGCATCTCGCCGATCAGGATGCAGTCGGGGTCCTGGCGCAGGACGCGGCGCATCGCGCGGCCGAAGCTTTCGGTGTCGGAGCCGACTTCGCGCTGGTTGATGATCGAGCTTTTGTCTTCGTGCAGGTACTCGATCGGGTCCTCGAGGGTGATGATGTGATCGGTCCGGGTGCGGTTGATGTGGTCGATCATCGCCGCCAGCGTCGTGCTCTTGCCCGAGCCGGTGGTGCCGGTGACGAGGATGATCCCGCGCTGCTCTTCGGCCAGCTTGGTGACCACGGGCGGCAGCCCCAGATCCTCGACGGAGCGGATTTCGAAGGGGATCGCGCGGCAGACGATCGAGATCGAGCCGCGCTGCTTGAAGACGTTGACGCGGAAGCGGCTCAGCCCAGGAATCGAGTAGGAGAAGTCCGCCTCCCCCGCTTCCTCGAATTCGGTCAGCGACCGCACCTCGGCGATGTCGTGGAAGGCCTGTTCGGTGTCTTTCGGCTCCAGCGGCTGGTACCCCTCGAGCGGGCACAGCTCACCGTGCAGCCGCACCGTCGGCGGCACCCCCACCTTCGAATGCAGGTCGGAGCCGCCCCGCTCCACCATCGTGCGCAGCGCTGAGTCGATGTCAAACATCCCCACCTCTATCGGCCGGTACTGCCAGATACTTGAAGTTCTGGTGCGTCAGCAGAGGGACCAGTACCCCTCTCTCAGAGACCGTCGCGCAGCTGAGTCGCCTGCAAACTTCGAAAGGTGGCCCTTGAGCCTCTGCGAGAGGGGTACTGGTCCCTCCTTCAACAGAAAGCAAAAGGTGCAGGCGCAGAAACCGGCCACTCTTCGGTCTCAAGCTGCCGTAGGACGAGGGGGACGGGTACCCCCTCCACAAAGGCTCAAGGAACCACAGTTGCGCCCCCGGAGCGCGCCCCAGCTGCGCGACGGTCTTTGGGGAGGGGGTACCCGTCCCCCTCCCCCGAACCGAATACTGCTAAGCGACCTCGCGGAGTTTTTGCGCCTCGCCGAGGGACTGGAGCTTTTTCAAGCTCTGGTTCTCGATCTGGCGGATTCGCTCGCGGGTGACGTTGAAGGTGCGGCCGACCTCGTCCAGGGTCCGCGGGTGCTCGCCGCCGAGCCCGTAGCGGAGCTCGAGCACGCGGCGCTCGCGGTAGGAGAGGTTCTCGAGGGCCTCTTTGAGGGCCTCTTTGGTCAGCAGGTCCGCCGCCCGGTCGAACGGGGACTCGGCCTTCTCGTCGGCGATGAACTGGCCGAACTCCGACTCCTCCTCGTCGCCGACCGGCTTCTCCAGCGAGACCGGGGCCTGGGCGGAGCGCTTGATCGAGTCGACCTCCTCGGGATCGATCCCCGTCACCTCGGCGATCTCCTCCGGGGTGGGCTCGCGACCCAGCTCGGTGACCAGCTTGCGCTCGGCGCGGCCGATCTTGTTCAGCTTCTCGACGACGTGGACCGGGATCCTGATGGTCCGAGCCTTGTCGGCCAGCGCGCGGGCGATCGCCTGCCGGATCCACCAGGTCGCGTAGGTGGAGAACTTGAACCCCTTGCGGTAGTCGAACTTCTCCGCCGCGCGGACCAGGCCCAGCGTCCCCTCCTGGATCAAGTCGAGGAAGGGCAGGCCCTGGTTCCGGTAATTTTTCGCGATCGAGACGACCAGGCGGAGGTTCGACTCGACCATTTTCTGCTTCGCGTCGAGGTCGCCGCGCTCGATCCGTTTGGCGAGTTCGACCTCCTCCTGGGCGGTCAGCAGGCGGACTTTGCCGATGTCCTTGAGGAACAGCTGCAAGGAGTCCGTCGTCATGTCCGGTTTCAGGTCGAGCGCCTGTTTCTGGCGGCGACGGCCTTTTTTGCCGGTGTCCGCGGGGAGCGCTTCGGCGGCGGCTTTCTGCGCCGGGTCCATGTCCTCGACGAGCTCGATCCCCGACTTCTCGAGGTGGCCGTAGAGGTCCTCGACGTCAGACTCGTCGAGATCGACCTCGGAGACGGCGGAGGCGATGTCGCCGAAGGTCAGAACCCCGAGCTGCTGCCCGCGGTTGATGAGGTTTTTGACCTCGTCCAGTTCCTGAAGCTCTGCTACCAGCATCCGTTCTTACTCGTTTCCCTTGCGCTCGTTGTTTAGTCCTGTAGACGAAAAGGCCGCCGCGACCCGAAAGTCGCGCCGTACCGACAAAAAGCGGACCCCAGAGACGGTCCGCGAAGTAGCGTCTACATCGTCATTGTGCCCTAGTGGGCAGGCGACAAACGCCTGTTCGCATAGTAGTCGCTTCACTTTCTGAAGTCAAGCCGAATGCCCAGCAATTTGCGCCATCCCAAACCCTGGCTCCGGGCCTTCTGGCACCGCGCCTACCGCGAGAACGTCACCGGCCTCTCGGCGATGGTCGCCTACAACCTGATGCTGGCGGTCTTCCCCTTCGCCCTGCTCGTGCTCTTCGTCTTCGGGCAGGTGCTGAAGATCGGGGGGGTCGAAACCAGCGTCGTCAACGACCTCCAGCGCCTTTTCCCCAATACCGAGCAGCACACGCTCACCGACGTGCTGACGCGGATCCAGGACAACTCGACGACGATCGGGATCGCAGCCGCCGTCGGCTCGCTCTGGATCGGCGCCTCCTTCTGGGGGGCGATGGACACCGCCTTCTGCCGCATCTACCACGTCGAGTGCCGCGGCTGGGTCGAGCAGAAGCGGTTCTCCTTCGCGATGCTGGGCGTGGTCGTCCTCTTCATCGCCGCCAGCATCTTCGTCCCCACCTTCGAGAGCGCCGTCGTCTCCAGCACCGACCGCCTCCCCTTCGGTCTCTCCCACATCAAGGCCCTCGACACGATCCTCTTGCTGGGCGCCGCCCTGCTGATCACCTTCGGGATCTGCGCGGTGATCTTCTGGGCCGTCCCCAAGGGCCACATGCCCTGGCGCGCGGTCTGGCCGGGAGCCCTGTTCGTGACCATTGCCGCCGGCTTGGCGAACTGGCTCTTTCCCATTTATCTCTCCAACGTGTCCAGTCTCTCGCGGTTCGGCTCAACCCTCGGGTTCGTCCTCATCGCCCTGCTCTGGTTCTACGTGCTCAGCCTGGCGCTGATGATCGGCGCGGTGATCAATTCCCTGCGCTTCGAGCTCCACGACACGGGCGAGTTGCCTTCATACGAGCCATCCCGCGCTCCTTGCGGCTGCGAAGAAGAAGGCGCAACCACCGCACCAAAACGGCGGGCGTCCCCTACCAGTTAATAAAAACTGTCGTATCCTTCCGGTTGGGATCAACAACCCGGCTGGACCTTCAGTCCAGAGCGCCGGGCAGGGTGGGACAATCCGCATTGATGCAAAAACATCGGAGTTTCGAGAAGGTCGCCAGTGTCCTGCGGCCGACCACTCCTCAAGACATCGGCGAGCGCTCGCAGCGCCAGCGGATCATCGACGCGATCATCGACAGCTGCGCCGAGAAAACCTATGGAGCGACGACGATCACCGACATCGTCGCCCGCGCCCACATCTCCCGCACGACCTTCTACAAGCACTTCGACGACAAGCGCGCTTGCTTCGATGCGGCAATCGATCACTGCATCGAGCAGTTGCAGGAGGTGGCCGCCACCGCTCACGCTCCTGATGACGCCCCGGCCGACGCGGTCCGCAAGTCCGCCGCCGCGGTCCTGGAGGCGCTTGCCGCCCGCCCGGGGCTGGCGCAACTGCTGACGGGAGACGCGATCGCCGTCGAGCCGAAGTCGATCGAGCGCTACCGCAAGGCGACGATTCCGGCGATCGAGAGCCTCTGGTCCAGAAATGGCGAGCCGACTGCCCACCACACCGATCCGCGCCTCGCCTTCGGACAGGCGCAGGTCCTGATCCTCAACCAGATCGCCACCGGCAAAGCCGACCGCCTGCCGGAGCTGCTGCCGGAGATCGTCTACCTGGCCGTCAGCCCTTTCGGCGGCCACGAGGAAGCAATCAACCAGTCACGTCGTGCCAAGGAGACCCCCGTTAGCGGTGCCGCTCCCGGTGACTGAGGACAACCAGCCCGAGGACCTGCGCAAGTGGCGACTACCGCGCGGCCGGCACGGCCTGCCGCGCGAGCTCGTCGAGCGCTCGCAGCGCGAGCGGCTGCTGGCCGCCGTAGTCAGGGTCACCGTCGCCAAGGGTTACGAGTCGACCACGGTCGCCGACATCCTCGGCGAGGCCGGCGTCGGCCGTGAGAGCTTCTACGAACTGTTCGACGACAAGCTCGACTGCATGCTGGCGGCGCACAAGCTCCTCGTCGACAACCTCGAGGAGCGGGTGCGCGAGGCCTACATCACGGAAGACCCCTGGCCACAGCGGGTGCGCAGCGCGCTCTCGGCAACCCTCGACTGGTTCGCCTCCGATCCCGATACCGCCCGCTTCACGATGGTCGAGCTGAGCACGGTCGGGCCCGCCTTCCGGGCAACCTTCAAAGCCGAGTTCGCGCGGGCGATCGCCCTGCTGGAGGAAGGCCTGGGCGAGGACGGGCCCGAGCCGGAGCTCGCCCACGCCAACCAACTGGCGGTGGGAGCGATCCTCGCCCGCATCTACGAGGAGATCGTGCTGGGGCGCGCCTCGGAGCTGCCCCGCCTGCTCCCCGACCTCACCTACGAGCTGCTCGTCCCGTTCGTCGGCGAAGAGCTCGCGCGAGAAGCTGCAGACGCGTCTGACTGAGGCCCTTCGAGGCCGGCGACCGCTTCGCGCAAGGCCTCTTCCAGGGAAACCTTCCGCACCGTCGGGAAGAGCTCCATCCCCGAGAGGTCGGTGACAACGGTCTCGGTCGAGAGGCCCTCGATCAACGGCCGCGCGACCCCGGCGTCGACCGGCGTCACCAGGCCGATCCAAAGCGAGGAGAGGCTTGGGCTGAGGACCGGCACCGTGACCCGCAGCGGCCGGCGGCGGCCGAGCGCCCGCGCCAGCGCGTCGATCATGCCGCCGTAGGTGGTGACGTCGGGACCGCCGATCTGGATCTCCCGGTCGAGGGGCAGGTCGAGGTCGCACGCGGCCGCGAGATAGGCGACGACGTCGGCCACGGCGATCGGCTGGGTGCGGGTGCGGACCCAGCGCGGGGTGACCATCACCGGCAGGCGCCGCACTAAGTAGAAGACGGTGCGGAAGGACTCGCTGCCCGCGCCGATCACGGCCGCGGCGCGGAAGTAGGCGACGGGGACCTCGCCGCCCCGGAGCGTCTCCGCGGTGGCGTGGCGGCTGTCGAGGTGCTTCGACCCCTCCCCCAGGCCGCCGAGGTAGGCGATCCGCTTGACGCCGGCAGCCGCGGCGGCGCCGGCGAAGTTCTCGGCCGCCCGGTGGTCGCGCGCGGCGAAGTCGCCGTCGGAGCCGCGGCCCATCGAGTGGACCAGGTAGTAGGCGACCTCGACCCCCTCCAGCGCCGGCCCCAGCGTCTCCGGCTCGAGCACGTCGGCGCGGCGGACGTCGCATCCCGCCTCGCGCAAGTCGCCGGCCCGCTCCGGCTGCCGCGCCAGCGCCCGCACCTCGTGCCCTTCCTCGCAGAGGCGATGGCACAAGAGCCCGCCGATATAGCCGGTTGCCCCGGCGACAGCGATCACGCTCCCACGCTACCCGCGGGAGCGAAAAGAACTAGCCGTATCTCTCGCCGATGATCTCTCGGAGCTTGCTGCGATCGTGGCGCGCGTGGATGCGCCGAACCGTGCCCGAGCGCGAGCGCATCACCAGCGACTCGGTGGTGGCGCCGGGGCCGCGGTAGCGGACCCCCTGGAGGACGTCGCCGTCGGTGACGCCGGTGGCGGAGAAGAAGACGTCCTCGCCGGAGCAGAGGTCGTTGGCGTCGAGGACGCGGTCGAGGTCGTAGCCGGCATCGACCGCCGCCGAGCGCTCCTCATCGTTGCGCGGCCAGAGGCGGCCGATCAGCTGCCCGCCCATCGACTTCAGGGCGGCGGCGGAGATCACTCCCTCGGGCGTGCCGCCGATCCCCCACAGCAGGTCGACCGGGGAGCGTTCGCTCACCGCCAGCAACGCCGCGGAGACGTCGCCGTCGGTGATCAGGCGGATGCGGGCGCCCGCCTCGCGGACTTCCTTCATCGCCTTCTCGTGGCGCGGCCGGTCGAGCATGACGACGATCACGTCGCCGATCGAGCCGCCCTTGCGCTGGGCGATCAGCTTCAAGGTCTCCGGCAGCGGCCGGTCGAGGTCGAGCAGGTCGGCGATCTCTTCCCCGCCCGCCATCTTTTCCATGTAGACGCAGGGGCCCGGGTCGAACATCGTCCCCCGCTCGGCGAGGGCGATCACCGCTATCGCGCTCGGCATCCCCAGCGCGCAGAGGCGGGTCCCCTCCAGCGGGTCGACTGCGATGTCGACCACCGGCGGCGTGCCGTCGCCGATGTTCTCGCCGTTGTAGAGCATCGGCGCCTCGTCCTTCTCCCCCTCGCCGATGACGACGGTGCCGTCCATCGAGACCGAGTCGAGGACGTGGCGCATCGCGTCGACCGCGGCCTGGTCGGCGGCGATCTTGTCGCCGCGGCCGACCCAGCGCGCCGAGGCGAGCGCGGCGGCCTCGGTGACGCGGACGAGCTCGAGCGCGAGGTTGCGATCCGGCTTGGCCGAAGCGGCGGCTCCAGCCTGCTGAGAAGCGGACTCCATGTGCGGCCCCAGGCTAACCGAAGTCGGGTGCTGGACGTTTGCCCGAATCGAATTTGTTGCCGATCTGGCCGCAGAGTTCAAGGCGCCGTTGCCCAGCGTCGATGGGGCCGGATCATGCCAGTCACTGAGCTCGAGCGGCTCGGCAGGGAGCTGAGCGCGCGGACCGACGTGGTGGTCGCGCGGATGATGCGGCTCTCGGCTGAATCCAGCCGGATCCTGGACAGCGTCGTCGAAGACAGCTTCGAGGACGTCGGCACCGTCTCCACCGTCGCCGTCGCCCGCTGGATGGCCGGCGAGGGCGAAGCGGTCGCCCGCGAGGTCGGGCAGGAGTCGTGGCGGATCTTCGCCCAGCTCGCCTCCCAGCGCGAGGCCGAGCTGAACGAGGTGACGAAACGCTGCCTGCGCTGGCGCGACTGCGCCCTGGAGGTGCTGGACGAGAGCGCCGCCGACCTCGGCCTCTCCGACGAGACTCTGGCGGAGGCGCGGCGGATGGTCCAGCGCAGCCTCGACGTGACGCTGGTGCGGATGTGCCAGTCCTTCGAGGACGAGCGCCAGCGCGCCCACGAGGAACTGACCAGCCGCGAGAAGGAACTGGTCTTCCTCGCCACCCACGACGCCCTCACCGGGCTGCCGAACCGAACCCTGATCCTCGATCGGATCGAACAGACCCTGCGCCGCGCCCGCAGCCAGCAGGAACCGGTGGCGGCGCTCTTCGTCGATCTCGACAACTTCAAGGCGATCAACGACTCGCTCGGCCACGGGGTCGGCGACGAACTGCTCTGCGCCGTCGCCGAACGGCTCGAGGGGGTGATCCGGGACACCGACGCGCTCGGCCGGATGGGGGGCGACGAGTTCGTCGTCGTCGCCGACGGCCTGTCGCTGGCCGCCGGGCCGGAGCTGATCGCCGAGCGCCTGCTCGAAGCCTTCAACCAGCCCTTCGCCCTCGGCAACGAGGAGGAGAGCACACTGGTCCACGCCAAGGCCAGCATCGGCATCGCCGTCGGGGTGCGCGATTCGGCCGAAGAGCTGCTGCGCGACGCCGACATCGCCATGTACCGCTCGAAGTGGAGCGGCAAGGGGCGCTACCTCCTCTTCGAGTCGGGGATGGAGGACGAAGTCCAGACGCGGCTGGAAACCGAGATGGACCTGCAGGTCGCGCTCGAAAACGAAGAGTTCTTCCTCGTCTACCAGCCGACCTTCGACCTGCAGACGATGAAGCCGACGGGGGTCGAGGCGCTGATCCGCTGGCGCCGGCCGGGGCGCGGGATCGTCCAGCCGGAGGAGTTCATTCCGCTGCTGGAGGAGACGAAGATGATCGTCGACGTCGGCGCCTGGGTCCTCAAGGAGGCCTGCGCGCAGGCGGCGGGCTGGCAGGAGGAGGGGCGGGCTCTGGAGCTCTCGGTCAACGTCTCGGCGCTGCAGCTGGACACCGACGAACTGATCGACCACGTCACCGAAGCGCTCGGCGAGAGTGGCCTGGCGCCGGAGTCGCTGACGATCGAGATCACCGAGACGACGCTGATGAGCAACGCCGAGGAAACCGCGCGGCGACTGGAAGAACTGAAGCGGCTGGGGATCCGGATCGCGGTCGACGACTTCGGCACCGGCTACTCCTCGCTCGGGCACCTGCGCCAGTTCCCGGTCGACGTGCTGAAGATCGACCGCTCGTTCGTCTCGCAGCTCTCCGAGGGGGGCGAGGGGGAGATCCTCCTCCACACCCTGCTGCAGCTCGGCAAAGCGCTGGAGATCGAGACGACGGCGGAGGGGATCGAGCGGCCGCAGGACCTCTCGCTGATCCGCGACAAGGACTGCGACAACGGCCAGGGCTTCCTCTTCACGCGGCCACTCAGCGCCCAGGACGCCGATTCCTTCTTCCGCCAGTGGCCGGCGCACCGGCGCTTCGAGGTGCGCAACGACCACGGCAGCGGCGATAGGGTCCCGCTTGATGGATCGCTGGGGCCTGACGCTGCCGCTGCCGGGACTGACGCTCGCTGACCACGAGGAGCTGGTCAAGCGCGCCGAGGCGGCGGGCTACACCGACCTCTGGACGGGCGAGACGGCGGGGCCGGACGGCTTCACGCCGCTGGCGCTGAGCGCGGCCTGGACCGAGCGGGCGCGGCTGGGGACCGGGATCGTCGGCGTCTTCCAGCGCGGGCCGGCGCTGCTGGCGCAGCAGGCCGCGGCGCTGGCCGACGCGAGCGAGGGGCGCTTCGTGCTCGGGATCGGGTCCTCGTCGGACCGGATCGTCGAAGGCTGGAACGGGGTCCCCTTCGAGCGGCCGCTGAGCAAGGTGCGCGAGACGCTCGACTTCCTCGACGTGGCGCTGAAGGGGGAGCGGACCGAGTCGGGGTTCAAGCTGGAACAGAAGCCGGCGCACGAGGTGCCGGTCGTATTGGCGGCGCTGCGAGGGAAGATGCTGGAGCTGGCGGTCGAACGGGCCGCCGGCGCCTTCACCAACTTCCTCCCGCTGGCGGGGCTGCCCAAGGTGACGGCACAGCTGCAGGGGGCGCCGGAGGGCTTCGAGCTCCTCTGCCGCTTCTTCTGCATCCCCGGGGAGCGCGAGCAGGTAGAGCCGCTCGCCCGCTTCATGTTCTCCTCCTACATCACCGTCCCGGTCTACGCCAGCTTCTACCGCTGGCTCGGCTACGGCGAGCAGATCGAGCCGATGGTCCAGGCCTGGGAAGCCGGCGACCGCCAAGCCGCTGCGGCTGCCGCACCCTGGGAGCTGATCGAGGAGATGTTCATCTTCGGCACGCCCGAGCAGATGAAGGAGCGCCTCGCCGCCTTCGTCGCCGGCGGCATCACCCTCCCGATCCTCACCCCGATCGTCACGCCGGACAAGCTGTCGGAGACGATCGACGCTTTGGCTCCCAGCTGAGGGACCAAGCTCACCCGGTACAGGGGACGGGCATTCCCCTCCCTCCCTGGGTTACTCGCCTGAGACGCCGCCAGCTGACCGCGAACGTCGCTGGTGCGAGTAACAGGACGCCGGTCGGTCCGGGGAATACCCGTCCCCTCCACAACAGAGCTCCGGCAGACGTCGCACCTCGAAGCCTTCTTTCAACTCCCAGCTAACAGCTCATCTCCGGCTCAGCTGCAGTTCCGTGGTTCCTTACGGACGCATACCGACCGAAAGGAACCACGGAAGTGCGGGGCGGATTGCTGGGGGCCCGGTCGTCCTCCGCGGGAATGTGCGCGAAGCGGCGGAAATGCAATCCGATTCCTGCCCGCCATAGGCAGGCTCTATCTGAGGGAGCTGCCCCGACATAGGGGCGCGACAAATTCACGCGGAGGACGACCGGACCTCTCCCACTCCTACTCGGTCTGGAGCTTGGTTGCCTCTTCAGCTAAGCGAGCGTAGGTGTCGGGGCGGCGGGTGGTTAGGAAGGGGAAGAGCTCTAGCCAGTCTCGGCGTTGGTCCAAGTCGAGGTCGGCTACCAGGACGGCGGGTTCGTCTCGGGGGGCCTGGGCGAGGATGCGGCCGTAGGGGTCGCTGATGAAGGAGGAGCCGTAGAAGGTGAGGGGCGGCTCTTCGCCGATGCGGTTGACGGCGACCATGAAGACGCCGTTGGCGATGCCGTTGCCGACGATCACGTGCTGCCAGAGCGGCTGGGTGTCGAACTCCGGATGGTCGGGCTCGGAGCCGATCGCGGTCGGGTAGACGAGCACGTCGGCGCCCTCGAGGCTGTAGGCGCGGGCGACCTCGGGGAACCACTGGTCCCAGCAGGTCGGCAGACCGAGGTACACCTCCTCTCGAACTGCATCAAATTTCTGCTCTCCTGGCGCAGAAATTTGATGCAGTTCGAGGGCGACGAGGGGGAAGGCATCGGAGTCGCCGGGGCCGGGGCGGAAGTAACGGTCCTCGTGGTAGCCGGCGGTGATCGGGATATGGAGCTTGCGGGTGCGGGCGAGTAGCTCCCCCGCGGGCGAGACGACGATCGCCGTGTTGAAGCCGAGACCGTCGTCGCCGTCGGCGCGCTCGTAGAGGGAGGCGTGGACGTGGACGCCAGTGGCGCCAGCCATTCGGGCGGCAAACTCGAAGGTGCGGCCGCCGGGCAGCTCCTCCGGCTCGGCTCCGGCCGCCTCGGGGCCGCCGGGATCAACGGCGAAGTAGCGGCTCAGGGTCAGCTCCTGCAGGCAGACCAACTGCGCCCCCGCTTCCGAGGCCATGTGGATGCCCTCCCCCAGGGCCGCTTCGTGCTCCTCGGGGTCCGGGTGCCAGCGGTGTTGGACGGCGGCGATCCGGAACGACGGCCGGCTCGGCGGGCGCGTGCGGGCCGGCGATTCCGGCGGGTCGGGAGCGCGGATCAGGCGGATCTCCTCCACTGGCGTTCAAGATAGAGGGTGGTGAGCGCGACCCTCGAGACCATCCCCGCCGAAGACGGCTTCCGCATGCCGGGGGAGTTCGAGCCCCACAGCGGCTGCTGGATGGCCTGGCCGGAGCGGACGGACAACTGGCGCCTCGGGGCGAAGCCGGCGCAGGAGGCCTTCGCGGCCGTGGCGGAGGCGATCGCCGGTTCTGAGCCGGTGACGATGGCCGTCTCCGACGGGCAGTTCGAGAACTGCCGGGCGCTGCTGCCCCCGCAGGTGCGGGTGGTCGAGATCTCAACCGACGACGCCTGGCTGCGCGACACCGGGCCGACGTTCGTCATCGACGGGAGCAGCCGGCGACGCGGCGTCGACTGGCGCTTCAACGCTTGGGGCGGGACCGAGGGCGGCCTCTACTTCTCCTGGGACCGCGACGACCGGGCCGCGGCGAAGGTGCTGGAGATCGAAGGGGACGACCGCTACCGGGCGCCGATCGTGCTCGAGGGCGGCGCTATCCACGTCGA
This sequence comes from Solirubrobacterales bacterium, assembly GCA_051954115.1. Taxonomy (GTDB): domain Bacteria; phylum Actinomycetota; class Thermoleophilia; order Solirubrobacterales; family 70-9; genus VAYN01. The sequence continues at coordinate 34,315 of JBQCIB010000007.1, read as the reverse complement.
CGGCGAGGGCACGGTGCTGACGACCGAAGAGTGCCTGCTCAACCCGAACCGGAATCCCAAGCTCTCGCGCGAGCAGATCGAGCGGGTGCTGCTCGACTACCTCGGAGCCGAAAAGGTGATCTGGCTCGGGGCGGGCGTCTTCGAAGACGAGACCGACGGCCACGTCGACAACCTCGCCTGCTTCGCCCGCCCGGGGGTGGTGCTGCTGACCTGGACCGACGACGAGGACGACCCGCAGCACGGGATCTCGCGGGACGCTCGCGAGCGTCTGGAAGCGGCGACCGACGCCCGCGGCCGCTCGCTCGAGGTCGTACTGCTCCCCTCCCCCGGGCCGCTGCAGATATCGGCCGAGGAGGCGGAGGGAGTCGACGCCGCCGAGGGCACGATCTCGCGCCGCGCCGGCGACCGCATGGCCGCCTCCTACGTCAACTTCTACTTAGGCAACTCGCGAATCGTCTACCCGCTGCTCGACCCGCGCCACGACGAGGAGGCGGCGGCGATCCTCCGCCGCACCTTCCCCGAGCGCGAGGTGGTCGGCGTGCCGGCGCGGGAGATCCTGCTAGGCGGCGGCAACATCCACTGCATCACCCAGCAGGTGCCGGCAGTCTGATCGAACTGCATCAAATTTTCCCTCTCCTGGGGCGAGAATTTGATGCAGTTCGGTGGGTGGGTCAGGCCGGGCTGGCGAGGCTGAGCGCGTAATCGCCGCTGGCGTCGGTGAACCAGCCGCGCAGCTCCAACCCCGCGCCGTCGTAGGCGGCGGCGATCCGCTCGCGGGTGAACTTGGTCGAGATCTCGGTTCGCATCTCCTCGCCGTCGGCGAAGTGGATCTCGAGGTCAAGACCGTCGAGCCGCACGTCCTGGTCGGCGAGCGAGCGCAGGCGGATGTCCATCCGCTCTGCCTCCTCGTCGTAGCGGGCGACGTGCTCGAAGGCGTCGAGGTCGAAGTCGGCGCCGAGCTGGCTGTTGAGGACTGCGAGCACGTTCTTGTTGAACTCGGCGGTGACGCCGGCGGAGTCGTCGTAGGCGGCCTCGAGCCTTGCCTTGTCCTTGATCAGGTCGGTGCCGAGGAGGAGGTGGTCTCCGGGACCGAGCAGCGCCCGAATCCGCTCGAGGAAGGCGTGGCGCTCGCGCGGGTAGAGGTTGCCGATCGTGCCGCCGAGGAAGGCGATCATCCTCGCCCCGGACCCGTGCGGGACTCGCTCCAAGTGCTGCTCGTAGTCGCAGACCATGCCGTGCACGTTGAGGCCGGGGTACTCGTCGACCAGTTCGGCCGCGGTGCGCTGGGTGATCTCCTCGGAGATGTCGACCGGCACGTAGGTGTCGAGGCTGCCGCAATCGCGCATCGCGCTCAGCAGGTGGCGCGTCTTCGCCGCCGAGCCGGAGCCGAGCTCGATCAAAGTCTCCGGACACCCGGCGGCGTCGTGGATCTCGGCGGAGCGGGTGGTGAGAATCTCCCGCTCCGCCCGCGTCGGGTAGTACTCGGGCAGCTCGGTGATCCGCTCGAACAGCAGCGACCCGCGCTCGTCGTAGAAGTATTTGGGCGCGACCTCCTTGGGGTAGGCGCAGAGACCCTCGCGGACGTCCCGCGCCATCTTCGCCGCGGCGTCGGCGTCGAGGTGGACGTCGATCGCGATCATGCATCCCTCGCGCAGCGCAGGCCGGCGAAGATCTGGTTGCGCTGCGGCAGGTCCCAGTTGCGGAAGGTCGGGCGGGCGACGCGCGGGTGCGTGGCCCAGGAGCTGCCGCGCAGCACCTTGTACTCGCCGCCGAAGAAGACCTCGGAGTACTCCCGGTAGGGGAACGCTTCGAAGCCGGGGTAGGCGAGGAAGTCGGAGGAGGTCCATTCCCAACCGTGGCTGAGGCCGTCGAGCCGGTCCCGCGCCGCCTCCCACTCGAACTCGGTCGGCAGGCGCTTGCCGGCCCAGCGGGCGAAGCCGTCGGCCTGGTGCCAGGAGACGTGGATCACGGGTTGCGACGGGTCGATCGGGGTGCGACGGCCACACGCGGTGTCCACCCAGCCGTTCCCGTCGCGCTCCCAGTACAGCGGCGGCTCGGCCCCGGTCGCCTCCATGTAGGAGGTGTACGCGCCGTTGCTGACGGGAGTTCGATCGATCTCGAACGCATTCAGCTCGACCGAGTGGCGCGGCCGCTCGTTGTCGTAGGCGAACCCGCGCGGCCCGGCGCCGATCTCGTACTCGCCCGCCTCGATCGCGACCATCTCCCCCGCTGAAGACACACTTGTTCCCGCTATCCGGGAAGAACTGCGTTCTCGAGAGATCTCGGCCGGCAGCTCGTAGCCGTCAACCAGCTGCAGCAGCTGCAGCATCGTCTCGTTGTGCTGCAGCTCATGGGCGAGCAGCATCTCGTAGACGAACCCGTCCCGCAGCAGCGGGTCCTCGACGTCGGGACCGATCTCCACGCCCTCCAATACGTCAAGCGTGCGCACGCGGACGTCTGCCATGTAGGCCCGCAAGTCCTCGTCGCGGAGGATCGGCAGCTCGCCGCGGACCTTGCGCGGGTTCTCGATCGCGTCGTAGAAGCGGCCCAGCTCCCCGTGCAGCGGCTCCCGCCCGCCGACCGCTTGCACCAGCCACAGCTCCTCGAAGTTGGCGATGTGGCCCAGGTCCCAGGCCAGCGGGCTGAGGATCGGCGACCAGACCCGGTTCAGCTGCTCGTCGTCAAGCGGCTCGACCAGCGTCAGGGTCCGCTCCCGCGCCTCGGAAAGCGCTTCGGCGATCGCTGCCTTCGACACTGAGGACACATCGGTGGCGATGCACAGACACTACCGAGCGGTCCCTTACGAACAAGTGAAATCTCTGTGCCCGGCGATTACGACCCGTGGACCACCAAGGGCGGCTCTGCCTCAGAGCCCTCCAGTGGCAGAAGGTGCCATTGGACTCGAAATCCCAACGCTTCCGCATACCGGTCGATGGTTGAAAGACGGGCATCGCCAGCAGAGCTCTCGAGACGCGCCACTGAAGACTGCGAGGTGTTCATGCCGGCGGCAACAGCCGTTTGGGACTGCCCATGCCTCGCGCGCACGCTGCTGAGGTCCTTTAACAACGCTCGTCTGCGCCTTGCGGCCTCGAGCAGTTTCGGGAAGTCGGGATTGCGAGCCGTTCGTTCCGCAATCAACTCCTCGAGAAGATCGGGTTCCTCAGTCATCGTGCCTCTCTTTCTATATCAATAAAAAGATATCAAAAACGATATTAGGAAAGACAATGCCCTCTGCTTCTTTTTCTCCTCGGCACCTCGTACGGATCTCATAAATTGCGTTTCTCAAGTGCCTCGCCGCTCTCAACCCTTCGCTTTCCACTTCTTTCATGGCCGCGCTCACCGCCGCCACCTCTTCATCGCTCAACGCTTCTAGAAACTCCTTAACCGGCCGCCGGCCTGCCACCGTCTTGTAGTCCCGCCAGCGCCTCTTGGCCATCAGCTCGTCCCCTCTGCCTCCGGATCGAGCCAGACGTCCTTCAGCCAGGGCGGGGAGATCGCGAAGTGGGCGGTGCTGGTGGCGGCAACGTCCTCGAGCGGGACTAGGTGGACGCGGTTGCTGGGGGTGAAGTGGGCGACCTCGCCGAGGTCGATCGTGTTGCCGGCGTGACTGCCACCGGAGACGAAGAGGTAGGCGGTCTCGGGTCCCCAGCCGTTGCCAGGCCGGGCGCCGACCGCTTCGGCGCCTTCCTTCAGCGGCCCGACGTCGGCGTCGGAGCCCCAATTGGCGGCGCTGGGGAAGCCCGAGTTGTAGCCGTTGTGGGACGAGGCCCGCTCGCCGACCTCGCCGTCGGGGCCGAAGCGCAGTTGCACTCCCTCCCAGTCGTCGTGGTGATAGCCCTTGGGACCGACCACCGGCACTCCGCGCAACGTGGCCGAGTCTGCGTAATAGGTCCAGTATTGGTATAACAGTAAGGGGGGTACACCATGAAACTGGATGGCTATATCCGCGTTTCGCGCGTGGCTGGTCGGTCGGGCGATGGCTTCATTTCGCCGGAAGAGCAGAAAAAGCGTGTCAAAGCCTGGGCCACGGCGCAAGGTCATCAGATCGTCAAATGGCACCCAGAGCTAGACCAGCCGGGGTCGAAGGTCGATAGGCCGAAGCTGCAACAAGCAATGAGGCGAGTTGAGTCCGGCGCCACGGGTGGCATCGCGGTCGCCCGTCTTGATCGCTTCGGCCGCTCGGTTCAGGACACGGCCAACCTGCTGGCGCGCATCCGTGCCGCCGATGGCGTTCTCTGCACGGTCGCCGAGGGCATCGACACGTCCGGCTACATGGGCAAGTTCCTCGCGGACCTCTTCGCAGCGCTGGCCGAGTTGGAGCTAGCCCGCATTCGTGAGAATTGGGACACCGCCAAGAAATCTGCGGTGGCGCGTGGCATCCATGTCTCCCCCAAGGTGCCGACCGGCTACCTGCGCAATGAGAAACGAGTTCTCGTACCGGACCCCGAGGTTGCTCCGGTGGTCCGCGAATTGTTCCGCCGTCGCGCCGCTCAGACGCCCTGGGTGCTGCTGGCGCGCCTCCTAGAAGAGAAAGGAATCAAGACCCCCTACGGCAACCAGTATTGGATGGTCCCCAGTGTCCGCACCATCATCAAGAACAGGGTCTATCTTGGCGAGGCGCGGGCTGGGAAGATCATCAACCCCGACGCCCATGAGCCGATCGTCACTCTGGACGAATGGCAAGCAGCCAATAGGGCAGGCGGCGTCCACCCTGCTCGTGCCGCCCGTGGCACGGGGGGCACGGCCGGACTGCTCTCCGGTCTCCTTCGCTGCGCTGGGTGCAGCTATGCGCTGAAGGTCTCAGCGAACAGGCCGCGCGGCGATAAGACCTACCTTGCGTATTCCTGCAAGTCTGAAAAGGCCGGGGGCCGCTGTCCTGCCCCTACCAGTGTCGCGGCAATGCAAATCGAGCCCTTCGTAGTCGAGCAACTTTTTGCGTTCGCAAGGGACGCGAAGGCACGAACTCAATCTGACGAAGAAGAATCGACCCTCCCCGCTGAACTCGCAGCGGCCGAAGCCGAGCGGGACGCAGCGCTTGACTCGCGTTTGGCCGACGCCCTCGGTGGGCCGCAGTCGGACGTCTACCTACGAACTCTCGCAAGCCGCCAGGAGCGAGTTGACGAGCTACTCGAGGCTCTGGCCGAGATTGAGCACCAGCGCGAACCCGCAGAGATCGAGGCGGACCTAGAAGAGGTTTGGGAGGACCTGACGTTTGAAGACAAACGCCGGGTCCTCCGTTCAGTCTTTGATTCCGTATTCGTTTGGCGCAGGGATGACAAGAAGTCTCCAATCGCCAAACGAGCGAAGCTATTTTTTGCCGGAGAAGGCCCGCCTGTCCCGGTTCGTGGAAGGCGCGGAACGATTCGTACGCTGCCATTCGACTAACCAAGAGCCACCAAATCGACCTGCGAGAACGTCGGCGAAGGTGCGGGAGAACTGACTTCGTGCAGTTTGGGGGCTGCCCGTAGTCGGGCAGCTGGTACAGGGCGAGGCCACACACGTATGGCCTCGCCTACGAGTCCTCGGCCGCATCTCTCTATCGGTGTCAGGGGCTGGGGCAGTTGAGTTACAACTTTCCAATGAAGCTCTATGAGAATGCTTCTCGTTCGAAAAATCACCTCTCTTCGATTGTTGATTTTTGATCTTCATGGAAGCTAGGTAGCACAGACATTTGAGTCTGCGCAACTCTTGATTTGCCCCATTCCTTGACACCGATAGAGAGATGCCGGTACCGTTTGGAACTTCTTCGCGGCGAGGAATATTTCTGCTCCCTCACCGCCTCCGAAGCTCCAACCTCTCCGGCACCTTTTCGCCCCGCCTTTCGGACTTGCCGACCTACTTGCCAGCGAAGCGCAGCGCCGCTCGGCAGTCAACCCGCAAGGGGTCGGGCGCTTCGCGCCCTTGACGGCCGAACGGCGCGGCGCTAATTGCCGGGTAGGTCGGCGAGGACGTGACCGCTGCCGCGTTTGATTTGGCATGGGCCTCTAAGACGCTGCTTAGAGGCGATTCGGTCCAATTGTCTTTCGTATTGCTTCCGGTCCCTACGGGCAGAGCTTGTAGCCGACGCGCCAACAGTTGACGATGAAGCCCTCCGCACCGGCTTTGCGGAGCTTTACGCGGGCGCGGCTCACATGTGAATCGAGCGTGCGAGTCGCGCCCCTGCCTCCCCAAATCTCCTGCTGCAACTCCTCCTTGGTGAAGACACGCTGGGGGTCAGTGGCAAGCAGCGCGATCACTTCAAATTCATGCGCCGTGAGCCGAACCTCCTTGCCGCGAACCTCGACCCTACGAGCTGCCGGATCGACCATCAGCGGGCCGACCATGATCGGCTTCTTGTCGCCGGCGCTGGCAGTCTCAAAGATGGTCCCGTCAATGTGGCCTCGGCAGAGCATCCGCCAGCCCTCCCCGCCGGTCGACCGGACCTTGACCTGCCAGTTGCCGCCGTCGCTCAGGCGTAGCTCCAATTCGCCGTCACCGATCCCGATGGCGGCGCTGCTGAACCGTCCTGGGACCAACATCAGATTGCCCCCAGCAGGCGCTTGACGTGCAGCGCCGGTCGGCTCGGCTGCACCTGGCATCCATCGCTGAACACCAAGCCCTCGTTGTCCAGATCGCGCAGAGCGCGGGCGAGCGCCACCCCTCCGCAGAGGGTGCGGGGATTCGCCAGCACCAGGCCCGCCAACGCGGGGAGCGTCAGCAAGGCCGGGTGTTCGCGGAGAACCAGGGCGAGGACGACACGCTGCATGGGGAGGTTGGCGACGGTCACGACTCCGGCCCTCCCAGCACACCGAGCAGGGCGTGGAGCGCGTCGTGATTGGCAGCTACCTCCCGGTAGTTGTTCGCCTCGTCGTCGTCGGCGGTCGCCACCGCGACGGCCTCCCGCGCTGCCTCGTCGGGGAGGACGATTTGCCCCGTCGCCAGCGCTGCCAACACGCGCTCAAACGCCTCTGCTTCCTGCTGCGCTTTGTCGGGGTCTTGCATCTGCTCGGGGGCTTTCAGGTCTTCCCGCGTGCCCTCCAACCATCCGGTCAAGCAGGCACGCAGGACGGGGACGTGCTTGGCGGCGATGTCAAGCGGCACAGGCCGCCTCTCGCCCGTAGATTTCTCGTTAGCCATGAGGAGGTAAGGCTCCTTGTGGTTAGGCCCTCGGTCGGCGTTAGCGCGCTGGCCGGGGGCTGCTTGCGTTGTTGGGAGAGCTACGTTAGCAACTCTTGGAGGGTTAACCCTCCAAAATAGAGCTATCGGCCTCGGAGGATTTCGCCAACGGTCGTGTGATGAAGACCGGCTAACTCGCCAATCTCCCGCAAGGTCAGGCCCGCCTCCCGAGCTTCCTCAAAGACCTTGCGGCGGGTGGCATGGGCGTCGGAGGTCTGCCGCAGGAAGTCTCGCTGCGCCGCTTTGACGGCCTCGCTGAAAGCCTTGTGCTTGGGGTCGTCGGGCATCCGGGCAGCCTATTGGCCAGCGGTGGGAGTTACGAACAAGCCCCCGAAATTGACGTTCGCAGCCGCCTCGCTTCCTTGGGCCAAAAGAGGGCGCTCCCTGTATCTGACCCCACCCGCTCACGATGTGATCGACCGGGGTCAGATACAGGGAGCGCGGGGAGGCCCAAGGAAGCGAGGCGGCTGCGAGGTCTGATCTTCCCCCACCACCTGAGGGGCCTCTGATATCTTTTTGGATGTTGTAGGGGTCTTAGTAAACAACCTATACTGGACGTAGAGGTTGCCGGCGCGGTCGCCGGAGCAGTCGGCGCCTTCGCGTTCCGTTTGCTCCGCCCGCTCCTCCCGGCAATCGACGACGTGGACGAACACCGTGACCGGCAGGCCCTCGTCGGTCACGTGCACGCTCCCCTTTGCGGAGCTGTCGCCGCACTCGCTGCTGCGGCAGCTGCGGAAATCGACCGGCACCGCCTTCGACCCCGGCTCGAAGGCGAGCGTCGGCATGTGCCGCCGCACCAGCCCGCCGACTTCGCTCCCGTAGGCGGCGATCAGATCGGTCTCGTCACCGCATTCGTCCGCCAACGCCGCAGCGCAGAGGATCCGGTCCGCGACCGCCCGCGCCAGCGACGCCCCCGGCACCCGCACCCCGGCGGCCACCAAACCGAGCATCGCCACCGAGACCACCAACAACGTCCCGACCCACTCGACCGTCCCCTGCCCCCGCTCCGAGCCCATGCCTGGACAAGGGCTCGGACGACCTCAATTCGCCCCCCAAGGGCAGCAAAAAATTCGCAGCGCGGGAACCTGCCCGCGCTGGACGCCTACAGGTCCTCGATCGCGGCGGCGATTTCGCCGGCCGCCGCTTTGGCGTCGGCGAAGAGCATCGAGGTGTTCGGTTCGTAGAAGAGGTCGTTGTCGATGCCGGCGAAGCCGGGGCTGAGGGAGCGCTTGATCACGATCACCTCTCGGGCCTCGGAGACCTCGATGATCGGCATCCCGGCGATCGGCGAGTTGGGGTCGTTTTTCGCCGCCGGGTTGGTGACGTCGTTGGCGCCGACGACGACGGCGACGTCGGTGCGCGGCAGTTCGGGGTTGATCTCCTCCATCTCTTTCAGCTGCTCGTAAGGCACGTCGGCCTCGGCGAGGAGGACGTTCATGTGCCCCGGCATCCGGCCCGCGACCGGGTGGATCGCGTAGCTGACGGTGACGCCGCGCTTCTCGAGCTGGTCGGCGACCTCCTTGATCGCGTGCTGCGCCTGGGCGACGGCGAGGCCGTAGCCCGGCACGAAGACGACCGAGTCGGCGTAGGCGAGCTTGATCGCCGCGTCCTGGGCGCCGATCGAGACGTGCGGTCGTTCCTCTCCGTCGCCCGCCGAGCCGCCGGCGGGCGCGCCGCCGAAGCCGGCGAAGAGGATGTTGGCGACCGAGCGGTTCATCGCCGTCGCCATCTCCAGGGTGAGGATCGTTCCCGAGGAGCCGACCAGGGTGCCGCCGACGATCAGGGCGACGTTGTGGAGGGCGAAGCCGGCCGCCGCGGCGGAGAGGCCGGTGAAGGCGTTCAGCAGCGAGATCACAACCGGCATGTCGGCGCCGCCGATCGGCAGCACGACGAGGTTGCCGAGGATCGCGGCGACGATCAGGATGCCGATGAAGAGCGGTTCGGAGGGGCTGCCGTGGTCGATCGCGATCGAGACCGCCGCAGCCACCGCGGCTATCAGCAGGACACCGTTGACCACCTGCTGGCCGGGCACGGCCAGCGGCCGGGTCGGGATCAGGTCCTGGAGCTTGGCAAAGGCGATGTTCGAGCCCCAGAAGGAGACCGAGCCGACGATCGCCGCGAACAGGGTCGGGATCAGCTCTTCCAGCGGCATCCCCGAGCTGCCGTGCCGGATCTCCGACCAGGCGATCAGGGCGACGGCGCCGCCGCCGACGCCGTTGTAGAGGGCGACCATCTGCGGCATCTCGGTCATCTGCACCCGGATCGAGGCGTAGGCGCCGATCGCCGAGCCGATGCCGAGACCGAGGACGATCAGGCCCCAGTTGCCGATCCCGTCGAGCAGCAGGGTGGTGACGACGGCGACCGCCATACCGGCGGCGGCGATCAGGTTGCCGCGCTTGGCCGTGGTCGGGTGCGTCCCCTGTTTGATCCCGATGATGAAGAGGGAGAAGGCGACGATGTAGAGGGCGGTCGCCGCGTCGCCGCCCGGAGTCAACACGGCCAGGCTCATTTCTTCTCGCCCTCGGCCTTGGGTTTCGGCTTTTTGCTGAACATGCCGAGCATCCGGTCGGTGACCATGAAGCCGCCGACGATGTTGATCGCGCCGAAGGCGATCGCGATCGTGCCGATCAGGTACTCGAGGCCGTCGTTGGCCTCGCCGACGACGATCAGGCCGCCGAGCATGACGATGCCGTGGATCGCGTTGGTCTGCGACATCAGCGGCGTGTGCAGGGTGGTCGGCACCTTCGAGATCACCTCGAAGCCGACGAAGATCGCAAGCACGAAGATCGTGATCTCGGCAAACAGGTTCATTACTTCGCTGCCCTCTCGTTCTTGATCTCGCCGTTCTGGGTGATGCAGGCGGCGGCGATGATGTCGTCCTCGAAGTCGACTTTGACCCCGCCCTCCTCGGTGACGATCAGCCCGAGCAGGTTCTCGAGGTTCTTCGCGTAGAGCTGGGAGGCGGGCGCCGGCATCTCCGAGGGGAGGTTGCGGGCGCCGATCACTTTCACCCCGTTCTCGACCACCGTCTGGCCGGGCTGGGTCAGCTCGCAGTTGCCGCCGGTCTCGGCGGCGAGGTCGACGATCACCGAGCCGGGGGCCATGTTGCGGACGCCCTCGGCGGTGATCAGAAGCGGCGCCGGGCGGCCGGGGATCGCGGCGGTGGTGATGATGATGTCCTGTTTCGCCGCGTTCTCGGCAAGGGCGTCGCGCACCTGCGCGTTCTCCTCGTCGGTCAGCGGCCGGGCGTAACCGCCCTCCCCCTCGGCGTCGGGGATGAAGTCCAGTTCCAGCGGGCGGCCGCCGAGCGAAGCGATCTGCTCCCAGGCGGCGCGGCGGATGTCGAAGCCGGTGACGATCGCGCCGAGGCGCTTGGCGGTGGCGACCGCCTGCAGCCCGGCGACGCCGGCGCCGAGGACGAGGACCTTCGCCGGCGGGACCGTGCCCGCGGCCGTGGTCATCATCCCGAAGAAGCGGCCAGACTCGCGGGCGCCGATCAGCGTCGCCGCGTAGCCGCCGGCAGCGGCCTGCGAGGAGAGCGCGTCCATCGCCTGCGCCCGCGTCGTCCGCGGGATCGCCTCCATCGCGAAGGCGGTGACGCCGGCGGCGGCGAGCGCTTTGTTGGTCTCCGCCGCAACCCAGGGGTTGAGGTGGGAGACGAAGAGCTGGTTGCCGTTCAGCTTCGAGACGTCCCCGGCCTCGGGGACCGCGACGTGGAGGACGACGTCGGCGCCCCAGGCGGCCTCGGCGGAGCCGACTTCGGCGCCGGCCCCCTTGTAGGCCTCGTCGGTGTGGCCCGCCGCCTCGCCGGCGCCGGACTCGACGACCACGTCGACGTGCTCGTTCTTCTTCAGCGATTTGACCACGTCAGGGACGAGCGCGACCCGGCGCTCCCCATCGGCGGTCTCTTTCGGTACTCCGATCTTCATGACGTGCGGCGCGGGAGGATATGCGAAACGCTCAGGAGGGCGTCCCTACCCCTGCCGTTCAGGCAGAGACTCCCGCCAGTGCAGCGAGACGCTCGAGCGTGTGCCGTTGCTCGGAGCGCTCGACGTGCACGGGTGAGACGATCAATCGGTCGATCCCCACCTCGCGGAAGCGCTCGACCCGTTCGGCCACTTCGGCCTCGGTCCCGACCAGGGAGGTCGCCTCGACGATCTCGTCCGGCATCGCCTCGAAGGCGCCGCCGCGGTCGCCGTCCTGGAAGCGGCGCTGAACCTCGTCGGCTACCTCGCCGAAGCCGAAGCGGTGGGCGAGGTCGACGTAGAAGTTGGTCTTGCGGCTGCCCATGCCGCCGAAGTAGAGGACGAGCCCGGCCTTGACGACGTTCTTCGCCGCCTCGAGGTCGCCGTCGATCGCCACCTGCAGGGAGGGGCTGACCTCGAGGTCCGAGCGCTGGCGCCCACCCTTGGCGAAGCCCGCCTCCAGGTGCTCCCCCCAGGTCTGCTCGAAGGCGTCGACGCTGAAGAAGATCGGGATCCAGCCGTCGCAGATCTCCGCCGCCATCTCGACCGATTTGCGCCCGATCGCGCCGACGAAGACCGGGATCTCGTTGCGCAGCGGGTGGAAGTTCAGCTTCAGCGGCTTGCCCTCGCCGCCGGGGAGCGGCAGCGTGTAGTGCTCGCCCTGGTGGTCGACCGGCCCCTCGCGGGCAATGATCTCCCGCACCACTTCGATGTACTCGCGGGTCCGCCCCCAGGGCTTCGCGTAGGGCACGCCGTACCAGCCCTCGGAGACCTGCGGGCCGGAGGGGCCGAAGCCGAAGAGGAAGCGCCCGCCGGAGAGTTTGTCGATCGTCGCCCCGGCCATCGCCGCCGCCGCGGGCGGGCGCGCCGGCACCTGCATGATCGCGGCGCCGAGGTTGATCTTCTCGGTTCGCGCCGCCAGCCAGGCAAGCACGCTGACCACGTCGGAGCCGTAGGACTCGGCCGCCCAGACCGACTCGTAGCCCATCCCCTCGGCCGCGAGGACGATCTCCGCGGCGTCCTCGCCGGCGGGGCCGATCCCCCAGTAACCGAGGTTGAGTCCGAGCTTCAGGCCCATCGCTCCCGCACCCTATTGAATAGGGCGATGGCCGACCGCCGACCCTCTCCCGAGCAGGGGCTCTCCAGCAAGGAGGCGCAGGCGCGGCTGCGCAAGCTCGGCCCGCCGCCGGAGACCTCCTCGCGCTCGACCGCGAGCATCGTCGCCGGCAACGTCTTCACCCTCTTCAACGCGATCATCGGCGCCTTCTTCGTCCTCGACCTGGCGCTCGGGCTCTACGCGGACTCGATCTTCGGCCTGATCGCGGTGATCAACTCCTACATCGGCATCCGCCAGGAGCTGAAGGCGAAGCGGACGCTGGACGAGCTGGCGGTGCTCGTGGCGCCGCACGCGAAGGTCGTGCGCGACGGGGAGGTGGTCGAGCTGATCGCGACCGAGGTGGTGCCCGGTGACGTGATCGCGGTCGGGCCGGGCGACCAGCTGGTCGCCGACGGCGAGGCGATCGCCTCGCGGGGGATGACGATGGACGAGTCGCTGCTGACCGGCGAGAGCGACGGGATCAAGAAGGGCGAAGGCGACCGCGTCCTCTCCGGCTCCTTCTGCGTCTCGGGCTCCGGCCACTACGTGGTGAACGCGGTGCGCGAGGAGAGCTACGCCGGTCGCATCGCCGGCGAGGCGAAGACCTTCCGCCACCCGCCCTCGCCGCTGCAGGAGGAGGTCAACCGGGTGATCATCGCCTCCACCTACGTGATGCTGCCGCTGGCGGCGCTCTTGATCCTCAGCCTGAAGCTGCGCGCGGTCGGCCTGCAGAGCGCGGCGCAAACGGCGACCGCCGGGCTCGTGACCCTGATCCCCGAGGGGCTGGTGCTGCTGATGAGCGTCACCTTCGCGGTGGCGGCGGTGCGGCTGGCCAAACGGGCGACGCTGGTACAGCAGATGAGCGCGACCGAGAGCCTCGCGGCGGTCGACACGATCTGCGTCGACAAGACGGGGACGCTGACCGCGGGCGAGCTGCGGCTGGCCGGGGTCGAGTACGCGGACGGGATCGACCCGGCGTCGGGGGCGAAGGCGCTCGGCCGCTTCGCCGCCAGCGCCGGCGACCGCAACAAGACCTTAGAGACGATCGCCCGGCAGTTCCCCGGGCAGCCGGGGCGGGTGAGCGGCGAGGTCCCGTTCAGCTCGGAGTGGAAGTGGAGCGGGGTCTCGCTCGACGGCGGCGCGGGCGGCGCCACCTACGTGATGGGGGCGCCGGACGTCCTCGCCGAGTCGGGCGCGCTGACCCTGCCCTCGCGGCTCGCGGCGAAGCTCGAAGAGGAGACCGCGGCCGGGCGGCGGGTCGTCGCCTTCGGCCAGACGAGCGAGCCGCTGCCGAGCGATCCGGCGGCGAACGGCGCGCCGCGGATCACGCCCCTGGCGCTGGTCGTGCTGGAGGAGACGCTGCGGCCCGACGCGGCGGAGACGATCGCCACCATGCGCGCAGAGCAGGTCGACCTGAAGCTGATCTCCGGCGATGCGGCGGCGACCGTGACCGCGGTCGCCTACGCCGTCGGCGTGCCGCGCGAGGCGGGCGTGATCGAGGGGCCCGACCTGCCCGACGACGAGGAGGGGCTGAAGAAAGCTGCGCTGGAGAACACGATCTTCTGCCGGATCAAGCCCGAGCAGAAGAAATCATTGGTGGGAGCTCTAGTCGCCGCCGGCCGCTACGTGGCGATGATCGGCGACGGCGTCAACGACGTGCCGGCGCTGAAGCGGGCGCGGATGGCGGTCTCGATGGGCTCGGGGACGCAGGTGACCAAAGGCGTCGCCGACGTCGTCCTGCTCGAGGACCAGTTCTCGCGGCTGCCCGAGGCGGTCGGCGAAGGACGGCGGATCGCGCGGAACATCCACCGCCTCGGCCGCCTCTACCTGACCAAGACGGTCTACGCGGCGGCGCTGATCCTGCTCGTCGCCGTACCCGGCTTCACCTTTCCCTTCCTCCCCCGCCACCTCACCGTGGCGGCGTTCCTGACGATCGGGATCCCCTCCTTCGTGCTGGCGCTGATGCCCTCCGACGGGCCGCTCTACCGCGGCCGCCTGCTGCGGGCCCTGGCGGCGTTTGCGGTGCCGGCGGGCGTCTCCACGGCCCTGGCCTCGATCGTCTCCTTCTTCCTCGTCGACACCGTCGCCGGCGGCACGCTGGCGGAAGGCAGGACCGCGGCGACCTCGACCCTGATCGCGCTCGGCCTCGCCTTCATCCTCCTGCTCGAGCGAGGCCCCGGCCGCGAGCACATCGCGATTCAGAGCAACATGCTGGCGATGGTGCTGGGCCTGGGCGGCCTCTACGCCGGCATCCTCGCCCTCCCCTTCCTGCGCGAATTCTTCGAACTGGTCCTGCTTGGCCCCGGAGAATGGTTCCTGGTCTTCGTCTCGGTCGCGCTCGGCCTGACGATCGCCAGCCTGCTCTGGAAACTGCCCCAGATCGAAGCTCTGGAAATGCCGGAGGAACGGGTAGAAGCTGGGGCGTGAGCGCTCCCGCCTACCAACTCGAAACCGACTGCTTCGACGAGGCCTTCGACTCGGATGGGACGCCGAGGCCGCACTACACGCCGCTGCTGGAGGCTTTGGCCGAAGAGGACCTGAAGGCACTGCGCGAGCGGGTCGAGGCGCAGGTGGAGTCGCACGGGCTCACCTTCGGCGAGGGAGAACCGATCGCGGTCGATCCGGTGCCCCGGTTGCTCACCGCCGAGGAATGGGCGCGGCTCGAGGCGGGGCTGCTGCAGCGGGCGCGGGCGCTGAACGCCTTCCTCCTCGATGCCTACGGGCCGCAGCGGATCTTCGACGCCGACGTCGTCCCGCGGCGGCTGCTAGAGACCTCCGAGGGCTGGGCGCCGGCGATGCAGGGTCTGCTCGACCCGGAGGCGCCGCCCGCCACGGTCGCCGGACTCGACTTGGTCCGCGGCCGCGACGGCGAGCTGCGGGTGCTGGAGGACAACCTGCGGATGCCCTCGGGCGCGACCTACGCGCTGGCGGTGCGGGAAATCGTCGAGCCGGAGATCGGGGCGGGGCTGCGCCCGTGCGGGCACGGCGACTACTTGGAGCAGCTGGGTGCGGCGCTGCGGGGCGCGGCTCCCGCAGGACGGGACGAGCCCGTTGTCGCGATCCTCTCCGACGGACCCGAGAACGGAGCCTGGTACGAGCACGAGCGGATCGGGCACGAGCTCGGCTTCCCGATCGTCACTCCCGACCAGCTGGAGCTGAGCCGGGAACGGATCTTCGCCCGCCTCTCGCGCGAGCGCCGAGTTCAGGTCGACGTGGTCTACCGACGCCAAGACACCGACCGCCTGACCGAGCCCGACGGCAGCCTCACCGCGCTCGGCGATCTGCTGCTGCCGGCGCTGCGCTCGGGCCGCCTGCGCTGCGCCAACGCCCTCGGCACCGGCCTCGCCGACGACAAGCTGACCCACGCCTACGTCGAGCGGATGGTCGACTTCTACCTCGGCGAGGAGCCGCTGCTGCGCTCGGTCCCCAGTTACGACCTCAGCAACGAGGAAGATCGGCGCGAGGCGATGGAGAGGCTGGACGAACTGGTGATCAAGCCGCGCGGCGGCTTCGGCGGCCACGGCGTGACGATCATGCCGCGGGCGAGCGAGCCGGAGCGCAAGCGGGCGGTGGCGGTGGTGCGGCGGCGGCCCGAGCGCTTCATCGCCCAGGAGCCGGTCGAGATCTCCAGCCACCCCACCGTGCGCGGCGAGAGCCTGCGGCCGCGGCGGATCGACCTGCGCCCGTTCGTGGTCAGCGGGCCGGACGAGGCGGCGGCGATGGTCGGCGGGCTGACGCGCTTCGCCCAGGGCGCCGGCGAGATGGTCGTCAACAGCTCCCAGGGCGGCGGCTGCAAGGACACCTGGGTATTGGAGAATCTGCAGGGATGAAAAAGGGCGCACAGCAGGGCAGGCCCCTGATCGGGGTCACCACCTCGGAGGTGCGGGAGCCGAAACGGATCCAGCAGACCCCCGAAAGCGAGCCGAAAGTCCGCGAGATGGTCCTCGGGCTCACCTACCTACGCGCACTCGAGGCCGCCGGGGCGGTGCCGATGGTGATCCCGCCGCTGCCGGAGGAGGCGATCGGGCCGCTGATCGATCGCCTCGACGGGATCTGCCTCTCTGGCGGGCCCGATCTCGACCCAGCCACCTACGACGCCGAGCCCCATCCTCATCTCGGCCCGATCGAGCCGGACCTCGATCGCTTCGAGCTGAGCGCGGCGCGCTGCGCGGATGCGCGCGAACTCCCGATCCTGTCGATCTGCCGGGGCACCCAGGCCCTCAACGTCGCCCGCGGCGGCTCCCTGATCCAGCACCTGCCGGAGGCCTCCCCGGAGTTCGCCCACCGGCAGTCCGCACCCGGCGACCAAACCAGCCACGACATCGACATCGAGCCGGGGAGCCGGCTGGCGACGGCGCTGGGAGACGAGGAAGTTCAGGTGCCCGACGTGCTCGACGTCAACTCCTTCCACCACCAGGCGATCGACCGCCTCGGCGAGGGACTGAAGGTGGTCGCGCGGGCACCGGACGGGACGATCGAGGCGGTCGAGGACCCCGAGCACCCGTTCACGATCGGCGTGCAGTGGCACGCGGAGACGCTCGTCCACCGCCCCTACGAGGCGGCCTTATTTCGGCACTTTGTAGAGGCTTGCCGCTTGAGCCCCGTAACGGCCTGAGCTAGCTGCTCGGCGGGAGCACGAACTGGCTGACGATGAGGTTTGCCGCGAGGCGCGGCTCGGTGCCCTCGCGGCGGCGCTCGATCCGCACCTCGATCACCACCGTGCTCTTGCCGACGTGCAGGGGCTCGGCGCGGGCCTCGATCTCGTCGCCGAGGATGCCGGCGGCGAAGACGTTGAGCTTCAGCTCGATCGTCGTGAAGTTGTGGCCCGGCGGGATCGAGCGGAAGGTGGACCAGGCGGCGACCGTGTCGCCGAGTGCGGTCCAGACGCCGCCGTGGACGAAGCCGCCGGGGTGCAAGTGGCGCTTGTCGACGACGATCAGGCCGCGGGCGTGCGAGTCCTCGACCTCCAGCGGCTCGATCCCGAGATCGCCCGGGAAACTCCCCGGCAGGAAGTCCCGGACGGTCTCCGGCGTGATCGCCGAACTGGGGTGCGGCTGGTCGCTCATCGTGAGTGGAGAGTTAACCCCGCTATAGCGAGGTCAACTCTCCAGTCGCTGCTTAGTTCAGGCGTTCGACCAGCATTGCCTTGCCCTGGCCACCCGCCACGCACATGGTCTCCAGGCCGACCTGCTTGTCGTCGGTCTCGAGCACGTTCAGCAGGGTGCCCATGATGCGGGCGCCGGTCATCCCGAAGGGGTGGCCGAGGGCGATCGCACCGCCGTGGGTGTTGAGCTTGTCTTCGTCGATCCCGCATTCGGACATGATCGGGATCACCTGGGCGGCGAAGGCCTCGTTGAGCTCGACCCGGTCGACGTCGGCGATCGTCATCCCGGCCCGGTCCAGCACCTTCTTGATCGCGCCGATCGGGGCGACGCCCATCAGCTCCGGCTCGTTGCCGTGGGTGGCGGCGGTGATGATGCGGGCGCGCGGCTTCAGGCCCAGCTCCTTGGCTTTGTCGGCGCTCATCAGCAGCACCGCGGCGGCGCCGTCGTTGAGCGGGCAGGAGTTGCCGGCGGTGACGCCGCCGCCCCCGAAGGCCTCCGGCAGTTCGGAGAGCTTCTCCAGGGTCGAGGAGGCGCGGGGGCCGTCGTCCTTGCTGACTTCGCTGCCGTCGGGCAGCTTCACCGGGACGATCTCGCGATCGAAGAAGCCGTCTTCCTGCGAGCGCACCGCCAGTTCCTGCGAGCGCTGGGCGAACTTGTCCATGTCGGCGCGGCTGACCTCGTACTTCTTGGCGACGTTGACGGCGGTCTCGCCCATCGCGATGTAGGCGTTGGGCTGGCCGTCGTTGCCTTTGAGGTTGTCGTTCTGGTCCGCCTCCCCGGCGGGCTCGGTGCGCTCGTTGTAGCGGCTCACCCACTCGACGCCGACGGCGAGGTAGGCGTCGCCCTCGCCGGCCTTGATCGCGTTGCCGGCGTGGCGGATCGCGTCGAGGCTGGAGGAGCAGTAGCGGGAGACGGTCACGCCGTTGACCTCCTGCGGCAGCTTCTCGCTGAGCAGGGAGACGATGCGGGCGAGGTTGAAGGCCTGCAGGCCCTGCGGCATGCCGACGCCGCAGAAGACGTCTTCGATCAGGGCGGGGTCGACCTCGGGGTTGCGCTCGAGCAGCTGGTCGACCACGTAAGCGCCCATCTCGTCGGGGCGCAGTTGGGCCAGCGACCCCTTGAAGGCACGGCCGATCGGCGTGCGGATCGTGTCGACGATGACTGCTTCGGGCATTCCGTATCTCCTCTAAGGCTGTGGAAGGGCTTGCGACTGCGGCAGGAGGGTAGTTGACGGGAACCGTGGACGTTTAGTGCGTTTTGTTACGAAGTTTCACGGGAGCGTCATCAACCTGCGTTACATTCGCCTCAATCCACCTCTCGCGTACGGCGAGATTTGCCGCCCCGGCGGCGACGAAAGGAGGGCCCCGAGATGCCTGAGGGTTACTGCGTCAAGGAGCGCAAGAAGGTCGAGATCCAGGACGCCAAGCAGGTGACGATGAAAAACGGTCGTCCGGCGATCGAAGGCAAATGCCCCGATTGCGGGACGAAAATCTTCAAGATCGGGAAACTCGAATAAGGCTCTCCCTGAGAGGCATTTGAACCCGGCACGGCCGGGGAGCGTATGCCGGGTCGGATGATCCAGCTTGGAACTTCGACCCGGGGAGCGCTCAGCCGCGAACGCGACGTCCGCGAGGCCTACGCCGCCCATTCCGGCGAGTTGTACGGCTTCGCGGTGCGCTCGCTCAGCGACGCGGGGCTCGCCGAAGAGGCGGTGCAGGAGACCTTCGTCCGCGCCTGGCGGGCGGGGGATCGTTTCGACCCGAAGATCGGGTCGCTGCGGACGTGGCTCTTCGCGATCCTCCGCAACGTCGTCATCGACCTCGGCCGGGCGCGGGCGGTGCGGCCCGGCGTCGCCGAGGGCGGGATCGAGCAGAGCGTCGAGCCGTTGGAGGAGGCGTTGCTCTCCTGGCAAGTGGAGGAGGCGATGCGGCGGATCGGTTCAGACCACCGGCGGGTGATCGTCGAGACCTATTACAAGGGGCGCCCCTACGCGGAGGTCGCCGAGGAACTCGGAGTGCCGGAGGGGACGATCAAGAGCCGCGTCTATTACGGGCTGCGAGCGCTGCGGGTCGTGCTCGAGGAGATGGGCTATGAAGATTAGGAACGAGTGTCGGGACTGGCGGGAGTTGCTCGGGGCGTACGCGCTCGGGCAGCTGGAGGGCGACGAGCGCGCGGGGCTGGAGGCGCACCTGGAAGGCTGCACGCAGTGCCGGGCGGAGCTGGCGCTGCTGGAGCCGGTGGCGCAGATGCTCCCCCATGCCGATCCGGCGCGGTTTGAGTCGGCGCCGCAGCCACCGCCCGAGCTGGGGGCGCGGATCGCAGCGACGATCGAGGGTGAACGGCAGAAGGTGCAGCGTCGGCGGCGGCGCTTGTTCGGCGGCTTTGCGCTAGGGGGCGCGACGGCGGCGTTGGCTGCGGCGGTACTGGCGATCTTCGTCCTTGGCGGCGGTGGCGGCGGCCAACCGGAGCAGCAGGTGCGGTTCGCCTCCCTGCCCAAGGGCGTGACGATCGACGCCACGCTTGAGCCGCACGCCTACGGCACCGAGATCCGCATGTACGTCCACGGGATCGCCTCCGGCACCCTCTGCACGGTTTCGCTGCGGGGGCCGGGCGGCGTCTCCTATCCGGCCGGGACCTTCCGCTACCGCTGGGGCGACGACTCCGAAGCGGTGCTGAGCTCGGCCCTCGACCTCTCCCGCACGCGGGCGGTCAGCGTCCGCGCCGGGAACAAGACCTTCGTCGCGCCGGTGGGGAGGGCGCCAGCAGCGGCAAATATCCGAGATCAGGAGGAATCGACGTGAGCAGGAAGACCTACTCGTTCGCTCTACTAGCGCTGTTGGCCGTAGCAGCGATCGCGATCGCCGGCTGTGGCGGTGGTGGTGGCAGCAACACGACGACGACGACGAGCGCAAGCAAGTCCGGCAGCTCGAACGAAAACGCCTCGAGCGAAAGCTCGAGCGGCTACGGCAACAGCAGCGAAAGCGAAACCAAGAGCGCGCGCAGCGAATCCGCAGCCGGCGCGGAAAGCGGCGCCAGCGTGGTCTCGCTGGGCAACGTCCAGAAGCTCGGCATGGTCCTCGTCGATTCCAACGGGATGACCCTCTACGACTTCCACAAAGACAAAGGGACGACGTCCTCCTGCTACGGCCCCTGCGCCGAAAGCTGGCCGCCGATGCTGACCGAAGGCGAACCGACTGTCGGCAACGGCGCCTCCAGCTCGAAGCTCGGCACCACCGAACGCAAAGACGGGACCACGCAGGTGACCTACGCCGGCCATCCCCTCTACACGTTCGTCGAGGACAAAAAGCCGGGCGAAGCCAACGGCAACGACGTCAAGGCCTTCGGCGCCTCCTGGTACGCCCTCAAAGGCAACGGCGAGGAGGCCGGCGACTAACTTCGACCAGGCGCGACTCCGAACTTCGGGCCCCTATAGGGCACCAAAGTTCGGAGTCGCTGAATCAGTCTTCGCTGACGCCGCTGAGCTTGGCGCGCTTGCGGTAGGAGAGCGACGGGGGGACTAGCTCGCGGATCTCGGAGAGGAGGCGGGCGGAGAGCGCGCTCGGGTCCTCGTCGGGGCGGGGCTGGCCGCCGACGGGGTCGAAGAAGCGGATGCGGATGCGGGGGCGGCGGGGGAAGCCGGTGAGGTCGGTCGTGCCCTCGATCGCGACGAGGGTGACGTGCGCCTCGGGCACCTCCAGCGCCAGGCGGCCGACGCCGCTGCGCGCCCGCAGGACTTTGCCGCGCGAGCGGGTCCCCTCGGGGAAGACGCCGATGCAGACCCCCGCCCGCAGCGCCTCGATCGCTTTCGCCAGCGCGTCCTTGTCGCTTTTCCCACGCTTGATCGGGATCTGCCCCATGCCGTTGAGGATCGGGCCGAGCCCGCGGACGTCCCAAAGCTCCGATTTCGCCAGGGCGCGGATCTGCCGCCGCTCCAGCGCCGCGATCCCCACCATCACCGGGTCCCAGTGGCTGTCGTGGTTGCCGATGATCAGCAGCGGCCCCTTCTCGGGCACCGTCTCCAGGCCCTCGACCTGCATCCGGCCCCACCAGGCGACGGGCTTGTTGACGTTCATCGCCAGGCGGTAGGTGCGGGTGCGCTCGTACATCAGGGAAGGAGTTCTATGACTTTGCTCCGTTGGAGGTCGGCCGGCCTCCGTAGTCTCAGCTCCTGAGAGAGCGACGGCGAATTGGAGACCAGTCATGGCTGAGAGCAGCGCACCGATCGGCGGCATCGAGGTGGAGGGCCTCGTCCGCGAGTTCAAGAACGGGCCGCGGGCGGTCGACGGCATCGACCTCGAGGTCGGCCAGGGTGAGATCTACGGGTTCCTCGGCCCCAACGGCGCTGGCAAGTCGACGACGGTGCTGATGCTGACCACCCTCCTTCCTCCCACCGCCGGGACCGCCCGCGTCGCCGGCTTCGACGTGGTCAAGGAAGGGCCGCGGGTGCGCGCCGCGATCGGCGCCGCCCTGCAGGAGGCCGCCCTCGACCCGCTGCTGACCGGGCGCGAGCACATGCGACTGCAGACCTCCCTGCACGGCCTCGGCAAGGCCAAGCGCGAAGAGCGCAGCAACGAACTGCTGGACCGGGTCGGCCTCTCCCACGCCGCCGACCGCAAGGTGGGCGGCTACTCGGGCGGGATGAAGCGCCGGCTCGACCTGGCGCTCGCGCTCGCCCACCGGCCGCGCATCCTCTTCCTCGACGAGCCGACGACCGGCCTCGACATCCAGAGCCGCACCGCGCTCTGGGACGAGGTCGCGCGCCTCGCCGCCGAGAACGGCGTCACCGTTTTCCTCACCACCCAGTACCTGGAGGAGGCCGACGCGCTGGCCAACCGGGTCGGGATCATCGACCACGGCCACATCGTCGCCGAGGGCACCCCGGCCGAGCTGAAGGCCGAAATCGGCCGGCCCACGGTCGAGGTGATCCCCCGCGAGGAAAGCGAGCGCGAGCGCACCGCCGCGGTGCTCGGCCGCTTCGGCGAATCCGCCGGCGCCCACCCCCGTGCCGTCGCCGTGCGCCTGCAGGGCGGCGAGGCCGAGCTGGCCGAGGTCGTGCGCGCTCTCGACTCCGAGAACATCGCGATCGAGCACCTACAGCTGCACGCTCCCTCGCTCGACGACGTCTTCCTCGCCAAGACCGGCCGCTCGCTCGAGGGCGCCGGCGACGAGGAGGCGGAGGCGCCGCAGGAGGAGGCGGTTGCCTCGGCATGAGCAGCTCCCCCGCCACCCACTCGCTCAGGACCCAGGTCGGGCAGCTCGCCCACCGCTCGGTCCTGCGCACCTTGCGCCAGCCGGCGCAGATCGTCCCGGCGCTGATCTTCCCGCTCTTCCTGCTGGCGGTGAACTCCGGCGGCCTCAAAGAGGCGACCCACCTCCCCGGCTTCCCGACCGACTCCTACCTCACCTTCGCCCTCGCGGTGCCGTTCATGCAGGGGGCGCTGTTCTCGGTGATGAACTCGGGCACCGACCTCGCCCGCGACATCGAAACCGGCTTCCTCAACCGGCTGGCGCTGACCCCGCTGCGCGGCGCCGCCCTGCTCAGCGGCCTCCTCGCCGGCTCGGTCATCCTCGGCCTGATCCAGGCGATCACCTACCTCGTCGTCGGCCTCACCGCCGGCGCCGAACTCGCCGCCGGCCCGGCCGGGGCGCTCGTCATCGTCGTCCTCTCGGTGACGATCACCGTCGCCTTCGGCACCCTCGGACTCTTCGCCGCCCTGCGCACCGGCACCGGCGAGGCGGTCCAGAGCCTCTTCCCCGTCTTCTTCGTCTTCCTCTTCCTCTCCTCGATGGCGCTGCCGCTCGACCTGCTGCAGACCCAGTGGTTCCACGACATCGCCTCGGCCAACCCGGTCTCCTACCTGCTGAACGCCTTCCGCTCGCTGCTGATCGAAGGCTGGGAGCTCGGCCCGATCCTGCTCGGCTTCGGGATCGCCCTGGCGATCTTCGTGCTGGGGATGTACGCGGCCAGCTCGGCACTGAAGACGAGGCTGGTGCGGACGTGAGCACCTCGACCCCCGCCAGCGCCTCCACCGGAGCGAGCTTCCGCGCCGTCACCAAGGCGGTCGCCTGGCGCAGCATCCACAACTTCCTCACCAACCCCGCCTTCCTCGTCCCGGCGCTGGTCTTCCCGCTCTTCTTCTTCGTCTCTTCGCGGGCGGGCTCTCGGCCGTCGGCAACGTCCCCGGCTTCGACTTCCCGACCGGCTACACCGCCTTCCAGTTCGTCTTCGTGCTGCTGCAGTCGGCGGCCTTCGGCGGCGTCTTCACCGGCTTCGCGATGGCGCGCGACTTCGAGACCGGCTTCGCCCACCGCTACCTGCTGGCGGCGGGCAACCGCAGCGGCATCGTCGCCGGCTACGCGGTGGCGGCACTGGCCCGCGCCTTCGTCACCTGGACGTTCCTGACCGTGATCGCCCTCGTCGCCGGGATGCAGATCGACGGCGGCGGGGTCGAACTCTTCGGCCTCTACGGCCTCGCCGTCCTCGTCAACGTCGCCGCGACGATGTGGGCGGCGGGCGTGGCTATGCGCGTGCGCTCGATCCAGGGCGGCCCGCTGATGCAGTTCCCGACCTTCCTCATCCTCTTCCTCGCCCCGGTCTACGTCCCGCTCAGCCTGCTCAGCGGCTGGATCCACGCAGTCGCCTCGGTCAACCCAGTAACCGCGCTGCTCGAGGCTGGCCGCGGCTTCATCTCCGGCAACCCCACCGTAGTAGCCCTAGCCTTCACGGTAGCCGTAGCCCTCCCAGTCCTCTTCTCCCTCTGGGCCAGAGGCGGCCTCAAAAGAGCAGAAGCAGCTGGATAGGCAGGGGCGTCTAAGTGACGAAAGTCACGCCTTCCTAAAGCCCATCGCGGGAAGGTGAAGAACCTTGGCTCCTGCAGCGCAAATCCCGGCAATTCCCTAGTCGATTAGGAACGGGGATTTAAAGTGTCATTTGTGACGCAGAGACCATTGGAGCTGATCCTTGCCAGGAACCTGATGTCGGCTCTCTCGACCCCTGCCTTCCTCGTCGACGAGGGTGGCCTGCTCGTCTTCTACAACGAGGCCGCCGGCTTGCTTCTGGGCAAGCGCTTCGAGGAGCTGGGGACGGTCGGCCCGCAGGAGTGGGGCTCGCTCTTCGGCCCCTTCGACGAGAGCGGCCAGCCGATCCCTTACGACGACCTGCCGCTGGTCAAGGCCGTCCGCGCCGGCCGCCCCGCCCACGCCGAGCTGACCGTGCGCTCCACGGACGGGACCCAGCACGAAGTCGAGGTCTCGGCCTTCCCGATCCTCACCCCGCACGGCTCGCAGGGCGCGATCGCCGTCTTCTGGCCCTCGCTCGCCAACGGCAACGGAGCGCTGCCGGCGTGAAGGTCAAGCTCTGGGGAACGCGCGGCTCGATCCCGGCCCCTGGGCCGGAAACGATCCGCTACGGCGGCAACACCTCCTGCGTCGGCGTCACCCTCTCGGACGGCTCGATCCTCGCGCTCGACGCCGGCACCGGCATCCGCTGCCTCGGCCTGGCTCTCCCGGACGAGCCGAGCCGCCTCCACATCCTCCTCACCCACCTCCACCTCGACCACATCCAGGGCCTCGTCTTCTTCGCCCCCGCCTTCCGGCCGCAGACCGAGATCGTGATCTGGGGACCCGCCTCGCCCGAGGCCTCGCTGCGCGACCGCATCGCCCGCTACATCTCCGCGCCGCTCTCGCCGGTCGAGGTCCGCGAGCTCCCTTGCGACGTCTCCTTCCGCCACTGCCCGGAGAGCGAGTGGGAGATCGGCTCCGCTCGCATCCGCTCCGCCTCGGTCTCCCACCGCGGGCCGACGCTCGGCTACCGGATCGACGACGGCGACTCCTCCCTCGCCTATATCCCCGACCACGAGCCCGCTCTCGGCGCCGACCTCGACGAACTGGAGGAGGACTGGATCTCCGGCTTCGCCCTCGCCAAGGACGCCTCGCTGCTGATCCACGACGGCCAGTACACCGACGCCGAGTACCCGTGCCACCTCGGCTGGGGCCACTCGGCCCTCTCGCACGCGCTCAGCTTCGCCCGCCGCACCGGCGCCGAGCGCACCGCCCTCTTCCACCACGACCCGCTCCACTCCGACGACGTCCTCGACCGCATGTCCGAGGAAGCGCGCCAGAAGTGGACGGAGCTGGGCGGCGATCCGGCCGCGGTCGAGCTGGGCCAGGAGCGCAGCGAGTACGAGCTGCCGGCGCGCTCCCCGCAAGGTGCGGTCGCGGCCGCTCCCGCCGCCACCGCCTGAGCTTTCAGATCGGCAACCTGCCGGAATCGATCGTCTAGGCTGCGGGCGTGTCCCCGGCCGATCGAATCGAGGCCGCCGCCGAGCGCTCGCCGCTGGTGCGGGCTGCGCTGGAACAGGCGCGCTCCGACCACGAAGGTCAGGTCCGCAACGGCAGCGGCGGCATGCCCTACGTCGAACACCCGGTGCGGGTGGCGGCGCTGCTCGACGAGCACGGCTACGGCGAGGAGGTGCTGGCGGCGGCGCTCCTGCACGACGTGGTCGAGGACTCGGAGACGAGCCTCGACGAGCTGCGCGAGAAGTTCGGCGGCGCGGTCGCGGGCCTGGTCGGCGCGATGACCGACGACGAGTCGATCGACGACTACCGGCAGCGCAAGGCCGAGCACCGCGAACGGCTGGCCGCCGCGCCGACCGAGGCGATGGCGATCTACGGTGCCGACAAGCTGACCAACTCGAGCACCCTGCGCGGCGCCTACGCGGAGGAAGGCGACGCGGTCCGCGAGGAATTCAAGGTGCCGCTCGAGCTCAAGCTCGAGATCTGGGAAGAAGACCTGGCGCTGCTGCGCGAAAAGGCGCCGGAGGTGCCCTACCTCGACCAGCTCGAGCAGGAGCTCAAGCTTTTTCGGGCTTCCCTAGAGGCTCCTGCCCCGCGCTGAGCTTGAGCCTGCGCTGCAGCGGCAGCGCGAACCAGAAGAAGCCGAAGACGCCGAGGGCAAGGACGGCGGTGACGATCGCCGCCGCGGTCGAGAAGAGCACGTCGGTGATCAGCAGGATCGCCCCGGTCATCGCCAGCGCCAGCAGGGCGAGGCCGATGATCGAGAAGCGGTTGGCGTAGTAGACGAGCCGGCGCTTCTGCTGGTAGCGGAAGGTGATCCGGTGGTAGGCGGTCGGCGAGATCAGCATCGCCGCCGAGATCGCGGTGAGGATCAGGGTGATGAAGTAGACCTGCTTCTGGAACTCGGTGACTTCTTCGAATCCCTTCTGGAACGGGACCGCGAGCAGGAAGGCGAAGAGGACCTGGACCCCGGGCAGGGCGACGCGCAGCTCCTGCAGCAGCTCGGCGAGGTTGCGGTCGAGGCGTTCCTCCTCGGTCTCGTCACGGCCGGAGTCGGAGCGCAGCCGGTGGTCGTCGCCGTCGGACTCGTCGTCCCGGCGCTCGCCCCGATCCGCCTCCCGATTCTCCCCGTTCTCCATGGCAGCACCATAAGCATAGGATCGGCCGATGGGACGGCTGGCGGTGATCCTCGGCAGCAACGCGCTGGGGCCGGGCGGCGAGGAGATCGCCGCCGCGGCGGCCGCGCAGGGGGCGGCGATCGTCCAGCGCCACCACGGCGGCGAGGCCTTCGTCCTCCCCCACGCGATCGACCACGAGGCGAACTTGCGCCCGCTGCTCGAGCAGGGCTGCGACCGGGTGCTGGCGATCGGCTCGGTCGGCTCGCTGCGTCCCGAGCTCGGGGTCGGCAACCTCGTCTGCCCCGACGACTTCATCGCCCTCAACCTCGGCGACTCCTTATATACGGACGCCCGCGCCCACTCGGCGCCCGGCTTCGCCCCGCGCTGGCGGGCGGAAGTGATCGCCGCCTGGAGCGAGGGCGGGCAGGCGCCGCGCGACGGCGGCGTCTACTGGCAGGCGCGCGGGCCGCGCTTCGAGACGCCGGCGGAGATCCGGCTGATGGCGGCACACGCCGACGTGGTCGGGATGACGATCGCCTCGGAGTGCGTCGTCGCCGGCGAGCTCGGGCTCGACTACGCGGCGCTCTGCGTCGTCGACAACCTCGCCAACGGCCTTGCCTCCGAGCCGGTGAGCGTCGAGGCGATGGAAGCAGACCGCCTCGTCAACGCCGAGCGCCTGCGCGAGGGCCTGGCCGCGGTACTGCCGCGACTCGGGGCGGTGGGCCGGTGAGGCTGGGCGACTTTGCAAACCATTGGTCGACAAAGTCGCCAAGGCGATGACGCTCACTGTCACCAACGCGCTTCTCGACGGCGAGCCTGTCGCCGTCCGCTGCGAGGGCGACACGCTCGCCGCGGTCGGCCCGGACGTCACCCCCCAACCCAACGACGAGGTAATCGACGCTGGCGGCGCGCACCTCGTCCCGCCTCTCGTCAACGGCCACACGCACGCGGCGATGACGCTCTTCCGCGGCTCCGGCGGCGACCTGCCGCTGATGCCGTGGCTGGAAAAGATCTGGCCGGTCGAGGCGAAGCTCGACTCCGAAGACGTCTACTGGGGTGCGCGGCTCGCCTGCGCGGAGATGATCCGTAGCGGCACCACCCGCTTCTGGGACATGTACTGGCACCCGGAGGCGACGGCGCGGGCGGCCGAGGACGCCGGCATCCGCGCCGCGATCGGGGCGCCGCTCTTCGACGCCAACGGCAGCTTCGAGGAGCTGCGCGACTCGGCGCACAGCAGCCTCAAGGCGCTCTCGCGCTTCGGCCCGCTCGTCACCCCCGCCCTCGCCCCCCATGCGATCTACACGGTCAGCGAAAGGTCGCTGCGCTGGATCGGCGAGCTCAGCGCCGAGCGGGGCCTGCCGGTCCAGATCCACCTCTCCGAGACCGAGAAAGAGGTGCAGGACTGCCTCGCCGAGCACGGGATGCGGCCCGCCTTCTACCTCGACCGGCTGGGGCTGCTGAGCGAGCGGACGATTCTCGCCCACGGCGTCTGGCTCGACCCCGAGGAGCTGGCCCTGGTCGCCGAGCGCGGCGCCACCGTCGTCACCAACCCGGCGGCGAACATGAAGCTCGCGGTGGGCGGCGTCTTCCCCCACCCCGTCGCCAAGGCGGCAGGAGTCCACGTCGGCCTCGGCACCGACGGCGCCGGCTCCAACGACTCGCTCGACCTCCTGGCCGACCTCAAGCTCTTCGCCCTCGCCCAGAAGCACGCCGCCGGCGACCCGACCGCGGTCGACGCCGCCGAGGCCTGGGCCGTCGCCACCGGCGCTCGCGCCCCGCTGCTCGGGGCGACGCCGCTCGAACCCGGCGCTCCCGCCGACTTCCTCCTCCTGCGCCGCGACGCCCCCGAGCTCGGGATCGGCGACCTCACCTCCGACCTCGTCTACGCCGCCTCCGGCGCGGTCGTCGACACCACCGTCGTCGCCGGCAAGGTCCTCATGCGCAACGGCCGGCTGCCCGGCCTCGACGAGATCGTCGCCAAGGCCGCCGAGCGCGTCCACCGCCTCGGCCTCTAACTCGAACTGCATCAAATTTTCCTTCTGGCAGTGAGAAAATTTGATGCAGTTCGATCTTTATACCCCCTGGGGGTATATGCTACAGTCGTCCTATGGTCGGATACCGAGAGGACAAGGACAAGCTGTTGAAGCGGCTGGCGCGGGTCGAGGGGCAGGTGCGCGGGGTCTCGAAGATGATCGAAGAGGAGCGCTATTGCATCGACGTGCTGACGCAGATCGGGGCGATCCAGGCGGCGCTGGACAAGGTCGCGCTGGGGCTGCTCGACGAGCACACGCGCCACTGCGTGGTCGAAGCCGACGGCGAGGAGCGGGTAGAGAAAGTGGATGAGCTGATGGCTGCCGTGGGGAGGCTGGTGAAGCGATGAGCGACGTGCTCGGAAAGATCTGGGAAGGCTTCGAAATGTCCTTCCTGATGGCCTACGAGGTCTGGTGGGCGCTGGTCCTCGGCTTCGCCATCTCCGCCATCGTCCAGGCCTGGGTCCCCCGCCAGCGGATCGAAGGCGCGCTCTCGGGCGAAGGCTTCGCGCCCGTCGCCAAGGCGACCGCGCTCGGCGCCGCCTCCTCCTCCTGCTCGTACGCGGCGATCGCGATCGCCAAGTCGCTCTTCCAGAAGGGCGCCTCGGCAGTGACCGCGCTCGCCTTCCAGTTCGCCTCGACCAACCTCGTCTGGGAGCTCGGGCTGGTCCTCTGGGTGCTGATGGGCTGGCAGTTCACCCTCGCCGAGTTCGTCGGCGGCATCGTCCTGATCGCGCTGATGGCGGTGCTGCTGCGCGTCTTCGTCTCCCCCCGCCTGGAGGAGCAGGCGCGCCGGCACGCCCAGGAAGCGCAGGCCGGTCACCACCATCACGGCGAGGACGAGGGCGAGACCCTCTCCTGGCGCCAGCGCCTCACCACCCGCGACGCCTGGGCCGGCGTCGGCGGCAACTTCCGCAGCGACTGGCAGATGCTCTGGAAGGAGATCTCGATCGGCTTCCAGCTCGCCGGCTTCATCGGCCTGCTCGGCAACGACTTCTTCAACTTCCTCTTCGTCACCGACGCGCCGCCGGTCGTGCAGACGATCGAGAACGTCATCGTCGGCCCGCTCATCGCCATCCTCAGCTTCGTCTGCTCGGTCGGCAACGTGCCGCTGGCGGCGGTGCTCTGGTCGGGCGGGATCAGCTTCGGCGGCGTCGTCGCCTTCCTCTTCGCCGACCTGATCGTGATCCCGATCGTGCTCGCCTACCGCAAGTACTACGGCACCGCGTTCGCTCTGCGGATCACGGCGCTGATGTTCGTCACCATCGTGATCGCGGCGCTCGCCGTCGACGGGCTCTTCGGCCTCGCGAACCTGATCCCGACCGGCCCCCGCCCCACCCGCGAAGACGTCTTCGGCCACGTCGCCGTCGACTACAAGCTCTTCCTCAACGTCCTCGGGCTCTTCATCTTCGCGGCGCTGTTCTGGGTCAGCCGCGGCCGCAGCGGCGGCCATGGCTGCGAGCACCACGCCCGCGACGCCCACTTCCACCACATGAGCAACCAACCGAATAAGCAGGAGGCGGCCGGGGTATAGGCTCGCGGCGATGCCGTCCGGGGAAAGCGACGAGCAGAACCAGTCCGGCGCCTCCTCCGTCCGCTACGAGGAAGCGACCAAGCGATACCCAGGCGCCGCCGAGCCTGCGGTCGACCGGCTGACGCTCGAGGTGCCGGCCGGCGAGATCTGCGTCCTCGTCGGCCCGTCCGGATGCGGCAAGACGACGGCGATGCGGATGGTCAACCGCACGGTCGAGATCAGCTCCGGCGACGTCCTGATCGGCGACCGCTCGGTCCGCGAGCGCGAGCCGGCGCAGTTGCGGCGGGAGATCGGCTACGTGATCCAGCAGATCGGCCTCTTCCCCCACCGCACGGTCAGCGAGAACATCGGCGCCGTCCCCCAGCTGCTCGGCTGGAAGAAGGAGCGGATCCGCCAGCGCAGCGCCGAGCTGCTGGCGCTGATCGGGCTCGGCCCCGAGCTCGGCGACCGCTATCCCGCCCAGCTCTCCGGCGGTCAGCAGCAGCGCGTCGGCGTGGCGCGGGCGCTGGCGGCCGACCCGTTGGTGATGCTGATGGACGAGCCCTTCGGCGCGATCGACCCGATCAACCGCGAGCGTCTGCAGAACGAGTTCCTGCGGCTGCAGGCGGAGATCCGCAAGACCGTCCTCTTCGTCACCCACGACATCGACGAGGCGATCAAGATGGGCGACCGGATCGCGGTGATGCGCGAGGGCGGCCGGGTGGAGCAGTACGCGACGCCGGCCGAGCTGCTGATGGCCCCCGCCAACGAGTTCGTCGAGGACTTCGTCGGCGCCGACCGGGCACTGAAGCGGCTGGCGCTGATGCGAGTCGGCGACATCAACCTCTGGGAGGCGCCGCTGGCGCACGTCGGGCAGGCGACCGCGGAGGTGCGGGCGAAGCTGGCCGCGCCCGACGTCGAAATCCCCTACCCCCTGCTGGTCGACAGCGAGCGGCGGCCGCTCGGCTGGCTGAGCGAGCGCGACCTCGGCGGCGAGGTGGTGCCGCGGCAGCCGGACTCGCCGCTGGGCCCGGTGCTGGAGCGCGACGACGTGATGCGCGACGCCCTCGCCGATCTGCTGCAGGGCGAGTCGCAGTACGCGCCGGTGGTCGACCACCAGGGCCGGATCGCGGGCGTCCTCTCGGTCGAGATCATCTCCGAGTTCCTCGCCTCGCCGGAGGCGAAGAGCGACGAGCACAGCGCCCTGGAGCGTCCGCATGAGTAGCCCGTTCGTATTGGCGGCCGCCGGTCAGGTCGGCGAAGGGTTCTTCCGGGAACGGAACGTCGGCGACCTTTGCCAAGCGCAACCCGACCACCTCTTCTGCTGGGACTGGGCGAAGGAAAACATCGACCGCTTCGGCACGCCGGCCCTCCAGCACCTGCAGATCGTCGTCCCCGCGATCCTGATCGGCTTCGTCGTCGCCTTCGCCCTGGCGCTGCTCTCCCACCGGAACCGCTGGTTGCAGCCCCCGCTGCTGGCAGCCACCGGCGTCCTCTACACGATTCCGAGCATCGCCTTCTTTTTCCTGCTGCTGCCGCTCACCGGCCTCGGCCGCGACACGGCGATCATCGTCCTCGCTGCCTACACGCTGCAGATCATCTACCGCAACACCGTTCTCGGCCTCAACAACGTCCCGGCTTCGGTCAAAGACGCGGCCCGCGGCATGGGCCTGACCCCGCGGCAGATCCTCTGGAAGGTGGAGCTGCCGCTGGCGATCCCGGAGATCATCGCCGGCCTGCGGGTCGCCGTCGTCAGCACGATCGCGATCGCCACCCTCGCCGTCCTGATCAGCGCCGGGGGGCTGGGGACGCAGATGTACGGATCGAACCTCACTTTCCCGACCAGCATCATCATCGCCGGCGCGATCGTGGTCCTGATGGCGTTTGCCTTCGACGCGATCCTGCTGCTCGTGCAGCGGCTCACGACCCCGTGGCGGAGGGTGGCGCAGGCATGACCGCCGCCCTTCCACTGGCGTCGTTCACCGGCGCGATCGAATTCATCTTCACGCCGCAGGAATCGAACGTGACCGGCGGCAAGAAGGTCGGCGGCTTCGACAAGTCGATGGAATTGCTGGTCAAGCACCTCGAGGTGACCCTGCTCGCCCTGGCGATCGCCCTGGTCATCGCCCTGCCGCTCGGCCTCTATCTCGGCCACCGGGGCAAGGGGGAGCAGTTCGCCGTCGGCCTCGGCAATGCCGGCCGCGCGATCCCGGAGCTGGCGGTGATCGCCTTGGTCGCGGTGCTGATCGGCGTCGGCCTGGCGAACGTCGCGCCGGTTCTGGCGATTCTCGGCATCCCGCCGATCCTCACCAACGCATACGTGGGAGTGCGGCAGGTCGACCGGCCGACCGTCGACGCCGCCCGTGGGATGGGGATGGGCGAGCTGGCGATCATCCGCAAGGTCGAGTTGCCGATCGCGGTACCGACCGTCATGGGTGGAGTCCGGAGTGCCGCGATCGCGATCCTCGCCACCGCGACCATCGCGCCCCTGGCAGGAGTGGAAACGCTCGGCGACTTCATCCTCAACCGCAACGTCTACGGCGAAAACGGGCTGCTCGCCGGAGCGATCCTGGTTGCCCTGCTGGCGCTGACGATCGAGGGCCTGCTGGCGCTCCTGCAGCGCCGCCTGACTTCCGACGGGCTGAAGTTGAAGACTGTCTGACCTGCTTACCGACTTACCCAGTCAACACATCCACCCCAAGAGGAGGCACCAAGTGAGGACCGACCAGACGAGAGTGCGAGTGCTGCTTGCAGCGCTTGCAGCGCTCGCCTTGACCCTCGGCATCGCCGCATGCGGCGGTGGCAGCAGCACCAGCAGCGAAACGAGCGAATCCGGCAACGAACAGGGCGGCTCGGGCACGGCGATCCAGTCGAACCCCGAAAACGGCAAAGTCAGCCTGACGATCGGCTCGAAGAACTTTCCCGAACAGGAAATCCTCGGGGAAATCTACGCCCAGGCCCTGACCGCAGCCGGCTACAAGGTGAAGAGCGCGCTCAACCTCGGCTCGGAAACGGTCGCGCTGAAAGCGGTGAAGACCGGGCAGATCTCCGGCTACCCGGAGTACGCGAGCACGGCCCTCACCTCGTTCTTCGGCCTCGAACCCGAAGAAGTCCCCGCCGACGCCGGCGAAGCGTGGGAAAAGGCGAACGAAGAATTCGAAAAGGAAGGGCTCGTGGCGTTCGAACCGACCCCGTTCGCCAGCGCCAACGCGGTCGGCACGACCAAGGAAACCGCTGAAAAGTACGGCCTGAAGACCGTCTCCGACCTCGAAGGCGTCTCCGAAAAGCTCTCGCTCTACGGCTCGCCCGAGTGCCGCCAGCGGATCGACTGCCTGGCCGGGCTGGAAAAGCTGTACGGCCTGAAGTTCAAGTCGTTCACCCCGGTCGACATCGGCCTCCGCTACACGGTGCTGGAAAAGGGCCAAGCCGACCTCTCAATCCTCTTCACCACCGACCCCCAGCTCTCGGCCGAGAAGGACAAGTTCGTGATCCTCGAAGACGACAAGCACGTCTTCCCGGCCGGCAACGTCATCTTCGTGACGACCAAGAAAATCGCCGAAGAAGCCGGGCCCGACTACGAAAAGACCATCCTCAAGGTGCAGGAAGGCCTGAAGCTGAAAGTCGTCCAGGAGCTCGACGCTCGGGTCGAACTCGAAAAGGAAACGCCGAAGGCTGCTGCCAAGGCGTACCTCGAATCGGCCGGGTACATCGAATAGCAGGAAAACTGGAGCGGTCCGGGGAGGGGCAACCTCCCTCTTCGGGCCGTTGCCGGTAGGGAGGGGGTGGCATCCCTTTCCCTCCCTGGGATTTTCGCCGTTAACTCCGCCAGCTCTCGCCAAGCTTTCCAGTGCGAAAATCAGGGACGCCGGTCGGGAAACGGACGCCACCCCCTCCCAGCGGCAGAGCTCCGGCTACACGTAGAGGCTCATCAGCGGGCAGCTAGGAAGGACCGGCAAAACGCCACGGAGCCTGCGACTGGAGAGTTGACTTGGCTATAGGCAGGTCAACTCTCCAGTCGCACATTGAAGGGTCCGGTCG
>JBQCIB010000006.1:0-40000 GCA_051954115.1 Solirubrobacterales bacterium | reverse complement strand
AGTGTGGCTGATCGTCCTCTCAGACCAGCTACCCATCGTTGCCTTGGTAGGCCGTTACCCCACCAACAAGCTAATGGGCCGCGAGCCCCTCCCAATGCGGAGGCCGAAGCTTCCTTTAGCGAACAGGCTTACGCCTGTGCGCCACATCCGGTATTAGCCCGAGTTTCCTCGGGTTGTCCCGGTCATCGGGGCAGGTTACTCACGTGTTACTCACCCGTTCGCGGCTTTGCCCCAGGGCAAGCCCTGGTTCGTCGCACCACTTGCATGTGTTAAGCACGCCGCCAGCGTTCGTCCTGAGCCAGGATCAAACTCTCCGTGAAATGTACTTCTACAGAGAGCCTGTCATGTCTCTTTGGCCGCCGAGTACACAAATACGACGGCCGACAATGACGAGGTAAATCAAGACCATCCGGCGCGCTGGCGCACCGGATGGGTCGGACTCGAACATTCCGCAGATCGTTGCTTGGACCCGCGGAGTGCACGCTGCTCAGTTTTCAAAGACCACTGCGCCTCCGCGGCGGGTCTCGCCGCTCTCAGCGCTCGGGGCCGCCTGAGCGACCCCAAGAAGGACCGAAAAATATAGCACTGCAGCAGGGGGTTTGTCTAGGGGGTGGCCCTCAAACGGCAGAAACGCCGCTTGCCCACCTGCAGCACGCGCCCGGCGAGGCTATCAACCTCGCGGTCGAGAGGCTCTGCGGGCAGCGGCTCCCCGTCCAGCTTCACCCCACCCTGCTGGATCAAACGTCTGCCCTCGCTGCTGCTGACGCCGAAGGCGCCGGCGATCAGGCGCGGCAGGTGGACGAGGCCGTTGCCGCCAGCGCGGTACTCGCCCAGGTCCACCTCCGGCATCTCCTCCGGCGCCGCGCGCTGCACGAAGACCCGGTTGAAGTGCTCCTCGGCGGCCGCGCCGGCGCCCTCGCCGTGGAAGCGGTCGACGATCCGCCGCCCCAGCTCGCGCTTCGCCTCGTTCGGCGGCCGATCCGGCCGCTCCGCCCCCAGCAGCAGCCGGTAGTACTCGTCCATCGCCTCGTCGGGGATGCTCATCAGCTTCCCGAACATCTCCTCCGGCGGGTCGGTGACGCCGACGTAGTTGCCGAGCGACTTGCTCATCTTCCGCTCGCCGTCGGTTCCCACGAGGATCGGCAGGGTCATGATCGACTGCGGCTCCTGGCCGTAGGAGCTCTGGACGTCTCGCCCGAACAGCAGGTTGAACTTCTGGTCGGTGCCGCCGAGCTCGAGGTCGGCTTCGACCGCGACCGAGTCGTAGCCCTGCAGCAGCGGGTAGAGCAGCTCCAAGGCCGCGATCGGGCGGTTCTCGGCCATCCGCTTCTGGAAGTCGTCGCGCTCCAGCAGCCGCGCCACCGTGGTCTGCGCCAGCAGGCCCAGCAGCGCCTCCGGCTCCATCCGCAGCCACTCGCTGTTGCGGCGCACCTCCGTCTGTTTGCGGTCAAGGATCTTGAAGGCCTGCTCCTGGTAGGTCGCCGCGTTCTCCTCGATCTCCTCGGCCGAAGGCACCGGCCGGGTGGCCGAGCGGCCGCTCGGGTCCCCCACCCGCGCCGTGAAGTCGCCGATGATGAGGACGACGGTGTGGTCAGCGCGCTGGAACTCGGCCAGCTTCTCGAGCACGACCGTGTGGCCGAGGTGGATGTCGGCCGTGGTCGGGTCGATCCCCAGCTTCACCCGCAGCGGCTTGCCGCGCTGCAGCTGCTGCGCGAGCCGCCCCTCGGGCAGCACATCGACCGCGTTTCGCGTCAGGTCCGGCACGGCGGCAATGCTAGACTGCCGCCTTCGCTCGGCGGCCCCTGAGGACGTCGAGCCGTTTTGCGCAGTGCCCCCTTCTTGATGGTTGAGAAAAAGAAACCGCGGCTGAAGAAGCTGCGCATCCTCTTCGTTCTGCTCGGGCTTGGCGTCCTCGCGGTCGTCTCGATGATCTTCGGGATGATGGCCGCGATCTCGCAAGATCTCCCGGCGATCTACGAATTCGCCGAGTACAAGGCGTCGAAAAACAGCGAGGTCTACGACGCCAACGGGGTGCCGATCGGGACCCTGACCAGCGACCAGAACAAAATCCTCCTCAACTCCTCGCAGATCTCCCCCAACATGAAGAACGCGGTGGTCTCGATCGAGGACGCCCGCTTCTACGAACACGAAGGCGTCGACTTCCGCGGGATCGGCCGCGCCCTCGTCAGCGACATCCTCAGCCAGAGCGCTCAGCAG
The DNA here is from genome assembly GCA_051954115.1 of Solirubrobacterales bacterium. Taxonomy (GTDB): domain Bacteria; phylum Actinomycetota; class Thermoleophilia; order Solirubrobacterales; family 70-9; genus VAYN01. The sequence continues at coordinate 37,783 of JBQCIB010000006.1, read as the reverse complement.
GGCGCCTCGACGATCACCGAGCAGTTCGTCAAGAACGCGCTCGAAGCCGAAGGCAGCCGCACGATCCTCGAGAAGTTCCGCGAGGCGGCGCTCGCCTACCGCCTGGAGAAGCACTGGAGCAAGGAAAAAATCCTCACCGAGTACCTGAACACGATCTACTTCGGCGAGGGGGCCTACGGGATCGAGGCAGCCGCGCGCACCTACTTCGGCGCCGCCCACCCCGGCTGCGGCACCCCGACCGAATCCTGCGCCTCGGTGCTCGAGCCCTGGGAGGCGGCGACGCTGGCCGGGATCATCGCTTCGCCCTCGGCCTTCGACCCCAAGGTCTATCCCGAAAACGCGCTCGGCCGGCGCAACCTGGTCCTCGAAAAAATGGAGGAACACGGCTACATCTCCGAAGCACAGATGATCGAAGGCCAGCAGAAGGCCCTCCCCGCCCCCAGTGAGATCAAGCCCCCGACGATCGATTCCAAGGCCCCCTACTTCACCGCCTACCTGCGCCAGCAGCTGCTCGAACGATACGGCGCCTCGAAGGCCTTCTTCGGCGGCCTCAAAGTCAAATCGACGCTCAACCTGCAGCTCCAGGAAGCGGCCGAAGAAGCCGTCAGCTCCTACATGGGGTACCTGCCCGCAACCGCCTCGGTGGTCGTGATCGACGACCACGACGCCGGGATCAAGGCGATGGTCGGTGGCCCCGACTTCGAAACCAAGCCCTTCAACCTCGCGACCCAGGGCCGCCGCCAGCCCGGATCCTCGATCAAGCCCTTCACCCTGATCACCGCCCTCGAAGAGGGCATCTCGCCGGAAACCGTCTATGAATCGGCGCCGCAGGAATTCCACTTCGGCAAACACGGTCAGGAAACCTTCGTCGTCCACAACGACGAAAACTCCTATCTCGGCTCCTGCTCGATCATCTGCGCGACCACCTACTCCGACAACTCGATTTACGCGCAGCTGGGGTTGGAGGGGCTGAAGGGGAAGAACGTCCACCAGCGCACCCGGTCGATCGCCTCCACGGTCCATCAGGCCGGCTACCGGGACCCGATCTCGACCAACCCCGCGATGGTCCTCGGCGGGCTCAAAGAAGGCGTCTCCCCCCTCGGCTGGGCCTACGCCTACTCGACGATCGGCAACAACGGCGACCGTGTCAGCGGCAGCCTCGCCCCCGAGCCCGGCGACAGCCCGGTCGCCTTCACCGAAGTGACCGACAAGAACGGCCACGCGATCAAGGGCGGCGACAACGAAATCATCCGCCACCGGGTCTTCAACCAGGAAAAGATCGAAGAGGCGAAGAGCATCCTCGAAACCGTCGTCTCCAGCGGCACCGGCACCCACGCCCAGACGGGCGCCGAAGGCGAGTGGGGCAAGACGGGAACGACCGAGAACAACGGCGACGCCTGGTTCTGCGGCGGGGTCAAGGAAGAAGTGACGGCCTGCGTCTGGGTCGGCTACCCCGACACGACGACGCCGATGACGACGCTCTACAACGGCGGCCCGGTGATGGGCGGCACCTTCCCGGCCCTGATCTGGGCCAGCGTGATCAACGCCTGGGAAGAAATCCGGGCCGAACACGCGGCGGAAAAAGCGGCGCGGAAGGCGGCAAAGGAAGAAGGCAAGGAATTCGAACCGGGCGAAGCCGGCGAATACGAATACGAAGCGCCGGAAAGCACCGAAGGGGGCGAATACGAAGCCCCGGTCGAACCGGAAGAAGGCGGCGGCGAAGTCGAACCGGCGCCGGAAGAAGAAGCCCCCGCCCCCGAAGAAGCGGCGCCCGAAGAAGCCGCCCCTGAACCCGCGCCAGAAGAAGCCGCCCCGGCAGGCGGCGGTGGCGGCGTGACGGCCGGCTGACCAGCGACTCCGAACTTCGCCTCGCTATAGCGAGGTCTACTTCGGCAGCGGGCGCGAGACGTTGCGGTTGCCGGCGGCACAGAAGCGCCAGGGAAGATCGACGGCTTTGGTGATGCCGATCCGCGGGCCGGTGATGATCTCCGGGGGCTCGCCTTGCGGCGGGGCGATCAGGAAGGGCTCCTGGGAGAGGTCGCGTTCGTTGTCGCTCAGGTCGATTCCCAGCGCCTCGGTCAGCTTGCCGGGGCCCGAACAGAGGTCGAGGTCGGACTTGACCCGGCGCCGCTCGCGCATCCGCTCGACTTCGTGGGTTGGTTCCAACGCCCGGATCAGCACTGCGGCCGCCTCGCCCTCCGGTTCGGCAACCGCGTTCAGCAGGCTGTGGATCCCGTAGGAGAGGTAGACGTAGGCGTAGCCGGGCGGGCCGAAGAGGACCCTGGTGCGCTCGGTAAGGCCGACGTAGGCGTGGCAGGCCGGGTCGTCGGCTTCGTAGCTCTCGGTCTCGACGATGACGCCGCCGCAGCCTTCGTAGAGGAGCGTGCAGCCGATCAGGTCGCGGGCAACGTCATGGACCGAGCGGTCGAAAAAGTCGCGCTCTAGACGATCGGGCACAGGCCCTCTCTACCCACGCTCCTCCTGGACCCGCGCCTGGACGGCGGCGAGCGTCTCTCGCGCCTCCTCCAGCTGCTTCGCCAGCGGTGCCGAGCCGGTGCCGCCGGTGATCCGCTTCGACTCCAGCCAGCTGCTGCGCTGCAGCACCTCGTAGTAGGAGTCGTCGAGGTGCTCGGAGCGCTCGCGCAACTCCTCCGGGCTCAGCTCGGAGAGTGACTTGCCCCGTTCGACCGCGTCGCGGACGAGGCCGCCGACGATCCCGTGCGCCTCGCGGAAGGGCACGCCGCGGCGCACCAGCAGGTCGGCGACCTCGGTCGCGGCCAGCATCTCGTCGCCGGAGGCCTCCTCCATCCGCTCGCGGTGGAACTCGATCCCCTCCAGCATCCCGGCGGCCACGTCGAGGCAGGCCTCAATCGTGTCGATCGCGTCGAAGAGCGGCTCCTTGTCCTCCTGCATGTCCTTGCCGTAGGTGAGCGGCAGCGCATGCATCACCCCGAGCAGGGTCTGGTAGGAGGCGGCGACGCGCGGGCTCTTCGCCCGCAGCAGCTCGGCCGAGTCGGGGTTCTTCTTCTGCGGCATGATCGAGGAGCCCGAGGAGAAGGACTCGTCGAGCTCGCAGAAGCCGAACTCGCTGGAGGACCAGATGACGATTTCCGAGCCGAGGCGCGAGAGGTGCATCGCGCAGGTCGAGGCAGCGGCGAGGTAGTCGAGGACGAAGTCGCGGTTGGAGGAGCCGTCGATCGAGTTGTGGCTGACGTGGGCGAAGCCGAGGTCGGCGGCGACCGACTCGCGGTCGATCTCCCAGTTGACGCCAGCCAGGGCGCCGGAGCCGAGCGGCATCACCGAGGAGCTGTCGAGGGCGAGCTGGAAGCGGAGCACGTCGCGGGCGAGCATCCAGAAGTAGGCGAGCAGGTGGTGGCCGAGGTAGACCGGCTGGGCGCGCTGCAGGTGCGTGTAGCCCGGCATCGCCCAGTCGGCGTGGCGCTCGGCCAGCTCCAGCAGGCGCCGCATGACCGTGCCGCAGAGCTCGATCGCGCTCAGCGAGTGGTTCTGCACGACCATCGCCACGTCGGTCGCGACCTGGTCGTTGCGGGAGCGGCCGGTGTGGAGCTTGCCGGCCAGCGGCCCGATCTCCTCGCCGAGCAGGCGCTCGATCGCCATGTGGATGTCCTCGTCGGCCTGCTCGAACTCGAAGCCGTGGGTCCCCATGCGGACCCGAACCCGCTCCAGCCCCGCTTCGAGCTGCGTTAGCTCCTCGTCGGTGAGGACGCCGATCCCGCGCAGGCCGCGGGCATGGGCGATCGACTGGTCGATGTCGTAGATCGCCAGCTGCCAGTCGAAGGGCAGCGAGCGGTTGAGCCGCCAGAAGCGCGGATCGGGGTCTTTGCGGAAGCGTCCCATCGGGCGGGCGATTATGCCGGGACTCAGCCCTGTCCGAGGGCTGCCGCGAGCTCCTGGCAGACGCGGTCCACCTGGGCCTCGGTCATCTGCGGGAAGAACGGCAGCGCCAGCGAGTCCGCCGAGGCGGCTTCGGCGACCGGGAACTGGCCCTCGCGGTAGCCGAGCTCGCGCAGGTGCGGGAAGAGGTGGATGCAGGGCAGGTAGGCCTTGGAGGCGACGCCGCGCTCGCCGAGGCGGGCGATCGTCGCGTCGCGGTCGACGCCCTCGGGGAGGCGGACGGCGTAGACGAACCAGCTGCGGACCTCGCTGCCGCGGCCGGGGATCGGCGTGCGCAGTCCCTCGATGCCCGCGAGGCGCTCCTCGTACGTCCGCGCCACCGCGGCGCGGCGCTCGAGCAGCGAGTCGAGCTTCTCGACCTGGGCGACGCCGAGCGCGGCGGCGAGGTCGGAGAGGCGGTAGTTGAAGCCGAGGCGGTCGTGGTCGAGCCAGCCCATGTCGACGGCGCGGCCCTGGTTGCGCTCGGAGCGCAGGCGGGACGCCTCCTCGGTGCCGCGGGGGACGATCATGCCGCCCTCCCCCGTCGTCATCTGCTTGTTGGCGTAGAAGGCGAAGGTGGCGAGGTTGCCGCGGGCGCCGACTTTGCGTCCCTCGGAATCGACTGCGCCGAGCGCCTCGCAGGCGTCCTCGAGGATGCCGAGGCCGTGGCGGGAAGCGAGCGCCTCCAGCGCCGGCATCGCCGCCGGGTAGCCGAAGATGTGGACCGGCAGCAGGCCGACGGTGCGCTCGCCGACGGCGCCCGCGGCAGCGGCGGGGTCGAGGTCGAGCGTCTCCTCCTCGACGTCTACGAAGACCGGCCGCGCTCCCTCGTAGAGCAGGCAGTTGGCGGAGGCGACGAAGCTGAAGGGGCTCGTCACCACCTCGTCGCCCTCCCCCCACCCCAGCATCCGCACGCCGAGGTGCAGCGCCGTGGTGCCGCTGGAGGTCATCACCGCGTCCTCGACCCCGAGCCAGGCGGCGAACTCGCGCTCGAAGCGCTCCCCCATCGGCCCCAGCGAGAGCCACCCGGATCTCAGCACCTCCAGGACCAGTTCCTCCTCGCGCGGGCCAAGATCCGGCTGGGCGAGCGGAATCTGTTGGCGATTCTGTTGGTTGTCACACATCACTGGAAGGCGTACTCCAGCGAGTCGACCAGCGCCTCCCAGGAGGCCTCGATGATGTTCTCGGAGACGCCGATCGTCCCCCACTCCCGCTCGTGGTCGGAGGAGTCGAGGAGGACGCGGGTGACGGCGCCGGTGCCGTGGGCTTCGTCGAGGATCCGCACCTTGTAGTTGGTCAGCTCGATGTCGGCCAGGTGCGGGTAGCGATCGGCGATCGCCGCCCGCAGCGCCTTGTCGAGGGCGTTGACCGGGCCGTTGCCCTCGGCGGCCTGGAAGTAGCGCTCGCCGTCGACCTCGACTTTGACCGTCGCCTCGGTAGTCACCTCGCCGTCGGCGTGTTTTTCGACCACGACGCGGAAGCTCTCGAGCGTGAAGAGCCGGTTGTAGGCGCCGGTCTCACGACGCAGCAGCAGCTCGAAGGAGGCCGGCGCCGCCTCGTAGTGGTAGCCGCGGTGCTCGCGTCGCTTCAGCTCCTCGACCGCCCGCGCCGCATCGGCGTCCTTCATCTCCAGCCCGATCCGCTCGGCCTGGGCGCGGATCGTCGCCTTGCCCGAGAGCTCGGAGGGCAGGATCGCCCGCTGGTTGCCGACCGCGGCGGGGTCGAGGTGCTCGAAGGTGCGGGCGTCGGCCTCGACCCCGGCGACGTGCATCCCGCCCTTGTGAGCGAAGGCGTTGCGGCCGACGTACGGGGCGTCGGGGTTCTGGGTGACGTTGCAGAGCTCGTCGACGAAGTGGACGGTCGCGGCCAGCGAGGCGAGCTGCTCGGGGCTGACCACGTCGTAGCCGAGCTTCAGCTGCAGGTTGGGGAGGATCGTCGTCAGGTTGGCGTTGCCGCAGCGCTCGCCGTAGCCGTTGACGGTCCCCTGCACCATCCGCGCCCCCTCCCCGACCGCGGCGAGCGAGTTGGCGACGCCGCAACCGGCGTCGTCGTGGACGTGGATCCCGACTTCGGCCCGCTGGCCGAGCTTCGCGACCACCTCGCGCGTCGCGGCGGCGATCTGGTCCGGCAGGCTGGAGCCGTTGGTGTCGCAGAGGGTGACGTTCTCGGCGCCGGCGGCGATCGCCGCCTCCAGGCACTCGAGCGCGTAGGCGGCGTCGTCGCGGTAGGCGTCGAAGAAGTGCTCGGCGTCGTAGACGACGCGCTTGCCCCGCTCGCGGCAGAAGCCGACGGAGTCGCCGATCATCGCCAGGTTCTCCTCGCGCGAGACCTTGGTCACCTTCTCCAGGTGCAGGCCCCAGGTCTTGCCGACCAGGGTCACCACCGGGGTGAAGGCGCCAACCAGCGTCTGCAGCGCCGGGTCCTCCTCGGGCGCGGTGTCGCGGCGTCGGGTCATCCCGAAGGCGCAGATCGTCGCCTGCTCGAGCTCGAGCTCGGCGAGCTGCGCGAAGAGCTCCTCTTCCTTCGGGTTCGAGCTCGGGAAGCCGGCCTCGATCATCTGCACCCCGAGCTTGTCGAGGGCAAGGACCACGCGGGCCTTCTCAGCCGCCGAGAGCGACATCCCCTCACCCTGCATGCCGTCGCGCAAGGTCGTGTCGTAGAGCTTCACCTGTTCCATCGCCTGCTGCATCGTTACTGCCTTTCGAGTCGGAAGATCGGGGATGGGCCACGAGGGCCCGCGTGCGCGGCAGCGCCGCGCCGGCCGCTAGGCGGCAGGGGTAATTCGCCCGATCGACTCGGACTCCGAGTCAGATGCCTCGACGAAGTCGAGCCACTCCAGGTACTCCTCGGCGCGGCCGTGGAGGGCGTCCTCGAATTTGGCCTGGATCACGCGCGTCACCTCGCCGGGCTCGCCCAGCGGGTGGTCGTCGACCTCGCGCACCGGGACCAGCTCGGCCGCGGTGCCGGTGAGGAAGACCTCGTCGGCGAGGTAGAGCTCGGCCCGGGCGATCGCCCGCTCCTCGACCTTGTAGCCGAGGTCGGTGGCGATCTGGACCACGGCGCTGCGGGTGATCCCGTCGAGGATCGCCGAGGTGTGGCCGGGAGTGATCACGGTGCCGTCGCGGACGATGAAGATGTTCTCGCCGGAGCCCTCGGAGACGTGCCCGTGCTGGTCGAGCAGGATCGCCTCTTCGTAACCGGCCTCGGTTGCCTCGGTCTTGGCGAGGATCGAGTTCAGGTACTGGCCGGAGGCCTTGGCGTGCGGGATCAGGCTGTCGCCGGAGATCGTCCGCCAAGAGGAGACCTTGGCGCGGATGCCGTGCTTCTTGCCGTCGTCGCCGAGGTAGCTGCCCCAGGGCCAGGCGGCGACGATCACGTCGATCGGGGCGCTTTTCGCGTACAGCCCCATCTCGCCGTAGCCGCGGAAGGCGAGTGGGCGGATATAGCCGGAACGCAGGCCGATGCGGCGCAGCAGCTCCTTGGTCGCCTCCTGCAGTTCCTCGGCGCTGTAGGGGAGCTTGAAGTAGTAGAGCTCGGCCGACTTCTCAAGCCGCGCCAGGTGCTCGCGGTGGCGGAAGACGGCGGGGCCGCGCTCGGTCTCATAGCAGCGAATGCCCTCGAAAACGCCGGTCCCGTAGTGGAGACCGTGGCTGAGGACGTGCACCTTCGCCTCGTTCCAGGGGACGAACTCCCCGTTCTGCCAAATCAACTCCGCCGTATCCATGTTGGGGAAGTATGCCCGATGGGTCAAAGGGCTTCAGCCCTGAAAGGGCGAATGGTGGGCCAGAACCGATGGAAGGAGCAGATTCATGCGTATCCCCCGTCCCCAGTTGAACTACGCGAACGTGATCGCGACGATCGCCCTGTTCGTCGCCCTCGGCGGCGCCGCCGTCGCCGCCGGGCTGCCGAAGAAGAGCGTCGGCGCGCAGCAGTTGAAGCGCGGCGCCGTGACCACGGCGGCGATCCGCAAGAAGGCGGTGACCTCGGGCAAGATCGCCCCGAAGGCGGTCACCGCCGGCAAGCTCGGCGCCAACGCAGTGCTGCCGGGCAACCTCGGCAACGGCGTCATCACCACCGAAAAGCTCGGTGACGGCTCGGTGATCGCCGCCAAGATCAGGAACGGCAGCGTTAGCACCAACAAACTCAACAACGGCGCGGTGACGACGGCGAAGCTGGGCGACGGCGCCGTGACCAACGGCACCCTTGCCGACGGCGCGGTCTCGGTGGCCAAGCTTGGCCAAGGCGTGATCGGCCAACTGCAGGGCAAGCTGGAAAGCGGCGAGACGATCCGCGGCGTCTTCGACGTGGGCTCGACCGCAGCCGCGGTCGCCGACACCGCCCGGAGCGCCGTCAGCCTCCAGTTTCCCCTACTCAGCCCTCCGACCGTCACGGTCCTGCTGCCCGGTCAGACCACTGCCAACTGCGGCGGCCTCGGCGGCGGGCAGACGCCTCAGGCAACCGGCGGCAACCTCTGCGTCTACATCACCGAAAAGGCCAACCTCGACGAAGCGGCGCCGCTGACGGTTGAGAACAACACCCGGCTCGGGTTCGGCCTCGTCGCCAAAGCGAAAGAAGCCGGCCCGTACTTCGCCTACGGGCAGTGGGCGGTGACGGCGCCCTAGGGACGCGACGCCCGCGGCGGTTCTAGGCGGAGAGCTCCTCCAGGACCGCCGCGGTCATTTCCGCGGTCCCGACCTCGGTCTCCGCGGGCGCGGTGTCCCCCGGCAGTGGCGGGTGCGCGAGCGTCCCGGAGGCGAGGTCGGGGGTGCGCAGGCCGCGCTCGAGCACGGCGTCCACCGCGGCTTCGATGCGGTCGGCCCCCTCGCCGCGGCCAAGGCCGTGGCGCAGCATCATCGCCGCCGAGAGGAAGGTCGCGAGCGGGTTGGCGACGCCTTTGCCGGCGATGTCGGGGGCGGAGCCGTGGACGGGCTCGAAGAGCCCCGGCTGCCCCTCGGCGCCGAGGCTGGCGGAGGGCAGCATCCCCAGCGAGCCGGTCAGCATCGCCGCCTCGTCGCTGAGGATGTCGCCGAAGAGGTTCTCAGCGAGGACGACGTCGAAGTCGGCGGGCCGGGAGACGAGCTGCATCGCCGCGTTGTCGACCAGCAGGTGCTCGAGCTCGACGTCCTCGTAGTCGCCGGCGACGCGACCGACGACCTCGCGCCAGAGCCGCGAGGTCTCGAGCACGTTGGCCTTGTCGACCGAGGTGACCTTGGGCTTGCGGCCCGCGCCCTCGGCACGGCGGCGCGCCGCTTCGAAGGCGGTGCGGGCGATCCGCTCGATCTCCACGACCGAGTACTCGCAGGTGTCGTGGGCGATGTCGCCCATCCGGCCGGAGTCGCCGAAGTAGATGCCGCCGGTGAGCTCGCGGACGACGAGCAGGTCGGTGCCGGCGATCCGCTCCTCGCGCAGCGGGCTGGCGCCGACCAGGGCCGGACTGGGACGCACCGGGCGCAGGTTGGCGTAGAGGCCCATCCCCTTGCGCAGGCCGAGCAGCCCCTGCTCGGGGCGCGGCGCGTTCGGGTCGGTGGTGTCCCATTTCGGGCCGCCGACGGCGCCGAGCAGGACCGCGTCGGCGCCGCGGCAGGCGTCGAGGACCTCGTCGGTGAGGGCGGTGCCGTGCTCGTCGATCGAGCAGCCGCCCATCAGGCGCTCGTCGTAGGAGAACTCGCCGAGAGCGTCGAGGACCTCGCGGGTCGCAGCGACGATCTCGGGGCCGATCCCGTCTCCGGGCAGGACGACTATGCGGGGCGCGCTCATGAGGCCGGCACTCTAGCCGCCCCCCACTCGCCTGTTCCTTTTGGTCGCCTGACAGCCAAAAGGAACAGCTAGGCGGCGGCCTCGATGTTGAGGCGCACGTAGTCGAGGACCAGCGGCTGCCCCTCCTGCTCCAGCACCGCTTCGGCGAACGGCTGGCGCTTCTCCTCCGGCAGCTGGTCGAGGATCGGCCCGAGGGTGACCGTGGAGACGAACTCGAGCGGGCGCGAGGGCTGGACCGGCTTGGGCTGTAGCCAGCAGCGGACGTCCCTGAAGCCGGCGGCGGCGAGGCGCGGCTCGGTCTCCTCGGGCGAAGCGAAGTTCCAGAGGCCTTTGGCCTTGGTCAGGTGCTGGGCGTATTCGGGGTCGGCGGCGACGGCGACGATCGCCTGCGTGTGCCTGGCGACGTTGCCCTTGCCGCCGCACTGGGCGACGAGGCGCCCGCCGGGCTCGATCACGCTGTGGAGCTGGCGGAAGAGGCGGTCGTGGTCCTGGATCCAGTGGAGGGTCGCGGTCGAGAAGACGAGGTCGACCGGTTCGGGCAGCTCCAGCTCGACGAGATCGCTGACCAGGTAGTCGGCGCGATCGCCGAGCCGCTCCTTCGCTTTCTCGATCATCGCCTCGGAAGCGTCGACGGCGATCACGCGGCCGTCCGGGAGGCGCTCGACCAGCTCCGCCGTCACCCGGCCGGAGCCCGCCCCGGCGTCGACGACCGTCTCGTCGCCGCGCAGCTCGAGCCGCTCCAGCACCTCCATCCCCCATTCGAACTGGGGGTCAGAGACCTCGTCGTAGGTCGCGGCGTCCCACTCGCGGGCGCCGGTGTTCATCGGCTGCTTGAACTCGTCCTCGCTCATCGTCGCCTCCTTTCATCGCGGCCTGACGCCGCGCGGGCTACAGGCTCGTCGTTACCGGTCCCAGCGGCGCCGCCGGGCCGGCCTCGAACTGGTCGATCGCGCCGTCGTTTTCGAGCGTGATCCCGATGTCGTCCAGCCCGTTCAGCAGCCGGTGCTTGACCTCCGGCTCGATCTGGAACTGGAAGACGCCGGCGGCGCAGTTGACGGTCTCGTCGTCGAGGTCGATGCGGGCCTCGCCCGCCTCGGCGACCGCCTTGCAGTGCTCCTCGTCGAGGATCGCCGGCAGCAACCCGATCTTGGTGCAGTTCGAGTAGAAGATGTCGGCAAAGGAGGGCGCGACGATCGCCTGGAAGCCGAAGTCCTCCAGCGCCCAGGGGGCGTGCTCGCGGGAGCTGCCGCAGCCGAAGTTGGCCCCGGTGACGAGGATCGGGTTCGGCTCCAGCTCGATCTCGCCGTCGCGCAGCCAGTCGTAGAAGAGGAACTCGCCGAAGCCGGTGCGCTCGACGCGCTTGAGGAACTGCTTGGGGATGATCTGGTCGGTGTCGACGTCAGCGCGATCCAGCACCGACACCTTTCCTTCGATCACGTCAATCGGTCTCATTCTCAGCTCCAGTCTCGGATGTCGACGAAGTGGCCCTCGACCGCGGCGGCGGCGGCCATTTTCGGGCTGACGAGGTGGGTGCGGCCGCCCTTGCCCTGGCGTCCCTCGAAGTTGCGGTTCGAGGTCGAGGCGCAGCGCTCGCCTTCGGAGAGCGTGTCCGGGTTCATCCCCAGGCACATCGAGCAGCCCGCCTCGCGCCATTCGAAGCCGGCGCCGCGGAAGATGTCGGCCAGGCCCTCGGCTTCGGCGGCCTTTTTCACCTGCTGGGAGCCGGGGACGACCATCGCGTGGACCGTGCCGGCGACCTTGCGGCCGTCGACGATCGCGGCGGCCTCGCGCAGGTCCTCGATCCGGCTGTTGGTGCAGGAGCCGATGAAGACCCGTTCGGGGGCGATCTCGGTCATCGGCGTGCCGGCGGTCAGGCCCATGTAGGCGAGGGCGCGCTCGGCCGCCTCGCGGTCGGCGAGCGAGTCGAGCTCGGCCGGGTCGGGGACCGAGTCGGTGACCTCAACGACCTGGCCCGGGTTGGTGCCCCAGGTGACCATCGGCGAGAGGCTCGAAGCGTCGATCTCGACCTCGTTGTCGAAGCTCGCGCCGGGCTCGGTCGGCAGCTCGCGCCAGCGGGTCATCGCCGCCTCGAAGTCGGCGGGGGCGGCCGGGCGTCCCTTCACCCACTCGAAGGTGGTCTCGTCGGGGGCGATCATGCCGGCGCGGCCGCCGCCCTCGATCGTCATGTTGCAGATCGTCATCCGGCCCGGCATCGAGAGCGCCTCGATCGCGGGGCCGGCGTACTCGACCGCGTAGCCGGTCATGCCGCCGGTGCCGAGACGGCCGATCGTCGCCAGAATCAGGTCCTTGGGCGTGACGCCGTGGCGCAGCTCGCCGGTGTAGGAGATGCGCATCGTCTTCGGACGTTTCTGGACCAGGCACTGGGTGGCGAGGACGTGCTCGACCTCGGAGGTGCCGATGCCGAAGGCCAACGCGCCGAAGGCGCCGTGGGTGGAGGTGTGGCTGTCGCCGCAGACGATCGTCATCCCCGGCTGGGTGACGCCGAGCTCCGGGCCGATCACGTGGACGATGCCCTGGCGGTCGGAGCCGAGCGAGTAGACCGGGATGCCGAACTCCTCGCAGTTGCGCTCCAGGGTTTCGACCTGGACGCGGGAGAGGTGGTCGGCGATCAGGCGCGCGGCCATCGTCCCGTCGGTCGGGGTGTTGTGGTCGGCGGTGGCGAGGGTCTTGTCCGGGCGGCGAACCTTGCGGCCGGCCAGGCGCAGGCCGTCGAAGGCCTGCGGCGAGGTGACCTCGTGGACCAGGTGCAGATCGATGTAGATCAGCCCCGGCGAAACCTCGTGCTGCTCCCAGATCTTGTCGAACATCGTTTTCGGCATTTCCTTTATGACCTCCTGAGGCCGGCGGCGATAACGGCGAGGAAGCGGGTCGCCTCCGCGCCTTCGTTCTCGAAGTGGTGTGGCAGGTCGGCGTCAAAGGTGACGCTGTCCCCCTCTTGAAGCTCGTGGCGGGCGCCGTCGACGACCAGCACCAGGGTGCCGGCGAGGACGACCGCGGTCTCGCGGCTGCCCGGCTCGTGCATCGGCGGGTCCTCGCGGCCGCCGGTGGTGGCGCCGAGCTCCAGCACGTGCAGCGAGACGTCCGCGCGCTGCCCCGGCAACGGCGGCGTCAGCTCCTCGAACCGGTGCCCGCCCCGCTCGGAGCGGCGGCGCCCGGCGGCGCGGCTGACGACCACGTGCTGTCCCTCGTCGAGGCGCAGCAGCTGCGACAGCGTCAGCTCCAGGCCCCCGGCGATCTTGCCGGCGACGGCCAGCGTCGGACTCGTCTCCCCCCGCTCGACCTGCGAGAGCATCGGAGCACTGACGCCCGAGCGCTCGGCGAGGTCACGTAGCGAGTACCCCATCGCCTCACGGAGAGCGCGGATGCGGAGACCGACCGCTGCGGCGGGGTCTTTAGCGGGTGCTTCGGTGACAGCGGCTACCATGAGTTCGTACGTTATCACATACATTTGTATATAGAAGTTATTTATCTCCCTCCAGCAGCAACGCACGAAGATCAGAGGCGATCGCCTCCGGTTCGGAGTCCAGCTGCGCCCAGGTCAGGTGGGTGACCGAGTAGCCGGCGACTTTGAGAGCCCGGTCGCGGGCACGATCGTCTTGGAAAGCGCTCTTGCTGTTGTGGCCCTGCCAGCCGTCGAGCTCGACGATCTGCCCCGTACCTGGCCAGTGGCAGTCCACCCGGTAGCCCTTCGGCTCCAAAGCAATCCAGTCGTTGAAGCGGGGTAGGCTGAGGCGGTATCGGCGCAGGAACGGAGCGAAGCGTTCCTCCAGCCTGCTGCGCTTGCGCCCGGGAGGCTCTTCGGTGATGCGCTGCAAAGAGGAGCGGAGGTTCCGCGAGCCACGTTTGCCCGGATAGCGCTCCAGGAGATCCCAGAGCGAGAGCCGGTCCCAGAGCTCCAGGTATTCGGCCTCCTTGATCATCGCGGCCACTTCGTCGATCGAGGCGGTGGCGGCGAGGTCGAAGATCGTCCGGTGCACCGAGGTCACCGGGATCCCCCCTCTCACGTCTCGCTCGTCAACGGGAACTAGCGAGAAGTGCCTGCAGATCTGCTTAGTCGAGGTGCTCTTGCGGGGCACCGTCACATGGACTGCACCTTCAGAGTGTCCGCGCAGGCCCCAAAGGGCAGCCGCCGAGCGATGACTCAGCACTGCTTCAGGGCCAGAAGCAAGCACGGCTGCCATCAGCCACCCCTCCTTCGGGATCAGGCGGTGGCCCACGGCGTAGACGCCGGCATGGATTCGGTGAAGGCGGCCGGTGCGCAGACGCCAGTCGATCTCTTCTTCGCTTCTGCCTTCTCCCAGAAGCTGACCGCGCCCCATCACCCCGTGTTGGCGCCGGGCAAGCTCGGAGATCGGCCGGTCGTCTCCACGAGTCCGTGAAAACCCTTGTAGAGCACGGGTTTTCACAGACTCGGTGGGCATGCCCTGAGGCTGCCGGGACAGGACGCACGTGTGGCGCGCGCATTTGAAAGTTTCTGAAACGAGGGTGTGCCGTAACCGTGACTTCACGCAAAGCGCCCAACCGCATCAACCTCCCTCACCTGAGATGCGGTTCAGGGGCTGCCCTGTTCTGAGAGGCTGATGCGTCTCGGGCTGCGCCCGAACCTGGCCTACGGCCCCGGCGTGCGCTCCACTGCAGCCTCAGCGGTCGCTGCCTCGGCCTCGCGCGTCGCCGCCCCTTCGAGCGCGTTGGACAGAGCTCGCACATAGGCGCGTGCTGAGGCCTCGAGGATGTCCGTCGCCACGCCTTGTCCCGTGGCCAAGCGCCCTGCGGCCCGCAGCTGCACGGTCACTTCGCCGAGGGCGTCCTCTCCCCCGGTCACCGCCTCGACCTTGTACTCGACCAGCTCGCACTCGGTTTGCACCGCGTCCTGGATCGCGTGGAAGATCGCGTCGACGGGGCCGTCGCCGCTCGCTTCGCCGACCGACTCCTCACCCGAGGGGCGCGTCACCGCCACTTTCGCCACCGGCGGCTTGCGGGTCCCCGCCTCGACCTCGAACCAGGCCAGCTCGTGCGCATCGGAGCGCTCGCGCATCTCGTCGGAGACGATCGCCTCCAGGTCGAGCGCGGTCACCTGCTTCTTGCGGTCGGCGACCTCCTTGAACGCCTTGAAGGCGTTGTTCAGCGCCTGCCCTTCGACCTTGAAGCCCAGCTGCTCCAAGGCGTCGCGCAGCGCGTGGCGGCCGGAGTGCTTGCCCAGGACGATCGAGTTCGACTCCAGGCCGACTTCGGTCGCGTCCATGATCTCGTAGGTGCTGCGCTCCTTCAGCACGCCGTCCTGATGGATCCCGGACTCGTGAGCGAAGGCGTTGCGCCCGACCACGGCCTTGTTCGGCTGCACCGGGTAGCCGGTCAGGCGGGAAACCATGCGGCTGGTGCGGGCGATCTCCCGCGTGTTGATCCCGGTCCAGAGGCCGTGGACGTCCTCGCGGACGCCGACCAGCATCGCGATCTCCTCCAGCGAGCAGTTGCCGGCCCGCTCGCCGATCCCGTTGACCGCGCACTCGACCTGCCGCGCCCCCGCCAGCACCCCTGCGTAGGAGTTGGCGACCGCCAGGCCCAGGTCGTCGTGGCAGTGGACCGACATCTCGACGTCGCGCAGCGCCGGCACCAGCTCGTACAGGCGCCGGAAGTAGTCCGCGTACTCCTCCGGCGTCGTGTAGCCGACGGTGTCGGGGATGTTGACGGTGGTCGCGCCCTCCTCGACCGCGATCGCGCAGACTTCGGCGGTGAACTCGATGTCGGCGCGGGTCGCGTCCATCGGCGAGAACTCGACGTCCTCGCAGTAGCTCTTGGCCAGCGCCACCGCCGCCCGCGCCTGGCCCTTGACGTCCTCGCGGTCGGTCTGCAGTTGGTGCTCGATGTGGATGTCGGACGTGGAGATGAAGGTGTGGATGCGGGGGCGCCCCGCCTCCTTCACCGCTCCCCAGGCAGCGTCGATGTCGGCCTTGTGGGTGCGGGCGAGGCCACAGATCACCGGGCCCTCGACTTTGCGCGAGATCTCCTGAACCGCCTCGAAGTCGCCGGGCGAGGTGATCGGGAACCCGGCCTCGATCACGTCGACCCCCAGGCGCGCGAGCTGCTGGGCGATCTCGACCTTCTCGGCCGTGTTCAGCGAGATGCCGGGCGACTGCTCGCCGTCGCGGAGCGTCGTGTCGAAGATGTGGACGCGGTTGGCGTCGTTCTTGCTGTCAGTTTCCGGTCCCATGGGACCTCTCCTTCTCTCTGTGATTCGAATGGCCTTTTGTCTCTCGCGGCTATCGCGCCGCCCAGCGCTATTCCCCCCGGAGGGGGAGGAGAAGGAGTAGCGCGAGGCTGTCGAGCCGGTGCTCCATTCGACTCCGAACCTTAGCGTAGGCTGCGCGAATCGCAACCCCGGCAAGCACCAGTCCCGCTGCCCGCACCAACTGGCTCGCGCTCTTTGCGATGGGCATGGCGGTGGTCGTCATCGCCAACGACTTCACCGCGGTCAACGTCGCCCTGCCGACGATGGAGAGCGACTTCCACACCAACATCAACACGATCCAGTGGGTGATCAACGCCTACGCCCTCACCTTCGGGGTGATGATCGTCACCGGCGGTCGCCTTGCCGACATGTTCGGGCGCCGCAACGCCTTCTTCCTCGGCGCGACGATCTTCGCCTCGATGTCGGCGCTCGGCGGCGCCGCCCAGACCGAGACCTGGCTGATCGCGGCGCGCACGCTGATGGGGATCGGCGGCGCCCTGATGTGGCCGGCGATCCTCGGGATGACCTACGAGATCCTCCCCGAAGAGAAGGCGGGGCTTGCCGGCGGGATCATCATCGGCGCCGCCGGGCTCGGCAACGCGGTCGGCCCGCTGCTGGGCGGCGTCCTCACCGACACCCTCAGCTGGCGCTGGATCTTCTTCCTCAACGTCCCGATCGCCGCTTTCGCCGTCGCGGTCACCTACCTGCTGGTCCACGTCAAGGAGCCCGAGAGCAACGAGCGGAAGATCGACTATCCGGGGATCACGGCGCTCTCGGTCGGGCTCGTCTCGCTGCTGATCGCCCTCGACCAGGTCGACGACTGGGGCTGGGGCGACCCGCGGGTAGTCGGGCTGCTGGTGCTGGGCGGTGGCGGCGCTCGCCTCCTTCCTGCCGCTCGAGCGCCGGGCCGGCGAGCACGCGCTGATCCCACGCGAGGTGATGCGCAACGAGAGCTTCACCGCCTCCTGCATCGCCGTCCTACTTATGGCGGCGACCTTCTTCGCCGCGCTCCTCTACCTGCCCCAGTTCATGCAGAAACAACTCGGCTACTCGCCGCTGGAAGCGGGGGTCGGGATGCTGCCGTTCCTCGCCGTCTTCGCCCTCTCCTCCTTCGCCGCCGGTCCTCTCTACGACCGCCTCGGGCCGAAGAAGCTGGCGGTGATCGGCGCCGCCCTGATCACCCTCGGGCCGTTCCTCTTCTCCTTCCTCGACGAAGGGTCCGGCTACGGCGCCCTGATCCCGGGGATGGTCGTGCTCGGCATCGGCGCCGGCAGCTTCGTCCCCACCGCCACGACCGCCGGGGTCACCTCGGTCGACGAATCGCACGCCAGCCTTGCCGGCGGCATCGTCTACATGTTCCAGATCGCCGGCGGCTCGATCGGGCTCGGCCTGACGACGACCGTCTTCTCCTCGCAGATCCCGCCCTTCGTCAACGGCGTGCAGGCGGCGTTCCGCCTCGACGCGGCGCTCTCGCTGGTCGGCCTGCTGATCGCGATCGCCTTCGTCGGCGGGCGGCTACTGGATCAGCGTGTCGTGGCCGGGCCCGCCGATTAGCTTGTCTTCGCCGGGCCCTCCGCGCAGCTGATCGTTCCCCGGGCCCCCGACGAGGCCATCTGCCCCAGGTCCCCCGGAGAGCCAGTCGTCCCCCCTGCGGCCGATCAGCACGTCGTGGTCGGGTCCCCCGATCAGCTTGTCGGAGGCCGCGCCTCCGAAGATGTGATCGCTACCAGCGCCTCCGCGGACGGTCACCGGAACCGGGATGTCGCTGCTGAAGGTGATGAAGTCCGCTCCTCCCCCCGCGTTCACTTCGAAGCCGGAGATGGCCGGGGCCTGGCAGCTGAGTTCGTTCGACCTCCCTTCGGGATGGGAGCAGAGGTCGCCCCCCGCTTCGAGGGGCGCGGCGGAGAAGATCAGGTACTGGCGGCCGTCGGCGCTGAGCGAGATCCGAAAGGAGTCGCTCCCGTTGCTACCGCCGAGGAGCAGGGTCAGCGGCCCGGGTTCCGCATGGGCCGGGATGGCGAAAACGCCCACTAACAACGTCAATGCGATGAGGATCGACTTCTTCATCAGCTCCTGGCGGTCCGGAGGACCCTCCCACAGGAACAAGCGGTTTCGCCAGACGTTGCGGCCAGCCCGAGGGAACTCGCGGTTACCTAGAGGTCGACCGAGCGGCCGTTGGAGAAGCCCTCGAGGGCGAGGATCTTCTCGATCGTCTCCGCCCGCACCGGCGCGTCGGTGGTCAGGGCCATCACCGCGCGCTCGCCGCTGCTTTCGGCGCCGACGGCAGCGGAGACGATGTTGACCCCCTCTTCGCCGAAGATGGTCCCGACCCGGCCGATCATCCCCGGCTGGTCGGCGTAGCGGAAGACGGTGATGTGCTCGGCGAAGGGCAGGTAGAAGCTCTCGCCCCAGGCGGAAACGAGGTAGGGCTCGTGGCGCGGCCCGACGCTGGTGCCGGCGACCTCGACCTCGCCGTCGGCAGTCCCAACGCGAACGCGGACGAGCTCGGTGAAGTCCTCGGCGCCGGCGTCGGTCGTCGCCACCAGCTCGATCCCCCGCTCCTCGGCCATCTGCGGCGCGTTGACGAGGTTGACCGGCTCCTCGGTGTGGCCGGAGAGGATGCCCGCCATCACCGCGATCCCCAGCAGGCGGGTGTCGTGGGAGGCGATGCGGCCGCGGAATTCGGCACTGACGCGCTCGACCGAGCCGTCGCCGAGGCCCTGGGCGAGGCGACCGAGCTTTTCGCAGAGAGGCACGAAGGGCGCCAGCGCCTCCATCGCCTCCGGGCGCACGGCGGCGATGTTGACGGCGTTGGTGACGACGCCGCCGGTGAGGGCGGCGGTCACCTGCTCGGCGGTGACGACGCCAGCGCGGTCCTGGGCCTCGGCGGTGGAGGCCCCGAGGTGCGGGGTGACGACGACGTCGCCGCGCTCGAAGATCGGGTGCTCGGTGAAGGGCTCGCCGGGGAAGACGTCGAGGGCAGCGCCGCCGAGCTTGCCCGACTCCAGCCCCGCCAGCAGTGCGTCGAGGTCGACGAGCTCGCCGCGGGCGCAGTTGACGAGGCGGGCGCCGTCCTTCATCGCCGCGATCGTCTCCGGGTTGATCATCCCGATCGTCTCCGGCGTCTTCGGCGTGTGCAGGGTGACCAGGTCGGCCCGTCCCAGCAAGTCCTCGACGCTCTCGGCGCCCTCGACGCCGAGGTCGCGAAAGCGCTCGGCGGAGACGAACTTGTCGAAGGCGACGACGTCCATGTCGAAGCTCTGGGCGCGTTTGGCGACGAGCTGCCCGATGCGGCCGAAGCCGATCACCCCAAGGGTCTTGCCGTAGAGCTCGGAGCCCTTGAACTTGGCGCGGTCCCAGCGGCCGGCGACGAGCGATTCGTGCGCCTGCGGCACGTTGCGGAAGAGGGCGAGCGCCAGCGCCAGCGTGTGCTCGGCGGCGGCGACCGAGTTCGATTCGGGCGCGTTGGCGACGATGATCCCGCGGCGGGTCGCGGCCGGGATGTCGACGTTGTCGACGCCGGTGCCGGCGCGGCCGATCACCTTGAGGTTGCCGGCGAGCTCGATCAGCTCCGGCGTCATCTTCGTCGCCGAGCGGATCAGGATCGCGTCGTACTCGCCGATCTTCTCCCGCAGCTCCTCGTCCGACATCTCCAGCCCGAGGTCGACGTCGAACTGCGAGCGCAGCAGCTCGACACCGGAGTCGGCGATCTTCTCCTTGACCAGGACTTTCATGCCGCCCTGACGCCGTCGACGTTCTCGACGACCCAGTCGATACAGGCGGTCAGCGCCTCGACGTCGTCCGGGTCGATCGCGGGGAACATCCCGATCCGCAGCTGGTTGCGGCCGAGCTTGCGGTAGGGCTCGACGTCGACGATCCCGTTGGCACGCAGCGCCTTGGCGAGGGCGGCGGCGTCGATCGAGTCGTCGAAGTCGATCGTGCCGACGACCAGCGAGCGCTTGGCAGGGTCGGCGACGAAGGGAGTTGCGTACTCGCTGCGCTCGGCCCAGCCGTAGAGGCGACCGGAGGAATCGGAGGTGCGCTCGACGCAGCCGGCGAGGCCGCCGAGCCCGAGCATCCACTGGACCTGGTCGTTCAGCAGCAGCAGGGTCGCCAGCGCCGGCGTGTTGTAGGTCTGCTCCTTGCGCGAGTTGTCAAGCGCGGTCTGCAGCGAGAGGAAGGCGGGCTGCCAGCGGTCGCCGGCACCGTCGAGCTCCTCGATGCGGGCGATCGCGGCGGGGCTGAGGGCGGCGAGCCAGAGGCCGCCGTCGGCGGCGAAGCCCTTCTGCGGGGCGAGGTAATAGGCATCGCACTGGGTGAGGTCGACCGGCAGGCCGCCGGCGCCGGAGGTGGCGTCGATCAGGACCAGCGACTCGGCCGCGCCCTCGGGGCGCTGGACCGGGACCATGACGCCGGTCGAAGTCTCGTTGTGGGCCCAGGCGATCGCGTCGGCGGCGGAGCCGGCGGTCGGCGCGGGCGCGTCGCCCGGCTCGGCCTCGACCACGATCGGGTCTTGGAGGAAGGGGGCCGCGGCGGTCGCCTTGGCGAACTTGCTGGAGAACTCGCCGTAGGTGAGGTGGAGCGCCCGCTCGCGCACGAGCCAGGCCGCTGCCGCCTCCCAGAAGGCGGTGGTGCCGCCGTTGCCGAGGGCGATCTCGTAGCCGTCGGGCAGCGAAAAGAGCTCGCCGAGCCCGGTCCGCACCTCCCGCACCAGGTCCCGCACCGGCGCCTGGCGGTGCGAGGTCCCCATCAGGTCCGAGCGCTCGGCCAGGTGCGCGAGCGCCTCCGGGCGCACCTTCGAGGGCCCGCAGCCGAAGCGGCCGTCGGCGGGCTTGATCTCGGCGGGAATCTGCAGGGTCGTCTCGGGCGCCATCCGGCTCGACAAGTTATCGAGCAGGGCACCTTGAGCGACCGCCGGGGCCGGAACTAGGCTCACAAGCGCATCTATACGTCACTTTCGGGAGGAGACAGACGATGGAGTCCTCGGTTCAGCCAACCCCGCCCCAACAGCCACCGGCTCAGACCCAGTCGCCCGGCGGCTTCTTCGAAGCGCTGATGGACACGCGGTTCGACCACCTGATCACGCTGAGCCTGATCCGCTTCCTCTACGTGGTGGCGATCATCATCCTCGCGCTCGGCACCCTGGCGGTGATCATCGGCGGCTTCGCCGAAAGCGCCGGCACCGGGATCGTGCTGCTGATCCTGGCCCCGATCGGCGCGCTGATCTACCTGATCATCACCCGCCTCTGGCTGGAGCTGATCGTGGTCGCCTTCAAGATCCGCGAGGCCGCCGAGGAGGTAGCCGTCAACACCCGCAGACCGGGAGTTTGAAAGAAGAGTTCCGAGCAGACGCCGAGGGTTCGGAAGCTGCCAGCTAAAGAAGTTCCGTGGTTCCTTTGTCCGGCCGCACAGGACAAAGGAACCACGAACTAGGCAGCGGCCCCGTTGGGAGGGAGTCGGCACCCCCCGAGGCGGGAATGTTCGGCGAAATGCAATCTGATTTTGGGGCGCGGCGAAGCCGTGCTCTTCGATTGCCGCTAAGCCGCGCAGCGGCGTGCGGCGCAATTCCCGCGGAGTGGGGGTGCTGACTCCCTCCCCCACCAGCGCCTATTTCGTGTCTTTGAACCCCTGATCGATCCAGGGCATCAGATCGCGGAGGTCGTGGCCGACCTCCTCGATTTCGTGCCCCGCCGCCTCGTTGCGCATGCGATCGAAGTTCTCGCCGCCGGCGCGGTTCTCGCCGATCCACTCCTTGGCGAACTCGCCCGACTGGATCTCGGAGAGGATCTGCTTCATCGCGGCGCGGGACTCGTCACCGATGACGCGTTTGCCTCGGGTCATGTCGCCGTACTCGGCCGTGTTGGAGATCGAGTAGCGCATGCCCTGGATGCCCTTTTCGTACATCAGGTCGGCGATCAGCTTCAGCTCGTGCAGGCACTCGAAGTAGGCGAGGCGCGGGTCGTAGCCGGCCTCGACCAGGGTCTCGTAGCCGGCCCGGACCAGCTCCGAAGCTCCGCCGCAGAGCACTGCCTGCTCGCCGAAGAGGTCGGTCTCGCACTCGTCCTTGAAGGTCGTCTCGATGACCGCCGCGCGGCCGCCGCCGATCCCGGAGGCGTAGGCGAGGACGAGATCGTGGGCGTTGCCGGTGGCGTCCTGGTGGACGGCCATCAGGCAGGGCACGCCGCTGCCTTCCTCGTACTGGCGGCGGACCAGGTGGCCCGGGCCCTTCGGCGCGACCATGCCGACGTCGACGCCGGGGGGAGACTCGATCTCGCCGAAGTGGATCGCGAAGCCGTGGGCGAAGAGCAGCAGGTTTCCGGGAGCGATCCCGTCAGCGATCTCCTCGCGCCAGACCTGGGCCTGTTTCTCGTCGGGCAGCAGCACCATCACCAGGTCGCCGCGGCTGGCGGCTTCGGCGATGTCGAGCACCTCGAGCCCGGCCCCTTCGGCCTTGGCGCGGCTGGAGGAGTCGGGGCGCAGGCCGACGACGACCTCGACGCCGGAGTCCTTGAGGTTGAGAGCGTGGGCGTGGCCCTGGGAGCCGTAGCCGAGGATGGCGACGGTCTTGCCGTCGAGCTTGCCCAGGTCAGCGTCTTTGTCGGTGAAGATGTCGTCGGTTCGCATGAGGCGGCAGGCTACCGGGCTAAGCGCCTCCGGAGCGCTCAGCGTCCGCTGAACCTGCGTCAGCGCAGCGCCCGGCGCATCAGCTTCCCCGACGGGGTGCGCGGCAGCGCCGAGGCCAGCTCCACCCACTTCGGCACTTTGTAGCTCGCCAGCGACTCGGCGCAGTGGTGGCGCAAGTCGTCCGGCGTCACCTCCGAGCCGTTCTCGAGCACGACGACGGCGGTCACCGCCTGCTGCCACTCCGGGTCCTCCCGGCCGATTACCGCCGCCTCGGCGACGGCGGGGTGGCGCAGCAGCACCTCCTCGACCTCGGAGGGCACGACGTTCTCGCCGCCGGTGACGATCATGTCGTCGATCCGGTCGTCGACGTAGAGGAAGCCTTCCTCGTCGATGTGGCCGAGGTCGCCGGTGTGAAACCAGCCGTCGGCGTCGGCGAGGCCGGGAGCCACCGTCGGGCCCTGGATCAGGATCTCGCCATCGCGGATCCGCAGGTGCATGGTCAGCAGCGGCCGACCGGCGGAGCCGAGCTTGCGCTTGGCGTCGGCGGGGGCCAGCGTCGTCACCTGCGAGCAGGTCTCGGTCAGACCGTAGGTCTGGACGACCGTGGCGCCCTTGGCGATCGCCTCTTCCAGCGGCTCCTCGGGCACCGGGCCGCCGCCGACGAGGATCGCCCGCGGGCCAGAGAGGTCGACGCCGGCGTCGAGCAGCCGCGTCAGCATCGTCGCCACCAGCGAGACCTGGGTGATCCCGTCGCGCTCAAGCGCCTCCCCCACCCGGTCGACGTCGAAGCCGTCGTGGACGACCGCGGTCGTGCCGTAGATGACCGAGCGCATGATGATCCCGAGGCCGGCGATGTGGCTGAGCGGGACGCAGCAGAGCCAGCGGTCCTCGGGCAGGACGCCGATGTTGAAGCCCGACCCGACCGCGTTCCAGAGGAAGTTGCCGTAGCTGAGCGCGACCGGCTTCGGGTTACCGGTGCTGCCGCTGGTGAGGACGCGGCAGCAGATGTCGTCCATGTCGTGCTCGCCCAAGAGCGGCAGGTCGGCCTCGGTCTGGGTCAGCTGGCCGGGGTCGTCGAGGTCGACGGCCGGCTCCTCGGCGGCGACGATCGCCGCCCGCTCGGCCGGGGTCAGCCGCGGGCCGAGCGGCAGCAGCACAGCTCCCAGCTTCATCAGCGCGTGCAGGAGCACCACCTGCTCGCGGCGCGGGTGCATGGTCAGGGCCGCGGTGGATCCCCGCCGCACGCCGTGGGCCGCCAGCCGTCGCGCCACCCAGGTCGCCTCCGCCTCCAGCTCGGCGAAGGTCATCTCGGCGCCGTCGGCGAGGAGCGCTGTCCGGTCGGGACAGCTCAGCGATCTCTGCGAGAGCCAGTCGTCGAGCTTCATCGGGATATCGTGCCCATCATGCCCAAACGCCACAAAGGAGCCCCGTCAGAGAACGACCTCTATGCGCCGATCGAGTGGTCATCCGCCGGGGAATACGAAGACATCCGCTACGAGACCGGCGGCGGGATCGCCAAGGTGACGATCGCCCGGCCCGAGGTGCTGAACGCCTTCCGGCCGCAGACGCTGATCGAGGTCTCGGCGGCGATGGAGATCGCGCGCGAGGACCCCGAGGTCGGCGTCGTCGTCCTCACCGGCGAGGGCGAGCGCGCCTTCTGCTCCGGCGGCGACCAGACCGTGCGGGGCGACACCGGCTACATGCCCGAGGGCGCCTCGGTCGGGCGCTTCCACGTCACCGACCTGCAGGTGCAGATGCGGCGGCTGCCGAAGCCGGTGGTGGCGATGGTCGCCGGCTACGCGATCGGCGGCGGCCACATCCTCCACGTCTGCTGCGACATGACGATCGCCGCCGACAACGCCGTCTTCGGCCAGACGGGGCCGCGGGTCGGCTCCTGGGACGGCGGCTTCGGCGCCTCGCTCCTGCGCGACCTGGTCGGGACCAAGAAGGCGAAGGAGTTCTGGCTGCTCTGCCGCCAGTACAACGCCGAGGAGGCGTTGGAGATGGGGCTGGTCAACGCGGTCGTGCCGCTGGCGGACCTGGAGCGCGAGACCGTCGCCTGGTGCCGCGAGATGCTGGCGCTGTCGCCCTTCGCACTGCGGCTGGTCAAGGCGAGCTTCAACGCCCACGAGGACGGATATGCCGGGATCCAGCAGCTCGCCCACGACGCCAACCTCCTCTTCTACGGCTCCGACGAGGCGGCCGAGGGGCGCGAGGCGTTCAAGGAAAAACGGCAGCCGGACTTCTCGAAGTTCCCGAGGCGCGCATGAGGATCTGGCTGATGGCAGCGCGGCCGCGGACCCTGCCCGCGGCGATCGCGCCGGTCCTGGTCGGGACGGCGGCGGCCGTGCAGTGGCTCGGTCACCTGCCGCGCTGGGGGGCGTTCTTCGCGGCGCTGATCGGCTCGATCTTCATCCAGATCGGGACCAACCTCGCCAACGACTACTCCGACGCCAAGCGGGGCGCCGACACCGCCGACCGGCTGGGGCCGGTGCGGGTGACGGCGAGTGGATTGATCACCCCGCAGCGGGTGATGCGGGCGACCTGGATCGCCTTCGGCGTCGCCGTCCTCTGCGGCATCTACCTGACCACGGTGGCGGGACCGGTGATCCTCCTGATCGGCGTCCTCTCGATCGCCGCCGGGGTCCTCTACACGGGCGGACCCCGCCCCTACGGCTACGCTGGCTTCGGCGAGGTCTTCGTCTTCCTCTTCTTCGGCCTGGTCGCCGTCAACGGCTCCTACTACGTGCAGCTGGAGGAACTCGACGCGCTGCCGCTCGGGCTCTCGATCTCGATCGGCTTCCTCGCGACCGCGATCATCGTCGTCAACAACGTCCGCGACGTCGAGACCGACCGCCGGGCGGGCAAGAACACGCTGGCGGTGCGGGTCGGCCGCGAGGCGGCGGTGCGGCTCTACGGGCTGCTGGTGCTGGGGGCGTTCGTGGTGCTGCCGATCGCGCTGGTCGCCGGCGAAGCGAGCATGCTGCCGCTGATCGGCCTGCTGGCGGCGCCGCTGGCGGTGAAGCCGTATCGGACGCTGGAGGAGCGGCGCGACGGCCCGGCGCTCAATGGCGTGCTGGCAGCGACCGGGGGTCTGCTCGCCGTCTTCAGCCTGCTGGTGACGGCGGGGCTGCTGATCTCCGCCTGACGGCTTCGAGCCGCTCCTTTGAGAGGGTGGGGGCGTGAAGCTCGCCTCGGTTGAAGTCATTCCCTACGCGCTTCCGTTCAGGGAGCCGTACGTGACCGCTCGCGGGGTGCTGACGCGGCGGGAGATGGTGCTGCTGCGGGTGCGGGACGAGGACGGGGTCGTGGGCCTGGGCGAAGCGGTGCCGCTGTCGCTGCGGGGCGGGGCGACGCTGGCGGAGGTGGTGCGGGAGCTCGAAGGGTGGGCGGAGCATCGGGTCACCGAGGGACTGTCGGGCCCGTCTCTCTGTGCGGTTACGACGGCGAAGGCGGATTTGCTGGGTAGGAGGACGGGAGACGGGGGCGATGCGGTAGACGAAGCCGTTCTATGCAACGCCACGCTTGTGGCGGGCGAGCCTCAGGCGGTTGCTGCCGCTGCGGAAGGCTGGGCAGCGGACGGGTTCACCACGTTCAAGCTCAAGCTCGGAGCCGAGTCTGTGAAAAACCCCCCTCAAGGGGAGTTTTCACAGACTCGCGAAGGCGATGTCGAGCTGGTGCGGGCGGTGCGGGAAGCGGTGGGGCCGGAGGCGCGGATTCGGGTTGATGCGAACGAGGCTTGGGATCTGGAGACGGCGAAGCGGACGCTGGGGGAGCTGGAGCCATACGGGATCGAGCTGGCGGAGCAGCCGGTGGCATCGCTCGAGGAGATGGTGGAGCTCGCCGCGTCCACTTCGATCCCCCTCGCCGCCGACGAGAGTGTGGCGTCTCTCGATGAGGCCGAGAGGGCCGCGGTCATGGGTGCCTGCGCCTACACCGGCGTCAAGCTCTCCAAGGTCGGCGGCCCCGAAGCGGCCCTTGCGATTGCCGACGTCCTCCCCGCCTACATCACCAGCGCCCTCGACGGGCCCGTGGGCATCGCCGCGGGCGCCCAGGTCGCTCTGAGCCTCGCCGAGACCGGACATCCGGAACGACTGGAGCTTGCGCATGGCCTCGCTACCCAACGCCTCTTCGCGGAGACGATCGCCTCGGTCGAGTGCGAGCTGCGCGACGGGATGCTCCACCTCCCTCCCGGTCCCGGCCTCGGAGTCGAGATCGACGAGGAGGCGCTGCAGGCCCACCGCATTTAGCCTGCGCGTGTCGCTTTTGTAAGGCATAGCCGCACAAAGTCGACACGCCACCGCTTATGGACCCCACCAACGCCAACACCGCCCTCGCCTCGGCCTTTGCCGAGGAGCTGGCGCGCGGGGGGCTGCGGCTGGCGGTGATCTCTCCCGGCTCGCGCTCTACGCCGTTGGCGGTGGCGCTGTGGCGGCAGCCGGAGATCGAGGTAAGCGTGATCGTCGACGAGCGCTCTGCCGGGTTCTTCGCGCTGGGAGCGGCGCAGGCGAGCGGGGAGCCGGTGGCGCTGCTCTGCACCTCGGGGACTGCGCTCGTCAACTACCACCCCGCGGTCGTCGAGGCCAACGAATCGGGAATCCCGTTGGTGGTGTTGAGCGCCGACCGGCCGCCGGAGCTGCGCGGGATCGGCGCCGGGCAGACGATCGACCAGATCAAGACCTTCGGCTCCTCGGTCCGCTGGTTCTGCGAAGTAGGGACCCACGGAGCGGATGACGACGGGTTGCTGCATTACCGCTCAGTCGCCTGCCGCGCGCTCGCCGCAGCTCGGGGCGAGGTGCGACCGGGCCCGGTGCACCTCAACCTCCCCTGGCGCGAGCCGCTGGCGCCGGTGCCCGTCGAGGGTGCCGTCACCGCGACCGATCCCCTGGCGCTGGAGGGGCGCGACAAGCGACCGCTGACCGCGGTAACGCGAATCGACCTCGAGCCTTCCGTCTTTCTCCTCGAGGAGATGGCAGGCCATATCGGCGACGCGATCTCCGGCGTGATCGTCGCCGGGCGCCAGCTCGACCCAGAGCTGCGCGAGCCGCTCGCCCATCTGGCGCGGGTCTCGGGGTTCCCGATCCTGGCCGACCCCGCCTCGCAGCTGCGCTGCGGCCCTCACGACCGCTCCCACATCGTCGCCTCCTACGACCTGCTGCTGCGCGACGAGGGTTTCGCCCGCTCTGTCGTGCCGGAGCTGGTCCTCCGCTTCGGCGAGATGCCGACCAGCAAGCCGCTACGTGCCTGGCTGGCCGGAAGCGGCGCCGACGAGATCGTGATCGACCCCTACGGCGGCTGGAACGAGCCATCTAACCGGGCTGCCGCAATCCTTCGCGCCGACCCCAGTGAGCTTGCCTCCGGCTGGGCGGCGCGACTGGAAGGGCTGGAGGGACGCGAACGTCCGCTGCCGGACCGGTGGCTCGATGCCGAGAAAGCAGCGCAAATCGCTCTCGACGAGGCCCTCGGCGCCAACGAGGAAATCACCGAGCCCGCCCTCCACCGCGCCCTCGGCGCAGCCCACCGCGACGGCGACCTCGTCTACACCAGCTCCTCGATGCCGATCCGGGACCAAGAGGCGTTTCTCGCCCCGAGCGAGACCGACGCCCTCTTCCTCTCCAACCGCGGCGCCAACGGCATCGACGGCCTGATCTCCTCCGGCATCGGCGCCGCCCACGCCAGCGGCCGCCCGACCACGATCATCACCGGCGACCTCGGCCTCCTCCATGACATAGGCAGCCTCGCTGCCCTCCGCGACGTCTCCACCCCCGTCCGCGTCCTCGTCATCGACAACGACGGCGGCGGCATCTTCCACTTCCTCCCCCAGGAGGCGGCGATGCCAGAGGACGAATTCGAGGCCCTCCTCGGCACCCCCCGCGGCGTCGACACGGCCAGGGCCGCAGCTCTCTTCGAGGTCCCGCATCGTCGGCTCGAGTCGCTCGGAGAGCTACCGGATGCACTCGCCGCCGGCACCGGCTTGATCGAGGTCAAGACCGACCGCCAGACCAACGTCGAGGCGCATCGCGCGCTGACCGCGCGCGTGCACAAAGCCCTACCTCACTAACAGGCGATCGGTCCGGCTTCGCGGCCGGGGCCGGGTTGCCAGGTAGCGCCGTAGAGGATGGTGCCTGGATAGCTGAGGACGCGGGTTCGGCAGCTCCCGTCGGCGTTGATCTCCATGATCGAGTCGCCGAAGCCGAGGATGTCCGCTTCGCCGCCACCGGCCTGGAACTGCGTGTAGGCGAGCCGCCGGCTGGACGGGTCCCAGCTCGGCTGCAGCTCGAGCGCTCGCGTGTGCGTCAGTCGGATCAACCCGGAGCCGCCGGCGTTGGCGACAGCGAGCTCGGTGGGCGTCACGGTCTCGGTCCCTTCCTGCGATTCACGAGTCTTCGGCTTGCCGACGGTGATCAGCGCCAGACGCGTCCCGTCCGGAGAGTAGACAGCCTCCCCGGCGTTCCTGGCCAACACCTTCGATCCCGATCCGTCCAGTCGTAGGGCAACCGCGGACACTCGCGTCCTATGGCGGCCCTTGCGCTGATCTCGGGTGATCGCCAGCGTCGAGCCATCAGGACTGAAAGAGGACGGGAACTGCGAGAGCCCGTTTCGCCAAGGAGTTAGTTGCCGCAGGGCGCCACTGTCGATGTTGAGCAGCCAAATCGAGACGCTCCGGAAGACCGTTACCTCGCCCCGATGAGGTCGCCTTCTTTCCCGCTTTCTCTCGCGAGCGAAAGCGAGCGTATGACCGTCCGGCGATAACACGGGAAAGATGCCGTCCTTGGTGCGCGGCAACTTCGCGATGTTGCTTCCATCGGCAGCCGTGTCGTAGATGTCGAGAAGAGATTCGCCTTCGGAGCGGGTCAGTCCGGTGAAGGCGACACGCGTGCCGTCTGCAGACCAGGCGGGCGGGCTGAACGGAAGCGGAAGCAATTCGCTCTTATTGGACCCGGCGACTATCACCTGTTGGTCCTGGCCGGCGGGATCGGAGCTGACCAGCTGAAACTGCGAGTCCCTGGCCCGCATGAACGTCAGCCGCGGACCTGACAGCACTTCCGCTCCGGCGTCGGCAGCGGCCAACGCCAAAAGCGCACACACGGCGAGCACCACCCCTGCCAGGCGACGGATCACGCGGGAGACCCTACTCGGCGATCAGCGGCAGCAGCGCCCCGAGCTTGACCTCGGTCTCGGCGAGCTCGGCTTCGGGGTCGGAGCCGGCTACCACGCCGACGCCGGCGAAGAGGTGGGCCTCGCGGTCGCGGAGGAGGGCGCTGCGGAGGGCGACGCAGAATTCGCCGTCTTCGGTCGCGTCCATCCAGCCGACGGGGGCGGCGTACCAGCCGCGGTCCATGCCCTCGAGGTCGGCGATCGCCGAGGCGGCGGCAGGCCAGGGCTCACCACCCACCGCGGGAGTTGGGTGCAGCAGGCCGGCCATCTCGATCGCCGAGTGGGGTTCGGCGAGCTGGGCAATCACCGGCGTCGCCAGGTGCTGGATGTTCGCCACCTTGACGATCTCCGGCTCGGCCGCCGACTCGACCCAGACCGCGTGCGGGCGCAGGGCGCGGACGATCCGCTCGGCGACGATCCGCTGCTCGCGGCGGTTCTTGTCGCTGCGCAGCAGCTGCTCGCCGAGGTGGTCGTCGACCGCGGGGTCGGAGCTGCGACGGGTCGAGCCGGCGAGGGCGACGGTGGAGACGCTGGCGCCGGCGCGGCGGACCAGCAGCTCGGGACTGGCGCCGATGAAGGCCGCCTCGGGCGTCCCGCAGCAGAAGCAGAAGCAGGCCGGGAACTGCTCGCGCATCGCGCCGAAGATCGCGGTCGGGTCGTGGGCGGCAGCGGCGTTGACGATCACCTCGCGGGCGAGCACGACCTTGCTGAACTCGCCGGCCTCGATCCGCGCCGTCGCGCCCTTGACCGCGCCCTCGAACTCGCGCGGCGGCCGGGCGCTGCGGATCTCGGCATGGGCGGTCGGGTGGGGATCGAGCAGAGGCAGCGGCGCGTCGAGGCGCAGTGCCGCCAGGCGCCCGGTCAGCTCCTCGCCCAGCCGCTCCACCCCCTCCCCCGGCCGCACTACCGCGTTGACGGTGAGGAAGGCGCGCTCGCCGCGGCGGCAGATCGAGAGCTGCGGCAGGACCAGCGAGGCCGGCGCCAGCGAGGACCAGGTCGAAGTCGAGCCGCCCTCCGGGTCGAAGGCGAAGCCGCCCACCCAGACCGGCCCGGCTCCGGCCGGCAACCCCCGCGGCTCCTCCCGCACGGGCCGCTCGCCCAGCCGCAGGCACTCGTCGGCAACGTCTCTGAAGCGACCCTCCCCGCGCGAGGTCGCCTCGTGCGCCACGCCCAGGCCGGCCAGAGCGAACTCGCGGTCCGGCTGCTCCCAGCAGAACCAGCGATCGGAGGCAAGGCGCGAAGAAAACACGACCGCACATGGGTCGTCGACCTCGACCTCCTTGGTGACGCTTACGAGGGTGCGCCTGCCCCGTGCGGCGCCCTTCTCCAGGGCGCCGAGAAGGTCACTAGTCGTGACCGCGTCCAATGGCAATCTCGCCGGTGCGAACCATTTCGACCAGGCCGTACGGGCGGACCATCCGCTCGAAGGCCTCGATCTTGTCGGCAGAGCCGGTCACCTCGATCGTCATCGTCCGCCGCGCGACGTCGACGATTTTCGCCCGGAAGATCTCGGCGAACTGGATGATCTCAGCCCGGCTCTCCACCGCCGAGGAGACCTTGAACAGCGCCATCTCCCGCGCCACCGTGTCCTCCGGCTCCATGTCGCGGATTTTCAGCACGTTGACGAGCTTGTGCAGCTGCTTGGTCACCTGGTCGATCGGGTGGACGGCGCCGTCAAGGGTGAGGGTGATCCGCGAGACGCTGGGGTCGTCGGTCGGGCCGACCGCGAGGGTGTCGATGTTGAAGCCGCGGCGCGAGAAGAGCCCGGCGACGCGCGCTAGGACCCCCGGCTTGTTCTCGACCAGGATCGAGAGGATGTGCTTGCGGCCGCTGAGCTGGCCGGGGACGTGCAGGTCCTCGAGTTTGACCGGCTGAGAAGTCCCGGCCTCCATCAGCGCACCGCCCCCCGCGGCGCCTCGACCATGTCGCGGGCGGCGTTGCCCGGCGGGATCATCGGATAGCAGTTCTCTTCTTTGGCGACGCGGACGTCGAGCAGGACCGGCCCGTCGTGCTCCAGCGCCGCCACCATCTGCTCCTCCAGGTCGGCGCTGTTGTCGCAGCGCATCCCTTTCGCGCCGAAGGCCTCGGCCAGCTTCACCCAGTCGGGGCTGGCGCCCATCTCGACCGAGCTGTAGCGGCGGTCCCAGAACAGCTCCTGCCACTGGCGGACCATGCCCATGTAGCCGTTGTTCATCAGGAAGACCTTGACCGGGATGTCCTCGGTGACGCAGGTGGCGAGCTCCTGGACGTTCATGATCAGGCTGCCGTCGCCGGCGATGCAGACGACCTGCTCGTCCGGGCAGGCGACCTTGGCGCCGACCGCGCTCGGCAGGCCGAAGCCCATCGTCCCGAGGCCGCCGGAATTGATCCAGCGCCGCGGCTTGTCGAAGCCGTAGTACTGCGCCGCCCACATCTGGTGCTGGCCGACGTCGGAGGTGATGATCGCGTCGCCCTGGGTGGCGCGGTGCATCGCCTCGATCATGAACTGCGGCTTGATCTCGCCGTTCTGGCCGGGCTCGTAGTAGAGGGGGTGCTCCTCCTGCCAGCCGCGCAGCGTGTTCCACCACTCGTCCAGGCGCGAGGAGTCGGTCTGCAGCGCCCGGTACTCGCGGGTCAGCTTCGGCAGCACCTGCTTGACGTCGCCGACGATCGGGATGTGGGCGCCGACGTTCTTCGAGATCTCGGCCGGGTCGATGTCGACGTGGATGACCTTGGCGTTCGGCGCGAACTCGCTGAGCTTGCCGGTGATGCGGTCGTCGAAGCGGGCGCCGATGGCGACGATCAGGTCGGCCTTGTCCATCGCCCAGTTGGCAGCGACGGTGCCGTGCATGCCGAGCATGCCGAGGAAGCGGTCACTGGAGGCTGGGAAGGCGCCAAGGCCCATCAGGGTCGAGGTGACCGGGAAGCGGTCGGAGCCGGCGAGCTCGCGCAGCTCCTCGGAGGCGTTGCCGTTGATGACGCCGCCACCGGTGTAGAAGATCGGGCGCCGGGCGGATGCGAGCGCTTTGGCGGCGATGCGGATCTGCTTGATGTTGCCCTCGGTCGAAGGCTTGTAGCCGGGCAGCTCGACCGGCTCGGTGCGCGGCTCGTAGTCGATGTCGGCACGCGAGAGGTCCTGCGGGATGTCGAGCAGGACCGGCCCGGGGCGCCCGGTCGAGGCGACGTGGAAGGCCTGGTGGACGTACTCGGGGATCTGCCGCGGGTCGGTGACCGCGAAGGAGTGCTTCACGAACGGCAGCGTGGCGCCGAGGATGTCGGCCTCCTGGAACCCGTCGGTGCCGATCAGCTCGGTGCGGACCTGGCCGGTGATGAAGACCGTCGGGGTCGAGTCCATCATCGCGTCGGCGATCGCGGTGACGAGGTTGGTGGCGCCGGGGCCGGAGGTGGCGAAGGCGACGCCGACGCGGCCCGAAGCTTTGGCATACCCCTCGGCCGCGTGACCGCCGCCCTGCTCGTGGCGCACCTGGACGTGGCGGAAGTCCGCGTCGACGAGGGCGTCGTAGGTGGGCAGGTTGGCTCCCCCGGGGATCCCGAAGACGTCCTTGACGCCCTCGGCCTTGAGGGATTCCATCAACGTGTCGGCGGCGCGCATAGGAACTGGCGATGGTACCAGTGGCGGGTCTTCAGGCTCCGGGGCGGCGAGGGCGGGCGCTACGCCTGGCCTGCAGGCGATTTCGCCGGGTTCCAGCGGGTCTTCGGGTCGATCGCGGTGTCGATCACGCGGCCTTTGTGGCGCTCGATCGCGTGGATGATCGACTCGACCAGCTCCTCGCCCAGCAGCGTCGGCTGCAGGCCGAGGTCGAGCAGCTTGGTGTGGATCGCGTTGTAGTAGTGCTCTTCCTTCTCGACCCGCGGGTTGTCGTAGTGCTGGATCTCGACGCTGTAGCCGAGGTGCTCCCCGGCTTCCTTCACGAGCTCCGCCAGCTCCAGCACTGAAAATTGCTCGGTGAACTGGTTGAAGACGCGGAACTCGCCGCGCTCGGCCGGGTTCAGGGCCGCCAGTTCGACGCAGGCGAGGGTGTCGCGGATGTTGAGGAAGCCGCGAGTCTGGTGGCCGGCCCCGTACACGGTCAGCGGGTGGCCGATCACCGCCTGCACGCAGAAGCGGTTGAGGACGGTGCCGAAGAGCTCGTCGTAGTCGAAACGGGTGACGAGGCGATCGTCGCGGGCGGTCTCTTCGGTCTCGACGCCATAGACGACACCCTGGTTGAGGTCGGTCGCGCGAATGCCCCAGGTGCGGCAGGCGAAGTGGATGTTGGTCGAGTCGTGGACCTTGGAGCAGTGGTAGAGCGAGCCCGGCAGCTTCGGGAACGGCAGCGTGTCCTTGCGGCCCTTGTGCTCGATCTCGATATAGCCCTCCTCGATGTCGATGTCGGGCTGGCCGTACTCGCCCATCGTCCCGAGCTTGACCAGGTGCGCGTCGGGGACGTGGTCGCGCATCGCGAAGAGCAGGTTGAGGTTGCCGATCACGTTGGCGTGCTGGGTTTCGACCGCGCGCTCGCGTGAGAGCATCGAGAACGGCGCCGAGGCCTGCTGGCCGTAGTGGACGATCGTCTCGGGCTTGGTCTCGGCGACGACCTCGTCGAGGAAGTCGCCGTCCTCGACCGCGCCGACGTAGCTGCGGACCTGCTCGCCGGAGACCTCGCGCCAGGCGGCGATCCGCTCGTCGAGCTCCCGGATCGGGGTCAGCGAGGCGGTGCCGTGTTCGGTGTGCCAGCGGCGCCGCGAGAAGTTGTCGACGACGGAGACTTCGTGGCCGCGGGCCGAGAAGCGGAGCGCGGTCGGCCAGCCGAGGTAGCCGTCGCCCCCAAGGATGAGGATTCGCATGAAGGCGGCAGCTTAGAGGTTCAGTCGGCCGGGTGTCCGTGTTGAATCCCGGCATGGTGAGCGGACTGGCGGAGCGAAACGGCGGCTGGATCGGGCTCGGCGCGCTGGTCGCGGTGCTGCTGCTCGGGCTGGGCCTGCGGGTCGGGGAAGCCTGGGACGGACGGGCACCGGTTTACGACGCACAGGCGTACGCGGCGATCGCGCGGAACCTCGACGAGGGGCACGGGTTCACGGTCGGCGCGAAGGCGACGCAGCCGTCGAGCAACTACTCGCCGGGGCTGCCGCTGTTCGTGGCGGGGCTGTACGAGGTGACGGGAGGCGTGCACGAACGGCTGGCGCGGTTGGTGCTGGCGGTCTTGGGGGCGTTGTCTGTGCTTTTTGCGTATCTGATTGGGAAGCGATTGGTGAATAAGGACCCCTATAGGGGCCACAACTCGCCAATCGTCTGGCCAGCGCTGGTCGGGGCGCTGGTGGCGGCGATCTACCCGGCGCTGCTCGAGTACCAGGGGATGCTGATGAGCGAGCCGCTGGCGGCGACGCTGCTGTCGGGGGGCGTGCTGGCGGCGCTTTGGGCTTGGGACGGAGGATGGAGTCGATGGGTGCTGCCGGGAGCGCTGTTCGGGGCGCTGGCGATGGTGCGGCCGGAGTACCTGGGGGTGGCGGTCCTGGTGGCGGTCCTGGTTTTCGCTCGGGAGGTGAAGAAGGACTGGCGCTCGTCGCTGCTTCGCGGGGCGGTCTTTCTCGGAGCGCTTGTGGTGATCATCGCCCCTTGGAGCGTCCGCAACGCGATCGCACTTCATCGCTTCGTCCCTCTCTCCACCGGCAGCGGCCAGGTGCTCTTTGCGGGCACCTACCTGCCCTCCGACGGCGATCCCGAAAAGGTCGGCGAAAAGGTAGTGGCCGAAAACCGGCAGCTGTTCGCGCCCAACGCCGCGCAGCACCTGCGCCTCGAGCAGATCCTCGCCCGGCTCGCCGAACACCGCTACCCCGAAATGGATAGCGACCAGGCGCTCTCGAAGATGGGCAAGGAACAGCTCTGGGACGACATCTCGGAAGAGCCGGCCGAATACGCCGGCTTCGTCGCCACCAAGGTCGGGCGGATCTGGTTCCACCCGGCGCGGGACATCATGCGCGAGTTCCCTTGGGTCGTCCTGCAGTGGGCGCTGGTACTCCTCGGCCTGCTCGGCCTCGCGCTCCTCGCCTGGCGCCGACGCTGGGAGGCGCTGCTGCTCGGCGCGATCTTCCTGGCGATCACGGCGATCAGCGCCCTGCTCGTCGCCTCGCCGCGGCGCGTCCTGGTTCTCGTCCCGCTCCTCGCCGCCCTCGCAAGCGTCGGAACCGCCTGGGTCGCCGCACGACTGGCGAGTTCACCTGCCTATAGCGAGGTTAATTCGCCAGTCGCCCCGCCCGAGCGCCCGGATAGCCTGGGCCGGCCTTGACCGCCGTCGCCGACTGGATCCGCACGCTGCCGCAGCGCTATGGCAAGCGGACGCTGATCGCGCTGGCGGCGATCGCGCTACTGGGGCTGGCGGTGCGTGCCTATGTGGTCGTCAACCCGGTCGCCAATCCGGCCGACGACTCCCACGCCTATTACGCGATCTCCAAGGCCCTATATGAAGAAGGCAGCTTCGGCGGGCCTGAATTCCACGACTCGAGCGACTGGTCGCCAGGTGCGCCGTTCATCTACGCCGCCGCCTTCTACGCGACCGGCGGCGCTCGGGAAGGGACCGTCCGGATCGTCGAGGCGCTGCTCGGCATCGCGACGATCCTCGTCGTCTTCGCGCTGGGTTGGCGGCTCGGCGGCCGAGAGCTGGGCCGTTGGGTCGGCCTCTTCAGCGCCTTCGCCGTCGCCATATATCCGCCGTTCCTCCATACGACCGGCGAGCTGATGAGTGAGCCACCGGCGATGCTGACGCTGCCGGCAGCGATACTCGCCTTCCTTTGGGCCAGCGAACGCCGCTCCTTATGGACGTGGACCGTCCCGGGCTTCCTCTTCGGCCTCACGGCGATGTTCCGGCCCGAGTACCTGCTGGTCGGCGCCGCCTTCGTCGTTCTCGCCCTGATCAGGGTCACGTGGCAACGCGCAGGCTCTGGGGAGGGTCGCAACTGGGCTGGAGGCTTTGCCGCGGGCGCCGTCCTCCTCGTCGCCCTGGTCCTCCCGATCTTCCCCTGGACGATCCGCAACGTCGTCGTGCTCGACCGCCTCGTCCCGATCTCGACCGGCGGCGGCAAGGCCCTCTACGTCGGCACCTACCTGCCGGCCGATGGCGAATACCAGCGGGTGAAGGCGATCCTGCTCGAACGCTACGACCACCGAAGCCTCCCGCCGCAGTCCGAAGCGCTCAACGACGTCAACCCCACCCCGCTCTTCAACAGGGTCGCCGAAGAAGAGATGAAGAAGGACCCCGGGCTGAGCCGGGACCAGGCCCTCGGCAAGGTCGGCAAGGAAAACTTCTCCAAGTACTTCGGTGAAGACCCGGTCGGATACCTGGCGATGACCGCGCGCAAGGTCGGCCGCATGTGGAGCAGCGGCGTCGGCGAAGCGATGGACACGACCGCCGGCCGCGTCGTCCAGATCCTCCTCGTCTTCTTCGGCCTCGGGGGCTTCGCCCTGCTGGCGCTGCGCCGGCGCTGGTGGGAGCTGGTCGCGCTGGCGACGCCGATCGCCCTCGTCACGCTGGTCGGCGCGGTCTCCCTCGCCGCCCCGCGCCGCAACGAGGTGCTGATGACGCTCGTCTTTCCGCTGGCCGGCCTCGCCCTCTCATCCGGGGTAGCGGCCATATTCTCCGGGCGCAAATGGTCCCGACCGCAGGCATCTTCCCAGCCGAACTGACCCCGCTGCGCGCCGTCGGCGTGCTGATCGCCGTGGCGATGATCGCCTACGCGGCCCTGCGCCGGCACTCGCTGCGCAACGCCGACGTGCTGCTCCTGATCGCCGCCGGCGTCGGCCTCCTTCTCGTCGCCGGAACGGAAATCGTCAACGGCCTCCTCTCCGCCTTCTCCTTCGAGAAGGGCAACGGCGGCCGCATCCTCGGCCTCGCCGTCTTCGCGATCTTCGTCCTCTTCATCCTCATCCTGCGCGCGCTTTCGCAGGCGGCGCGCAACCAGCGCCAGCTGGCGGCGGCGCTGGAGGGCCTCGCCTGGGAGGAGTTCCGCCCGGCCGGCCGGGCGGGCCGCTTCAAGTGCAAAAAACAGAAACAGGTACCCCCCAACAACAAAGCCGACAACAACAGAGAAGACCTCTGCGAAAACCCGACCCACGTAGGCAGCGGCCGT
>JBQCIB010000005.1:0-80479 GCA_051954115.1 Solirubrobacterales bacterium | reverse complement strand
CCTCCCGATTCCTCATGCGACCGCCCCTTCCCCCCGAACTGCATCAAATTCTCCCTCTGGCGGAGGGAGAATTTGATGCAGTTCGGGGGGGAGGCTCGGGTGGCGCCCGTCGACTGGGAGCTCGCCGCCGCCGGACCGGGGCTGAGTGACCTCGCCGCGCTCGTCAGCGGCTGGCCCGAGGCCGATCGCGAAGCGCTCGTCGCCGCCTACGCAGCCGAGCCCGGCGTCCCGGCCTTCACGCCGCGCGACCTCGGCCTCGCCCGCCTCCAGGTGGCGATCCAGTGGCTCGGCTGGGCGCCGCCGCAGTGGCAGCCGCCGCCCGAACAGCGGCACGACTGGCTCGCCGAGGCGGTCGAACTCAGCGAGGAGCTGGGCCTGTGAGCGGCGAGCAGCGCTTCCTCGTCGTCAACGCCGACGATCTCGGCCTCTCGAAGGCCGTGAACGACGGCATCTTCGCCGCGCACGAGGGGGGGATCGTCACCAGCGCCAGCCTGATGGTGCGGCAGGGGGCCGCTCCGGAAGCCGCCGAGCGCGCCACCGAGCATCTCGAGCTGGCGATCGGCCTGCACGTCGACCTCGGCGAGTGGAACTACGAAGCCGGCGATTGGACCCTGGCCTACTCGCACTGCGACGGCGACGACCCGCAGGAGGTCGAGGCCGAGTGCCGGGCGCAGCTCGACCGCTTCCGCGCCCTGCTCGGCCGCGATCCCACCCACCTCGATTCCCACCAGCACGTCCACGAATCCGAACCGGCAAAGGCGGCGGCGGAGGCGCTCGCGGCCGAGCTCGAGGTGCCGCTCCGCAACCGCGCGATTCGCTACGAGGGCGGCTTCTACGGCCAGAGCGGCAAGGGAGAACCGTTCCCGGAGGGGATCACCCCCGAGCGCCTGATCGAGCTGATCCGCGCCCTGCCGCGCGGCTGGACCGAGATCGGCTGCCACCCAGCCGCCGGCCCCGTCCCGACCTCCTCCTACGACGCCGAGCGCCAAATCGAGCTGGAGACGCTTCGCGATCCAGAGGTGAAAAACCTGCTCAATGTGATGCAAATCAATCTGTGCTCTTTTGCACAGGCAATTCGCAGCTAAGCAGCTACTTTCGGGCCATGATCCGTCCCGCCCCGCCCGCCCCGTTCAAGACGGCCTTTCTGACCTTCGCGATCGCCTTGGCGGTAGCGCTGCTCCTCGCTCGACCGTTCTAACAGTATAGATCAGGACTACCAGGCAGTAAAGAGAATCTATACCATCTGGTAAAGTTCACTTACCGATGGTTCAGCTGAATCCCTTTATCTACGACGATCCGGTGCCCTCACGGGATCTCGTAGATCGCGAGGAGGAGCTTCGGAAGCTGCTCGAGCTGGCCGAAGGGGCGCACAACACCCGTCTCCAGGCGCCCCGCCGTTACGGGAAGACGAGTGTCCTGATGAAGCTGCGCGAGGAAGCGGAACAGGCGGGCTTCAGGACCGTTTACGTGGACTTCCTGCTCGCGACGACGCCGACGGAGGTCTCACGTCGAATCGAGGAGGCCTATGGCGAGGCTTTGAAGGGAACGGTCCAGCAACTCTTCTCCAGGATGCGGCGCAGCTGGCGGGCGCGTGTGAAAGCGGCGCCGGGGGGAGTCGGAGGGGAATTCGAGTTCGCGGGCACCGATGCGATGCAGCGACTGGCGGATCTTCTGGATCTTCCTCGCAAGGTGTTCGAGGCCAGCGGGGAAAGGACGCTCGTCATCTTCGACGAGTTCCAAGACTTCCTACGGGCCGAGGGGGATCTGGACGGCCTTCTGCGCAGCAAAATTCAGTTTCACCGAGACGCCGCGAGCTACATCTTCTCGGGATCCGAACAGTCACTGCTGGAGGAGTACTTCGACAACCGAGAGCGGCCACTGTTCGACCAGGCGCGGCCCGTCTACCTTCAGCCTCTGCCTGGCGCTGACCTGGGCGATTACATAGCCGATCGCTTTTCACAAACCGGCAAAGAGATGGGCGAGGCGCTGGATCCGCTGCTCGATCTGGTTCGAGGTCATCCGCAACGGGCGATGTTGTTGGCACATCACGCCTGGGAGTGCACCCCTGACGGGGGAGCAGCGGATGCCGAGGTCCTCGAGAAAGCGTTGCGACAGGTCGACCGGGAGACGAAAGAGCGCTTTGAGGCAACCTGGCAAGGCACCGCGGGGACCGCAAACAAGAGACGGGTGCTGAAGGCCCTGGCGTTGAGCGAGGAGACGCTTTTCAACCAGCGCACGCTGAGAGCCTTCAGCCTCAACAAGGGGCAGGCCCAGTCTGGCCTGAAGGGGTTGATGCGGGACGGCGAGGTCGTCCGCGTGGGAGGGCAACCGATGCTGGTGGACCCGCTGCTCGAACGGTGGATCCAGGTTCAGGAAGAAGGCGAGCTCAGCACCATCGCGCAGTAGCCCTCGGCGATCTCGGCGGGGGAGAGGCGGCCGTGGGGGCGGACCCACTGGGGGGTGTAGTTGACCATCCCGAGCAGGGCGAGGAGGGAGAGGCGGCGGTCGGCGAAGGTCATCGAGCCGTCGGCCTCGCCACGGACGAGGACGTCGTCGAGGATCTTCTCGAAGGCCTTGCGCTGGGAGCGGACGCGGCGCCAGCGGGCCTGGCGCTCGATCGCCTGGCGCTCCTGGGTGAAGACGAGCATGTGGTGGCGGTGGGCGACGACGTGGGTTACCCAGGCCTCGACCAGCTGGCGCAGCTGAGATACGGGGGGCGCGTCGGCGGCGACGATCTCGCGTGCCCGCTCCAGCAGCGGTTCCAGCAGCTCGTCGCAGATCGCGATCAAGAGGTCGTCCTTGCCCTCGATGTAGTGATAGAGACCTCCGGCGGCGAGCCCGGTCGCGGCGGTCAGCTCGCTCATCGAGGCGCCGTCGTAGCCGCGTTCGGCGAAGAGCTCGGCGGCGGTGTCGATCACCTCACGCCGCCGCGCCTCGTAGCGGGCGCGCAGTGCCGGCCGGGTCGGGGGGGAGGGCAGCGGCATTGCAACAAGGTAGCCGAAAACCGAACGAACCTTCGAATTTAGAATGACGATTCGGTAACTTAGGCGGATGGACTTCGAGCTCGGCGACGAGCACCGCCTGATCCAGCGCACCGTGCGCGACTTCGCCACCGGCGAGGTGGCGCCGGTCGCCGAGGATCTCGACCGCGAGAAGCGCTTCCCCTACGAGATCGTCGCCAAGCTCGCCGAGCTCGGCCTGATGGGGATCCCGTTCCCGGAGCGCTACGGCGGCGGGGGCGGCGACTCGCTCGCCTACGCGCTCGCGGTCGAGGAGCTGACCCGGGTCGACTCATCGGTCGGGATCACCGTCTGCGCCCATACCTCGCTCGGCACGCAACCCATTTATCTCTTCGGCGACGAGGCGCAGAAAGAGGAGTGGCTGCCGCGGCTCTGCTCGGGCGAGATCCTCGGCGCCTTCGGCCTGACCGAGCCCGAGGCCGGCTCCGACGCCGGCAACGTCCGCACCAAGGCGCGCCTCGACGGCGGCGAATGGGTGATCGACGGCGCCAAGCAGTTCATCACCAACGCCGGCACCGAGATCTCCGGCGTCGTCTCGATCACCGCCCGCACCGGCCCCGATGAGATCTCCAACCTGATCGTCCCCAACGGCACCCCCGGCTACGAGCAGGGCGAGCCCTACCGCAAGATGGGCTGGAACGCCTCCGACACGCGGCCGCTCGCCTTCACCGGCTGCCGCGTCCCGGAGGCCAACCTGCTCGGCCCGCGCGGGATGGGCCTCCGCCAGTTCCTGCAGGTGCTCGACATCGGCCGCATCGGCGTCGCCGCGATGGGGGTCGGCCTCGCCCAAGGGGCCCTCGACGAGGCGCTCGCCTACGCGAAGGAGCGCCAGGCCTTCGGCCAGTCGATCTCCCGCTTCCAGACGATCCAGGCCAAGCTCGCCGACATGTCGACCGAGATCGAGGCCGCGCGGCTGCTCGTCTACAAAGCCGCTCGCCTCAAGGACCGCGGCGAGAACTTCAGCCTCACCGCCGCCCAGGCGAAGCTGAAGAGCGGCCGCCTCGCCGTGCGCTGCTGCGAGGAGGCGGTGCAGATCCACGGCGGCTACGGCTACATCGAGGAGTACCCGGTCTGCCGCTTCTACCGCGACGCGAAGATCCTCACGATCGGCGAGGGGACCGACGAGGTCCAGCAGATGGTGATCGCGCGGGCGCTGGGGGCCTAGGTGGGCTGATGGCACTCCCGACCGCCGTCAAGATCCGCGAGGTCGGCCCGCGCGACGGCTTCCAGAACGAGCCGGAGACGATCCCTACGACTGAGAAGGTGCGGCTGGTCGAGATGCTGGCGCGCACCGGGCTGCGGCGGCTGGAGGTGACGAGCTTCGTCCGCGCCGACGTCGTGCCGCAGCTGGCCGACGGGCGCGAGGTGCTGGAACGGGCCGAGATCCCCGACGAGGTCTCGGTCTCGGTCTTGGTCCCGAACGAGCGCGGGCTCGAGGCGGCGCTGCAGGTGCGCGACCGGATCGACGAGGTCAACGTCTTCCTCTCCGCCTCGGAGACCCACAACCGCCGCAACGTCAACCGCTCGGTCGAGGAGTCGCTGGCCGGGCTGGAGCG
This sequence comes from Solirubrobacterales bacterium, assembly GCA_051954115.1. GTDB lineage: Bacteria > Actinomycetota > Thermoleophilia > Solirubrobacterales > 70-9 > VAYN01. The sequence goes on along the minus strand of JBQCIB010000005.1, from coordinate 75,903 downwards.
CGTGCTCGCCCGCGCGACCGAGGAGGGACTGCGCTGCGAGGGCGTGATCAGTACCAGCTTCGGCTGCCCTTACGAGGGCCACGTGCCGCCCGAGCGCGTCTTCGAAATCGCCCGCCGCCTGGCGAGCTTCGGCGCGGTCGAGATCGGTTTCGGCGACACCACCGGGATGGCCAACCCGCTGCAGGTCGGCGACTTCTTCGACCGCGCCCCCGACGAAGTGCCGGGGGTCGAGCTGACCGCCCACTTCCACGACACCCGCGGCCAAGGGCTGGCGAACGTGCTGGCGGCCCTGCAGGCGGGCGTCGGTTCCTTCGAGTCGAGCTTCGGCGAGCTCGGCGGCTGCCCGGTGCCGCCCGGGGCCACCGGCAACGTCGCCAGCGAGGACCTGGTCTCGATGCTGCACGAGATGGGGATCGAGACCGGGATCGACCTCGAGAAGCTGATCGCCGCCTCGCGGGCAGCCCAGGAGGTGCTGGGACGGCCGCTCGGCTCGCACACCCTCGTCGCCGGACCGGTGGATTGGCGCGACGACTCCGAGAAGGGAGAGGCCGCCTGATGGCCACCGTCGCCGAGAGCTCCCGCACTAAGCACCTCGAGCTGATCGCCGAGCTCGAGGCGGAGCTGGAGCGGGTCCGCGCCGGCGGCGGGCCGCAGGCGGTCGAGCGCCACCGCGGCCGCGGCAAGCTGACCGCGCGTGAGCGGATCGAGGGCCTCTGCGATTCCGGCACGCCCTTCCTCGAGCTCTCGCCGCTGGCCGCGCGCGGGATGTACGACGACGCGGCGCCGGGGGCGGGGATCGTCACCGGGGTCGGCACCGTCAGCGGCCGCCGCTGCGTCGTCGTCGCCAACGACGCCACGGTCAAAGGCGGCACCTACTACCCGATCACGGTGAAGAAGCACCTGCGCGCGCAGGAGGTGGCGCTGCAGAACCGCCTCCCCTGCATCTACCTGGTCGACTCCGGCGGCGCCTACCTGCCGCTGCAGGACGAGGTCTTCCCCGACCGCGAGCACTTCGGCCGCATCTTCTTCAACCAGGCGACGATGTCGGCGCGGGAGATCCCGCAGCTCGCCGCGGTGATGGGCTCCTGCACGGCGGGCGGCGCCTACGTGCCGGCGATGAGCGACGAGACCGTGATCGTCCGCCACCAGGGGACGATCTTCCTCGGCGGCCCGCCGCTGGTGAAGGCGGCGACCGGGGAGGAGGTGACGGCGGAGGAGCTCGGCGGCGGCGACGTCCACGCCCGCAAGTCCGGCGTCGCCGACCATCTCGCCAAGGACGACGCCGAGGCGCTTCAGATCCTGCGCGAAATCGTCGCCACCCTGCCGCCGAGCCCAGCGCCGCCCTGGGAGCGGATTGAGCCGCGGCCGCCCGCCGGCGATCCGGAGGAGATCCTCGACGTCGTCCCGATCGGCTCCCGCGCGCCCTGGGACACCCGCGAGGTGATGCGGCGGATCGTCGACGGAGGCGAGCTGCGCGAGTTCAAGGAGAAGTACGGCAAAACGCTGGTCTGCGCCTTCGCCCACCTCGACGGCCACCCGGTCGGGATCGTCGCCAACAACGGCATCCTCTTCTCCGAGAGCGCGCTGAAGGGCGCCCACTTCGTCGAGCTCTGCGATCACCGCCGCATCCCCCTCGTCTTCCTCCAGAACGTCACCGGCTTCATGGTCGGCTCCAAGTACGAGGCGGGCGGCATCGCCAAGGACGGGGCGAAGATGGTCGCCGCCGTCTCCACTGCCCGCGTCCCCAAGCTCACGGTCATAGTCGGCGGCTCCTTCGGGGCGGGCAACTACGGCATGTGCGGCCGCGCCTACTCGCCCCGCTTCCTCTTCATGTGGCCCAACGCCCGCATCTCGGTGATGGGAGGGGAGATGGCGGAGGCGGTGATGAACGAGGTCGGCCAGCCCGAGATCGCCGCCGAGCTACGCGAGCAGTACGAGCGCCAGGGCCGCCCCTTCTACTCCAGCGCCCGCCTCTGGGACGACGGCGTGATCGACCCCCGCGACACCCGCCAGGTCCTCAGCCAAGCCCTCGCCGCTTCCGCCAACGCACCGCTTGCGGATTTGGCGGCTCCCGTGTACCGGATGTAGGGGGAGAGATTGCGGCTCCTCATCCCTTAGGGGGAGGTGAGCCGCCGCTTTCCATCAGTCAAGGCCAAGAAGCTGTTAGCGACCCTAGAACGCAAGCCGTTTAGGTATCGAGTTGTGCGCCAGGCTGGCTCGCATCGACGTCTGATGTCGCCTGACTACCCGCCGCTGTTGTTTGCCTTTCATGACAAAGCAACCGTCCCGCCCCATGTGGTGCGCGAGATCCTTCTCGACGACGTCGGTCTTGCGGAGTCCGAGGCGCGGAAGCTACTCTGACCTGGAGGATTGAATGGAGCCGATTCGTGTCATCTATCACCACGAGCCAGAGGGTTGGTGGGCAAGGTCACCCGATGTGAAGGGTTGGACTGCCGTCGCTGATACCTATGACGAACTCGTGAAGCTGGTCGAAGAGGGCATCCCATTCGCGCTCGAACGCGAGGCCGAGGTGGAGCACATCGTGCCCGCTGACGCGAACCTCGCTGCGTGAGTCGTCGCTTCTCTCAGGTTGACGTCTTCGGCAGCGGGTCCTGCTCGGGGAACCCGGTGGCGGTGGTGCTCGACGCGGAGGGCCTTTCGAGTGAGGAGATGCAGCGGTTCGCGCGCTGGACGAACCTTTCGGAGACGACCTTCGTGCTGCCGCCGAGTAGTCCCGAGGCCGATTACCGGGTGCGGATCTTCACGCCGGTGGTGGAGCTGCCGTTCGCGGGGCACCCGACGCTCGGCACCTGCCACGCCTGGCTCGAGGCCGGGGGAGAGCCGCGCGATGCGGGGGAGGTCGTGCAGGAGTCCGAGGCGGGGCTGGTGCGGGTTCGGCGCGGGGAGGAGGGGCTGGCCTTCGCGGCGCCGCCGCTGACCCGCTCGGGGCCGGCCTCGGAGGAGGAGGCGACGCGGGCGATCGCCGCGCTCGATCTCCACCCGGCCGAGGTGCTCGCGGTCGAGTGGGTCGCCAACGGTCCCGAGTGGATCGCCGTCCTGCTGGAGAGCGCCGAGCGGGTGCTGGAGATGGAGTCGCCGCGCTCGCTCGACTTCGACCTCGGCGTCGCCGGCTTCTACCCGCCGGGCTCGCCCGCGGCGATCGAGGTGCGCGCCTTCGCGCCGATCAACGGGCCCGCGATGGAGGACCCGGTCACCGGCAGCCTCAACGCCTCCCTCGCCCAGTGGCTGCTCGGCAGCGGCCGGCTCGCCGCGCCGTACGTGGCCAGCCAGGGAGGGGCGCTCGGCCGCGCCGGCCGCGTCCACATCGCCCAGGACGAGGACGGCGCGGTCTGGGTCGGCGGGCGCTGCGAGACCGTCATCGGCGGCAGCGCGTCGCTCTAGCTGGTTCGACCGCCACGAAAAGAGCCGGCCCCGAGGGGCCGGCTCCGGTACCGCGATTGCCGCTTTCGGGCTAGCCGAAGTAGGCGATCATGATCCCCATCGCGTCTTCGATCGGCATCCCCGACGTGTTGTCGTAGATGGTGTGCAGGCGGAGCGTCTGCCCTTTGCTGACCGTCGCGATCGGGTTGCCGGTGCAGACCCCCATCGAGGAGATGTGTTCCATCCCGTCGGGGGTCACGTAGCCGGTGCCGCCGTACCCCGCTTCGGATTTGCACAGCAATGCTTCGCCCGCGCTCTTGTTGGTGAGTTCCTCGCGCACCCCGTAGTCGTGGATGTGACCGGCCGCGGCGATCAGTTTGCCGCCGAAGGTCGCTTTCCATTCGTAATGGGTGTCGCTAAGGCCTTCCGGCACCGTGATCAGCGAGGTCATGCTGCAGCCCGCCTGGTCGAGCCAGACCGGACGCAGCGGCGAGCGGCTGGTCGAGTCGGTGCCGGTCGCGTACTTGTAGGTCATCCGAATGTAGACCGTCTTCGACGTCGTTTCCCAGTTGGCCAGGTCGACGATCATGTTCCAGGTCTCGGTGCTGTTGACCTTGTAGCCGTAGGGCAGCGAGCTGAGGTCGACGGCGGTGCGCTCGTTGCCGGAGGCGAAGAAGCGTTCGCCGAGCAGACCAGGGCCGCTGTTGCCGCAGGTGACGTCGCTCTTGCCGCTCGACTGCGCGGCGAACACCGCGTGGTGGAGCATCGGGCCGGTGGCGATGTTCGCTTCGCTGCCGTTGCCGTAGACGAGGTTCGGCGCGATGCCGACGATCGTGCAGCCGGTGCAGGGCTTTGGCGATGTTCTGGACGATCTGGTTTTCGATCATCCCTATGCCCGAGAAACGGGCGCCTCCCGTGAGGAACCCTGAACGTTCACCGACCCTAGAGCGACGGCTGTAGAGAGTTGACCGTGCTCGTCCACATGCCTCGATGTGGAAAGGCAGACGAGGTGGGCCTTGACAGGTGACTAAATAGTCACCTATAGTCCTGCCCATGGACGAGGTCTTCAAGGCGCTGGCGGACCCGACCCGCCGGGAGTTGCTCGACCGGCTCTTCGAGCGGGACGGGCAGTCGCTGAGCGCGCTCGAAGCAGAGCTGCCGATGTCCCGCTTCGGCGTGATGAAGCACCTGCGGGTGCTCGAGGAGGCGGGCTTGGTGACGACGAGGCGGCGCGGCCGCGAGAAGCTGCACTTCCTCAACCCCGTCCCGATCCGGCTCATCCATGACCGCTGGGTGGGCAAGTACGCGGAGCCCTGGGCCTCGGCGCTCAGCGAGCTGAAGCGAGACATCGAGAACAGCGAGAACGAGGAGGACCAACGATGAGCGAGGACCAGGCTTACGCAGTGGTCGGCGGGCGCGGGTCGATGACCGTGTTCGAGATCTACGTCAAGACGACGCCGGAGCGCCTCTGGGAGGCGATCACCAGCGAGGACATGCGCAAGCGCTACAGCTTCGGGGTGGGGACCGTCTCCGACTGGACCGAGGGCTCCGCGTACAAGTCCGCGGTACCGGGGGTGATCGACATCGCCAGCGGCGAGAACCTCGAGGTCGACCCGCCGCGGCGGCTGGTGCAGAGCTTCAACGCGCTCTGGAGCGACCAGGTGAAGAGCGAAGGCACCTCGCGCGTGACCTGGGAGATCGAGCCGGTCGGCACCTCCTGCCGGCTGCGGGTCACCCACGACCAGCTCGGCGAGGACGCCAACAGCGAGCTGTACGGCGGCTGGCCGATGATCCTCTCCGGCCTGAAGACCTTGCTGGAGACCGGCGAGGACCTCGACACGCCGGGGTCGCTGCGCTACTCGGGCGCGGCGGGAGCCTGATCCAGCTCGGCCACCAGCTCCTCGACGCGGGCGGCGATCTCGTCGCGGGTCGCCCGCACCGCGTCGAGCGGCTGGCCCTTCGGGTCGGGCAGGTCCCAGTCGAGGTAGCGGCGGCCGGGGACGTAGGGGCACTCGTCGCCGCAGCCCATCGTCACCACCACGTCGGCCCACTCGGCGTCCTCTTGGGTGAGGCGGTGGGGGCGGCGATCGCCGATCTCGATCCCCAGCTCGCGCATCGCCTCGGCGACCTCGGGGTGGACGCGGTCGCCGGGCGTCGTCCCGGCGGAGCGGGCGCCGTGGCGGCCGGCCGCGGCGCGTTCGAACAGCGCCTGGCTCATCTGCGAGCGGCCGGCGTTGTGGAGGCAGACGAAGAGGGCGTTAGCCATTGCGCTCGCAGTTGCACGACTCGGGCGCGCAACAGCCGGGAAGCCAGGCCCCAAGTTCGTCCAGGGCGCCCGGGAGGACGTAGTAGTAGGCCCAAAGGCCGCGCCGCTCGGAGGCGACGATGCCGGCCTCGCGCAGGACCTTGAGGTGGTGGGAGACGGTCGGCTGGGAGAGATCGAAGAGGGGCACCAGCTCGCAGACGCAGACCTTGCCGGCGTGCTTGCGCAGGACGTCGACCAGCTGCAGCCGGATCGGGTCGCCGAGGGCCTTGGCGATCGCCGCCATCCGCTCTGCCCGCGCGGGGGAGACGTCGGGATGGACCAGCGCCTCCGAGCAGCACTCGCCGGCCGGGCGCTTGGTCTTCGGAGCTAGCTCGAGTTCGGTAGGCATCTATTCACATATATCTATTGAAATGACAAGTGTCAATGGAATAGGGTCGCGGCCATGACGGATGCGCCGCTGCCCCGCCGGCTCTTCGCCGAGTTCCTCGGCTCCGCCTTCCTGGCGGCGACGGTGATCGGGTCGGGGATCGCGGCCTCATCGCTCTCGCCTGGCGACACCGGGCTGCAGCTGTTCGAGAACGCTGCGGCGACGGCGGCCGGCCTCTTCACCTTCATTCTCATGTTCGGCCCGGTTTCCGGAGCGCACTTCAACCCGGTCGTCTCGCTGGTGGATACGGCCTTCGGCGGTGTGCACTGGCGTCACGGCCTCGCTTACATCCCCGCGCAGGTGGGCGGCTGCATCGCCGGCGCCGTCCTCGCCAACGCGATGTTCTCGCTCTCGGCGATCAGCATCTCCACCCACCACCGCGCCTCGCCGGCCCACCTCCTCGCGGAGGTGGTGGCGATGCTGGGCCTGCTGCTGGTGATCTTCGCGCTGGCGCGGACCCGGCGGGGCGAGACGGCGCCGGCCGCGGTCGGCGCCTACATCGGCGCCGCCTACTTCTTCACCAGCTCGACCAGCTTCGCCAACCCGGCGATCGACGTCGGCCGCGTCTTCTCCGACACCTTCGCCGGGATCGCCCCGGCCTCGGTGCCCGCTTTCATCGCCGCGCAATTGGTGGGCGCCGCCCTCGCCTTCGTCGCGATCCGCGTGCTCTATTCGGACCTAACGCCGGACGAGGCAGCCGAGGCGGTGCTCCCGCACGAGGAGCCCGTGGGCGCTCCGGCGCGTTAGGCGAGGATCTCCGGCGCCGGCGGGTGCGGCTCGGGCGGATCGATCGGCGGCTGCGGCTCCGGCGGCCCCGGATCGGGCCGTGGCGGCGCCGGATCGTCAGGTGGCGGCCCAGGTGGTCCTGGCTCCGGCGTAGGCGAAGGCGGCCGCGGGTCCGGCCGCGGCGGCCCAGGTATAGGCGTATCGAGTCGTGGCTCCATGCCATCTGCCTACCCCGGCACCCCCTCTCCCGAACTGCATCAAATTCTCCCTCTGCTGGGTGGAGAATTTGATGCAGTTCGCCAAGCGGGGAGGGTTTCTGGGTTGGGCGCGGCGGGGTAGCCGAGGCGCACCCGATCGAGGAGGAGTGAGCAGATGAGCCAACCGACCTTGGAGGAAATTCGCGAAGTCAGCGAATGGCGACCCGATCTGGGAGTGCTCTCTATATATCTGGGCTTCGATCCCGCCGATCGCACCGGCGCCTGGAGGACCGAGCTGCGGAACGGGCTCGATGCGGTGCTCGAGGCCCATCGGGAAGACGAGCACGACCCGCGGGTGGCGCTGCGCGCAACCGCGAAACGGGTGATGGAGCGCTTCGAAGACGGCGACCTGCGCCCGCCGCCGCGCGGCGAAGTCGGCTTCGTCGAGGTCGCCGAGAAGGAAGGGATCGAGCACTGGTGGGGGACCGGGACGCCGCCGACCGCGGACGCCTGCGTCGAGTTCGGGGCGGAGCCGGTGGTGGCGCCGTCGATCGCCCTCTGCTGCCGGGGCGCTGCCCGCGGCGTAGCCCTGATCTCCTCCGAGCGAGTGCGCCTGCTGAGCTGCGCCGACGGCGCCCTGGACGAGCTCGAGGACTGGGAACTCAGCGTCTTCAGCCTCGACTGGCGCGAGCGCAAATCGCAGAGCAGCAACGACCCCGCCCGCGCCCAGGGAGTCAGCTCCTCCGGTCACGACCAGTACGACGAACGGCTCGAACACAACCGCCAGCGCTTCCTCAACGAGTGCGGCGGCCTCGCCGCGCGCGCCCTCGAGGAGAACGGCATCGACCAAGTCGTCGCCTTCGGCCCGGCCAAAGACGTCGAGGCTTTCAACGCGGGCTTCGGCTCTGCCAAGGCGAAGCTGGAGCTGGGCGGAGAGCAGGACCTGATCTCCGCGCCCAAGGGCAAGCTGAACGAAGTCGTCGTCGACGTGATCGAGCGGCTCGACAGCGAGCGCGACCGTGCCGTGGTCGAGCGGGCGCTGGGCGAGGCCAAGGGCGGCAGCCGCGGCTCGGCCGGCATCCAGGAGACGAGGGAGGCGCTGCGCGAAGGCCGGGTCGACCACCTCGTCTTCGACGCCGCGGTCGACGCCGACGCCGAGGGCCTGATCCGCGCCGCGCTCGCCGGCAGCGCCCAGGTGACGATCGTCCGCGACGAGCTCGCCGCGCCGCTGGCCGAGGCCGAAGGGGTCGCCGCGATCCTCCGCTACTGACCTCCCGCCGACGGGACGAAATCCGCCCTATGTATCCGGAAATCGTCCCGTCGGCCGGTGAGGGGCGAATGTGAGGCGGCGCACGGTTCGGCCGAACCTTCGTTCGGGTAGACGGAGGGCGATGGGATCGAGAGACGAATCGTGAAAGGAAAACGGTCTTGAGCGAGCAAGAGCGCGTCGCCGGCGGACCCCTTGGCAAGGTCGTAGGCCGGGCGAAGCAGCTGGTCGGAGCGGCAACCGGACGGGAAGACCTGCACCGCGAGGGGCAGCTGCAGGAGGTCCAGGCCGACGCCCAGGCGGAGGCGGCCGAGCAGGCCGCCGAGGCCGAGCGCAAAGAGCAGGAAGCCGAGGTCGAGGCCGAGCGGGCGGAGACCGAAGCCGAGCGCCGCGAGGTCGAACTGGAGGCGCAGGAGATCGCCGCCGAAGAGGAGGCCGAGCGCAAGCGCGCCGAGGAGGAGCGCGTCGCCGCCCAGCAGGCGCAGGTCGACAAAGCCCAGGCCGAGCGCGAGCGCCTCGCCGGCGAGCAGCGCGCCCAGGCCAAAAAACAGCAGGCCGCAGCCGAGAAAAGCGAGGCAAAGCGCGAGGCGGCCGAGCTGCAACGCGAAGCCGACCGCGCCGAAGAGGCCGCCGCGGCGATCGACCCGAAGGAGGAGAACTGATGGCGATGCCCACTATCCCCAGGACGATCTTCGACTCGTCGATCAAGCTGGCGCGGGCGCCCTTCGACGTCGCGCTGGGCGCCCTCGGCGGCTCCGACTCCAGCGCCAAGCACCTGCTCGACCGGGCCGAGGCGGGCGCCCGCAGCGCCACCGGCGTCCTCTTCCGCGACGAGGAATTGCGGGAACAGGGCCGGACCGAGCTGCTGGCGACCAAAGAGCGCGAACGCGCCGTCGCCCTGCGCGAGAAAGCCGAGGTGCAGGAGCGCGAGGCCGAGGAGCGCCAGGCGGAAGCGAGCGAAGCCGCCGAGGAGGCCGCGGCCGAAGCCCGGCGCAAAGCCGAGCAGGAGCGGCGCAAAGCCGAGAAGCGCCGCCGCGAACGCGAGGCCCGCGCCGCCAAAGCCGAGGCGAAGAAAAAGGAGAAAACCAAGAAAGCGGCGGCGAAAGCCAAACGCACGAACGCGAAAGCGAACAAGACCGCGCAGCTGGAGAAGCTCGAGGCCAAGGAAGAGAGCATCGAGGCCAAAGAGGAGGCGGCGGCGACCGAGCGCGAGGCCGAGCGCCTCGAGGAAGCCGCGGCGGCAGCGAAGGAGGAGCGGAAAAACGGCGACGGCACCTAGCCGTCGCCGCCGGCCTCGATGGCGCAGGGGAACCACCGCACCTACTTCCACTGCCACCCCGCGGGGGAGGACCCCGGCGTCCTGCTCGACCCCGACAACCAGGTGAGTGAACCCTGGGGCGAGCCCGAATACGGCCGCTGCGACAAGTGCAGCGGCAGCGGCACGACCGTGTACGAGTGCTTCTCCTGCATGGAGGCGGGGGCGGACCCGGACTGCCCTGCCTGCCAGGGGCGGGTCCGCTTCGAGCAGGCCTGCCCTGCCTGCCAGGGCAGCGGCGAGATCCACCAGACCCAGCGGCGTGGGGTCGCGGTCTTCCCCAGCCGCGAGGGCCTCTACCGCTACCTCGCCTGGAAAGACGACGCGGAAGTCGACGGGAAAGTCGTGGTCGAGCTGGCCGGCGACCTCAGCGACGACTGCGACCTCGACGCCGACCACGGGGCGCTGCTCGTCTTTCCCCAGCGCGTGGTCGCGGTCGAGCCGCTCGACCCGGAATGGGTCGAATCGATCCGGATGCGGATCGGCGAAGAGGAGAGGTGAGGGCGGTGCGCGGCCTCGGCCTCCTCCAGGACGTGGGGGAGACGGCGCTGCGGCCAGCCACCCTCGTCTCCGACTCCTTCCGCCAGCGCGCCGTCCTCGCCGAGACCGGCCACCGGCCCTGGCAGCTGCCGCGGCGGCCCTGGTTCATGGGGCAGAGCTGGCTTGACCTCCTCTTCGCCCACTGGCCGGTGCCCGAGGAGGCGCTGCGCGAGGTCGTCCCGCCACAGCTGCCGGTCGACACCTATGAGGGCACCGCCTGGCTCGGCGTCACGCCCTTCTGCGTGCGCGGCCTGAGGCTGCGAGGGACCGTGCCCGCGCCGGGGATCTCGACCTTCCCGGAGCTGAACGTCCGCACCTACGTCAGCGTCGAAGGCAAGCCCGGCATCTATTTCCTCAGCCTCGACGCCGACAGCTCGGCGGCGGTGTGGGCGGCGCGGCGGAGCTACCGGCTGCCCTACTTCCGCTCGCGGATCCGGATCGACCGCGACGAGGAAGGGATCAGCTACGACCTCTTGCGGACCTCCCACGACGGGCCGCCCGCCTACTTCGTCGCCAAGTACGGAGCCGAAGGCGACGAGCTGCCGATCCGCGAAGGCTCGCTGGAGCGCTGGCTGACCGAGCGCTACTGCCTCTACACCCTCGACGACGAGGGGCGGATCCAGCGCGGCGACATCCACCACCCGCCCTGGCCGCTGCGGCGCGGCTGGGCCGAGATCGAGACCAACACGATGGCGATGCCGTTCGGGATCGAGCTGGAGGGCGAGCCGCTGCTGCACTTCTCCCCCCGCCAGGACGTCGTCATCTGGACGATCCAGCCCGTCTAGCGAACGCGAGTCTGTGAAATTCCTCGTAGAGCAAGGGTTTTCACAGACTCGCTGAACGAAGAGGCGGCTGGCCCCCTGCCTAGTGGGCGACGCGGCGGTCGCGGGGAGCGCCGCGTTCGCGCGTATAGGTCGGTTCGGCTTCGCTGCGGTCCCAGCGGGTCATCAGCGCCGTCATCGAGCCGACCAGGAGCATCGTCACGCCGACGGCGACGCAGATGACGGTGGCGCTGGTCGTTTCGCTGAACTGGAAGATCCAGGGCGCGGCGATGACTATCACCGCCATCAGCGGCTCGAGCGCAGCGTGCAGGTTGAGCGGGATTGGTCCGCGTTCCATCGAAGTCCTCCTAGCGATTGCTTGACGGATCCCTGGCGATCCGCCCGGCACCAGGAGGTGCGGCGCGTTCCGTGGGGTGGTGAAGTGCCGGGACGGCTTGGTTGCCACCCCCGACCCTGCCCCCGTCAGGTACCCCTGCCGGCGAGATCCGAATCAACCCCCGGTGTGGCCGTCCTCGAGGTAGAAGACCTCGGAGCAGATGTCGGCGTCGGCATCGAGGCCGCTGATGAAGGCGCGCACCTTGCGGCCGGTCAGCCGCTCGATGATCTCGCGGAATTTGTCGGCGGTTGCCGCCTGGAAGTACATCCGCGTGTCGCGCAGGCGCTGGTGCTCGCCCATTTCGGCGAGGCTGCGCTCGGCCGGGGTGAAGGTGTTCTCCAGCGAGCAGAGGACGATGTCGGGACCGGCGAACTCGGTCCGCGCCTTGGTCGGGCCGCGCCCGAATAGTTCCTTGTACAGGCGGACCATTTCGCGCGAAATCTCCGCCCGGATCGAGTCGTACGCATGGCCGTTGCCGGCTTCGTTCGGGGTAGAGGTGGGCTCATCGTTCATGCCTTTCTTTTACCCATGGAAATGAGGGATTTACCAATGCCGTCTATGGGTATGCAGGTTCGGAGGAGACCAGTTGAGCACCGACCCTTCGCCCCGCGCCACCATCACCCCGTATCCCGACGGGCCGTACCTGATCCGCGGCGATTTCGTCGTCACCGACCAGGAGGGAAACGAGCTGCAGTTGGAGCGGCAGACGATCGCGCTCTGCCGTTGCGGCAAGTCGCGGATGCGGCCGTTCTGCGACGGCACCCACAAGCTGATCGGGTTCGAAGCGCCGAGCGCCCCGGAGCGATGGCCGGCCGGCTGATCGAGATGCCCGCGCCGCGGGGCCCGCTGAGCGAGCGGCTGTTCGCGGCCCTGGAAGAGCCGCCGGGGGAGGGGCTGGAGGCGCCGGGGCGGGTCGATTCCCTCGACCCGATCGGCGACGAGGACCTGCAGCTGGCGCTCTACGTCGCCTACGAGATCCACTACACCGGCATTCAGGGAGTCGACGAGGTCTGGGAGTGGGCTCCTTCGCTGCTCGCCTTCCGGGCCGCGCTGGAGCGGCCCTTCGAGGCGGCCGTCGCGGAGCTGGTGCCGCCGGCGAGCGAAGAGGAGCTGCGCTCGGTTCCCGACACGCTGCAGGGGATCGTCGCCGAGGACCCCGGGCCGCCGCTCTCGCGCTACATGGAGACGCAGGGGACGCTGGAGCAGATGCTCGAGCACGTCGTCCACCGCTCCGCCTACCAGCTGAAGGAGGCCGACCCGCACTCGTGGGCGATCCCCCGGCTCTCGCCGCGACCGAAGGCGGCGCTGCTCGAGATCCAGGCCGACGAGTACGGGGGAGGGAGCGCCGAGCGCATGCACTCGGTGCTCTTCGCGAAGACGATGGCCGCGCTCGGCCTCGACCCCCCCTACGGCGCCTACCTCGACCGGCTGCCGGCGGTGACGCTGGCGACGGTCAACCTGATGAGCCTCTTCGGCCTGCACCGGCGCTGGCGCGGCGCGATCGTCGGCCACTTGGCGGCCTTCGAGATGACCTCCTCGATCCCCAACCGCCGCTATGGCAACGCCCTGCGCCGGCTCGGCTTCGGCCGCGAGGCGACCCACTTCTACGACGAGCACGTCGAGGCCGATGCCGTCCACGAGAACATCGCCGCCTGGGACCTCGCCGGCGGCCTGGCCGCCGAGGAGCCCGCGGTCGCCGCCGACATCCTCTTCGGCGCCCGCGCCCTGCTGCAGTTAGAGGCGCGCTGGGCGAGCCACCTGATGGCCGCCTGGGAGCGCAGCGAGAGCTCGCTGCGCGCCCCACTCCTCGCCGCCGCTGCGTAACCCCAAGCCGTGCCCTGCCGAACTGCATCAAATTCTCCATCCAGCAGAGGGAGAATTTGATGCAGTTCGGGGAGGTGGACCTCTCGTATGTAGTGCCGATCCGCTGGCGCGACGGGGCGCAGCGGGAGGGACTGGCCGAGTACCTGGGGCGGATCGCGCAGCACTGCGCCGAGGTGATCGTGGTCGACGGCTCCGAGCCGGAGGTGTTCGCCGCCAATGCCACGGCCTTCGGGCCGCACGCGACCCACGTGCCGCCGGCGCCCGGGGAGGAGTGGCTGATGGGCAAAGTCGCCGGGGTGCGGACCGGGGTCGAGCTTGCCTCCCGCGAGCGGGTGGTGATCGCCGACGACGACGTCCGCTACGAGCCGGAGGCGCTGCGGCGCGCGGCCGAGCTGCTCGACGACCACGACCTCGTCCGCCCCCAGAACTACTTCAGCCGCCTGCCCTGGCACGCGCGCTGGGACACGGCGCGGACGCTGCTCAACCGTTGCTTCGGGCGCGACTATCCCGGGACGCTGGCGGTGCGGCGTTCGCGGATGCTGGCGATGGGGATGTACGACGGCGACGTCCTCTTCGAGAACCTGGAGCTGATGCGGACGGTGCGGGCCCATGGCGGCAGCGTCGTCTCACCGCTCGACCTCTACGTGGCGCGGGTGCCACCCTCGGCCACCCACTTCTGGGGCCAACGCACTCGCCAGGCTTACGACGACTTCGCCCTGCCGCTGCGGATGGCGCTGTGGCTCGCCGTGGTGCCGCTGCTCGTCCTCGATTGGCGCTTTTCCAAACCACTAGTTAGGAAAAGCGCCACGCCCCGGCGGCGCCTCCGGCTGATGCCAGCGGCGGCCGCCCTCGCAATCGCTGCGGCGGAGGTCGGTCGCCGACGCGCTGGCGGTCGCGCCGTCTTTCCCGCCACCTCCTCGCTGCTGGCGCCGGTCTGGATCCTCGAGCGCGGTGTCTGCGCCTGGCTCGCGGTCCTGCAGCGGCTGCGCTTCGGTGGCGTCCGCTACGGGGATTCGGTCATCCAAACCGCGGCGCATTCGGAGCGCCAACTGCGGCGGCGGTTCGAGTCAGGCTGGCGCGCGAGGCGGGACCGAGCTGAAGCCGAGCCGCTGGTCCAGCCCGGTGAGGCTGAACAGTCGGCGCACGTCGGGTGACTCGCTGGGCAGGAATCGCAGCCGCTCGGCGTTGGGCGATCGCATCGCCATCACCAGCAGCGAGATCCCCGTCGAGTCGAGGAACTCGAGCTTGGTCATGTCGACGACGACTTCGTCGCCGCGGTGAAGGGCCTCGTGCAGCGTCAGCTCGAGGGTATGCGCGTTTGCCATGTCCAGCTCTCCGTGCAAAGCGAGGTGGGTGGAATCGTCTTCCTGCGTCTGGTAGACGAGGAGGAGACCGTTCTTGATCTCGGTGAGGGGCATTTGGGACCTTCCGTCAATTGGATTTTGGAAGTCCCGGGGACGCCCGGAGAGGGGCGGCGGCGGTCTTGCCTCGGCTTCAGTGCCTGGCCGGCGGCGCGATGGCCGGCTCAGACCCTGTGAACGATGCTACCGCAGTCTTGCCAAGGCGTCAGAAGAAGTTTGCGGTAAACGCTTGCTCACCGCGCGTACGCGCTGCAGCAGCTGCTCCCTCTTCAAGGCCGGCCCCAGCTCGAGGCGGCGGACCTGCTGCGCGGGTTTCGAAGGTTCTTTGTCGGTGCTGAGAGCGGTGGGTGGGGGGTTCATGGTGCCTCCGGCTTTTGGAAAATCGAACGTCCTGCTCGTCCTCTCCCAATCCCCGTGCGATGCCGTGAGAAGTGAGCGGTTTTGACCTCCCGACACAAGCAGCTATGTAACTCTTGTGCCTAGTATCGAAGTACCCAGTGCCAAGCTCGCCAAAACTCCGTTTGAAGGATTGTCAGCAGGGAAACAAAACGGCAGGAGCAAACAGATGGAACACGCGAGTTTTCGACATCGCGCATTGGTCTACGAAGGCGCCGAGGAGTACCTGGCGGGCACGCTGCCCTTCCTCAAAGCGGCTCTGGAAGCCGACGAACCGGCCTTGGTCGCGGTTCGGCCGGCTCAGACCGAGTGGCTGCGGAGGGGGTTGGGCGAGGCTGGACGCCGCGTGCGTTTCCTGCTGATGGAAGAGGTCGGCCGCAACCCCGCCTTGATCATTCCCCTCTGGCGCGATTTCCTCGACGAACACGAGGGGCGGGCGGTCCGGGGGATCGGCGAACCGGTCTGGGGCGAACGCAGCCCGGCGGCGCTGGAGGAGTGCCAGCGCCACGAGGTGCTGCTCAACCTCGCCTTCGCGGAGGACCCCGATTTCATGCTGCTCTGCCCCTACGACGCGGCCTCGCTGCCGAGCCACGTGATGGAACGGATGGCGGTCTCCCACCGGCACCTCAGTTGCGGGGGGCGGTTGGAGGAGAGCGCCGATTTCGACACGGCGCTCGATTGCTTCGCGGGGGAACTGCCGCCGCCGGCGGTGGAGCCGGCCACCTTCGGGTTCGGGCTGACCGAGCTGACGGAAGTGCGGGAGCGGGTCACGAAGGCGGCGCGGCGAGCGGGGATGAATCCGGGAGAAGTGGCCGACCTGGTCACCGCCACCAGCGAGCTTGCCGCCAACAGCGTCATGCACGGCGGCGGCACCGGCACCCTGCGCGTCTGGTGCGACAGCGGCATGATCCTGGTCGAGGTCGAGGACCGGGGCCGGATCGAGGATCCGCTGGTCGGGCGGCGGCGGCCGGACATCACCCAGGAGGGGGGCCGCGGGCTCTGGCTCGCCAACCAGCTCTGCGACCTCGTCCAGATCCGCTCCGGCGACTGGGGGACGGTGGTGCGGCTGCACATGCCGGTCGGCGCGGGCGTCGCTGCGCCGGGGTCGGCCTACGGGGGCATGGATCCTCGGGCCGAAACGTCGAACGCCTAGAAGCGCGAACCGCACTCCTTCGGCCGTCGGCCGCCTTCAGGCGATCTAAAAATCGCCTCCGTCAGGCGTGGCTCGGTACGGCCCCGGGTACCCGGAGGCCATGCCAAACAACGATCCAGAGACCCAGCTCGTCAAGTACCTCACCGACGCCCACTCGATCGAGGAACAAGCGCTCGTGCAGATGCGCCGCGCCCCCGACCTGGTCGAGGGGCCCTTCGCCGACTCCTTCCGCCGCCACCTCGGGGAGACCGAATCCCAGGAGCAGCGCGTGCGCGAGCGGCTGCAGGCGCACGACGCCTCGCCGTCGAAGCTGAAGGACGTGGCCGGCAAGGGCGGCGGCTTTGGGATGGTGCTCTTCGCCAAATCCCAGCCCGACACGCCGACCAAGTTGGCGATGCACGCCTTCTCCTACGAGCACATGGAGGTGGCGGCCTACGAGCTCCTGGCGCGAGCGGCGCGCGAAGCCGGCGACGCCGAGACCGCGGGGATGGCGGAGGCGATCGCCGACGAGGAGCGCGAGATGGCGGGCCGGGTCGCGGCGGCCTTCGACGAAGCGGTCGAGCAGGCGCTGCGCGAAGTCGAACCCGACGACCTCGACGAGCAGCTCAACTCCTATCTCTCAGACGTTCACGCGCTGGAGGGGCAGTCGAAGCAGCTGCTGGAGAAAAGCAAGGAGATGGACGTGCCGCCGCAGCTGGCGGAAGCCTTCGCCCACCACCTCGAGGAGACCGAAGGGCACCTGGAGAAGATCGAGCGCCGGCTCGACGACCGCGGTGCCGCTCCCTCGGCGATCAAGGACGCGATGCTGAAAATGGGCGCGCTGAACTGGGGCATGTTCTTCGCGGCCCAGCCCGACACCCCGGCCAAGCTCGCCGGCTTCTCCTACGCGGTCGAGAACCTAGAGGTCGCCGCCTACGAACTCCTCAGGCGAGTCGCCCAACGCGCCGGTGACCAGGAGACGGTGGCCCTAGCCGAATCGATCCTCAGCGAGGAGGAATCAGCCGCCAAACAGGTAGCCGACCACTGGTCCGCCTCAATGGCCGTGGCGTAAAGCCAGCGCCACCCACCTAAGTCACACTTTCTCCACCTTCCATCCCGCGAAAAGTTGAATTGCGCGCACCACCCGCGCGCCCCCGCCCGCGAGGGTCCTGGCCATGCCTCGAGCCCAAGCCAGCGCCCACCCCGAACTGCATCAAATTCTCTTCCTCGCAGAGGGAGAATTTGATGCAGTTCGGGGGGAAGGGGCGGTCGCATGAGGAATCGGGAGGCGACCGTCGCGATTCGAGCGCTGGCAGAGAGGCAGCACGGCGTTGTTGCTCACTGGCAACTCCTGAATGACGGGGTGAGCAAGGGATTGACTTTCAGTCGCCGAGCCGGTGGGCTGCTTGTCCCGTTGCACCAGGGCGTTTATGCCCTTGGTCATCGACGTTTGACTCGAGAGGGGCGGTGGATGGCGGCGGTGCTTGCTTGTGGGCCGGGGGCGGTGCTGTCCCACTTCGACGCGGGGCGGCTCTGGGGTATCTGCGGGTCCCGTGCACCTATCGAGGTGCTGCGTCAGTCAGGTGGCTTTCCTCCGAAGGGACATCGGGGAGTGAGGCTGCACCAGACGCGGCGGCTTGAGCCGTACGAAGTGACGATGGAGCGGGGGATACCGGTCGCCGTGATGGAGCGGGTGCTGCTGGATTTGGCGGCTCGGAACGACAGCAAACGTCTGGAGCGCATGTTCGTCCAGGCCTACAAGCGCGACGATTTCTCCTGGCCTCGCCTTGGTCGCATCATCACCCGCAGGCGCGGCTGCAAGGGAGTCGGGAAGCTGCGGCGGATTGCGCTCGAAGTCGACGCCGAGGCGCTGGAGACGAAATCGGTGTCGGAGGTCGACTTCCTCGCCCTCTGGCGTGCCTTCGACCCTTCGGTCCCGGCGGTGAACGTCCTGGTTGAGGGCCACCTCGTCGACTTCCTCTGGGCTGAGCAGAAGGTCATCGTCGAAGCCGACAGCTGGAGCCACCACGGCGATCCTCTCGCCTTCGAGAAGGACCGTCAGCGGGATGTGGACCTCGCCGCAGCCGGCTACGACGTGCACCGCACGACCTACAAGATGCTCAAGCGAGACCCCGACCCCTTCCTCCAAAACGTCCGCCGCTCCCTCCTCACCCCGAACTGCATCAAATTCTCCACCTAGCAGAGAGAGAATTTGATGCAGTTCGGGTGGGTGGCTGCAGGGCGGGCTCGGGGCGGCCTGGACTCAGGGCACGCCTTGGGTGCTGCTGGTGGGGTGGGGGAGGGTGCGTTGGGCGGCGGCTAGGTGGAGATCCTCTAGGCGCTGGCCTTGGGAGTCGGCGCGGGCGGCGAGGTCGTGGAAGTCGAAGCCCTGAAGGGACTCGCCGAAGGATTGCTCTAGGGCGTTCCAGAGCTGCATCTTGCCGCCGACGAGGCCGGAGAGGACCTCTAGCTCGAGCACGCGGCTGAGCGGCGAGTAGCCGCGGATGCGGCCGTTCAGCTTGAGGCGGCCGAGGCGCTCGGCGACCTTGGCGAGCGCCGGCTTGACCGGGTCGCGGTCGATCTCCAGGCGCTCCATCAGCTGCACGAGGACGTCGCGGTCGGCTTCGACCTCCTTGCAGAGCCGCGCCAGCGGCTGGCCGAACTCCGGGTCGCCCTGGTTGGAGGACCGCAGGCGGCGGGCCAGCTCGACGCCGAGCGTGGCCCCCGCCAGGTGGTCGTTGAGGTAGATGGCCAGCAAGCGGTCTGCGTCTGCGCTCGAAGCCATCTGCCGGCTCAGGCCTCCTCGTAGGGGTCTTTCTCGCCGGCCAGCTGCAGCGCGCACTCCTTGGTGTCGCTGAAGTGCCGTTCCTGGATCGGCAGCGCCCACTGGGTCAGTTCGGCGATCTGCTCCTCGCCCGCCTGCTCGTTCAGTTTCGCCAGCACCGCCCAGTGGCCGACCTCGCCCGCCTCGGCCATCGTCATGAACTCGAAGCCGTCGAGCCCGTCGGCGTCGTCGCCGAGGTAGGTGTCCATCATCTCCGCGGCCTCGCCTTTGGTTTCCTGCGCCTTTTCGAGGATCGCCGTCTTCTTGCCGTTGCGGCTATCGGCCACCTCGGTGCAGCGGCGCTCGGTCTCCTCGGCCTCCTCGCGCATCCGCCGCAGGTTCTCGGCGACGCTCTCGTCGTCGACCAGGCCCTCGACTTTTTCGGTCGCTTTCTGCGCGGCCTGAGCCAGCCCCAGCACCTCCGCCAGCTTCTCCTCCAAAGTCGTCAACTCAGCCATGTCGCCTCCTGGTCGTCGGGTGGATGATGCGGTCCACCTACCCGAGCCAGACGTGTTCGAAGCGCAGGCCGGCGGGGGTGGGATGGAGGAGGCCCATCGAGGGTTGGGGGGCGCGGCGGCGCTCGGTCGGGCTGCCGGGATTGAAGATCTGGAAGCCGTCCCGCTCCTCGTGCAGGGGCAGGTGGCTGTGGCCGAAGACGACGGCATCGGCTTCGGGGAAGCGGGCGCGCATCCGCTCGAGCCGGCCCTTGCTGGGCCCGGAATCGTGGACGACGGCGACCGTGCGGCCGCCGACCTCGATCTCCAGTGATTCGGGCAGCCGCTGCCGCATCTCGGCATCGTCGACGTTGCCGTGGACGCCCAGCACCACCGGGCACAGCCCTTCCAGCTCCTCCAGGACCGATGCGGCAGAGAAGTCGCCGGCGTGGATCAGCGCCTCCGCCTCGCGGATCTTCTCGACGCACTCGGCCGGCAGCGCGCGTTTGCCCTTCGGCATGTGGGTATCTGAGATCACGGCGATCATGGCGGGGATGATGGAGCGTTATCTCATGTTCTTCGGCGACTCGCACACCGTGGGTGCGGGAGACGAGGAGGGGCTCGGCTGGACCGGCCGGGTCGTCGCCGCCGCCTGGGCGGAGGGGATCCCGGTCACCTCCTACAACCTCGGCGTCCGCGGCGAGACGTCGTCCGACGTAGCCGCCCGCTGGCGCGCCGAGGCGCGGCCGCGGCTGCCAGACGAGGGCGAGCCGCGGGTCGTCCTTGCCTTCGGCGTCAACGACGTCTCCCTGCGCGACGATCAGCTGCGCTGCTCCCGCGAGCAGTCGCTGCTCTCGCTCGAAGAGGTCCTGCTCGGCGCTCAGGCGCTGGGGCTGCGGCGCTTCGTGATCGGCCCGGCGGCGGTCGACGACGAAACCGAGAACGACCGCATCGCCGAGCTCTCCTACGCCTACCGCACCCTCTGCGCCCGCCACCGGGTGCCGTTCGTGCCGCTGGTCGAGGAGCTGCGGCGCTCGGAGGTCTGGCGCCGGGAGATCGCCGCTCGCGACGGCGCGCATCCCGGTGCCGCCGGTTACGCGGAGATCGCCCGGCTCGTCCTCGCCGCCGGCTGGCTCGACTGGCTGCGGTCCTAGCTCGCCGCTGCGAGTTGCTCGTCGGCCTGGTAGCCGAACTCGGCCAGGGCGTCGCCCATCGCCTCGTGCATCGCCCGCTGCTCGGCCGGGCTGAGGTTGTCGCGCCAGCCGCCGGGACGGGCCTGGCGGATGAAGCGGCGGCGGCCGCGGGCGGCGCGCGGCTGCTTCTCGAAGCGGTGGCCTTCGACCACCTCCGGCACCTGCTCGGGGTCGATTCCGACGATCGCGCAGATCCGCCGCACGCACGCCTCGGTCTCGTCGCGCAGGTCCTCGTAGCGGATCAGGACCCGCTCGCCGCCGGCGCGCGAGTCATACGCCGCTTTGACCGCGCGGCTGCGGTAGGCCCAGACCGCCGAGAGCCACTTGATCAGCGGGACGCGCCCCTCCTCGGTGACCGGGAAGGCGCCGCCGGGGATCGCCCAGGAGCCGTCGCTGTAGGCGTCGAGCCAAGAGTCGACGACGTCGCGGCCGTCGCGCAGGAGGAAGATCACCTTCGACTGCGGGAACAGCTCGGCCAGCAGCGGCGCCACGTGCGAGCCCGGCTCCTTGACGACGAAGGCCGCTGCCCGCGCTGGGTCCTCCACCCCCGCGTCCGCTGCCTGCGCCTCGAAGCGCGCCGCGATCAGCTGCCGCAGCGGCTCCCACCAGGCCTCGCGGTAGCGCTCGGCGAAGAAGTAGCCCGGCTCCTCGGCCTTGAGGTCGAGCAGCGTGTTCAGCTCGGGCGGGTCGTCGCAGGCCGCCCAGGCGAGTGGGATCGGGCGCCAGACGCCGAGGTGGTGACCGAGGTGCGGGTCGTCGACCGGCACCACGCCCTCGAGGTCCGAGAGCATCTTCAACAGCCAGGTGCTGCCGCTCCGAGACGATCCGAAGATCCAGGCGAGCCGGTTCTCCCGCATGTTGGAGGGACGGTACCCCTAAGTATCGGAAGTCAAAACCTCAAGATTCCTTCCGAAAAAGCCCGAAAAGCGCGCCGCCCGGGCCTCGCGCACGCTCATTCTCCCAAGCCCTTTTCCTCGGCTGCTTTGTAGGCGATCTGGAGGAAGTCGGAGATCGTCAGCGCTGCGAACAGCGAGGCGACGAAGCGAGTAACGCGCGGGGCGAAGAGCAGCCCGATCGAGAAGCCGGCGATCACCCAGAGCCCGAGGCAGAAGGGGCAGATCAGGAGCTCGCCGATCGCCTTGCGCACGCCGGTCCCGCGCGAGCGCTCCTCCAGTTCCGCCGGCCCGCCCTTGCCTTCCAGTTCGGTGAAGGGCGCGCGCAGCGGGCTCGTCACCTTGTCCTTGGAGAGCAGCCGGCTCAGTTTGTGTGAGGCGGTGCCGATCAGCAGCAGCTGGCCGGCCGGGACGCGCTCCGGCAGCTCCCGCCCCTGTCGCTTGGCGACCAGCAGCGCCGCGGCGACCAGCGAGCCGAAGATGCTCATGAAGCTGAGGTAGGGGAGGAACGGCGGCCGTTCCTCCGGCGGCGCGTAGCCGGCGGCGGGGTTCGGGAGCTCTTCGACGATCGAGCTGGACTCGTTCTCGCTCACCGCCTTCACTTACCCCGCGCGGTGGAGGTTCCAACCCTCGCTGCTGACCGCGACGTGGAAGGCGCCGTCGGGGCCGCGCCGCTCGATCACCAGCCCCAGCGCGACCGCCCGCCGCACCGCCCGCCGCAGGTCGCGCTCGCCCAGCCGCGGGAACCGCTGCGCCAGCTCGCTGCGGCGGCAGAAACCGTCGTCGGCCAGCGCGACGATCGCGGCGACGACCTCCTCCGGCGGCAGCAGTTTTCGCTGGCGTTGCCTCATCTGAGTATCAGCCGTTAGGATCGCGCCTGATGCTTCGGGGCGCGGCACCGGGTCGTCACTTCATAAAGAGAGGCACGGGATTCGGCCGAGCGGCTGATTTGCGGACCCTGACGAGACGAATCACAATCAAGGTCTGAACATGCCCAAACCCGTTGAAAACGATCCGCGATGATGCAGCGCTTCAAAGTCAGCACGAGCGACCCGCGACCAGGGACGCGCGACGTGCAGATCGAAGGCGAGCTCGACCTCGCGGTTGCCGGCCAGCTCGACGAAGTCCTCGCCACCGCCGTCGAGGAGTGCAGCCAGGTGCTCGTCGGCCTCGAGCGCTGCTCCTTCATCGACTCCTCCGGGATCGCGGTGATCCTCCGCGCCCACAACCGGATGGAGGAAGAGGGGAACAAGCTCGTCGTCTACGCGCCGACCGACCAGGTGCTGCGCGTGCTCTCGATGACCGGCCTCACCTCCAACGGCCTCGTCTTCGACAACGCCGAGGAGGCGCTCTCGGCTCTCGGCGACGCCGACTCCGCCCCCGCCGGCTAGGCGCGACTCGCCCGCACCAGCAGGTTGCGCTGCGGCACCAGCACGGTCGCCCGCTGCACCATGCGCTCGGGCTCGTCCGAGAGCGGCGTCAGCTGCAGCGTCCGCAGCACCGCCGGGACAACGGTCTCGATCTCGGCGTGGGCGAGCGCTTCGCCGACGCAGCGGCGGGCACCGCCGCCGAAGGGGAAGAACGGCCACGAAGGCGTGATGTCGGCGAGCCAGCGCTCGGGCTCGAAGCGGTCGGGGTCCTTGAAGCCGCGCGGGTCGCGGTGGACCAGCGAGGTGGGGGCGATCACGGTGGCGCCGGCCGGCAGCTCGTAGCCCTCGACCTGCATCGGCACGAGCAGCTTGCGCAACGAGCCCGCGGCGGGCGGGCGCAGCCGTAGGGTCTCGCGCACGATCGCGTCGGCGCGCTCGCTGCGAGGGTCGGCGGCGAACTCGTCGGCCAGCTCCGGCTCGCGCGCGAGGCGGTCGAGGATCCAGGTCAGCCCGATCGAGGGCGGCTCCTGCGCCGCCATCAGCAGCGACATCAGCTCGTCGACGATCTGCTCGGTGGTGAGGTCGGCGTCGGCGGTGACCATGCAGCCGAGCACGTCGACCTCTTCGACGCCGTGCTCGTCGTTACCAGCCGCTTCCGCCCGCCGCGCTTCGACCGCGCGCGAGAGCGCGGCGACGACCGGCGCCTGGCGCTGCTCGAAGAGCGCGTTGCCGAGCTCGCCCATCAGCCCGTCGCCTTTGCCCGGCAGCGTCACCGGCGGGTTGCCGGGCGTGCGCAGCATCCGCCCGATCGCTTCGGTCAGCTCTGCCGCGATCTCTTCGTCCCGCACCCCCAGCACCAGCCGCACGAAGACCTCGTCGCAGAGAGTGCGGACGCGGGAGAGGAGGCGGAACGGGCGCGTCGTCGGCCACTCGGCCGCGTGCCGCTCGGCGATCGCGGCGATCGCCTGCCGCCGTGAGTCGATCGCCTCCGGCGCGAAGGCGGGTGCGATCCGCGCCCGCGCCGCGCGGTGGCTCTCGCCGTCGCCGCCGAAGACCGAGCGGTTGGAGGCGAAGGGGAGGACGGCGCGGCGCGCCTCGCCGGCGTGGGCGCGCTCGGGATCGGCCTCGAGCAGCGCCTCGACCGCCTCGGGCTCGGTGACGACGAAGGTCGGCCGCGCGGTCAGCAGGCGGATCTGGAAGACGTCGCCGAACTCTTCCTGCTGCCGGCGCAGGAACTCGAGCGGGTCGCGGTGAAAGGCGACGGTCTGGGCGAGGACGTTCGCGTCCGGCCCGGGCGGCGGCGCCGGCGGCCGCGAGACGTTCGAGATCTGCATCTACCGCGTCTACCCAGCGGCTGGCGCACAGGAAACGCTTCCTATTGCTGTTTCTCGACGAAGCTGATTTTGCCGTTCGTCTCGAGAATCGCCCAGCGCACGTCTTCCAACGAGGTGATCTGCTCCAGCCGGGCCTCGGATTCGACCTCTTCGACGGTGAGTCGCTGGCGGCGCAGGTTCGGCTCGATCACCTTGCCGTCCTCGATCAGGACGATCGGCTCGCCCGCGAGGATCGGCCGCAGCCGGCGGAAGCGGAAGCTGGTCCAGGAGACGAGCACGGTCAGTAGCGCGATCGTCGAGATGGCCAGCAACGCCCCGGTGACCGAGTAGTCGCTCTGGGTGACCCCCTGCTGGACGAGGTCGCCGATCAGGACCAGGAGGATGAGGTCGAACGGCTCCAGGGAGCTCAGCTCGCGGCGTCCCAGCATCCTCGTCAGCAGGAAGACGAAGGTGAAGATGACCGTTGCGCGGATGACGATGTCCATCAGGGGAAGTTGACCTGCGTCCGTTCGATCGAAGCGATTTCTTCGCCGGCGTTGAAGAGGGCGACGCCGGCGTCATGGGTCCCGACGTCGTTGGGGTTGGCCTGCAGGGAGATAAAGACGGTGAGGGTGCGGCCCGGTTGCAGCGGCGGGTAGCGGAGCTTCAGGTGACCGAGGTCGGTCGTGGTTTCGGCCGGTTCCGGTTGCACCGTGTTGATCGTGGTTTCTTCGACCCAGCCCTTGTCGAGGACGAGGGTCGGCGCCCCGATCGGTTCGTTGGCGTGGATCTCGAGCCGCGCCTGGTAGAGGAGGCCGCCGCGCACTCGTTCCGGGGCGGTGACCTTCAGCGTCGCCGCCGATCCGCCCGCTTCGGAAGTGGAGGGGCGGGCGCCGAAGACGTTGAGCAGGGCGGCGGCGATGAACACCGTGAGCAGGGCGAGGAAGACGTGTCGAATTACCTGCCCAGGGCGTTTGCCCTCGAAGTCCCGGTGCCGCGGGAGGTCAATCCCCTGCGGAAGATCCGACATGGAGCGGCACACTAGGCTCCAGGTCGGCGGAATCGCTGCGCAGGCGCCAACCGCTCTGCTCTCGCAGGAGCACCCCCTGCTCCTGCAGCTTCGTCAGTGCGGTCGAGACCGAGGGCCGCCGCGCCGCGACCAGCTCGGCGAGGATGCGGTGGGTGAGCGGCACCGGGATCTCGATCCACTCGCCGCGCATGCGGCCGAAGCGGTCGGCGAGGTGCCAGAAGAGCATCGTCAGGCGGGTCTCGACCCGGCGCTGGCTGACGATCGCGATCAGCATCGCCAGGTAGCGGGAGCGCATCAGGCCGCGGCGGATCATCGCCACGCCAACCTCGGGGAACTCGGCGCAGCGACGGGCGAACTCGCCGTCGAGCACCGCCAGCCGCGCGTCCTCGATCACCAGCCAGGCGGAGTCGGTGGGGATGCTCGACCACTCGCCGATCCGGTCCCACGGGCGCAGCAGGTCACCCGGTCCCAGCAGCTCGGCTCCGTAGCGCTGGCCTTGGACCACGCGGCGGCAGAGCAGCCCCGAGAGGACGAGGAGCCCGAAACCGTCCTCGTCCAGCGGCGCGGTCGTCTCCGGGTCCCACTCTCCCCGCCGCAGTTTCAGCACCTCGGCGGAGCAGGCGCGCTGCGCCAGCGCGAGCCTTGCCTCGGAGATGCCCTCGCCGAGGTCGGGATCGAGCTTGAGGACCGATACGAGGCTCACGCGCAGAAGGCTACCCGCGTTTCTGCCTGCTTAGGCAGGGGTAGCCCCGATGCGTGATGTTCCGCGCGAGCAGAGCAGCCCTCGCCTGGATCCTGGTCGCAATCGCGCTCTTCGCCCTCTGGATGCTGTTGGTCGACACCCACGAAGACCCGCAGGTCTACGCCGGGCTGGTGGTCGCCGCGATCGGCGCGACCGGCAGCGAGCTGGTTCGCCGGCAGCGGGTCGGCGGGGCACGTATGCGAATGCGCTGGCTTGTGCGCGCCTACCGGCCGTTGCTCAGCGTGCCGCGGGACCTGGCGCGCCTGGTCCTCGCGCTGCGAGGCGCTTTTCCGAACCTGTGGTTTGGGAAAGCGCCTAGGCCGCCCGTGGGCCGCTTCCGCGCGCTGCCCTTCGATCCCGGCAGCGGCGCCCCCGGTGACGTCGGGCGCGAGGTGCTGGCCGAGATCGCCGGCTCCTTCTCGCCGAATACCTACGTCGTCGGCCTCGACCGCGAGCGCGGTCTCCTGCTCGTCCACCAGCTGGTGCCGGAGGAGGGGGAGGACGCGCGGAAATCGATCGACCCGCTGGAGCTGGGATGAGCCCCTGGGCCTGGGCGGCGATCGTCCTCCTGGGGCTGCTCCTCGTCTGCATCGTCCTTCCCGCCTTGGTCGAGCCGCTCGACGGGCTGATCGCGCTCGAGCTCTCCGGCACGATCGGGACCGCGGTCCTGCTGCTGCTCGCCGAGCACACCCACCGCCAGCCCTTCGTCGACCTGGCGCTGACTTTCGCC
Source organism: Solirubrobacterales bacterium (assembly GCA_051954115.1). Taxonomy (GTDB): domain Bacteria; phylum Actinomycetota; class Thermoleophilia; order Solirubrobacterales; family 70-9; genus VAYN01. Next base: position 49,384 of record JBQCIB010000005.1, on the reverse strand, counting down.
GTCCTCTCCTTCGTCGGCTGCCTCGCCTTCGCCCGGCTGCTGGAGCGGGGGCCCCGATGAGGACGGCGCTCGTCGTCGTCCTGCTCGCGCTCGGGGTCGGGCTGCAGGCACTCGCCGTCCTCGGCCTGGTCCTCATGCGAGACACCTACGCCCGCCTGCACTACCTCGGCGCCGGGACCTTCGGCCTGGCCGCGGTCGCGGCGGCGATCTTCGTCGAAGAGCCGTTCTCGATGATCGGCGACAAAGCCGTCCTCACCGCCGTCTTCATGCTGGTCGCCGGGCCGGTGCTGGCCCACGTCACCGCCCGCTCGGCCCGCACCCGCCGCCAGGGCGAGTGGACGATCCGGCCAGGCGAGAAGGTGGAGAGGCTGGAGCGATGACCGCCCTGCAGGTCGGCGCCCTTGTCCTCGTCGTCTTCGGGGCGCCGGTGGTGGCGCTGGTCCGCGACCCGCTCCGCCAGGCGCTCTGCTTCGGCGTCTACGGGACGGTCCTGGCGATCCTCTTCTTCGTCTTCCAGGCGCCCGACGTCGCCCTCTCGCAGATCGTCGTCTCCGCCGTCGGCCTGCCGGTGCTCGTCATCCTCGCCCTGGTCAAGCTCGGCGAGAGCGAGGAGGAAGAGAAGTGAGCCGGCCGGCGCGGCTCTGGCTCTTCGCCGGCGGCGCGCTGGCGCTGGCGACGATGCTGGTGCTGGCGGTGGTCGACCTCCCTGGCTTCGGTCACTACCCCGGCCCCTACGGCTACCTCGTCGCCCGCGGCGGGCTCGACGCCACCCACGCCACCGACCTCGTCACCGCCGTCAACTTCGACTACCGCGCCTTCGACACGCTGGGGGAGGAGTTCGTGCTCTTCGCCTCGGTGCTCGGGGTCGCGATCCTCCTCCGCGATCGTCGCGGCGAGGGGGAGCGGGCGCCCGACGAGCCCGCCGAGGAGCACCGCTTCGGCGGCGCCAGCGCCGCCCTCGGGGTTCTCGGGCTGGCGTTGGTCGGGCCGCTGATCGTCCTCGGCGCCTACACCGTCACCCACGGCCACCTGACCCCGGGCGGCGGCTTCCAGGGCGGCCTGCCGCTGGCCGCCGCCGCGTTCCTCGCCTTCCTCGCCGGGCAGTACGTGGCGATGAAGGTGGTGGCGCCGCACGCGCTGGTCGAGGCCGGGGAGGCGATCGGCGCCGCCGGCTTCGCCCTCGTCGGCATCGGCGGCTTGATCTTCGCGACCGTCTTCTTCGAGAACTTCATCGACCGCGGCTCGCCGGGGAAGCTGCTCTCGGCGGGGACGATCCCGCTCAGCAACGTCGCCGTCGGGCTCGAGGTCGCCGGCGCTTTCCTCCTGCTCTGGACCGAGTTCTCCGACCAGGCGCTGCTGGTGCGATCGAAGGGGGGAGGGGAGGAGGAGTGAGCGTCTTCCCGTACCTGGTCGCGATCTGGGTCCTGGTCTGGGGGCTCTACGGGATCGTCAGCAGCCGCCACCTCGTCCACCTGATCGTCTGCCTCGGCCTGACGCAGTCGGCGAGCTATCTGCTGCTGGTCGGCGTCGGCTACAAAAACGGCGCCTTCGCGCCGATTTACGCCGACATCCCCTCCGGCTCGCCGGTGGTCGACCCGGTAGTGCAGGCGCTGGCGCTGGTCGACATCGTCGTCGAGGCGACCGTGATGGCGCTGCTGCTGGCGCTGGCGATCCAGACGCAGAAGCGCTTCGGCACCGTCGACCCCGACGAGCTGCACGCGCTGAAGGGATAGCGGTGTCGATCGCGCCACTTGCCGTCGCCATCCCGCTGCTCGTCGCCGCGGCACTGGCCGCGACCGACTTCGCCCGCCGCCGCTGGCTCACCGACGCGGTCGCCATCGCCACCGCCGCCGGCGTCACCGTCCTCTGCGCGATCCTGGTCAGCCACACCCAGCACGAACCGGTCGTCTACTGGCTCGGCGGCTGGGAACCGAAGCACGGGGTGGCGCTGGGGATCTCGCTCAGCGCCGACACCCTCGGGGCCGGGATGGCGACCTTGGTCGGGGTGCTGGTGACGGCGACGCTGGTCTTCTCGGCCCGCTACTTCGAGGCGGTCAGCAACCTCTTCCACGCGCTGATGCTCGTCTTCATGGCGGCGATGGTCGGCTTCTGCCTCAGCGGCGACCTATTCAACATGCTCGTCTTCTTCGAGCTGATGAGCGTCGTTGCCTACGCGCTCGCCGCCTACAAGATCGAGGAGCGCGGGCCGCTGCAGGGGGCGATCAACTTCGCCGTCTCCAACAGCGTCGGCGCGATCGCGATCTTCATCGGGATCGCCCTGCTCTACGGGCGGACGGGGGCGCTGAACCTGGCGCAGATCGGCGAAGCGCTCTCGGCCCATCCACCGAGCGCACTGGTCGCGGTCTCCTTCGCGCTGATCGTGCTCGGCTTCCTCGTCAAGGCGGCGGCCTTCCCGGTCCACTTCTGGCTCGCCGACGCGCACGCGGTGGCGCCGACGCCGGTCTGCGTCCTCTTCTCCGGGGTAATGGTCGAGCTCGGCGTCTACGCGATCGCCCGCATCTACTTCACCGCCTTCGACGGCGCCTTCGCCGCCCAGGCGGCGGCGCTGAAGCCGATCCTGATCTGGACGGGAGCGGTGACGGCGCTGGTCGGGGCGGCGATGTGCCTGCAGCAGCGGCACCTGAAGCGGATGCTCGCCTTCTCGACCGTCAGCCACGTCGGCCTCTTCCTGATCTGCCTCGGCCTGCTCGACCATGCCGGGATCGCGGCGCTCGCGGCCTACGTGCTCGGCCACGCCTTCGCCAAGGCGGCGCTCTTCATGTGCGTGGGGATCCTGCTCCACCGCTTCACCGACGTCGACGAGCTGAAGCTGCGCGGCTGCGGGAGGTCCGACGGCACGCTGAAGCTCGTCGGCGTCCTCTTCGCCGCTTGCGGGGTGGCGCTGGTCGGGGCGCCGATGCTCGGCGTCTTTCTCGGCAAGTCGCTGGGGGAGGGGGCGGTGTCCGCTGCGGGCTTCGACTGGGCGATCGCCGTCTTCGTCATCGCCTCGGGGATGACCGCGGCCGCTGTGCTGCGCGCCGCCGCCGTCGTCTTTGTCGGCTGGGGCCCGGAGGAGCCGCCGGAGAGTGGGCAGTCCGAGCAGGAGGAGGACGAGGAGACCGAGACCCTGCAGCCCCACGACCGCACGCCGCTGCCGATGCTCGTCCCGGCCGCGGTGCTCACCCTCGCCGCCCTCGTCGTCAGCGTCGCCCCTGGCCTCGACCACGCGATCCAGCAAGCCGCCGCCCGCTTCGCCGATTCCCACGCCTACCGCTCGGCCGTGCTGGAAGGCGCCTCGGTCTCGCTGCCGATCCAGCCCCAGAACCTGAAGCCGGTCGAGTTCCTCTGGACCACCCTGGCCCTTCTCCTCGCCCTCGCCATCGCCGGCGTCTCCCTCTTCGGCGAGCGCCTCGGCCTCGGCGACCTCGGCCCCCTGCGCCGCGCCGGCGACCGCTTCCAGCGAGCCCTCGGCGCGATCCACAGCGGCCACGTCGGCGACTACGTCGCCTGGATGACCGCCGCGATGGGCGCCCTCACGGTGCTGGTGGCGCTGGCTGTACGGTGATCGACTAGCCCAGGTAGGGGGTGATCCAAGCCGTGTATGCCTCGATGAAGTCGCGAGAGGATGCGGCCACCAGCTCGACCGCGTCGTGCAGGCTTCCGGCTTTCACCTGCGTGTAGTCGTGCTCAACCTCGGATCGGGTTCTTTGGGTCCGCTTCAACCTTCTGCAGAGGGAGGGATCGATAACTCCGGCCCTCTTCAGTGCCTCAAAAGCACGAGCGGCCTCGCCTTCGCGGATCTTCGGGAGCTCGAGACCCGCTAGCCGCGCTCCACTTAGCGAGAGTTGGGCCATGTAGTTCTGGACGCGGGCGAAGCTTCGTTCCACCGCTTGCACCCGGTTGTAGGCCTCGATGCCGGCTAGCCCTTCGAAGGCGGGTTTGAATCGCTTCAGCTTGAAATCCTCGCCGAACTCCTGCATTGCATTCTCCAAAGCGGCGACTTGGCGCGGAAAATCTTCGAGGTAGGTGACGATTTCCTCGGTAAGTCGACCAGAGGTTTTGTTCGGCCTCGGCATCAGCGTTCAGCCAGTAGACGGTCGATCCCTGCGAAGGCACGCTGCATCTGCGCTTTGTACCGGCGGCGCGCCCGTCGTTCGAAGTTCTTCCGTTCCCCGCTGAACCGCGGCCAGTGGTCTTCCCGGTCGACGATCACGCGCCCCTCGCGAGCGGCTTCGGCGAGAAGCTGGGGGTTGGCTTGGGCGTCCTCCAAGAGGAGAACTTGGACGTCTTTTTCGAGCAGCGGTTCGAGCTTCAGCGCGAGGTCGATAGCCCGCATGAAAGAGGAGTCGCGCATCTCCACCAGCAGGTCGACGTCGCTCTCCTCGGTGTCGTCGCCGCGGGCGGTGGAGCCGAAGAGGAGGGCGAAGCGGACGTTCGACTCCGTGCGCAGCGCCTCTCGGAGCTGGGCGAGCAGTGCCCAGTGCTTGCGGACGTACTCCTTCTCGGCGACCGGCAGCTTCAGCTTGCGGGGGGAGATCCGATTGCCGTGCAGGGTCCCTTCGTTGACCGCGCGTCGCAGCGTCCGCTCGCTGACGCCCACTTCGCCAGCCAGGGAGATCAGCTCATTCATGTGTCCATTATAGAGAACTCATGCGTCCGATAAATCAATTCATATGTCCGTTATTTACCGTCCCTGTCATGCAGGAGGTCGGTTGCCTTGTAGGTGGTGCTCGGCCCTCGTCCTTGCTGATGCAGGAGGCCGGCGTCGAGGAGGCGACGGAGGTCGTTGCTGGCGGTGACGGAAGAGACGTCCGCCTCGCGGCCGTATTTGGTGCGGTCGGTGCGGCCGGCGAGGCTCTGCTCGAGGGCGATCACGAGGCGGTCGGGCCAGCCTCGCTCTTCGACCAGGGCTTCGAGTTTGCTCCAGCGCGTGGCGGCTTGCTCGATCTGGTCCAGCCGCTGGCGGGCTTGGGCGATGTGGGCGTGGACGCAGAACTCGACCCAGGGAGTTGCGTCTCGCTGCGGTTGATAGCTGCCGGCCTGGACCTCCCGCAGAGCGGCGTAGTAGTCCTGGGTATGGGTTCCGAGGTACTCCTCGATCGAGAAGAACTCGGGTGAGCGGGCACCGTCGAGCGCGAGGACGAGCGACTGGACGATGCGGGAGATCCGCCCGTTGCCGTCGCGGAAAGGGTGGACGGAGGTGACGTTGAGGTGGGCCATCGCCGCCAGCACCGCGTTGTCGGTTCCTGGCTCCCCCCGCTGGAGCCAGTCGACTATCTCCGCCATCAGCGTTGGCACCTCTTCCCAGTCGGGGCCGCGGAACTCGAGCGACCCGTCCGCTGCCGTCACGCCGATCGGGCCTCGGCGCCAGAGCCCGGGGTGTTTGTCGCGCTGGAAGTAGCAGGCGTCGAAGTGAAGGTCGAGGATGACCCGGTCGAGCCAGCGGAAGGCCGGGTCGGCGGCCAGCGTCCCGACGTGGTCCATGGCGCGGGCGTAACAGGCCACCGCCTGGCGGTTTTCGCTGTCGTCGGCTTCGGCAGCGCGCCGCTCGGTCAGTTCCACCGCTTCCTCGGGGCTGACGGAGAAGCCCTCGATCGAGGTGGAGCTCCCGATCGACGCGGCCCGGACCTGCCGGCGCAGCGACCCGATCCAGCGGATCGGTTGGCTCGCCTGCCCTTCCAGCTGTTTACGAAGACGCTGCAGTTGGGCCAGGTCTTTCGCCAGGGAGCCCTTGATAGGGGGAGCTTCGTAGATCACCATTGCGTTTTAACGATTTAACGTTAAAACGTCAAGCCGAATCGTGGTTCGCAAGAAAACGAGGCGGCGAAGGAATCGAACCTTCCAAGCGGTGGGCTGCACCGCCCTGCCGGCTTTGAAGGCCGGATGGGCCACCAGACCCCTGCCGCCCCAGGGAGGGCGAGCTTATTCGTCTGGCGCCTTTCCGAACCAGAGGTTTGGAAAAGCGCCTTTGCCTCAGCGGGGGAGGTGGCGGTCGCCTTCGCGGCGCAGGCGGCGTTCGGAGTCGAGCTGTTCGAGCAGCGCCTGGGCGTATTTGCGGCTGAGGCCGAGGGAGTCGCGGACCTGGGCGATGGTCGTCGAGCCGTCGCGTTCGGCGAGGCCGACGACGAGGCGCGCGAGCTTCTCGTAGGCGGGGGCGGCGTAGACGACCTCGGCCTTGGCGTGGACGGCCGCGCCGACCGCCCCGAGTTCGCTGAAGGCGCGCTCGACCTCGCGGCGGTCGGCTCCGAGATCCGTCGCCAGTTGCGCCGCGCCGCGCGGTCGCGGTCCGTCTTGTTCCAGCTCTTCCAGCACCCGGCGGGCGAGGGGGCTCGGTTCGAGCGGCGAGGGGGGAGGCGCGGGTGCCGGTTCCTCCACGGGGGGAGCAGGCTCCCAGCCCGGGCCGTGTCGCGGCGGCGCCGGCTCCCTGACGATGCCGCCGCCGAGGGTGTCGGGCGGAGCGATCTGGCGCACCACCAGCCGGTCGCCCGCGCGCGCCAGCAAAGGGCGTTCGAGGCGCAGCTGCGCGGCGCTCTCTCCCAGCTCGATGACGCGGGCGGCGCTGTCGCGGGTGCCGAGGTGGACCTGCACCCGGGGCTCGGCCAGGATCGCCTCGGCCCCGGTGAGGAGGTCGACGTCGAGCCGGTAGGTCACCTTCACCGCAGCAGGTCTGGTGGTGACCACGTCCCCCCGCTTGACCTCGCCGCGATCGACCCCGGCGAGGTTCAGGGCCACTCGCTGGTGGGAGTCGGCGACCTCCAGCGGCCGGTCGTGGACCTCGATCGAACGGATCCGCGCCTCGTGTTCTTCGGGTAGCAGCGTCACCTTCTGCCCTCGCTCGAGCCGCCCGGACCACAGCGTGCCGGTGACCACGGTCCCGTGCCCGGTGACCGTGAACGCGCGATCGACGTGCAGCACAGGCTCGTCGAGGGGAGTCTGACTCGAGCCCCCGGATGAGGGGGTTGAAGTCAGACACGTCGCTTCCGCTGCCACTTCCGCCAGCGCCGCGCGCAGCTCGTCGAGGCCCTCGCCGGTCTGTGAGCTGACCTCTACCAGCGGCGCTCCCGGCGCCAGCTCGGCGGCGGCCTCGGCCGCCAGATGCCGCGTCTCTTCATCGACGAGGTCGATCTTGGTCAGGGCGACGACCCCATGCTCAACCCCCAGCGCCCGCAGCACCGCCAGGTGCTCGAGCGTCTGCGCCATCGGCCCGTCGTCGGCGGCGACGACCAGCAGGAACATGTCGATGCCGCTGGCACCGGCGATCATCGTTCGCACGAAGCGTTCGTGGCCTGGCACGTCGACGAGGCTGAGGCGACGCTCGCCGAGCTCGAGCTCTGCAAAGCCGAGCTCGATCGACATTCCCCGCTGTCGCTCCTCGGCAAGGCGGTCGGTGTAACGGCCGGTAAGCGCCCGCACCAGCGCCGTCTTGCCGTGGTCGATGTGGCCGGCGGTGCCGACCGTCAGCGGTTGCGGCATCACCTCAGGACAGCGCCTCCCGCGCCGCCGTCGCGGCTTCCTCGGCTTCCGCGTCGCTCATCGCCCGTGGGTCGAGCACAACCCGGTCGCGGACGATCCTGGCGATCACCGGCGGGTCGCTCTCACGCAGGCGGGCGAGGAGGACGTCGGCGCCGCTCTCGCCCGGGTCGACCAGGCAGACGGGACCCTCGAGGGCGACGTCGGCAAGCGAACCGCCACCCGGCGCGCCGCTCTCACGCCCCACCTCCGCCGCGTCGCCGATCGCCGCCGCCATCGCCTTGGCCCGGCGCTGCAGCTCCTCCTCCGGCGCCTCGATCATCGCCAGCGCCGGCAGCGCCGCGGCGCCCTCGTCGCGGTGCAGCCGCAGCGTCGCCTCCAGCGCCGCCAGCTGGAGCTTGTCGAGCCGCATCGCCCGGGCGAGCGGGTGGCGCTTGCAGCGCTCGACCGCCTCGGCGCGGCCGAAGAGGATGCCGGCTTGCGGCCCGCCCAGCAGCTTGTCTCCGGAGCAGCAGACGAGGTCGGCGCCGGCGGCGACCGCGGCGCGGACCGTCGGCTCGCCGTGCACCTCCCCCAGCGCCCCGGAGCCGAGGTCGTCGACCATCGCGATTCCGCGCTCGCGCGCCAGCGCCGCCAGCTCCTCGGCCCGCGGCTGCTCGGTGAAGCCGACGATGCGGAAGTTCGACTGGTGGACGCGGAGGATCGCCGTCGTCCGCTCGCCGATCGCCTCGGCGTAGTCGGCGAGGCGGGTGCGGTTGGTCGTCCCCACCTCGACCAGGGTGGCGCCGGAGTGGGCGAGGATGTCGGGGATGCGGAAGGAGCCGCCGATCTCGACCAGCTCGCCGCGGCTGACCAGCACCTCGCCGTCGCCGGCGAGGGCCGCCAGCGCCAGCATCACCGCGGCGGCGTTGTTGTTGACGGCGAGCGCTGCTTCGGCTCCGCTCAGCTCGCGGAGGAGCTCCTCGACGTGGGCGCCGCGGCTGCCGCGCCCCCCGCTCTCGAGGTCGTACTCGAGGTTGCTGTAGCCGGCGGCGACGGCGGTCACCTGCTCGACCGCGGCCGGCGCCAGCGGCGCCCGCCCGAGGTTGGTGTGGAGGACGACGCCGGTGGCGTTGATCACCCGGCGCAGGCTCGGCTTCGCGAGGCGCGCGAGGCGCGCGGCGGCCGCCGTCGCCAGCTGCTCCTCGCCCGGCGCCGGCTCACCCGCGAGCACCGCCTCCCGCGCCGCCTCGATCGCCTCCCGCGCCGCCGCCACGGTGAGGTGGTGCGGCGCCTCCGGCAGCCGCCCGGCGAGCCGCTCCACGGAAGGGAGGCGGCGGAGGCTCTCGGCGGTCTTCGTCTTCTGCGTCTCGGTTTCCATCTGGTTGCTTCCCGTTACCCTCGATGCGATGGCAGTAGCGCCCGACCGCCCGAGGCTGACCGAACTTTCCCACGGCGCCGGTTGCGCCTGCAAGATCGGCGCCGCCGAGCTGCGGGAGCTGCGCGCCGGCCTGCCCACCTTCAGCGACCCCTCGCTGCTGGTCGGCCTCGACCCCGCCGACGACGCTGCCGTCTACAAACTGAGCGACGAGCTGGCGCTGGTCCAGACCCTCGACTTCTTCACCCCGATCGTCGACGACCCGCGCGACTTCGGCCGCATCGCCGCCACCAATGCCCTCTCCGACGTCTACGCGATGGGGGCGCGGCCGGTGCTGGCGCTGAACATCGTCGCCTTCTCACTGGAGGGCCTGGGCCGGGAGGTGCTGGCGGAGATCCTCGCCGGCGGCGCCGATGTCGCCGCAGCCGTCGGCGTCGCGATCGGCGGCGGCCACTCGATCGACGACCCCGAGCCGAAGTACGGGATGGCCGTCAGCGGCGTCGTCCACCCCGAGGAGCTGCTGACCGCGGCCGGCGCCCGGCCCGGCGACGAGCTCTACCTGACCAAGCCGGTGGGAGGGGGGCTGATCACTACCGCCGCCAAGCGCGGCATCGCCGAGCCGGCCTGGATCGCCGCGGCGGTGGAGGCGATGACGATCCTCAACGCCGAAGCCGCCGAAGCCGCCCGTGCCTGCGACGCCCATGCCCTCACCGACGTCACCGGCTTCGGGCTGCTCGGGCACCTGCACGAGATCTGCGAGGCGAGCGGGCTCAGCGCCGAGATCGAGGCTGAGGCCGTTCCGGCTCTTCCCGGAGCCTTGGAGCTGGCCGCCTCCGGCCAGGCCGAAGCCGGCGGCAGCCGCCGCAACGCCGCCGACGCCGAGCGCTTCGTCAGTTGGTCGCCGGACGTGTCGCCCGAGCGCCGGGCGCTGCTCACCGACGCGATGACCTCAGGGGGCCTGCTCGCCGCCGTGCCGGCGGGCAGCGCGATGGCCGGGACGAGGATTGGGACCTTCGTCGAGGGCGCTCCCGCGCGTATCTACGTCGCCTAGCTGCTTTCGCGCCTGCCGCGCCACCAGCGGATTTCCTGCCCGCCGGCGGTGCAGCGATGGGAGTCGCCGTTGTAGAAGATCTTCACCAGGACGCAGTGGAAGCCCTCGATGTTCAGTTTCCACTTGTGCTCGAGGTTGGCGGCGACCTTCCTGTCGTAGACCTTCACGATCGCTTTGGCCTTCCCGCAGTCGACCCCTTCGACCTTGACGTCCCACGTGTAGTAGACGGGGATGTCGCCGCAGCTCTTGGTCCCCGCCTGCTTCGATTGGGCCGCGGCGGGCGCCAGGACGACGAGCGCGCAGACGCAGGCTAGGGCGGCGATCGCGCCCAGCTTCGAAAAGACGTGATTGGTGAAGAACCCCTGCCCCATGGCGCGAATCTTTATCGATCTGCCCAGATTTCGCAAGCCCCTAGGGGGAGAACTTCCTGAGCCCCCCCTTAGGAGGGGGTGGGCCGTGTCAGCTACGACAAGCTGCTGGACAGCGAGATGCAAGCGGTTATGGAAGTCGAGTTCAGAAGTCGTGGGCTCGAAGTGCTCGATTATTCGGTCGTCCTGCTGGTTGGCGACGAGGAAGCGAGGGAGACCGTGCGGTTATATGACGCCGCTCATGGTTTCAACGAGCTGCACCGGTATACCCGCCGTGACGGAAAGCAGCCAGGGATACAGTTTCATGGAGGTAACTTGGGAGAAGGGATGAGAACCGCGAGATGAGCGCATACGAAGGGTCGATGGCTTCGAAGGTCATGGATGAAGCGATCGACCTCGCGATCGAGGGGCACTCGCCATACCCGAACCGGGCTGTGTTCATCGATGCCGACCTTCCCACCACGCATTCGGAGATCGAGCGAGCTGCCCGCAAGGGGGCCGCCGCTGTCGTCGTCTCCGCCGACGGCTCCACCCGGATCATCTGGCCGAAACCTAGTTAGCCTCTGTCAGAGCTCCAACTGGCTAGGCCGGCCCAGGGCTCTGCGCCCTGTCATCTGCCTGACAGCCGCTGTCGGGGCCGCTTTCTTCGCGGGTAGCTGCAAAGCGACCACGAAGAAGGAGGCACCGAAATGGACCGTGATGGAAATGGTCACGGAGAGATAACCGAGATCAGGGAGCACACGAGGGTGATGCTGCAGCCGATTGCGGCGCCCTCGATCCTGGGCCTGTTCGGGTTCGCCGGGGCGACGTTCATCGTCGCCGCCCATCTCGCCGGTTGGTACGGATCGGAAAAATCGCCTGAGTTCCTCTTCCCGTTCGCGGCGATGTTCGGGGGTCTGGCCCAGTTCCTCGCGGGGATGTGGGCCTTCAAGGCCCGCGACGGCGTCGCCACCGCGATGCACGGGATGTGGGGCTCGTTCTGGCTCGCCTACGGGGTCCTGAACTTGCTCGTCGCGGTCGGCGTCTACACGCTGCCGGCCGGCACGTTCCCCGAGCTCGGGTTCTGGTTCCTGGCGCTCAGCGCCATCACCGCCCTCGGCGCAGCCGCGTCGCTAGCGGAGAGCCTCGGGCTCTTCACCGTCCTCGCCTCGTTGGCGGTGGGGTCGGCGTTCCTGGCGCTCCACTACCTCACCGGCGCCGGCTGGTGGGAAACCGCCGGCGGCTGGATCCTCGTCGGGTCCGCGGCGGCGGCGGCCTACACGGCCGGGGCGATGATGCTCGAGCAGGCCTGGGGGAAGGTCATCCTCCCGCTCGGCAAGATCGAGAAGGAGGCCAACGTCCCCGGGACGCGGGTCACCCGCCCGATCCAGTACGAACACGCGGAGCCCGGCATCCGAATGGGCCAATAAACCAGCAGGCGACGGGGTTCCACCTTCTTCAACCTGGGTATCCCGTCGCCATGGACAAGCAACCGGAGGTCGTCGTCGTCACCGGGGCCGGGGCGGGGGTCGGGCGGGCGATCGCGCGGCGGTTCGGGGAGGACGGCTGCAAGGTGGCGCTGCTCTCGCGGGGCGAGGACGGGCTGGAGGGGGCGCGGCGGGACGTCGAGGCGGCGGGGGGGACGGCGCTGGCGATCCCGACCGACGTCGCCGACCCCGAGGCGGTCGAGGCGGCCGCCGAGCGGGTGGAGCGGGAGCTGGGGCCGATCGACGGCTGGGTCAACGACGCGATGACCACCGTTTTTGCCTTCTTCGAAGACATCGAGCCGGAGGAGTACCGGCGGGCGACCGACGTCACCTACCACGGGATGGTCTGGGGGACGCGCTCGGCGCTGAAGCGGATGCTGCCGCGGGACCGCGGCAAGATCGTCCTCGTCGGCTCGGCGCTCGCCTTCCAGGGCATCCCCCTGCAGGCGCCCTACTGCGGCGCCAAGCACGCGGCGAAGGGCTTCTTCGATTCGATCCGCACCGAGCTCGAGCACAAAGGCTCGAACGTCCACGTCTCGATGGTCCATCTGCCCGGGGTCAACACGCCGCAGTTCGACCACTGCCGGGCCAAGACCCCCGGCCACCCGCAGCCGGTCGCGCCCGTCTACCAGCCGGAGATCGCCGCCGACGCCGTCCACTGGGCGGCGCACCATCGCCGCCGCCAGGTCTACGTCGGCATCTCCACCGTCTACACCGTCCTCGGCAGCAAATTCGCGCCCCGGGTCGCCGAGTGGTACCTGGCGAAGACGGCGGTCAAGGGACAGCAGACCGAAGGGCCGCCGGACGAGCAGAACAAGGAGGGCAACCTGATAGAGCCGCAGCCGGGCGATCGCGGCGCCCGCGGCCGCTTCAGCGACAAGGCGCACGAGCGCAGCCCGCAGTGGTGGGCGAGCAAGCACCGGGGGCTGCTGACGGCGGGGGCGGCGGCGCTCGCCGGCGCGGCAGCCGGACTGTGGGCGACCCGCGCGGAGCGGTGAGCCGGCCCGCCACCTTCCCGCACGCGCTCCGCGATTACGCCCTGCTCGCCGACGGCGAGCGCGGCGTCCTCGTCGGGCCGCGCGGCGACTTCGTCTGGATGTGCTTCCCGCGCTGGCACGACGACGCGGTCTTCTCCTCCTTGATCGGCGGCGCCGACAGCTACGTCGTCTCTCCCCGCGGCCGCTTCGTCTGGGGCGGCTACTACGAGCCCGGCACCCTGATCTGGCGCAGCCGCTGGATCACCGAGGAGGGGATCGTCGAGTGCCGCGAGGCGCTGGCGCTGCCGACCGAGCCGAACCGCGCGGTTGTCCTGCGGCGGATCAAGGCGGCGAAGGGGCCCGCGCGCGTCCAGGTGGCGCTTGCCGCGGGCGCCGAATTCGGTCGCCACGGGATGGCGCGGCTGCGCCAGGACTCCGACGGCGGCTGGTGCGCCGAGCTCGGCGAGGAGCGGATGCGCTGGCTCGGCGCCCCGGAGGCGAAGCCCAGCAACGGCAGCGCCCGCGAACGCGCCCTGACCATGGAGCTCGAGCTGGAGCCGGGGGAGGAACGCGACCTCGTCCTCGTCCTCCAGCACGGCGAGACGCCGTCCCTGCCCCACCCGGCCGACGAGCTCTGGTACGCGACCGAGGAGGCCTGGAAGGCGCGGGCGCCGGACGTCAGCGGGTGCCTCGCCACCCGCGACGCCGAGCACGCCTACCTGGTGATGAGCGGCCTCACTAGCAACAGCGGGGCGATGGTCGCGGCGGCGACGACCTCGCTGCCCGAGCGAGCTCAGCGGGGACGCAGCTACGACTACCGCTTCGCCTGGATCCGGGACCAGTGCTACGCCGGCCAGGCGGTCGGCGCCTTAGGGCCTCACAAGCTGATGGACGATGCCGTCCGCTTCACCGTCGGCCGGCTGCTCGACGACGGGCCGGACCTGATGCCCGCCTACACCGTCGAGGGCAAGCCGGTGCCCAAGGAACGGAGCCTCGACCTGCCCGGCTATCCCGGCGGCGACGACATCGTTGGCAACTGGGTCCGCGACCAGTTCCAGCTCGACACCTTCGGCGAGATCCTGCTGCTGCTGGCGACCGCGGCGCGTCACGACCACCTCGACGCCGACGCCTGGCGGGCCGCCGAGATCGCGGTGGAGACGATCGAGCGCCGCTGGCAGGAGCCCGACGCCGGGATCTGGGAGCTCGAACCGGCGCTCTGGACTCACAGCCGGCTGATCTGCGCCGCCGGCCTGCGGCAGATCGCCGCCCACTCACCCGGCCAGGAGCAGCCGGCCACCTGGCTCTCGCTCGCCGACCGGCTGGTCGCCGAGACCGCCGCCACCAGCCTCGCCCCCGCCGGCCGCTGGCAGCGCACCACCGGCGACCCCCGCCTCGACGCCTCGCTGCTCCTGACGGCGATCCGCGGCGCCGTCCCGGCTGACGACCCCCGCTCGCTGGCGACGCTGGAGGCGGTGGCCGCGGAGCTGACCGAGGACGGCTACTGCTACCGCTTCCAGGCCGAAGGGCTGCCGCTCGGCCAGGCCGAGGGCGCCTTTCTCCTCTGCGGCTTCTGGCTCGCCCTCGCCTACGCCCAGCAGGGCGACATGCCCCTCGCCCTCGCCTGGTTCGAGCGCAACCGCGCCGCCTGCGGCACCCCCGGTCTCCTCGCCGAGGAGTTCGACGTTCGCCAACGCCAGCTGCGCGGCAACCTCCCCCAGGCCTTCGTCCACGCCCTCCTGCTCGAGTGCGCGGTGAAGCTGGCGGGGCCGGCGTAAGGGACGAGTGGAGAGTTGACTCGGCTATAGCGAGGTCAACTTTCCACTCGCTCGAACGGCTCAGCCAGCCTTCCAGCGCATTCCCTGGCACTTCGGGCAGACCGGCAGGTTCGTGGTCTTGCCGTCGGGGATGGTGAGCTTCTCGTCGCATTGCTTGCAGCGGTAGGTGCCGCCGACGACGGTCTCGCCGGAGATGAAGTTGACCTCTTTGTCGTAGGTCTCCTTCATCGCCCCATCGCCAGCTTGATCACCTGGGCCGTGTGCAGCGGGCGGCGGTCGGTCATCTGCTCGATCTGGGTCTTGCAGGAGAAGCCGTCGGCGATCAGGAGTGTCTCCTCGGGGGCTTCGCGCACTGCCGGCATCAGGCGCTGCTCGCCAATTTCGCGGGAGATCTTGTCGTGGTCTTTCTCGAAGCCGAAGGAGCCGGCGAGGCCGCAGCAGCCCGAATCGAGGACTTCGAAGTCGAGGCCGAGGCGTTCGTACAGCTTTTTCTCCGCGCCCATCCCCATCACCGCTTCCTGGTGGCAGTGGCCGTGGACGAGGGCGCGGCGCTCGAGCCGCGGTGCCTGCCAGTCCTTGGCGTGCCGCTGGAGGAACTCGGCCAGGGTCAGGGCCTGCAGCGAGAGCCGCTTCGCGTCCTCGTCGGCGCCCATCAGCCCCGGCAGCTCGTCGCGGAAGGCCGCCACGCAGCTCGGCTCGATCCCGACCACCGGCACGCCCTCGCGGATGTGGGGAGCGAGGGTGTCGAGATTCCGCCGCCAGAAACGCTTGGCGGTGTCGAGCATCCCGTAGTCGTAGAGCGGCCGCCCGCAGCAGAGCTCCGGCTCGGGGACGACGACGCGGAAGCCGGCGTCCTCGATCACCTCCGCCGCCGCCTGCATCGTCTCCGGGTGGAGGAAGTTGTTGAAGGTGTCGGGGAAGAGGACGACGGGGTCGCCGTTCGGGTTGACGGCGCCGCGTTCCCGGAACCAGTCCTTGAAGGTCTGCTCGGCGAAGCGCGGCACTTCGCGCGCGGGGCTGATCCCGCCGGCCCGCTTGACCAGCCGCGAGATCCCCGGCGCGTGGGTGAGGAAGTTGACCAGGCGCGGTGCCCGCGCCGCCGCCCTGGCGTGGAACATGATCAGCCCGATCGTGTAGGCGGGGAGCGGGCGCAGCCGCCGCTTGTAGTGGTGGGAGAGGAACTCGGCCTTGTAGGTGGCCATGTCGACGCTGACCGGGCAGTCGCCTTTGCAGCCCTTGCAGGAGAGGCAGAGGTCGAGCGCCTCTTTGACCTCTTCGGAGCGGAAGCCGTCCTTGATCGTCTCCCCCTCGAGCATCTCGTAGAGGATGCGCGCCCGCCCCCGCGTGGTGTGCTCCTCGTTGCAGGTGACCGAGAAGCTCGGGCACATCGTCCCCGTCTGCGCGTTGCGGCACTTGCCGGCGCCGACGCAGCGCAGCGCCGCGTGGGCGAAGCTGCCGCCGTCCTCGCCGAAGGTGAAGTGGGTCTGCGGCTGCGGCGGCGCGTAGCCCGAGCCGAGCTTCATGTTGGAGACGATCGGATAGGGGTCGACGACCTTGTGCGGGTTCATCCGGTTGTCCGGGTCCCAGATCCGCTTGAACTCCTCGAAGGCGCCGACCAGCTCGGGCCCGTACATCTTCGGCAGCAGCTCCGCCTTCGACTGCCCGTCGCCGTGCTCGCCGGAGATCGAGCCGCCGTGCTCGACCACCAGGTCGGCGGCTTCGTCGAGGAAGGTGCGCCACTCGCGGATGCCGCCGGCGCTGGTCAGGTCGAAGGTGATCCGGCAGTGGACGCAGCCGTCGCCGAAGTGGCCGTAGAGCGCGGTCCGGTATTCGTGCTTGTCGAGCAGGTCGCGGAAGCCGCGCAGGTAGCCGCCGAGCCGCTCCGGCGGGACCGCGGCGTCCTCCCAGCCCTCCCAGCTGTCTCGCTCGCCGGGGATGTAGGCGGTGGCGCCGAGCCCGGCCTCGCGCACCTCCCAGAGCCGGTCCTCTTCGGCGCGGTCGTCGAACAGGCGCATCGTCGGCGCGCTCTTGTCCTTGCGCAGGCGCGCCATGCACTCTTCGGCCTTGGCATCGCTCTCCTCTTTCGTCTCGCCGCCGAACTCGACCAGGAGCCAGCCGTCGCCGTCGGGCAGCAGCGGGATCTCCCCGGTGTGCTCGCCCTTGCCCTCCATGTCCTGCACGAGGCAGCGGTCGAGCCCCTCGAGGCCGGTTGGGCCGTATTCGAGGATCTCCGGCACGTGGTCGGCGGCTTCGTAGACGCTCGGGTAGCCGAGCACGAGCAGCGAGCGGCAGGGAGGGGAGTGGACGAGGCGAACCGTCGCCTCCAGCACCGTCGCCAGCGTCCCCTCCGAGCCGACCAGCGCCCGCGCCACGTTGAAGCCCCTCTCCGGCAGCAGTTCGTCGAGGTTGTAGCCGGAGACGCGGCGCGGGATGTCGGGGTAGCGCTCGCGGACGAGCTCGGCGTAGCGGTCGCGCAGGTCGCGCATCGCCGCGTAGATCTCGCCGCGGCGGCCGCCCTCGCGGACGATCCGCTCCAGCTCCTCCTCCGAGGTCGGCCCGACCCGCATGCGGAGGCCGTCGTAGGTGACGATCTCCAGCTCTTCGAGGTTGTCGGCGGTGCGGCCCGCCATCACCGAGTGCACCCCGCAGGAGTTGTTGCCGATCATCCCGCCGAAGGTCGCGTATTCGTGGGTCGAGGTGTCGGGGGCGAAGGTGAGGTTGTATTTGGATTCGGCGAGCTCGGCGAGCTGGTCGCGGATCACTCCCGGCTGCACGCGGGCGATCCGCCGCTCCGGGTCGACCTCGAGGATCTCCCGCATGTACTTCGAGGTGTCGATGACGACGGCGACGTTGGCGGTCTGGCCGGCGAGGCTGGTGGCGCAGCCGCGGGCAAGGACCGGGGCGCCGTGCTCATGGCAGGCGCCGACCGCGGCGACGACGTCCTCGGCGTCGCGGGGGAGGACGACGCCGAGCGGCGGCTGGCGGTAGTTGGAGCTGTCGTGCGAGTAGATCGCCCGGGTGCCGAGGTCGAAGCGCACTTCGCCCTTGACCGATTCCTTCAGCGCCTGCTTCAGCGCCCGGCGGTCGATTTGCTCGACCCCCTCCGGCGCCAGCGTGCGATGCCCGAGCTCGCTGTCGCCGCCGCCCCAGAGCCCCTGCCCATCGAACTGCATCAAATTCTCCCCCTG
This sequence comes from Solirubrobacterales bacterium, assembly GCA_051954115.1. Classification (GTDB taxonomy): domain Bacteria; phylum Actinomycetota; class Thermoleophilia; order Solirubrobacterales; family 70-9; genus VAYN01. Next base: position 31,732 of record JBQCIB010000005.1, on the reverse strand, counting down.
CTGGAGGGGGAATTTGATGCAGTTCGCTGCCAGCGCTCCGCCTCGCGCCTCAGCGTTAGGCCGTGGCCGGGGCGGGAGGGGTCGGGATGCAGGGCGCCGCCACTCGGGTCGAGCGTGCCCTCGAACAGCATCCGCTCCAGCCGCACGTGGTCGTGGAAGTACTCGAGGTGGACGAGGGACTCCAGCGCGCAGCAGACGTGGGCGGAGACCGCCGGCGCGCAGTGGGCCGAGAACGGTCGCTGCGACGCCCGGCAGATGCCGTCGACGCGGAGCATGTTGGTGACGCCGCCGATGCGGGTGACGTCGGCCTGGACGACGTCGACGCAGCCGGCGAGACGAGCGGCCCCCGCCAGGTCCCACTCGTACTCGCCGGCTGCGACCGCCATCCCACGCGGTGCGCGTTCGCGGACGAAGCGCAGCCCCTCGCGGTCCTGGGAGGAGACGGGCTCCTCGAAGTAGGTGACGCCGAAGGCCGCGTATTCCTCCGCCCGGGCGAGCGCCTCCGGAGGAGCGAAGGCGCCGTTGGCGTCGACCATCAGCTCGGCCTCCTCGCCCAGGACCTCGCGGCAGAGCGCGAGCCGCTGCGGGTCGCGCTCCGGTTCGCGGCCGACCTTGATCTTCGCTCGCGGCAGCTCCGCCTCCCGCCACAGCTCCAACTGCTGGCGCAGCTTCTCTTCCGAGTAGGAGGTGAAGCCACCGCTGCCGTAAACCGGCGCCGCGTCGTGGAAGCGGGGGAGGACGTCGGCGAGGGGGAGGCCGAGCAGCCGCGCCTTCAGGTCCCAGAGGGCGACGTCGGCGGCCGAGACCGCCATCGCTCCGACCCCCTGCTGGCCGGCGTTGCGGATCGCCCGCTGCATCGCCGCCCAGGCCGCCGGCGGGCGCATCGCGTCGGCTTCCTGGAGGACCGGGCGCAGCATCGAGTCGACGAAGGCGGCGACGCTGCGGTCGCCGTACGCATAGCCGAGCCCGCACTCCCCCTCGGCCTCGAGCTCGACGACGACGATCGTCGTCGAGTCCCACTCCAGCGTCCCGTCGGACTCCGGCTCGTCGGTCGGCACCGTGAAGGCGCGGACCCGGACCTCGGTCACCGGCGCCTCGATCCGCGCCCGTTGTCGCGCCGCCACCGCCATCAGCGGGTGGTGAACTCTTTCAGCTTGCCTTTGAGCGACTGGCTGACGATGCGGCCTTTATGCGGGTCGCCGTTGAGCAGCGATTTCGCCAGCGCCGTCGCCTGTTCGAGTTTGATGTGCGGCGGCAGCGGCGGCACCTCGGGGTCGGTCACCGCCTCGTAGAGGACCGGCCGCCCGGCGCCGAGCGCCTCGTCCCAGGCGCCGGCGACCTGATCGGGCTCTTCGACTTTGATCCCGTGCAGCCCCAGCGAGCGCGCGTAGTCGGCGTAGGGAAAGTCGGGGATCCGCTGCGAGACTTCAAGTTTGGCGTCGCCGGCCAGCACCCGCTGCTCCCAGGTCACCTGGTTCAGGTCGTCGTTGTGGAGGACGAGGACGACCAGCTGCTTGTTCGACCACTGTTCCCAGCGGGCGGCGATGTCGATCAGCGCGTTGATGCCGAGCATCTGCATCGCCCCGTCGCCGATCGCCGCGATCACCGGCCGGTCGGGGTGGGCCATCTTCGCCGCGAAGGCGTAGGGCACCGCCGGGCACATCGTCGCCAGCGTGCCCGAGAGCGCCGTCCGCATCCCTCGCCTGAGTTTGAGGTGCCGCGCCCACCAGTTGGTCGCCGAGCCCGAGTCGGAGGTGAGGATGCAGTCGTCGGGCAGGCGCGGGCTGAGCTCGTGGAAGACACGCAGCGGGTTCAGCGGCTGGGCCTCGATCATCGCCTGCTCGTCGAGGATGTCCCACCAGCGCTCGATCTCGCCTTCGATCTCCTCGCGCCAGCCGCGGTCCTCCTTGCGCTCGAGCTGCGGGATCAGCTCCTGCAGGGTGTCGCGGGCGTCGCCGACCAAGCTCACCTCCATCGGGTAGCGGATCCCGACCAGGCGGCCGTCGATATCGATCTGCACCCCGCGCGCCTGCCCCTCTTCCGGCAGCCACTCCGCGTAGGGGAAGCTGGAGCCGATCATCAGGAAGGTGTCGCAGCCGTCCATCATCTCGTAGCTCGGCTTCGAGCCGAGCAGGCCGATCGGGCCGGTGACGAAGGGCAGGTCGTCGGGGAGGACGTCGCGCCCGTTCAGCGCCTTGGCGACGCCGGCGCCGAGCAGCTCGGCGACTTCTTCGACCTCTTTGGCGGCGCCGCGGGCGCCCTGGCCGACCAGGATCGCCACCTTCTCGCCGGAGTTGAGGATCTCGGCGGCGCGGCGGACCTCGCTCGCCGGCGGCACCAGCCGCGGCGTCGCCGGCTCGTGGACGCTCGAGTAGACCGAGCCGTGGACGCGTTCGGGTTCTTCGTGTCCTGCTTCCTGGACGTCGTCGGGGAAGATCACCGCGGTCACCGAGCGCGAGGCTTTCGCCACCTGCACGGCGCGGTCGATCAGGTGTCGTGCCTGCATCGGCGACATGCAGATCTGGACGAACTCGGAGGCGACGTCCTTGAACAGGACCCCGAGGTCGACCTCCTGCTGGTAGTTCGAGCCCAGCGACATCGTCTTCTGCTGCCCGACGATCGCGACCACCGGCTGGTGGTCGAGCTTGGCGTCGTAGAGGCCGTTGAGGAGGTGGATCGCGCCGGGGCCCGAGGTCGCCATGCAGACGCCGACCTCGCCCGTCAGCTTGGCGTGGGCGGTGGCGGCGAAGGCGGCGATCTCCTCGTGCCGCGTCTGCACGAACTCGACGTCTTCGCCGTGCTCGTGGAAGCCGCCGAGGATGCCGTTGATGCCGTCGCCGGGGTAGCCGTAGACGCGGTCGATCCCGTGTTCGTGAAGGCGCTTGAGGATGTAGGCACCGACGGTTTCGGACATGGAACGGTCTCCTTCCTAGGCGGGGTGGGCGACGGTCGAGAGCAGCGCGAGCGCGGGCTGGCGCGAGTCGAGGCGGGTGTGCTGGACGACGATCGGCTGGTCGGACTCGATCACCGTGGAATAGGGCGTGTCGCGCGGGATCGGCTCGGGGTCCTCGAGGTCGTTGAAGCGCATGTGCAGGGTGCGCTGGGCGGGAACGGTGAGGTTGTAAGGCCCCGCCGGCTCGCGGTCGGCGAAGAAGACCATGATCTCGACCTCGGCGTGGTCGCCGCTGGCGTTCAGCATGCAGGCCGCCTCGTGGCTTTCCAGCTCCGGTCCGTCCCCGGTGCTCGCGGAGGGGATGTAGCCCTCCGCGATCGCCCAGGTTCTGCATCCGACTACACGAGTGGACCCTGTCTCATTCCCAGTGGAATCCGCTTCGCTCACGTCCTTCAGCTACCCGGTTGAAGGACCCGGAAGCGGCAATGTCCTCCTAATGACAATTTTTAAGGAAGCCTTTAGGTCGTTTAAGGGGGCTTTGAGGTCCTTTCATAGCCTGCGGCCGGATGGAGCGAACGCGGTCGCTGGGCGGAATCGTCGGCAACGAGATCCTCACCTGCGCGGTCGCCGCCGTCCTGACGGTGCTGCTGCTGGTCGAGGGGGTGACGATCCTGCAGCTGGGGCCGCTGCTGATCCCTCATATGTTCATCGGCCTGATGCTGATCCCGCCGGTGGCGCTGAAGCTGGGCAGCACCGGCTACCGCTTCGCCCGCTACTACACCCGCTCTCCCGCCTACCTGGAGAAGGGGCCGCCGCTGCTGCCGCTGCGGCTGATGGCGCCGGTCCTGGTCGCCGCCACGCTCGGAGTCTTCGCCACCGGCGTGGCGCTGCTGGCGATCGGGCACCAGTCCGGCCCCCTGCTGCTGCTCCACAAGGCGAGCTTCGTCGCCTGGGGCCTCGTCTTCGGCATCCACTTCCTCGCCTACGTGCCCCGAGTCCTCCACTCCCTCGGCTCCGACTGGAGCGCCGCCCGCCGCCGCAGCGTCGGCGGCGCCGGCCTCAGGGCATCGCTGGTCGGCTCCGCCCTCGGCAGCGGCTTCGTCCTCGCCCTGGCGCTGCTGCCGACGATCGACGCCTGGCAGGGCGCCGCCGGCTGAGGCCGTAGGCGCTTTGGCGCTTTTGCAAACCATCGGTTGACAAAGTCGCCCACCTTGCCTGTCCGCACAGTGACCCGGGCAGGTTTCGTGCCTGTGAGCGCTGGATAGATGCCGGGCCACTAGGGAAATGGCCTCTCGTCCGGTAGCTGACGGACGTGCACCCATCGGGGGCGCTCGGCGCACACAGCAGCTGTAGCTGCGGACCGAGGCTGACACGTGGGACGAGCGGTGACTTTGAATGGCCGGCTGCTTGACCGGAAAGTTTCGGTTAGGGTCCCGCGAGGTTTTTTAACTAATTTATGAGAATGGGCGGCGGTGGTCACCCATATCGCAGAAAGGGCCATTGGCGTATGCAGTCGTCAGAGCTGGTGAAGGTCTTCCCCGACCTCATCGCCAGATACCTGGAGCAAGCCTCGGCACCGACTCCGGTAGCGCCTGGGCCATTGCACGAGGAGCACCCGTCATGGAGCTTCGTCAATGACTCGGTCTTGACGGTAGGGGCAATTTCGCACACCCACCAACAACTCCGCGTGACGCTGGGACTGGCTTTTGACGTGCCCTACGGGCCCGAGGTGAGCCACTATGTCAACCACCTGAACAACAAGGAGCTCGTCTTCGGGCGGATGTTCCTGATCGGCAATGACGAATCGGGTCGCGGTTGCATTCTGATGCAGGAGATCTTCTCCTGCGAAAGTCTCTCGGAAGAGTTCCTGCCATCGCTGAAGAACCTGCTGTTGACGATTGCCACTCTCGGCGGCCAAGGAAGTCGCGTGGCACCGCAGATTCACGAGCGGTTTGGTGGGCGGGCGTTCAACGAGGAGGACGCGTTCTTCCTCCAGATGAACGGCTGAGAGGCGCATCCGACTTTTGGCACACCCGAGTGTGGTCAGAATCGGATGGGTTGTGTTCTGACAGCCTCGGGTTTGAAACCACCCGAGTGGGGAAATCGCCTTGCGGAGATGCTGGGTCCGCTCGGAAGATGGCCGCTGGTCAGACAGTTGACCGAAGGCGACCCCTCGGGTCGTGGCAGGGCCGCTCAGTCGCGCCATACGAAAGAGCTGCACCCGCGGACCAAGGACGCGGACAAAATGGTCCGCTCGGTCTGCCCCTACTGCGCGGTCGGCTGCGGGCAGCGGGTCTGGTCGAAGGACGGGAAGGTCACCCAGATCGAGGGCGACCCCGACAGCCCGATCTCGCGCGGGCGTCTCTGCCCCAAGGGCTCGGCCTCCGAGCAGCTGGTCAACAACCCGACTCGGCTGAAGAAGGTCAAATACCGGCGGCCGTACGGGACCGAGTGGGAGGAGCTCGACCTCGACGAGGCGATGGAGATGATCGCCGACCGCGTGATCGCCGCCCGCGACGCCGGCTGGCAGGACGAACGCGAAGGCGAACGGCTCAACCGCACCCTCGGCTTCGCCCACCTCGGCGGCGCCACCCTCGACAACGAGGAGAACTACCTGATCAAGAAGTTCTTCACGGCGATGGGCGCGGTGCAGATCGAGAACCAGGCCCGCATATGACACAGCTCCACGGTCCCCAGTTTGGGGACCTCGTTCGGTAGGGGTGGCGCGACCACCTTCCAGCAGGACCTGCAGAACTCCGACTGCATCGTGATCATGGGCTCGAACATGGCCGAGTGCCATCCGGTCGGATTCCAGTGGGTGGTCGAGGCGCGCGAACGCGGCGCCAAGGTGATCCACGTCGACCCGCGCTTCACCCGGACCAGCGCCCTGGCCGACCTGCACGTGCCGCTCCGCGCCGGCAGCGACATCGCCTTCCTCGGCGGCGTCGTCAACTACATCCTCAGCAACGAACGCGAGTTCCGCGAGTACGTGCAGGCCTACACCAACGCCCGCACGATCGTCAGCGACGACTTCAAGGACACCGAGGACCTCGACGGGATCTTCTCGGGCCTGAACGAAGACGAAGGCGTCTACGAGCGCGAGAGCTGGCAATACAAGGGGATGGAGGCGGGCGCCGCTGCGGGAGAGCGGGACAAGAGCAAAGCCGAAGGCGAGCAGGCCCACGGCGCCCACGGCGGCGAACTCGAACACGGCGAGCCGCCGGAGGAGGACGAGACCCTGCAGGACCCTCGCTGCGTCTTCCAGCTGCTGAAGCGGCACTACAGCCGCTACACGCCGGAGATGGTCGAACGGATCTGCGGCGTGCCGAAGGAGACCTTCCTCGAGGTCGCCGAGGCGCTCTGCGAGAACTCAGGCCGCGAGCGCACCAGCGCCTTCTGTTACGCGGTCGGCTGGACCCAGCACACGGTCGGCGTCCAGTACATCCGCACGGCGGCGATCGTGCAGCTGCTGCTCGGCAACATCGGCCGTCCCGGCGGCGGCATCATGGCGTTGCGCGGCCACGCCTCGATCCAGGGCTCGACCGACATCCCGACCCTCTTCAACATCCTCCCCGGCTACCTGCCGATGCCGCATGCGCACAAGGAGACGAGCCTCGACCTCTACGTCGAGCGCAACGCGCCGCCGACCGGTTTCTGGGGCAACACCAAGAGCTACATGGTCAGCCTGCTGAAGGCCTGGTGGGGAGAGGCGGCCCAGTTCGAGAACGACTTCTGCTTCGACCACCTGCCGCGGATCGACGAGGACCACTCGCACTACCGGACCGTCTCCGACATGCAGGACAACAAGCTCGAGGGCTACTTCGTGATGGGCGAGAACCCGGCCGTCGGCTCCTCGAACTCGAAGCTGCAGCGGCTGGCGCTGGCGAAGCTGAAATGGCTGGTCGTGCGCGACTTCTCCGACATCGAGACCGCGACCTTCTGGAAGGACGGGCCGGAGATCGAGACGGGTGAGCTCGCCACCGAGGAGATCGGGACCGAGGTCTTCCTGATGCCGGCCGCCGCCCACACCGAGAAGGACGGCAGCTTCACCAACACCCAGCGGCTGCTGCAGTGGCACCACAAAGCGGTCGAGCCGGAGGGCGACTGCCGCTCGGAGCTGTGGTTCATGTACCACCTCGGGCGCCTGGTGCGGCGGAAGCTGGCCGCCTCAGGGCGCGAGCGCGACCGGCCGATCCTCGACCTCACCTGGGACTACCCGACGATCGGGCCGACCGAAGAGCCCGACGCCGAGGCGGTGCTGGCCGAGATCGGCGGCTTCGACCAGGAGAAAGCGCCGCTCTCCGACTACCTGCCGCTGAAAGACGACGGCTCGACCACCTGCGGCTGCTGGATCTACGCCGGTTGTTACAAAGAAGGCGAAAACCAGCCGGCCAAACGCAAGCCGGCCGGCGAGCAGGACTGGGTCGCGGCGGAATGGGCCTGGGCCTGGCCGATGAACCGGCGCATCCTCTACAACCGCGCTTCCGCCGACCCCGACGGCAAGCCCTGGTCGGAGCGCAAGAAATACGTCTGGTGGGACGAGTCAGAAGAAGAATGGGTCGGTGCCGACGTCCCCGACTTCACGCCCGACAAGCGCCCCGATTACATCCCCGACGAAGACGCGAAAGCCCAGAAAGCGCTGCGCGGCGACGAGCCGTTCATCATGCAGGGCGACGGACGGGCCTGGCTGTACGCGCCGAACGGGATCGTCGACGGGCCCTTCCCGACCCACTACGAGCCGCGCGAGTCGCCCTTCTCGAACCCGCTCTACGCGCAGCGCTCGAACCCGGTGCGCGACGAGTACAACCGGCCGGAGAACCCGATCAACCCCAGCGACGGCGAGGTCGGGGCCGACGCCTATCCGTTCGTGGTCACCAGCTACCGGCTGACCGAGCACCACACGGCAGGCGGGATGAGCCGCACGTTGCCGTACCTCGCCGAGCTGCAGCCGGAGTTCTTCTGCGAGGTCAGCCCGGAGCTGGCGCGCGAGCGCGGGCTCGTCCACGGCGACTGGGCGACGATCCTCACCGCCCGCACGGCGATCGAGGCGCGGGTGATGGTGACCGAGCGGATCAAGCCGCTGGAAGTCGACGGGCGGACCATGCACCAGGTCGGGCTGCCGTACCACTGGGGCAACAAAGGGATCAGCACCGGGGACTCGGCCAACGACCTCTTCGCCTTCACGCTCGACCCCAACGTCCACATCCAGGAGGTGAAGGCGGCGACCTGCGACATCGTTCCGGGGCGGCGGCCGCGCGGGGCCGACCTGCCGAAGTTCGTCGCCGAGCACCTGCGCAAGGCGCGGGAGGGGGCCTGATGGCGGGGTACGTCGTTGACACCCCCCGCGTCGGTTTCTTCACCGACACCTCGGTCTGCATCGGCTGCAAGGCCTGCGAGGTCGCCTGCAAGGAGTGGAACAAAGTCCCCTCCGACAACCAGGGCCTGCTCGGCAGCTCCTACGACAACAGCGGCGAACTCGGCGCCGACCGCTGGCGCCACGTCGCCTTCATCGAGCAGAAGCTGCCGGTCGGGGTCGAAGGCGGGGCGCCGGACGACCTCGTCGCCGAGGCGGCGCGACAGAATCTCGTCGAGGAGGGGCTCGATCCCCACACCGACGACGACGGCTTCCGCTGGCTGATGAGCTCGGACGTCTGCAAGCACTGCACCGAGGCGGGCTGCCTCGACGCCTGCCCGACCGGCTCGCTCTTCCGCACCGAGTTCGGGACCGTGGTGGTGCAGGAGGACATCTGCAACGGCTGCGGCTACTGCGTCGTCTCCTGCCCATTCGGGGTGCTCGACCAGCGCGAGGGCGACGGCCGCGTCTGGAAGTGCACCCTCTGTTACGACCGCCTGCAGGGCGATATGGAACCCGCCTGCGCCCAGGCCTGCCCGACCGACTCGATCCAGTTCAGCGAGCTCGACGAGTTGCGCGAACGGGCCGAGAAGCGGGTCGAGAAGCTGCACAAGCGGGGGCGGAGCGAGGCGCGGCTCTACGGCGAGGACCCCGACAACGGCGTCGGCGGCTTCGGGGCGTTCTTCCTGCTGCTGGACGAGCCGGAGACCTATCGGCTGCCGCCCGACCCGGTGGTGCCGACGCGGCACGCGCCCGCGGTCTGGAAGGCGGCCGGGGCGGCGGCGGTGACGCTGGTGGCGGGGATCGCGGTGGGCTTCCTGGGGAGGCGGGGATGAGCGGCGACGTCCACGATTCGGTCAGCGGCGGCGAGACCTACGTCCACGGCGACCGCGGCAAGCCGCGCCCGCGCGAAGAGCGGATGGTCCCGCGTGAGAAGCCGGTCAGCTACTACGGGCGGCCGATCGTCAAGCCGCCGGTCTGGAAGCCGGAGATCCCCTTCTACTTCTTCTTCGGCGGCCTGGCCGGCGCCTCGGCGGTGCTGGCGAGCGCGGCGACCTTCGCCGGCCGGCCCGAGCTGGCGCGGCGCGCCTGGGTCGGCGCCTTCGTCGGCGTCACGGTCAGCCCGCTGCTGCTGATCAAAGACCTCGGCAAACCGATGCGCTTCCTTCACATGCTGCGCGTCTTCAAGATCACCTCGCCGATGAACGTCGGCGCATGGATCTTGCTGGCCAACGGCGGCGCGACCAGCCTCGCGGCGGGGCTCAACCTGCTCGACGAGGACCGGCGCGGCGGGGCGCCGGAGGTGGTGGCGGCGGTCCTCGGCGCGCCGCTCGCGACCTACACCGCCGCCCTCGTCACTCACAGCGCGATCCCGGCCTGGTCGGAGGCGCGGGCGGAGATGCCCTTCGTCTTCGCCGCCAGCGCCACCGCCAGCGCCGCCGGCGCGGCAATGCTGAGCGTCCCCGCGGATGAAGCCGAGCCGGCGCGGCGGCTCGGGATCGCCGCCGCAATCGCCGAGGAGGCGATCACCGTCTTGATGCACAAACGCCTCGGCCCCCTCGCCGACTCTTACAAGAAGGGCACCGCCGGGAAGTTCGGCAAAGCCGCCCGCGCCCTGACGACGGCCGGCGCCCTCGCCTTCCTCGCTGGCGACGACGCCTTCCACCCGCCCCACCAGCGCTCCTCCCTTGAACGCCTGTTCCGGCCCAGGCCCGAACGCCGCCGCGCCAAGCTCCGCAACGCCCTCTCGATGACCGGCGGCGCCCTCCTCCTCGCCGGCTCCGTCTGCAAGCGCTGGTCGGTCTTCAAAGCTGGCTTCCAGTCCGCCGAAGACCCGAGCCAGGTGGTCCGCACCCAACGCGAGGGGATCGACCGCAGCGCCGGCTAGTCTCCGCGCCGATGCAGGGATTCTTCAGGCGCAATCAGGGCCGGATGGCGGTTCTCGCCGTCCTTGCCGCTCTCGGTGCGAGCGGCTGGGCCGTGGCAGCCGGCGGCTCCTCGTCGACCATTCACGCCTGCTACGCGAAGCGGACCGGCGCCCTGCGGGTCGCGAAGGCGTGCCGGAATGGAGAAAAGGCGATCAGCTGGAGCAAGGTCGGGCCGCAGGGCCCGGCCGGCGATAGGGGACCGGCAGGCCCGACGGGTGCTCCCGGGGCGCCCGGGACTCCTGGGGCGGAAGGCGCCCCTGGCACCGCGCGCGCTTATGCCTACGTGCACGGTTCGGTTACCAGCCCCAGCTTCGATCCAAATCGGACCAAGGGCTTCAGCAGCGTCACCGAGCCAGAACATGGCGTCTACTGCCTTGCTGCACCCGGCATCGATCCCGCGACGACGGCCCCCGCGGTAACCGCCATCTACAACTCGGGCTTCGCCGGCATTCCCACCTCGGCCAAGCTCGAAGCCCTCGGCGAATCGTGCCCCGCCGGCCAGTTCGAGGTCCTCACCCGCGACATCCAGTCGGGCAGCGAAGTCAACTCGCCCAACCTGGACTTCACGATCGTCGTTCCCTAGCTACGGCCTCCGGGTCGTCTCCTCGAAGCCCATCGCGTCGTTGCGCCCGATCACGCTGCCGCTCCAGCCGCGCAGCGGGTGCGCGTCGCGGGCGCGGAGCTCTTCGCAGACGCGCTTGGTGACGAAGTAGACGAGGAAGGGGACGACGAGGGCGAAGCCGCGAAAGAACCAGACCTGGCCTTCGTAGGGGATGAAGGAGCGGAAGTAGAGGCGGTCGGTGGCGCCGGCGGCGAAGATCGTGAAGACCCAGACGAGGAAGGCGACGACGAGGGCGGTCCGTTTCGGGTTGTCGCGGGGGCGCTCGAGCAGGTTGTGCTCGCGGCGGTCGTCGATGCGGAGGCGGCGGGCCAGGGCTGGCCAGGCATAGAGGGCGCCGAAGACGATCCCCGGGAAGAGGGCGCCGCCCCAGAAGGGGGAGGGCACGACCGTGTAGCTGCCGATCACGATCTCCAGCGGCGGCATCAGCCGCAGCGCCCCGATCAGCCAGCCGATGTACCAGTCAGGCTGGGCGCCGTTGGTCGAGAGGTAGGGCTCGTACGGTCCCCACTCCCAGATCGGGTTGATCTGGATCAGGCCGCCGAGCAGGAACAGGACCCCGGCAACGACGAGGAAGAGGCCGACCGAGCGCAGCGCGTACCCGGGCCAGGCCGGCGTCCCGCGCACCACCCGCTCCGAGCCTTCCTCCGGGAACTGGGTGTGGTGTTGGCGGATGATCTGGGCGAGGTGGATCGCCAGCAGGGTCGCGATCGCCATCGGGATCAGGAAGACGTGGAGGACCTCCAGCCGCGGCCAGAACGAGCTCGTCCCCGGGTACTCGCCGTTCCAGACGAGGAAGGCGAACTGGCCGCCGACGAAGGGGATCGACATCGCCACCGCGTAGGCGATCGCCAATCCCATCCCCGAGAGCAGGTCGTCGACCAGCGAGTAGCCGAGGAAGCCCTCGAGGATCCCCAGCCCCAGCATCGTCACCCCGATCCAGTAGTTGAGCTCGCGCGGCTTGCGGTAGGCGCCGGTGAGCAGGATGCGGACCAGGTGGAGGACGATCGCGACGATGAAGACGTCGGCCGCCCAGTGGTGCGTCTGGCGGATCAGCAGGCCCGCCGGCACTTCGAAGGAGATGTGCAGGACCGAGGCGAAGCTCTCGCTCATCGAGGTCCCCTGCAGCGGCAGGTAGGAGCCCTGGTAGTGGAGTTTCGCGTCGCTGGGGACGTACCAGAAGGTGAGGAAGATCCCGGTGATGACGAGGATCACGAAGCAGTACATCGCGATCTCGCCGAGCATGAAGGTCCAGTGGTCGGGGAAGACGTAGCGCAGAGTCCGCTTCAGTGGGTTGGCGGCGCCGAGGCGCTCGTCGAGGGCTGCGACCACGCGTTTGATCACAGCGACCTCCCCCGCGGGCCTTCGCGGATGCCGCCGTAGGAGGGGCCGATCGGTTCGTAGAAGCCGCCCGCCGCTTCGAGGCTGCCGTCGCCGGCGACCCGCAGCGGCAGCTGGGGGAGGGGGCGGCCAGCGGGCCCGAACTCGACCGAGCCCCCGTCGGCGGGGTTGAAGGTCGAGTAGTGGCAGGGGCAAACCAGCGCCGGCCCGGGCTGCGTTTCGTCGAAGGTGGGGTAGCGGAAGAGGGAGACCGCGCAGCCGGCGTGGGTGCAGATTTTCGAATAGGCGACGTAGCCGTCCGGGGCGGAGTGGGCGCGGTCTTCGGGCAGTTCGAGCTCGTCGTCTTCGAGGCGGACGATGACCAGCGGCGCGCCGATGTCCTCTTTGCTGGCGCCGTCCGGGAAGGCGGTGATGAACTCGCCGGGGGAGAGGGTGTCAAGGGTGATCGGCTTGCCGGTCTCGTCGACGACCTTCTTGCCGGCGCTCCAGGGGGTGTCGTAGACCTTCTCGCCGATCCGCGGCCCCAGCGAGGCGAGCGGGACGACCGCCGCCGCGCCGAGCGCCGCCCCGACCGCCGCGAGCGAGGAGAAGAGGAGCCTGCGGCGAGTGACCCCGACTTTGCCCTCGACCAGGTGGTTTTCGAATTCACGCCGTTCTTCGCGGTCGCCGTAGTCCTTGTACTCGTCGGTCGCTTTCTCCTGGATGACGACGCGCTTGCCGGCCAGGGCCGAGGCGGCCCCGGCCAGCACCAGCCCGAGCCCGATGCAGAGCCCCAGCAGCTGCGTGTTTTCGTTCACCACGTAGAAGACGACGAAGCCGACGAAGGCGACCGCGGCGGCGATCAGCAGCAGGGCGACGATCAGCTCCGCGCGCGGGTCCGAGCTTTCGTCGAGCTCCGGCGGCGGCACGTGTTCGGCCAGCGCTCGCCGCGCCTCCTCCGACTCCCGAACTGCATCAAATTTTTCCTCTGGCAGGGAGGAAATTTGATGCAGTTCGGCTTGGCGCTCCTCTCGGCGGCGGCGCAGGCCAGCGGCGCCGCCGAGGGCGGCGACGATGCGGGCGAAGACGCCGCCGGGGGTCATCGCGTCGTCCTCTCCCCGATCAGGCGGATCGTGAACAGCAGCGCCACCCCGGCCAGGAGCCAGGCGACCATCCCCTCCGGGATCGGGCCGATGTGGCCGATCCCCCAACCGCCCTTGTCTTCGGGGTCGTGGGTGTATTCGACGTAGCGGGCAAGGTCGTCGACTTCGCTCTTGGTCAGGTGATTGAAGCTCGGCATCACGTAAGGACCGACGTGGACCGCCTCGGCGACGTCGGTGGCGTTGGCGGCGCCGAGGTCGGGGACGACCGCCCCCGGCAGCATCCCGCCGCGGGCGACGACCTGGTGGCAGCCGGCGCAGTGCTCGGTGAAGAGTTTCTGGCCTTCGGCGAGGTCGCCGCTCGAGGCATTGACGGCCGGGATCGGCGGCCCGCCAAGGCTGCCGACGTACTTCGTCAGCGCCTGGACCTCGGTTTCGGAGTAGGGGGAGGGGCCGCGCTGCGGCTCTTCGTCTGGCCGGTCGAGCGGCATCCGTCCCGTCCGCAGGTAGAAGTCAGCCGCCTCTTCGCCGACGCCGACCAGCGACGGCCCATGGCCCGGCACCCCCTGGGCGTCGAAGCCGTGACAGGAGGAGCAGCCCTGGACGAAGAGGCGGCGTCCTTCGGATTCTGGGGCGCGGTCAGAAGCGGACTGATTGCTGGGTGGGGCTGGCGTGGGTCCTTTCCCCGCTGGCTCAGCGCTTGCTTCGAGCGCCAGCAGCGCAATCGACGCTGCAAGCAACGCCACCGGAATCAGGATGCGCAGGCGCCTCACACCACACCCCCTCGGCGAGTCTGTGAAAAGTCCTCTTCAAGGGGAGTTTTCACAGACTCGCGTTCGGCGGCCATCTCGTGCAGGCGCTGCAGGCGCTCTTCGCGCTTGAGTGCCGCCCAGCCGGCAAGGACGAGGGCGGCGGCGAAGGGGAGGTCGCCGGCCCACATCGCCGTCGCTCCCGAATCCTGTTCGGCGATCGCGGCGGCGGCCGTGGTACCCGCCGCATAGGGCGAGTAGAAGACGCCGGTGGCGGTGTTTAGGGCGACGCCGACGGCGATCATCGGCACCATCGCCGCCGTCAGCAGCCCCGTCACCGCGACCAGCGAGAGCGGCTTCGCGGCTGGGTCGGCGCTCAGCGCGGTGGCCCAGAAGAGGAGGCCGGCGCCGAGGTAGGCGCCGTGCTCGAGCGCGTGCAGGGGGTCGCTTTCCATCGCCGGGTCGAAGACCGCCGGCAAGTGCGTCGCCAGCACCACCAGCGCGAAGACCCCGAGGGCGACGAGCGGGTTGAGCAGCGCCTGCAACGGGCGCGAGCGCAGCCAGTCCGCCAGCCGGCGGGCGCCGCGCGGCGGCAGCAGGTCGAAGGCGACCCGGATCGGCTCGCCGAGGATCAAGAGCGGCGGCGCCACCGCCAGTAGCAGCATGTGCTGGACCATGTGCAGCGGCAGGCTCTTGTCGGCCGCCGCGTCGAGCGGGGGGGAGAGCGCGGCCGCGACCACCGCGCAGCCCGCGAGCAGGAAGGCGCCCCGGCGCCACGTCATCGCCTCGCCTCCTCGGTCGTAGGCGCTTTTCCGTACCCCTGGTTGGGAAAAGCGCCACGTCCCGCCTCCCGCTGCGCCCGCAGCTCGCGCACCACTCCGGCGACGCCGATGATCGTCATGCCGCCGCCGATTAAGGCCAGCCAGGGACCGAGCGCCGCTCCGAGGACCGTCAGCCCTACCGAGAGGGCCAGCCATACCGTCGCCGGGCTGCCGTCGGGGTCGGCACCGCCGCCCTCGACCTGCACCGAGCGACGGGTGATCGCCAGCAGGAACGCGAGCACGAGGATGAAGGCCGCGGCGCCCCCGAGGAGCGCCGGTTCCTCGACGCCCTTGTCGAAGAAGACCGCGCCCACCCCGGTGAGGACGCTGAGGAAGACGCCCCAGATCACGAACGGCGGGAAGGCCGGCTTGCGCTCGCCCCTCACGCCGGCACCGCCTCCTCGTGCTCCCGCTCCAGCCCGAGCTCCCGCAGCGGGTCCCGGCCTTCCTCGCGCAGGTCGAACAGCGGCGTGTGCGACCTGACCGGCGGCAGCGCCGCGAAGTTGTGGCGCGGCGGCGGCGAGGGCGTCGCCCACTCCAGCGTCTGGCCTTCCCACGGGTCCGGACCGGCCGGCACCCCCAGCCGCAGCGAGCGCATCACGTTGACGAGGAAGACGAGGAAGCCGCTGAAGATCGTGAAGGCGCCGATCGTCGCCAGCGTGTTCAGCGTCGTCCAGTGGTGCAGCGGCAGGTAGTCGGCGACGCGCCGCGGCATCCCCTCGGCGCCGAGGAAGAACATCGGCAGGAAGGTGACCAGCGCGCCGAGGAAGATGAGAACGAAGCTGATCTTCGCTAGGCGCTCGTCGAGCAGCCGCCCCGTGACCTTCGGGAACCAGTAGTGGATCGCCGTCAGCAGCCCGAAGACGGTGCCGCCGAACAGCGTGTAGTGGAAGTGGGCGACGACGAAGTAGCTGTCATGCACGTGGTAGTCGAGCGGCGGCGAGGCGACCATGATCCCGGTCAGGCCGCCGATCAGGAACAGCAGCACGAACCCCATCGCGAACAGCATCGGCGAGGCGAAGCGAATGCGCCCGCCGGCCATCGTCGCCAGGAAGCCGAAGTACTCGATCCCCGCCGGGACCAGCAGGATCGTCGAGGTCAGCGAGAAGTACTTGTTCGCCACCTGGCTGGTGGTGAACATGTGGTGCCCCCAGACGCTCATCGAGATCGCCGAGAAGAGCAGCAGCGAGAGGACCGTCACTTTGAAGCCGAAGAAGCGGCGGCGGGAGAAGGTGGCGATCACCTCCCCGACCACCCCGACCAGGGGGAAGAAGACGATGTAGACGACCGGGTGGCCGTAGAACCAGAAGAGGTGCTGGTAGGTGATCGAGCCGTGCGGGGCGCCGGAGTAGATCGCGACGCCCTGGCGGTCGAGGTAGAGCAGCGTCATCCCGACCAGCAGGACGGGAAAGCCGGTGATCACCATGAACGTCGTCACCAGCTCGCTCCAGGCGAACAGCGGCATCCGCAGCATCGTCATCCCGGGCGCTCGCATCCGCACCAGCGTCGCCAGCAGCGAGGTCGCCTGCAGGGTCGAGCCGAGGGTGGCGAGGATCACCCCGAGCACCCAGAAGTCGGGGCCGATGCCGGGGCTGGTCTGGGCGTCGGAGAGCGGGAAGAAGGCGGTCCAGCCGAATTCCGGCGCCCCGTTCTTGGTCAGGAAGCCCGAGTACATGACCAGGCCGCCGGCCAGCGTCAGCCAGTAGCCGCCGAGCGCCAGGCGCGGCCAGACGAGGCGCGCGGCGCCGAGCTGCAGGGGCACGAAGTAGAGCCCGACGCCGAGCACCACCGGCACGGCGAAGAGGTAGAACATCGTCGAGCCGTGCATCGTGAAGAGCTCGTTGTAGGTGTGGTCGCTGAGGAACTGCAGGCCGGGCTTGGCGAGCTCGGAGCGCATCGTCAGCGCCATCGCGCCGCCGATCAGGAACCAGCAGAAGGCGGTGACCATCGTCAGCAGGCCGATCCGCTTGTGGTCGGTGCTGGAGAGGATTTCGAGCAGGGAGGCGCGGCGGCGCGAGCCGATCGGCGGCCGCAGTGGGACGCCCGCGGGGCGGGGGACGGTGGTGCTCACGCAGCCGCCCCTTTAGCACCCGCGCTGCCCGCCGCCGCGCCCTGCGCCCAGCGTTCGAACGCCGCCTGCGGCATCACCACGACGTTGAAGACCATGTCCCAGTGTTCGAGCCCGCAGAACTCGGCGCAGGAGCCGCCGCCGGGCTTCTGTTCGACCTTGCCGAAGACCATCTCCCAGCGGTTGACGAAGCCGGGGAAGACGTCGCGCTTGAAACGCTGTTCGGGGATCCAGAAGGAGTGGATGACGTCGATCGAGCGCCCTTCGAATTCGACCTGGGTGTCGACCGGCACCCGCAGCACCGGGACGTGGTTCTGGGTTCCCTGTTCGACGATCCCGAATTCGGGATATTCGAAGCGCCAGTTCCAGCGCGCCCCGGTCACCTTCACTTCCAGCGGCTTGCCGTTCGCTTCGTTGTCGGCGCTGCCCGGCATGTGGCTGAAGGTGAGGAAGACGAGGAAGGCCGCGACGCAGGCGAGGCCGATCGCGTAGGCGGCCTCGAGCGGCTCGTTTTCGTCCCTGCCCTTGGGGATCTCGCGCGACTTCGAGCGGTAGCGGAGGCCGAGGAAGACGACCGCGCCGAGGATGACCAGGAAGACGGCTGCGGCGATCGGCCAGTAGACGGCCCAGATGTCGTAGAACTGGTTGCGGGTGTCGATGGGCTTCACCGAGGGGTCCCTCCGCGGGGGGCGACCGGGTGAGGGTCGGCGGACAACAGCGGGGAGGGTCCGGCGACCCTCACCCGGTCGCCCTCAGACAGGGGGCGTGGTTCGAGAAGCCTGTCGTCACCTTGTTGAGCTGAGATGCGGCGGCCCCTCCGCGAAAGCGTCAACCCGAGGGCGGTGCCCCAGGCGCCCATGCCGACCCACCAGGCCCAGTTGGGGAGGGAGTTGTAGAGGGCGTTTTCTGGTTGGAGCCAGTTGCAGAGGAGGTTGATCAGGAGGATCTGGGCGGCCAGGCCGCAGGCGGCGCCGAGGAGGGCGGCGGCCAGGGGGTGGGGGGCCCAGCCGAGGCAGTAGACGATGAAGGCGGTGGCGAGGGCGCCGGCGATCAGCGAGACGAGGACGACCACCGCGAGGCCGAAGAGGATCGAGAGGATTTCGAAGTCGCCGTGGAACGCGTCCTGCCCGAAGAAGAGGGCGGTGACTGCGGTGACCGGCGTCCAGGTGCTGGAGGAGACGCCCTCCTGGGCGGTCGGCTCGGCGGCGATCTCGGCGATCAGGGCGGTGGTCGAAAGCAGGGCCGCAGCAGCCCAGAGCGAGGGGACGACGCTGGCGACCAGCTTCTTGTTCCGCACGTTTCGGGGGTACCCGCGAGGGGTAGCGCGAAAACGCTGGTGTCGGTGCACTTACAAGCCGCGGACGGGGCCGGCCGAGTGCCCGGCTCGCAGCTCTACCGGGAGGTCGAGCGCGACGGCGAGCGCGACGCCGTCGCCGTCGAGGAGCCGCTGGAGATCCGCGTCGACGGCGAGCCGCTGAGCGTGACGATGCGGACGCCCGGCCACGACGAGGAGCTAGCGCTCGGCTTCCTCTACGGGGAGGGCCTGATCGACGGGCCGCGCCAGGCGGGGCTGACCGACGACCTCGCCGCCAACACGGTCGAAGTCGCAGGGCCGCTGCGCCGCGACCCCGGCGCCCGCCGCTTCTACACGACCTCCTCCTGCGGGGTCTGCGGCAAGGGCGCGCTGGAGGAGGTGGCGGTGGCGAGCGCGCCGCTGCCGCCGGGGCCGCGGGTCGAGCGCGCGCTGCTCGCCGGCCTGCCGGAGCGCCTGCGCCAGCCCGGCTTCGAGCGCACCGGCGGCCTCCACGCCACCGGTCTCTTCGACGCCGCCGGGGGGCTGATGCTGGTGCGCGAGGACGTCGGCCGCCACAACGCGATGGACAAGGTGGTCGGCTCGGCGCTGCTGCGCCGCTGGCTGCCGCTGCACGGGCAGCTGCTCTGCGTCAGCGGCCGCCTCTCCTTCGAGCTGGTCCAGAAGGCGGCGGTCGCCGGCTGCCCGGTGCTGGTCGGGGTCGGCGCCCCCAGCTCGCTGGCGATCGAGCTCGCCGCCGACCGCGGGATGACGCTCGCCGGCTTTGCCCGCCACGGCTCGGTGAACGTCTACGCCGATGCCGGTCGCGTCGTTTAGCTTGCTCCTGGGATGAGCGAGCAGGCGGGGGACCCGGCGAAGCAGGCCTACGAGGCGATCGCCCGCTTCTACGACGACTTCACCGGCGCCTACGGCTACAAGCACGAGCGCTGGGCCCGGACCCTGCTCGCGAAAGCGGAGGAGTTCGGGGTGCGGGGCGATCGCCTGCTCGACGTCGCCTGTGGCACCGGGCTCAGCTTCGCCACCCCGCTGGAGCGCGGCTGGCGCGTCACCGGCTGCGACATCTCGCCGGCGATGATCGAGGCGGCGCGCGCCAAGGCCGGCGACCGCGCCGAGCTGATGGTCGCCGACATGCGTGAGCTGCCGCGGCTGGGCGAGTTCGACCTCGTCTGGGCGATCAACTCCCCGGTCATCTACCTGGCGGACGCCGAGGAGCTGGAGGCGACGCTGGCGGGGATGCGGCGGAACCTGGCGCCGGACGGGCTGGTGCTCTTCGACACGGCCACGGTCGCGGTCGCCCGCTCCTTCTTGAGCGAGGAGTTCACGGCCGAGCGCGACGGCCGGACCTTCGTCTGGCAGGGGCAGCTCGCGCCCGAGGAGGTGGTGGCCGGGGTGGTCGGCGCGGGGCGCTTCGAAGTCGTCGGCGACCCGAGCACGGCCAGCCTCCACCGGATGCGCCATTTCCCGCAGGAGGAGGTGCTGGCGGCGATCGAGTCCGCCGGTCTGCGCGCGGTCGGTCTCTTCGGCGAGGCCGACGGCGAACTGGAGCCCGGGATCGACGAAGAGAGGCACAGCACCGCCCTCTACGTCTGCCGCGCCTGAGCGCTAGAACTCGGCGGAGGTGGGCACCACTTCTTTGGCGATCTCGTTGAGGACTGCCGCCGGGCGGCCGCTGCGACCGGCGACCCAGCAGGCGAGCGGGGCGGCGGTGCGCTCGGAGGAGTGAGCGGCGGTGGCGGCGAGCTCCAGCAGCGCCACCACTTCCTCTTTGCTCGGCGGCTCCAGGCCCAGCCGCTTGCAGAAGTCAGCCAACCACTCGTCCCTTCTCATTCAGCCTCCGATCGCGCTCATCGTCCGGGCCGGCGGCCGGAAGCCCGGCTCGCCCACCCGGTGTTTCAGCTCCTTGCGCCAGACCGCGTCGCGGACGATCCGCTCCAGCTCCTCGTCGCCCGCGCCGGCGCGCAGCGGCCCGCGCAGGTCGGTCTCGTGCTGGGAGAAGAGGCAGGTCCGCAGCTTGCCGTCAGCGGTCAGGCGGATGCGGTTGCAGTCGGCGCAGAACGGTTCGGTGACGGGGTTGACGAAGCCGATCTCGCCCTCGCCGTCGGCGAAGGCGTAGACCCGCGCGGTCGAGTGCGGCTCGCGCGGCAGCTCGCGCAGCGGGTGCTCGGCTTCGACCATCGCCCGCACCTCGGCGCCGCTGAGGACGTCGCCGGGCCGCCAGGAGCGGTCGCCGTCGAGCGGCATGAACTCGATGAAGCGGACCTGGAAGCGGCGGCTGTGGGCGAGCTCGCAGAAGCGCGAGACCTCCTCGGCGCCGAAGCCGGGCATCGGCACCGCGTTGACCTTGACCGGCCGCACCTGCGGGAAGGCGGCGATCGCCTCCAGTCCCTCCATCACCTGCTCCAGCGCGTCGCGGCGGGTGATCTCGAAGAAGCGGCCGCGGGCGAGCGAGTCGATCGAGACGTTGACGCGGTGGATGCCGGCGGCGACCAGCGCCTCGGCGTCGCGGGCGAGCAGGTAGCCGTTGGTGGTCAGCGAGAGGTCGCGGAGGCCCTCGATCGCCGCCAGCCGCGCGACCAGCGCCGGGAATTCGCGCCGCACCAGCGGCTCGCCGCCGGTCAGCCGCACGTCCTCGACCCCGAGGGCGACGAAGAGCCGGACCAGGCGCTCGATCTCCTCGAAGCTGAGGATCTCGGCGCGGTCGATCCAGGGCATCCCCTCGGCGGGCATGCAGTACTGGCAGCGGAAGTTGCAGCGGTCGGTGACGGAGACCCGCAGGTCTGAGAGCAGGCGGCCATGAGCGTCTTCGAGCGCCACGCTGCGAGGTTACCCGCCACCCTCGGCTGCGACACACTGGTGTCATGAAACGGACGCTGGGGGCGGTGCTGGCCGGGGGAGTCGGCAGTCGCATGGGCGGATCCAAGGTGTGCGCGGACCTGCACGGGCAGCCGCTGGTCGCCTACCCCCTGGCGGCGGTCGAGGAGGCCGGCCTGGAGGCGGTCGTCTGCGCCAAGCCGGGGGACGAGCTGCCGCCCTTGGAGGCGCCGGTGCTGCGCGAGCCGGCGCAGCCGCGCCATCCGCTCTGCGGCGTCGTCGCGGCGCTGCGGGCGGGGGAGGGGCGGCCGGTCGTCGTCGTCGCCTGCGACCTGCCGTTTGTCAGCGCCGGCTTGATCCGGCTGCTGGCCGAAGCGCCGGAGCGGCTGGTCGTGCCCGCACTCGACGGTCGCCTGCAGCCGCTGCTCACGCGCTACGAGCCCTCGCTGCTGCCGGAGCTGGAAGCGGCGCTGGAGCGCGAGGAGCCGCTGACCCGGAGCGTCGAAGCGCTGCAGCCGCGCCTGCTCGGAGAGGACGAGCTGGCCCGCTACGGCGACCCGCATCGCCTGCTCTTCAACGTCAACGACGCCGACGACCTGCGTCGGGCCGAGGCCCTCTTTTGAGTTGCGTGGTTCTTTTGTCCGGACATACAGGGCAAAGGAACCACGGAACTAGCCGAGCGGGATGAGCCGCGTCGCGGTTGCCTTCCAGGCGGCGACCACGCGCGAGCCGGGGCGCAGCCCCATCGCCTCCGCCGAGCGCGCGGTCACCTCGGTTCCGAGCGGCTGTGGGGTCGAGATCCCGACCCGGACCCGGTTCCCCGCCGGCGTCAGCGAGGCGACCTCGCCGGCGAGCCGGTTCAGCATCGAGTCCTCGCCCTTCGCGTCCGGCGGCTGCAGCGAGATCTCCCAGGGGAAGACGCTGACCGCGACCGGCCCGCTTGCCTCATCGACGCTGCGCACCTCGCCGCCGCCGCGCAGGCGGACCAGGGTGAGGCCGCCGGGCTCGCGGGTCGCCTCGCCGTGGAGGACGGCGGCGCCGGCGAAGTCGGCGACGAAGGGCGAGGCCGGGCGGGTCGAGATCTCAGCGGGCTCGCCCGCCTGGACGATGCGGCCGCGGTCGATCACCGCGATCCGCTCGGCCAGCGGCGCCGCCTCGTCGTAGGAGTGGGTGACGAGGAGGACCGGGATCGAGAGCTCGGCGAGCAGGGAGTGGAGCTCGCGCAGGGCGTCGCGGCGGCTGCCGGGGTCGAGCGCGGCGAGCGGCTCGTCGAGGAGCAGCGCCCGCGGCTCGGCGCCGAGCGCCCGCGCCAGGGCCACCCGCTGACGCTCACCGCCTGACAGCGAGGCGGGGGAGGCGTCGGCGAGCGCGCCGATCCCGAAGCGCTCGAGCAGCTCCTGCGCCCGACGCCGCCGCTCGCGCCGCGAGCCGTCCATCCCGTAGGCGACGTTGCGCCAGGCGCTGAGGCTGGGGAAGAGCGCGTAGTCCTGGAAGACGACGCCGCAGCGGCGGTGCTCGGCAGGGACCTCGCGTCCCGCCGCGGTGTCGAGCCAGACCTCCTCGCCGATCGCGACATGCCCCGACGCAGGACGCACCAGTCCGGCGACGATCCGCAGCAGCGTCGTCTTGCCGGCGCCGGAGGGTCCGGCAAGGGCGAGCCGCTCGCCCGGCCCGACGCCCAGCTCGAGCGAGAGGTCGAACGAGCGGAGCGGCATCCGTGCGTCGATCGATAGCGGCGCCTCGTCTCTCTCCTGGCCGAACTGCATCAAATTTTCTTCCTCCCAGAGGGAAAATTTGATGCAGTTCGGGTGGTGGCCCTGCTCATCGGGCCACCGAGGGGTTCTCGACCGCACGGTCGGCGCCGAGCAGCTTCACGCCGACCAAGATCACCGCGGCGAGGACGATCAGGACGGCAGACAGCGCCAGGGCGGATACGAACCCGTCGGGGCGGCTGAACTCGGAGAAGATCGCCAGCGGCGCGGTCTGGGTGACGCCTTCGAGCGAGCCGGCGAAGAGCAGGGTTGCGCCGAACTCGCCGAGCGCCCGCCCCCAGGCGAGCGCCAGCCCCGCCGCCAGCCCAGGCCGCGCGCTCGGCACCGCCACCGTGGCGAATGAGCGGAAGGGGCCGGCGCCGAGGGTGCGCGCCGCCTCCAGCAGCCGCGGGTCGAGGGCGGCAAAGGCGGCGATCGCCTGGCGCAGGAAGAAGGGCGCCGAGACGAAGACCAGGGCGACGACGACGCCCGCGGTCTGGAAGACGAGTTCGAGGCCGGCGCCTTCGACCGCATCGCCGAGGATGCCGTGGGGGCCGAGCGCCGCCAGGAGGGCGATGCCCGCCACCGCGGGCGGCATCACCAGCGGCAGCTCGATCGCGGTCAAGACCAGCACTCGGCCGCGGAAGCGCCGCAGCGCCAGTAGGTAGGCGGCGGGCATGCCGACCGCGACGACGATCGCCATCGCGATCACCGTCGTCCGCAAGCTCAGCCAGAGCGCTTCGCGCGCTTGCTCTTCGCCGAGCGCGTCGATCAGCCGCCCTGGGCTGACGTCGGCGAAGATCGCCACCACCGGCAGGACGAGGAAGGCGACGGCGAGGGCAGCGGCGGCGAGCGCCAGCAACCCGAAGCCGGAGCGCAGCCTCATCGAGGCGGCAGGAAGCCGGCGGCGCGCAGGTCTTCGGCGCCGCGACCGTGCAGCAGCCCCTGCAGGTAGCGCCGCGCCCCTTCCGGGTTGCCGCTGCTACTGACGATCGCGGCGGCGTAGGCGACGTCGGGCTGCAGTCGGGGCGGGATCGGGACCGTCCGCACCTCACCCGCCACCGTCTGCGCGTCGGTGACGTAGACGAAGCCGGCGTCGGCGGCGCCGCCGGTGACCTTGGCAAGGACCGCCGTCACCTCCGGTTCTTCGGAGCGGACGTTGGCGAGGATCGCTCCCCGCTCGCCCGTCGGTAGCCGTCCGAGGACTTCCCGCGTGTAGGCGCCGACGGGGACGCTCGGGTCGCCGATCACGACCTTCGTCCCCGGCCGCGCCAGGTCGGCCAGCGAGCGCACCGTCCCGTCCTTCGGGGTGACGAGGACGAGCCGGTTGCGGGCGAAGACGACCGGCTTCTCGACCAGCCCTTCGCGGTGCAGTTCCGCCGGGTATGAGGTGTCGGCGGAGGCGAAGACGTCGGCTTTGGCTCCCTGGCGGATCTGCGCCGCCAGTTCGTCGGAGCCGGCAAACGAGCTACGAACCTTCGCCGCTTCGAACGACCCCCCGTACTTCGAGAGCGCTTCGGTCAGCGAAGACGCCCCGAACACCGTCAGCGTCGGTTCGTCCGACCCGCCGCCGCACCCCACGAACGCCAGCGTCACCGCGACCGCCCCAAGCAGAAGGGGGCGCATCACTCGCCCCGCTGGACCATCACCGACGACGCCTTCACGGTTGCGGTCGCCTTCATCCCCGGCGCCAGGCCGAGCTCTTCGACCGAGTCGCGGGTGATCGCGGCGGTGACGAGATGGGGGCCGGCCTCGATCTCGACCAGCGCCATCACCCCGTCCACCTCGACCGAGCGGATCGTCCCGGGGAAGCGGTTGCGGGCGGAGAAGCTGTCGCCGGTGGCGTGGCGGGAGGGCGCCTCGCGCAGACGCTCGATCTCGGCGACCGGGACTCGGCGCCGGTTGCGTGCGTCGCGGGTCGTCTCGATGCGCCCGGAGCGGTCCCAGCGGCGCAAGGTGTCGGTGCTGACCCCGAGCATCTTCGCCGCCTCGCCGATCCCGACCGTCTTCGCCACTGCCTAGGCAGTGTATAGGCAGAAGATCAGCAGATACCGGGGTAGGGTAGGGGCGTCAGCCGAAGCGCGGCTCGAGCCGCTGGAAGGTGCGCCACCAGCCGTAGTCGAGTGTCGCGTGCTCGACCGCCTGCAGTAGCGAGCCGTCGTCGTCGTGCAGCTCGTAGCTGATCACCGGCGGCTCGGCCTCGGTGTTGACCTCGACGATCCGAGCCATCATCAGGTAGGGCGGGCAGCTCAGCCAAACCTCACCGGGTTTTGGAATGACTTTTACGTTCGGTGCTGCCATGGGTCCTCGGTACCCCTGGCTTCGACGCAAAAACCGCAACTCATCCCCGAAATTAGGGGAAAGTAACGGCTGTTACCTAAAGCGTTTAATCGCGCAACGCCGGCAGCACCGAGCGCTCGTAGAAGTCGAAGAAGCCGTCCTGGTCGGGGCCGACCTGATGGACGTAGACGTGGTCGTAGCCCGCGTCGACGTACTCGCGGATCGCCTTCAGGTGCTTCTCGGGGTCGGGACCGCAGACGATGCTCTCGGCGATCGCCTCCTCGTCGACCAGCTCGGTCGCCTCTTCGAAGTGGGAGGGGATCGGCAACTCGAGGAAGTGGCTGCCGCTGATCGCCCCGTTGGGCCAGTGCTCAAGCGCCGTCTTGCGCGCCTCGTCCTCTGATCTGGCCCAGCAGACGTGCAGTTGGCCGTACGTCGGTCCTTCGCCGCCCTTGGCGCGGAATTCCTCGACCGACTCGGCCTTCGGCGCGGTCCCGACCAGGCCGTCGCCGAGGCGCGCCGCCAGGTCGACCGAGCGCTCGCCGGAGACGGCGACGACGATCGGCGGCAGCTCCTCGGGCAGGGTGTAGATGCGCGCGTTCTCGACCGTGAAGTGGCGCCCGTAGTGGGTGACGAGGCCGCCCTCCCAGAGCTTGCGGATCACCTCGATCGCCTCTTCGAGCCGCTCCTGCCGCCGCGCCACCGGCGGCCAGCGGTCGCCGAGGATGTGCTCGTTCAGGTTCTCGCCGGTGCCGACGCCGAGCGAGAAGCGGCCCGGCAGCTGCGCCGCCGCGGTGGCCGCGGCCTGGGCGACGATCGCCGGGTGGATCCGGGTCGTCGGGCAGGTGACGCCGGTGATCAGCTGCAGCCGCTCGGTCGCCTGCGCGACCGCTCCCAGCACGCCCCAGACGAAGGGGCTGTTGCCCTGCTTGTCGACCCAGGGGTGGTAGTGGTCGCTGATCCCCGCGAAGTCGAACCCCACCCGCTCCGCCCGCACCGCCTGCGCCGTCAGCGCCCGCGGCCCGAACTCCTCGCACGAGAGCGTGTACCCGATCGCCGCCTCCCCCCCGAACTGCATCAAATTTTCCTTCCAGCAGAGGGAGAATTTGATGCAGTTCGCATCGGTCGCGGCTCCTACTGCCTTTGGCCGACGCCGGTGGCCAGCTCGCGCGCTCGCATCGGGCCGCCTGCGGTCGGCTCCAGCGGCGGGGTGGGGGCGCCCTCGGCGTGGCGCATCCCGCTCAGCAGGTCGTCGAGCGCGTCGAGGGAGGAGACGGTCGGCTCCCAGCCGAGCTCCTCGCGCGCCCGCGTCGTGTCCATCATCGGCACCCCGAGCGCGAGGTCGATCCAGCCGGGGGGAGAGGGCTGCAGGCGCAGCTTCCAGCTCAGCGAGGCGGCCCCGCGCAGCGCCCCCGCCGGCAGCGGGAAACTGCGGGCGCCGAAGAACTCGCAGAGCTCCTCGACCCCGATCTCCGGCTCGGCGGCGATGTTGAAGGCGCCGTGGACGTCGCGGACGACCGCCTGCCGGTAGGCCTCCCCGACATCGCGCGAGTGCACCGCCTGGAAGCGCAGGCGCGGCACCCGCGGGATCAGCGGCACCAGCCGCTTCTGGACCAGGAAGCCGGGCAGGAACGGCCCGGCGAAGAGGCGGCGGATCTCGCTCGCCGCCTCGGATTTGAAGATCAGCCCTGGCCGCAGGCGCACCACCCGCATGTCGGGCGCGCGCTTTTCGAGCTGGTCGAGCTGTTCTTCGACCGCCGCCTTGTGGCGCGAGTAGAAGGAGGTCTTGATCCCGTCGACCGGCCAGGACTCGTCGACCTGCCGCCGCTTCGGCCCCGGGCTGTAGGCGCCGACCGAGGAGGCGTGGACGAGCGCCGGCACCCCGGCTTCGTCGGCCGCGTCGAAGACGTACCTGCTGCCGAGCACGTTGATCCGTTCGGTCATCGCTTCGTCGCGGCTCGGCTGGATCGCCCAGGCGAGGTGGACCACCGCGTCGGCGTCCGCGAAGATCGGTGCCAGCGGGTCCCTGGTGACGTCGGCGGCGACCCACTCGACCTTCGGCATCTCCACCTCCGGCAGACGGCGGGCGATCCCGACGATCTCTCGCACTTCCGGCTCGCGACCCAGCGCCTCGAGCACGCTGGTGCCGACGTTGCCGCTCGCTCCGGTGACGACGACGCGCACGGCTACCCCCCGTTCGGCTGGATCACGAACTTGATCGCGCCGTCTTTCTTCTTCTGGAACTTCTCGTAGGCGTCGGGCACCTCGTCGATCCCGATCTTGTGGGAGGCGAGGTCTTCGGTCCCGAGGGGGTCGGCCTCGTCGGTGACGAGCGGCATGATCTCGTCGATCCATTTCTTCACGTGGGCCTGGCCCATCCGCAGCTGCACGCCCTTGTCGAAGAGCTGCATCATCGGGATCGGGTCGACCATGCCGCCATAGACTCCGCTGATCGAGACGGTGCCGCCGCGGCGCACCGTGTCGAAGCACTCGTACAGCGCCGACATCCGGTCGATCCCGCCTTTTTCGATCACTTTTTCGGCCAGCTTGTCGGGGAGCAGGCCGGCGGCTTTCTGGGCGAACTCGCCGACCGGGGCGCCGTGGGCCTCCATCCCGACCGCGTCGATCGCGGCGTCGGTGCCGCGGCCCTCGGTCATCTCGCGGATCGTGTCGGAGACGTCTTCGTGCTCCTCGAGATCGAGCGTCTCGATCCCGTGCCTCTGCGCCAGCTCCAGCCGCTCGGGGACGAGGTCGACGCCGATCACCCGGGCGCCTTTGTGGGCGGCGATCCGCGCCGTCATCTGCCCGATCGGGCCGAGCCCGAAGACGGCGACCGAGCCGCCCTCCGGGATCGCCGCATAGTCGACCGCCTGCCACGAGGTCGGCAGCACGTCGGAGAGGTAGAGGAAGCGGTCGTCGGGCGGGCCCTCGGGCACCTTGATCGGCCCGAAGTGAGCCTGCGGCACGCGCAGGTACTCTGCCTGCCCGCCCGGCACCTGGCCGTAGAGCTTGGTGTAGCCGAACAGCGAGGCGCCCTTTTCCTCCTCGCGATTCTGGGTCGTCTCGCACTGGGCGAAGAGCTGCCGGTCGCACATCCAGCAGTGCCCGCAGCTGATGTTGAAGGGGATGACCACGCGGTCGCCGGGGGCGATGTGGCTCACCTCCGGGCCGACCTCCTCGACGATCCCCATCGGCTCGTGGCCGAGGATGTCGCCCTCTTCCATGAAGGGGGAGAGGACCTCGTAGAGGTGGAGGTCGGAGCCGCAGATCGCCGAGGAGGTGATGCGGACGATCGCGTCCGTGGCTTCCTCGATCTTCGGGTCCTCGACCTCGTCGACGCGGACGTCGCGCGGCCCGTGCCAGACGGCGGCCTTCATCACTCCTCCTTCTCGCCGACCGTCGCCGGCTGGGCCATCTTGCGGTGCATTTCGGCCTTGACCGAGTCCGGGACGACCTTGCCGATCACGGTCTGCGCTTTGTTCTTGAAGCTGCCGCCGACGACCTTTTCCCTGCCGGCCATCAGCGCCTCGTAGCCCTGGCGGGCGACTTCGGCCGGGTCGTCCTTTTCTTCTTCGCCGACCGGGGTGTCGAGCATGTCGGCGCGCTCGAAGAACTCGGTCTCGGTCGGCCCGGGCATCAGCGAGGTGACGGTGACGCCGGTGTCCTCGAGCTCGTTGCGCAGGGCCAGGGCGAAGGACTGGACGAAGGACTTGGAGGCGTTGTAGACGGCCTGGTAGGCCCCCGGCATCGTCGAGGCGATCGAGGAGGTGAAGAGGATGCGCCCATCGTCGCGGGCGACCATGTCCCGCACCACGAGCTTGCAGAGGTGGACGGTGGAGCGGACGTTGAGGTCGATCAGCCGCAGCTCCTTGCGCAGCTCGGTTTCGCGGGCGAAGTCGCCGCCAGCGCCGATCCCGGCGTTCAGCGCGAGCGCGTCGACCGGTCGCGCGGTCGCCTTGATCCGCTCGTAGAGGCGCTCCACTCCCTGCTCGGTGGAGAGGTCCTCGCGCGTGCACTCGACGCTCGCCGCGATCTGGTTGAGCTCGCGCTGCGCCGCCTCGATCTCCTCGTCCTCGGCGGTGATCAGGAGGTCGTACCCCTCTTCGGCGAAGACCTTGGCGAGCTCGAAGCCGATCCCGCTCGATGCCCCCGTCACCACCGCGAAGGGGCGCTGCTCTTGGTGATTCATCCTGGTGCCTTCCCTAGCTGTCTGAACCCATCAGGTCCCCGCGGGTGGCGAAGACGAAACGGGAAGAAGCTGGGTCAGGAGGTCAGGTCGATTACTTCTTTCTCGATCTGACGGCGAGCTTTCGCGGTGAGGTGACCGTTGGTCGGGGGGGTCGGCTTGATCGTCACCCCGTCGCGGTAGCGGTCGAGGACGCGGGGGTCGATGTAGGAGGCGCGGCAGACGGCGGGGGTGTTGCCGAGCGCGTCGGAGACGCGGTCGACGGCGCGCTTGATCGCCCGCTTCGCCGCGGCCTCGGAGCGCGGCGGCTCCTCACCGGCAAGCTCGACCGCCGCCAGCACGGTTCCGTGCCAGGTGCGGAAGTTCTTCGCCGTGAAGCGCTCACCGATGTGCTCGTGGATGTACTCGTTGATTTCGTCGGAGCGCACGTCGCGCCACTCGCCCTCGGCGCGGTAGGCGAGCAGGTCCTCGGGGCCGCCGCGCCGCCGGTACATCGTCTCCAGCGCCCGCCGCGCCGCCGCGTCACGGATCGACTGGATGCGCCGCTGGCCGCTCTTGGCCGGGAAGTCGAAGACGACCTCGTTGCGCCCGAGCGTCACGTGTTCCTTGCGCACGGTGGCGAGCCCGAAGCTCTCGTTTTCCTCTGCGTAGACCTCGCTGCCGACGCGGAAGAAGCCGAGGTCGAGGAGGCGGACGGCGCAGGCCAGCGCCCGCTCCCGCGGCATCCCCTGGCGGCGCAGGTCGGCGGTGACGGCGCGGCGCAGCTTTGGCAGCTTCAGCGCGAATTCACGCACCAGCTCGAACTTGCGTTCCGCCTGCCGTTCCTGCCAGCGCTCGTGGTAGAGGTACTGCTTGCGCCCCGCTTCGTCGTAGCCGGTGGCCTGGATGTGGCCGAAGGGGTCGGGGCAGATCCAGACCTCCTTCCAGGCGGGCGGGATCGCCAGCTGCCGGATCCGCTCCAGCGTCTCCTCGTCGGAGATCGGCGTCCCGTCGCAGTCGCGGAAGGAGAAGCCACGGCCGCGACGGATTCTCTGGATCCCCGGCCCCGCGCAATCGGCGCGCTTGAGGCGGCGCCGTCGGGGCGGAGCGGCGGCCGTGGTCATCGGGCGGCGTCCTGCAGGGCGCTGCCGACCGCTTCGAGGTCGGCGACGAAGCCGGCGAACTCCGCCTCGCGCTCGTCGTGGTCGCGCAGGCGCAAGATCGCCGAGGGGTGGATCGTCACCGCCGCCAGCGGCGCGAGCGGCGACTCGAGGGGGCGGCCGCGGTCCTTGGTCACTTTCACTTTGGGACCGAAGAGCGAGCGCGCCGCCGTCGCGCCCATCGCCAGGACCGCCTGCGGCTCGACCGCCTGCACCTCGGCCTGCAGCCACGGCTTGCACGCCTCGATTTCGCCGGCCCGTGGCGTCTGGTGCAGCCGTCGGTTGCCGCGCGGTTTCCACTTGAAGTGCTTGACCGCGTTGGTGACGTAGGCCTCGGTGCGGTCGATCCCCGCCTCCTCCAGCGCCCGGTCCAGCAGCCGCCCCGCCGGCCCGACGAACGGCTCGCCCTCCTTGTCCTCCTTATCGCCCGGCTGCTCCCCGACCAGCATCAGTCTCGCGCTCTTCCGCCCCTGCCCGAACACCGTCTGCGTTGCGTCCTTGTAGAGCTCGCATCCGCGACATCCTTCCGCCGCTTCTTCGAGCGCCTTCAAGGTGAGCTTCTCGGGAAGGAATTCGGCGGCGCTCGACATGGGAGGCGGGTACCCGAGCGCTGCGCGGCGCGAAACCGAGGAGGGGGCAGCTCTTGAACCGCATCGGCTCCAACGGGGGCAGTCCCAGAACCGCATCAACCTCCCCTTTTCAGGTGAGGGAGGTTGATGCGGTGGGCGCTTTGCGTGGAAGTCACGCTTGCGGCACACAGTCGTGAGCGAATCGGCATGAAGTGCGCGCCACACGTGCGCTCTTGCCCGGCAGGCTCGGGGCGTGCGAAACGAATCCGTGAAAACTCCGCTTGAGGCCGACTTTTCACGGACTCGCGACGACGACCGGCTGCTGGCTGCACTCGCGCAGCGACAGCACGGGGTGGTGGCGCGGCGCCAGTTGGCCGATGCGGGCTTCCGAAAGGATGCGATCACCGTGCGCCTACGTGCCCGACGCCTGCACCGGGTCCACGCGGGCGTCTATTCGGTTGCGCCGCTTCAGTTGATCTCGCGGAATGGGTGGCTGATGGCGGCGGTGCTCGCTTCTGGCTCGGAGGCGGTGCTGAGCCACCGCTCGGCGGCGGCGCTCTGGGGGCCTGCGCGGCTACTCGGAAGGAGCAGTTCACGTCACCGTCCCCCACAAGAGCACCTCCACCAGGCAGGTCCGCAGGCACTTCTCCCTGGTGCCATCTGACGAGCGAGACGTGAGAGAGGGAATACCGGTGACCTCCGTCCACCGGACGATCTTCGACCTCGCCGCTGCCGCCTCAGTCGACGAAGTGGCCGCGATGATCAAGGAGGCCGAATACCTGGAGCTATGGGACCGGCTCTCGTTCTGGGACCTCTTGGAGCGCTATCCCGGC
>JBQCIB010000004.1:0-33598 GCA_051954115.1 Solirubrobacterales bacterium | reverse complement strand
CCCGAAGGACAAGAACAAGACGCCGTTGACGATGTCCGGCGCCATCGCCGAAGTGACCGGAGGGCACGTCACGTCGGCGGTGTTCAACCCGAGCAAGCGGTCGATCAGCCTGAAGCTCGACAACGACAAGAAGGCGACCGTCCACTACGCGTCCGACCAGGCGCAGCTGCAGTTCCAGAACGACCTGACGCAGGCCGGCGTCGAGTGGGACTCGAAGGGCACCGGCGGCTTCTCGTGGACGGCGCTGATCGGATCGTTCTTGCCGTTCCTGCTGCTGATCGGTTTCTGGATCTTCCTGATGAATCAGGTGCAGGGCGGTGGGTCGAAGGTGATGAGCTTCGGCAAGTCGCGCGCGAAGCGCATGGCACCCGATTCGCCGAAGATCGGCTTCAAGGACGTCGCCGGCGTCGACGAGGCGGTCGAAGAGCTGCAAGAGATCAAGGAGTTCCTCGAGAACCCGAAGAAGTTCCAGGCGCTCGGCGCGTCGATCCCGAAGGGCGTCCTGCTCTACGGGCCTCCCGGTACCGGTAAGACGCTCCTCGCACGCGTGGTCGCGGGCGAGGCAGGCGTTCCGTTCTTCTCGATCTCCGGATCCGACTTCGTCGAGATGTTCGTCGGTGTCGGCGCCTCCCGCGTGCGCGACCTGTTCGAGCAGGCGAAGCAGGCGTCGCCGTGCATCGTCTTCATGGACGAGATCGACGCCGTGGGCCGTCACCGCGGTGCGGGTCTCGGCGGCGGCCACGACGAGCGCGAGCAGACGCTGAACCAGCTGCTCGTGGAGATGGACGGGTTCGAGCTCAAGGACAACGTCATCCTCATCGCCGCCACCAACCGCCCCGACATCCTCGACCCGGCGCTGCTGCGGCCCGGCCGCTTCGACCGCCAGGTCGTCGTCGACCGGCCCGACCGCAAGGGCCGCAAGAAGATCCTCGAGGTCCACACCCGCGGCAAGCCGCTGGGGCGCGAGATCGACCTCGACGCGCTCGCCGGGCAGACCCCCGGCTTCACCGGCGCCGACCTCGCCAACCTGATCAACGAGGCGGCGCTCCTGACCGCCCGCTCGGGCAAGCGCGAGATCACGATGACCGAGCTCGAGGAGGGGATCATGCGCGTGATCGCCGGCCCCGAGAAGAAGACCCGCGTGATGAGCGAGAAAGAGCGGCTCGTCACCGCCTACCACGAGGTCGGCCACGCGATCGTCGGCCAGCTGCTCGAGCACACCGACCCGGTCCACAAGATCTCGATCATCAGCCGCGGCCAGGCGCTCGGCTACACGATCAGCCTGCCGACCGAGGACAAGTTCCTCACCACCCGCGCCGAGCTGACCGACACGATGGCGATGACCCTGGGCGGCCGCGCCGCCGAGGAGATCGTCTTCGGCGAGATCACCACCGGCGCCTCCAACGACCTCGAAAAGGTGACCGAGACGGCGAAGCAGATGGTGATGCGCTTCGGCATGTCCGAGCGCCTCGGGCCGCGCGTCTTCGGCCACGACCGCGGGCAGCCGTTCCTCGGCCGCGAGTTCAGCGCCGAGCCCGACTACTCGGACGAGATCGCCCGCGAGATCGACGACGAGATCCGCCGCATCGTCGAGAGCGCCCACCAGACTGCGAAGAGCCTGCTGAACGAACGCCGCGACGAGCTCGAGAGCATCTCCAAGCTCCTGCTCGAGCGGGAGACGATCGACGCCAAGCAGTTCGTCGCCCTGCTCGACGGCAAGGCGCCGCAGGAGGTCTTCGCCGACGAGGAGGAGCCTTCGCAGCCGGCGCCGCCCGCGCCGACGGCAGAACGCCCTCAGCGTGAGGGCGCGCGGCCCGCGCCACGCCCGCGTCCCGGCTTCGCCGGCGGCGACGCTTCCTGAAGGAGCTCCTCATGACCCAGCTGATGGGTGTCGTCAACGTGACGCCCGACTCGTTCTCCGACGGCGGGCTCTACCTCGATCCCGAGGCGGCGATCGCGCACGGGCGGGAGCTGGCGGCGGCCGGGGCGGAGATTCTCGACGTCGGTGGCGAATCGACGCGCCCGGGGGCGGAGCCGGTGGACGCCGAGGAGGAGCTGCGACGCGTCGTCCCCGTTATCCGGGGGCTTTCGGGCGCTGAGTCTCGTATCTCTGTCGACACCTCCAAGGCCGCCGTCGCCGCGGCGGCGCTCGACGCCGGCGCTGAGATCGTCAACGACGTCACCGCCCTCCGCGGCGACTCCGAGATGGCGCCGCTCTGCGCCGAGCGCGGCGCCACCGTCGTCCTCATGCACATGCTGGGCGAGCCGCGGACGATGCAGGAGGATCCGCGCTACGAGGACGTGGTCGACGATGTCAAAGCGTTCCTCGCCGAGCGCTTGGAAGCCGCGGTCGCCGCCGGCATCGCCGAGGAGCGCGTCTGGCTCGACCCCGGCATCGGCTTCGGCAAGACCGCCGCCCACAACATGGAGCTGCTGCGCCGGCTCGGCGAGCTGCACGAGCTGGGGCGCCCGCTGGTCGTCGGCACCTCGCGCAAGAGCTTCATCGGCAAGGTCGACGGCTCGCCCGCCGACCAGCGCCTCGGCGGCACGATCGCCTCCTCGGTCCTCGCCGCTGTCGAGGGCGCCAGCGTCCTCCGCGTCCACGACGTCGCCGAGGTGCGCCAGGCGCTGACCGTGGCCGCGGCGATACTCGGGTAGCGTCTCCGGCCATGGAGTCGCACGGCAACGGCATCGAGTCGAGCGTGGAAATCGAGCTGCGAGGGCTCTCGATCTACACCCACCACGGCGTCTCCGAAGCCGAGCAGGAGGTCGGGCAGCGGCTCGAGTTCGACATCTCCTTCGACGTCCCCGACTGCGACGCGGTCCTCACCGACCGGCTCGAGGACACGATCGACTATGGCCGCGTCTGCGACATCGTCGCCCTCGCCGCGACCGAGCGCAGCTACAAGACCCTCGAGCGCCTGGCGCAGGTGGTGGGGGAGAGGCTGATGGAGCAGTACGGCTCCGAATCGGTCCGCGTTCGCGCCGCCAAGCCCGAGCCGCCGCTGCCGCTGGCGATCCAGGAGATCGCCGTCGAGGTGACGCAGGAGCGCGCCGTCGAAGAAGACGACGAAGCCGAGGACTAGTGGCCGCGAGGCGGACCGGCTACCTCGGCCTCGGCTCCAACGTCGGCGACTCCGCCGGCCACCTGCGCGCCGCCGTCGAGCTGCTGGAAGCAGAGGGGATCGAGGTCGAGGCCGTCTCCTCGACCTACGTCACCGAGCCGGTCGGCGAGATCCTCGACCAGCCCGACTTCCTCAACGCCGCCGTCCGCATCCGCACCGAGCTCGGGCCCGAAGAGCTGCTCGGCGCCTGCAAGCGCGTAGAGGCCGAGCGCGGCCGCCAGTTCGACCTGCCCCGCCACAGCCCCCGCCCCCTCGACGTCGACCTGCTCCTGCTCGGCGACCTCGAGCTCAGCACCGACCGCCTCACCCTCCCGCACCGGGAGGTGACCACCCGCCGCTTCGTCCTCGTCCCGCTGCTCGAGCTCGACCCGGAGCTGGCGCTTCCGGATGGGACGCGCCTAGTCGATGCGCTCGCGGCTTTGCCGGAGGGCCAGCGGGTCGAGCCATCCCAGCCGCTGTAATGCTCAGCGATGGTTGAGTGTTGCCTACACCGCGGTTTGCTGTTACGCCACCTCCCGTAGCGGGGGGCATCGGCTCCCCGCGTCGAGACCGGCGCCTCCGGCGTCGGAAGGGAGATAGAAATGAAGCACCTGAAGATGCTCGGCCTTGCCGTTGTAGTGGTGATTGCGATGACCGCGATCACCGGAGCAGGAACCGCGTCGGCGACCGTGTTCTGCAAAGAAAACACCACAACCTGCCAGGCCGCCGGGAAAGTCTGGGAAGCGGGCGTTGCCTTCAAAAGCTCGCTCGAGAGCGGCACCGAAGCGGATTTCAACTTCAACCTGTGGACCGTTCGCTGCAGCAGCTCGACTATGAACGGGTCGGTCCCGAACCCGGGTCCCGTGGAAAAAGTCGTCGTAAAACTCGAAACCCTCACGTTCACGAACTGCGGGTGCGCGGTGAACACGCTGAAAGCCGGAAGCTTCAACGTCGAATGGACCTCCACCACGATGAACGGCGGGATGACTACTGCCAACCGGGAAGTGGAATTCACCTGCATGGCCCACTGCATCTACGGTGACGGGAAAATGGGCACGATCACAGGTGGGGCGATGGCGACAATCGACGTCTCGGGAACGATGAACAAGCTAGGCGGCGAAGCGATCTGTCCCGCGACCATCACCTGGGAAGCCGACTACACAGTCACGGCGCCAGAACCGCTCTGGATCGCGGGAACCTAGGTACCGCTGAGCGGCGCCAGCCACTCGGCTGGCAGGACCGGCGGCATCCGGCCGGGGTAGTTCGGGACGAGCCGTCTCGCGAGCGCCCCGGCCGGGCGGTTCTCGATGGTTGGGCGAAGGTCGTCGAGGGTCATCGCGAGGCCGATGCTGGGGGCGATCTGGAAGTCGGCGGCGTTCAGCCGCTCGCCGTTCAGGACGCCGCTCTCGATCCAGGCGTCGATGCGGTCGAGGAGTCCCGGTAGCTTCGCCAAGGCCCCCCGGGCGTTCTCGTCGCTGGCTTCGTTGAAGCGAACGCCGAGGGCGACGAGCGGGCCGCCAGTCTTGACCGCGAGGCCGATCGGGACGCCGAGCTTGGCTCCCTCGGAGTAGCCGGCCATCGGGTAGCGGTCCTGCTTGAACCCCCACCAGAGCAGCTGGCGGACCGGGTGCTGCAGCTCCTCGTCGCCGAAGCGCTCGGCCTTTTCGACCTCGGCGCGCTGGGCTGGGTCGCTGGGAAATAGGGGCGGCTGCGGCCGCAGGCGCTCCAGCTCGCGCGCAATCTGGCGCGAGCCCTGGATCTTGTCGCCGTCGATCTTCAGCGCCGGCACGGTGACGCCGGGGAAGCCGACCGCCCGCAGCACGCCCTTCGAGACCACCGGCATCAGGTCGGTCCGCTTGTAGGGGATGCCCTTGTGCTCGAGCATCAGCGCCGCGGCAATGCTCGGGTGCGAGGCCGGAATCACATAGAGGCGCGCGTCCATCGGGCCACCCTATGCCCAAATGAAGCGCCTGGCTAGTCAGCCAGTCAGCCTCCCATCCGAACTGCATCAAATTTTCGGCCTGGCAGACGGAAAATTTGATGCAGTTCGCCGGGAGGGGCGTTCAGGGGATAATCCCCGCCCATGCTCCTCGCGGTTGACGTCGGCAACACCCAGACCCATCTCGGCGCCTTCGATGGCGAGGAGCTGGTCGAGCACTGGCGCTTCCAGACGCGCTCGGGGGCGACGGGGGACGAGCTGGCGGAGCGGATCGCCGGCCTCTTCTCGCTCTGCGGCAGGTCCTTCAGCGAGATCGATGCCGTCTGCGTCTCCTCTGTCGTGCCCCCGCTCGGCAGCCAGTTCGAGGAGCTGTCGCAGCGCTACCTCGGCGCCGAGTGCCTGACGATCGGGCCCGGGGTCAAGACCGGGATGCCGATCCGGATCGAGAACCCGCTCGAGGTCGGAGCCGACCGCCTCGTCAACGCGATCGCCGCCTACGACCGCTTCGGCGAGGCCTGCGTCTCCGTCGACTTCGGCACCGGGATCAACATCGACGTCGTCTCCGCCGAGGGCGAGTACCTCGGTGGCGCGATCGGCCCCGGTCTCGCCCCCTCGCTCAGCGCCCTGATCGAACGCGCCGCCCGGATCACCCGGATGGACCTCGAAGAGCCGAAGGAAGCAATCGGCCGCTCGACCCGCGCGGCGATCAACTCCGGCTTCATCTTCGGCTTCGCCGGCCTGATCGACGGCGTCGTCCGCCGGATCGAAGACGAACTCCCGGGCCCGCGCCTGCTCGCCACCGGCGGCTACGCCGCGGCCGTCGTCCCCTTCACCGAGACGATCGACGAGGTCGACGATCTGCTGACCTTGAAGGGACTGCGACTGATCCATGAGCGCAACCAATGACAACGGAGGCCCGCGCCCGGCGCTGACCGATCCCTTCGAGATCGGCGGCGTGCCGATCGCCAACCGCGTCCTGCTGGCGCCGCTGGCGGGGATCGGCAACTGGTTCGTGCGCCTGCAGGCGAAACGGCACGGGGCCGGCCTCGCCGTCTCGGAGATGGTCTCCAGCTTCGCCCTCCACTACCGCAACGAGCGCACCCTGCGCGAGCTGATGCGGATCCATCCCGACGAGCACCCGGTCTCGATCCAGCTCTTCGGCCACGACCCCGAGGTGATGCGCTCGGGCGCCGAGACCGCCGCCAAGGCCGGCGCCGACCTGATCGACATCAACATGGGCTGCCCGGTGCCGAAGGTGCGAAAGACCGGCGCCGGCGCCCAGCTCCTCCGCGACCCCGAGCTCGCCCTCGCCCTCGCCCTCGGGGCCGCCGAGGGCAGCGGCCTGCCGGTGACGGTGAAGCTGCGCTCGGGGATCGAGGCCGGCGACCGCTCCGGCTTCGACCTGGCGATCCGTCTCGCCGAGGAGGCCGGGGTGGCGGCGATCGCCTTCCACCCCCGCGCCGCGACCAAAGGCCACAAGGGCAAACCGGACTACGCCCTCACCCGCGAGCTGGTCGAGCGGATCGACGTCCCGGTGATCGTCTCCGGCGGCCTCTCCAGCGCCGAGGCCGCCCGCCGCGCCCACGAGGAGTCTGGTGCCGACGCGGTGATGATCGCCCGCGGCTCCTTCGGCAACCCCTGGGTGTTCGAGGAACTGACCGGGCGGCGGCTCGAGCCGCCGAGCCGCGAGGAGATGGTCACCGAGTGGCTCTGGGTCGTCGACCGGGCCGAAGAGCACCTGGGGGTCGAGCGCGCCACCCGCTACCTGCGCAAATTCCACCCCTGGTACGCGGAGCGGCTGGAGGCGCCGAAGGAGGTCACCGACCAGTTGCAGCGCAGCGGCGATCCGGCTCGGGTGCGGGAGCTGATCAGCAGTTTGGCCGCCCCGGCCGGGGTCGTTTAGGACCCGCTTTGGCCAGCTGGCCACCCTCGCTATAATCCCGCGACTCCGTGCCGGGTGTGCCTGCCTCAGGTAGCTGCATCAGGCGCGTTTTTTTAGGTCTTTGGGAGAAGCCAGGCTCCCGTTAGAGCAAAGCGAGGTCGTTCAAGTGCGTCAGGCCGTCATCACCCCTGAGGGGTTGGAAAAACTGAAAGAGGAGATCGAGTTCCTCTCGACGACCAAACGCCGCGAGGTAGCGGCCCGCATCAAGGAGGCGCGCGAATTCGGCGACATCTCCGAGAATGCCGAATACGACGACGCCAAGAACGAACAGGCCCTGCTCGAGGCGCGGATCGCCCAGCTGGAAGAGAAACTGCGCCGCGCTCAGGTGATCGACGAGAAGACGATCAGCACCGACGAGGTCGCCTTCGGCTCGATCGTCCACGTCAAAGACCAGAAAACCGGCGATTCGCAGAAATTCCAGATCGTCGGCTCGACCGAGGCGAACCCGCTGGAGCACAAGCTCTCCAACGAGTCGCCGATCGGCAAGGCGCTGATCGGGAAGAAGCGCAACGACGTCGTCGAGGTCGAGGTCCCGCGCGGGCCGAAGAAAAAACTGAAAATCACGAAGATTGAGAAAGCCCACTGAGGCTCGTTAGGCTCGCGCTTTCATGAGCGAGCCCACTCAATCGCAGCAAGAGCAGCAGCAGGAGCTCTCGCAGGTCCTCGAGGACCGGCGCGAGAAGCTCGAGCGCCTTCGCGAGGCGGGGATCGAGCCGTTCCCGCACGAGTTCTCCGGCCGTGAGGACATCGGCGAGGTGCGCGCCGCCCACCAGGGGCTGGCGGCCGGGGCCGAGACCGACTCGCGCCACCGGGTCGCCGGGCGGATCGTCGCCCGCCGCGGCCACGGCAAGGCCTGCTTCCTCGACGTCCGCGACGGCAGCGGCCAGATCCAGCTGCACGCCCGCCAGGACCTGCTCGGCGAGGAGGCCTACGCGCTCCTGGTCGACCTCGACCTCGGCGACATCGTCGGCGTCGAGGGGACGGCGATGGCGACCCGCCGCGGCGGCGAGCTCTCGCTGGCGATCGACCACTGGCGGCTCCTGGCCAAGAGCCTGCGCCCGCCGCCCGACAAATTCCAC
Source organism: Solirubrobacterales bacterium (assembly GCA_051954115.1). Lineage (GTDB taxonomy): Bacteria > Actinomycetota > Thermoleophilia > Solirubrobacterales > 70-9 > VAYN01. The sequence goes on along the minus strand of JBQCIB010000004.1, from coordinate 25,534 downwards.
GGCCTCGAGGACACCGAGCTGCGCTTCCGCCGCCGCGAGCTCGACCTGATCGCCAACGAGGAGAGCCGGCGCGCCTTCCGCATCCGCGCCCGCACGATCTCCGAGATCCGCCGCTGGTTCGACGAGCACGGCTTCGTCGAGGTCGAGACGCCGGTCCTGCAGCCGCTCTACGGCGGCGCCCTGGCGCGGCCGTTCACGACCCACCACAACGCCCTCGACCGCGACTTCTACCTGCGGATCGCGACCGAGCTCTACCTCAAGCGCCTCGTCGTCGGCGGCATCGACCGCGTCTACGAGCTCGGCAAGGACTTCCGCAACGAGGGCGTCTCCCACAAGCACAACCCCGAGTTCACGATGCTCGAGTGGTACGAGGCCTACGCCGACTACGAGAAGACCGCGCACGACCTGGAGATGCTGGTCGCCGAGGTCTGTGAGCGGGTCTTGGGGACGACCAAGGTGCAGCGCGGCGAGGTCGAGATCGACTTCAAGCCGCCTTGGCGGCGGATCACTCTGCGCGAGGCGATCCGCGAGCGCTCTGGCATCGATGTCGCCGAGCACCCGACCCGCGAGGCGCTGGCGCAGGCGATGGGGACCGAGCCCGACCCGAAGGAGGGCTGGGGCAAGCTGGTCGACGGGCTGCTCTCGCGCGAGGTCGAGCCGGGGCTGGTCCAGCCGACCTTCATCCTCGACTACCCGGTCGAGCTCTCGCCGTTCGCCAAGCGCCACCGCTCCGAGGAGGGCCTGGTCGAGCGCTGGGAGGCCTTCGCCGGCGGCGTCGAGATCGCCAACTCCTTCACCGAGCTCAACGACCCCGACGAGCAGCGGCGCCGCTTCGAGGAACAGGTCGCCGAGGGCAAACGCGGCGACGAAGAGGCCCAGCCCTACGACGAGGCCTTCGTCGAGGCGCTCGAACAGGGGATGCCGCCGACCGGCGGCGTCGGCCTCGGCATCGACCGCCTGGTGATGATGCTCACCGGCGCCAAAACGCTCCGGGAAGTCCTCCTCTTCCCGGCAATGCGCACCTGATTACACGCGGCTTTTCCCGGAAACGCGCAGGAACGTGACGAGTCTCGCGTGAAAAGTCGCTCTTAGCGCCCTAAGTGCACCCGAAGCCGGACTTCCATGCCCGGTAGAGTTAAGGGACAGATGGGCGCCTCCCGATAAAGGGATCAAGGCGTCCGGCGGTACGAATCCGGGTATCTCGGGTTTGTTCAACCAGGAAGAGGTCTTCATTGTTCGAGCGATTCACTGAGAGGGCTCGCCAGGTCGTCGTCCTAGCGCAGGAGGAGGCCCGGACGCTCAAGCACAACTACATCGGGACCGAGCACATCCTTCTCGGGTTGCTCCGCGAGGAGGAGGGGCTGGCCGCCCGCGTCCTCGAGTCCCTCGACATCACCGTCGAACGCGTGCGCTCTCAGGTGGTCCGGATCGTCGGCTCGGGCGAGGAGGTCACCTCTGGGCAGATCCCGTTCACGCCGCGCGCCAAGAAGGTCCTGGAGCTGGCGCTGCGCGAGGCGCTCTCACTCGGCCACAACTACATCGGCACCGAGCACATCCTGCTCGGCCTGGTGCGTGAGAACGAGGGCGTCGCCGCCCGCATCCTGCTCGACTTCGACGCCGACTCGGACAAGATCCGCAACGAGGTCATCCGCATGCTCTCCGGCCCCGGCGGCCGTCGCCAGGGCGGCGGCGGAGGCGGCGCTTCCGGCGAGGGCAAAAAGTCTTCGAAACTGCTCGACCAGTTCGGGCGCAACCTCACCCGCCTCGCCGAGGAGGGCAAGCTCGACCCGGTGATCGGCCGCGAGACCGAGATCGAGCGGATCATGCAGATCCTCTCCCGCCGGACCAAGAACAACCCGGTGCTGCTGGGCGAGCCGGGCGTCGGCAAGACCGCCGTCGTCGAGGGCCTGGCCGCGCGGATCAACAAAGGCGAGGTGCCGGAGCTGCTGAAGAACAAGCAGATCTACACCCTCGACCTGGCCGCGCTGGTCGCCGGCTCCAAGTACCGCGGCGAGTTCGAGGAGCGCCTGAAGAAGGTGATGAAAGAGATCACCCAGCGCGGCGACATCATCCTCTTCATCGACGAGCTCCACAACCTGGTCGGCGCCGGCGCCGCCGAGGGCGCGATCGACGCGGCCTCGATCCTGAAGCCGGCCCTGGCCCGCGGCGAGCTGCAGACGATCGGCGCGACCACGCTCGACGAGTACCGCAAGTACCTCGAGCGCGACTCGGCGCTGGAGCGCCGCTTCGCCCAGATCAAGGTCGACCAGCCCTCGCCCGAGGACACGGTGAAAATCCTCGAGGGGCTGCGCGAGCGCTACGAACAGCACCACCGGGTGACGATCCGCGACGACGCCCTCGAAGCCGCCGCCGAGCTCGCCGACCGCTACATCTCCGACCGCTTCCTGCCGGACAAGGCGATCGACCTGATCGACGAGGCCGGCTCGCGGATGCGGATCAAGTCGATGAGCACTCCGCCCGTGTATCGCGACCTCGAGGAGGAAATCGAGAAGACGCGGCGCGAAAAGGAGGCCGCGATCGAGGCCCAGGAGTTCGAAAAGGCCGCCAACCTGCGCGACACCGAGCGCCAGCTGACCACCCGCAAACGCCAGCTCGAAGACGAGTGGGCGGAGGGCGAGAACGGCGAACGGCCCGAGGTGGGCGAGGAGGAGATCGCCGACATCGTCTCGATGTGGACCGGCATCCCCGTCTTCAAATTGACCGAGGCCGAGACCAAGAAGCTGATCCGGATGGAGGAAGAACTCCACAAGCGCGTGATCGGCCAGGAGGTCGCGATCACCGCCGTCTCGAAAGCGATCCGCCGCTCCCGCGCCGGGATCAAGGACCCGAAGCGGCCGGCCGGCTCGTTCATCTTCCTCGGCCCCTCCGGGGTCGGCAAGACCGAGCTCGCTCGCACCCTCGCCGAGTTCCTCTTCGGCGACGAGGAGGCGATGGTCCGGATCGACATGTCCGAGTACATGGAGAAGCACGCGGTCAGTCGCCTGGTCGGCTCGCCCCCGGGCTACATCGGCTACGACGAGGGCGGCCAGCTGACCGAGGCCGTGCGCCGCAAGCCGTACAGCGTGCTGCTGCTCGACGAGATCGAGAAGGCGCACCCGGACGTCTTCAACATCCTCCTGCAGATCCTCGAGGACGGGCGCCTGACCGACGCCCAGGGCCGCACCGTGGACTTCCGCAACGCGATCGTGATCATGACCTCGAACATCGGCGCCTCGGAGATCTCGAAGAACACCTCGATCGGGTTCACCGTCTCCGACGAGACCGGCATGTCCTACGACGACATGAAGAACCGGATCATGTCCGACCTGAAAAAAGTCTTCCGGCCGGAGTTCCTCAACCGGATCGACGAGGTGATCGTCTTCCACAAGCTGGCGAAGGAGGAGGTCAAGGAGATCATCGACCTGATGATCAACCGCGTCCGCGTCCAGGTCGCCGAGCACGAACTGCAGCTGGAGCTGACCGACGAGGCCAAGGACCTGCTGGTCGACAAAGGCTGGGACCCGTCGATGGGCGCCCGCCCGCTGCGCCGGGCGATCCAGCGCTACATCGAGGACCCGCTGGCCGACGAAGTCCTGCGCCAGGGCGAGATGACCCCCGGCTCGACCGTGATGGTCTCCCGCAACGCCGCCGGCGACGAGGAAGACAAACCGCTCGACCTGGAGATCATCGCCCCGAAGAAGCCGAAAGCGAAAGCGATCGAGGAGCCGAAGCGCGAGAAGGTCGGCGTCGGGGCGAAGAAGGACGACGGCGGGGAGGGGCCCGAAGGCGACGGCTCCGACGGCGCCGGCGACGAGTCCTAGCCCGACTTGAGTTGAGGCGGGGACGGTGAAGGAGCCGGGCCGGGCCGCGATCGGCACCTGGAGCGGAGGGCGCTTCCTCCACTTCGGCGAGGCGATCGAGGAGGACCGCCTAGCGGCGCTGCTGCGAGCGGGCGACGGCATCGACACGGTGCTGACCGCCGACGCCTACGGGCAGGGCGAGGCCGACCGGGTGCTGGGACGGGCGCTGGATGGCGTGCCGCGCGATGAGTACTGCCTGATCGGCGCGGTGGGGCACGACTTCTACGAGGGCGAGCGCGAAGGGCCGAAAGGGTTTCCGCGCTTCACCGATCCGCGGCTGCGGCGGCCTGACGGGTACGGCGCCTACCTGCGGATGGCGGCCGAAGAGAGCCTGGGGCGGATCGGCGCCTCCTCCTTCGACTTGCTGCTGCTCCACAACCCCGACCGCGTCGGCTATTCGAGCGAGGTCGTCTGGGAGGCGATGGCGGCGCTGCGCGAGGAGGGGCTGGCGTCGCGGATTGGCGTCGCGCCCGGCCCGGCCAATGGCTTCACCCTCGACCTGATCTCGTGCCTCGAGCGCTTCGGCGATCGGATCGACTGGGCGATGATCATCCTCAACCCGCTCGAGCCCTGGCCGGGCGAGCTGTGCCTCGAGGCGGCGGCGAAGCACGACGTCAAGGTGCTGACCCGGGTGGTCGACTACGGCGGCCTCTTCTGGGGCGACCTGCGGCCGGGGATGGAACTGGCCGAGCGCGACCACCGGGCCTTCCGGCCGGAGGGCTGGATCGAGGCGGGCCTGGAGAAGCTCGACCGCCTGCGCCCGATCGCCGAGCGCCACGAGCTGACCCCGATGCACCTCGCCTGCCAGTGGAACCTCGCCCACCCCGCGGTCGAGTGCGTGGCGCCGACTCTGATCCAGGAGATCGGCCCCGAGGCGCGCCCGATCGAGGACAAGCGCGCCGAGCTGGCCGCCCTTCCCACCGACCAGCGCCTCACCGACGAGGAGATCGCCGAGATCCGCGCGATCGGCGACAACACCGGCTGCATGGCCCTCAAGGGCGCCAACCCGGAGCACGAAGGCGAAGAGCGCCCCGACCGCTGGCCCCTCACCGACGACCTGGCCGCCGTCGGCACCCGCTGGGGCATCGACCCCCAGCGCGATCTCGTCGCGACTCACTGACACGGGACCAAGCGCTGCCGGTAGGGAGGGGTGGGTATCCCTCTCGCTCCCTGGGTTGCTCGCCTGGAGCGCTGTCAGCTGACCGCGAGCGTCCGCGGTGCGAGCAACAGGACGCCGGTCGCGAGAGGGACACCCACCCCTCCTAGCGACAGCTGCCGATATTCGAGCTGGCCTGAACCGCTTCCGATTCTTGCCACACCAGGGTGTGCTCAAACTCGGAAGCGTTCATGGGCCTTCGTCCTGAGGCGTCTATAGCGTCGGCCCGGATGCGGATCAGCGATGCGAATCGGAAGTGGTGGACGTTGGCGGGGGCTTGTGCGGGGTTGTTCTTGCTGATGCTCGATTCGACCGTTGTGGCATTGGCGCTGCCGGCGATTCGGCATGACGTGGACGCGAGCAGCGAGGGGCTGCAGTGGGTGATGAACGGCTACCTGCTGACGATCGCGGTGTTGGTCGTCACCGCGGGGCGGCTGGGGGACATGTTCGGGCGCAAGCGGGTGTTCCTCGCCGGGATGGTGCTATTCGCCGTCGGCTCGGTCGTCTCCGGAGCCGCGACGGACCAAGACCTCCTCATCCTCGGGCGTGTTGTCCAGGGCATCGGGGCGGCGCCGATGCTCTCGCTCTCTTTGGCGCTGGTCTGCAACGTCTTTCCCTCCGAGGAGCAGCCGCGGGCGCTGGGGATCTGGGCGGCTGTCTCGGCGGTGGCGCTGGCGATCGGGCCGCTCGCCGGTGGCCTCCTAATCGAAATCGACTGGCGGGTGATCTTCTGGATGAACCTGCCGGTCTCGGCGCTGGGGATCGCGATCACGCTGGCGGCCGCCCCGGAGTCCACTGATCCCAACGCCGGCGATCGCATCGACTGGCCGGGCCTTGCCGCCCTCAGCGTCGGCCTCACCGCCGTCGTCCTGGCGCTGATCCAGTCGCGCGCCTGGAGCGCCGGCGTCACGGCCGCGCTCGCGGTCGTCGGCGTCCTCGCCCTGCTCGCCTTCTGGGCGATCGAGCACCACGCCCGCGCCCCGATCGTCGAATTCGACCTCTTCCGCAACGGTCCCTACTTCGGCGCCAGCGCCGCCGCCTTCGCCCTCGTCGGCTCCTACTGGGCGGTGATGTTCTTCCAGCCTCAGTACCTGCAGGACGTCCGCGGCCATTCGCCGATCCTCAGCGGCCTGATGATCCTGCCGGTGACGGTGCCGATGGTCTTCGTCTCGCCCTTCTCCGGCCGCCTGATCAAGCGCTTCGGCGCCCGCCGCCTGATGACGACGGGAATGCTCTGCGGCCTTGTTGGCCTCCTCGTCCTCACCCGGATCGAGACCGACAGCCCCTACGGCCTCCTCCTCGTCGGCTACCTCCTGTTCGGGATCGCGCTCGGCCTCGTCTACGCGCCGATGTCGACCGCGGCGATGGCGGCGATGCCCGGCGACAAGGTCGGCATCGCCTCCGGTGTCCTGGCAATGGACCGCGTCCTCGCCGGCGCCGTCGCCCTCGCCGCCACCGGCGCCGCCTTCCACGCCCTCCTCGGCGATGGCCACTCCTTCGCCTCCGCCGTCGCCAGCTCGACCTGGGTAGTCGTCGCCCTCTGCGCCCTCGGCACCGCCCTAACCTGGGCCTTCGTCCGCGACCCGGAGAAACCGCTGGAGGGCGAGCTGCACCACCATATGCACCACAAGCGCTTCCATCTTTAGGGGGTTGGCGAACCCCATCGCGCAGCCCTGGCTCCCGCTACGCGCTCCCAGGCGCGAGTGGAGAGTTGACTTGCCTATAGCCATGTCAACTCTCCACTCGCCAGGGCTGTGGGCGCGTTTCGCCAATCCCTCCTAGACGCGCCCAAGCGAATGCCCTAATTGCACCGTGGTCACTTGAGCAGAGGGTGGTGTGCTCAAGTGACCCCCGAAGGGTCTAATAGATCTACGGCGTCGCCCGGAGTAGCGGTCGTGGAACCATTCATCTCGGCGCCCTCATCGGGATGGGAGGACCCCCGCAGGAGCCTCCCCAATTTGTGACGGAAGGGGTCCTCCCACTCCGCCCCCGGGCCGTACTTGACAAATCTCATTCCGACCTGTCCACTCGGAATGCACCAGGCCGCATTCCAAAGCGCTTTCTGCCATCCTCTCCTTGATGCCTTCGTTGTCCGGGGATGAGCTTCAAGAGTTGTCAGAACGCCAAGATCCCCGCCTACTGAGAGCCCTCGACGTGGTCGCCCCGGGCGGCGCGCTGCGGGAGGGAATCGACAACATCGTCCACTCGCGGACCGGCGGCCTGCTCGTGGTCGGCGATCTCGACGACATCTCTCATTTGCTCTCGGGCGGCATCAAGCTCGACGTCGACTACACGCCGGCGATGCTCTACCAAGTGGCAAAGATGGACGGCGCCATCGTCCTCAACGGCGAGGCGACGAAGATCGCCTGGGCCAACGTCCAGCTGATGCCGGACCCGACGATCTTGAGCTCGGAGACCGGCACCCGCCACCGCACCGCCGAGCGCGTCTCCAAACAGACGACGGCGCTGGTGATCGCGATCTCACAGCGCCGCGACGTCGTCTCCCTCTACGTCGAGGGCACCAAGTACATCCTCCAGGACATCCCCGCCGTGCTGGCGAAAGCCAACCAGGGCCTCGCCACGCTCGAGAAGTACCGCCAGCGCCTCGACCAGGTCTCGGCGCGGCTGACCCAGCTCGAGTTCGACGGCGGCGTCGTCCTCCATGACGCGCTCTCCGTCCTGCAGCGGGCCGAGCTGGTGACGCGGATGGCGGTCGAGGTCGAGCGCTACATCGTCGAGCTCGGCACCGAGGGCCGGCTGATCGAGATGCAACTGGAGGAGACGATGGTCGGCGTCGCCGCCGACAAGACCGCGCTGATCCGGGACTACTCGGTCGAGGATTCCGAGCAGAACCTGACCTCGGTGCTGCAGGCGCTGGGCCGGATGCCCCACCAGGACGTGCTCGACTTCGGTCGCCTCGCCGAGCTGCTCGGCTACGACCGCAAGATCAACACCCTGGATTGCCCGGTCGCGCCGCGCGGATACCGGGTGTTGGGCCGGGTCCCGCGCATCCCCAAGCTTGTCGTCCAAAAGATCACCCAGGAGCTGGGCGGGCTCGACGAGGTCCTCGAGGCCTCGAACGAAGAGCTCGCCGCCGTCGACGGAGTCGGGGCGCAGCGCGCCAAGGACATCCAAGAGGGCTTGCGGCGGCTCCAGGAGGTCGATCTGGTCGACCGGTACTTGCAGAGCTGACGGCACTGGGCCGTCGTACAACGAAAGGAGTCACCCCATTTCCGAGCTAGACGAGGCCACCGTGGAGGCTGTCTTCGAGGACGTCGAATACGTCTGCGACTTCGAGGAGGGCGACAAGGTCGTCTACCCGCACCACGGGGCGGGACTGGTGATGGCCAAAGAGACGCGTGAGCTGATGGGGGAGGAGCGTGAGTACCTCACGATCAAGATCCTCCACAACGAACTCACGGTGATGGTTCCCTGCGAAAACGCCGGCAAAGCGGGCCTGCGGCGAGTCATCGACGAGGAAGAAATCAAGAAGGTCACAGGAGTCCTGACGGACGACGTGTCGGAGATGCCGAAGAACTGGAACCGGCGCTTCAAGTACAACCGCGAGAAGATCAAGACCGGCGACGTCTTCGAGCTGGCCGAGGTCGTCCGCAACCTCGCGATCCGCGAGATGGAAAAGGGCCTGTCCACCGGCGAGAAGCAGATGTATACCCGGGCGAAGAAGATCCTCGCCTCGGAGTTCATGTACGCGCTCGACAAAGACGAGGAGGGCGCCGAGGAATACCTCGACAGCCTCCTCGAGGAGCGGTTCGCCGCCACTGCGACCGCCTAGAAGTACCGCCGTAACTGCCGTCATCGCGGCCGCCGGCTCTGGGGAGCGACTCGGAGCCGGCGGCCCGAAGGCATTCGTGCCGGTCGCCGGCCGGCCGATGATCGAGTGGTCGATTGACGCCTTCCGGGCCTGCGAGAGCGTCCACTCGATCGTCGTCGCGGCCCCGCCCGGTCACGTCGGCGACCTCGGCGGACATGACCTCGGCGTCGTCCGCGGCGGGGCGACGCGGGCGCAGTCGGTCGCCATCGCGCTGGAGGCAGTGGGGACCGGCTACGTCGCGGTGCACGACGCGGCGCGGCCGCTGCTGACGCCCGAGCTGGTCGAAGCCTTGGTCGCCGACCTCGACGCGGACGAGGACGCGGCCGGCGTAATCGCAGCGGCCCCCGTCAACGACACGATCAAGCGGGCCGCTGATCCCGCGAGCGGTCAATTCGACATCGATAGTGCGTCGAATCGACCGCTCGCAATCGAAGCGACCGAGGACCGGGCACGACTGTGGCGGGCGCAGACGCCGCAGGTGTTCCGGACGGAGGCGTTGCGCGAGGCGCTCGCGGTCGCCGAGCGGCCGGAGGAGGCGACGGACGAGGCGATGCTGGTCGAGGCTGCGGGCGGCACCGTCCTCCTCCACCCGGTCGCCGAGCAGAACCTGAAGGTGACGACGCCGCTCGACCTCCGCGTCGCCGAGTTGCTCTTGGAAGATCGCGCCTAGCTGTCCCCGGTATGCCGGGGCAGCGGCCGTTTAGTCCCGCATCAATACGTAGACGAGCAGGCCCGCGAAGCAGACCTGCGCCACGCCCAGCGCCGTGCCGAGGTTTTTCGCGCCGACCAGCAGGGCGATGACGGTGGCGGCGGCGAAGCCGAGCAGGAGGAGCGCGAGCTGACGGCCCATTGAGCGCGAAGTCTATGCTCGGCCCATGCTCACCGACTATCACCTGCACCTGCGCCCCGACGAGGACGGGACCATCTTCGAGCGCTACTTCACGACCGAGAACGTCGAGCGCTACCTCGAGGCCGCCCGGGCGGCGGGGATCGAGGAGCTCGGCGTCTCCGAGCACGTCTACCGCTTCCGTCAGGCGCTCGACCTCTGGCAGCACCCGCTCTGGGTCGAAAACGCCGTCGACGACCTCGACGCCTACTGCGAGTTCGTCCGCGGCACGCCGCTGCGGCTGGGGATCGAGTGCGACTTCATCCCCGGCGCTGAGGACCGGATCGCCTCCCTGCTGGAGGCGCGCGACTTCGACTACGTCGTCGGTTCGGTCCACTTCATCGGCGAGGGTGACGCCGCGATCGACCACAAAGGCTTCGACGTCTGGGAGGGGAATGGCGACCCCGACGAGATCTGGCGGCGCTACTTCGAGCAGCTCGCCGCCGCCGCCCGCTCCGGCCTCTTCGACATCCTCGCCCACCCGGACCTGGTCAAGGTCTGGGGGCGGGCGACGCCGCTGCCCGACCGCGACCCGCGCGCCTTCTACGAGCCCGCCGTCGAGGCGATCGCCGAGAGCGGGATCGCGGTCGAGATCTCGACCGCCGGGCTCCGCAAGCCGGTCGGCGAGCTCTATCCCTCGCGCCAGTTCGCCGAGATGTGCGTCGAGGCCGGGGCTTCGTTCGCCCTCTCCTCCGACGCCCACCTGCCCGAGCAGGTCGGCTTCGAATACGAGCGCGCGGTCTCCTTCATGGAGGAACTGGGAATAGAGGAGCTATGCGTCTTCGAGCAGCGCCAGCGGAGCCTCGCTCCCCTTGGCGATCGGGTCCGCTGACCGTGGTCGGCCTCGGCTACGACAGCCACCGCTTCGCGCCCGGGCGGCGCCTCGTCCTCGGCGGGGTCGAGATCGAGCACGACCAGGGCCTCGAAGGCCACTCCGACGCCGACGTCCTCACCCACGCGGTGATCGACGCCCTGCTCGGCGCCAACGGCGGCGGCGACATCGGCGAGATGTTCCCCGACGACGATCCGGCCTTCAAAGACGCCGACTCGATCGACCTCCTGCGCACCGTCGTCGGCACCGTCGCCGGCCCGATCGTCAACATCGACGCGACCCTGATCTGCGAGCAGCCCCGCCTCGGTCCCTACAAGGCGGAGATGGAGCGGACACTCGCCGAGGCCACCTCCGCCCGCGTCAGCGTCAAGGCGACCAGCAATGAGGGCATGGGGTTCGTCGGCCGCGGCGAGGGAATCGCCTGCATCGCGGTGGCAAGCGTCGAATCCGAATAGTCTTCCCGCTGGGTATGGCCTCTTTCAGCCTCAGTCCGGCGAGCATTCGCGGCTCGATCACCGACTCGATCTTCGAGGCGAAGGTGCTGCGCGAGGCCGGCATCCTCGAGCCGATGCGCCCGGACAAGGCGCTGAAGATCGGCGGTACCTTCCTGCGCTGGGGCGCCTCGCCGGCGACCGGCGTCACCACGGCGGCGATCCACCACCCGCACGAGCTGGCGATCGTCGACGAACGCGGCGCCCTCAGCTGGGAGCGGCTGCACCGCCGCTCCAACGCGCTCGCCCACTCGCTGGCGGCGATGGGGATCGGCCACGGCGACGGGGTCGGGATCATGTGCCGCAACCACCGCGGCTTCATCGAGGCGACGCTGGCCTCGGCCAAGCTCGGCGCCAGCGCCCTCTACCTGAACACGATGTTCGCCGGCCCGCAGCTGGCGGAGGTGACCAAGCGCGAGGGGCCGAAGGCGCTCGTCTATGACGAGGAGTTCACCGACCTGCTGAGCGGCGTCGATCCCTCGATCCAGCGGATCGTCGGCTGGTGCGACGGCGAGGTTTCCGAGCCGACGCTGGAGAGCCTGATCGAGGGCGGCGACGAATCCGACCACAAGCCGCCGCCCGACAAACCGCGCTTCGTGATCCTCACCTCCGGCACGACCGGCACCCCGAAGGGCGCCCAGCGCTCCAGCCCCGACGGCCTGCTGGCGCTCGCCTCGCTGATCGACAAGATCCCCTTCCGCAGCCGGATGACGATGACGATCGCGGCGCCGCTCTTCCACTCCTGGGGCTTCTTCCACTTCGTGATGAGCCTGCCGACCGCCTCGACGATGGTGCTGCGGCGCAAATTCGACCCCGAGGAGACGCTGAAGGCGGTCGAGCAGAGCCGCGCCGACGTGCTGGCGGCGGTGCCGGTGATGATCCAGCGCATCCTCACCCTGCCCGAGGAGACGCTCGACAAGTACAGCCTGCCGACGCTGAAGATCACCTCGCTCTCGGGCTCGGCGCTGCCGGGCGAGCTGGCAATCGAGTGGATGGACCGCTTCGGCGACAACGTCTACAACCTCTACGGCTCGACCGAGGTCGCCTACGCGACGGTCGCCACGCCTGAAGATCTGCGCGCCGCGCCGGGGACCGCCGGCAAGCCGCCGCGCGGGACCAAGATCCGCCTCTACGACGAGGACGGGGTGGAGGTGCCGCAGGGCGAGGTCGGCCGCATCTTCGTCGGCAACGAAATGGCCTTCGAGGGCTACACCGGCGGCGGCGGCAAGGAGATCATCGACGGCCTCTACTCGAGCGGCGACGTCGGCCATATCGACGAGCACGGGCGCCTCTTCATCGACGGCCGCGACGACGAGATGATCGTCTCCGGCGGCGAGAACGTCTTCCCGCGCGAGGTCGAGGACCTGCTCGCCGACCACGAGGCGGTCGAGGAGGTCGCGGTGATCGGCGTCGAGGATGATCAGTTCGGCCAGCGGCTGAAGGCGTTCGTCGTCACCCGCGCCGGGTTTGAGATCAGCTCCCAGGACCTGACCACTCACGTCAAGGCCCATCTCGCCTCGTACAAGGCGCCGCGCGAGGTCGAGTTCCTCGAGGAGCTGCCGCGCAACGCGACCGGCAAGATCCTGAAGAAGGATCTGCACGCCCGCGAGACGCAGAAGTCTGCCTAAGCGGAATTTGCGGCCTTTGCGCCGCAGTCCCCTCCGGCGCCCATAGTAGGTTGCGCGGGATGAGCGAGCCAGCAAGGCAGCTGCAGCAGGTGGGCGAGGCGACGCGGGCGATGCGCGGCGTCGCCGACCAGGCGCTGGAGTGGGTGCGGGTCAGCGAGGGCCGGGTTGCCGAGGCCGAAAAGCGCGCCGACGAGGTCAAGGACCGGGTCAAGGAGCGGGCGATGCTGACGCTGCGCAAGGTCTCGGCTGAGGCGCGCGAGCGGATCGCCGCCGAGCGCAAGGCGCGGACCGAGGCCGACGCTCGCGCCGCGGCCGCGGAGGCGGCGCGGGACCGGGCCGAGGGGGCCTTCGAGGAGCTGCAGAAGCGCTCGCAGTCCGAACGCGAAGAGATCGTCGCCAAGGCCAACCGGGTGCGCGCCGAGGCCGAGCACGCGGCGGCGGAGGCTCAGGCCAAGGCCGAGAGCGCCGTTGCCGAGGCGCGACTCGAAGTCGAGAACGCGACCGCCGCGGCGCAGCAGGCCGCGAAAGAGGAGTTCGAGCAGCGGCTCGAGGACGCGCGCCAACAGATCCAGGCCGAGGCCGATCGGCGGATTGCGGCTGCCGAGCAGCGCGCCGCCGACGCCGAAGCCAAGGCCGAGGAGTCCCACGAGGCGGCGGTGCGGCTGGAGACCGAGATCGAGCGCCGGGTGATGGAGGGGACGGAGGACGTACGGCGGGAAGCCGAGGAAAGCGTCCGCCGCCTGCTCGAGAAAGTCGAGCGCGAGGCCGAGGAGGCCGCCCGCAAGCGCGCCGAGGACCAGCTTCGAATCGAGTCCGACCGCATCCGCATCCAGGCGCAGAAACGCGAGGAGCGGGTGCGCGAGGCGACCGAGGACGAGATCAAGGCCAGCGTCAACAGGGCGCGCCGTGAGGCCGAAGCCGCGGCCGAGGAGACGGCGCCCGCCTGGCTCCGCGGCAACGGCAGCAAAGCTTCAACCGCCGGGTACCGCACGTTTTGATCTAACCTCGCCTGCGCAATGCGGGAGGTGAGGATCAGAGACACCCTGACGGGGGAGCTGCGCTCCCTGGAGACCGGAGGCGAGGTTGGGATCTACGCCTGCGGGCCAACCGTCTACAGCCGGATCCACATCGGCAACGCGCGGCCGTTCGTTGTCTTCTCGCTCTTCGCCCGCTTCCTGCGCAGCGAGGGGTATCGGCCGAAGCTGGTGGTCAACGTCACCGACATCAACGACAAGATCTACGTCGCCGCCCGGGCGGCGGGGAAGCCCTCGGGCGAGTTCGCGGCGGAGATGACCAGGGCCTACTTCGAGGACACCGACCGGCTCGGACTCGGCCGGCCGGACTCCGAGCCGCTGGCGACCGAGACCGTGACGGGGATCGTCTCCCTGATCCAAGAGCTGGTCGACTCCGGCCACGCCTACGAGTCCGGCGGCGACGTCTACTTTCGCGTCCGCAGCTTCGGTCCCTACGGTAAGCTCTCCAACCGCCGGCCCGAGGACATGGACCAAGGCGAGGACGCGGGCTCCGCCTCGCTGAAGGAGGACCGGCTCGACTTCGCCCTCTGGAAGGCGCGCAAGCCCGACGAGGACACGCACTGGGACTCGCCCTGGGGACCTGGCCGCCCCGCCTGGCACATCGAGTGCTCGGTGATGGCCGAGCAGGAGCTGGGCGCGACCTTCGCCATCCACGGCGGTGGCTCCGACCTCGTCTTCCCCCACCACGAGAACGAGATTGCTCAATCGGAGGCCGCCGGTCGCCCCTTCGCCCGGATCTGGATGCACAACGGGATGATCGAGACGGATGCGGCGAAGATGTCGAAGAGCGAGGGGAACATCTTCCAGCTCTCCGAGGCGCTCGATCGCTACGGCAGGGAGGCCGTAGTCGCGTACTTGATCTCGGGGCATTATCGACAGCCGCTGGCCTTTGGTTCCGAGCAGATGGACGAAGCGGTGGCGCGGGTCGAGCGATTGAGGAACTTCTTCAGGGAGAACCCCGTTGTTCAGGCCGTTGGGCGGGAGCCGGGGGAGGGGTCTCCAGACAACAGCCGGGGAGCGTCTGGAGACCCCTCCCCCGGCTCCCGAGCCGAGGCGTTCCGCGCGGCACTTGCTGACGACTTCAACACGCCCAGGGCACTCGCTGAGGCATTCGAGTTGGTCGGCGAAGCCAATCGGGGGGGGATTTCGAGGGATGTCGCAGCCACTGAGCTCGCCGAGATGCTGGAGCTCGTCGGCCTCGGCACCCTCACCCAGCCAGACGAGGGTGTCGAGGCCGACGCGGAGGCGCAGCAGTTGATGCAGGAGCGTGAGGAAGCTAGGGCTGCGAGGGATTTCGAGCAGGCGGATGCCTTGAGAGACCGGCTCGCTGAGCTGGGCTGGGAGGTTCGCGACTCCGCTGACGGCCCCAGTCTCGTCGCGCGGGGATCGAGATGAGCGCATCCGGTTCTTGCCCCTGCGGGCTGGGGAAAAAGTCGGAACCGCTTCGCCCCGTCTCCTGATGGCGAGCCAGTTCATCTATGGGCGCCGGCCGGTCGCCGAGGCGGAGCGGGGGAGGCGGCGGGTGCATCGGGTCTGGCGGGCGCCGGAGACTTCGGCGGATGAGCTGGAGCGGTTGTGCGGATCGCCGGACCACCAAGGGGCGGTGGCGGAGGTCGATCCTTATCCCTACGGCGATCCGCGCGGGATGCTGCGGCGAGAGGGTTCGCTGCTGGTAGCCCTTGACCAGGTGCAGGACCCGCGCAACCTCGGCGCCGTCTGCCGCTCGGCTGAGTTCGCGGGCGCTGCGGGCGTCGTCATCCCCGAGCGGCGCGCGGCGATGATCACGCCGGCCACCTGCAAGGCCTCAGCCGGCGCCGTCGAGCACATCGAGGTCGCCCACGTCCGCAACCTCGCCGACTGGCTTGCTGAAGCGAAGGAGGCGGGCTTCTGGATCTGGGGTGCCGACGCCAAGGCCGATCAAGCACCCTGGCAAACCGACTTGACCGGCTCCACCGTCATCGTCCTCGGTGGCGAGGGCAAAGGCCTACGCCCCCGAGTCGCCTCCAGTTGCGATGGCTTGGTAGCGCTCCCGCAGCTGGGCAAAGTCGAGTCCCTGAACGTCGCAGCAGCCGCAACCGCCCTGCTCTTCGAGGCTCTTCGCCAGCGCGCATAAGCGTCTTCGGGAATCCCTGCAAATGCAACGGCGTTTGCAAATTTCGCAATTTGGGGTTGACAGAACATCGCAAAGCAGTAAGAGTGCGCCGTGCAAATAAGGGTGAACCTCAAGTTGAGGCTCACTTGTAGAAGGCGCCTGCCAGGGGAGGTAAGCGGCGCCACGACCCTTCAGTCAAGGAGAAGGATCTGTGGCTCTATCTACGCCTACGCAGGAAATGCCGCTGCCGGCCGCGCAGGGCACCGATCGCATCCCCAGCACTAACCCTCAAGCTGAGCTTGATGATCACTACCTCGTCGCTCTCGCCAAGGAGGGGCGACCAGACGCCTACGACACGATCGTCCGTCGCTACCGCGGCTTCGTCCGCCTCAAGGCCTCCTCGTACTTCCTCCTCGGAGGGGAGTCCGACGACCTGATCCAGGAGGGCCTCCTCGGCCTCTACAAGGCGATCCGCGACTACCGCACCGACCGCGAGTCGAGCTTCCGCAACTTCGCCGAGCTCTGCATCACCCGCCAGATCATCACCGCGGTCAAGACCGCGACCCGCAACAAGCACACCCCCCTCAACCAGTACGTCTCCTTCAGCCAGACGCCGGCCGCGGCGGGCGACTCGGAGACGACCCTGGACGAGATCCTGCCCGGGCCGAGCGTCCATGACCCGGTCAACCAGGTGATCGCCACCGAAGAGCTGGAGAGCCTCGTCTCCTGCCTCTCGGGCGTCTCCGGCGTGCTCTCCGACCTCGAGAGCCGGGTGCTCTCGCTCTACCTCGACGGCCACTCCTACGAGCTGATCGCCGAGAAGCTGGAGTGCGATACCAAGACCGTGGACAACGCTTTGCAACGAGTCAAGCGCAAGGTAGGCGCCCACCTGGCTTCCCGGGAGGTTCCGCTCTAGGCCGGTCGCGCCGCCTGCGGCAGGTCATCCAGCACGTACCGCAGCAGCTCGCGGCCGTGGTCCGAAGCGACGGCAACGTCGTCGGCCTTGACTCGGACCCGGTGCAGCGACTGCATCCGCAGCACGTCGCCGTCGCAGCGGTGGTTGGGGAAGATTCCCGAGTAGGAGACGCCTAGGCGCTCGAGGTGGTCGGCGACGAGGGCGGTTGCCGGTCGCTCGAGCGGCAGGTCGACGTAGACGGCGTCGAGCTTCTCGTGGTGGAAGAGGTGGTGGCGCTCGCCGCCGACCGCCTCCTCCAGGTCGGCTCCCGGCACGCGGACGGTGATCAGCGCCAGGTTGTGGTCGCGGTCGACCTCCACGTGGAGCTCCGAGCGCTCCTCCAGCTCGCACTCCGGCGGCGGGTCGTCGAGCTCCCCCCGCAACTGGCAGAGCTCAATCGTCTGGGCGACGATCTCGCGGTGGCGCTCCGGCGCGTAGACGGGGCGCTCGTGGCCGTCGTTCAGCTTCGTGTAGAAAAGCGCCGCCGACTGGCGGCCACGGCGCCCCGCGGTGGCATCGTTGCTGACCGTGGCTGGGATCCAGCCGAGCAGGAAACCGGTCTCGTGGGCGCCAAGCTCGATGTTCGCCTTCTGGCTGTAGGGGTGGGCGGCGGTCGCCTCGCTGTACATGCCCGCCAGTCCGCGCTCCCGCGCCCAGTCCATCAGCCAGCGCTTGGTGCGGGTGAAGAGGTGCTGCCCGCGGGCTGCAGGCAACGTCACCGCCTGGCCCGAATGGGCGACCGCATCGCCCGCAGCCGCTAAGCTCATTCCTATGTGGCAGACAAGCTCACCTGCAGCGCTTTCGGCGATGCAGGAGACATAGGTTCCGCCAGCGATTCGACGTTCCACCTCTGCCGGGTCGTAGACCCACCGCACGTCATAACTTTGACCATAAGCGGTCTCGATCGCCCCAGTTAGCACGGTAGCCTCGTCCGGCCCCAAGAGTCTGAACGTCACGTCCATTACGGACATCATCGCCACCACGCCCGCCTAGCTCAACCTGGGAGAGCACCTCATTTGTAATGAGGAGGTTGCCGGTTCGATCCCGGCGGCGGGCTTAGCCAGAGGCTCCGCTACGGCGGGGTTTCTGTTTTCTGGGAGCGGGAGGAGGGAGAACCGAGCCGGGACCCGATGGCAGCGATTGGCAGCGGTATCGCGCTTGGATTCCCTATTGGTTCCTCCTCCCGACCTCCTCCGCTGAGACCGCGATGGTGTAGCGCTGTCTGTATAGATCCGAAAGGGGCCACCCGGACCGCAGCGGGGAGCCGTAGCTAACCGGAGCCGCACGTGCTCAGCCTATGGCCGAGCGGAAGACCTGGCGGATGCCGCAGATGACCATTCAGCGACCACGATGCCCTTCACGTTTGCCGCCCCGGCTCCATCGGGAATCGGAAGCGTTGCCGAACGGCCGGCACGGGGTTGTCCTCCTCCATCCGTTCGCGGAGGTAGCCCCGCTCGGTCCGCGCCAGCCGCTTCACCTTCTCGTAGAGATCGCGTAATTCCGTGTCGCGGCCGACGCCCAGGACGGCGAGCAGTACCGTTCGGTCAGCCGGCTCGCTTCCTCCGGTACCGTATCGGCGAGGAGTGCGTTCAGTTCGTCCCATAGCCGCCGTTCGTAGGTTTCGGTGACCCCCCGCCCGCTCACCACCGCCTCCCGAATCGGTAGGTGCGGCGGATCGCCGGTTCGTGTCGAAGATGCCGCTGCACTTCGCGCACCTGGCGAATGAGCAGTAGCCCCTGATTCTGGATCTGTCGGACCCGCTCCGGCGTGAGGCCGAGTTCTTCGGCGATCTCCCGGAAGGAGTGCTCCTCGCCATCCCATATGCGAGACCGCATCCGCAGGATGTGCGCCGAACGGTCCTCGAGGTCGAGCAGCTCTGCCTCGCCGAAGCCGTCCAGCCCGGGCGTCGTCAATCGAACGCTCGTCACTCCCGGCTCTCCTCTTCGGCGGCATCGCTCCGCGCCCCTGGAATTGCGCTGTCCGATCCGGCTTCCCCGGACCACTGCCGCCACACCTCACCACCCGGACCCGGCGCGTGTTCTTCTGCTTGGATGAACAGCTCGGGAAGGGGGATTTCGAGACCTTTGGCGATCCTGCGTAGGTCGCCCCACAACGCGTGTAGCTCGCCGCGTTCAATTGCTTCCAACTTGGCCACCTTCATCTCAGACTCCTGCGCAACCTCCTCGCGGCTCAACCCACGCCGCTCGCGGGTAATGGTGATGGCCTGACCCATGCCCTGAAACGAAGCGGCCTCCTCCTCGTCGCGCGGGGGGTCGTCTCGTTCCATGACCTCGCGCGCTTCACGCAGCGACTCGTCTTCAGCCGGCGTCATTCCACCGGCAGCAACTTCGTCTCCAAGAGGCGGGCACGATGGTAGTTCACTTCGCCCGGCTTAACGTGTTCGTATCCGGGTGTCCTGACGAGGTCGGCGGCTAGAGCATCTACGTCCATTGGTCGGCCGCGTTCACGTGTGAACATCTCCAAGATCCGCAGCCTCGTCGGGTGGCTGATCGCGTGTGTCTCATCGGGGGTCAGGCGGTTGCAGTCCCTCCCAAACAACATGTCTTTCTCCTCTCACGAAGAAGGGGGTGGTGGCCGGGAACGAGCCTTACGTTTGTTCCACGATGCAACCCGCTCCCGGCCAGGAGGTGAGCCTTCCGCGCTCGGGGGGCGGTCGGCACACGTTGAGTGGTGGACTCTTCCACCGACGTGGGGTCGGCGTCAATCCGTTTCCGGAGGCGGGTCAGGCCTCCGTGACCGTAAGCCTGCGAATCTTCCGCGCCCGCACGAACGCGGCGACGCTGACGATCATCGAGGTCGTATCCTCCTTCGACGCCGCCACCCGGTTGGCCGACTCGCATTTGATCTCCCTCAGCCGCTCGAGGTGCCTGTGGACCTCGTCCTCGATCTCCTCTCGGCCTTGGCTGTCCACGTCGTACAAATCCCAGGAGAGAATGGTCCGGGCGTTGCCGAGGGTGCCCTTGTGCAGTGCCGCCATCAGCTCGGCCGTTTGCGATTGGGAGATCACTCCGGCGATCAGTTGCAACTCCATCATGGTCATAGCTTCGGCTTCCTCCCTCGTGATTTCTGGAAGCTCTACCGCGCGGTACCAGTAGACCATCGTTCCTCGCCGTTGCTCCTGTTTGGCCACTTCGATCGAACCGTCTTCATGCATCCGTTGCAGGTGATTGGAGACCTTCTTTAGTTCGATGCCAGTCAGCTCCGCTATTTCCGAGGTCGTAAAGCTCCCCTCGTTCAGGAGGATCAGGATTTCGAGACGAGTGTGGTGGCCGAGCGCGTACTGGACGGCTTCCTCGATTCGCTTCCGCTGCTTCCTCTCGCCTTTGCGCTTGAGCTTTTCTCTATGACGCTCGACGGCTTTGGCTGCCACCTTCCGGCTCCTCCCTTTCCTTGATCGACCCCCGCTAATCAGCAGGTTCCGAGCATAGGCCCTAAAGCGGCAGCCGGGTACGAGCTGGTCCTCACAAAACTGAGTCGAGTCAGAAATCTGAGGATGCTTTAAATATCTTTAGCATTAGCGGCTCCTCCCCCTTGGCGATCCGCGCTGAGGGCCAACTAGGGGAAGGGGGTGGAGCCGATGAAGATCGACAAAGTGGCGCTGAGCGTCCCTGCGCACATCACTTTCAAGGGCCGCTAGGCAGCTGACCGGGGGTCGATCTTCAAGTAGCAGGTGAGGGTCGGCCCCCTTTGCGCGTCGGAATCTCGATCCGCCGGTAGTAGGTGATGGTGTCGTTACGCTCCTCGGCCGAGAACGTCTCATCGATAGCCCGTCTTTGAGCAGCGCCTGTTCAGCGCCTCTTTAACGTGACGCACCAGGCCCGGCCATCGGGGCTGGGGCGCGGGATCGCAGAGGGAGGTGAGGCCGATGAAGGTCAATGCCGTCGCGCATGTCTTCGTGAGCGTGCTCGTCTTCAAGCACGCCTAGACGAGAAACCGCCCCTCTCCCGCGAGTCAGGAGAGGGGCGGATCTTCAAACTCATGCGGCCTCATCGGTCACCCCCTGCGTCGGTTCGAACTCGGCGGGCTTTTTGATCGGTGAGAGTTTGGTCACCAACTTCTTCTTCATCTCGCCGCAACTTTCTATTTACTCGTCGTTTAGCCCAGCAAACGGCGCTTGGCGCTGGAGGTAAGGGAAAGCGAGTGAAAGGAAAGAAGATGCGGGAACAGCAGGGGAGTAGCGGAGTGCTGGAACGGAGGCCGCTGCGACGGCTGACGACGGTGATGGTGGCGGCGGTCGCGGCCTGTGCACTGGTGGCCGGGACGGCGCAGGCGTCGGTGATCGGCATCGGCAGCGTGCTGCCGCAGAAATACGAAGCGACCGAATTCAAACGGGTGCAGACCCTCTTCAACACGGCTCTCCCGGAGGCGGGCGCGGCCCTTACCTCTCCTGCGAACGGCGCGATCGTGCGCTGGCGAATCCAAGGCGCCAGCGGCGGCCCCTTCTACCTGCGGGTTCTCCACCCCAACGGCAAAGGCGGCTACGAAGCCGCGGGCACCAGCCAGGGAGCCTCGCCCACCAACGAAGGGCTGCAGACCTTCACCACCAACCTGAAGGTGCGGGCCGGCGATCTGATCGGGATCGATCCCACCAACGCGACGGACAAAATCGGCATCGCCGAAGCATCCGGCGCCGGCTACGCGTCGATCTTCCCTCCGCCCTTCGACGGCTCGGTCGTGGCGCCCAGCGAACCGTTCAACGGCAAAGAGATCGAGCTGGCCGCCGAAATCCAGCCGCAGCCGGAAATCACGACGGTCTCTCCGCCCTTCGGCTCGATCGTCGGCGGCACTCCGGTGACGATCACCGGGACGAACTTCAACCAGGCGAGCGAAGTCAAGTTCGGCAGTACCCCGGCCGGTTTCACCGTCGACTCCGACACGGAAATCACCGCCACCGCCCCGCGCAGCGCGAAGCCGGGCCTGGTCGATATTTCCGTGACCACCTTCGCCGGCACGAACCCGAACACCAGGTTCGACGACTACACCTACCTGGCGTGTGTGGTTCCGAAAATCAAGAACCGGACGCTGAAGCAGGCGAAGAGACTGCTGCAGCGCCGCGACTGCAAGCTTGGTCACGTGAAGAAAGTCGACGCCCCGAACGCGAAAAAAGTGGGCAAGGTGCTCAAGCAGCAGCCCAAGCCGGGCAAGATCCTCCCGCCCGGAGCGCGGGTGCGCATCCAGCTGGGTAAGTAGGGCTCAGGAGTTCGAATCGCCGCCGAGGAGACGTGCCTTCTCGGCGGCGAACTCCTCTTCGGTGAGGATGCCCTTGTCGCGCAGCTCCCCCAGTTTCTCCAGGCGCTGCAGGCGGGCGTCCTCCTCGTTCGCCGGCATCGTCGCGGTAGGGGTCTCGACACCGGCTCCCGCTCCGCCGCGATCGCCTGGGGCCGGCCGTCGCACTTCCGGCAGCCGCAGCCTCGAGGCCTGCTCGCCCATGCGCTCGGGAATGTTCGCCTCCCTGACCGCGGTGACGACTTTGTCGCGAGTGCGGCCGAAGACGTCGTCGTAGGTCGCGTCGGGGAATTCCTCGGCGGTCTGCTTGCGCAGCTCGTGGATGCCGAAGGCCGCCATGCCGGCGACGATCAGCGTGGTCAGGAAGGTGCGCAGGCCCTGGGTCGGGCCGGTGAGGAAGTAGAGGCAGACGATGATCGCGAGAGCGGTGTAGACGTAGGCGGCGTGCAGGCGCAGGGCGGGCGCCATGTAGCGGCGCAGCGTGCGGGCGGCGCCGGTCGGCGAGGCGAGCCAGCCGGCGGCCGCGAAGAGGACGCCGACGACGATCACCGTGGTCGCGATGCTGACCATCAGCGAGGTGCCGATCGACCAGGCTGCTTCGCCCGCCGGCTTGACGTTGTCGTTCGTCACCAGCTGGCCGACGACGATGCCGCCGGCGACGTGGCGGAAGACGATCGCCGCGAAGCCGGCGGCGATCAACCCGATGCCGCTGTAGAGGACGGTGACCCAGCGCCCGTCCCGGGATAGGTAGATCGCCGCGCCGAAGGCGGCGAAGGTGAGGATCGAGAGCAGCACCGCCAGCCCTTTGACGGCAACGGCGATGTTCTGCGCGGTCTTCAGCTGGTCGGACCTGAGGATGTGGATCTGGCCCGCGTCGGGCGGCAGCTTTTCCGCCAGGTCTTCGCCGATCCCGACCTGGTCGGCGAGGTTGGTCAGCAGATTGCCGAGGTTGAGGGTGACTTCCCCGTTTTCGGTTTCCACTGCTTCCTTCTTGTTTTCCAGCACCGCTATCAGCTGTTCGTGGGCGGCCCGGTTCGCCTCTTCCCAGAGTTCCTGGGCGGTGGAGGTTTCGAGCACCTTTTCGGCGCCGGCGCCGGCGACCTGGCGCAGCCCGCCGGCCGCGGGCCCGGCGAGTTCGCTCGCTTCGCCCGGGAGGATTTCTTCCAGTTCCTTCTTGACGTCGACGTTTTCGTAGAGCTGGTCGACGAGGTAGTTGCCGACCGCTTCGCGGATCTTCGCGTTGTGGAGGAGCTTGCCGCTGGTTTCGACCCAGTCGTTGGTGTTCAGGGCCTGGCGCTCGACCCAGATCGCGAAGACGCTGAGGAAGGCGAGGACGGAGCCGAGAATGATGAGAGCTCTGACGGCGCGGCGCCGTGACCTGCTCATTGCCGGATGGTATACGTGAGTAATGAAGCTAGAGGGCATTCACCACATTACGGCGATCACCGAGAACGCCCAGCGCAACGTCGACTTCTACGCCGGCGTGCTGGGGCTGAGGCTGGTCAAGAAAACCGTCAACCAGGACAACCCGACCGTCTACCACCTCTTCTTCGCCGACGAGGACGGGGATCCGGGCTCTGACCTGACCTTCTTCGAGTACCCGGGGGCGGCGCAGGGCCGCGCGGGCGCGGGAATGGTGCACCGGATCGTCTGGCGGGTCGCTTCGGCCGAGGCGTTCGACTTCTGGGAGGAGCGGCTGCGCGCCAGCGGCACCGAGGCCGAGCGCACTGAGGAGGGCCTGCTCTTCTCCGATCCGGAGGGGCTCGACCATGAGCTGGTGGTGGCGCAGGTGCCCGATCCGCCGCTGATCGCCGATCATCCCGAGGTCCCGAGGGAGATGGCGCTGCAGGGGTTCCACGCGGTGCGCGCTTACGCGGCTTCGCCCGGGGCGAGCGCCGGGCTGCTGGAAGCGCTCGAGTTCGAGCAGCGCGACGGCGCTTGGGAGGCGCGCGGCGAGCGCCGCGGCGGCCTCTACGTCTATGACGAGCCGCCGAGCGAGCGCGGCATCCAGGGCGCGGGGAGCGTCCACCATGTCGCCTGGGCCTCGACTCCCGAGGAGCTGATGGACTGGCGCGAGAAGGCGGTCTCCGGCGGCGCCCAGCCGACCCCGGAAATCGACCGCTTCTACTTCCAGTCGATCTATTTCCGCGAGCCGAACGGGGTGCTCTTCGAGATCGCCACGCTCGGCCCGGGTTTCACCGTCGACGAGCCGCTCGAGCACCTCGGCGAGAAGCTCTCGCTGCCGCCGGCCTTCGAGCACCTGCGCGAGGAGGTCGAACCGCGCCTGCGCCCGGTCGAGAACCCGCGGGTGCGTACGCAGGGTTGAGCGGCTCGCGCAGTGAGCGGCGACTTCACCTGGCGCGACGCCGGCCGCACCGTCGTCTTCCGACGGGGTGGGGTCGGTGTCGCGGTGGAGATCCTGCGCGAGCAGGGGGTGGCGGAGTTCGAGCTGCTGAGCACGCCGCGGGCGCTGGCGGGGGCGGGAGAGCTCGCCACTGCGGCAAGCCGAGTGCACGAGGTCGCATCTGGGCAGGTCCCGGCCGCCGCTGCGGCGCTGATGGGCGCACTTGCACCCCCTCTACATGCAAGGGAGGGGGTGCAAGTGCGCCCACTCGTGGCGCTCGGCGGCGGCCGGGTCATCGACACGGCGAAGGCGGTGGCCTCGGTGTCGGGGGCGGAGGTCGTGGCGGTGCCGACAACGATGTCGGGGGCGGAGATGACCGGTGCTCACCGGCTGCCGGCGGGGGCTGAGGATCGGGTGCGTGGCTTCGTGCGGCCGTCGCTGGTGATCGCCGACCCTGAGGCGATGACGAGCCAGCCCGAGGCGGAACTGCGTGCGAGCTCGATGAACGCGCTCGCGCACGGGGCCGACACGCTCTACCTGCCGCTTTCGAACCCGGTCTCGGAGATGACCGCGTTGCGCGGCGCGGAGCTGATCGCAGAGGCGCTGGACCAGGAGCGGGAGGGACGCGACAACGACGCACTTGCCCTCGGCTCCCTCCTTTGCGGCTACGCGATCGACTCCGCCGGGATGGGCCTGCACCACCTCGTCTGCCAGACCCTGGTGCGCCTCTGCGGCACGCCGCATGCCGAGACCAACGCGGCGATCCTGCCGCACTCGGTGGCGTTCCTGGCAGAGCAGGCGCCGGAGGTTTATGAGCGTCTTGCGACCGCCCTCGGCACCGAACGCTCCCAGTTGTCCACGCGAATCGAAGAGTTGGGTCAGCCACCGCGATTGAGCGAAGTGGGGGGCGATGAGTCGAAGCTCGACGAGGCGATCGAAGCGATGCTCCAGCGCCCGGAGCTGCAGCGCGTTCCGCGGCCGCCCTCTGGGGAGGAGCTCGCCGAATTGGTTCAAGCCGCTTGGTAGTCCTTCGGGGCCGCTCCAGCCGGCCCGCATCCACCTCGTTTCGGCAGGTAGAGGTGGATGCGGCCCGGCCCAGGCGTCTTCTCTTCTTCCTATTTCTCAATCCCCAGCAGCACCCGAAGGTCCGCCGCGATCGCCTCCGGTTCGTCATCGA
>JBQCIB010000003.1:0-44774 GCA_051954115.1 Solirubrobacterales bacterium | reverse complement strand
AGGGCGCCCGCCAGTCGGTCACCGTGCCGCTCGGCGACCAGGTCAACCACGGCTGCCGCGCCCGCGTCGTCGCCCGCACCCTGCAGTGGAGCGGCGGCACCGTGCGGACCAGCAGCCTCCTCCGCCTCGGCTAGCCCGCGGCTGCCAGCTGGCCGCCCTCGACCAGCGCCGGCTCGCCGATGTGGAAGCCCTGGGCGTAATCGATCTCGAAGGCGCGCACCATCGCCAGCGTCTCGGAGTCCTCGATCCCCTCGGCGACCGTCTCCTGGCCGAAGGCCTTGGCGAACTGGACCAGCGCCTGGACCAGTTTCTGGTCGGTCGGCGAGTGCGGCAGCTCGCGGATGAACTCGATGTCGATCTTCAGGTGCTGGACCGGCAGTTCTTTCAGGTAGCTGAAGGAGCTGAAGCCGGTGCCGAAGTCGTCGAGGCCGAGCCCGCAGCCCATCGCGGTGACGGTCTGGGCGAAGTTGCGGGCGTCGTTCATGTTCGTGATCGCCGCCGTCTCGGTGATCTCGAAGTCGAGCCAGCCCGGGTTGAGGCCGTCGGCGATCGCCGCCCGCACGTCCTCGATCAACGCCGGCTCGCAGAGCGAGGCGCCGGAGACGTTGACCGCGATCGGCCGCGATCGCCCGGCCAGCTCGATCGCCTTCGCCAGCACCAGCCGGTCGATCTCGACGATCAGCCCCAGCCGCTCCGCGGTCGGCAGGAAGGAGGAGGGCGGGATCACGTCGTCGTTCTCGTCGAGCATCCGCACCAGGAGCTCCTCGCGGGCGACGCAATGGGTGCGCAGGTCGAAGATCGGCTGCGCGTAGACGACGATCCGCTCCAGCTCGATCGCCTCGCGGATCCGGTCGGCCCAGGTCAGTTTCCGGTTTGGCCCGCTGGCCGAGTCGACCGCCCGGCCGCCGCCTTCTTCCTTGGCTTCGCAGAGCGCGATGTCGGCGGCGATCATCAGCCCTTCCGCCGTCACCTCCTCACCGGTGCCGCCGAAGGTGGCGATGCCGACGCTGGCGCCGACCGGAGGGTGGCCGCGCTCGCGGACCAGCGCGATCAGCCGCTCTGCCGCGGCCATCGCCTGCTCCGGCGTCGCCCGCTGCAGCAGCAGGGCGAATTCGTCGGCGCAGATCCGCGCCGGCAGGTCCTCCGCCCGCGCCTCCTCACGCAGCAAGGTCGCCACCGTCTCCAGCAGCCGGTCCCCCGCTTCATGGCCGAGGGAGTCGTTGACGAGGCTGAAGGAGTCGATGTCCAGCAGCAGCAGCGCCCCCGGCTGCCGGTCGTAGCGCGGGTCGAGGAGGCGCTCTTCGACCTCTTCGACGAAGCTGTCGCGGTCGATCAGCCGCCGCTTGTTGATCGCCTCCCTCACGACGGCTTCTCAATCCCCGGCAGGATTGCTTCGGAAACTGCTGTACATAAAAGTTAGTAAACCATGGAATACGGCGTTTGGCGCATATTGGGTTGCAGTCCCCTGAGGCCGCAGGGCGCTATCCTTCGCCTCAGCCTCGCGCCTTGGCCCGGGGTTTGTTTTTTGTCACGGCTTCTGTAACGACTACCTCCAGGCACGGAACGAGGGAGAAGATGGCTCGCGGAGATGTCCGCATCGCAGTGACGCTGGCTTGCGAAGAGTGCAAACGGCGCAACTACCAGACCAACAAGTCGCGGCGCAACACGCCCGACCGGATCGAGATGCGCAAGTTCTGCCGCTGGTGCGGCCACCACACCCCTCATAAAGAGACCCGCTAGCTGCCGATGGCCAAAACCCGCGCACAGCGCAAGGCCGAGCGCCGGGCTCGGGAAGCCGAAGAGCGGAAACGCTCGCGCGGGCACGACAGCCCCGCGCAGGCCCAGCACGACACGCAGGTGCCGGTCTCCGGCGAGGTCGCCGAGGTCGAGGCAGTCGAGATGGGGATCGCCGCCGGCGCTCCCGAGGAGCAGCTCGAGACCCCCGACGCTCCGAAGCGCTCCGCTCGACGGGCCGAGAAAAAGGCCCTCAAGGAAGCGGAGAAGCGCAAGCGCGACGAGCAGAAGCGGCGCGAGCGCCAGCAGCTCGCCAAGAAACAGAAACAGGCGGCAGCGCAGCGCCAGCGCGGAGGTTTCATCGGTTTCCTAATCTCCTGCTGGGCCGAGCTGAAGAAAGTCCAGTGGCCCGACCGGGAGACCCTGGTCCAGGCTACGGCCGTCACCATTCTTTTCGTCGCTGTCGCGGCCGCCTACCTCGGCGCCCTCGACGCGGCCTTCAACTGGCTCATCAAGCAGATCCTCTAACCAGGGTCCCGACACAAAGGCTTCTTAGATTCGATGTATCGCTGGTACGTGATCAACACCTATTCCGGGCACGAGAACAAGGTCAAGCACAACCTCGAGCACCGGGTTCAGACGATGAGTCAGAACCGCAACGTGCGACAGGTCGTCGTCCCTACCGAGCAGGTCTCGGAGATGAAGGACGGGCAGAAAGTCCAGACCGAGAAACGGACGATGCCCGGCTACGTCCTCGTCAACATGGAGATGACCGACGACGCCTGGAACCTGGTCAAAAACACGCCGGGCGTGACCGGCTTCGTCGGCGCCGAACGCAACAAGCCGGTGCCGCTCTCCAAACCCGAGGTCGATCGCCTGCTCCACCGCGAGACCGCCGAGCGTCCGCGCACCCAGGCGCAGTTCGCGATCGGCGAATCGGTCAAAGTCATCTCCGGCCCGCTCTCCGACTTCTCCGGCGAGATCGCCGAGATCAACGAGGACGCCGCCAAACTCAAGGTTCTGGTCTCGATCTTCGGCCGTGAGACCCCGGTCGAGGTGGGCTACGACCAGGTCAAGAAGATCTAGCTCGCAAAGACCGCTACCCTCCGCAACCCCTTATGGCGAAAAAAGTCCTCACGATCATCAAGCTGCAGATCCAGGCAGGCAACGCCAACCCGGCGCCGCCGGTCGGCCCTGCCCTGGGCCAGCACGGCGTCAACATCATGGATTTCTGCAAAGCCTTCAACGCCCAGACCCAGGGCGAAGGCGGGACGATCATCCCGGTCGAAATCACCGTCTACGAGGATCGCTCCTTCGACTTCGTCACCAAGACCCCGCCCGCCGCGGTCCTGATCAAGGAAGCGATCAAAATCCCGAAGGGCTCGGGCGAGCCGCACGTCAACAAAGTCGGGACGATCTCCGACGCGCAGATCCAGGAGATCGCCGAACGGAAGATGCCTGACCTCAACGCCAACGACATCGACGCCGCGAAGAAGATTATCGCCGGCACCGCCCGCTCGATGGGCGTCGACGTCGCCTAGGAGAACTTCAAGTGGCCCACGGCAAACGATTCCGCGCCCAGTACGAGAAGGTCGACCGCGACCGCGCCTACCCGCCCGCCGAGGCGGTCGCGCTGATCAAGGAGACCGCCAGCACCAAATTTGACGAGACGGTCGAGCTGCACGTCCTGCTCGGCGTCAACGTCCGCCACGCCGACGAGCAGCTGCGCGGCACCCTGGCGCTGCCGCACGGGCTCGGCAAAGACGTCACCGTCGCCGTCTTCGCGCAGGGCCAGCAGGCCCGCGACGCCGAGGCCGCGGGAGCGGACTTCGTCGGTGGCCAGGACCTGGCCGAGAAAGTCCAGGAGGGCTGGACCGACTTCGACGTCGCGATCTCGACGCCGGAGATGATGAAAGCCGTCGGCCAGCTCGGCCGCGTGCTCGGCCCCCAGGGCAAGATGCCGAACCCGAAGGTCGGCACCGTCACCGACGACGTCGAGAAGGCCGTCAGCGATTCGAAGTCGGGCAAAGTCGAATACCGCACCGACCGCCAGGCGATCGTCCACATGGCGATCGGCAAGGCCAGCTTCGACGAGAGCAAACTGCTCGAGAACTACCAGGCCGTGATGGAGGAGATCGTCCGCGCGAAGCCCTCCTCGGCCAAGGGCAAATACGTCGTCTCGACTACGCTGGCGACGACGATGGGCCCCGGCATCCGCGTCGACTCGGCGGCCAAAGCCGACCGCGAGGCGGTCGGTTCCGAGTCTGTCGAGTCTGCAGAGCCCGCTGCCGCATAAGTAGGCCCCGCGCCCCCCTGCATGCGACCGTGGTCAGGCGGGTGCTTCTACGAACGTCCAGAGCCCTCCTCTCTTGTTCCTTTTGGTCGCAATAGCGCGATAAGGAACAGGAGAAGCGCGGGCGCCGAAGGTCAGCTGTTCCTTCTGGCTGCTGTACGACCACAAAGGACAGAAGGCAGGGATGAAGCATCAGGCAAAGCGATCATCTACACTGCGTCGCCGCTAACCGCAGACCATCGGCGGGGCAGTGCCCAGAGGCCCGGTGCAGGTGAGACGATGAACCGCGAGGAAAAGTCAGCAGCCATACAAGAGATCGCCGCCCAGATCGAGGAGTCTGAGGCGATCTTCGCTGTCGATTACCGCGGCATCAGCGTCCCCCAGGCGGCCGAGCTGCGCTCGAAACTGCGCGAAGCCGACGCCAGCTTCCGCATCGTCAAGAACCGGCTGACGAAAATCGCCGCCGACCAGGTTGGCGAGGAACGGCTGGCGGAGCTGCTGAGCGGCCCGACCGCGCTCACCTTCGTCCGCGGCGACACCGCCCAGGCCGCGAAAGCGATCACGACCTTCAACAAAGAGCACGAAGTCCTCACCTACAAGGGGGGCTTCATGGAGGGGACTTCGCTCGACGAAGTCGCGTTCAAATCGATCGCCAAACTGCCCGGCCGCGAAGTGCTCAACGGCCAGCTCGCCGGCGTCGTCGCCAGCCCGCTCACCGGCCTGGTCCGCGGCCTCGGCAGCATGATCCAGGGCCTGGCGATCCAGCTCGGCCAGATCGCCGAGAAAGGCTTGGTCACTGGCGAAGCTCCGGCCGCGGAGGAGCCCAAAGCCGAGGCGGAGGAGTCTCCGGCTGAGGAGCCCAAAGCCGAGGAGGCTCCTGCCGAGCCCGAGGCCGAGAAAGCTGAGGACGCTCCGGTCGAGGAGGCGCCTACGGAGGCGTCGAGCGGCAACGAGCCGCCGGCCGACCAGGCGGAGGCACCGGAGGAAGAGCCGGAGGCCAAAGACGAGACTTCAGATGAAGAGACTTCGAATGAGGATTCAAACGAGGAAGAGGGGTAGCGACTGATGGCAACCAAAACTTCAACCGAGGAGTGGATCGAGGAGCTGAAAAGCATCTCGGTCCTCGAGCTCTCCGAGCGGATCAAAGCGCTCGAGGAGGAGTTCGGCGTCTCCGCTACGGCCGTTGCAGCCGCGGCTCCGGCCGCCGGTGGCGGTGGCGGGGGCGGCGAAGAAGGCGGTGGGGAAGAGTCCTCGACCGTCGACGTCGTCCTCAAAGACGTGGGCGGGCAGAAAGTCCCGGTCATCAAGGTGGTCCGCTCGGCGACCGGTCTCGGCCTGAAAGAGGCCAAGGCGCTCGTCGACGAGGCCCCGAAAGCGATCAAAGAGGGCGTCGAGCGCGACGAGGCCGACAAACTCAAAGCTGAACTCGAGGAGGCCGGGGCAACGGTCGAACTCGCGTAAGCGATCGACCGGGCGCCCCGATCCCGCTCGGGGAGCCAAGCTTGAAGGCGCCTGCGGCCGTGTGTTATTTTTCGCGGTCGCGCGCCATTTGAGTGCCCCTGCCCATATTTGCGCTGTATCTACGTCCCTCTGACCGTCCGAGGAGTCGCCGACTTTGGCACGTTCCAACGCTGCCCCCGTAACCCGTAGGAGCTTTTCCCGCCTAGACAACCCGCTCGAGGTCCCACACCTGATCGACATCCAGCGTCGTTCTTTCGAGGAACTGACGGATCCGAAATCAGGTGGCCTCCGGGAGACCATCAACGACATATCCCCGATTGAGGACTACACGGGGAACCTCCAGATCGTCTTCGGAGATTTCAAGTTCGAGGAGCCGCCGCATTCGATCGAGGAGTGTCGCGAGAAGGACATGACCTACTCGCGCCCGCTGACCGCGACCGTCGCCTTCCAGAACAAGGAGACCGGCGAGATCCGCGAGCAGGCCGTCTTCATGGGCGACTTCCCGTGGATGACCGAGCGCGGGACCTTCATCATCAACGGCACCGAGCGTGTCGTCGTCACGCAGCTGGTCCGCTCGCCGGGCGCCTACGTGATGGCGCCGAAGGATCCCGAAAAGCAGGTCTTCATCGCCAACCTGATGCCGGCCCGCGGCTCCTGGCTGGAGCTCGAAGTCGACAAAAAAGGCAAAGTCTTCGTCCGCATCGACCGCAAGCGGAAACTGCCGGTGACGGTGCTGTTGCGGGCGATGGGCTACGTCGAGGACCAGCAGCTGCTGGACATGTTCGACAACTCGGTCTACATCCGCCACACGATCGAGGCGGACACCGAAGCGACGAAGACCGAAGAGGGCGCCCTGATCGAGCTGTTCAAAAAGCAGCGCCCGGGCGAGCCGCCCTCGGTTGACGCCGCCCGCGCCCTGCTCGAGCAGCTCTTCTTCGACCCGAAGCGCTACGACCTGACTCGGGTCGGCCGCTACAAGCTCAACGCCCGTCTCGACCTCGACATCGATCTCGAGACCCGGGTGCTGACCCACGACGACATCATCGCCCTCGTCAAGGAGCTCGTGACGCTGCCGAAACTGCTCGGCATCCCGGAGGAGATCGACGAGGAGAACCCGATCAAGGACTACGCCGCCGAGGCGATCACCTACCCGCGCGAGCAGGTCTACGACCACCTCGACGAGTACGAGCACTTCGGCAACCGGCGCCTGCGCACGGTCGGCGAGCTGATCCAGGAGGCGTTCCGGGTCGGCCTGTACCGGATGGAGCGCGTCGTCCGCGAGCGGATGACGACCGAGGACGTCGACGCGATCACGCCGCAGACGATCATCAACATCCGCCCGGTCGTGGCGGCGATGAAGGAGTTCTTCGGCTCCTCGCAGCTGTCGCAGTTCATGGACCAGACCAACTCGCTCGCCGGCCTCACCCACAGGCGGCGGCTCTCGGCGCTGGGCGCCGGCGGCCTGACCCGTGAGCGGGCCCCGATCGAGGTCCGCGACGTGCACCCGACCCACTACGGCCGGATGTGCCCGATCGAGACCCCGGAGGGACCGAACATCGGCCTGATCGGCTCGCTCTCCTCCTACGCGCAGATCTCCGAGCACGGCTTCGTCACCACCCCCTACCGGGTGGTCGAAGACGGCGTCGTCAGCGACGAGATCGTCCACTTCGACGCGACCCAGGACGAGGACAAGATCATCGCCCAGGCGAACGCCGAGATCGATCCGAAAACCCGCAAACTGAAAGGCCCGCAGGTGCTGGTCCGCGCCGGCGAGCAGGAGTACGCGACCGCCGCCCCTAAGGAAGTCGACCTGATGGATGTCTCACCGTCCCAGATCTGGTCGGTGGCGACGTCGCTGATCCCGTTCCTCGAGCACGACGACGCCAACCGGGCGCTGATGGGCTCGAACATGCAGCGCCAGGCAGTGCCGCTGCTGAAACCGGACCCGCCGCTGATCGGGACCGGGATGGAGCGCCGCGCCGCGGTCGACACCGGCGACGTCGTCCTCGCTGACGAGGACGGCGAAATCACCTTCGTCGACGCCGAGCAGATCGTCGTCACCAGCGGTTCGAAAAAGCACGAGTACAAGCTGCACAAGTTCATGCGCTCGAACCAGGGGACGATCATCCACCAGCGGCCGATCGTCACCACCGGCCAGAAAGTCAAAGCCGGCGACGTGCTCGCCGACGGCTCTTCGACCGGCGGCGGCGAGATCGCCCTGGGCAAGAACTGCCTGGTCGCCTTCATGTCCTGGGAGGGCTACAACTTCGAGGACGCGATCATCCTCTCCGAGCGCCTGGTCAAGGACGACGAACTCACCTCGATCCACATCGAGGAGTACGAGATCGACGCCCGCACGACCAAGCTCGGCGACGAGGAGATCACCCGCGACATCCCGAACCGCAGCGAGGAGAGCCTGCGCAACCTCGACGAGCGCGGCATCGTCCGCGTCGGCGCCGAGGTCGTCTCCGGCGACCTCCTGGTCGGCAAGGTGACGCCGAAGGGCGAGACCGAGCTGACCGCCGAGGAGAAGCTGATCCGCGCGATCTTCAAGGAGAAGGCGCGCGAGGTCCGCGACACCTCGCTGAAAGTGCCGCACGGCGAGGGTGGCGTCGTCATCGACGTCCTCACCTTCAGCCGCGACGACGGCGACGACCTGCCACCCGGCGTCAACGACCTGGTCCGCGTCTACGTCGCGACCAAGCGCAAGATCGCCGAGGGCGACAAGCTCGCCGGCCGCCACGGGAACAAGGGTGTGATCTCGAAGATCGTGCCCGAGGAGGACATGCCTCACCTGGCCGACGGCACCCCCGTCGACGTCATCCTCAACCCGCTCGGCGTGCCGAGCCGGATGAACATCGGCCAGATCCTCGAGACCCACCTCGGGTGGGTAGCGGGGCAGGGCTGGTACGACGACGGCTCCGAGGCCTACAAGCAGGCGCACTCCGACCAGGGCGACGGCCGCGTCTACGTGGCGACCCCGGTCTTCGACGGCGCCACGGTCGAGGACGTCGACACCGCGCTGGTCAAGTGGCAGGAGGAGAACGCCGAGCGCGGCATCGACCTCGGCGTCGACAAGAGCGAGCGCCCGGGGGCTCAGGCCGCCGGCACCGCCCAGCTCTACAACGGCCGCACCGGCGAGCCCTACGAGGGCAAGGTGACGGTCGGGTACATGTACATCCTCAAGCTGCTGCACCTGGTCGACGACAAGATCCACGCCCGCTCGACCGGTCCGTACTCGCTGGTCACCCAGCAGCCGCTGGGCGGCAAGGCGCAGTTCGGCGGGCAGCGCTTCGGCGAGATGGAGGTCTGGGCGCTGGAGGCATACGGCGCCGCCTACACCCTGCAGGAGATGCTCACGGTCAAGTCCGACGACACCGTCGGGCGCGTCAAGGCCTACGAGGCGATCGTCAAGGGCGAGAACATCCCCGAGCCCTCGATCCCGGAGTCCTTCAAAGTGCTGCTGAAGGAGATTCAGAGCCTCTCGCTCGACGCCAACGTGGTCTCCGAGGGCTCCGACGTCGAAATCTCCGACGAGGAAGACGACCTGCTGAAAGCAGCCGAGGAGCTGGGCATGGACCTGACCGGCGTTCGCGCCGACTCCTCCAACGGAGCCGCCGACGAGCAAGAGGAGCAGGTGGTCGCCGAGGGCGAAGCAGGAACTGATGGTGATGGTGCCGGAGCAACCGAGGAGGCCGCGCCGGCCGAGGTGGAGGACTGATGATCGACATCAACAATTTCGACGCGATCGAGATCGGGCTCGCGTCTTCGAAGAAGATCCGCTCCTGGAGCTGGGGCGAGGTCACGAAGCCCGAGACGATCAACTACCGGACGCTGAAGCCCGAGAAAGACGGGCTCTTCTGCGAGCGCATCTTCGGCCCGACCAAGGACTGGGAGTGCTACTGCGGCAAGTACAAGCGGGTCCGCTACAAGGGAATCGTCTGCGAGCGCTGCGGCGTCGAGGTGACCCGCTCCAAGGTCCGCCGCGAGCGGATGGGGCACGTCGACCTCGCCTCGCCGGTCTCGCACATCTGGTTCTTCAAGGGCGTCCCGAGCCGGATCGGCTACCTGATCGACATGGCTCCGAAAGAGCTCGAGAAGGTCCTCTACTTCGCCGCCTCGATGGTCACCTGGGTCGACGAGGAGGCCCGTGACAAAGACGTCGGGAAACTGGAGAAAGAGGTCAAAAAAGTCGTCGAGTCCTACGAGTCCGAAAAACAGAAACGGACTCAGGAACTGAACGAGTCGCTGGAGCGCCGGATCGCCTATCTGGAGGACGGCACCCAGGACAAGTTCGACGACGAAGACCACATCTGGGCCGACTCGCTGAAACTGACGGCTGCGCAGCTGCGGAAGCTCAAAGACGAGGACCGCACGAAAATGATCAAAGAACTGCGCAAACAGTTCGACGCGGAGATCTCCGACACCGAGGCCTACCTGGAAGAGGCCGCGGAGCGGATGCAGGAGGTCTGGAAGATCTTCACGGAGATGAAGCCGAAGGACGTCATCAACGACGAGACGGTCTTCCGTGAGCTCAAGGACCGGTTCGGCTCCCCGTTCGGCTGGGGCGAGTACTTCCGCGGCGGCATGGGCGCCGAAGCGGTGCGCGACCTGCTCGAGCAGGTCGACCTACAGGCCGAAATCGAGGAGCTGGAGCAGACCATCAACAGCTCCAAAGGCCAGAAACAGGCTCGCGCGGTGAAGCGGCTGAAAGTCGCGAGCGCCTTCCTGCACTCCGACAACAAGCCCGAGTGGATGATCCTCGACGCGGTGCCGGTGATCCCGCCGGAGCTGCGGCCGATGGTGCAGCTGGACGGTGGCCGCTTCGCGACCTCCGACCTCAACGACCTCTACCGCCGGGTGATCAACCGCAACAACCGCCTGAAAAGGCTGCTCGACCTCGGCGCCCCCGAGATCATCGTCAACAACGAGAAGCGGATGCTGCAGGAGGCCGTCGACGCGCTGTTCGACAACGGCCGCCGCGGGCGCCCGGTCACGGGTCCCGGCAACCGGCCCCTGAAGTCGCTCTCCGACATGCTCAAGGGCAAGCAGGGCCGCTTCCGGCAGAACCTGCTCGGTAAGCGCGTCGACTACTCCGGCCGTTCGGTGATCGTCTCCGGCCCGAGCCTGCGGCTGCACCAGTGCGGCCTGCCGAAGCTGATGGCGCTCGAGCTCTTCAAGCCGTTCATCATGGCCCAGCTGGTCGAGCGCAAAGCGGTCCAGAACATCAAGGCCGCGAAGAAGATGGTCGAGTCGATGATCCCGGAGGTCTGGGACGTGCTGGAGGAAGTAATCCATCAGCACCCGGTCCTGCTCAACCGGGCGCCGACCCTGCACCGTCTCGGCATCCAGGCCTTCGAACCGGTCCTGGTCGAGGGCAAGGCGATCCAGGTTCACCCCCTGGTCTGCCACGCCTTCAACGCCGACTTCGACGGCGACCAGATGGCAGTGCACGTGCCGCTCTCCGCCGAGGCTCAGGCCGAGGCGCGGATCCTCATGCTCTCCGCCAACAACATCCTCTCCCCGGCCCACGGGGCGCCGCTGGCGACCCCGACCCAGGACATGGTGCTCGGCATCTACTACCTGACCTACGGGCCGGAAGCGGAGGAGCTGGCGCAGATCGACAAGGAGTTGAAGAGCGGCAAAGGCACCAACGGCTCCGGGCCGGCGGTGCACGTGTTCCGCTCCGCCCAGGAGGCTGAGCTCGTCTACGAGAACGGCGGCTGCGGGCTGCACGACAAAGCGGAGTTCCGCCGCGCCGGGCACGAGCACTTCCTGACCACGGTCGGTCGCATCATCTTCAACGAAAAGATCGAGCGCGCCCTCGCCGAAGCCCTGGAAGAGGACTTCGACCCGGAGCAGTACGAGTTCGTCAACCGCTCGCTGCGCAAGAAGGACATCAACCAGATGGTGTCCGACCTGGTCGACGCCTACGGGGCGCCGGCGGTCTCGCAGGTGCTCGACGCGTTCAAGGACCTGGGTTTCCAGTACGCCTCCCAGGCCGGGATCACGGTCTCGAAGAACAACGTGGTCTCGCCGCCGGAGAAGCCGGAAATCCTCGATCGCTACGAGAAGGAGACCGAAGCGATCCAGCAGCAGTACGACGAAGGCTACATAACGGCCGAGGAGCGTCACGAGGCTGTGACCGCTCACTGGAACCGGGCCACCGACGAGGTCGCGAAAGCGATGGAGGACAACCTCGAAGAGCTGAACCCGATCTTCATGATGGCCAACTCGGGCGCTCGCGGATCGTTCAAACAGATCCGCCAGCTAGCCGGGATGCGCGGCCTGATGGCCAACCCGAAAGGGGAGATCATCGAGCGGCCGATCAAGGCCAACTTCATGGAGGGGCTCTCGGTCCTCGAGTACTTCATCTCCACCCACGGCGCCCGAAAGGGCCTCGCCGACACGGCGCTGCGGACGGCCGACTCCGGTTACCTGACCCGGCGCCTGGTCGACGTCGCCCAGGACGTGATCGTCCGCGAGGAGGACTGCAAGACCAAAGACCACATCGAGATGGAGCTGCGCAAGGACGACGGCTCGCTCAACGACAACCTCTACGGGCGACTGGCGGCGAAGAAGCTCGAGACCAAACGCGGTCGCGAGCTGCTCAAGCGCAACCAGCTGATCACCAGCAAGGACGTCGAGGAGATCGCCGAGGCCTTCGGCGACGAAGAGGTCAAAGTCCCCGTCCGCTCGGCGCTCAAGTGCGAGGCCGAGTCCGGGGTCTGCCGCTCCTGCTACGGCATCTCGCCGGCGACCGGTTCGATGGTGGACATCGGCGACGCGGTCGGCATCATCGCCGCCCAGTCGATCGGCGAGCCTGGGACCCAGCTGACCATGCGCACCTTCCACACCGGAGGCGTCGCCGGTCAGGACATCACCCAGGGTCTGCCGCGGATCGTCGAGCTCTTCGAGGCGCGCAAACCGAAGGGCCTGGCGCAGATGGCCGAGGCCGCGGGCAAGGTCTCGATCGAAGAGACCGACAAAGCGCTGAAAGTGATCGTCACCGAGTCGAGCGGCGAGGAGCACGCCTACAGCTTCCCGCTACGGACGCGGCTGCACGTCGCCGACGGCGACCGCGTCGAGGTCGGCGAGCAGCTGAACGAAGGCTCGCTCTACCCGGCCGACCTGCTGGCGATCCGGGGGCGCACCGCGACCGAGCTCTACCTCGTCGACGAGGTGCAGAAGGTCTACCGCGCCCAGGGCGTCGACATCAACGACAAGCACATCGAGTTGATCGCCCGGCAGATGCTGAAGAAGGTGCGGATCGAGTCCAAGGGCTCGACGAGCCTCCTCCCGGGTCAGCTCGAGGACCGCGGCAGCCTCAAACGGCTCAACAAAAAGGTCAAGGAAGAGGGCGGGACCCCGGCCAAAGGCGAGGAGGTCATCCTCGGGATCACCAAGGCCTCGCTGGCGACCGAGTCCTTCCTCTCGGCGGCCTCCTTCCAGGAGACGACCAAGGTGCTCACCGACGCTGCCCTCGAGGGCAAACGGGACCGCCTGGTCGGCCTCAAGGAGAACGTGATCATCGGCAAGCTGATCCCGGCCGCGACCGGCCTCAAGCATTACCGAACGGTCGCGATCGAGCCGGCCGAAGCGATCGAACCGCCGGTCGACGACGACCTGCTCGAAGACGACGAGCTCGCTGCCGAACTCGGCGTCGACGGAGTGGACGCTCCGGTCGAGGGCTTCGGCACCTCCTTCGCGGAGGAGCTCGAGGAGCTTGCCCAAGAGATCGAGTCGACCTCCGAAGAGTCGAAATAAGCGTGGGGGAGGGGCCTACGGACTCCTCCTATGCCTTACGTAGTCGGGAGAACCCGGGTTGTGGGGAAAGTACGGATGTGTGCTCGCCCGAGAACTGGGTAAATAAGAAGTACCCCAAGATCAAAAGAACTTCCATCTTGAGGTACTTCATTTCTCCTTGAACACGCCGAGAGGCCGGGACCCCATCCCGACCTTTCGGCGTGTTTGAGGGTTTTGGCCAGTTAGCCAGTCCGATAGATTCTCGGCCAATGCCCTCCTCCCAGAAGGTCTGCATCATCGGCGCCGGCAGCTCCGGTATTGCCGCTGCGCAGGTGCTGGATGCGCGGGGGGTGTCGTTCGATTGCTTCGAGAAGGGGTCGCAGATCGGCGGCAACTGGCGCTACGAAAACGACAACGGGATGTCGTCGGCTTATCGCTCGCTGCACATCAACACCTCGCGGCGGGTGATGGCGTTCAAGAGCCTGCCGATGCCCGACCACTATCCGGACTATCCCGACCACTTCCAGATGGCGGCCTACTTCGACGAATTCGCCGACCACTTCGGGCTGCGGGAGAAGATCACCTTCCGCACCGAGGTGACCAAGGTGGAGCCCGCCGACGGCGAGTGGGCGGTGACCACGAAGGGGGAGGGGGGAGGCGAGAACACCGAGCGCTACCGGGCCGTCCTCGTCGCCAACGGCCACCACTGGGACCCGCGCTGGCCCGAGCCCGCCTTCCCGGGCTCCGAGCAGTTCGAGGGGGAGCAGATCCACGCCCACCACTACCGGGAGCCCGACGTCCTGCGCGGCAAGCGCGTCCTCGTCCTCGGGCTCGGCAACTCGGCGACCGACATCGCGGTCGAGTCCTCGCGGATCGCCGAGAAGACCTTCCTCGCCGTGCGCCGCGGCGCCTACGTCCTGCCCAAGTACATGAACGGCAAGCCGATCGACGAGGTGGCGACGCCGCTGATGTCCCGCCTGCCGCTCTCGGTGCAGCGCTTCTTCGCGATGAAAGGGCTCGAAATCGCCGCTGGCGACATGACCACCTACGGGCTGCCGAAGCCCGACCACAAGCTCTTCGAGGCCCACCCGACGGTCTCTTCCGAGCTGCTGCCCCGGCTTGGCCACGGCGACATCGCCGTGAAGCCGAACATCGACCGCTTCGCCGGCGGGCGCAGCGTCCGCTTCGTCGACGGCAGCGAGGAGGAAATCGACCTCGTCGTCTATTGCACCGGCTACAAGATCACCTTCCCCTTCTTCGACCCGAAGGTCTTCTCGGCGCCCGACAACCGGATGCCGCTCTTCCGGCGGGTTGTCTCGGTCGAGCGGCCGGGTCTCTACTTCATCGGCTTCATCCAGCCGCTGGGGCCGATCATGCCCTTGGCCGAGGCCCAGGCCGAATGGGTCGCCGACCTGCTCACTGGGCAGGCCGTCCTACCGCCGGCGGGGGAGATGAAGCGGGAGATCACGCAGGAGGAACGGAAGCAGGCGAAGCGCTTCGTTGCCTCTAAGCGTCATACCGTCGAGGTTGACTTCCATCCCTATCTGCGCGAGATCCGGCGCGAGCGAAAGCGGGCTGTGCAGCCGGCCTGACCACGCGGGTGCGCCCGCCGGGGGGGCAGGGAGGAGCCGGAACCGCAGCGCCGCCGCCGTGCGGCCCACGCCGCGGACCTCGGGGCAGCTGCGGGGGTGGCCGCCGCTTGAAGCCGCCGCTGTCCTCGTCGGTCGCCGCCTCGGGTTCGTCGTGCTGCTTGGCCGCCCACCAGACGAGCCAAAGCGATCCCAAAACCGGGATCTTCAGAACCACGAGCAGGAAGAAGATAGGCCAGAACCCCGTCATCTCGTGCAGTGTAAAGACCTGCCTCAGCGCAGCGAAAGCGCCCAGCTCTCCAGCGCCGCGACGTGTCCCTCCTCGAGGCCCAGGTGGGGCTCGGTCGGCACCAGCAAGGTCGGGGCCGGCCGTCGCTCGGCCCACTCGTAGCAGCTCTCGTCGAGGTTGTCGTCGATCCAGGCGATCGCGCGGGTGCCGGCGTAGGCCTCGATTGCCGCCAGCTTCCAGTGCGCTC
Organism: Solirubrobacterales bacterium; assembly: GCA_051954115.1. Lineage (GTDB taxonomy): Bacteria > Actinomycetota > Thermoleophilia > Solirubrobacterales > 70-9 > VAYN01. The sequence continues at coordinate 29,475 of JBQCIB010000003.1, read as the reverse complement.
CCCCGGCCGAGGGCCGGGAGTCGAAGGAGACGTGGGGCAGCTCGGGCAGCCCCAGCAGTTCGGGCAGGTAGAAGTTCGCTTTGTCCTCCCAGCCGCTTGCCCAGACGAGCTCGTAGTGCTCGGCGAGACGGACCAGCCGCTCGCCGGCGGCAATCGAGAGGTAGTGCGGAACCCCGTCGACGAGCTGGAAGCGGCAGGAGCCGTCCAACGGCCGCTCCTCGAAGCCGAAGAGGCTGATTACGCCATCGATGTCGACGGCCAGCAGCGGCCGGCTCAAGGGATTGCTGTTACCAGCGGTAGTGGGCGAAGGCTTTGTTGGCCTGGGCCATGCGGTAGATGTCGTCTTTCCGCTTCCAGGCGCTGCCCTGCTGCTGGTTGGCGTCGAGGACCTCGGCGGCGAGGCGCTCGGCCATCGAGTACTCGCGGCGCGCTCGGGCGAACTGGACGAGCCAGCGGACCGCCAGGGTGCGGGCCCGGCGCGCGGGCACCTCGACCGGGACCTGGTAGGTCGCACCGCCGACGCGGCGGGAGCGGACCTCGAGCACCGGGGTCAGCTGCTTGATCGCCGCCTCCAGGGTCTCGACCGGGTCCTCGCCGGTGCGCTCGCCGATGATCGCCAGGGCGTCGTAGACGATCCGCTCGGCAAGGCTCTTCTTGCCGTCGGTCATGACCTTGTTGATCACCTGCTGGACGAGGCGATTGCGGTGTCTTGCGTCCGGTTCGATCGGCCGGATCTGTGCTGCTGAGCGACGCGGCATTACGAAGCTTTGACGCCGTAGCGGGAGCGGGCTTGCTTGCGGTCGGAGACCCCGGCCGCATCGAGGGTGCCGCGGACGACCTTGTAACGGACGCCCGGCAGGTCCTTCACACGACCACCCCTGATCAGGACCACGGAGTGCTCCTGCAGGTTGTGGCCCTCGCCCGGGATGTAGGTGGTGACCTCCATCCCGTTGGTCAAGCGCACACGGGCGATCTTGCGCAGCGCCGAGTTCGGCTTCTTCGGCGTCACCGTGGCGACACGGGTGCAGACGCCGCGCCGCTGCGGGGCAGCTACGCGCTTCTTGCGACCTTGGCCCGACTTGAGGCCCGGGGTCGCGGTCTTCTTCTTCGGGCGCTTGCGCCCCTTCCTGACAAGCTGATTCGTATTTGGCACGGCCGCGCATAGTAGAGCAGTCCGGCCAAGACCATCCCTCCGGCCGCTGCCAGCTCTGCGAAGAAGCCGTCCTCGAGCACCGCGGTGGCCCCCGCGAAGCGCGAGCTCTGGCTGCCCACGTCGAGGCCCGCGGGCAGGTCGACGAGGAGGATGACGGCGAGCGCGAGCAGGCCGAGGGCGGTCACCAGCAGGCCGAGCCGGTGCCGCTCGCGCACCGCGGCCAGCAGCCCGATCGCAACCGCGAGGACCCCCACCGGCACCAGTAGGTAGGCATGCGCCTCGCCGGCGGTCTTCACCGCGACGGTCGGAGCCTTGGCCACCTGCGGCAGCCCCGCATACCCCGGCTGGCCGATCTCGACCCCGCGGTAGTCGATGAACTGGGAGGCGACGAGGCAGATGCCGGCGACGATCAAGACGACGGCCGCGGCCCGCGCCGGCGTCACCACCTCGCTCAGCGCCGTCGCCAGCCGCACCAGCAGCGCGCAGGCCCAGCGGATCGCGCGCTCGATCGCCGCCACTCCTTTGAAGAAGAGGGCAAGCAGGGGGCGCAGCCGCGGCCACAGCCAGGCCCAGCTCCGCCGCCTCGCCAGCTCGCCGTAGTGGCGCGTCCGCACCACTGCGGGATAGGCGCGCTCCAGTCCCCGGTTGGCCGCCCGATCGACCTGCCGCGACCAGCGGCGAAGCGCTGCTATCATCGCCCGTCGCTCAGGCAGTTTTCGCTGTTTTTTCGCAGGACGCTTCGCCGGGCCCCGTGGGGGCCTTTTTTGCGGCTTATCACCACTACTCGACTTAGGAACCATGGCACGCAGCTTTCCACTGGAGAAAACCCGGAACATCGGGATCATGGCGCACATCGACGCCGGTAAGACGACGACGACCGAGCGCATCCTCTACTACACCGGGCGCACCCACAAAATGGGCGAGGTCCACGAGGGCGCTGCCGTCATGGACTGGATGGAACAGGAGCAGGAGCGAGGGATCACGATCACCTCGGCTGCGACCGCCTGCGAGTGGAAGGGCCACCGGATCAACATCATCGACACGCCCGGCCACGTCGACTTCACCGTCGAGGTCGAGCGCTCGCTGCGCGTGCTCGACGGCGCGATCGCCGTCTTCGACGCGGTAGCCGGCGTCGAGCCGCAGTCGGAGACGGTCTGGCGCCAGGCCGACAAGTACGGCGTGCCCCGCTTCGCCTACATCAACAAGATGGACCGCACCGGCGCCGACTTCTTCAACTCGGTGCAGACGATGAAGGACCGGCTCGGCGCCAACCCGCTGCCGATCCAGCTGCCGATCGGCGCCGAGGAGAACTTCAAAGGCGTCGTCGACCTGGTGAAGATGAAAGGCCTGATCTGGACCGACGAGCTCGGTGCCGCCTACGAGGAAATCGAGATCCCAGAGGACCTGCAGGACCAGGCCGAGGAATACCGGACCCAGCTGATCGAAGCCTGCGCCGACTACGACGAAGAGCTGATGGAGGCCTTCCTCGGCGAGGAAGAGATCCCGCAGGAGAAGCTGATCGCCTCGCTGCATCAGGCCACCCTCTCGACCAAACTGACCCCGGTTCTCTGCGGCACCTCGTTCAAGAACAAGGGTGTGCAGCCGCTGCTCGACTCGATCGTCGAACTGCTGCCCTCGCCGCTCGAGGTGCCGCCGGTCACCGGCGTCGTCCCCGCCGGCAAGGGCCAGGCGGAGGACAGCGAGGACACGCGCGACGCCAGCGACAGCGCTCCCTTCTCGGCCCTCGCCTTCAAGGTCATGTCCGACCCCTACGTCGGCAAGCTCACCTACTTCCGCGTCTACTCGGGCAAGCTCGAGAAAGGCGGCCGCGTCCTCAACGTGAAAACCGGCAAGACCGAGCGGATCGGGCGCCTGCTGATGATGCACGCGAACAGCCGCGAGGAGATCGACGAGTGCTACGCGGGCGACATCTGCGCCGGCGTCGGCCTCAAGGAAACGGGCACCGGCGACACCCTCGCCGCTCCCGACGCTCCGATCGCCCTGGAGAGCATCGAATTCCCGGAGACCGTGATCGCGGTCGCGATCGAGCCGAAGACCAAAGCCGACCAGGAGAAGATGGGCAACGCCCTCGCCCGGCTCGGCGAGGAGGACCCGACCTTCCGAATCGAAACCGACGAGGAAACCGGCCAGACCCTGATCCATGGGATGGGCGAGCTTCACCTCGAGGTGATCGTCGACCGGATGCTGCGCGAGTTCAAAGTCGAGGCCAACGTCGGCAAGCCGCAGGTCGCCTACCGCGAGACGATCCGCAAGCGGGTCGAGAAGGTGGAGGCGCGCTTCGTCCGCCAGACCGGCGGTCGCGGCCAGTTCGGCCACGTCGTCATCAACCTCGAGCCGGCGCCCGAGGAGGGCTTCGTCTTCGAGGACAAAATCAAGGGCGGCGTCATCCCCAACGAGTTCATCGGCCCGGCCGAAGCGGGCATGCGCGAGGCGCTCGAAAACGGCGTCAAGGCGGGCTACCCGATGGTCGACGTCAAAGCCGAACTCGTCGACGGCTCCTACCACGACGTCGACTCCTCGGAGATGGCCTTCAAGATCGCCGGTTCGATGGCGATCCAAGAAGGCGCCAAGAAGGCGAACCCTGTCCTGCTCGAGCCCGTGATGGCGGTCGAGGTGGTTACGCCCGAGGACTTCCTCGGCGACGTGATCGGCGACCTGTCCCGGCGCCGCGGCAAAGTCCAGGGCCAGGATCAGCGCGGCAACGCCCTTGCCGTCCAGGCTTTCGTCCCGCTCGGCGAGATGTTCGGTTACGCGACCGAACTGCGGTCGATGACCCAGGGCCGAGCGACCTACACCATGCAGTTTGAGCGCTACGAGGAGGTCCCCTCGAACATTGCCGAGGAGATCGTCGAGCACCGCTCAGGTGACCCGGTGGGTGCAGCTTCATGACCCCGACCGCGGACGGGCGCTGAACCTGGCTATATTTCCCGGGTTGCTCGCAGGCGTTTTTCGACCTGCGACTGAGCCGCCCACAGACTCAAGCAACTAGATCAGACAGAACACCAACTTTCGAAAGGCAAACGGAGAGAATGTCGAAGGAGAAATTCGAGCGCGATAAGCCGCACGTGAACGTCGGCACCATCGGTCACATCGACCACGGCAAGACGACGCTAACGGCCGCGATCACGAAAACGCTCTCCACCGTGGGCGGTGCGGAAGCGCATAGCTTCGAGGAGATCGACAACGCGCCGGAGGAGAAGGAACGCGGCATCACGATCGCGACCTCCCACGTCGAGTACGAGACCGACAATCGGCACTACGCCCACGTCGACTGCCCCGGCCACGCCGACTACGTGAAGAACATGATCACCGGCGCGGCGCAGATGGACGGCGCGATCCTCGTCGTCTCCGCCGCCGATGGCGTCATGCCGCAGACCCGCGAGCACATCCTGCTCGCCCGTCAGGTGAACGTGCCGCACGTCGTCGTCTTCCTCAACAAAATCGACATGGTCGACGATGACGAACTCGTCGAGCTCGTCGAAGAGGAGGTCAAGGACCTGCTCAACGAATACGACTTCCCGGGCGACGAGACGCCGATCATCAAAGGCTCGGCGCTGAAGGCGCTGGAAGGCGACGAGGAGGCCCAGAAAGCGGTCTTCGACCTCGCCGCGGCGCTCGACTCCTACATCCCGGAGCCGGTCCGCGAGCTCGACAAGCCCTTCCTGATGCCGATCGAGGACATCTTCTCGATCACCGGCCGTGGCACCGTCGCCACCGGCCGCATCGAGCAGGGCATCGTCAACACCGGCGACGAGGTCGAAATCGTCGGCATCCACCCGGAGACGAGCAAAACGACCGTCACCGGCGTCGAGATGTTCCGCAAGATCCTCGACGAGGGTCAGGCGGGCGACAACGTCGGCTGCCTCCTGCGCGGCACCAAGCGTGAGGAGATCGAGCGCGGCCAGGTTCTCTGCAAACCGGGCTCGATCACGCCGCACACCAAGTTCAAAGCCGAGGTCTACTGCCTGAAGAAGGAGGAGGGTGGTCGTCACACCCCGTTCTTCTCGGGTTACCGGCCTCAGTTCTACTTCCGGACCACCGACGTGACCGGGATCGCCAACCTCCCCGAGGGGACCGAGATGGTGATGCCGGGCGACAACGTCGAGATGACGATCGAGCTGATCCAGCCGATCGCGATGGACCAGGGTCTGCGGTTCGCCATCCGCGAGGGTGGCCGCACCGTCGGCTCGGGGGTCGTCTCGGAGATCATCGAGTAGCGACGCCACCCGGGACGGGCGCCCGCCCGTCCCAAACCGCCTTCGGGCGGAACAACTGCAAGGACATACGACCGGGGCGGCGCCCCACCAAAAAGGGGCCCCGCCCTCTTTGCGCGGTAAAGCAAGAAAGAAAAAGAGAGAGAAGACAGCAGCGAAGTGGCCACCATTGCGGCACAGAAAATTCGAATCCGACTGAAGGCGTACGACCACGACGCCATAGATCGGGCTGCCAAAGAGATCGTCGAGACCGCGGAGCGCACCGGCGCCACCGTCTCCGGCCCGGTGCCGCTGCCGACCGAGAAGAACGTCTACTGCGTGATCCGCTCCCCGTTCAAGGACAAGGACTCGCGCGAGCACTTCGAGATCCGCACCCACAAGCGGCTGATCGACATCCTCCAGCCCTCGCCGAAAACCGTCGACTCGCTGCAGCGGCTGGACTCGCTGCCCGCCGGCGTCGACATCGAGATCAAGCTCTAGGGGTGCGTGGTGGCGGCGATTCTCGGCAAGAAGCTCGGCATGACGCAGGTCTTCAAAGAGGACGGCACCGTCGTCCCGGTGACGGTGATCGAGGCCGGCCCCTGCAAAGTGACCGCCGTCCGCGACTCCGACCGTGACGGCTACCAGGCCGTGCAGCTCGCCTTCGGCGAGGTCAAGCAGGGCAAGCTGAGCAAGGCCGAGGAAGGCCACCTGAAAAAGGCCGGCGCCGCCCCGATGCGCCACCTGGTCGAGTTCCGCAACGAGGACCTCGGCGCCGAGGAGGGCCCGAAGGTGGGCGACGACGTCACCGTCGCCGGCTTCGAGCCCGGCCAGAAGGTGAAGGTCGCGGGGATCTCGATCGGCAAGGGCTTCCAGGGCGGGATCAAGCGCCACAACTTCGCCCGCGGCCCCGTCACCCACGGCTCCCACAACGTCCGCGCGCCGGGTTCGATTGGCGCAAGCGCCTTCCCCGCCCGCGTCTTCAAAGGGATGCGGATGCCGGGGCAGATGGGCAACAAGCGCATCACCCAGAAGGGCCTGGAAATCGCCGACGTCGACGCCGACCGCAACCTGCTGTTGATCAAGGGATCGGTTCCCGGCGCCCGCAACGGCATCGTCGAGGTGAGGACCGATGGCTAAAGCCGCCGTGCTCGGCAAGACGACCAAAGCGGACCTGCCGAAAGAGCTCTTCGCCGAGCCCTTCCACCAGTCGCTGGTCCACGAGGCCGCTCGCGCGGACCTCAACGCGCGCCGTCGCGGCACCGCTTCGACCCTGACCCGCGGCGAGGTCTCCTTCACGACCGCCAAGGCTTGGCGCCAGAAGGGCACCGGCCGCGCCCGCGTCGGCTCGCTCGGCGTGCCCAACCGCTTCGGCGGCGGCGTCGCCTTCGGCCCGAAGCCGCGCAAGTACACGGTCAAGGTCAACCGCAAAGCGCGCCGGCGGGCAATGCGATCGGCGCTCTCGGTCCATGCCGAGCGCGGTTCGGTCGCCGTCCTCAACGCTTCCGACTTCGAGACGCCCTCGACCAAGAGCGCCGCGCAGGCGCTGGAGAAATGGGGCGCGAAGAGCCCGCTGCTGGTGATCGTCACCGCCGAAGAGATCGGGGCGATGAAGAGCTTCCGCAACCTGCGCCGCACCCAGGTGCTCGAGGTCGGCGCGGCCGGGGTCGCCGACGTGATCGGCGCCGCCGCCATCGTCATCTCCGAATCCGCCCTCGAGGCGCTGAAAGAGAGGCTCGGCTGATGGACGCGCGCACGATCCTCATCCGCCCGGTGATCTCGGAGAAGAGCTACGCCCTGATCGCCGAGGGCAAGTACACCTTCCGGGTCAACGATCGCGCTCACAAGACGCAGATCGCCCAGGCCGTGGAAGAGGTCTTCAACGTCCAGGTGTCCGAGGTGCGGACCGCGAAGGTGCGCTCCAAGCCGAAGCGCCGTGGCCTGACCAAAGGCCGTAGCCGTGCCTGGAAGAAGGCGATCGTCCAGCTCGCCCCCGGTGAGCGAATCGAGCTGTTCGAGGGCGCCGAGACCGCCTAGGGAGTCCAACTATGCCGAACCGAAAGACCAAACCGACCAGCCCCGGCCGCCGCTTCGCGACCTACCCGCTGCGCGAGCAGCTGACGGCCTCCGAGCCGGAGCGGAAGCTGACCGAAGGGCTGAAAAAGTCCGGTGGCCGCAACGCCAACGGCCGCGTCACCGCTCGCCACCGCGGCGGCGGCGCCAAGCGGCGTTACCGCAAGATCGACTTCAAGCGGCTCAAGGACGGCGTGCCCGCGAAGGTCGCCTCGATCGAGTACGACCCCAACCGCACCTGCTACATCGCCCTCCTGCACTACGCCGACGGGCACAAGGACTACATCCTCGCCCCGGCGCAGCTCGCGGTCGGCGCCGTCGTCAAATCCGGCCCCGAGGCGGACATCAAACCCGGCCACGCGATGGAGCTGGGCCAGATGCCGACCGGCACGATCGTCCACAACGTCGAGCTGATCCCCGGCCAGGGCGGCAAGCTCGGCCGCTCCGCCGGCGCCTCGATCCAGCTAGTCGCGAAGGAGGGGGAAATGGTCACCCTGCGCCTGCCCTCCTCGGAGATGCGGATGGTCCGCGCCAACTGCCGCGCCACCGTCGGCGTGCTCTCCAACGCCGAGCACCAGAACTTGAAGGTCGGCAAGGCCGGCCGCAGCCGCCACAAGGGCAAGCGCCCGCACACCCGCGGCGTCGCGATGAACCCCGTCGACCACCCGCACGGCGGCGGCGAGGCGCACCACACCCCCGGCGGCCACCCGGTCACCCCGTGGGGCAAACCGACGCTCGGCTACCGCACCCGCAAGAAGGGCAAGCAGTCCGACCGCTACATCGTCCGCGGCCGTCGCCGCGGCAAGAAGAAGGGCCGTTAGAGATGGGACGTTCGACGAAAAAGGGCCCGTGGGTCGAGGAGCGCCTGATGGGGCGGATCACCGCGCTGAACGAGGCCAACAAAAAACAGATGGTCAAAACTTGGTCGCGGACCTCGACGATCTTCCCGGAGATGGTCGGCCACACGATCGCCGTCCACGACGGCAAAAAACACGTCCCGGTCTTCATCTCGGAGTCGATGGTCGGGCACAAGCTCGGCGAGTTCGCGCCGACCCGCACGTTCCGCTCGCATGGCGGTAAGGACTAGCGATGGCTGACGAGCAGAAAAAAGCGACGAAAAAAGCCGACGCGGCGAAAGCCTCTGGCGAAAAAGCCTCGGCGAAAAAAGCCGAGAAAAAAGACGCCAAAGCCAAAGAGGCCAAAGGCAAAAAACCGGCTGCGAAAAAAGAGTCGAAAAAAGCCAAAGGCAAAGAGAAAAAAGCCGAGTCCAAAGGCAAAAAAGAGGGCAAAAAAGCCGCCAAAGGCAAAAAAGAGGGCAAAAAAGCCGCCAAAGCCAAAAAAGAGCCGGCTAAAAAAGCTGCGAAAAAAGCGCCTACTGCGCCGCCGGTCGTCAAAGCCAGCGCCCGCTACGTCCGGGTCGCCCCGCGCAAGGCGCGGCTGATCGCCGACCAGGTGCGCGGCATGCACATCGAAAGCGCCCGGGCGCTGCTGCAGTTCTCCCCGCGCGGCGCCGCTCTGCCGATCCACAAGCTGATCAATTCCGCTGCTGCCAACGCGGAAAACAACCACGACCTGATCGGTGACGAGATGCGCGTCGCCTCGATCACCGTCGACGAGGGGCCGACCCTGCGCCGCTTCCGCCCGCGGGCGATGGGCCGCGCCACCCCGATCAACAAGCGAACCAGCCACATCCGTGTGGCTCTGACCCCGGTGGAGGACTAGAGCATGGGACAGAAGATCCACCCCGAGGGTTTCCGCGTCGGCTACATCCACGACTGGAAGTCGAATTGGTACGAGGACAAAAACTTCGCCGACGTCCTCCAGGAAGACCTGGCGATCCGCGATCACATCGAAGGCAAGCTCGCGCACGCGGGGCTCTCGAGCATCACGATCGAGCGCCGCGGCGAGGTCGCCGTCGACATCCACACGGCGCGGCCGGGGATCGTCATCGGCAAGTCCGGCAGCGAAGTCGACGCCCTGCGCAAAGAGCTGCACAAGCTCACCGGCAGCCCGGTGAAAGTGAACATCCGCGAGGTCAAGCGCCCCGAGCTCGACGCCAAACTGGTCGCCCAGTCGATCGCCGAGCAGCTGCAGAACCGGGTCGCCTTCCGGCGGGCGATGAAACGCGCCCTCACCTCGGCGATGCGCTCCGGCGCCAAGGGCGTCAAGGTCCAGGTCTCCGGCCGCCTCGGCGGCGCCGAGATGGCGCGGACCGAACACTATTCCGACGGTCGTGTGCCGCTGCACACGCTGCGCGCCGACATCGACTACGGCTTCTACGAGGCCCGCACCACCACCGGCCGGATCGGCGTCAAATGCTGGATCAACAAGGGCGAGGTGATGCCGGAGGGCTTCCGCTCCGACCTCGTTTCCGGCGACGGCGACGGCCAGGCCCAGAACCGCGGCGGCGGCCGGCGCGACGATCGCGGCGGCGGCGGGCGTGGGCGTGGCGATCGCGGCGGGCGCGGCGGCGACCGCGGAGGACGTGGCGGTGGCCGTGGGCCCGGCGGCGATCGCGGTGGCCGCGGCGGGCAGCGCGGAGGTGGTCGCTGATGTTGATGCCGAAGCGGGTCAAGCACCGCAAGCAGTTCCGCGGACGCATGCGCGGCAACACCAAGGGCGGCAGCACCGTCGCCTTCGGCGAGTACGGGATCAAGGCGCTCGAGCGCGGCTGGATCACCAACCGCCAGATCGAGGCCGCCCGTGTGGCGATGACCCGCAAGATCAAACGTGGCGGCAAGGTCTGGATCAACGTCTTCCCCGACAAGCCGTACACGAAAAAGCCGGCCGAGACCCGGATGGGCTCCGGCAAGGGCAACCCCGAGGGCTGGGTCGCCGTGGTCAAGCCCGGCAAGGTGATGTTCGAGCTGGCCGGCGTCCCCGAGGACCTGGCGCGCGAAGCGCTGCGCCTGGCCGGGCACAAGCTCCCGGTGAAAACGAAATTCGTGATGCGCGAGGGGGCCGGCGAGTGATGAAGGCCTCCGAGGTGCACAATCTCAAAGACGACGAGCTGGTGGCGAAGTTGATCGACGCCAAGCAGGAGGCCTTCAACCTCCGCTTTCGGCACGCCACCGGCGAGCTCGAGAACACCGCCCGCCTCGGGCAGGCGAAGAAGGACATCGCGCGCCTGCTGACGGTGGCCAAGGCACGAGGCATCGACGTAGAGAAAGAGACGCGACGGATATGAGCGACGAGGACCAGAAACAAGAAGAGACGACTGAGGAGCCCCAGGCCGAGGAGACGGTCGAGGAGGCCCCCGCGGCTGAGGAGACTCCCGCGGAGGAGGCCCCTGCCGCCGAGGCGTCTGACGACGCTCCCGCCGCGGAAGAGGCCCCGGCTGAGCCGAACCCCGAAGACGACCTTCCCTGGAAGGAGCGGCGCAGGCTGCGGAAATCGCGGCGGCAGCCGCGGAAAGCCGGTCCGTCCGATCCGGAGGAGCGGAAAGCTGTTCGCGCCCAGGAGCGCAAGCGCAAGGCGGAGCTGCGGCGCAAACAGCGCGCTGCGGCGAAGGCTGCCCACACCGCCGGCGCCGGCACGCCGCCGGCCGAGCGCGAGTCGAACGCGGCCAAGGTGCGTCAAGGCATCGTCGTCTCCAGCAAAGGCGACAAATCGATCACCGTCCGCATCGACATCGCCCGCCGTCACCGCACCTACGAGAAGATCGTTCGCAGCTCGACCAAGCTGCACGCCCACGACGAGCGCAACGAGGCCGGCGAGGGCGACGTGGTCCGCGTGGTCGAGACCCGGCCGCTCTCGAAGACCAAGCGCTGGCGCCTGGTCGACGTGGTGGAGAAAGCGAGGTAGGGCGAGATGATCCAGCAGGAGTCCAGGCTCAAAGTCGCCGACAACTCGGGCGCGCGCGAGATCCTCTGCATCAGGGTCAAAGGCGGCTCCCACCGCCGTTACGCCAGCGTCGGCGACGTGATCACCGCGACCGTCAAATCGGCCAGCCCGCAGGGCGGCGTCCGCAAGGGCGAGGTCGTGCAGGCCGTGGTGGTCCGCACCCGCAAGCCGCTGAGCCGCCCCGACGGCACCTACATCTCCTTCGACGAGAACGCCGCGGTGCTGATCGACCCGGCCAGCAACAACCCGCGCGGGACCCGCATCTTCGGCCCCGTCGCGCGCGAACTGCGCGATCGCAACTTCATGAAAATCATCTCGCTGGCGCCGGAGGTGCTCTAGCGATGGCCAAGTCCATGCGCATCCGCACCGACGACCAGGTCATCCTGATCAGCGGCAAGGACGCCGGCAAGAAAGGCCGCGTGGTCCGCACCGACCCGAAAAAGCGGCGTGTCTACGTCGAGGGGCTGAACATGATCAAGCGCCACGAACGGCCGCGCTCGCAAACCGACCTGAAAAACCCGCAGGCCGGGGGCATCATCGAAAAGGAGGGGCCGATCGACGTCTCCAACGTGATGCTGCTCGATCCCAAAGACAACAAGCCCACCCGGATCGGCGTCAAGCGCGACCAGGGTGGCAAGCGCGTGCGCTACGCAAAGCGGACCGGAACGGAGATCGACTGATGGAGGCGACCGTGGCACCCACTTCGCAGGCCGCGCCGCCGCCGCGCCTGCGCGACAAATACGAGCAGGACATCCTGCCGGCGCTGACCAAGAAATTCGGCTACTCGACGCCGATGGAGGCCCCGCGCCTGGAGAAGATCACCCTCAACATGGGCCTCGGCACCGAGAAACAGGACAAACGGGCCTTTGAACTGGCGCAGGAACAGTTGGCGACGATCGCCGGCCAGTACCCGAACGTGCGCCGCGCCCGCAAGTCGGTCGCGTCCTTCAAGCTGCGCGAGGGGATGCCGGTCGGCGTCTCGGTGACGCTGCGGCGGGCGCGGATGTGGGAGTTCCTCGACCGCCTGATCTCGATCGCGGTGCCGCGGATCCGCGATTTCCGCGGCCTCAACCCGCGCTCGTTCGACGGCCGCGGCAACTACTCGATGGGCGTCAAAGAGCAGCTGATCTTCCCTGAAATCGACTACGACTCAGTCGACGTCGTGCGGGGTCTGGACGTGACGATCACGACTTCCGCTAAAACTGACCTCGAGGCTTTCGAGCTGCTGCTCGGGCTGGGGATGCCGTTCGCCCAGGAGGGCCGTCCCGGTCAGGCCGAGCGCGAAGCCGCAGAAAAAGAAGCCGAAGAGGAGCAGCGCAAAGAGGAAGCCCGCCAGAAGGCTGAAGTCGAACAGGCGGCCCTCGAGCAGCTGAAAGAGGAGAACCCGGAGGCCTACGCCAAGCCGGAGGGCGAGGGCGAAGGTGCCGAGGGTGGAGACGAAGAGGCCGGAGAGCCGGCCGAGGGGAGTTCTGACAATGGCTAAGACTTCGATGAAGGTGAAGCAGGCGCGGGAGCCGAAGTTCAAGTCCCGCCGCTACAACCGCTGCCGTCGCTGCGGTCGCCCGCGGGCCTACTTCCGCAAATTCGGCCTCTGCCGGATCTGCCTGCGCGAGGCCGCACACGAGGGGTACATCCCCGGAATGACCAAGTCGAGCTGGTAGGACGATGCATACCGACCCGATCGCCGATTACCTGACCCGGATCCGCAACGCGATCCGCGCTGGACACGACGAGGTGGAGATTCCCTTCTCCAACCTCAAGGTCGAGCTGTCCCGGATCCTCAAGGAGCAGGGCTACATCAAGGACTTCAGCCGCAAACCGGCCGCCGTCGGCGAGTCGATCAACGTCGAGCTCAAGTACACCGAGGACCGCCAGCCGGTGATCTTCGGGATCGAACGGGTCTCGCGTCCGGGTCGCCGCCGCTACGTCAACCACGAAAACATCCCTCGCGTGCAGGGTGGGACCGGCACCGCGATCGTCAGCACCTCCGCTGGTGTGATGACCGGCCACGAAGCCCGCGCGAAGGGAGTCGGCGGCGAGGTAGTCGCCTACGTCTGGTGAGCTGAGATGAGCCGAATCGGAAGAAAGCCCGTTCCCGTCCCCGACGCCGTCACGGTGGAGATCGGCGCCGGCGACATCGCCGTCAAAGGCCCGAAAGGCGAGCTTCGCCAGAGCTTCTCGCCCGACATGAAGGTCGAGCAGGAGGACGGCACCGTCACCGTCACCCGCCCCACCGACCGCGGCGAGCACCGTGCCCTGCACGGGCTCACCCGCAGCCTGATCGCGAACATGGTCGAGGGCGTCACCGATGGCTTCGAGAAACGGCTGGAGATCCAGGGCGTCGGTTACCGCGCGGCTCTGAAAGGGAAAAAACTGGAGCTGGCGCTCGGCTTCTCGCACCCGGTTGCGATCGAGGCGCCGGAGGGGATCGACTTCGAAGTCCCCCAGCCGACCGAGATCATCATCAAAGGCATCGACAAGCAGCTCGTCGGGCAGGTCGCCGCGGACATCCGCAAGCGCCGCCCGCCGGAGCCCTACAAGGGCAAGGGCATCCGCTACAAGGACGAGCAGGTCCTGCGGAAGGTGGGTAAGCGCGCATGACCGTCCTCACCAAGCGCCAGCGCCGGCTCAAACGGCGCCGCCGGGTCCGCGCCCGCATCAAAGGCACGGCAGAGCGCCCGCGGCTCTCCGTCTACCGCTCCAACAAGGGCGTCTTCGCCCAGCTCATCGACGACGCCAAAGGCCACACCGTGGCTGCGGTCAACTGGATCGAGCCGGAGCTGCGCGAGCTCAGTGCCACCGAGCAGGCGAAGAAAGCCGGCGAACTGCTGGCCGAGCGCGCGAAAAGCGCCGGGGTCGAGGCGTGCGTCTTCGATCGCGGCGGCTACCAGTACCACGGCCGGGTCAAGGCATTGGCCGAAGGCGCGCGAGAGGGGGGTCTGGCTTTCTAAGGCCGTAGTTCCGCTACGGTGAGCCGCTGCTTATGAAGGGCATGAACACGAAGAACGTCGAAACCGTCAGCCCCCGCGGGCTGGACCTGCAGGAGCGGGTGATCGAGATCAACCGCGTCGCCAAGGTGGTCAAGGGCGGCCGTCGCTTCTCCTTCACCGCGCTGGTCGCCGTCGGCGACGAGGAGGGCGTGGTCGGGATCGGCTACGGCAAGGCGCGTGAGGTCCCGCTGGCGATCCAGAAGGGCGTCGAGGACGCCCGCAAGAACTTGATCCGGGTGCCCAAATACGGGAACACGATCACCCACCGCATCATCGGCCGCTTCGGCGCCGGCCACGTCGTCCTGCGCCCGGCCAGCCCCGGTACCGGCGTCATCGCCGGCGGCGGCGTCCGCGCCGTGCTCGAGCTGGGTGGGGTGCGCGACGTGCTGACCAAGAGCATCGGAACGCAGAACCCGATCAACCTGGTCAAGGCGACGATGGACGGCCTGGTTCGTCTGCGGCGGCCTGAGGAGGTCGCGGAGTTGCGCGGGCTGACGATTACCCAGGTTCTGGGCATGGACGGAGGCAACGGGGCCGCGGGTCCTGTCGACGCAGGGGACCCACCGTCTCCTGCGCAGCAGGAGACGGTCCCCCCTACGACGTCACCCGCGGCAGACACCGCTCTGGCAGACGCTGAGAGCTCGGAGCCGGTTGCTGGGGACGAGCAGCAGGCTGAAGTCGCGGCTTCGGCTGGTGCTGAGGCTGAGAAAGATGAGGCCGGGTCGTGAGCAAGGTGAAGATTTCGCAGGTGAAATCTGCGAATGGGACCAATCCGAACCAGAAAGCGACGCTGAAGGCTTTGAAGCTGGGACGGATTGGCAAGAGCGTCGAGCTCAAAGATTCCGAGCAGCTGCAGGGTCAGCTGCGCGTCGTCTCACACCTGGTCGAGGTCGACAATGGCTGAGAAAGCTTCAAAAGAGAAAGACAAAGGGACTTCGCGCGCCGAAGAGATTGGGCTTCACAACCTGAAGCCGAAGCCCGGCTCGAAAAAGCCGCGCAAGCGCATCGGTCGCGGCGAGGGCAGCGGTCTCGGCAAGACCTCGGGTCGTGGTCACAAGGGCGCCGGCGCTCGCTCGGGGGCAAAGGAAAAGGCCAACTACGAGGGTGGCCAGAACCCGATCCACATGCGGATGCGAAAGCTCCGCGGCCCGCACAAAAAGCAGTCGATGCCGTTTGAGAACTTCCGGACCAAGACCCAGCCGGTCAATCTCTCCGACCTCGAGGAGCGCTTCGACAGCGGTGCTGAAGTCACTCCCGAGAGCCTGAAGGAGAAGGGGCTGGCCAAGCGCAAGGACCCCGTCAAGGTCCTCGCCCGGGGTGAGATCAAGAAGAAACTAGAGGTCCACGCGCACGCTTTCAGCGCCGCCGCCAAAGAGAAGATAGAAGCGGCCGGCGGTTCCTGTCACACTCTGGAGCCGTAATGCTCAGAACTATTGTCAACGCGTTTGGCGTTGCCGAGATCCGCAAGAAACTTGCGTTCACGGCAGCGATGCTGGCGCTGTACCGCCTCGGCGCCTACATCCCGGCCCCGGGCGTCGACGTCAACGCCGTCAAGGAAATCCAGAGCAACTTCGGCGGCTCGGGGGTGCTCGGCTTCCTCAACATGTTCTCGGGCGGAGGGTTATCGCGGCTGAGCCTGTTCGCGCTGGGGATCATGCCCTACATCACGGCCTCGATCATCCTGCAGTTGCTGACGGTGGTCGTGCCTTCGCTGGAGCGCCTGCAGAAAGAGGGCGAGGTCGGGCAGCAGAAAATCACCCAGTACACCCGCTACCTCACCGTCGGGCTCGCCTTCGCCCAGTCCCTCGGCTACGTCTTCCTCTTCCGCTCCTTCGGCAACAAAGCCGGCACCAGCGTGGTCGGGACCCTCACCTTCCCGAAGCTGATCCTGATCGTGATGTGCCTGACCGCCGGCTGCACCTTGCTGATGTGGCTGGGCGAGCTGATCACCCAGCGCGGGATCGGCAACGGCATCTCGCTGATGATCTTCGCCTCGATCGCCTCGAGCATCGTGCCCGGCCTCTCGAAGTGGTGGAACAACCCCGACCAGGTCTTCGTCGTGATGATGCCCTTCATCGCCTTGGCGGTGATCGTCGCGATCGTCTTCGTCCAGGAGGGCCAGCGGCGGATCCCGGTCCAGTACGCGAAACGCGTCGTCGGGCGAAAAATGACCTCGGGCGGCTCGACCTACCTGCCGTTGCGGGTCAACATGGCGGGCGTCATCCCGGTCATCTTCGCCGCCTCGATCATGGCCTTCCCCTCGACGGTCGGCCAGATGCTGAACACCAACGCCGCCCTCAACTTCGCCAGCTTCTTCGGGCCCAACAAATGGCCCTACGTGATCGGCGAGATCTTCTTCATCATCGTCTTCACCTACTTCTACACCGCGGTCACCTTCAACCCGGTCGACCAGGCGGACAACCTCAAAAAGTACGGCGGCTTCATCCCGGGGGTCCGCCCCGGCAGGCCCACCGCCGAGTACCTGGACCGCATCCTCTCCCGCCTCACCTTCCCCGGCGCCCTCTACCTCGGCGCGGTCGCGGCGCTGCCGACGATCCTGATCAGCCAGACCTCGGCCAACTTCTTCTTCGGCGGCACCTCGATCCTGATCGTGATCGGCGTCGCGCTGGAAACGGTCAAGCAGCTGGAGGCGCAGCTGATGATGCGCAACTACGAGGGCTTCCTCAAATAAGCTCCCCGCTCGATGCCTGAGCTCAATCTCGTCCTCCTAGGCCCTCCGGGGTCCGGCAAGGGAACCCAAGGGGAGCGGTTGCAGGAAGACCTGCGGCTGCCCTACTACGCGACGGGGGACATCCTCCGCGGCGCGGTGCGGGACGAAACCGAGCTGGGCCGGACCGCGAAGGAGTACATGGACCGCGGCGACCTGGTGCCCGACGAGGTGATCGTCGGCGTGATCGCCGAGCGGATCGACTCCAGCGAGGCGCTCGACGGCTTCATCCTCGACGGCTTCCCCCGGACCACTCCTCAGGCCGAGGCGCTCGACGCGAAGCTCGGTGAACTGGGCCGGGCGGTGACCGCGGTCCTGCTGATCGACGTCTCCGACGACGAGGTCGTGCGCCGTCTCGGCGGCCGCCGCACCTGCACCGCCAATGGCCACGTCTTCCACGTCGAGTTCGACCCGCCCAAGCAGGAAGGCGTGTGCGACGTCGACGGCTCCGAGCTGATCGTCCGCGACGACGACAAGCCGGAGGTGATCCGCAAGCGGCTCGAGACCTACCACGAGAAGACCGAGCCGCTTGTCTCCTACTACGACGACCGCAGCGTCCTGCGCCGGATCGACGGCACCTCAGCCCCCGAAGAGGTGGCCGAGAAGATCCGCCGCACCCTGGCGACGCTGCGGATGGAGCAGGACGAGACCGTTTAGGCGGGCCTCCGCGCGGACTCGCGCGGTCAGATCACTAGCGTGTACCGGATGATCATCAAAAAGACGCCGCAGGAGGTCGAGAAGATGGCCGCCTCGGGCGAGATCCTCGTCCGCTGTCTGAAGATGCTCGCCTCCAAGGCGAGGGCCGGGATCACCACCGAGGAACTCGATGCCGCTGCCGAGAAGTTCATCCGCTCCCAAGGCGCCGAGCCGGCTTTCAAGGGCTATCGCGGCTTCCCGGGGTCGATTTGCGCCTCGCCGAACTCGATGGTCGTCCACGGGATCCCCGGCGGCTACGAGCTGAAGCGCGGCGACATCCTCTCGATCGACGTCGGCGTGATCAAGGACGGCTGGGTCTCCGACGCGGCGATGACGGTTCCGGTCGGGCCGGTCAGCCCAGAGGCGCAGAAGCTCCTCGACGTCACCAAAGCCTCGCTCTTTGCCGGCGTCGAGCAGATGCGGCCCGGCAACCACCTCGGCGACGTCTCCGCGGCGATCCAGCGGGCTGTCGAGATCGAGGGCCTCTCGATCATCCGCACCCTCGTCGGCCACGGGATCGGCAGGGACATGCACGAGGAACCGCAGGTCCCGAACTTCGGCGATCCCGGCAAGGGGCCGGAGCTGGAGGAGGGAATGGTGCTGGCGATCGAGCCGATGGTCAACGCCGGCGGGCCGCTGGTGCGGATGGGCGACGACGGCTGGTCGGTCTACTCCGAAGACGGCTCCCTCGCGGCCCACTTCGAGTTCACGGTCGCGGTCACGCCCGAGGGTCCGCGGATCCTCACCCCCTGGCACGAAGAGTCGGCTTAGCTACCCTCTCTTTACGCGTCGTTTACTGACATTCGCGCTGTTGGTTTTCGTGTCGATCGCGCCGACGGCTGCCGCCGCGCCGCAGCCCTACGGGACCAACGACGCCGGTGGTTTCCGCAACGTGCTGCCGCCCGGTTCCAACGGGCTTGACGACTTCCAGCAGCTGCTCGAATTCAAAGGGCCCGGCAAGCTGCCGCCGCACTTCTCCGACCAGCAGCCGCTCTACGAAAACCTCCTCTACGCGGCGCCGACGCTGACGGAAGCCCAGATCCCGAGCTACTTCAAGGACGCGACCTTCGGCGTCCCGGCCGGGGAAGTGGAATCGACGATCGAACCGCGGCCGGGGGTGACGATCGTCCGTGACAAAGCTTTCGGGGTGCCGCACGTCTACGGCGACACCCGCGCCGACACGATGTTCGGCGCCGGCTTCGCGGGAGCGCAGGACCGTCTCTTCCTGATGGACGTCCTGCGCCATACGGGCCGCGCCGAACTCGCCTCCTTCCTCGGCGGCTCCAACGCGGGGGCCGACGCAAGTCAATGGGGGTTTGCTCCCTACACCGAAGCCGACCTGGAACGGCAGCTGACCGAAGCGCCTCGGATCTACGGCCAAGCGGGGCAACGGGCCGTGGACGACGTCAACGCCTACGTCGAAGGGATCAACGCCTACATCGCCGCCGCCAACCTCGACCCGAAACTGAAACCGGCCGAGTACACGATCCTCGGCAAGCCGATGGAAGCGTGGAAGCCGACCGACGTGATCGCGATCGCCTCGCTGATCGGCGGCATCTTCGGCCGCGGCGGCGGCAACGAGCTGAACTCGGCGCTGACGATGCAGGCCTTCGTCCACCGCATGGGGAAGAAGGCGGGCCGCAAGGCGTGGCTCGGTTTCCGCTCGAAGAACGACCCCGAAGCGCCGACGACGATCTCCAAGCGCTTCCCCTACGAGACGCGGAGCGCCTTCGCCAAGCGGGGACTGGCGCTGCCCGATCCCGGCAGCGTCCACCCGACCTCGACCGCCGGCGCTTCGAGTGCCGCCGGGGCGGCGACGGGGATGGGGACGGTGGGGGCGAGGCTGCAGGCGGCTCTGGAAGAAGCCGGGCACGCCTCGAACTGGGAGCTCGTCTCGGCGAAAGAGTCGGCCACCGGCCACCCGATCGCGGTGATGGGGCCGCAGGTCGGCTACTTCGTGCCGCAGATCCTGATGGAGGAGGACCTGCACGGGCCGGGGATCGACGCTCGCGGCGCCGCCTTCCCGGGAGTCAACCTCTACGTCGAGCTCGGCCACGGCCGCGACTACGCCTGGAGTGCGACCTCGGCTACTTCCGACAACACCGACACCTTCGCCGAGGTCCTCTGCAGGGACAAGTTCCACTACCTCTACCGGGGCAAGTGCCTGGCGATGGAAAAGCTCGAAAAGAGCGAGAGCTGGACCCCTAACCAGATCGACTCGACCCCGGCCGGCTCGCAGACGCTGGTCGCCTACCGCACGGTGCACGGGATCGTCTTCGCCCGCGGCAAGGTGCGCGGGAAGAAGGTTGCCTTCGTCCACCAGCGGAGCACCTACTTCCACGAGGCCGATTCGGTGATCGGGTTCGCGCAGCTGAACGAACCCGGCGTCGTCACCGGGGTTCAGGGCTTCAAGAAGGCCGTCTCCAACATCAACTTCCTCTTCAACTGGGCCTACGTCGACTCCGAACACATCGCCTACGCGCTCTCAGGGGCGATGCCCCAGCGGGCGAGGGGAACCTCGCCGGACTTCCCGATCCTCGGCACCGGCCAGTACGATTGGAAGGGCTTCAAGCCTGGGACTCAGCTGGCCGACTACCTGCCGTTCTCGAAGCATCCGCAGGCGATCGACCCGCCTTTCCTCGTCTCCTGGAACAACAAGCAGGCGCCGGGTTGGGCGGCGGCCGACGACAAGTACAGCTACGGGCCGCTGTTCCGCTCGCAGATGATCTCGGACAAGGTGAAAGCGGCGATCAAAGGGCCGAAGAAGATGACGATCGTCCAGCTGATCCAGGCGATGGAGGAACCGGCGAGCCAGGACCTGCGCGGATACAAGCTGTTGCCGGTCATCCTCGAGGCGATCGGCAAGCCGAAGTCGGCGAAGTTGCGCAAAGCGCTGGCGACGCTGCGGACCTGGCACCAGCACGGGGCGCATCGTCGCGACCTCAACCGCGACGGGGTCGACGAAGAAACGCCGGCAATCGAGCTGATGGACGCTTGGTGGCCGAAGCTGCTCGAAGGCGAGTTCAAGCCGGCGCTCGGCGGCAAGGCCTATGCGAAGCTCGAAGAAATGCTGCACACCGGCAGCGTCGTCGGCGGTTCCCCGACGGCGCCCGACTACGACGACGGCTGGTACGGCTACGTCGACAAGGACCTGCGCGACCTCTTCGGACCGAAGCCGAAGGCGCCGTGGAGCCGCGTCTACTGCGGCGGCGGCTCGAAGAAGAAGTGCCGGGCGATGTTGCAGCGGACCCTGCGCGCGGCGCTGAAGGTGAGCCCGCAGCAGCTCTACGGCGGTGGCGACGGCGCCTGTGCGAGCAACCCGCAGCCCTCGTGCTTCGACCAGAATCGCCCCCAGGTGACCGGCGGCATCGACCTGCCCCCGTTCCCGTTCCAGAACCGGCCGACCTTCCAGCAGGTGGTGACGCCGACCCAGAAGCTGCCTAGATAGGCTAAGTCACAGATCTGCATACAAATTGTTCCTGAATTTTTTGTCTGAGGTATTGTTCCGTGCGTGGTTGACTGGCAGGCTCTGGACATGGAAGTGGAGCGCAGCAGAAGCAAGTTCGAACGGCGGCTGGAAGAGGGTCGCGTGGAAATCGTCGAGCACATGGAGCGGGTCCTACGATGCTGCCGAGAGGCCGAGGAGGCTCGCAAGCGGGATTGGGAGGAGCTGAAAGGGCGACTGATGACTGCTGAGGAGCAGCGCCGCCTCGAGCTCGACAGCATCCAGATGCTGTTTGCCACGATGACGCATGAGCACGTGCGGGTCATAGCCGCTGCAATGAAAGACATGGAACACCGGTTCGCAGAAACGCGTGGGGAAAATCAAGCCCATACCGAAGCTCTTCTGAAGCTGCTGGACCGGCTGCCGCCCGACTAGGCGGCGACGCTTTCGTCGGCGCCGATCTCGATCTCTTCGATATTCGTCCCCGCCAGGGGGTTCGACTCGCCGGGGATCAGCTTGCGGTAGGCGATCCAGCCCTGGAAGTTGCCGCTCCACTCGCCCCGCTCCAGCTCCTCAGCGGTCATCGGCCGCGCTACGTGCTCCATCGGCGACATGTGACCGCTTTCCAGCAGGCGGTCGTAGAGGGCGACGTCGGCGGAGAGGTCGCGGGCGCCGGCATGGGTCAGGTAGCTGACCCGGGCGCAGCGGCCGATCGAGATCTTCGCCAGTTCCTCTGCCGAGGACGCCTCCTCGCGCTCGGCCTCGCCGACCAGCGGCAGGTGCCATTCGTCGGGCTCCAGGCGAGTCGGGACGGAGCGCTCGCAGGCGTCGCGCATCTTCGTCGCGATCAGCCTGATCTCGGGCTGGGCGTCGGGGTGGCAGCGAAGGTTGAAGAAGTTGTCCCAGGTCGTCGAGGAGACGATCACCGTGTGCCACATGAACGGCTCCAGCAGGCGGTTGGCAACCTGCTTGTGGACGTTCAGCCACTCGGCCGGCGGTTCCTTCAGCGACCCCTGGGCCGCCTCCAGGCACGCATGCAGGTCCTCGAAACCGGCGACGTTCTCCGGGCTCGTGATCAACCCGAGCACGTGCCGGACCGCGTCGTCGCGCGCCTTCAGCCACTCGGCTTCCGCCGCGTCCCGGGAGGCGCCGGTCAGCGGCGGCCCTGCCTGCATCCCCGGCTTGTTGGAACCGAACTCGATCGGCACGTAGGGGTCGTCGAGGACGCGCCGCAGCTGTTTGGCGACCGGGATCGCCCGCGAGCTGGCGCTGTTGCGCGAGAAGACCCGGTGCGTGTTGAACTCGGCGAGGATGAAGCGGGGGAAGGTCGCCTCGAGCGTGGTCAACCGGTGCCCGGCGGGCGAAACCGAATCGGCGAGCACTTTTGCTTCGAACCCCATCGCTCGGACACTTTGGCATCCGTCGAAGACGCCAACAAGTCCGGCGAGGGGCGTAAATTGGGCGCTGTCGGGCACGCCTCACGCAGGCGTCGCCAAAGACGTGCCCCTGCTATCTTTCTTCGTCGGCCTTGTTGGCCGGTTGGTTCATCCTGCCGTCCGATTCATGGGGCGCTGCAGGAATCCTGTTGTCGATACGAGATCCGGAGCAATGAAGGTTCGAGCTTCCGTCAAGCCGATGTGCGAGAAGTGCAAGGTAATCCGCCGAAATGGGGCGGTCCTCGTGATCTGCCAAAACCCGCGCCATAAGCAGAGGCAGGGCTAGTGGCACGCATCGCAGGCATCAACATCCCGGTCAACAAACGGACCGAAATCGGGCTCACCTACATCTTCGGGATCGGCCGCTCGACGGCCCAGCAGATCCTCAAGGAGACGGGCGTCGACCCCGACACCCCGGTCAAGGACCTGACCGAGGACGAGGTGATGAAACTTCGCGAGGCGGTCGAGAACCGCGAGGTCGAGGGCGACCTCCGCCGCGAGCGCTCGCAGAACGTCAAACGGCTGATGGAGATCGGCTCCTACCGCGGCCTTCGCCACCGGCGCGGCCTGCCGGTCCGGGGCCAGCGGACGAAGACCAACGCGCGCGGTCGCAAGGGCCCGCGGCGCCTCAGCGTCGCCGGTAAGCGCAAGGCATAGGGAGAGCCGCGATGGCTGAGAAAAAACCCGGAAAAGGGCGGACGCGCCGCCGCGTCAAAAAGAACGTCGCCTACGGGCAGGCGCACATCAAGACTTCCTTCAACAACACGATCGTCACCCTGACCGACACCGACGGCAACGTGATCGCCTGGGAGTCGGCCGGATCGGCCGGTTTCAAAGGCTCGCGCAAGTCGACCCCGTTCGCCGCCCAGGTGACCGCTGACGCGGCCGCCAAAAAGGGCATGGAACATGGGCTCGAACGAGTCGAAGTCTTCGCCAAGGGCGCCGGCTCGGGCCGCGAGACCGCGATCCGCTCGCTGCAGGCCGCCGGTCTCGACGTGACCACGGTCAAGGACGTCTCGCCGCAGGCCCACAACGGCTGCCGGCCGAAGAAGCGGAGGAGGGTCTAGTGGCTCGCGATACCGCCCCGCAGTGCAAGCAGTGCCGCCGCGAGGGGCAGAAGCTCTTCCTCAAGGGGGAGCGCTGCTTTACCGACAAGTGCGGCGTCGAGCGCCGCTCCTACCCGCCCGGTGAGCACGGCCGCGGTCGCCTGCGTCAGTCCGAGTACCGGATCCAGCTGCGAGAGAAGCAGAAGACCCGCCGCTACTACCAGGTGCTGGAGAAACAGTTCCGCGCCTACTACGACAAAGCCTCCCGTCAGGAGGGCGTCACCGGCGAGAACCTGCTGCGGCTGCTCGAGTCCCGCTTCGACAACGTGCTCGTCCGCCTCGGCTTCGCCGCCTCGCGGCGCCAGGCGCGGCAGCTGATCACCCACGGCCACTGGCAGATCAACGGCCACCGGGTCAACATCCCTTCCTACCAAGTACGTCCCGAGGACATCATCTCGATCAAGGCCGGGTCGAAAGCCACCGACACGATCCGGCGGGCCACCGAACTCGTCTCCACGGTTCCGGCCTGGCTGCAGGCCGATCACGATGCCCTCACCGCCAAGGTCCTGCGCTACCCCGAGCGCTCCGAGATCTCGGCGCCGGTTCAGGAGCAGCTGATCGTCGAGCTGTACTCCAAGTAGTCCGGACCCCATTCGAAACACGCAACGAAGGAACTCATGACCACTGATTTCCAGGTCCCCCGTATCACCGCCGAGAAAGTCGATGACCGCCGCGGCACCTTCACGATCGAGCCGCTTGACAAGGGCTTCGGCTACACCTTCGGCAACAGTCTTCGCCGTGTCCTGCTCTCCTCGCTCGGCGGCGCCGCCATCACCAGCGTCCGCATCGAGGGAGTGGCGCACGAGTTCTCGACCGTGCCCGGCGTCAAAGAGGACGTCACCGACATCGTCCTGAACCTCAAGGACCTCGTCGTCCGCATGCACACCGACGCCGACGAGGTCGAGGCGCCGCTGGTCGCCACCGGCCCCGGCGAGGTCAAGGCGAAGGACATCGACCTGCCCTCCGGCGTCGAGATCCTCAACCCGGAGGCCCCGATCGCGACGCTCGAGAAAAAAACCAAACTCGAGGTCTACCTGACGATCGGCCGCGGCCGCGGCTACTCGCCGGCCGAAGAGAACAAGTCCGACGAGCAGCCGATCGGCGTGATCCCGATCGACTCGATCTTCTCGCCGATCCGGCGCGCTTCCTACTCGGTCGCCGCCGCCCGCGTCGGCCAGCGGACCGACTTCGACAAACTGACGCTCGACCTCGAGACCGACGGCTCGATCGAGCCGGGTGCGGCGCTGCGCGAGGCCTCCGAGATCCTGATCAAGAGCCTGGCGATCTTCACCGACGCCGACCGGGTTGAAGAACTGACCGCGCGCGAGCCGGTCGCCGCCGTCCCGACCGACGGCTTCTCCTCGGGCGGGGACAACGGCGGCGCTGCCGCCAACGGCCTCGACGAGATCCTGATCGAGGAGCTCGAACTGGGCGTGCGCTCCTACAACTGCCTCAAGCGCGCCGGCGTCCAGACCGTCGGCGACCTCGTGCGCAAGTCGCGCGCGGAACTGAACGCGATCCCCAACTTCGGTCAGAAGTCGATCGAGGAAGTGATCGAGACCCTGCACTCCCGCGGCCTGGATCTTCAGGCAGACTAAGGCGGGAACGGAGAGAGCGGGAGCGGAGATCGATGCGGCACAAAAAGAAGCGCAACAAGCTCAGCCGTGACGCCGCCCACCGCGAGGCGCTGCTCTCGAACCTCTCCAAGCAGCTGATCGAGCACGAGCGGATCCAGACCAGCCAGGCCAAGGCCAAGGCGGTCAAACCCGAAGTGGAGAAACTGATCACGCTCGCCAAGCGCGGCGACCTGCACGCGCGGCGCCAGGCGCTGGCTTCCCTCCACAACGACAAGTTCATCGTCCACAAGCTGTTCGACGAGGTGGCGCCGCGCTACGCGACGCGCCCGGGCGGGTACACCCGCATCGTCAAGCTGGGCCCTCGGCGGAGCGACTCCACCGAGATGGTCTACCTCGAGCTCGTCTAGTAGCTGACGGACTCTAGGTAGAGGCCGTGGGGTGGGGCCGTGTCGCCTGCTGCGGTGCGGGGGGCGCCCGCTAAGAGCTGGATGAAGCTCTCGACGGGGCGGCGGCTGCTGGCTACTTCCAGTTGGGTGCCGACCAGGACGCGGACCATGTTGCGCATGAAGGCGTCGGCGGTGATGCGGAAGTTGAGGATGTCTCCCTCTGGCTCCCAGGAGGCGGCGAGGATGTCCCGCTCGAAGCGGACGTGCTCGGTTTGGGTGGGGGTGAAGGCGGTGAAGTCGTGGGTGCCCACCAGCGCGGCGGCGCAGGCGTCCAGTGCCGCGCGGTCGATCCGGTGGGGCCACCAGAGAGACTTCCCTCGCTCGAAAGGGCTCGGGGCGGAGCGGGCGAGAAGGCGGTAGCGGTAGCTACGTGCCTTGGCGTCGTGGCGGGCGTTGAAGCCGTCGGCGACGACACTCGCAGCGGTGACGGCGACGTCGTCGGGGCCGATGCCGTTGAGGCGGCGCATCAGGTCCTTCGGCGGCTCAGTGGACGTCTGGAAGCTCGCGACCTGGCCCAGGGCATGGACGCCGGTGTCGGTGCGGCCCGCCACGGTGAGATCTACCGGTTCGCGCAGGACCGTCTCCAGCGCCGTCTCCAGCTCCCCCTGCACGGTCCGCAGCCCCGGCTGCCTCGCCCATCCCTTGAAAGCTCCCCCGTCATATTCGATGTCTAGTCGCACCGTGGGCATGGCGCGCAGTATCCCGCTGCGGGGTGGGCCGGGGCACTCCCGAGCGGGCAGATACTCAAAACGCCGGCCTAATTAGGCCGGCGTTTGTCCGAGCGGGAGTGCCCCGGCCCACCTCCTAGAATCGGGTCGGTGCGCATCCTCCTCACCAACGACGACGGCATCTCCGCGCCGGGGCTGCAGGCAGCCCGCCGCGCCCTGGTCGAGCTCGAGGGGGTCGAGGTCGACGTCATCGCCCCCGACTCCAACCGCAGCGCCATCGGGCGCGGCATCACCACCCGTTCGCCGCTCACCGTCGAGGAAGTCGAGTTCGAAGACGGCCGGGTCGGCTACGCCACCGACGGCACCCCCGTCGACTGCGTCCGCTTCGCCGAGCTCGGCCTGGTCGGCGGTCGCCCCGACCTGATCGTCTCCGGCATCAACCACGGCGCCAACCTCGGCGACGACATCACCTACTCGGGCACGGTCGCCGCGGCGCTGGAGGGGATCATCCTCGGCATCCCGGCTATCGCCGTCTCCCAGCAGTCCTCGGCCGGCGGGCTCGGCTACGTCAGCGGCCAGTTCGACTTCACCGTGGCCGCCCCTTTCACCGCGCAGCTGGTCAGCCGCCTACGCGAGGAGTCGATGCCGGAGGCGACGCTGATCAACGTCAACTGCCCTTCCTGCGAGCCGACCGGGATCGAGGTGACCAAGCTCGGCAAACGGATCTACAACGACGAGCTGAAGCTGGTCGACGAGAAGGACGGCCGCCGCCACTACGAGATCTACGGCTGGCAGCCCGGCTACGAGGAGATCGAGGGGACCGATCTCTATGCGGTCGCCAACGGTCGCATCGCCGTCACCCCGATCCACTTCGACCTCACCGACCACGGCGGCCTCGAGCGCCTGCGTAGCTGGGGCTTCGAGGAGATGCTGGCGAGCGCAGCAACCGCGTGAGCGCCTCTGTCGAGCAGCGCGCCGAGGAGCTGCGCGAGCTCCTCAACCACCACAACCACCTCTACTACGTCCTCGACGACCCCCAGATCGGCGACGACGAATACGACGCGCTGCTGAACGAGCTGCGCGAGCTGGAGACCAAGCATCCGGAGCTACAGACGCCCGACTCGCCCACCCAGCGGGTGGGGGCGGCGCCGCTCGAGCACTTCGAACAGGTCGAGCACCTGGAGGCGATGCTCTCGCTCGGCAACGCCCGCAACGAGGAGGAGCTGCGAGGCTGGGAGAACCGGCTCGCCAACTACCTCAAGCGACTCGACATCACCGCTTCGGAGTTCAGCTACACGACCGAGCCGAAGATCGACGGCCTCGCCGTCACCCTGACCTACGAGGAAGGGGTGCTGGTGCGCGGCGCCACCCGCGGCGACGGCCGGATCGGCGAGGACGTGACCCAGAACCTGCGCACGATCGGCTCGGTGCCGCTGCGGATCCAGAACGCGCCGGAGCTGGTCGAAGTGCGCGGCGAGGCCTATATGCCGATCGCCGCCTTCAAAGCGCTGAACGAGCGCCGCGCCGAGGCGGGCGAGCCGACCTTCGCCAATCCCCGGAACTCCGCCGCCGGCTCGATCCGCCAGCTCGATCCCAAGCTCGCCGCCGAACGGCCGCTCTCGACCTGGTTCTACGGGATCGGCGCCGTCCGCGGCCTCGACCTGCCGACCCACATGGCCGAGATCGAATGGCTGACCGACCGCGGGTTCAAGGTCAACCCCGACACCGACCACCACCAAGGGGTGGAGGGGGTCGTCAAGCGCTGCCACTGGTGGGAGGAGCGGCGCGACGAGCTCGACTACGAGATCGACGGGGTGGTCGTCAAGGTCGACGAGAAGGCGCTCTGGCGCGAGCTCGGCGTGGTCGGGCGCGAGCCGCGCTGGGCGATCGCCTGGAAGTTCCCGCCGACGACGGCGACGACGAAGCTGAAGAAGGTCGTCTGGAACGTCGGCCGCACCGGGCACTTGGTGCCGTTCGCGATGCTGGAGCCGGTCGGGGTCGGCGGCGTCACCGTCAGCACCGCGACCCTCCACAACGAGGAGGACCTGGCGCGCAAGGACGTCCGCGAGGGCGACGAGGTGGTGGTGATGCGCGCCGGCGACGTGATCCCGCAGGTGGTCTCGCCGATGACGCAGCGGCGCCCGAAGGGAACGCGGAAACCGAAGCCGCCGAAGACCTGCCCGGCCTGCGGGACGCCGACGGTCAAACCCGAGGACTCGGTCTTCACCATCTGCCCCAACCGCCGTGGCTGCCCCGGGCAGTCTTTCCAGCACGTCAAACACTTCGTCAGCAAGGGCGCGATGGACATCGATGGCTTCGGCGAAAAGCAGGCCTCGCGCTTCCTCCAAGAGGGGCTGATCACCGACGTCGCCGATATCTATGACCTCACCGAAGAGCAGCTGGTAGCGCTCGACCGCTTCGGCGAGACCTCGGCGCGGAACCTGCTGGCGGCAATCGACCAGTCGCGGCAGCGCCCCTTCAAACGCGTCCTCTACGCGCTCGGGCTGCCCGGCGTCGGCTACGTGACCGCAGAAGCCCTGGCCGACCACTTCGGCTCGATCGACGCCCTGCACGAGGCCGACCCGGAGGCGATCGAGGAGGTCGAGGGGGTGGGGCCGATCATGGCGGTCCAGATCAACGAGTCACTGACCGACGACGCTACCTGGGAGCTGGTGGAGAAGCTGCGCGAGAAAGGCCTGCGGCTCGAGGCCGATCCCTCCGAACGGCGCCAGGAGGGCGGGCCGCTGGAAGGCAAGACGGCCGTCCTCACCGGCACCCTGCCGGAGCTGACCCGCGACGAGGCGGCCGCCTTAGTCAAGGCCGCCGGCGGCAAAGTCACCAGCTCGGTCTCGAAAAAAACCGACTATGTCGTCGCCGGCGAGAACCCCGGCTCCAAGCTCGCCAAAGCCGAGAAATTCGGCACCGAGGTCCTCGATGAAGAGGGACTGCTGGCGTTGGTCGGCAGAGCTCCGGCTACACGTAGAGGCTCATCAGCGGGCAGCTAGGAAGGACCGGCAAAACGCCACGGAGCCTGCGACTGGAGAGTTGACTTGGCTATAGGCAGGTCAACTCTCCAGTCGCACATTGAAGGGTCCGGTCG
>JBQCIB010000002.1:0-34904 GCA_051954115.1 Solirubrobacterales bacterium | reverse complement strand
ATGATAAATTTTAATTTGTTAAAAAATAAATATATTTTTTTTTTTGTTTTTTTTTTTGTTTGTTTAACCCTTTATTACTCCGTTTTTATATGGGGGTTTTTTTTTGGTGCGGGGGGGTCCCCCCCTCCCTCTTACCTCGCGTAGAAGAGTTTGGACGCGTCGCCGTCGCTGCAGTAGCTCGCTTTCCAACTTGGCGATCTCGTCGCGGCGGCGGCGGACCAGGTCCAGCTGGCGGCCGGTGTAGGCGAGCGATTCCTCGAGGATCTGGCGGCGGCGGACCGGGTCCTCGACGCCGCCGTGCCACTCGCGGCGCAGCTCCGCCCGCGCGCCCTCGGCCTCGACCAGCTCCTTCAGCTCCTCGAGCGAGAGCCCGAGCAGGTCCTTCAGCCGCAGCAGCTCGGTGAGGCGCTCGACGTCGTTTTCAGCGTAAGTGCGGTGGGCGCCAGGTTGACGTCCACCGATGGCAGGGAGGAGGCCGATCTCCTCGTAGTAGCGAATCGTCCGCGGCGTCGTGCCGGCGAGCTTTGCGACCTCGCCGATCCGCATCCCCTCGCTCATCGCGTGGTTCCTTTGTCCTGTATATCCGGACTAACGAACCACGAGTTCATGGCGTCGCCCTGACCTCCTCGGCGAGCGCCTCCTCGAAGGCTTCGGCCGGCTCGACGTGGGCCGCGGCGCTCTCGTCCTTGGGCCGCAGCAGCGAGACTCCGGCGCCGAGGACGGAGGTGGCGGCCAGCACCCAGAGCGCCTCGTGCATGTTGTGGATGAAGGGGTCGAGCTGGGCGCTGGAGAGGCCCGAGGCGAGGCCGGAGAAGATCGCGAAGAGAACCTCTTTCGGGATCGAGTTGGTGACGATCGCGAGCACGAAGGCGATCGAGATCACGGCGCCGGTGTTCTGCAGCATCGTCCGCGCCCCGGCGGCGATCCCGCGCCGCTCGGTCGGGACGGTGCCCATCATCGCCGCGGTGTTGGGGGAGTTGAACATCCCCGAGCCGATCCCGACCAGCGCCAGCCAGACCATGCTCTGCCAGTAGGGCGAGTCCGCCTGCAGGGTCGTCATCAGCGCCAGGCCGAGGGCGGTCACCAGCATCCCGGCCGCGGCCAGCGTGCGGGAGCCGTGGCGGTCGGCCCAGATGCCAGCGAGCGGCGAGGAGACGAGCATCCCGATCGCCATCGGCGCCAGTTTGATCCCGGCGGTGATCGGGTCGTCGCCCTGGGCGCCCTGGAAGTAGAAGACGAAGATGAACATCAGCGCGAAGCGCGAGAGGCCGTTGATGAAGGCGGCGCCGGTGGCGGCGGCGAAGAGGCGGTTGCGGAAGATCGAGAGGTCGAGCATCGGCGCCCGGTGGCGGTGCTCGATCAGGACGAAGAGGGGAAGGAGCGCGGCGGCGAGGACCAGGCCGCCGATCACCAGCGGGTCGTTCCAGCCGGAGATGCCGCCGCGGGAGATCCCGTAGACGAGCCCGGTGAGCCCGACGACGAAGGTGAGAGTGCCGGCGAGGTCGAGGCCGCGCTCGGTATCGGGGCGGGCGAGCTCGCGGAGGACGAAGGCGCCCCAGAGGCCGCCGGCCAGCGCCAGCGGCACGTTGAACCAGAAGACCCAGTGCCAGGAGATCAAGACGAGGGCCCCGCCGAGCACCGGGCCGATGACGAGGCCGATCGCGGCGACCATCGTGTTCGTGCCCATCGCCAGGCCGAGCTGCTCGCGGGGGAAGGCGTCGGTGACGAGGGCGGGGCCGTTGGCGAAGATGAAGGCGCCGCCGATCCCCTGCACGATCCGCCAGAGGATCAGCTGGGTGCCGTCGGCGGCGAAGCCGGCCCCGAGCGAGGCGGCGGCGAAGATGACGAAGGCGCCGACGAAGGCGCTCTTGCGGCCGAAGAGGTCGGAGAGGCGGCCGGCGGTGAGGACCAGCACGGTCGAGGAAATCATGTAGGCGAGGATCACCCAGACCAGTTCCAGGAGGCTGGTCCCAAGCGCCCGCTCGAGGTTCGGCAGGGCGATGATCAGCGTTCCCGAGTTGGTCGCGACTAGCAGCATCCCGAGGCTGGTGCAGGAGAGGGCCCACCACTTGTAGTGCTCGTGCGAGGCGTCGACCCCCGCCCGTTCCGCAAATGTTTTTCTTACGTTCACGTCAAATAGCTTAGCACCGCTAGGATGCCGGCGATGAGCGAGCGGACCTGGAGCGTCTACCTCTCGGGCGAGATCCACAGCGACTGGCGCGAGCGGATCGAGCAGGGCGTGCGCGAGGCGGACCTGCCCGTAGTCTTCTCCGCGCCCGTCACCGACCACGCCGCCTCCGACGACGCCGGCACCGGCACCCTCGGGGAGGAGAGCGAGCCCTTCTGGCGCGACCACAAAGGCGCGGGCGTCAACGCGATCCGCACCCAGACGCTGATCCGCGGCGCCGACGTCGTGGTCGTCCGCTTCGGCGACAAATACCGCCAGTGGAACGCGGCATTCGACGCCGGCTACGCCGCCGCCCTCGGCAAGCCGATCGTCACCCTCCACGACGCCGACCTCGACCACGCCCTCAAGGAGGTCGACCGCGCCGCCCAAGCCACCGCCCGCACGGCCGAGCAGGTGGTCGACGTCCTCCGCTACGTGATCCGCGGCCAGCTTCCGTAACTCTCGAACTGCATCAAATTTTCCCTCTGGCAGGGAGAGAATTTGATGCAGTTCGGCGGTGTGCGAACATGTGTTCGTATGCGTTGGGATGAGCAGCGGGTGGAGAAAGACTTGCGGTTGCCGGGCGTCGGCGACGGCACCGTTGTCCGCACCTTCGACGCGCCGGAGGCGATGGGGATCAACTTCTACGAGGTCCGCGCCCGCTCGGCCCTCAATCACGTTCCGGGTAGCCGCTACGGCTTCAGCTGGACGGTCAATCCCTACCGAGGCTGCACCCATGCCTGCGTTTTCTGTTTTGCCCGGCGAACTCACAACTACCTCGATCTGGGACCCGGAGAGGACTTCGAGCGGGAGATCGTGGTCAAGGTCAACGTGCCGGAGCTGCTGCGGGCGGAGTTGGGGCGGCCGAGCTGGAAGGGGGAGCTGGTGGCGCTGGGGACGAACACCGACCCGTATCAGTGGGTGGAGAGCCGCTACCGGATGATGCCCGAGATCCTCGAGGCGCTGGAGGCGGCGGAGACGCCGGTCTCGGTGCTGACGAAGTCGCCGCTGGTGATGCGGGACATCGAGATCTTCGAGCGGATGGCGAATGCCCGGCATCAACGACGATCCCGAGCAGGTCCAGCCGATCCTCGAACGAGCCAAAGCAGCCGGCGCCTCCTTCCTGGGCGGCGTAGCCCTCCAGCTCCGCGGCGAGGTCAAAGACGTCTTCTTCGCCTGGCTAGAAGCCAAACGCCCCGACCTCCTCCCGCAGTACGAACAGCTCTACGAAGGGCGGGCTTATCTGCAGCCCCAACAGCGGCGGCACGCAACTCGGGCGTTGAAAGGGTGGGGACGCAGCAGGGTGAGGCGCACCCTCACCGACGGCTCCGAGCAACAGTCGTCAAGACAGACGGCTCCTCGGGCGGGTGGCGTCGTAGGGGGGATCCCCGCCCGCCGCGCGGGTGGGGGTGGGTCCCCTGCGGCGACAGGACCCGCCCGCCAAGAGCGCCTGTTCTAAGTACCTTCGTCTAACTGATCGAATCGGCAATCCTTGGGCGCTTTGTCGTCCCTGAACCGATGGAACCGCGCTCCGTGCCTGATGCGCCCCGACGCCGCATGGTCGTAGCCGACCTCGATCACAAGCTCTGGCCGCAGCTCCACCCACTCCAGCTCGCGCCCCCCCGTCCACCTGCTTGGCTCCGCGGTCCCGCTCTGGCCCGTCTCCAGCGGCGCCAGCATCGCCCGCATGGTCTGTTTCGCAGCTTTGGAGAAGCCTGAGATGTGGCCGACGGTGCGCAGCTCGCCGTCGTCGTAGAGGCCGAGGATCAGCGAGCCGACCGTGCCCTCCTCTTTGCCGGGACGCCAGCCCATCACCACGCAGTCGATCGTCCGCTCGCGCTTGACCTTCGCCATCCCCTTGCGCTTGCCCTGGCAGTAGGGCGCGGTCAGGTCCTTGGCCATCACGCCCTCGATGTTCGCCAGCCACTCCTCCGCCTGCCCCGCGTCGGCGCTGAGCGGGGTCAGCTCCAGGCCGGCCCCCTCGGCGATCGCCTCCAGCCTCTCGCGCCGCTCGCGCAGCGGCCGCTCGCACAAGACCTCGTCTCCCTCCGCCAGCAGGTCGAAGACGATGTAGCTCGCCGGGATCTCCTTCGAGAGCAGCTCGATCCGCGACTGCGCCGGGTGGATCCGTTCCTGCAGCGAGTCGAATTCGAGGTTGCCGTCCGAGTCGCGGATCACCAGCTCGCCGTCCAGCACCCACCGCCCCGGCGCGAAGCTCAGCTCGGGGAAATAGCGGTTGAAGGGTTTCCCTCCACGCGACTGGATGTACGCCTCATCGCCATCGATAAACACAATCGCCCGGAACCCATCCAACTTAGGCTCATAAGCCCACTCCTCCCCTTCCGGCAACACTTTGCGGGTAAGCGCAAGCTGCGGTTTGATCGGCGGCGAGAGCGGAAGAGCCATCCCTTCCGAGCCTACGAAAAGCGCTCGTCAGCTGGTGCTGCCGGCGTGTTCGCGCCGTTCCCGGCTCTCTTTGGGATCGGGGATCGGCACCGCTGCGAGCAGCTTCTTCGTGTAGTCGTCCTTCGGGTGCTCGCAGACCTGATCGGCGGTGCCCTGCTCGACGATCTTGCCGTTGTGCATGACCGCGATCCGGTCGGAGATGTGGCGGACGACGCCGATGTCGTGGGCGACGAAGAGGTAGGCGAGGTCGAGCTCGTCCTGGAGGTCGTCGAGCAGGTTGACGATCTGCGCCTGGATCGAGACGTCCAAGGCGGAGACCGGCTCGTCGCAGATCACCAGCTTCGGTTTCAGGGCCAGCGCCCGGGCGATCCCGATCCGCTGTCGCTGGCCGCCGGAGAACTCGTGCGGAAAGCGGTTGTAGTGCTCACTCGAGAGGCCGACCCGCTCGAGCAGCTCCTGCACCTGCCGCCGCAGATCCGAGCCCTTCGCCACGCCCTGCCGCCGCAGCGGGTCGCCGACGATCTGGCCGACGCGTTTGCGCGGGTTGAGCGAGGCGTAGGGGTCCTGGAAGATCATCTGCATCTCCCGGCGCAGCGGCCGCATCGCTCGGCGGCCGAGTCCGGCGATCTCCCGCCCTTCGAACTTGACGGACCCCGAGGTCGGCTCGATCAGCTGCAGGACGGCGCGGCAGGCGGTCGACTTGCCGCTGCCGGACTCGCCGACGAGGCCGAGAGTCTCCCCCCGTTCGACCGAAAAGCTGACGCCGTCGACCGCCCGCACCTGGTCGACTTCGCGGTCGATCAGGATCCCGCTCTTGATCGGGAAATGCTTGACGAGGTCGGTGACCTCGAGCAGGGGGGCTCCCCGGTTCGCGGTGCCGTCGCTCATGCCCGGGGTGCCTCCCGTGGCGCCTCGAGCCCGATCTGCCCTTCGACCTGTCGCTTCTCGCGCTTCTCCTCCGGCGTCAGCCAGCAGCGGTCGCGGTGATCGGGGGCATCGGGCAGCCGTGCCTCGAGGCTGGGGTACTGGGGGCATTTCGAGAACTCGTGCGGGCAGCGCGGCCGGAACGAGCAGCCCTGCGGCAGGTCCAGCAGTGAGGGCGGCGAGCCGGCGATCTGCGGCAGCCGGTGCGGCCGCGGCCGGTCGAGCCGGGTCAGCGACCCCATCAGGCCCCAGGTGTAGGGGTGCTGCGGGTCGTAGAAGATCTCGTCCAGCGTCCCCTGCTCGACCACCCTCCCCGCGTACATCACCAGCACCCGGTCGGCCACCTCGGCGACGACGCCGAGGTCGTGCGTGATCAGGATCGTCGCCAGTCCCCGTTCGCGGTTGAGGTCCTCTAGCAGGTGCAGGATCTGGGCTTGGATCGTCACGTCGAGCGCCGTGGTCGGCTCGTCGGCGATCAGCACTTCGGGCTCGAGTGCCAGCGCCATCGCGATCATCGCCCGCTGCCGCATGCCGCCGGAGAACTCGTGCGGGTAATTGTCGATCCGGCGCTCGGCGTTGGGGATTCCCACCGATTCGAACAGCTCGACCACTCGCCGCCGCGCCGCCGCCTTGTCGACGTCGCCTTTGTGCGCCCGGATCGCCTCGATGATCTGGTTGCCGAGCCGGTAGACCGGGTTGAACGAGGTCATCGGGTCCTGGAAGATCATCCCGATCCGCTCGCCTCGCAGGCGCCGCATCGTCGCGTCGCTTGCCTCGAGTAGCTCCTCGCCGCCGAGCTTGACCGAGCCCTCGATGCGCGCGTTTTTCGAGCGGGTGAGGCCGATCAGCGTCTGCGCGGTGACGCTCTTGCCCGACCCGGACTCGCCGACGATCGCCAGCACTTCGCCCGGTCGCAGGTCGAAGCTGACGCCGTCCACCGCCTGCAGCAGCCCGCCTTCGGTGGCGAAGCCGACCCGCAGGTCGCGGACGGAGAGCAGCGGGGCCGAGCTCATCGCGCCGTGCCTCCCAGCCGCACGCGCGGGTCGAGGTAGGCATAGGCGATGTCGACCAGGGCGTTGACGAAGACGACGAAGAAGGCGCCGTAGAGGGTGATGCCCATGATCGGCGGCAGTTCGAGTTTGGCAATCGATTCCGCCGCGTAGCTGCCGATGCCTTCGATGTTGAAGAGAACTTCGGTGATGATCGCGGTTCCGGCGATGGTGGCGCCGAAATCGAGCCCGAAGAGGGTGATGATCGGGATCAGCGAGTTGCGCAGCACGTGGCGGGTCATCACCTGGCGCTCGCTGAGCCCCTTCGCCCGCGCCGTTCGCACGTAGTCCTCGTTCATCACGTCGAGCATGTTCGAGCGCAGGACGCGGCTGTAGAAGCCGATCGAGAGGACGGCGAGCGTGAACCACGGCAGGATCAGGTGCTGGAACCATTCCCAGGGGTCTTCGGTCAGCTTCACGTAGCCGCCGTTGGGGAAGATTTCGAGCTTGTAGGTGAGGAAGTAGATGAGGACCGGAGCCAGCAGGAAGACCGGGATCGAGATCCCGGCCACCGCCAGGCCGGTGATCACGCGGTCGAACCAGCCCCCCGCTTTGACCGCCGATAAGTAGCCGAAGAGAAGACCGAAGCCGAGCCAGATGATCCCGGCGCCGATGCTGAGCGAGAGGGTCGCCGGGATGCCTTCCTTGATCCGGTCGTCGACTGGGATTCGCGGCGAGTACTGGATCAGTTCGCCATTGAAGACCTTCTTCATCATCGTCGCGTACTGGACCGGCAATGGTTCGTCGAAGCCCCATTCTTCTTCGATGCTCTTGACCAGGAACGGGCGGGCATTCTTCCCGGCCAGCCGCTGCGCCGGCGGTGAGTTCGGGATCACGTTGAAGATCACGAAGACGAGGACGGAGACGACGAACAGGACGAACGCCATCCCGACCAGGCGGCGAACGATGAAGCGGAGCATCAGACCGACGCCCCCTGCGGCTCGGCCATGCCGCTTTTTGCCTCGAGCTGGACTTTCGAGCGCGGGTCGAGCGCGTCGCGCAGCCCGTCGCCGACCATGTTCAGCGAGAGCACCGTCAGCATGATCATCACGCCGGGGATGATCGCCAGCAGGGGTTGCGTGGTCAGCAGCTCCTCACCGACCGAGATCATCGTTCCCCAAGAGGTATTCGGCGGCTGCACGCCGGCGCCGAGGAAGGAGAGGGCCGCCTCGAACAGCATGTTGTTGGCGATGTTGAGGGCGAAGAAGACGATGATCGTCGAGGCCAGGTTGGGAAGGATCTCGGCGAACATCACCCGCAGCGGGCCGGCTCCCTGCGCGATCGCCGCCTCGACGAACTCTTTCTCACCCAATGAGAGAACCTCGCCGCGAATCGGCCGCGCCACGTACGGCGTGTAGAAGATGCTGATCACCAGGATCGGCACCCAGACCGAGCCGCCTTCGATGTGAACCGGGCCGATCGTCACCCCGCCGAGGGCGAGCGAGACGCCGATCGCGATCCCGAACAGCAGCACCGGCAGCGACCAGAGGACGTCGAGGGTGCGCGCGATCACGGCGTCGACCCAGCCCTTGTAGTAACCCGCAAGGAGACCAAGGATGACGGCGAGGATGGTGGTGATCAGGCCGGAAATGACGCCGATGAAGAGCGAGGTGCGGCCGCCGTACATCAGTCGCACCATCTCGTCGCGGCCAAGGCGGCTGTCGGCGCCGAGGAAGAACTTGCCGCCGGCTTCGAACCACTGCGGGCCGATCGGCTTGCCTTCGGGCGTGACGACTTCCCGCACTTCCCCGCCGACGTGGAGCTTCTCCAGCGTATGCGTCTCGTTCGGACCGGTGTGGGCGACGTGGTGAGCCCACAGCGGCGCCCCCAGCACGAAGAGGACGATCAGGATGAACAGGGCCAGGAACGCGACCGCGACCCGGTTGCGCAGGAAGCGCCGGAGCGCCAGCCGCCAGGGGCCGTAGTCGCTGCTCGCGCCCTGTGCCTGCTGCGGGAGGGCGGCACCGGGACCCCCAGCCGGAATCGCGGCTTCAGGCTGGGGGTCGATCGTCACTTCTGCTCGTCCTGGCTCCTGGCCCTATTCGTTGAATTCGAAGCTGGTCAGGTACTGGAAGAACGTCGGGTTGTAGATGACGTTGTCCAGGTTGATGTTGCTGGAGACGAACGTGGACAGGGTCCGGGTTCCGTAGGGAGCCCACGGAGCCAGTTCCATGAATTTCTTGTCCAGTTCCGCGTACCTTTCTTCCTGTTCCGGCCCGAGTTCTTCTTCGCCGAGCTTGGCGATTTCCTTGTTCAGGGCCGGTTCGTCCACGTTGGCGAAGTTCCCGTTATTGGTCTGCAGGATGCTTTCGCCAGACAGCAGCGGCTGGAAGAAGTCGTTCGGGTGCGGGTAGTCCTCGAACCAGTCCGACCATCCGGTATCGAGGTCCGAAGTCGACCGGTTGCCGATTACCGTGAAGTAGTTGTCGGCGTTGATGACTTTCAGCTTCGTGTTAAAGCCCATTTCCTTGAGGACCCCTTCGTAGTATTCCCCCGCTTCTTTGTTCGGGCTTTCGTTATCCGTCCAGACGGTGATTTCCATGTCCGACGGATTGGCTTCTTTCAGCATTTCTTTGGCTTTCGCCATGTTGTGCGGGTAGAGGTCGATTTTTTCGTATCCGGGCATCCCCGGCGGCAGGATCTGGTGCGTGCTTTTGATCTGGCCCGAGTAGATCCGTTCCAGGGCCGCGGGGTCGACCGCGTAGTTGACCGCCTGCCGCACTTTGGGGTCGTTGAACGGCGGCTTCTGCGTGTTCATCCAGAAGTAGTAGGTGCTGATCGTCGGCTCGACCCGGAACTGGGTGCCTTCGAATTTTTCCTTCACTTCGGTATAGCGATCCGCCGGCGGCGGGTTCTGCATCCAGTCGTACTTGCCCTGTTCGATGTCGTTGACCTGCGTCTGCGGGTTGCGGACGATCGTGATCTTGGCGCCGTCGACGGTGCCGGTCGGGTATTCGGGCATCGCCTTCGAGTTGGCTTTGGCCCAGTAGGGGTTCCGTTCGTATTCCCAGCCGCGGCCGGGCTGCGATTTGGTGATCACGTAGGGGCCGGTGGCGGGGGGCGGATTGGCTGAGAGGTCTTCGTTCGGCGTGCCTTTCGGAACCGGGGCGACGAACATCAATGCCAGCTCGAAGGGGAAGGTGCCGCGTGGTTTTTCGAGTTCGATTTTGATTTCCCCGGTCTTGTCGTTGGTCTTGATCCCGGGGATGCCGCCCTGCTTGGTTTCGGCGAACTTTTCGGCGCCGACGATGCTCGTGTAGAAAGGAGAGCCACCGGAGTTGACCCTGAAGAGCCGTTCGACCGCGTAGGGGAAGTCGGATGCTTTGACCGGTTTCCCGTTCGAGTATTTGAGCCCTTTACGCAGGAAGAGGGTGTAGGTCTTGCCGCCGTTGCTGACCTTCGGCATTTCTTTCGCCAGGCCCGGGACGACTACGCTGCCTTCCTGGCCTTCCGCGTGCTTGTAGGTCAGCAGCGGGATGTAGACCTCGCCCATCGCGGTCCAGCCTTCCGCCGTGTAGGAGAGCTGCGGGTCCATGTAATCCGGGAACGAGGCGTAGGTGGCGTTGAGGATCCCCCCCTGCTTGCCTTCGCCTCCGCCGCCGGTCGAGCTGCCGCCGCCGCACGAGACCAGTCCAAGTGCCGCAACCGCTGCAACGACCAAAACTGCGATCCATCCCCCGAGCTTCTTCAAGGTCCCTCCTCCATAGACGGCTTGCCGGGTTTTTTCCCCGGCAGCAACTCCACCACAACGTCGTCATGGGCGTCAAGCACGGGTTGCGACCGTTCATCTTGCTCTAACCAAGCGGTCCCGAGCAGCGGCGCCATCACGACAACTATGACGATTACCCCGCAACCGGCGACAAAAAACGTCGTCCGCGGCGTCACCAGCGCCGCGATCACGCCGCCGACGGCGAAGCCGACCCCCGGCATCGCCGCCCCGATCGACTCGAGCACGCTCATCACCCGCGCCTGCATCGCTTCCGCCGTCAGCTCCTGGATGGCGCTGATCGCCGCCACCCACTGGATCCCGTTGCCGGCCCCGCCGACGACCGAGGCGGCGCAGGCGGCGGCAAGGGTGGGGGCGGCGGCGAGCCCGAGGTAGGCGACGCCGATCGCCAGGGTGCTGAAGAGGAGCTGGTAGGCGAGCGAGGTCTCGCGGATGCGGGCGAAGACGAGGCTGCCGAGCACCATCCCGACCCCCCAGCTCGCCAGCATCACGCCGTACCCGGTGTCGTCGGTGCCGAGCGATTCCTTGGCGTAGACGACCTCGACCGGGAGGACGGCGGCAAAGAAGACGAAGGCGACCCCCTGTGCGGTGAGGATCCGCCGCAGCACGGTCTGCTCGCGGACGTAGGCGAGGCCGGCGCGGACCCGCTCGCGCATCCGCCCCGGTTCGGGCTCTGCCTGGGGCATCGTGCCGGCGCTGAAGAGGATCCAGGCGACCGCGTAAAACGACACGGCGTCCAAAAGCAAGGCCGACTGGATCCCGAATCCCGCTACGACGAGGCCGGCGAGAGCGGGGCCGACGGCGGTGCCGCCGGTGAAGGCGACGTTGAGGACGGCGTTTCCGGCCCGCAGTTCCCCCGTCGGTTCGAGCGCCGTGGCGACGACAGCCCGGGTCAGGGCGCGACCCGCGAGGGCCAAGGCGCCGTCGACGGCGGCCAGGGCGACGACCGGCGCAAGCGAGAAATGCCCGGCCAGCAGGGCGAGGACGCCGAAGACCGCCGCCTCACCGCAGTAGATGACGGGGAGCGCAAACCGGGGCGGAGGACGCTCGGCATGCGCGACCAGGATCGGCGCGAAAAGCGCCGGCAGGAAGCGGGTGCCGAGGAAGAGGGCGGCGGTTGCCAGGGCGCTCTCCGTGCGGTCGAAGACCAGCAGCGAGAGGGCGATGATCCCCATCCAGTCGCCGAGCTCGTTGATCGCGTACGAGGCGGCCAGCCGCCTGAAGAGCGGCTTGCGGAGGGGATCGGTCAGGCGGGGCTCAGGCATATCTGGCCGGGCGTCTTACTGCATTTCTGCACAACTTTTCCTGCAGATGCACAACTTTCCGGCAACCTGTGCTACAAAGTGCCCAGATATTGAACGTTTCCACGATGCAGCGCACAACGTTGCGGGCTTCAACGACTACGGAAGGGGCAAGAAACATGGGCTACCGTCACTAAGTTCTCTCGAGCAGGCCACCGGTCCACCAGGGCCTGCACCAAGACTTCGCAAAGGGCGCCTTCGGATGGGGGCGCCCTTTGCTTTTTTGCGGGTTCTCGAGGTCTTTCGGGCTCGGTCTATCTGCCCCTGCGCAGGCTCGCGCCGCCCCTCCGGACGAGATTCCGATTTTGGGCGAATTTGGCCATGCGGCTAAATGGTCTTGCCGATCCCCTACCACCGGTCTAACTTACGAGTTCCCAAATAGCGGAACTGCCAACCAAGGCGGGTCCCGCAGGGAAAAGGACCCCGCTAGTGAATTGGTAGGCGGGCATTAATGAGCAGTCCCTCATAGGCCGATTCAGAACAAGATGGCTCAGTCCCGTCCCACCCGACTAGCGATAGCGACCATGGTCGCCGGTCTCCTGCTGGTCAGCGGGCTTGCCGTCTGGCGCGCCGAGACCGCCAGCTGGGACCTGCCGCTGTTCTGCATCCTGCTCGGCTTCTCGGTCTTCAGCGACCTGACCGCGATCAGCACCACGTCGAAGGTGAAGATCTCGGGCAGCTTCCTCGCCCTGGTCCTGGCGATGGTCTTCCTCGGCGGCGCCCCGGCGGCAGTGATCGGGGTGCTGACGATCCTCGCCGGCTGGCTGCGCTGGCGCGATGCGGGCCACTACCTGCTCAACAACGTCCTCACCTACGCGACCTTCCCCCTGGTCAGCGGGATCGCCTTCCACGAGATCGTCGATTCCGGCCGGGTCGCCGAAAGCGACGCCTCCTTCTACGCGCTGATCTTCGCCGTCTTCCTCGTCGCGCTGGCGATCAACTTCACGATGATCGCCTCCTACTCGTGCTACCTGGACCGCAGCTCCTTCTTCGCCAAGGTCCGCACGGCGCTCTTCCCGCTGCTGCCCTCGGAGCTGGCGGCGGCGCTGATGGCGGTCGGCGTCGCCTACCTCTACGTCCAGGTCGGCCTGGCGGGGGTTGCGCTGTTCGGCGTCGTCCTCGTCACCTTCCAGTACCTGCTCGGCGCCCTGCTCGTCTCCCAGCAGCGGGCGGAGGAGCTGGAGCTGCGCTCGAAGCAGCTGGCAAGCTTCCAGGTGGGGATGTTGAGCGCAATGCTGCGCACGCTCGACCTGCGCGATCAGATGACCGCCCGCCACAGCGCCGCGGTCGCGCGCTACTCGCGGGCGATCGCCCAGCGCGCCGGCTACTCGCGCCGCGAGGAGGAGCTGGTCCACATCGCCGCGCTCCTGCACGACATCGGCAAGTTCATCCTCCCCGACCGCATCCTCAAGGCCAACGTGCCGCTGACGGACGAGGACTGGATGCTGATCAAGCGCCACCCGCAGCAGGGGGCGCGGGTCGTCTCCTCGCTCGACGGCTACGGCCCGGTGGCGGAGATCATCCTCGCCCACCACGAGCGGATCGACGGCAAAGGCTATCCGCGCGGCTTGGCCGGAGACGAAATCCCAGAGCTGGCGCGGATCATCTCCGTCGCCGACACCT
The DNA here is from genome assembly GCA_051954115.1 of Solirubrobacterales bacterium. Lineage (GTDB taxonomy): Bacteria > Actinomycetota > Thermoleophilia > Solirubrobacterales > 70-9 > VAYN01. Next base: position 21,707 of record JBQCIB010000002.1, on the reverse strand, counting down.
ACGACGTGATGACCGCGCGGGATTCCTACCGGACGCCGATGTCGAGCTACGACGCGATCAAGGAGCTGCGCCGCGTCGCCGGCAAACAGCTCGACGCCCGTTTCGTCGAGATCTTCATCGAGCTGCTCGAGGGCAAGGACGTCTCCTTCCAGCACGGCGAGGCCGCCGACTTCGAGAAGGAGCTGGCGCTGGAGGCGCGGATCGAAGAGACCGCCAGCCCGGGCAGCGAAAAAAGCCGCTTCCAGGTCGCGGGCGTCAACTAGCCGCAGGCGCGCGCTGGTCCCTATCGGTAGCGTTGCGCGCGCATGCGCGCCGTCACCTTCCAAGCGCCCGAGCAGGTGCGGGTCGAGGAGAAGCCCGATCCCGAGGTGGTCGCGGCCGACGACGCCCTCGTCCGGGTCGAGGCGAGTGGCATCTGCGGCTCGGACCTCCACATCTACCACGGGCGGGTGCCCGTCGAGCAGGGCTTCACGATCGGCCACGAGTTCGTCGGCACGGTGGTCGCGGCGGGGGAGGAGGTCGAACGGGTGGCGGTCGGCGACCGTGTGCTGGGCACCTTCCACACCGCCTGCGCGACCTGCGCCTCCTGCCTGCGCGGCGACTACCACCGCTGCCGCAACGGCCAGACCTTCGGCCACGGCGCCAACCTAGGCAACCTGCAGGGAGCGCAGGCCGAGCTCTTGCTGGTGCCGCGGGCGAATTTGACCCTGCGGCGGGTGCCGGAGGGGATGTCGGCGGACATTGCCCTCTTCGCCGGCGACGTGATGGGGACCGGCTACCACGCCGTCGCCCACGCGGACATGCGCGCCGGCGACACGGTGGCGGTGCTGGGCCTCGGGCCGGTCGGGCTGTGCGCGGTGCAGGCGGCGCACGCCGGCGGCGCGGTCGAGGTCTTCGCGATCGACACGGTCGCCGAACGGCTGCAGATGGCCGAGCGCTTCGGGGCGACGCCGCTGCACCTGACCGAGGACGATCCGAAGAAGGCGGTGCGCGCCGCCACCGAAGGGCTGGGCGTGGACGTCGTCGTCGACGCCGTCGGCGACCCGGGGCCGCTGGCGCTGGCGGTCAGCCTCGCCCGCGACGCCGGCACCGTCTCCGGGATTGGCGCCTACGCCGGCAAGGGGGAGGTGCCGCTCGGGCTCGCCTGGCTCAAGGGCCTGCAGCTGCGCCTCGGCCTCGCCAACGTGATCGCCCACGTCGACCGCGTCCTCGCTCTGATGGAGAAGGGGAAGCTCGACCCGAGCCCGCTCGTCACCCATCACATGCCACTTGACCAGGCTGCCGAGGCGTACAAGGTCTACGACAACCGCGAAGCGCTGAAGATCGTCCTCACGCCCTAACATTCCCTTCATACTGTTCTAGTTGACTCATACAGTGTCTTAGGTCTACGGTCAGACCGATGGCACAGGTGGAGGCGATATTCACCGAGGTGGGGACGATGATGATCCTCACGACGCGGACGATCATCTCGGCCCTGCGGCCGCCCTATCCCTACGGCGAGGAGCTGGTCGACCAGTTCTATTTCGCGCTCCGCCTCAGCTGGTTCCCGCTGCTGGTCTCGACCTTCGCTCTCTGCCTCGGAGCGCCCGGCCTCCAGGCGGCGGGGCCGCTGCAGATCTTCGGCGCCCTCGACCGCCTCGGCGGCTTCTTCGTCCTCGCCGCGATCCGCTGGGTCGGGCCGCTGGTGACCGCGGTCGTGGTCAGCGGCGTCGCCGGCACCGCGATCACCGCCGACCTGGGGGCCCGGAAGATCCGCGAGGAGCTCGACGCGCTCCAGGTGCTCGGGGTGGACCCGGTCAAGAACCTGGTCGTCCCCCGCTTCCTGGCGCTGATGCTGGTGACGGCGCTGCTCGACGTCTTCGCGATCGTCTTCGGCCTCAGCGCCGGGATCACGGCCGAGCTGCTCTACCACCAGAAGCTCGGCGGCTTCTTCGCCACCCTCTTCTCCAACGCTTCGGTAACCGACCTCTGGGGGTCGGTCTTGATGTGCACGATGTTCGGCGCGATCATCGCCGTGGTCTGTTCCTACAAGGGGATGAGCGCCTCGGGCGGCGCCGCCGGGGTCGGCCGCGCCGTCAACCAGGCGGTGGTCATCGCCCTGGTCGGCGTCTTCTTCTTCAACTACGTCTTCACCGCGGTGCTGCTCGCCACCAACCCGGAGTTGCAGACGATCCGGTGAGGGCGCGATGAACACCTGGCTCGAAGTCCCCCGCGGCTGGCTCGACTCCTTCGGCGAGATCGGCCGCTTCGGTGCCCGCGTCGCCGGCCTCGTCTACTCGGGGCGGGCGCTGCGCTTCTTCGGCGAGGCGCTCCGCCAAGCGGGGATCCTGGTCCTCGGCTCGGCGCTGATCATCTGGGCCTTCGTCTTCATCCTCGGCCTCCAGTGCGGCCTCCAGGGCGCCTACTTCTTCCGCGCCCAGGGTGCGCCCGCCTACGCCGGCCTCTTTGCCGCCTTCTGCGACCTGCGCGAGGCGATGCCCTACGCCTTCGGCTACATCCTCTCGGCCAAGGTCGGGACCGGGATCGTCGCTGAGATCGGGGCGATGCGGATCTCCGACGAGATCGACGCGCTGGAAGTGATGGGCGTGCCGCCGGTCACCTTCCTCTGCGCCAGCCGGCTGCTGGGCGCCTGGATCGCCCTGCCGTTCATCTACCTGGTCGGGATCGCGGTGATGTATGCGGGCAGCTACCTGACGGTGGTCAAGCAGGTGGCCGACGTCTCCGCCGGCGGCTACAACCTGATCTTCTGGATGTTCCAGAGCCCTACCGACCTCGTCTTCAGCCTGATCAAGGGGATGGTGATGGCGACCGTGATCGTGCTGGTCGGCTGCTACTACGGCTACACCGCCTCCGGCGGCCCCGTCGGCGTCGGCACCGCCACCGCCAAGTCGATGGTCTTCAACATCGTCTCCGTCCACATCCTCGGCATGCTCGGGACCCTGATCTTCTGGGGCGCCAACCCCCGCGTCCCGATCGGGGGTTAGCCGCCTTTGGCGAGGATGGCTGCGATCACACCGAGCACGGCTGCGATTAAGGCGAAGTTCCCGCGTTGAAAGGTGGTGTTGAGGCTTGCCATCTGTTGCTTCAGCTCGATCATCGTTTCTTCGATCCGATCGAAGCGGTGGCCGGATGCCTCTGAGATCTCGGTGACCCGCTGATTGATCGCCTGGGAGGTCTCCGTAAGGCGCCGGTCGACTTCCTTCAAGCGCCGATCGGTCTCTTTGGCGGTCTCGGTGATCCTCCGGTCGACTTCCTTCAGGCGACGATCGGTTTCCCGCGCCGTTTCGGTGATCCGCTTGTCGACCTCGATGAGTCGTTCGTCGACCCGGTCAAACCGTTCATCGATTCGCGCAAAGCGCTCCGTCAGTGCCTCGTCGGGTGGTGCCATCGTCTGCATGGTTGCACCCTAGCGAGAAAAATGCAACTTTTTGTCTTAGGTGGGTAAAACCTCTGAGACTTTTGCGGCAGAAGTGAGACTTAGCGGCGCCGGTGGCGGCGGAAGGTCTCTTCGACCCAGCGCCAGCCCGGGCGGTCGCTGAGTTCGGTGCGGAAGCGGTCGAAGGCGGGCGGGCGCGGCAGTGCCGGGTCGAGGGGTCCCTCGGGTGGGACCACGAGCGGGTAGAAGAGCGAGGCGGCGGTGACGTCGGCGACGCTGAGGCGGTCGCCGACGAGGAACTCGCCCCCGCCCTTTTTCAGCTCCGCCTCGAGCTTGTCGAAGGCGGCGACGATGCCCTCGCGCGCCCACTCCGCGTCCTCGCCCTTGTTCGCTCCCCAGCGCAGGCTGGTGTAGATGCGGCCGTAGGCGCCGACCACCGGCTTCGCCTTGCCCAGCGGGCCCGGCACGGTCGCGGCGGCGAGCTCGGCGAAGAGCTCGGGCTCCTGGATCAGCTCGTAGAAGGGCAGCAGCCGCGTGTGGGGGCCGAGGTTCTCGTCGAACCACTCCTCCAGGTCGAGGGCCCGCTCGCGTTCCTCCGGCTTGGAGGGATAGAGCGGCCGGTCGAGGTGCTTCGCCTCCAGCGCGGCGATGATCGCGGTCGAGTCGCCGATCGCCCGCCCGTCCATCTGCAGGACCGGCACCGTTGGCTGAGCGCCGCGGGTGAGGAAGAGCGCGACCGGGATGTGCGTTCCTGGCAGCGGCGAGCGGCGGACGTGGTCGATTCCCTTGTACTCGAGGGCCCAGCGGGCCTTTTCGCTGTAGTGCGAGACCTCGAGTTGCCAGAGAACCGGCTTGCGGTCGGAATGCGCCGTCATCGTTCGCGTGCCAGCATAAGCGCGTGGCGCTGCTGAGCGAGGCGGAGATTGAGGAGAGGCTGAGCGGCCTCCCGGGTTGGGAGCGCTCCGGCGAGGCGATAGAGAAGAGCTTCAAGCGCGGCGATTTCGTCGGCTCGGTCGAGTTCGTCTCCCGCCTGGTCGAGCCCGCCGAGGAGATGAACCACCACCCCGACGTGGCGATCTCCTGGGACACGGTGAAGGTGACGATCTCGACCCACTCCGAGGGCGGCCTCACCGCCGCCGACTTCGAGCTGGCCGAGAAGCTCGACTCGCTCGCGTAGCGGTGGCGAAGCGGAAGAAGCAGCGCCGGCCGCGCGAGAAGGCGCCGACCGTCGACTACACGGACCCCGAGGGCAACGTCCTCACCCTGCGCCAGACGCTCAGCCCGGGGACGATCGCGAAGGTGGGGGAGGGGCTGGCGAGCGCGGCGGCCTCGCAGGACGACGCCTGGCGGCGGCGGTCGGAGCTGCTGTTCGAGCGCCTGGCCGTTCGCTGGGAGATCGCCGGCCTGCCGCTGGACGACCAGAAGATGCTGCTCGGCCGCTACCGGATGGCCGATTCGGAGACCCAGCGCTGGGTGCGGCAGACGATCGCCCAGCACCTCGAAGAGCACATCCCCGAGCTCGCAGGTTGAGCGGTGCCCGAGGAGCTGCGGATAAACGAGCGGCTCTCGCTGCCGCTGGCGGAGATCGAGCTGCGGACCAGCCGCTCCTCCGGCCCGGGCGGCCAGCATGCCAACGTCACCGCCTCGCGGGTCGAAGCCGTCTTCGAGGTGGAGCGCTCGAACGCGCTCGACGAAGCGCAGCGGGCGCGGTTGCTGGAGCGGCTCGGGCCGGTCGTCACCGCGGTCGCCCAGGAGGCGCGGGGGCAGGCGCGCAACCGCGAGCTGGCGCTGCGGCGCGTCGCCCAGAAGATCGCCGCCGGCCTGCGGGTCCAACGCAAGCGGCGGCCGACCCGGCCGACCCGCGCCGCCAAGCAACGGCGGCTCGAGCAGAAGCGGCAGGCGGGGGAGCGCAAGCGCAGCCGCCGCCGACCCTCGCAGGACGAATAGCGCCTGACATTCGGGCTCGAAAGCGTTCTAATAGAAGAAGAAGCTGTCGGGAACGGAAGGACGAGGGGGAGATGCTCGGAAACAGCAGAGCGACCAGCGGGTTCGCCGTCAACGACCTGAAGAAGGCGAGGGAGTTCTACGAGGGGACCCTCGGGCTGGAGGTCGAGGTCCTCGACGGGGAGAACGGGGTGACGCGGCTGCGCTTGGCGGATGGCTACGACGTCCTCATGTACCTCAGCGCCGACATGAGGCCGGCTAGCTACACGATGCTCAACTTCGAGGTCGACGACATCGACGCGGCGGTGGACGAGCTGGCCGGGCGGGGCATCAGCTTCGAGCGCTACGAGGGCTTCGACCACGACGAGAAGGGGATCGTGCGGGGGCCGGGGCCGCAGATCGCCTGGTTCGAGGACCCCTCGGGGAACGTCATCTCGGTGCTGCAGCAGCACTAGGCTCGCGTACCCTCCCTTTGCGGTTGACCTGGACGACGGGCAGGGCTCCGGGCCACATCGCCAGGGTCGAGATCAAGCCGACGATCATCAGGGCGGCGGAGACGTAGGTGCCGGCTTCGATCGTGTAGCTGGAGTCGAGGCCGCTGACCTTGACGAAGAGGACGAGGAGGCCGGCCGCCCAGAGCAGTGCCGCGATTGCGAGCCGCGCCCGGAAGAGCCGCTTCAGCGCCAGCTGCCGGGAGCGGCCGAAGACGAGCGGCAGCGTGACCAGGATCAGCGCCGGCCCGACGAGGAAGCCCGGGTCGATCTTCACCGTCTCCCGCACGTTGGCGGCGAGGTCGAAGAGGGACGAGCGCCCCCACCAGGTGAAGGCTGCCCCCAACAGGCCGACCAGCAGCAGCGCCGCGCAGAGGGCGGTGATGTCGCTCGCAAAACGCACGCGCCGGCTCGGTACGTAAGCGTCGCGCAGCTGTCCTTCGCGGGGCGTGGCTTCCACCTGTGGAGCTTCCCGCTCACCGACGGGTGTGCTATCGGCACCTTGCCGCCGCGTCTCCGCACCGAACTACGGAGCCCGCAGCGCGATCGGGACGAGCCCTAGCTGCATAACGAGATGTTTTTGACAGCTCGGAATCGGCACGGCTAACGTAAGTCATGGTTCCTGACGCGATGCCAGGTCTTGCCTACCCCGGGCGGGAGATCGAAACGGAAGCGCTTCGCGAGATCTTTGCAGGACTGCGGGTAGCCACTGAGGAGGCGGCCGAAGCACTGTCGGCTGCCCTCGACCTCGGCGATCAACAGGTGGGGGTTTCTTTTCTCGTCGAACTTCCCGGCGCTCAAGCGGGACCCGCGGGACGGATCATCGATGCACTCGACTTAGCCTGGCGTTTGGGATGGGCGGTGGCCGAGATGACTGAGGCACAGCTGCCGGCATCGGGTGGGATCGTCGATCTCGACAGGTTCCTGCCGATCGACGATCATGGCCTCGAAATCGAATACGTAGAGATCGGTTCGCTCAAGGTCTGGTTCAAGGAGCACGGAGCTTCGATTAGGCAATGGATCCCAACGGTCCTGGCAATAGCCTCGTTCATGGGAGTCAATCCACATGACGCCATCTCGAGCGTCCTGCACCACCATGGCGTGCAGGCAAACGTTCCGCATCTCAGTCAGCCGGCAGCCGATTCGTTCAATAAGCAAGTACCGCCGCTTCCGGGAGAGTGTTCGGTGAGGACGATCATCAGGCTTCCGAACGGCACTTCGATTGAAACCGTATTGCGCCGCGGCTCCTGAGATGCGTAGGAGCGTGCGGTAGGCAGCGAAAGGTGATGGGCGCGGCTGGTTTCGAACCAGCGACCTCTCGCGTGTGAAGCGAGCGCTCTCCCACTGAGCTACGCGCCCTGGGGCGCTGATGATACGAGGCGGAGCCGGGTGGGTTGCTAGCCGACCAGTCCTGGCTGGGGAACCGGTCCCTCTCCCTCCGGGAAGGGACCGGTCGGCTCAGGGCGTTCTTCCTCTTCGTCGAGCGCGTCCTTGCGCAGCGCCATGCCGACGAAGGGGTAGACCAGGGTCGAGAGCATGGCGGCGCCGACGAGGCCGGCGGCGGTGGAGGAGCGCATGCGGCCGGCGTCGATCGCGATCGTCGTGATCGCGACGACGAGGGGGAGCTCGGTCGCCGAGTAGAAGGCGAGCGCGGCGCGGTCGCGGGCGCCCATCGCCTTGCCGTAGAGGAGCAGCATCGGCGTTCCCCGCACGACCAGGAAGAGGACGAAGAAGAGAGCCAGCTTGCCGATCGCCGTCGCCGAGCCGAGCGCCGTCAGGTTGAAGGCGATGCCGCTGGTGACGAAGAAGAACGGGACGAAGAAGCCGAAGCCGACCGCCGTCAGCTTCGACTCGAAGACCGCCAGCTCGTGGCCCTTCAGCGCCATCCGCGTGATCAGGCCGGCGACGAAGCCGCCGAGCAGCACGTCGAGGCCGAGGTCGCCGGCCAGCAGGACCAGGCCGAAGACCAGCACCACCGTCACCCGCACCGCCAGCTGGCTGCTCGCCTCGAAGGTCTTTTCCAGTGCCGGCCAGCCCTGCCAGGCGAGGCGCACCGAGAGCAGGGCGATGGCGATCGCGAGGACGATGAAGGCGATCAGGATCGCCGACTCGTGCAGCGCGCTCTGGGTCGAGAAGAAGAGCGTCACCAGCAGGATCGGCCCGAACTCGCCCGCCCCGCCCGCCGCCAGCAGGTAGGTCCCGAAGCCGGTCTTCAGCTCGCCGTTGTCGCGGAGGATCGGGATCAGGGTCCCGATCGCCGTCGTCGCCATCGCCGCCCCGGTGTAGAGGAAGGACTCGATCACGTTGAGCCCGGCGAGGATGCCGCCGATCCCGAAGGCGAGGCCGACCGAGAGCAGCCAAGCCCAGGCGCCGAGCTCGAGCGGCCGGCCTTTGATCCGCTGGAAGTCGATCTCGTAGCCGGCGAAGTAGAAGAGCATCCCCAGCCCGAGGTTGGAGAAGAATTCGACGAAGTCGTCGATGTGGGCGAGGTGGAGGACGTGGGGGCCGACCACGATGCCCAGCACCAGCTCCAGCACCACGACCGGCGGCGCCATCCGTTTCGGCAGCAGGGCGACGATGATCGCGGCGATCGCGGCGACCGTCACCACGGCGAAGAAGGAGCCGGTGTCGACCTGGATGTGGGCGAGCGGGAGCGCAGCCACCGCCGCCATCCTACGAGCGCCCGGTAGCATGGGCAACGGACCGTGCTAGGTGGGGAATCAGCGGTGCCCTGTCACCCGAAATCCGCTTAGCGGGGCCGATTACCGTTCCGAGGGGCTGGCCGTCGGGGTCAGTGCCGTCGCGGCGGCGATGACGGCCGGGTCCTGCGCGACGTGGGCACGCGAATCAGGTCAGGTCCGGAAGGAAGCAGCCTTAAGCGGATGCCGCGGGTGCCGCAGGAGAGCCCGACCCGAGCCTCAAGCGGCGGACACGCCCGGTGACCTCGCTTCGAAGGCGGGTGCACGGTCCATATCTCGTTGGTGAAAATGCGGTTGTTCCCGCCATGCGGGAAGAAGTGCGTTCTCGTCAGTCGATCAGCCGCTTGTGCATCTGGTGGATCGCGAAGCGCCAGGTGAGGAGCGCGAAGCCGACGAGGAAGGCGAAGCGGGCGAGGTCGCCCCATTCGAAGCCGAAAGCGCCGCCGCGGACGAGTTCGACCAGCTGGTGCAGGGGGTTAAGCTGGGCGGCGATCTGGAAACCCTGGGGCAGGCCGTCGATCGGGAAGAAGGTGCCGGCGACCAGGAAGAGCGGCGTCACGAAGAGGGCGGTCACGTAGTTGAACTGATCGACCTTGGCGACGGTCGCCGCCATCGTCACCCCGAAGCCGGCGAAGCCGAGGGCGGTGACGAAGCAGAAGAGCGGCACCAGCAGCATCCCCGGCGCCGGGTCGAGGCCGAAGGCGATCGTGACCAGCAGCGGCACGCAGCCGTAGGTGCCGGAGCGGATCCCGATCCAGAGCATCTCGGCGCTGACCAGCTCCTCGACGTCGACTGGCGCCGCGAGGATCGCGTCGTAGGTGTTCTGGAAGCGGTGCTTGACGAAGGTGCCGAACATCGCCGGCAGGGCGCTGGAGAAGATCACCGCCGTCGCCACCATGCCGGTGCCGACGAACTGGATGTAGGGGACCCCGTTGACTTCGTCGACGAGGGTGGCGCTGAGGCCGAGGCCGAAGGCGAGCAGGTAGACGAGCGGTTCCAATATCGCGGAGAAGGTCGTCCCCTTCCAGAAAGTGCGGAAGTTGGCGACCTCGCGACTCATCACGCCGGCGATCGCAGTCGGTTCGAGGCGCCGCATCTGGCGCCCCTCGGTCGCGCCGTTCATTCGCCTGTTCCTTTTGGTTGTTCTGCGGCCATGAGGAACAACTACTCAGCCTCCTCGCCGGTCAGGAGCACGAAGACGTCCTCGAGCGAGGCGGCGCGGACGACGGCGTCGTCGGGGATGAGACCGTTGGCCCGCTCGGAGCCGACGATCGCGATCGCCGGCCCGGCCGGGCGCACCGCCAGACCTCGGGCTTCGGCTTCGGCCCGCGTTTCGGCCAGCCTGCCGGGCGGTCCGTAGATCTCCGCCGTGAAGCGCCCCGCGTGCTCGGTGATCAGTTCGACCGGGCGGCCGCGGCTGATCACCTTGCCCTGGTGCATCACCGCCACCTCGTCGGCCAGCCGCTCGGCCTCCTCGATGTAGTGGGTCGACATCAGGATCGTCGTCCCGCGCGCTTTCAGCTCGCCGATCAGCGTCCACAGCTCGGTGCGGATCTGCGGGTCGAGGCCGACCGTCGGCTCGTCGAGCAGCACCAGGCGCGGCTCGTGGACGAGGCCGCGGGCGAGCAGCAGCCGGCGGCGCATCCCGCCGGAGAGCTGGTCGACCGCGGCGTGGCGGCGCTCCTGCAGGCGGGCGATGGCGAGCGCTTTCTCCACCGCGGCGGCGACGTCGGGCACCCGGTAGAGGCGGGCGAAGATCGCCAGGTTGTCCTCGACGGTGACGTCGACGTCGAGGTTGTCGAGCTGGGGGACGACCCCCATCTTGCCCCGCGCCGTCTTCGCTTCGGCCGGCAGCTCGTGGCCGAGCACCCGCAGCTCGCCGGAGTCGGCGATCGCCTGGCCGGTCAGCAGCCGCATCGTCGTCGACTTGCCGGCGCCGTTGGGGCCGAGCAGGCCGAGGCAGATGCCCTCCGGCACCTCGAGATCGAGGCCGTCGACCGCGGTGATCGGCCCGAAGGTCTTGACCACGTTCCTGAGCTCGATTGCACCCACGCTATCGATGGTGTCACGGCCGGACCTTTTCTTCTGTGACGGGTCGCCGTGCGAGACTGCCGCGATGCTGGACGAGCGCTGGATCCGGTCGCTGCACGTGGAGTCGATGCGCCGTGCCGACCTGCACGAGGAGCGCGAGCTGCACGTCCTCTTCCAGGCCTCGACGATCGGGGCGCTGCTCGACGGCGCCTTCGAGGGGGACCTCAGCTTCGGCGAGCTGGCCGAGCACGGCGACCTCGGCCTGGGGACGCTCAACCACCTCGACGGCGAGATGGTGGCGATCGACGGCGAGTTCTTTCGCGCCGACCTCGACGGCCAAGTGACGCCGGTGGGGCGGGAGGAGCGGACGCCGTTCGCCGTCGTCACCTCCTTCGCGCCGACGGTGGACGAGCAACTGCCCAACCGGGTTCTTGATCACGAAGAGCTGCTGGAGCGACTCGACGAGCTGGCCCCCGCCGGCGCCTCTTCCTGCGCGATCCGCCTCGACGGGCGTTTCGAGCTGATCCGCGCCCGCTCGGTTCCCCGCCAGGAGCCGCCCTACCGGCCGCTGACCGAGGTGGTCGCCGAGCAGCACGTCTTCGAGCTGCGCGAGGTCGAGGGGACGATGCTCGGCTTCCGCTTTCCTACCTATGTCGAGGGGATCGAGGTCGCCGGCTACCACCTGCACTTCATCAGCGCCGACCGCACCCGCGGCGGCCACGTCCTCGACTCCCGCTCACGCGGCCTGCGCGTGCGTCTCGACCCCTCGAACGACCTCCATGTCGAGTTGCCGCCGCGAATAGACCTCGAGGACCCGAGCCTGGCCGCGCAGACGCACGCCGCGGTCGAGCTCGTCGAGCACCAGGGCTAGCAGCGGCGATACACGCGCCAGCTCTCGTTGCGAGCGACTTCTTCGAAGCCCTTCGGCGTCGGCAGCGAGAACTTGGTCTTGTCCTTCGGGTCGAGGATGAAGTTGTGGATGACGAAGGGGCTGGCCGGCTTCACGAAGTAGCCGCGCTTGGGAACGCCTTCCTCGCTGGCGCTGATGATCTGGGTCGGCTTGATCTCGAGGCCGAAGGCGAGGCGGGGGATCGCCCGGTGGTTGGGGACGGCGATCTTGCCGCAGAGGGGCTCGAAGGCGCCAGCGTCGACGAGGTCGGTGAGGTCGTTCTCGATCCGGCCCTGGTTGGTGAGGTCGGTATTGACGGTCGAGTCGAGGTCCCACTGGTTCGGCAGCCAGAGGACGAACATCAGCAGGACGAGACCGGCGAAGAGCTGCCAGCGGCGGCGCCAGGGGTGGCCTGGCTTGAGTAGGCGCCAGCCGAGCAGCGCCAGGGCGACGAAGATCGAGAGGATCGCCGCGGCGAGCATCGTGTAGCGGGCGATGATCGCCAGGCCCGCTGCGCCGAGGAAGGCGAAGGCGGCGAGGGCGAGGACGGCGGCGGCGAGGGCGAGAAGCGAGCGGCGGCGCAGGAAGGCGAAGCCGAGGACGATGCCGCCCAGTGCGCCGACCATCCCCGGCCACTGCAGCACTTCGCCGAGCGCCCGCGGGCCGTAGAGGACGAGGTCGACCGGCCCGGTCTTGCGTTCCAGGGTTTCCACGGTGGCTTGGGTGCCGGTCAGCGAGTAGAGGAAGTTGCCGGTGGTGATCCCGTCGAAGAGGATCCACAAGACCGGCGCGGCCAAGGTCAGTGCTACGAGCGTGAGGGGTGGGGCGGAGAGGGCACCCCTCGCTCGGACAAGTGCCGGTCTAATTAGACCGGCACTTTGAGTATCCGCCCGCTCGAGGGGTGCCCTCTCCGCCTCCTCGGGCGCTTTAAGTCGCTCAGCATCCAGCGAGAGGTACAGGAGATATGCGATCGAGAAGCCCCAGGCCTCGGGGCGCAGTAAGCCAGCTAGCGCGAGGAGGGTCAGGACGGGCCAGCCGGCTCTGGGGCGCTTAGCCTCGATCGTCAAAGCGCCCAGGCAGAGGGCGATGTAGGGGAGGTCGACGTAGGCGCGGAGGCCGTTGGAGAGAAAGGGGGCGCGGGTGAGGACGATCGCGGCGGCGACGATGCCGATCCAGCGGTCGAACCAGAGCGTCCCCAGCCGGTAGACGAGGTAGCCGCAGAGCGCCAGCGAGACGTAGGCGACGATCATCGTCACCGTGATCGCGCCGTCGCCGATCGGCGTCGTCACCAGCCCCAGCAGGTCGGCCAGCGGGTGCGGCGTCGGCGGCAGCGCCGCACCGTAGTCGGGGCTGACCCCGTGCGCCAGTTCCCGTCCCCAGACCAGCGCGTAGATCGTGTCGTAGTTGGGGAAGCCGACCGGGAAGACGAGCAGCAGCACCGCCGTCACCGCGGCGACCCAGGCGGCGGGCGTCAGCCAGTTGCGGGCCCCCTTCGGCACGCGCGGGACGGTATCGGGGCGCCCCGCGGAGGGGCGTGTCGCTTTTGTCGTCCTATAGGGCCACAAAGTCGACACGGCACGCCGGAGGCCCCTAGATACACTCGCTCGACAGCCGATGAGCGAGTCGACTTCCCTCTACCGCCGCCACCGCCCCGGGTCCTTCGACGAGGTCGTGGGGCAGACCCACGTCGTCCGCACCCTGCGCAACGCGGTCGAGCAGGGCAAGGTCCACCACGCCTACCTCTTCGTCGGCTCGCGCGGCACCGGCAAGACCTCGATGGCGAAGATCCTGGCTAGATCGCTGAACTGCGAGCGCGGCGGCCCGACCGTCCACCCCTGTGGCGAATGCGAGTCCTGCGTGACGATCGCCGCCGGCACCTCGGTCGACGTGATCGAGATGGACGCTGCCTCCAACCGCTCGGTCGACGACGTCCGCGACCTGCGCGAGCGGGTCGCCTACGCGCCCGCCGGCGGCCACTGGAAGGTCTACATCCTCGACGAGGCGCACATGCTGACCAAAGAGGCCTGGAACGCCTTCCTGAAGACGCTCGAGGAGCCGCCGCCGAACACCGTCTTCGTCCTCGCCACCACCGAGTCCCACAAGGTGATGGCGACGATCGCCGACCGCTGCCAGCGCTTCGACTTCCAGCGGCCCTCGCTGGAGCAGATCTCCGAGGTGCTGAACCGGGTCGCCGCGGCGGAGTCGATCGAGGTCGACGAGGGCGCCGTCTCGATGATCGCCCGTTCGGCCCAGGGCAGCTTCCGCGACGCCCTGGGGACGCTCGACCAGCTGGTCGCCTTCGGCGGCGACCACGTCGAGCTGAAAGACGTGCTGGAGATGCTCGGGGCCGCCGACGCCGACCTCCTCTTCGAGGCGGTCGACGCGGTCATCGCCGAGGACCCGAAGGGGGTCCTGCTCGGAGTCGAGAAGATGGCCCGCTCCGGCCGCGACCCCTCCCAGTTCGCCCGCGACCTGCTCGCCCACCTGCGCCACCTCTTGATCGCCCAGACGACCGGCGAGGTTCCCACGACCTTCGTAGTGACCGCCACCGACACGGCCCGCATGCAGGCCCAGGCGAGCGCGATCAAGCCGGCGAACCTCATTCGCACGATCGACGAGCTGGCGGATGCATTAACTGCAGTGCGCGAGGGTGACGACGCGCGCTTGGCCGTGGAGATAGCTCTGCTGAAGGCAGCACGTCCCGATCTGGATCCCGACACCGCTGGGCTGCTGAGGCGTATAGAGAGACTCGAGGCTGGAGGGAGGGGGGCGCCCCAGGCCGCGGGTCCTGTCGCCGCAGGGGACCCACCCCCACCTGCGCGGCAGGAGGGGGTCCCCCCTACGACGCCCCCCGCGGCAGAGTCCGCGCCACAGGACGATCCACCTGCCGAACCGTCTCCATCTGATCCCCCCGCGCCTGCCCCGTCTGAAGATCCGCCTCCAGCCGAAGAGGAAGAGGCCGAAGCTGTGTCTCCGGCTGAACCTGCCCCAGCGCCAGAAGCTGAGCCGTCTGCTGGCGCGGCTCCTCCGGCGGGTGGCGCCGATTTGGGGGACCGCCACTCGCCAAATGCGAGTGGCGGTGGGACCAAATCGGGGTCAGGACCCGCCGGCCAACCCGCACCGTCTGCCGACCTGTCCCTGGACGAGATACAGCGCATCTGGCCCACGGTCCTGCAGAAGCTGTCGGAGACCGCTCCAGCCCTGGCAGCCACCTTCGACGGCGCTCGCCCCGTCAGCTACGGCGAGGATGGGCTGCAGATCGGCTTTCCCGCCGAGATGACCTTCAACAAGAAGAAGGCCGACAGCCCGGATCGCCGAGACACGCTGGCGGCAGCCTTCGCCGCCGTGACCGGCGTTGGCCTGCGGCCCACTTACGTCATGCTGGACGGCGAGGCGCCGCCGGACACGCCGGCGCCGGGCAGCGAGGAGATCGACGAGGAAGAGCTGCTGGAGCGGCTGAAGAGCGAGTTCAACGCGGAGGAGGTCAGTTAGTGGCGCGAGGAGGCGGACCCGGAGGCTTCGACATCCAGGGCCTGATGAAACAGGCGCAGCAGATGCAGGCCGACATGCTGGAGGCGCAGGAGAAACTGAAGGACGAGGTCGTCGAGGCGAGCGCCGGCGGCGGCATGGTCAAGGTCAAGATGGGCGGCGACCTGACCCTGCGGGAGATCGTCATCGACCCTGAGGCGATCGACCCCGAGGATGCGGAGATGCTCCAGGAGATGGTCCAGGCCGCCGTCAACGAGGGCCTGCGCGCGGCTCAGGAGCTCGCCAGCTCGAAGATGGGCGGGATCGCCGGCGGCGACCTTGGCGGTCTCGGCGGGATGCTGGGCGGTTGAGCGAGGGCCCGGCACCGCTCGCGCGTCTCGTCACCGAGCTCTCGCGCCTGCCGGGGATCGGCCGGCGCACCGCGGAGCGACTCGCCTTCCACCTGCTGCGCGCGCCAGACGAAGAGGCCTTCGCCCTCGGTGACGCGATCCGCGAAGTGAAGGAGAAGGTCGGCCTCTGCGAAGAATGCTTCAACCTCGCCGAGGGCCCGCTCTGCCGGATCTGCGCCGACCAGAACCGCGACCGCAGCATGATCTGCGTCGTCGAGGAGCCCGCCGACGTGATCCCGATCGAGCGCACCCACGAATACCGAGGCCTCTACCACGTGCTCGGCGGCGCCCTCTCGCCGATCGACGGCGTCGACGCCGAGGACTTGAAGATCGGCGAGCTGCGGCGCCGGGTCGAACGCGGCGGGGTGAACGAGGTGGTGCTGGCGACCAACCCGACCACCACCGGTGAGGCGACCGCGCTCCACATCGCCGACCTGCTGCGCGGTCAGGTGACGGTGACGCGCCTGGCCAGCGGCCTGCCGGTCGGGGCCGACCTCGAGCACGCCGACGAGGTCACGCTCGGCAAGGCCCTGGCGGGGCGAAGAAGCCTGGAATAAGCGGAGCCGGACATCTGTCCTGGACGTCCGTCGCTTCGCAAATAGCGGCAATTTGAAGATCCAGCGTCCGCTGCTTTCGCCAAGGTCCATCCGTGTCGGACCAGTCGAAAGCAGAGCCGGGAGCGAACGGCGGCTCACCCGCGGGCCGGATCGCCCTCAAGGTCGCGGCGATGCACGCCGATCTCCTCAACAGCTTGCACGAGGAGATTGGCACTAATGGAGCGCGCTTCGCCGAGGCGGCTCAGCGTCTAGCCGAGGAGTTCGGGACGGTCACGGCTACGGCCGTCGACGCAGCGCAACCTGCCGTCAACGGTGGCGACCTGGTCGAGGTTCCCGAGCAGGCGGAAGAACTTCCGAGCCTCTACCGGCCGGGCCACATGCGGCGGCGGTTGGAGCAGCTGCTGGAGACGAACCGCAGGCACGGGCATCCGTTTGGACTCGCTGTCTTCGATGCTTCGGGGCCCGGCACCCGCCCCGGCGACGTCGCCGGAGGCCAGGAGACCGTGCTCTCGATCGTCGGCGCTGCCCTGCGGGACAGCATCCGCATCGTCGACGAAGCCTTCCGGCTCGAGGAGCAGGCGATCTGCGTGCTGGCCCCCGACACCGGCACGGTCGAAGGGGTGCAGATGTGCGAGCGGCTGCTGCGGCAGCTCGACGAGCTCGAGCGAGCGGGGGGATTGCGGATCTGCGTCTCGGCCGGCGTCGTCGCCTGCCCCGATCACGGCGCCGATGCCGAAGAACTTCTGCACAAGGCTGACGCGGCAATGTGGCGCGCCAAGGCCGTCGGGCAGCCGGTTGGCGTCGGCGCCTTGCAAGATCGCTAACAGTTTCTGCGAAATCTGCCGATAACTGGTGTAAACCCGGGATTCGGGTGGGAGAATCGCCCTCCGCTGTCGAAAAGGCCGCTGGACAACCCGTTCAACCTTCTGATCCGATGCCAGGAATCCGCACCAACGCCGCTGCCGAAGTTCTCGGCGTGAGCCCCAACACTCTGCGCAGCTGGGAGCGCCGCTACGGCTATCCCAAACCGAAGCGCACCACCGGCAACCACCGCAACTACGAGCTGGTGGAGCTGCAGGCCCTGCGCGACGCGCTGAACGAGACCGGCAACATCTCCTCGGCGATCGAGCTGGCGCGCCAGCGCCAGGCCGCTCCCGCCAGCGACGGCAGCCTCTTCGCCGCCTTCGAGAGCTTTGACGAGGCCGCCGCCGACCGCGCGGTCGAGGAGAGCCTCGCCTTGCGCTCGCTGGAGCGCACGGTCGAGGAGCTGCTGCTGCCGGCGATCGACAAGCTCGCCGCCGACCCCGAGCGCGAGGCCGAGCTCGAGTTCGCCTCCCGCTGGGCGACCGGCTGGCTGCACGGCGCCCGCCGCCTCGCCTCCGCTGCTGCGCGCCCGGCCGGGATCCTGCTGCTCGACTCCAGCCACGGCCAGGACGCCGAGGAGGTCTACACCCAGGCCCTCGACCTCGCCCTGCGCCGCGCCGGCTTCCGCGTCCTCGTCCTCTCCAACGAGCTCGGCGACGAGCGGCTCGGCCGTGCCCTCAGCGCCCTCGACCCGACCGCGATCGTCCTCTGCGGTCCCGGCGCCGACACCCAGAGCGCCGTCCGCCTCGTCCGCAAGATCCGCGAGCTCGGCTTCGTCGCCCCGCTCTACGGCTTCCGCGCCGACGGCCTGATCGGGGCCGCGGTGCCCTCGGCCGGCAGCGTCCCCAGCGAAGTGACGGGGATGCTCAACTCGGACCTGCGCCGCCGCGCCGCCCAGGCCTTCGCCTAGGCGACGCAGCAACCGGCACCTCTAGAGGGAGGCGACCGCCTTCAGGCCCGCCTGTTTGACGACCTTCGGCAGCGGCGCGAAGTCGAGCGCGGCACCGTATTTCTGGCCGATCGTCAGGCAGTAGTTGGCGAACTGCTGCAGGAACCCCTTCTGCGGCGCATTGTGAGGAATGATCGCGTAGGTGAAGGTCGAGATCGGGTAGGCGATCGTGTCCTTCTTCGGGGGGTTGGTGATGCTGATCGTGTTGCTCGAGCCCAGCTTCTTAACGCTCGAAGCGGCGCTCGCGATGTTCGGGATGTTCGGCAACTCGTAGTTCCCGGCGTTGTTCTGGACCGCGGCGGCGTGGAGGCCGGCGGCGATCAGGTAGTAGGCCGAGATGTAGCCGATCGCACCCGGGGTGTGGACGACCGTGTTGGTGACGCCTGCGTTGCCTTTGGCGCCGACGCCGGCTTTGAAGCCGACCGTGGTCGCGTACCCGACTTCCGTCTTCCAGGCGGGGCTGATCTTCGACAGGTAGTTGGTGAACGCGTAGGTGTCACCGGAGCCGTCGCTGCGGAAGACCGGGGTGATGTTGAGGCCCGGCAGCTTCACGCCTTTGTTGACCGCCTTGATCTTCGGGTCGTTCCACTTCGTGATCTTGCCGAAGTAGATGCCGGCGAGAACCTTGCCGGTCAGGTTCAGCTTCTTCACGCCCGGGATGTTGAACCCGACGCCGGTGGCCGAGAGGGCCCAGGGGATCTGGACGCAGCCGTTGCAGGCGGCGGCCTGTTCCGGGGTCAGCGGGGCATCGGAGGCGCCGAAGTCAACCGTCCTGGCGGTGATCTGGGCGATGCCGGTGCCGGAGCCGACGGCGGAGTATTTGACGGGAATGCCTTCTTTGATTTCGAAGTTGCTGATCCAGTTGTTCATCAGCGGGAAGATCAGCGTCGAGCCGGCGCCGGTGAGGCCGGCAGCGGAGGCTGACGCCGCGGCGGTCGAGGCCATGACCCCTACCGATGCGACAACTGCGATCAGCAGACTTAGCAACCTGGTGCGTTGCAATGCGGATTCCTTTCCAGGGTGGATTGACGGCGCAAGCCTGCCCCGAAAGGATCAAGAAAGTGTGTCAATCCCGTGAAATAAAGAAGTAACAAGAGGGTTACAAAAAGGTGACCGGTACTTCTTAGGCTGGCGCCCGTGAGCGCCGTCGCTTCTCCCGCTGCCCGTGCCGGAGGTCGAGGTTCCCGTGTCAGCGATCTCCGCAAGCGCGGCGATGAATTCGGCGATCGCCTCATGCTCGGGATCTGCCTGCTGGCGGCTCTCGTCGCCGGAGGGACGATCTTCCTCGTCGGCTACCAGATCGTCCACGGCGCCCTGCCGGCGATCGACAAGTTCGGCTTCGGCTTCGTCTACGAAACCACCTGGCAGCCGAACTTCGGCAAATTCGGTGCCGGCGCACTGCTCTTCGGCACCGGCGTCACCTCCGCTTTCGCGCTCCTGCTGGGCGGCCCGATCGCGATCGCGATCGGGCTCTTCTTGACGCTTCTGGCGCCCAGGGGGGTGGGGGCGGTGATCGGCCCGCTGGTCGAGCTGCTGGCGGCGATCCCCAGCGTCATCCTCGGCTTCTGGGGGCTGGTGGTCGTGGCGCCGTTCGTGCAGGAACACGTGGAGCCGTTCCTCCACGACAACTTCGGCTTCATCCCGATCTTCGGCGAACCGCAGACGACCGGCCTCAGCGTCTTCACCGCCAGCCTGATCCTGACGATCATGGTGGTCCCGATCATCGCCTCGATCTCACGCGACCTCTTCTCCTCGGTGCCGCCCGAGCTGCAGGACGGGGCCAGCGCCCTCGGCGCGACGCGCTGGGAGGTCGTGCGGGGAATCGTCCTGCCGACCACCTCTTCGGGCGTGATCGCCGCCTGCATCCTCGGCCTCGGCCGGGCGCTCGGCGAGGCGATCGCGGTCTCGCAGGTGATCGGCGCCGGCTCGGAAATCAAAGCGAACCTGTTCGCGCCCGGCAGCACCCTGGCAGCGCAGATCGCCCTGCAGTTCCCGGGGGCGCTGACCGAACTGCACAAGGCATCGCTCTTCTACTGCGGCGTGATCCTGCTGGTGATCGGCTTGGTCGCGAACCTGCTGGCCGGCTGGATCGGGCGGCGCTTCAGCTACAGCGGAGCGGTGAGCTGGTGAGCAGTTCGCTGATCCCCGATCCGACCGCGCCGCTGACCCCGAGCGGCAACCTGCGGCGGCGGCAGATCGTCAGCCGCGCTGCCGAGGTCGGCGCCACCGCGGCGGCAGTGATCGCCATCGCGGCCCTGGTTCTGGTGCTTTGGAGCGTCGTCTCCCGCGGTGCGCAGGTGGTCACCTTCGACTTCCTCTTCACCGGCTACCCGACCGGGGTCGGGCCGATGCTGCTGGGCACGATCGTGATCGCCCTCCTGGCGACTGCGATCGCAATGCCGATCGGGGTCCTGGTCGCCCTCTTCGTCACCGAGTACTCCGGGGCGAGAGGCGCGCAAACGCTGAAGCTCACCCTCGACCTGCTGAACGGGCTGCCGTCGATCATCCTCGGCCTCTTCGCCTTCGTCTTCATCGTCGACCCGCAGAACAAACAGAGCGCCTTCGCCGGCTCGGTCGCGCTGGCGATCATCGAGCTGCCGCTGATCGCCCGCGGCACCCAGGAGGTGCTGCAGCTGGTGCCGAAGCACCTGCGCGAAGCCTCCGACGCCCTCGGCGTCGCCCGCTGGCGCACGGTGCTGACGGTGATCCTCCCGAGCGCCCTCGGCGGCATCATCACCTCGACCGTCCTCGCCGTCGCCCGCGCCGCCGGCGAGACCGCCCCGCTGATCCTCGCCACTTCCGCCTTCGACCCGAAAGCGTTCTCGGTCAACCCGTTCGAAGCTCTTCCGAACGTCCCGACCTGGATCTACAAAGTCTCCGAAGAAGGCAACCCCCAGGGCTACGCGGAAGCGTGGGGGATGTCGCTGGTCCTCGTCGCCATCATCCTCGTCGCCAGCCTCGGCGCCCGTGCGCTGCTGGCGCGAAGCAAACGAAAGCTGAGCTCATGACCCAAGCCATTCCTTCAAGAATCCGGATCCAGCCGGGCACCCCCCAGCCTCCAGTCGGGATCACCGAAACCACGGCCGAGGTGCAGCCGCTGGCGCGGCCCGAGCTCGTCTTCGACGCACGCCAGGTCTCGATCTCCTACGGCGCCAAGCAGGCCCTGGCCGGCGTCAACCTCGGCATCCGCCGCGGCCAGATCACCGCCCTGATCGGCCCCTCCGGCTGCGGTAAGACGACCTTCCTGCGCAGTCTCAACCGGATGAACGACTCGGTTCCCTCGTTCCGGATCGAGGGCCAGATCCTCTACCACGGCCACGACATCTACGGCTCCAACGTCGACCGGGTCGAGGTGCGGCGGCGGATCGGGATGGTCTTCCAGAAACCGAACCCGTTCCCGAAGTCGATCTACGACAACGTCGCCTGGGCGCCCCGCAACCTAGGGCTGCGCCGCGGGCTGGACGAGCGGGTCGAGCAGGCGCTGCGCGGCGCCGCCCTCTGGGACGAGGTCAAAGACCGGCTCAAGGACAGCGCCCTCGGCCTCTCCGGCGGCCAGCAGCAGCGGCTCTGCATCGCCCGCGCGATCGCGATCGAGCCCGACGTGCTGCTGCTCGACGAGCCGGCTTCGGCGCTCGACCCGATCGCGACCGGCGCGATCGAGGACCTGATGCACAGCCTCAAAGGCCGCTTCACGATCGTCATCGTCACTCACAACATGCAGCAGGCCGCCCGCGTCGCCGACCGCACCGCCTTCTTCAGCCTCGAGACCGGCGGCGAGAAGCCGGTAGGAACGCTGATCGAGGTCGACGAGACCGCCAAAATCTTCTCCGAGCCACGGGATCCCCGCACCCGGGACTACGTCTCAGGCCGCTTCGGTTAGGGGGCTGTCGGGGGAGGATGTGGGTACCCCTCCGCTGGAATTGCGCAGCACGCCGCTGCGCGGCTTAGCTGCAATCTGAGAGCGCGCCTTCGGCACGCAGACATGAGATTGCATATCGCCGAACATTCCCGCCTCGGGGTACCCACATC
>JBQCIB010000001.1:0-191116 GCA_051954115.1 Solirubrobacterales bacterium | reverse complement strand
CATCGGTCGCCCCCTGGCCGCGGGCGAGCTCGAGCCGGTCGTCGGAGAGGTCGACGCAGACGATCCGCTCCGCGCCCTGGAGGCGGCAGCCGGCGACTGCGCCGAGGCCGACCATCCCGGCGCCGAAGACGGCGACGGTGGTGCCGGCTTCGACCTTGGCGGTGTTGATCGCGGCGCCGAGCCCGGTCGAGAGGCCGCAGGCGAACAGGCAGGCGTGCTCGAAGGGGGCCTCCGGGCTGACCTTCGCGAGCGAGACCTCCGACATCACGGTGTACTCGGCGAAGGTCGAGCAGCCCATGAAGCTGCGGATCTCCTCGCCGTCTCGGGAGATCCGCGTCGTGCCGTCAGGCAGGTGCCCCTTGTTCTGCTCCTCGCGGATCGCCAGGCAGAGGTTGGTGCGCGGGTCGAGGCAATGGACGCACTCGCGGCACTGCGGCGAGAAGAGGGTCACCACATGGTCGCCCGGCGCCAGCGAGCCGACGTCCGGCCCGACCGCCTCGACGACCCCGGCCCCCTCGTGCCCGAGCACCGTCGGCGCATATCCGGACGGGTCGGCTCCGGAGGCCGTGTAGAGGTCGGTGTGGCAGACGCCGCAAGCGTGCAACCGGACCAGCACCTCCCCCGCCCGCGGCTCCGCCAGCTCGACCTCCTGCACCGCCAGCGGCTCCCCAAACCCCTCCAGCACTGCAGCCCGCATCCTCATCGGCGTCCACCGTACACCCGGACCGGAGTCACCACGGCCCCCTGGAGGGTCGGCTCAGCGACTCGCCTGCTCGACGACCCTGGCCAGGTCCCCCACTGCGTAGGCCCAGTTGTGGCACTTGAAGCTCCGCAGGCTTTCGATAGGCGTATCGCATCGATGACAACGGAGGCCTCGAATCGCACTCGGCACCTCGACGTTGACGTATTTCTGCTCCCCGAGTACGACTTTGACGATCAGCGCCTTGCTGTGGACGTCCTTCAAGGCGGAAGAGACGATGTCGAGCCAGCTCGTCTCGCGCCCACACTTGGGGCAGTGACGCTCGTCACCGCTGAGCCACAGCGGCGCCCCGATCGCGTGCCGCTTGATGCCGAGCACCTTCTCGATCTCGCGGACGTCCTCGTCGGAGGTGAGCCAAACATGCTCGCCAGGGAGCGAGCGGGGCGAGTCATACACCGTTTGGAAGAGATCGTCGGGAACTGCGTAAGTCGACCGCTCGCCACCGCTCTCCGAATGTGAAGTCATTTTGCCTTACTCCCTGTACTCGGGATTATTTCAGTCAAAAAGCCTATCCCACGAATATGGATAAGCATGCACGGCCACCTCCGGGAGGGGTCGGAGCCCGACACAGGTTTGGTAAGAACGGGCGCGCGTGAAGCGCGGCGAAGGGACAGAGGGGCGGGCCGGGCGGCGCCGGCTTCTCCATCGTTCTCCTGGCCGTGCTCGCCGCGCCCGCCGGCGCCGCCGCGGCCTCGAAGTGGACCGTGCGCCAGCTGCCGCCGCAGCCGATTAGGGGCAGCTCCGAAACCGACCAGGTGGTCCTGTACGCCGTCTCCTGCCCGAGCGATTCCCTCTGCGTCGCCGTCGGCGCCCTGGACACGGTCGCTTTTTCACAGGCGCCGACCGGGACCGCGGATCGCTGGCACGTCGTCAACCCCCTCTACGACGAACCGAAACAGAGCTGCCTGGAAGAAGAAGGAGTGCCCGAGGAATCGTGCTCCTACCCCCGCGGCTCGATCGACGCCGTCTCCTGCGCCGGCGAGGACCTCTGCGTCGCGGTCGGCTACGAAGGCAACGTCTTCGCTTCGACCGATCCGACCGGGGGTGCGAGGAGCTGGTCGATAAGCGATGTGAACGAAGGGGGCAGTGCGGCGCACCTGACCGGCGTGTCCTGTCCCTCGCCGTCGCTCTGCGTCGCGGTCTCCGGCGGCTACGGCGCGGCGGCGGGCACGGTCCTGACCTCGAGCGCCCCCGCCTCGGGACGGTGGCAGGCGACCCAGCTCCCCGGAGCCCCCGATTTGCGCGCCATCTCCTGTGCCACCCCTGCGCTCTGCGTCGCCGTCGCCAAAGAAGGCGGGATCTACGTCTCGAGCGACCCCTCCGGCGGCGCCTCCGCCTGGCGCCAGGTGCGCTCCCCGACGCCGCGTGACCTGCAGGCGGTCTCCTGCGTCGCGTCCCTGCTCTGCGCCGCCGGCGACGCCGGCGGCAACCTCCTCACCTCGGCCGACCCGACCGGAGGCGCACCCTTCGCCGAGACGAACCCCACCGGCTCGGTGCAGATCACCGGCATCACCTGCCCGACGACCACCCGCTGCCTCGCGGTCGACGACAACGCCGACGTCCTTACCTCGACCGATCCGACCGGCGGCCCGGGTTCCTGGACCTTCGAGAACCTCGTCCCTTTCGAAGCCGACGAACCCGACACCGGCCAGTTCGTCAAAAACGCCCTCTTCGGCGCCTCCTGCGCCTCGACTTCGCTGTGCGCCCTGGTCGGCGCCAACAGCCGCATCTTCACTTCCACCGACCCGTTCGCGACGCCGTCCCCCTCCCCCGCCGCAGGCAAACGGACGAGGCGGCTACGACCGCGAACGCATCTCATCTTCGCCGAGGGCTTCTGGAGATCCAGCGTCACCCGCCACCGCCGCATCAAAGCCCGATTCCGCTTCTACTCCCGCGACGGCGCCCGCGCCTTCCTCTGCAAACGCGACCACGCCCCCTGGCGCCGCTGCCACTCCCCCCTCCGCTACTGGGTCCCGATCGGCCATCACACCCTCCGCGTCCGCGCAATCGGCCCCACCGGCCTCCGCGGCCCAATCGCAAGCCTGCGGTTCGAGGTGATACGCCCCCGCCGCTCTTAGGCGGCCGTCGCCACCAAATGACTAGCGGCTATCTCGCGCCTGTAGCCAAATAAGAAAGCCCCTTCCTAGGTTAGGACCCTTCAGCAGGCCCTCGATAGCGGCAGCTAGCCGAGCAAACTCCCAGCTCGGCAAGCGCGTCGGGTGGACGATCACAAGACCATGGTGCTCGCGATTCGTCTGGGCGTATTCGCGGATGATCGGTTCGAAGTCGACGCGGTTGTAGGTGACCAGGACTCGGCCTTCCTCCTGAGCCACCTCGAAGAGGTCAGGGTCACTCAGGCCTCGGAGGGTTGGGTCGTCGGTGACAGCCGTGACATCGTGGCCGCGGTCTCGGAGCCGTTCCGCAACCTTGCCGCTGATCTTCTCGTCGAGGAGGAGCTTCACGCCAAGGCGGCCTGTTCGCGCTTCCAGGCTGCTTCGGCTTCATCGGCATCTTCGGTGTCGAGGGCGATCCTCCGGTCGATCTCGTCGGGGAAGGCTCCGTAGTAGCGGACGGCCATCCGCACTTGGGAATCGGTGAGGTTGAGGAGCTCGGCGGTGGCAGAGATCGCCTCCTCCCCACGCGCCTCGCCGCTCTTGAGCGTGGCCATGAGCTCCCAGACGTCCGGGCCACCGGCCAAAGCCGCGTGGCGGCCGGTGGGGCCGCCTCGAAACACGATGCCGGGGTGCTCGTCCATGCGGGTTCCCTCGTCCACGTAGCGCTCGGCGAGGCGTGACTTGTTGGTCCCCACCGCTTCGCTGCGCTGCTTCAAGCGGTCGAGGACGTCGGTGCCCCATCGAGCCGAGAAGGTCTGAGTGTCGCGTGCGGCCATTTGTAATACAGCGTAATACAAATGTTAGGCGCTCAGGCAGCTTCTGCCCGACGGGGAGCGGAATTCGGGCCCGCTCCAAACACCTACCGCAACCCCGGCCCCGCCCATTTGCAGCAACTTCAAGAGGGGTGGATGACCGGATTCGAACCGGCGACCGCCTGGACCACAACCAGGAGCTCTACCAGCTGAGCTACATCCACCATGCTGGCTTTGCAGGGATTTTAGGACCTGCGCCGCAACCATCCTATCGCTTGACCGGGGGCAGCAGGCGGGTTTGGGAAGGCCTGGGGCGAAAGGGGGCGCTCGGAGGGGCTGGCTCGGTGTATGGTTGGCTCAAGTAACTCAGAGTGCTTAGGTCGGTACAGAGCGGTACGCAAATGGCCGCTTTTGCCTGCTGAGCTGGGGGTTTCAAGTGGGCGATCCAGTAGTTCCTCGCGTCGAGGTCTCCATCGGGGACGTCCAGCACAGCCAGCTGGTCGTCGGGGACCACAACACGATCCAGACGGCGGTGGGCACCGAGGTCACCGTGCTCCAGGTCGGCGAGCGCCCCACTCCGAAGCTGCGGGCGATGCCGATCTCCCGCTGCCCGAAGGCAGCCGAGATCGTCGGCCGCGAGGAGGAGCTGGCCCTGATCTCCTCCTGCTGCGCGGGCAAGCCGGTCCAGCTCTACGCCGAGGATGGCGCCGGCAAGACCTGCTTGCTCAAGTTCGCCGCTCGGAAGACGTCGGCCCCAGCCGAGGGTGCGGTCTTCGAACCGGCGCGCCACCGCTCCCTCGACGAAATCCAGGCCGGGCTCTACGCAGCCTTCTGGGAATGCGACATCCCGTTCGTCCCCGCTCCCGCCCAGTTCGGCGAGTACCTCGCCGACCGCGAGGCGCTACTGATCCTCGACGACTGCGCCCTCGACCGCAGCGAGCTCGGGACCCTCCTCGACCGCTTCCCCCGCTCCACGGTCGTCCTCGCCTCGGAGGCGCGAACCCTGTGGTCGGGCGGCACCGCCCGCAAGCTGGGAGGGCTCGATCCGAACGCCGCCGTCCGCCTCCTCGAGCGCGAGCTTGGCAACACGCTGGACGCCGACGAACAAGCGGCGGCGGAGACCGTCGCCGCTCGGCTCGGAGGACATCCGCAGTCGCTGGTCGAAGTCGCGGCACTGATCGAAGACGGGCGGAGCTCGCTGCGCGAGCTGGCAGACGACCCCGCCGCGTTCGAGCGGCGCCTCGACCCATCCACGTTGACCGACCCGCAGAAGCGCATGCTCGCGATCCTCTCGGCACTCAATGGCGCGCCGCTCGGGACCGAACACGTCGCGGCCCTCGCCAACCTCCCCGACGCGGAAAAGCCGCTGCGGGACCTCGAGCGACGCGGCTGGGTCAAGTCGGCGAGCCCATGCTTCCGCAGCGTTCGCCGGCCGCATCACGAGGGCGCCGGTTCACCCACGAAGGAGATCGCCAAGCCTTTGCTCACCCGTCTGACCACCTGGAGCGAAAAGGCACCGCCAAATGCCGTCGCGGACGAAGCGGAGGCGATCGAGCGCACGCTCGAACTCGGCGCCGCGGCCGGGCGATGGGACGAGACCCTGGGCCTGAGCCTGAACGCGCAGCGGGGTTTGACGGTGGCGGGCGCCTGGAGCAGCTGCCGCCGGGTCCTGCAAATCGGACTGGAGGCGGCCGGCGCAGTCGGAAACGAGAGCGCCCGCGCGTTCGTCCTGCACCAGCTGGGCAGCCAGGCGCTCTGCCTCGGGGACAGCGAGGAGGCGGCGGCCCTGCTCACTGAAGCTCTTCACATCAGGGAGGGACTACACGAGCACGAGGGCGCCGAGCTCACGCGCCACAACTTGAGGCAGCTGGAGGGCGGCGGAGACGGCGGCCGCGGCAAGGACGGAGACGGAGGTGGTAGCCCGCGGGGTCCGCGGATTGCACTCGCCCTCGCCGGCGTGGCCGTGGTAGTGGCGGGGTTGCTGATCGCGCTCGCGCTCGCCGGCGGCGACGGCAAGAACACGGCGGACACCGGTCCCTCGTCTTCCTCCACCAAACCCACCAAGTCCACTACGACCACTCGCCCGCCGGCCGGCGCACGACCGGTGATCGCGATCGAAAGCCCGGCGGACGGAGACAGCTTCAGCGTGCGAGAAAGAGCCGTGGCGAGCTTCGTCTGCACCCCCGCCAAAGGCGCGGAAATCAAATCGTGCCAGGGCGTCATCGACGGGGAGCCGGTGGACAACGGCGCGCCCCTCGTCATGAGCCCCGGCGACCATGCATTGCAGGTGACGGCGGTCGACGACGCGGGTCGCGAATCGGAAAGTGAAGTCCGTTACAGCGTCGAAGCTCGTAAGCCCCGCCAAAGCGAAGACGAACCGCCTGTGGTCAGCATCTTCTCTCCCACCGAAGGGCAGTACCTCCAAGGCGAAGTCGTCGAGGCCAAATACACCTGCGACGACCCTGACGATCCGAAGGTCACCTGCAGCAGCTCCGTCGAGAGCGGCGGCCAGATCGATACGGAAACCCTCGGGCCTCGAGAATTCACGGTGACCGCCATCGATCCGGCCGGCAAAGAAGCCTCCGAAACGGTGACCTATGAAGTGGTCGAAAGCGAAAGCGAGGGCGAAGTAGTCGAAGGTGAAGGCGGAACCGAAGGCGAAGGCAAAACCGAAACCGAAAGCGAAGTCGAATAGGACAAACTCATGTCAGCCGAACAGAAAGAAAGCGGCAAGTACAGCATCCAGTTCCAGGGCGACATCGACCAGAGCCAGGTGGTGGTGGGCGACTACAACACGGTCAGCCAGCAGATCGGGCTCTCGCCGCAGGAAACGGCCGAACTGCGCGCCGTCTTCGACGGCCTGCGATCCGCTGTCGCTGAGCAGGCCCCGCCCGAGCAGCGCGACGCCGCCCTCGCCGAGGCGGCCGATCTGGAAGCCGCGATCGTCACCGACCGCCCGCAGCCGCAGCGCGTGCGCCAGGCGCTGGCCTGGTTCAGGGACAACGCCCCGCAGCTCGCCGGGGCGGTGCTGAGCGTCGTGGTCAACCCGCTCGTCGGCAAAGTCGCGGAAGGAGCGGGAAAGGCGATCGCGGATCAGTTCCGCGATCTCGCCGTGCAAGAGAGCTCGTCAGGCGATTGAGGGTGCCTCGGGAAGCCGGCTGAGGGCCTCTTCCATTTCGGCGTCGGAGAAGTCGAGGTCTTCCAACTCGCCCGCGTGGTAGGCGTTGTAGGCGGCCATGTCGAAGTGGCCGTGGCCGGAGAGGCCGAGGAGGATCACTCGCTCCTCGCCAGCCTCTTTGGCGGCCAGGGCTTCGTCGATCGTCGCTTTGATCGCGTGGGCGGGCTCGGGGCCGGGGATGATGCCCTCGCAGCTGGCGAAGCGGACCGCGGCGCCGAAGGCCTCGGTCTGCTTGACCGCGGTGGCCTCGACGATGCCCTCCTTGACCAGCGCGCAGAGGCTGGGGGCGTCGCCGTGGTAGCGCAGGCCGCCCGCGTGCACGGGCGGCGGCACAAAGTCGTGGCCGAGCGTGTACATCGGCATCAGCGGCGTCATCCCCACCGTGTCGCCGAAGTCGTAGGCGTAGCGGCCGCGGGTCAGGGTCGGGCAGGCCGCCGGCTCGGCCCCGAGGAAGCGCGTCCCCTTCCCTTCGCGCAGGTTCGCCCGCACGAACGGGTAGATCAGCCCGGCGAAGTTCGAGCCGCCGCCGACACAGCCGACCACCACGTCCGGGTACTCCCCCGCCTCCTCCAGCGCCGCGATCGCCTCCTGGCCGATCACCGTCTGGTGCAGGCAGACGTGGTTCAGCACCGAACCCAGCGCGTAGTTCGCGTCCTCGCTTTTCGCCGCCACCTCGACCGCCTCGGAAATCGCGATCCCGAGGCTGCCGGACTCGTGGCTCGCCTGCGAGCGCCCCGCCTCGGTCCGGTCGGTCGGGCTGCGGTGCACGGTCCCGCCCCAGGTCTCGATCATCGCCCGCCGGTAGGGCTTCTGGTCGTAGCTGACCCCGACCATGAAGACCTCGCACTCCATCCCGAACAGCCGGCAGGCGAGCGAGAGCGCCGAGCCCCACTGCCCCGCCCCGGTCTCGGTCACCAGCTTGCCGATCCCGGCCTGCTTGTTGAAGTAGGCCTGGGCGACCGCCGAGTTCGGCTTGTGCGAGCCGGCCGGCGAGACCCCCTCGTACTTGTAGTAGATGTGCGCCGGCGTGTCGAGCTCGCGCTCCAGCCGCCGCGCCCGGATCAGCGGCGTCGGCCGCCAGAGCTTGTAGATCTCCCGCACCTCCCCGGGGATCTCCACCTCCGGCTCGGCTGAGACCTCCTGTTCGATCAGCCCCAGCGGAAAGATCGGCGTCAGGTCCTCCGGCCCCGCCGGCTGCCCCGTCCCCGGGTTCAGCGGCGGCAGCGGCTCGCCGGGCAGGTCCGGCAGCAGGTTGACCCAGCTGGTCGGGATCCGCGACTCGTCGAGGAGGTACTTCGTCCTCACCCGCCGAGCATAGGCGCGGCCGGGCGCTCAATCAATGCGACCGATGTGATTCGACAGCGCCGCGACGAACTCTTCCGGGCGTTCGAGGATGCAGGCGTGGCCGCCGTCGAGCTCGACCAGCTCCGCCTTCGGCATCTCTGCGGCCAAGCGCCCGGCGACAGCGCTCAGCCAAGACGAGGTCGACCGCCCGCGGACGACCATGGTCGGCGTCTCCAGTTGCTGGAAGCCCTCGATGCCGGCTGCAGCCGAGCTCGTCATTCGCTCCCCGCCCCAGGAAAGCGACTGCCGGCAGGAGGACCAGAACTCCCACTGCGGCAGCGCCGCGAAGTCGGTTCCCTCGGGGCCGAGCCCCGCGCGCACCAGGAACTCGCAGAGGTCCTCGTCGCTCAGCTCCCGGCCCGCGCAGCCCGCGAGGTACTCATCGAATTCCCGCGCGGTCTCGTCCTCCTCCGCGACCAGCCAGGAGGCGGGCGGCTCGATCAGGGTCAGGCTGAGGACCCGGTCGGGGTGGGCCAGCGCGAAGTCGAGGGCGACGCGCCCCCCGTTCGACCAGCCGACGAGGTGCATCCCCGCCACCCTCGCCGCCTCGAGCGTCATCTCGATGCTCTCCCGCTCCATCTCGGCGTCGTAGCTCGGGTCCCCTGGCCGCCCCGCAAGCCCTTCCGCGTTGCAGATCAGCTGCATGCGGACGACGCGGCGCTCTGCCGAGAGCGCCGGGACGAGCGGCAGCCACGACTGCCAACCGGTCAGGCCGCCGGGCAGCAGAACCAGCGGCGGCTCTCCGGTACCTATTGAGTTGTATTCCAGTACACGTGCGTCCACAATGGCCCTACTATCCCATGCGTTGTCAACCGCCCCGGCCCGAAACGAAGGAGCGATTAAGTGAGACGAGCGAGTGCGGCGACGTTGATGGTGTGCCTGTTGGGCGCCGGGCTATTGACGCCGACGGGCGGTTCCGTCGCCTTCGGCCAGCGCGCCGAGCACCCGAGCCACAAGGTGTTCGTCCCCCAGAGCGTGGTCAGTGACGTACTCGTCTACCGGCCGCACGAACTCGGCCTCTCCGGCGACGGCACCTTCGCGATGTCCCACATCCGCTGGCTCACCTACGGCTCCACGGTCGCCCGTGCACGCGCACGCGCCTACGTTCGCGGCTGCACGCCCGACTGCGCCCGCGGCCGGGTCACGCGGCCAAAGGCAAGCCTCCGCTTCACCAACCTGATCCCCTGCCGCGGGGTCCATGTCTACTCGCGCCTCCACTTCGTCCTGCACGGGCCCGTGCCCGACGGCGGCCGGCACCGGGGCTCACTCCTGTTGATCACCAGCACGGGCTGCCGGAATCATTAGTCAAGTCCAGGCTCGGAAATACGCTCCGCATATGAAGCGGAGAGGGATCCGGTTCGCCGTCGCCTGCGGAGCCTTTTACGCGCTCCTCAGTGCGATCGTGCTTGCGGCGCCCGCTCCCCACATCGCGATCAGTCGCAGCGACATCAGGGCAGCCCGCAGGTTCTGGACGAAGAGCCGGATGGAAAAGGCCACGGAAGCAGCCGCAACCGAGTCGCCACCCCCACCGGGCGAATCGCCCTTGGCCCCCTCCGAAGTCGTCCCCGACCCCACCGCGGAAGGTGTTAGGGAGAACGGCGCTGTCTTCATCTCCGAACGCCCCCTCGGGGGCTTCGGGCGCTGCTCCGGGACCGCGGTGAGCGCCGGCGACGAGAGCCTCGTTTTCACCGCTGGCCACTGCGTCTTCGACGAAGGGCGCTGGTGGGGGCGCCACTGGGTGTTCGTGCCCGCCTACCGCTACGGCGAACGCCCCTTCGGAACCTTCGTCGCCAAGTGGCTCGGCACCACGCCCGGATGGCGCGAAGAAGAAAATTTCAACTACGACGTCGGGGTGGCGGTGGTCTCTCGAAACGAACGCGGGCAGACCCTCGCGGCGGCAGTGGGTGGCGCCAATTTCGCCTGGGGCCTTCCACCCCAGCAGGAATTCTCCGTCTATGGCTATCCCGTCGCCCGCCCCTTCAACGGTTCAACCCTTCACGTCTGCGAGAACACGCCGTACCTCGGGCACGACCTCGAAGCCTTCCTGATGCCAGGCCCGCCCGAGCTCGGCGTCCATTGCGAAATCAGCGGTGGCTCCTCCGGCGGCGGCTGGCTGATCGACGGCAATACCCTGGATGGCGTCACCAGCAACACCTACCCAGATGATTCGACCACTGACTACGGACCCTATTTCGGCCGCGCAGTGGCCCACCTCTACGCTGCGGCGAAGAAAGTCAAATGAGCGGCATGAGGCGACTGCTCCTCTTGGCTTTCCTCCTCTTGATGCTGATGGCACCCCTGACGGCAAGGGCGAGCGCCGGTGAGAGCCCGAACTATCGCTTCGAAACCCGCTCGGCGAACGGCTACCGGGTCATCGTCATCGCGCGCACCTCGACCCTTCAGCTGGGAATCGTCCACAACGAGAACGCCCGTCGGGCCGGAACGGCCACCTACTACCTTGCGCGGGCTGAGACGCGTGGCGGCAAGATCCGCTCGCGGATCGGAAGCCTGGGAACCATTTCGATGAACTTTCATCCCACGGGCCCCCAACGGATGGACCAGCATTACTGCGGCTCCCCGATGACTCGATCCCGTCCCGGCACCTTCGTCGGCACGCTGCGTTTTCGCGGCGAAGGCGGGTACGTGGCACTGAACTTTCATCGCCTGCGAGGCGTCGAATTACATCGAGGGCCTGAATGCAACCCAGCCGGAGCCCGTCCGCTCGAAGAAAAAGGGAGGTTCGCCCATCTCTACGCGCACTTCCGACGCGGGCTCGACGCGACCTACTTCAACGCTTTCACGCTGCCCTCGGGGGGCGCGTTCTACTACGCCTACACCGAAGCGGGAGGCGACGAATACGCAGTGGAACACGAGGCTTTCGTTGCCTTGGCGCCAGAAAGCACCTTCGCCACCGACGACTCGCTCAGCTTCGCGAACCTGACTCCCCCCTATCCCTTCAGCGGCACCGGCACGTTGCAGCGAACGGCGGACGGCGCGCCGCTGTGGACCGGCTCCCTCACCGCGAGCTTCCCCGGCGCCCCCAACTTCCCGTTGACGGGCCCGCCGTTCAAGGTCCGGCTGACTCGATCCTGGTGAGTTGACGAAAGCGGCTTAGGCGACGGCGGCGAACTCGCCGGTGCGGCCACGCTCAGCGGTGGCCGCCGGCCCGCGCGAGAAGTCGATCTCGTCGTCGACCGGGCCGTGCTTGAAGAGGCGGATGTCGCGGGCGTAGTTCTGGTGCAGGCGCCAGGGCTGCGTCTTGCCCTGCTTCGGCAGCTGGTCGAGCGAGCGCAGGACGTAGCCGGATTTGAGGTCGATGAAGGGCTCGCGCGGCTGCGAGGGGCCAGGCTCGCGCGGGGTGGCGACGCGGTAGCCGTGGGCGTCCATGTGGTTGAGCAAGCGGCAGACGTACTGGGAGACGAGGTCGCACTTGAGAGTGAAGGAGGCATTGGTGTAGCCGAGGGCGAGCGCGAAGTTGGGGACGCCGCCGAACATCGCGCCCTTGTAGCCGACCAGGTCGGAGAAGCGCTTCCTCTCGCCGTCAACTGAGACCTCGATCCCACCCAGCACCAGCAGGTTGAGACCGGTGGCGGTGACGATGACGTCGGCCTCGAGCTCGCGCCCGGAGGTCAGCTTCAGCCCCTTCTCCGTGAAGGTCTCGATCGTGTCGGTGACGACCTCGGCGCGGCCGGAGCGGATCGCCTCGAAGAGGTCGCCGCCGGGGACGAGGCAGACCCGCTCGTCCCAGGGGTTGTACCGCGGTTCGAAGTCGCGGTCGACGTCGTAGCCGGCCGGCAGCTGGCGCTCCACCCCGCGCCGGATCAGCTTGCGAGCAAGGCGCGGCGCCCGGCGCGAGAGCTGGTAGAAGGCCATCTGGGTGAGGACGTTCTTCCAGCGGATGACCGCGTAGCGGGCCTTGTCCGGCAGCACCCGGCGCAGCGCCTTGGCGACCGGGTCCTGGGCGGGCAGGGTGACGACGTAGCCGGGCGAGCGCTGCAGCATCGTGATGTGCTCGGCCTCGGGAGCCATCGCCGGGATCAGCGTCACCGCGGTGGCGCCGCTGCCGATCACGACGACGCGCTTGCCGCGGTAGTCGAGGTCCTCGGGCCAGTGCTGCGGGTGGACGATCTGCCCCTGGAAGCGCTCGGCGCCCGGGAACTCGGGCGAGAACCCTTCGTCGTAGCGGTAGTAGCCGGTGCAGCCGTAGAAGAAGTTGCAGGTCAGCTCGACCGTCTCGCCGCCGTGCTCGGCCCGCACGGTCCACAGCGCCTCGTCGCTCGACCACTCGGCGGAGACGACCTTGTGGCCGAAGCGGATGTGGTCCTCGACCCGGTACTCGCGCGCGGTCTCCTGAATGTAGTTGCGGATCTTCTCGCCGGCGGCGATTGAGTCTTCGTCGGTCCAGGGCTTGAACGAGTAGCCGAGCGTGTACATGTCGGAGTCGGAGCGGATGCCGGGATAGCGGAAGAGGTCCCAGGTGCCGCCGATCGCCTCACGCGACTCGAGGATCGCGTAGCTCTTGCCGGGGCAGTTCTGCTGCAGGTGGACGGCGGCGCCGATGCCGGAGAGGCCGGCGCCGACGATCAGGACGTCGAAGTGCTCGCGGGGGGTCTGCGCGTGGTCGAGGGGCATGCGGTCCTCCTGGGGCGGCTGGCTCACGCGCCAAAGTCTATCAACACTGTGTTGAGAGCGTCAACTACTTGTCGAATTTATCGACGCTCTGTATCGTGGGATGCATGGAGGCCGCCGCCAAAGCCAAACCCGCCGCCAACGGGCGCGGCCGCCGCGCCACCCGCGCCAGCGGCGACGACCGCGAGCGGGCGATCCTGGAGACGGCCGAGCGGCTGCTGGAGGAACGGCCGCTGAGCGAGATCTCGGTCGACGACCTCGCCAAGGGCGCCGGCATCTCCCGACCCACTTTCTACTTCTACTTCCCCTCCAAGGACGCGGTGGTGCTGACGATCGTCGACCACCTCGTCGCCGCCGCGGCCGACAGCCGCGAGGAGGCGCTGAAGATGCTGGCCGCAGGCGAGCCGCGCGCGGGGCTGCGCCAGGGCCTCGAGGACCTCTACGGCGCCTTCCGCTCCCGCCGCGCCGTCACCCTGGCGGCCGCCGAACTGCGGATGACCAATCCGGAGGCGCGCAAGCTCTGGTCGCAGGTGATGGAGGATTGGGTCGCCGACGTCACCGCCGTGATCGAAGCCGAGCGCGCCCGCGGCGCCGCCCCGGACGGCCAGCCCGCTCGCGACCTCGCGATCGCCCTCGTACAGATGAACGAGCGCGTCCAGTACGCGACCTTCGCCGACGAGTCCCCCTCGCTTGAAGAGGACCGCGTCCTCGACGTCCTCGTCGACATCTGGCTGCGGGCGATCTACGGCACCGCCGAGCCGAGCTAGCCAAACGAACTGCATCAAATTTCCGGCCTCCCAGCCCGGAAATTTGATGCAGTTCGCCCGGAGGGTTAGGTGCGGACGGCGGGCGCGACCTCCCGGCCCATCAGGGCGACCGCGTCTAGGTCGCGGTGGAGCAGGTGCTGGCCCATGATCCGGGTCAGGCCCGCCGCCTCCAGCTCCTGCAGCTGCTCGACTGCTTCGTCGACCGTGCCAAGGATCGTGCTTTCGCGCAGGCCGGCGATGAACGCCTCGCCGTCGTCGCCCTGGCCTTTCCACTGCGAGAGGCGCGAGGCGCGGTCGACCAGTTCGTCACGGTCGGCGCCGACCAGCCAGCCGGTCATCATCGAGAGCGGCAGCGTCGCCGGGTCGCGCCCCTCCTTTTCGCAGGCCTCGTCGAGCCGCCGCCGCAGGTCGGCGATCTCCTCCGCGGTCGACATCACCGTGTTGTACTCGTCCGCGTAGCGAGCGCCGAGCCGCAGCGTCCGCGGCCCGCCTTTGGCGCCGAGGATCAGCGGCAGCGGCCGCTGGACCGGCTTCGGCAACGCGTCGAGCTCGCGCGCCGAGTAGTGCTTGCCCTCGAAGCTGAACGGACCCTTGCCCCAGTGGCCGCGGACGATCTGCATCTGCTCCTCGAGCGCGTCCATCCGCGGCCCGATCGGCGGCAGCTCGAAGCCGTAGAGCCCGTGCTCGCGCTCCCACCAGCCGGCGCCGATCCCGACTTCGACCCGGCCGCCGGAGACGTGGTCGGCGGTCACGGCCGCCTTCGCCAGTACCGCCGGGTGGCGGAAGGTCGCCGGTGAGACCATCGTCCCCAGCCGCAGCTTCTCCGTCACCGCCCCCAGCGCCGTGACCGTCCCCCAGGCATCAAGCGAGCCGCGCTCACGCCGGTCGTCGACCGAGAGGTAATGGTCGGAGCGGAACATCGTCCCCACCCCATTCGCCTCACAAGCCTCGGCCAGCGCCAGCCAGTCCTCCCAGCTCACGTCCTCCTGCCCCTCGATCATCAGGCATACGTCCATTGGCCGAGGCTACCCCCGCTACGGTGGGGCCATGCGCAAGGGGACGGTTGACGGTGCGCGAGGGGCGTCCGCGATGACGACTCCGAACTTTTGGGGGTCAGGACCCCCACGATCTCGGAAGGGCTGCGTCGGGGCTGGGCTGACGCTCCTGCTGACTCTCCTCATCTCGATTCTCGCCTCCTCCGCCACCGCCGTCGGCCCCTATCCCACCCTCGCTCCCTGCTCGGTCTTCCCGCAGCCACCCGCTTCGCTCTCCCCGCGCGCGCCCTCCCTCCCGACCGAGGCCGCCTGGAACCAGGACATCTCTAAGGCGCCGCGGGACCCGCGATCGAACGCCTACATCGCCTACATCAATGCCCATGGCGGCGACCACCTGCACCCTGACTTCGGCTCGCCGCGCGCCTACGGATTCCCCTACTCCGTCGTCGGCGCCGGGCAGCAGAAGCTGCCGATCCACTACACCGCCTACGGCGACGAGAGCGACCCGGGGCCATTCCCGATCCCGCCGCGCGCGCCCGTCGAGGGCGGCAACGGCAGCGACGGCGACCGACACGTGCTCGTCGTCGACCGCTCCGCCTGCAAGCTCTACGAGCTCTACCGCGCCTTCTACGTCGCCAAGCCCCGTCCGCACTGGAACGCCGACTCAGGTGCCGAATGGGACCTGCGCTCGGCGGCCCGCCGCCCCGAGGGCTGGACCTCGGCCGACGCCGCCGGCCTGCCGATCTTCCCCGGCCTCGTCCGCTACGACGAGGTCGCCACCGGGCACCTCCACGCGATCCGCGTCACCTTCGACAGCACCCGCAACGCCTGGGTCCACCCCGCCTCCCACTGCGCCGGCGACACCTCCAACCCGAGCGCGCCGCCGATGGGGCTGCGACTGCGACTGAAGGCGAGCTACGGCCTCGGCCGCTTCAACGGCTCCGCGAAGACGATCGCCGAAGCGATGAAGCGCTATGGCCTGATCGTCGCCGACAACGGCTCAAACTGGTTCTTCTCCGGGACCAGCGACCGTCGCTGGGACGACCAGAACCTCGATCAGCTGAAGCGGATCCCCGGCAGCGCCTTCGAAGTCGTGAAGAGCGCCGCAAGCCTCCATTCATGCTGATTTCGCCGCATTCCCCCTGATTTGGGGCCTTTGGAT
Source organism: Solirubrobacterales bacterium (assembly GCA_051954115.1). Taxonomy (GTDB): domain Bacteria; phylum Actinomycetota; class Thermoleophilia; order Solirubrobacterales; family 70-9; genus VAYN01. The sequence goes on along the minus strand of JBQCIB010000001.1, from coordinate 175,415 downwards.
TGGGTATCTGACCCATTGGGACACCCCCGCGAGGAGAGAGGAAATGGCTCAGACCAAAACCAAATCGACCAAAGCTAAAAAAAGCTCGACTTCGAAAAGCGCGAGCTCGTCGGCGAAATCGAAATCGACCAAATCCAAATCCCGGTCGAAACCGAACGCCGCGAAAGCGAAACCGAAAAGCGCGAACGCGAAATCCCAGAGCTCGAGCAAATCGCGTTCGAGCAACGGCAACGGCGCGAGCGGCGGCACCAGTCCCGTAGAAGCCGTCCGCAACGCTGTCGGCGGGGCTGGCGACAAAGCCAAAAGCGCCGGTCAGAGCGTCGGCAAAGCGGCGAGCAAAGCGAAAGTGCCGCTGGTCGCAGGCGGCGCCGCGATCGCTGGAGCCGCCGGGGGCCTTGCCCTCGCCGCCTCGAAACAGGGACGCAAAAAAGGCATCAAAGCCGCGATGCCGCGCAAACCGAAGATCAAGATCAAGTCGGGGGACGTGGCGAAGGCAGCCAAAGAGGTGGGGAACTTCAGCGCGCAGGTGGGGCAGCTCGCCAACGAGCTGCAGCGCGCTCGAGAGTCGGCGGACGGCAAAGGCAAGCACCGCTCGCCGGTAGAGGTCGTTCTACAGGGACTCACCGCGAGGCGCTAGCGCCAGGGCTGGCCCTGAGGACATGGCTGCGACCGCGCGTCCGGGACGCGCGGTCGCAGGCCCAACAACTTCATTACTTCTCCTCGCCGCCGTCCTCGGCGGCTTCGTCGCCCTCCTCGATCGGATGGACGATCCGCTGCAGCACCGTCCAGTCGACCTTGACGTCGCGGTAGGTGACGCCTACCTCTGGGTCCTCCGGGATGTTCTCCCGCTCGACCTTGGCCTCGGTTTCGTGGTCGGGTTCGCCGTAGTAGGTGACCTTCCGCTCGTCCGAGAGCCTGCCGAAGGTCACCTCCTTGGCCTTGACCGTGGTGAAGAAGTCGAGGTCGGGGCGGCCCTTCACCGGGCCGCCGCCTTCTCGACGTCGTGCACGGTGACGCGGCCTTCGGCGCCGGTGCCTTCGACATCGTCGATGTCCACCCCGGCCTCCTCGGCCTTGCGCAGCGCCGCCTCGGTGGCGTTGTGCTTCTGGGCCCGGCGCTGACGCCGTTTCTCGCCGAGCTCCATCGCCTTGTGAGCGGCGCCGAGACCGATGTCTTTGACCTCGTCGCTGGCGGCCGCTTTGATCTCGGTGGCGACGATTTTCGCGATCTGTTTGGCGATCTGGCCGCCGGTAACGCCTTGGCCGCCGTTGCCACCACCGCCACCGCCGTTGCCTTCACCGCCATTGCCGCCGCCGGCACCACCGCCGCCCCCGGCCGCCCCGGCAAGCGCCCCGAGCGCGCCTGCACCCTGGCCGAGCCCGCCGACCGCCTGCCCGGCACCTTCGCCCAGGCCGCCGACCGCCTGGCCCGCGCCTTCGCCGACGTCACCGACCGCCTGACCGGCCCCTTCGCCGATCTGACCGACGGCTTTGTTCGCGCCTTCGCCGACTTCGCCGACCGCTTTGCCGGCACCGCCGCCGACGTCTTCGACCGCTCCGCCAGCGCCTTCGCCCACGTCTTTCACGGCCCCGCCAGCACCCTCGCCGACGTCTTCCACGGCGCTGCTCGCGCCTTTGCCGACGTCTTTGACCGCGCCGCCGGCACCCTCGCCGACGTCTTCGACCGCGCTGCCGGCGCCTTCGCCGATCTGGCCGACCGCTTTGTTCGCGCCCTCACCAACTTCGCCGACCGCTTTGCCGGCGCCTTCGGTGACCGGTTTCAGCGACTCGGCGATCTTCTGCAGCACCTCCGGGTTACGGTCGAGCGTGGTCAGGACGCGGTCGATGATCGCGGTGACGTGGTCGAGCCGCGCCCGCATCAGCGCCTGCGCTTCGACTCCCTTGATGTTGAGTTCGACCTTGCCCAGCTCAGCGTGGACGCCGACGCTCAACTTGACCAGGTCGAGGACCTCAGCGTGCAGCGAGACCCGCGCCATGAGGTCATCGAGCTCGAAGTGAATTTCGTCGACCTTGACGACCGGGATGTCGACGATGACGTCGGGCTCGTCGGTATCGCTGATTTCGCCCGGATCGATGATCGTGTAGTCCTCGTACATCTGCTCCGGCCGGGTCTTCTCACCGCCCTGGTTGCGAGCCTTCGTCGAGCCGTTTGAGCTCTGCCCCTTCTCTTCCTGTTTGTCTTTCTTTTCGCGCGGGCTTTTGTTGCGCCCGCTGCCTTCGGTGCTCTGGTGGACTGGCTGGCTGCCTTTGCTTGCGGACGATTTCGATTTCGACCGTTTGCGATCGGAGCTGGACCGTTTGCGGTCGCTTTTGCGTTTGGTCTGCTGAGCCACGTGCTTCCACCTCTCCTCGACTGGTGGTCGATTCCTCTTCCCAAAGAAAAAGTTCCCGATGCGGGGAAGAGCAAACGCCGCCGGAGGGCGGAGTCAGGCCGAGCGGCGGCCGCCGGAAACGAGGCGCCAGGCACGGCCGAGCACGGCGAGCACCGCGAAGGCCACCGCGAAACCGATCGCCCCGAGCAGGAGCAGGAAGAGCACGAAGGCGACGATCGCGAAGGGGATTAAGAGGAGTTTCAAGAGGGTCCCTAGTCTTTCATCCACGATGGGAGCAACGGCAGCACTGGCGACCGTCTTGATCGCCTTCGGACACGTCGGCATCGGCGTCAGCGGGGGCGACCGGGCGGTAAACGCCGTCAGCGACAGCCTGGCGCTGGTCAGCGCCCGCCACCAGCTCGCCTCCCTGCGCTCCCCCACTCCCGAACAGGCCCCGACCCAGAAGCCGGTCACGCCCACGGAAGCGGAAATCGCCGCCGACCCGTCGAAGCTGCCGCCCGCCTCAGCCGGCAGCAACGGGACCAGCGTCCCCCACTCCTCCCACCTCAGCCGTGAAGCGATCTTCGCCCACCGCCGCGGCGGCGACCCCAACTCGACCGCGATCCTGCTGACCGGGGTCGCCCTCGCCCCGCCCGACGCACCCGAAGCGGTGAAGGGCGCGATCAACGCCGCCAACACGATCATCGGCCGCCCCTATATATGGGGCGGCGGCCACGCCTCCTTCTACTCGCGCGGCTACGACTGCTCGGGCTCGGTCAGCTTCGCCCTCTTCGGCGGCGGCCTCATCCCCCGCCCCCTCACCTCCGGCGAGCTCGAGCACTGGGGAGCGCCCGGCCCCGGCAAGTGGATCACCGTCTACGCCAACGCCGGCCACACCTTCGCCGAAATCGCCGGCCTGCGCTGGGACACGGTCGGCGACGCCCAGGGAACCGGCCCCCGCTGGCACCTCGCCACCACCTCCACCGCGGGTTTCGTCGCTCGGCACCCGCCCGGGCTCTAGATCCTTGGCGGCCCAACTTCGGCCAATTACAGGGATATTCGGCCCGCATCGTCCCTCAGGTGGACTACGATCAAGCCCTCGGCACTAATCAGCCAACGATCGATCAGAGAGCGAGCGATGCCCATCAAAGCCCAAGGTCGTAAAGCGACCGAAAATCGGATCAAGGCGATGAACCACCCCCTGCGCGCCGCGATCCTCCGCATCTTGGTCGAGCGGACTGCGAGCCCGGCCGAAATGGCCAGGGAGCTCGACGAAGAGCTTTCGAACGTCAGCTACCACGCCAAACAACTGGTCGAGTTCGAATGTGCCGAGCTGGTCAGCACGCGACCAGTCCGCGGTGCCCTCGAGCACTTCTACCGCGCCACCCAGCGGCACCTCATCGACACCGAGGAGTTCGACGAGCTCGACCCGGTGGTGGCCGAGGACCTGATTTGCGAAGTCCAGCAGAAGATGCTCGACGACTTCGTCGCCTCGGTGCGCGGCCAGACCCTCGGCAAGGACAAGAACTTCCACCTCACCCGCACCCCCCTGGTGCTGGACGCCGAGGGCCTGCGGGAAGCGCTGGCCGCGCACGAACGGGCGCGGATGGAGCTGCTGGAGATCGAGGCGCGCAGCGCCGCCCGGATGATCGAGTCCGGCGAGGAAGGGATCAACGTCTCCAGCTCCCACTCCTGCTTCAAGATGTCCGCACCAAAAGCGCGCTGACCCGGCAGCGGAAGGGTCCGCCTCTTCTAGCCGAATGGAGATCCGCCCGGCGCGTGCGGACGAGCGGCTCGAGATCGCCCGCGTCCACGTCCGCTCCTGGCAGGTCGCCTACCGCGGCCTGATCGACGACGACTTCCTCGACGCGCTGCGGCCGGAGGACCGCGCCGGGATCTACGAGCTCGGCTCCGCCGAGAAGGGCGAGGTCGAGACGGTCGTCGCCCTCGTGGAGGGATCAATCGTCGGCTTCTCCGCCTTCGGGCCCTGCCGCGACGCGGACGCGCCGGGCGCAGGCGAGATCTATGCCCTCTACGTCGATCCCGATCACTGGGGCACCGGGGTCGGCCGAGCGCTGCTCCTGGAGTCCCGTCGCCGCCTCGCCGCTGCCGGGTTCGAGGAGGGCGTCCTCTGGGTGCTGCTCGGCAACGAGGGCGCCAAGCGCTTCTACGCCGCGGACGGCTGGCGCCCCGACGGAGCGACCCGGGAGGAGCAGCCGTACGGGCCCCTGGTCGAAGTCCGCCGCTTCCGGCGGCCCCTGAGTGAGCGATGAAGTCACCCGTGGGGCACTTCCCACCGCTCAAGAACTTTGCTTAGCTCGGGAGCCTTTTACTACGGAGTCAGGAGAGAACTTGATGAGAAAACGCTTGATGGCGTTTGCGTCCACCGCCGCGGTCGTGCTCGGCCTCGCGGCCCTCGCCCCCGCCGGCTCGATGGCGCAGGACCCGATCCTGTTCGTCCACGGCTGGAACGAGAGCGCGAGCCTGTGGAACACGATGATCGGCCGCTTCGAAAAAGACGGCTACCCGAAATCGTATTTGTCGGCCTACAGCTACAACACCTCCCAGTCGAACAAGGTCGACGCGGAAAAAGAAGTGAAGTCACACGTCGAAAGCCTGCTCAGCAGCACCGGCGCCACCAAAGTCGACATCATCGCCCACTCGATGGGCAGCTTGAACACCCGCTGGTACATCAAGTTCCTCGGCGGCGAATCGAAGGTCGACGACTGGGTCTCCCTCGGCGGGCCGAACCACGGCACCGAAACCGCCAACACCTGCACCCAGACCTCCTGCATCGAGATGCGGGTCGGCTCGACCTTCCTCTCCGAACTGAACGCGGGCGACGAGACGCCCGGCGTCGTCAACTACGGCACCTGGTGGTCACCGTGCGACGAAATCATCAATCCCGACGAAAGCGTCATCTTGAGCGGCGCCAGCAACCACAAAACGGCGTGCATCTCCCACACCGCTCTCACCACCGACGAAACCGTCTACAAAGAAGTCCGCGAATTCGTCAAATAGCGGTCTACTGAAGGACCAGCTCGAGCAGGCCGCGCAACAGCAGCAGGAGCCCGATCGCCAGGGCTCCTGCTGCTGCGGTCTGTCTCCCTTTCTCGCTGAGCCAGCGGCGGAAGCCGTCGACCGCCTTCTGGGTCCCCTCCGGGGAGATCGCGTAGCCGACCAGCGGCGTCTCCAGGAACAGGGCCTGGATCACGCAGAAGAGGACGACGAGGAACACAGTGGCCCCGGCGCCGGGATCGAGGTGGACCAGTCGGTTGAGCGCGACCAGGTAGGAGGCACCCGGGAAGCTCAGCAGGGCGCCGACCGCAAAGGCGATCTTCGGCGAGCCGCGTCCCAGCATCCGCTGCGGCCACGATTCCTTTTCGGCTTCCTGCTTCCGCCGCCGCCGTTCCTCGCCGAAGTCGCTGCGCAACGCCAGGCCGACGATCACCGCGATCGCCCCGAAGACCAGGTCCTCGGCGGGAGTCAGGGTGGTCCGGGCAGTTTCGGCGCCGCCCGTGCCGTGGAAGGAGAAGGCGATCAGCAGGCCGACCGAGATGCTGGTCAGGTAGCTGCCCAACAGGTAGCCGAGCATCAACCGCTTCGTCTCCGGCAGCAGCAGCATCACCGTGACCGCAGCCAGCAACGTCGGATTCAACATCGCCGTGAGCGACAGCCCGATGAAGCTCGCGAGGTCGCCCACGACGATGAAGTTTCGCCCTTACCTGTTCATTCCTCCCAGCGCACGCTGAGCTGGTAGATGATCGTCACGTCGAGGATGATCATCAGGAACGCCCACAGCGGCGCGGCGGGGAACCAGACGATCTGCGCGACCGCGTTCACCGTGACGAAGAAGATCGCGGCGAACCGGGCGGCGTTGGCGCCGGCGAAGAGGCCGAGCCCCGTCGCGGCGACGATCGAACCGAGGATCAGGTGGATCCATCCCCAGGTGGTGACGTCGGCGATGATCACGCCCTGACCGCCGACGATGACTATTTCGTTGTTGAGGATCGCCGCCAGCCCGTAAAGGGCGTCGAGCGAGCCGACCAAAAGCAGGAGCACGCCGGCGAAGAGGGTCCAGCCGGTCGGCTGCCTCTCTTCGAGGTATCGGCCATTGCCTCGGGCTTCGGTACGTCTACTGGGTGGTGCACTCGCCTCCATAGGAGAACTCCTTTCGAGTTTGGCCGGGGCTTTGCGCTGCGGCCTATGTCTTCCAGCACCCCCCGCCCCGCGCCAAGCGCGAGTGCACTACGAAGCTAGCCCTGTACCGGCGTGTACGCCATCCGCAGTTTCCCGCGCCTCAGCCGGTCCGTTCTACGGAAGCGGCAGGATGTCGTGCACCCCGGCGCCCACGGTCGCTAGAACTTCATAGATCTTCACGGCACTGCCGATCCACAAACCATGCACCCGCCTCCGCAGATCAACCTCCTCCGGCCCTCCGAACCGGCGTCGGTGACGACGCTGCGGCACGAAGCGGCCGCCTTCGCCGAAGAGCAGGGGGCAGGGCCAGCGCTGGTGGCGGACGTGAACCTCGCCGTCTCGGAGGCGGTTACGAACGCGGTCAAGTACGCAAGCGAGGCGGGCAGGCGCAACAGCGTCGGCCTCACCGCCGAGGCTGCGGCAGGCTGGCTCGAGTTCCGCATCACCGACGAGGGCGAGAACTTTGGCCGAGGCTCGGCCGATGGGCTCGGGCTCGGCCTCGCGATCATCGCCCGCCTCTGCGACGACCTGAGGATCGTCCAGGAAGGCGTCGGCACCACCGTCCTCATGCGCTTCGCGCTCGCGCGCTAGCAGCCTCCGCCCTACTGCGCCTGCCGCAAGGCGGCGCGGAAGCCCGCGACGGTCTGCGGCCCGCGCAGGATCGCATCGACCCTGCCTTCCGGGTCGAGGACTATCGCCGTGGGCAGGCCGCTGAACCCGAAGCGCGCGCCGTAGATCCCGTCCGGGTCGCTGAGGACGGGGAACGTCCAGCCGTAATGGGCGATGAAGGAACGGGCGCTGCCTTCGCGGTCGGTGTAGTCGACGCCGACCACCCGGGCCGACCCTCCGAGGCCGCGGCCGAGCCGCGCCAGTTCAGGCGCCTCTTCGCGGCAGGGCTCGCACCAGCTGGCCCAGAAATCGATCAGGGCGGGATGTCCCCGCAGGTCGGCCAGCGAGACCTTCGGGCCCTGTAGGACCTTCGCCGGCAGGGGCGGAGCCTTGCGGCCGGTGGCGCCGCCGTTGCCCGCGGTCGCCACCTCGAAAGCAATCAGGCCGACGATGGCCACCGCCAGGACGAGGTAGACGATGCGGCGCACCGTCACTCCTGCGCCAGCAGGGGCACGTCGTGGACGAGCTGGGAGGGCTTGAAGTTCGCCGGGTAGAGCGTCATCACCTTGCCGTTGGCGCCGATGCCGTAGATCAGCGCCGAGTGCTCGACCAGGTCGCGGCCCGCCTTTGCCGGTTTGGAGACGACGCCCCAGCCCTTCCAGACTTTGCCGAGTTCGGCCCGCGTCCCGATCAGGTACTGCATCCGGCCGGTCATCCCGTGTTCCTCGAGGAACCGCGCCACCGTCTTGCGGTTGTCGCCGCGCGGATCGGTCGAGACCGCGATCACCTGCACTTCCTTGGCCTTGGGACCGAGGAGTGCGAGCGCGGTTTTGACGTGGCTGACGATCAGCGGGCAGACGTCGGGGCAGTGGGTGTAGATGAAGGTGACGAGGACGGCCTTGCCGCGGTAGTCGGCGATGTTCACCGGTTCGCCCAGGTAGTTGCGCAACCGCAGCGGCGCCTCTTCCTGCGGTGGCGAGGCTTCGGCGCCGGCGAAGCGGGGAGCGCCGTTGGCAGTCGCGGTGCCTTCAGAAGACGATCCGCCGCCGCACCCCGCAACGAGGGCGAGGGCGGCAAGCAGGGACAGGGCAGTGATCGAACGGCGCACACCGAGCAGCATTGCACCAGGATTACGCGGCCGCCTTAAGCCAGGTTCAAGCGCGGGCTCACAGCCGGGTCTGTACCGCTGCTCCAACCCCGCCGCCCGCGCATTGCCCAGCTCGTGCCGTGAGTTCCTAGGGCTGGGAGCCGCAAAACTCGAAGCCGTACTAGCCCTCCCGATGCGAGCACTCAACCGAGATGACACCTTTCCCCTCATCGAGGCGACCGCGCATCTCACCGTACCGTTAATCAAGAAATCCATTCTAACCTTTGAGCTGGCTCTAGAGCATTGAGTTCACCCCATTGAGCTTGACATTGCCGTAACCCTGCGGTTGGATGGCAAACGCACTCCCAGAGCAAGGAGAACGCTGCTGAGAGTCGTCGAATCCTGATGCCAGTCTCGTACCGAGGAGGAAGAAGGATCTGTCCCCCACGGTTAATAGGTTTATGCAGTCGATAGCGAACTAGGGGAGGCCAAATGTCACCGAAACAGGAAGGTCAACAGCCGGGAGGAGGGTCTCCGGGGCCGCAGCTGCAGATCGAGGCCCGGAACGGTGCTAACAGGGGATCGACCTTCCCTCTAGAGGCGCGGTGGCTCCACATCGGCCGCGACCCGGATTGTGAGATCAATCTCGACGACCCCGAGGTGTCGAGTGAGCACGCTGCGATAAAAGTCCTCGGTGACGTCGCCGAGATTCGTGACCTTGGATCTCGCAGTGGCACCTTCGTCAACGGAGACCGAATCAGTCGCGCGACTCTCCTCGAGCCCGGCGACGAGATTCGGGTCGGCTCCTCCGAGTTCGTCTTGGCATCCGCAAGCCAAACGCTCCCGGCCCCTGCTGCCAGCCCTGCGCCCGACCTAATACAGGCGGCTCAGGCGGCTCCGGCCGGCGGGGGCTTCGCCGCCACGAGCGCCGCGGGGACCGCAGGAGGTGGCCGTTCCGGCTGGTGGTCGAGCGCGGGTCGAGCAACGAAGGCTGCAATCGGAATAGGCGTCCTGGCAGTGCTGGCCATCGTTGCGGTCGTGATCCTCTCCTCTGGGGGATCCAGCGGCCCGTTGAGCGAGTCCGAAATTGTCGCGGCGGCCAAGCCCTCGACCCTTCTGGTTGTCGGTCGAAGCCGCGGCGTTTCCCCCTTGGCTGGAGCTGGCAGCCTTGTCGACTCCGGAACCGCTTGGGTTTACGACGCGAGCCGCGGCTTGATAGTGACCAATGCTCACGTCGTCATGAACGCGAGCGTCATCTCAGCCGGCTACGACTCGACGAGCCTCACGCATGCCACCATCGTTGGCGTCGACGCAAAGAACGACCTGGCGGTTCTGCGGGTGTCGCCCGGAGATCTACCCAATCTCACGACCCTGCCACTGGCCGAAGAAGGAAGCGTCGAACAGGGCGACACCGTCTACGCGCTCGGCTTTCCCGGCAATGGAACCAGCGACTTTCTGAAGACCCCGTTCCAAGCTACGGCGGGGACCATCTCGGCACTCGATGACGAAGCGACGGTCTCCTACGACGCATTCGGACAGGAAGAAGTTCACGGGGAAGAAAACACCAATGCCGGCCTGCTCTTGACCGGCCTTTATCAGACCGACGCCGCAGTCAATCCGGGCAATTCGGGCGGACCGCTCGTCAATGATCATGGTGAACTCGTTGGAGTCAACGTTGCCGGCGGCGGTGGCGAAAACCAGAATCACGCAATCTCGATCAAGACCGTGCGATCGGTCGTCCCTCAGCTCGCGGCCGGAAAATCCACCGCCTGGCTGGGACTCGGGGTAAGCGGGTTGTCCGCCGGTTTGGCCGCCTGCGGGAACGAACCCGATTTCTGCTTGGAATCACCCACCGAAGGCGAAATCGAAGGAAAAATCTACAACAACAACAACCTCAAAGGTGGATTGCTGGTAAGCGCGGTGACCAGAGATTCTCCGGTAGATCAAGAGACCAACTACGCGGAAGTCTTGTCTGGTGAAAGCCGGCGCGGCTACTACGTCCTGATAACGAGCATCAACAACCAGCCGGTGACCAGCCAGCAGCAATACATCAACTTGGTGTCACAAATCGCAAGTGGGCAGCAGGTCGAAGTTACGAATTACGACGTGACGTTTGAAGAAGCGAACATCGGTCCCTTCACGAAAACGTTCCACGCACCCTAAGAGAACCGGTACAGCGTGCTCCTGGCTCGGCCTAGCGGCCGAGCCAGGCTCTTTACCCGGACGCAAGCAGCGCCCAAGGAGTTGGGAGGTCGAGCCTGGGGATGACTGGACGAACCTCCCAAGTCCTCCGTATCCACTCTCGCATGAGCACTTCAATGCGGTTTTCCGAACGCCCCCGGCTGGATTCGAACCAGCGACCGTCGGATTAGAAGTTCAGCCGGAGGATGTCCAGTAGGAAGAATCTGGCCTGATAGAGCCGATTACGTGCAAGGAGTTCGGCTGAGTTAGCTGGAGTTGGGGACCAATTTCGGGACCAAGTCTTTCAGTCGCAGAGGAGGATGGTGACCCCAGCGAACGAGCGTCATGCATCGACACGATGAAGACTCGATCGGAAGCCTCGTCGTAGTGATAGAGCAGGAGCATCCATGACCAAGGGCCGAGGGCGAATCGAGCTGGCGTCCACCCCCCAACAGGGCCCCGAAAGCGGAAACCTTTCGAGATCCCGCAGCGAACGGAAGATTCGACTCCAGGTACCAGCCGGAAGGCCGAACCTCGAGATGACCTCATCCACGTCCTGCTTCGCCCGCGGGCTGACACTCGGATTCTCCCTATGAATCAAGCGAAGGCAGATCGACCGTCGCTTGCCGAGGTCACGGCGCGTACGGCAGTGCAAACCGGACTACCTCGCCAACTAACTGCTCAAAGGACTCGCATACTCGACGCATTTCGTCTCGGAGCTCCCGACCATCCCGAAGCGCTCCCGCCTCTGCCGCCCTGTCGGAGTTCACCCGACTCCAAGGCTCAACGCCTCGGACTCGAAGAAACTCCCGCAGGTCAACAACGCTCTGCAAGACCAATTTCGTCGGCTGCCTGTCCGATGGTGCTTCAGTGAGCTCTAACCACTGCTCGATCAATACGAGCCCACCGGCAAACAGCCGATGCCACGCCCGTTAGCCCACTCCGCCGTGGCACGAGCGTCTGCAGGCCAGGCGATGTCGTCGATGGCAAGGAGAAACATTCCCAGTCTGACATCGTTAAGGGCGTGCTTGTAGGAAGTCCATACGCGTGACGAGGCCCCCGTCATCTCAGAGATTCCACCGTCTAGGTGGGCGACTGAATACGTAAGTTCTCGACTAAGTTGTTGAAGTTCCCCAAAATGTTTGAGGCTCCACTGAAGCGTCTCGTCTTTAGGAGACTCCACGCTGGCACCGAGCGCGTGGAGTAATTCCGAGACCCCGCGCCGGAAGCTCCGGTCGGTCAGCCAATCTCGAAGATCAACGTACTTGAGATGCGCAATCGAGTTCGGGAGTTCGCAGCGGTCGATTAGTACAGGGATCACCCGTGAGCCCGAGACAAGAGAGCGCGTCCTGCCTGCAGATATCTCATCCTTGACCCAACTGGAGGACGTGGAGGCCTCCGAGAGAACCACGATCTGCGCTCCGGCAGAAGCTATGCCATCGAAGACCTTTTCAACGAGGCGATCGCCGGCTAGAACATCGCGAGTGTCGAGAAACACTTTGAGACCGGCCGAACGCAGGGCAACATCGAGCGCCATCACAGCCTCAGCATCCCGGTGGGAGTAGGAGATAAAGACATCGAAGTTCTGGGGACTGGAGGTCATGGGCATCAGCACGAGTGCCGTTCCGAATCGGCTCTGGTCAGAAGGGAAAACTACCTTGGAAGCTCAAGGAAAGAGGTCGCAATGCCGTGCGATCAACCGGGCCTTCTGGCCGACCCGACTAGAGCAGTTCGCTCTCAGTCGATCCACCGAAAATCTAAACAGGTGCCGTCGGCACGTTGCTCGTCCCTGATACGCAGGCCCGATGCTCGCAGGGAACACGAGCCGATCCGTCGTCGGAACGCCCCCGGCTGGATTCGAACCAGCGACCGTCGGATTAGAAGTTCAGCCGGAAGACGTCTGAGAGGGCGAATCTGCTCCAAGGAGTTCGATTCTGTCCAGGGAGTTCGGCTGAGTTAGCTGGAGTTGGGGACCAATTTCGGGACCAACTTTTCGAGGCACCTGACCGGCCATCTAGGCCCTGCGCTTCCGACGCCGACGGTGCCGGCGTTCTTCGATGTCCTTCTCTAACCCGATGGAATCTCGGGCTAGGCCGACGAGAGCGCGCAGCAGGGCCACTAGACCCGAAAGAACCCCGAGGATTACGCCGATATGTAAGCCGATCGCAACCACCGGCTATTTGGTGCAACACCCTCGTAGATGTTCCGCCACGGCGCGATCTATTGGCCCGCCGACCGATTTCTCAGGAAGCTTGACGCTGAGGACGAGGAGACCTACACCGCCACTGTCCCAGCAAGGGGTCGACGGGCTTGGTGGGTTGCCGGAGGGCTCGGCTAGATATAGAGGTGGGGGGTCAGAACCCCCGCCACCACCGTCATCGCTCGATGAACTTCGCCGAGACCCGACCGTCCGTCGGCGGGTGTGCCCATGGGAGCATCGGCTCCGACTTCGGCCGCGGTGCCTCACGGTTCGAGGGATGCCCTTTGGAGCCAGGGTGCCTGCCTGCGGGGACGGCCCTCTAGCCGTCACTTCTTCCCATTCGCTCGCAAAGCGAAGGAAGGACATATCGCAGTAAGTGTCCGGCTCTCGGCGACCTTCTACCCGCTGTACCCGACCGCGCAAAAACAGGCTGTGATTTCCCTTGCGGGCCTCCGCCTCAGCCTCGCTGGCGACTCGATCGTAGATCCTTTCGACACCGACCTTGTCCCGTCTGAGATAGGCGCCCAGCAGTTCCCTCTTTGTGGAAGTCGACATGCCCTGCATTACGGAGAACGTCACCCAGCCACCGTTGCCGGGACGCATCGCCTCGACTGCAAAGCCGCCCTTGGCGACAATCTTCTCGACCTCGGGATCGAACTCCGCAATGGTGTCCTCAAGGCGGTGGGAATAGAAGTCGTACTTCGGTTCCAGGTCGATATTGGCGAGAAGCCACCAGCCTCTAGCCTCACGAACCATTTGTGGGGTCGGTCCCATCTCCCGAAGGCGAGGCCAGAACTCAAGGCAGCCGTGACGAATGCTCGTCTCGGCGAGCACTTCTCCGAGCGCGAGGATTTCGATCTTTCGTCGGTCGTCTAGGAAGCTCAGGTCGCGCTGAAGGAAGCAGTCGCCGGCCTCGAAGATTTCCCGGTCGATCTCCAGCATGAACGAAAGGGTCTCCCTGTCAGGCTCTAGGGAGAACTCTTCCCACTCAGCCTCCGTTTCCCGATTCCCTTCGACGGAGCGGCCGAAGCGCTCCATCAGCGGCGTCCTCTCGCGAAGGAGATTCGTATATTCCGCTAGGTAGCTGGCACCGGTGAAGTCGTAGGGTCGGGGAGAGTGCCGCCAAGCATCGTACTGAGCCGTGCTCTCGCCCTCGTCGTTCCAGTATTCGACCTGAACATCGATCTCAGTCTGGTCAGAATCAGCATGCATATAACGGAGTCCAGATCCTCGCAGAAGAACCGGTCGCCCGGTCGGTCAGATAGGCAATCACGTCAAGAAGTACAGCGGAGTCCGCTGGAGTCGGGGACCAAGTTTTCAGCGGATCAGTTGGATCTCAGCCGTGACGTCTGCCTCGAGCCATTTGCGATCGGCGGTTAGCGCAGGAACGTCGAGACGCTCCGCCAGTGCAAGGCACGCCCGATCCGCCAACGAAAGCCCTTGGCGTCTCGTCATTGGACGAAGCCGAGCGACCGTCACGCAGTCAGCCGCCGTCAGCGGCTCGATCGACAGAGCCCGACGAGATCCTTCCGCCCGACGCAGCTCCGTAGCGGCCGCCTCTGGGTCTTTCCCAGCCTCGGCGAGCTTGGATAGAACCTCGGCCCAGTTGACAACGCTCACAGCGGTTCCCTCTCCGATTGCCTCGATGACAACGGATGCGCCATCCTCCGCATGAAGGACCGCCATCAACGCCGAGGCGTCAAGAACCGACGCCGGAGCGCTCTCAGCCACCGCGGCGCCGGCGGACCGCCAACTCGCCACTTTCGGCCGCTGCCTCCGCCCGGCGGTCAGCGATCAGCTCATCGACCAAACTGCGATCTGGCGCCACGTCAGCAAAAAGGCCTCGCATCCGCTCCGCTGCGGCGCGGCGTCTTTCGATCTCGGATTTGGAGAGCTTGGTCACGTGGGCCATGCCCGGATGGTATCGACCGACCAAGACCTAACCACCGTGGCTGCGAGGCTCGGTTACCCCTCGCCGTCTGCGGGCTGGAACGGCCCGTACTCCGCCTCCAAGACGGCGATCTCATCCTCGGTGGCCTCGCGCTCACCTCTGGCAAACATCGCCTGCCAAGAAATTTCCTCGACGTTCAGGGGCTCCTGCATTGCCAGACAACATGGCAGACCCAGCGGAGAGACCATTACCCTGATTTCATGGCGCACCACAAGCGTAAGCGGCCGAAGCATCGTCGAAGCGGATGCCTCCTCTGCAAGCCGCATAAGCTGACTGTCAACGTGAAGGCAGAGCGCCGGAAGAACTGCCGTGCTGCACTCGCTCACGAGCGAAGTGCCAGCTGACGATGACCTCAACCTAGTCGCCGTTGCGGAATCTCCGAATGTTCCGGAGCAGCCCAACGAAGAGGTGGCCGATGCCGATCATCGTGCCCAGGATCGACAGGACCGCCATGAAGGTAACGTAGAACTCGGGCGGGTGTTCGAGCAGCGGAATCATCCCTCGCGCCCGACTATCGGACGCGAAACACTTGACCAAAGGTTCGGGAGGGTTGTCATCGCCCCGGAAAGGATGCGGGATCTCCAAAAGGCAAACATCCGGAGAGGCGTGGCCTGCCGGATTCGCCGCTCTCGGCCGGTAATGGCAATGGAACGGTCACTTGAGTTGTAAGTACTCCTCTGCCGACTCAGCTGCTTGACTGCATATTGGCTTTATCGCGGGAAAGATCGGGAGTCATCGAAAGCGCACTACCCCATTTAATTCGACGCGTCTGGCTTTTTCCCTCCTTCGGATTTGAGGAGACCAGGAGCCGCCAATCCGCCGCCTGTCCTCCCCAAGCACTCGACCCCGTTGCAAATGGCTTGCCCTTGCACGAAGCAAACTGATGTCGGTCCGTAGTCGTGCCACCCTTGCCGACTGGAATTGGAAGTAGCGATGGGCGACGGGACGTGGGCGATTCTGGACACGTGAACTCGATCGTTGTCTCAGCGATCGACCCGAGGAACAGTGGCTCCGTGGTGCCCTAGCCGCTTGCCGATCTAGAACGGGCTCCGCTGTCAAGAACAGGGCAGTCCTAGGCGATCGAAATCAGGACTTTCCCTGAATTTCGTGTCCGCACAAGCGGCGCAGTCGGCTGCTACGCCCCCGGCTGGATTCGAACCAGCGACCGTCGGATTAGAAGTCCGATGCTCTATCCAGCTGAGCTACGGGGGCTCGTGTCGAGCGTAGCGTTGCAGGATGCGGAGTGGCGGGGCTAGGATCGGAGGTGATGGCGGTCAAGCTTCATAGGTGCTCGTTGGGCTGGGTGAAGATCGGGGCGCATCCCTGCTGGAAAGTGCAGAAGGCGCTGGACGAGCAGGGCGTCGACTACGAGGTGGCCAAGGGGCCGCTGCGGGATCGAAGCCGGGTCGAGGAGCTCTCGGGGCAGAGCAAGTACCCGGTGATCGAGTTCGAGGACGGGCGCGTCTACCGGGAGGAGTCCGCCGAGATGGCGAAGCGGATCCGTGCCGGCAAGCTCTTCGAGGCCGGTTCCGGCTGAGCGATGCCGATCGTTGCCACTCCCAACGCCGAGCTGCACTATGAGCGCGCCGGGTCCGGCGAGCCGCTGCTGCTGATCCAGGGGATGAGCGGCACCCACGTCTCCTGGGGGGAGCCGTTCCTCGAGCCGCTGCGAGAGCACTTTGACGTCGTCGCCTTCGACAACCGCGGGATCGGCTACTCGGCGCCGGTCGACGGACCGTTCACGATCGCCGAAATGGCCGAAGACACCTCAGCCTTGCTCGGTGAGCTCGCAGTCGGCAGCGCGCACGTGGTCGGCATCTCGATGGGCGGCATGATCGCCCAGGAGCTGGCGCTCGCCCAGCCCGAGCTGCTGCGCTCACTCACTCTCGGCTGCACCTACTGCGGCGGCCCCGGCTCGCAACTGATGCCGGAGGAAAACGCGCGCAAGCTGATGGAGGGGATGGCCTCCGGCGATCGCGAGAAGGCGATCCGGGCCAGCTACGAAGTCAACCTCTCCCCCGCCTTCCGCGCCGACGAGAGCCGCTACGCCGCCTTCCACGAGATGGCGACGACGGTGCCCGCGGCGAAACAGACGATCGAACTACAGGTGCAGGCGATCTTCGGCCACGACACCAGCGGCCGCCTCGGCGAGGTCGCAGCGCCGACGCTGGTCATCCACGGCACCGAGGACGGCGTCCTCCCCTACGCCAACGGCGAGCGGATCGCCTCGCTGCTGCCCGATGCCAAGCTCAAGACTCTCGAGGGCGTCGGCCACATGTTCTGGTGGGAGCGGCCCGAGGTCTCGGCGGACCTGATCCGCGAGCACGCGCTCACCGCCGGCCGCGCTTAGGCGCTTTTCCAAACCACTGGTTCGGAAAAGCGCCCGCCCTCTATTCGATCGCTTCTTCGCCCGGCACCCGCGGCCGCTTTTCCGGCTTGCACGCCGCCGGGTTCAGCTTGCCGGTCACCTTGAAGACGTAGTCGGGCTCGGGGACGATCGTCGGCTCGGAGATCAGCAGCTTCATCGCCGGATCGTTCTTCACCCAGGCGTAGATCGGGAACTGGTACGGGTTCGGAGTGCCGGTGTTGTACGGGCCGGTGTCCTCCGTGTACTGGCTCATGACCACGTATTCGTAGCCGCCTTCGTTGATCAGGCGGCGCAGCTGAGGGCAACTGGTGGGCAGGCGGTTCGCCCCGTGCGGCCCTTTGACCCCGATGAACTCGACGCTGTTGCTGGCGTCGTTCCCGTAGAAGCCGTACTGGCCGAAGATGATCTCGCTGGAGCCGATGATCCCGATCCTGCGGTCGTGCAGCTTCTGGGTGAATTCGTAGGCTTCGCGCGGCCCGCCTTCGCCGAGGAACGGCAGCGGGTTCTTGTAGTGCTGGTCGGCGTACTGGACCTGCTGCGCGCGACCGAGCACCACCGCCAGCAGCACCACCGCCGCGGCGATCCCCGCCACCAGCGCCCGGCTCATCCCGAACCGGCTGCGCCCCAGCGACAGCCCTGCCGGCGCCCAGACCAGCGCCAGGGTGAGGAAGACCGTGCCGACGATGTAGGTGGTGAACCAGCGCGGCGTCGTCAGCACCGTGATCGCGTACACGGCCGTGAGGAAGTAGAGCGTCAGCTGCGCCCGCCGGTCAGGCGCCCGCAGCGGCCGCGCGATCGGCAGCATCGCCATCGCCAGCACCAGCCCCGGCACCAGGTAGCGGGTGTTGGTGAAGAACCCCGTCGGCGAGCCCTCCTGCCCGGCCGCGGTCAGCGGCGTGAAGACGTAGACGACCGCGGTCAGCAGCGAAGCCACCGCGATCACCCGCAGGATCTTGTTGCGCGAGCGCCAGGCGATGTAGACGGCGGCGCAGACGGCGACGATCAGGATCAGCGGCCAGAGCGGGCCGAAGGCATTCTCCAGCTCGGGGAAGAACCAGCGCCGGTAGATCGTCGGGTTGGTGAGGTAGTGGGCGACGGCGAAGCGCGGCCGCGGGTCGAGCGGCATCTGGTCGGGCATCGGCAGGTTGAGCGGCCCGAACTTGGTGATCGGGATCGGGTTGCCGCCGCTCTTGATCGCCGCCCGCAGGTACCAGTAGCCGCCCGCGATCAGCAGCGGCAGGCCCATCGCCCAGGTCGTCGTCCAGCGCCGCCCCCTGCCGCTGAAGAGGATCACGCCGATCGTGATCGCCGCCACCGGCACCAGGAAGGTCGTCTTCACCGAGGCGGCCAGGCCGGCGGCGATCCCCGCCGCCACCAGCGGACCCTTGTCGAGCAGCGCCGCCCCCCGCTCCGGCGCGTCCTGCACCGCACCCTCCACCGGCGCCCGCCGCTGGTGCCCGTTGATCAGGAAGGCGATGAAGGCGAGCAGGAACGCCAGGCCCATGATGTCGTTGCGCCCCTCCCCCGGCTGGGTTTCGATCATCACCCCGGAGTCGAGGACGATCGCTGCGGCGACGAGCGTCGCCGGGCCGACCTTGTAGGGACGGCCGACGCACCAGGCCGCCAGCAGCGCGATCGCGATCCAGAAGAGGTTGATCAGCGGCGAGAGCCAGTCGCTCTTGAAGATGACGATCCCGGTGGCGTGGACCAGCTCCGAGCTCTGCGGGTAGAACCACGGCGCCAGGCGCAGCGGATCGGTGAAGTGGAGGTGGATCGTCGAATGGGTCTGGGCGATCCCCGCCGCGAAGGGCATGTGGTACCAGGTGGTGTCGCCGCCGAACATGCCGAAGTCGAGGCTCTGCTGGGCCGGGAACGTCCACTCGGCGACGGTGAAGGAGGCGACGCCGAGGGCGATCAGCAGGGCGACGTTCTCGACCGGCGGCGCCGCGACTTCGCGGAAGGTCCCGACCGCTTTCGAGCGCCCCAGCGCGGCCGCCGCCAGCCCGACCCCGATGCAGCCGAGGATCACCCAGCCCAGCCGCAGGGCCGAGAGCGTGCCGAGGATCTCCAGCGTCACCACCAGCAGGGCGCCGCCGATCGTCGCCTCCGCCAGCCGCGCCAGGGCGCCGCTGAATTCGGGCACGATCCAGCGCCGCAGCCAGTAGCCGCCGAGGCCGACCGCCGCGACGATGCCGATCACGGCGAGGCAGCCGACTATGTAGGAGCCGAAAGACGGTGCCACGAAGGCCGGGATGCTATTCGGCGCGCCCGGCGGGCACCGCCGCGGCTGGACCGCCGGCCGTCAGGCCGCCGTCGGGAGCGTGCAAGCCACGCCCGTCCCTTTGAGGCCGCAGTAGCCGTTCGGGACCTTGTGCAGGTACTGCTGGTGGTAGTCCTCGGCGTAGTAGAACGGCCCCGCGGGCTCGACCTCCGTCGTCACCGGCTCCTTGCCGGCGCCGCGCAGCGCCCGGTCGTAGGCCTCGCGCGCCATTTCCGCGGTCGCCTTCTGGGCATCGTTGGTGAAGTAGATGCCGGAGCGGTACTGGGTGCCGACGTCGTTGCCCTGGCGCATGCCCTGGGTCGGGTCGTGCTCCTCGAAGAAGACTTTCAGCAGATCCGCGTAGGAGACCTTTCGCGGGTCGAAGGCGACCAGCACCGCCTCGGCATGGCCGGTCTTCGCCGTGCAGACCTCCTCGTAGGTCGGGTTCGGCGTGGTCCCGTTCTGGTAGCCGACCGCCGTCGTGTAGACGCCGTCGAGCTCCCAGAACAGCCGCTCCGCGCCCCAGAAGCAGCCGAGCGCGAAGTAGGCGACCTCGATCCCCTCGGGGAACGGCGGCTCCAGCGGCGTGCCCAGGCCAGCGTGCGTCTTCGGCACCTCGAAGGGCCGCTCGCTGCGCCCCGGCAGCGCCTCGGCAGGAGCGACCATCGTCGTCTTCTCCGGGTGCATCATCGTCATCAGCTTTCCGAGTCTGCTCATTTCGCGTTTCCTCCTGGGAGAAACGTTAGGGAAGAGAGATAACGAGCTTGTGAACTACCCATGCGACCGCAGCGCGGGGTAGCGTCTGCCCATGCCCTGCCTCGTCGTCCTCCTCGCCTTCCTCTCGCCGCGGCTGGCGCTGTTCGCGATCTTCCTCTTCTCTGACCTCCTGAGCCGCGCCTTCGACAGCTGGTTCGTCCCCTTCCTCGGCTTCTTCCTGCTGCCCTGGACGACGCTCGCCTATGCGGTGATGTGGGCGAGCTCGGACCGCGTCTACGGCTTCGAGTGGTTCATTGTCCTCCTCGCCTTCTTCTTCGACATGGGCTCCTACGCGAGGAGCGGCCGGATGCGCTCGCGACGCTGAAGGAGGAAGCCCGAGCTCAGGGCTCGACCGGGTAGGCGACCCGGATGTGGCGCTTGGAGAGGATCACGAAGGGCAGCTGCGTGACCTTCCCGTCCTCGAGCGAGGTGACCTGCGCGTTGGTCAGCGGCACGAAGTCGAACTCGCCGCGGTTGAGCGAGTCGGAGAAGCGGCTCTGGTAGCCAGCGGGGGGCAGCGTCAGGTCGCCCTCGACGATCTGGCGGTCGGTCTCGAACACCGCCCGCTCGACGCGTCGCCGGGCCGAGTTCTCGCTCGCCTCCCCCATCTGGTTTTGCAGTGCGTGCTCCATAAGTGCGCTCGTAAGGGAGTTTTCGGCTGCCAGGGGGGAGAACTTGAAGCTCTCGGGACTTGAAAGAAGCATGGACACCCACAAGACCGACCCATCCGATCAACTGGTCATTATTATGGCCATATGGCAAAGCAAGTGAACGCGACGACTGCAAAGGCCACCTTCCTCCGGCTCCTCGACGAGGCAGCCGGAGGCGAGGAGATCGAGATCACCCGCCACGGACGCCCGGTGGCGCGGCTGGTCCCTCCCGTCGGCGGTCATTCGCTGGAGGGCTTGTTCCAGGGACGCGCAAGAACGGCCGTTGACGAGGAAACCCTCCTCAACACCGAAGAGATGTGGGATTTCGACTAGATGAGCGCCCTCCTACTGGACACCCATGTGGTCCACTGGTGGTCGGCGGAACCAGACCGGATCAGCCAGCCGGCGCGGCGGGTGCTGAAAGCAGCCGACGAACTGCTGATCGCCGCCGTCTCCTGGTACGAGCTGGCATGGCTCGCCGAACGCCGACGCATCGTCCTCGACATCCCGATCCGCTCCTGGCTCGGAGACCTGAGCGCCCAGGTGCGGACCCTCGGGCTCACCCCCGGCATCGCAGACAGCGCCGCGGCATTGCCGAGCTCCTTCCCCCGCGACCCGATGGACCGGATCATCTATGCGACCGCGATCGAGCACGGCGTCAAGCTGGTGACGAAAGACCAGGCGATCAAAGAGCACGACGAGCCGCGCTCGCTGGTCGTCTGGTAGCTGCGCTCAGCCCGCGTGTTCGGCGGCTTTCTCGCGCGCTTCGGCCTTCTCCTCCAGCGTCATCGCGCCGGGATGCCCCTCGCCCGGCCACGGAGATAGGACCATCAGCAACCGCGCGTCGGAGCGGGCGACAATCGTCCGCCGCTCCCCCGGCTCGAATTCGAAGAGGTGGCCGGCGCTGGCGTTGGCGAAGTCGCCGTCGACCTCCGCCACGTCC
This sequence comes from Solirubrobacterales bacterium, assembly GCA_051954115.1. GTDB lineage: Bacteria > Actinomycetota > Thermoleophilia > Solirubrobacterales > 70-9 > VAYN01. The sequence continues at coordinate 153,878 of JBQCIB010000001.1, read as the reverse complement.
ACGTCGCCGTCGACGACCAGCACCCGCGCCCGCTCGTGCACCTCGTGCTCCTGCAGCTCCTCCCCGTCGGGCAAGTGCAACAGGATCGTCCGCGCGTCGTCAGCCGAGGCGAGGATCCGCGGCTGGTGCGGCTCCACTTCCACCGTCTTCAGGTCCCAACTCTCCATCTACAGCCTCCTTACCTGTCAGGTTCTGCAACCTCATACCCGAAGAAACCTAAGCGTTCACCTTCGCACCGGCGAGCCGAGGCCGTCAAGAAGAAGCGACCTCCACAACCTCAGGCGCGACGTAGACCCGAGCGGTTCCAGCGGCCCGAGTAGCAGAGAAGCGGAGAATCCCCAGCTCCACAAGCGTCTTGATCGCGTTGCTGGCTCCCTGCTTCGAGAGCCGATAGGCCTGCGAAACTTCCCTCTGGGTGAGATACGGGCGCCCGACAAGATCAGCAGCGAGGCGCTCGGCGACTCCACGTTTACCCGCCGCCTGCACCCTCGATCGCAGTTCCTCCTGGAGGCTGACCAGGCGCTCGACCTTGCGCTGCGACTCAGCCGCAGATGCGGCGACGCCCTCCGCGAAGAAAGCGATCCAGGCATCCCAATCTCCCGTCAGGCTCAGGTTCAGCAACGCACCCTGGTACTGGGTTCGGCGCTGCTCGAACCAAGGGGAGACCACCAGGAGCGGCTCGCGGATCACCGCCCCCCTAAGCAACTGAACGATCACCAACAGGCGACCCAGGCGACCGTTTCCGTCGGAGTACGGATGAAGCGACTCGAACTGGTAGTGGACCATGGCGGCCTGAACAACGGTTGGAAGCTCGGGGGGGTCGTTGACCCATCCCAGAAGCGCCTCGATGCCCGCCCGAAGCTGGTCGCCGGGCGGGGGCGGGACGAATCGGGCTTCATCGAAACTGCTCCCCGGTGCTCCGATCACCACGATGCGATCACGCAAGCTCCCCGCATCGCTCAACTCGCCGGCGGTCCCCCGGACCAGGGTACGCTGGAGTTCCCCCAGCATGCCGATCGTCATCTGGCGATCCTCTGGCCATGAAAAAGCCAGTTCGGCCATCCTCTCGAAGTTCAGAACCTCTCGGATCTCTGCGGTCATATGCCGGGTGTCGTCTCGGTCCGCAGCAAGAACATCTGCAAAAGGGGCATAAGTTCCCTCGAGAGCGCTGGTGCTCTGGGCCTCACGGCGCAAAGCGGGCCGACGCAACAAAGCGGGCGTGGGGATGAGTCGCGCCGCGCCGTCCAGTCGCGCCAACGCAGCCGATGCTCGGTTGATCGTGGTCCAAGTCTGAGTCGAGAGAACTAGATCGTGAGGAAGTGGATCGGGCAGAAAAGCCTGGCCTTCTACGACCTCATGAGTGACGGGGTCGGGACCGAGAATCGGAATGAGGCGCCCGATCGGGCTGGTATTCAGACGAGCGTCCACAGAGTCAACTATATCGGTGGAAACTTGACCCTTGTGGACTGAGAGTCAAGTCGTCTTGACTCTCTCCATAGAGATTGCCTCAAGTCGCCCCTATCCCGGACGGGAGCAGGCGGAACGAGCGATATCGGGGTGCCCGGATTCGAACCGGGGACCTCCGCCACCCAAAGGCGGCGCGCTACCAGGCTGCGCCACACCCCGACTAAGGCAAGTGTAGGTTCTGGGGGCGATGGCGGAGGTGCTTCCTTTCAAGGCGCTGCACTACGACCTCGGGAAGGTCGGGGCGCTCGACGCGGTGGCGGCGCCTCCTTACGACGTGATCGACGCGGCGCAGCGCAAGGCGCTGCTGGAGCGCTCGCCTTACAACGCGGTGGCGATCGACCTGCCGAAACCGTTCGACCCCGCCGACCCCGACAGCAACCCGAGCGGCGACCCCTACGCCGAGACGGCGGCGCGGATCGAGCAGTGGCGAGTCGACGGGGCGCTCGTCCAGGACGAGGCGCCCTCGATCTGGGCGCTGACCCAGGACTACACCGCCCCCGACGGCAACGGCTACAGCCGCAACGGCCTGCTCGTCCGGGTGCGGGTCGAGGACTACGAGACGGGCACCGTGCGCCCGCACGAGCGCACCCACCCCGGCCCGCTGCTCGACCGCCTCGAGCTGACCCGCGCCACCGGCTACAACCTCTCGCCGATCTTCTCGCTCTCGACCGAGGACGCCTGGCCGCTGGTCGCGCCCTCGCTGCCGGACCAGCCCTGGGGCGAGGCGCGCGACGAAGACGGCACCGTCAACCGGCTCTGGAAGGTCGACGACCCGGATGTTCACCAGGCCGTCACCGAGTGTCTCGCCGGCGCGCAGCTGCTGATCGCCGACGGCCACCACCGCTACGAGACCGCCCGCGCCTTCCGCGACGAGGTCGGCGGCGAGGGTCCCCACAACTACACGCTGATGTCGCTGACCGGGCTTGACGACCCGGGCCTCACCGTCTTCCCCACCCACCGCCTGCTCTCCGGCTTCGCAGGAGATAGTGAGAAGCAGGGGCGCCTCGGCAACGGCCTGCGTGAGCTCTTCGAGGTCGAGGAGGTGCCGCGCGAGCAGATCGACCCGAACGGCGAGGACGGCGTCGGCGTCTTCGGCCTCTACGACTCCTTCCACAAGCGCGCCTTCCGCCTCCGGCTCAAGGACGTCGCCGAGCTCGACCGCCGGCTCGATGGCAAACCGGAGGCCTATCGCCGCCTCGACTCGGCGATCCTCGAGACCCTCGTCCTTAAGGGCCTGGCCGGGATGAGCGACCACGACATCGACGAGCGCAACGGCCTCGAATACGCGAAGAGCGTTCCCGCCGCGCTGGAGATGGTCGACGAGGGCGGCTACGACGTCGCCTTCATCCAGCGGCCGGTCCCGGTCGAGCAGGTGAAGGCGGTGGCGGAAACCGACGAGAACATGCCGCCGAAGAGCACCTACTTCTTCCCCAAGGTGATGACCGGCTTCGCCTTCAACCCGGTGCGCTGACGTGGTCAAGATCTACACCAAGAAGGGCGACGACGGGACCACCTCGCTCTGGTACGGCGGCCGCGTCCCCAAGCACCACGGCCGCACCGACGCCTACGGGACCCTCGACGAGGCCTGCTCGCAGCTCGGCCTCGCCCGCGCCCTCTGCGGCCCCGAGCAGGGGGAGCTGGCGCGCGACATCCTCCGCCTCCAGGACGACATCTTCATCGCCGGCGCCGAGCTGGCGACCGCGCCGGAGGCCTCCGAGCGGCTCGAAGACGGCGTCAGCCGCACGACCGAGGAGATGGTCGCCGAGCTCGAGCGGCTGATCGACCGCTACATGGCCGAGGTCGAGCTGCCGCCGCAGTTCGTCATCCCCGGCGGCAACCAGCTCTCGGCCCAGCTCGATGTCGCCCGCACGGTGATCCGCCGCGCCGAGCGCCGCATCTCCGAACTGAACGAAGCCGGCGAGATCGCCTCGGAGACCGTGATCCACTTCGTCAACCGGGCCTCCGACCTCGCCTACGCGATGGCCCGCTGGGCCGACGTCGACGACCCCGCCCTGTTCGAGGGCCGGCGCCGGAGCTGAAGCGTGCGGATCGTCGCCCGCCGCCGCCAGGGCTACGCCCATGACGTCGAGGTCGATGGGCACGTGCTGCGGCTCGACGAGCCACCCGAGGCTGGCGGCGAAGGCAGCGGGCCGCGGCCGACGATGCTGCTCGGCGCCAGCCTCGCCGGCTGCATCGCGATCACGGTCGAGATGTACGCGCAGCGCAAAGGCTGGGACGTCGGCACCGTCGAGGTCGATGTCGAGATGTCCTACGAGGGACCGGTCCCGACCAGCTTCGAGGTCGGGTTGAAGCTGCCAGGGCACCTCGACGCCGAGCAAAAACGACGGCTGCTGATCATCGCCACCAAGTGCCCCGTCCACAAGGTCCTCGCCGGCGAGGCCCACGTCAACGTCGTCGAGCGCCTCGAGGCCGCCTGATGGACCTCGGCCTCGCTGGGCGCGCCTGCGTCGTCACCGGCGCCAGCAGCGGCATCGGCCGTGAGACCGCGCTGCAGCTCTGCGCCGAGGGGGCGAAGGTGCTGCTGGTGGCGCGGGGTGAGGAGCAGCTGGCAGCGGCGACCGAGGAGGCGACGCGGGCGGCGGAGGAGGCCGGAGGGACGGCGGCCGCGATCACCCTTGACGTCACCGACGCGGACGCGGGCGAGCGGATGCTGACGACCGCGGAGGATCTCTTCGGCTCCCTCGACGTGCTCGTCAACAATGCCGGCGCCGCCAAGTGGCGCGACCTCGACGACGTCCCCGACGAGGACTGGCATGCCCAGTACGAGCTCAACGTGATGGCGCCGCTGCGGGCGATGCGGGCGGCGATCCCGCCGATGGCCGAGCGCGGCTGGGGCCGCGTCGTCAACGTCTGCTCGACCGCCGGCAAGCGTCCTTCGGCGGCGATGGCCGAGTACTCGGTCGCCAAGGCCGCCGAGCTCTCGCTCTCGCGCCTCTTCGCCGACCGTTACGCGAAGACCGGCGTCCTCGTCAACGCCGTCGCCCCCGGCCCGGTCGAAGCGGAGATGTGGATGGAAGAGGGCGGCCTGCTCGATCAGTCGATGCAGTTCTCCGGCGCCGAAAGTCGGGAGGAGGCGCTGGCCGAAGCGGGCTCGAAGCGCCCGATTGGCCGCCTCGCCAAGCCGGAGGAGATCGCTTCCGCGATCGTCTTCCTCTGCTCCGAGCGTGCCTCCTACGTCGCCGGCGCTGCCTGGAGCGTCGACGGCGGCACCGTCCAGGTGATCATCTGAGCGGCGTGGCGATTTAGTTACCTCATGGGTAACCAAAGCGACACGCCGCTCGGCGAGCTCCTCCTCAGCCCGGAGGAAGCGGCGGCGATGGCGGGGCGGCGGGGGACGCAGGCGGCGGTACTGCTGGCGCTCTACGGCTGGCCGGACGAACCGGGGCTGATCTTCACCGAGCGGCGGGCCGACCTGCGCCGGCACGCGGGCGAGATCTCGGTCCCCGGCGGCCGCCAGGACCCCGGCGACGCCGACCTGGCGGCGACGGCGCTGCGCGAGGCGCAGGAGGAGATCGCGCTCGACCCGGCGGCGGTCGAGCTGACGGGGGCGCTGCCGCCGGTCTCGACCTTCGTCACCGGCTACCGCGTCCACCCCTTCGTCGGCACCGTCCCCCATCCCGGCGAGCTCGAGCTGCAGCCGAACCCGACCGAGGTCGAGACCGTCCTCACCTTCACCCTGGAGAAGCTGCGCGAGGGCTACGAGATGCGCCGCCTGATCCGCCGCGGCGTCCCCGTCCACACCCCGACCTACGAGGTCGAAGGGCAGCTGATCTGGGGAGCGACCGCGCGGATCCTGGGCGACTTACTTCAGCGGCTCGGGTCGGGAACGATCCGGATGTAGGGCTTGGGCGACTCCCAGCCCTCCGGCCAGAGCTCTTTCGCCTCGTCCTCTTTGACCGAGCCGGAGATGATCACGTCGTCGCCCCGGTTCCACTGCGCCGGCGTCGAGACTTTGTGGCTTTCGGTCAGCTGCAGCGAGTCGAGCACCCGCAGCACCTCGTCGAAGTTGCGCCCGGTGCTCATCGGGTAGACGAGGATGAGTTTGATCTTCTTGTCGGGGCCGATGACGAAGACGTTGCGCACGGTCTGGTTGTCGGCCGGGGTGCGGTCCGCCGGATCGCCGGAGGCGTCGGCCGGCAGCATCCCGTAGGCCTTCGAGATCTCGAAGGTCGGGTCGCCGATCAGCGGGTATTCGGGGCGGGCGCCCTGCGTCTCCTCGATGTCGTTCGCCCACTCCTCGTGTTTGTCGATCGGATCGACCGAGAGGCCGATGATCTTCACCCCGCGCTTCTCGAACTCGGGCTCGATCCGCGCCATGTAGCCGAGCTCGGTCGTGCAGACCGGCGTGAAGTCCTTCGGGTGGGAGAACAGAACCGCCCACGAACCCTCGATCCAGTCGTGGAATTTGATCCGGCCTTGGGTGGTATCGGCTTCGAAATCGGGTGCTACATCACCAAGCTGTAGAGCCATTTCGCCCTGCTCCTCTCGCGCTTCTTCTCAATTACCTGAATTCCCATCGGAGTTTAGCTCTTTAGGTTGGCCGGCCAGGACAGTCGCCACCTCCGCCGCGAGTCTGTCTTTATCCGCGATATACGCGGACTGAGACCGACTCGCCGCGATCGTCCTCACGGAGATCCGCCAAGTGCGACTCGCAGTGCGGACGATCTCCGTGCCGGCCTCGGTCCCCTCGTAGACGACCCCCCGCACCGGCGTTTCGACCAGGTGTTCCATCAGCCGCTCCAGCCGCGGCCCGTGAATCGCCGCCAGCTCCTCCTCGCTTCCCGTCGCGCCGCCCAACAGCAGCACCAGCACCGCGACGTCGTTCACCAGCTCGAGGATCGTTCCCGGCCGGGCCGGATCGGCGAGCGCCGGCTCGATCCCAGCCGCCTCGATCGCCTGCAAGCCCTCCTCGCGACGGCTGGTCCCACGCACCGCCCAGCCGTCGGCCAGCAGCCTCTCCCCCAGCTCCCGGCCGCGGCAGCCGCAACCGACGATCAGCGCTCTCGCCACGCGCGCAGACTACGAGGGATCGAACGGCCCGCGCCCGCGCAAGCGCAGCCGCTCGTCCTCGGCGACCCCGCGGCGCAGCTCCTCCTCGGTCATCTCCGGAGCCCCGCGCCGCCGCCGCATTTCGTTCTGCGCCTCCATCATCTGGCGGACGTCGTCGATCTCGTTCTGCGCCTCAACCTCGGGCGAGCGGGTTGGGAACCAGTCGACGAGACTGGCCGAGCTGCCCGGGTAGAAGTGCCCGACGACCACCAGGACGCCGACCATGAAGGCGACGATTCCCAGAGTCCCCAATAGGAAGAGCACTCCAGAAGGATACGGTTCACTCCCATGCCCGAGGCCTACATAGTCGAGACCGCACGTACCCCGATGGGCGCCTACCGCGGCGCCCTCTCCGGCGTCCGCCCCGACGACATGGCCGCGCACGTGATCCGCGCCGTCGTCGAGCGCAGCGGCGTCGACCCGGAGCGAGTCGTCGACGTCTACTTCGGCGCCGCCAACCAGTCGGGCGAGGACAACCGCGACGTTGCCCGGATGGCGGCGCTGCTCGCCGGTCTGCCGCAGAGCGTCCCCGGCGCCACCGTCAACCGCCTCTGCGCCTCCGGCCTCGAGGCGACCAATGGCGCCGCCCGTGCGATCAAGGCCGGCGAGGGCGACTTCTACCTGGCCGGCGGGGTCGAGTCGATGAGCAGGGCGCCGTGGGTGATCGAGAAGCCCGAGCGCGGCCTCCCCCGCGGCCCGCAGACCATGCACGACACGACGCTCGGCTGGCGGATGATCAACCCGCGGATGGCCGAGCTCGGCGTCTCCACCGAGTCGATGGGCGAGACCGGCGAGAACGTCGCCGAACGCTACGGCGTCAGCCGCGAGGACCAGGACGCCTTCGCCCTGCGCAGCCACCAGCGCGCGGTCGCCGCGACCGAGGGGGGCAAGCTCGCCGAGGAGATCGTCCCGATCGAGGCGCCGCGGGGACGGGAGACGGTTGTGGTCGAGGCCGACGAGGGCCCGCGCCCCGATACCTCGATGGAGAAGCTGGCGAAGCTCCGCCCCGCCTTCCGCGAGGGCGGCACCGTCACCGCCGGCAACGCCTCCAGCCTCAACGACGGCGCCGCCTGCCTGCTGCTGACCTCGGAGAAAGGCGCCGAAGAGCTCGGCGCCCAGCCGCTGGCCCGGGTCGTCACCACTGGCGTCGCCGGCGTCGACCCTGCCCACATGGGGATCGGCCCGCTGAAGGCGATCCCGAACGCGCTCGCCAACGCCGGCCTCTCGCTCGAAGACGTCGACCTGATCGAGATCAACGAGGCCTTCGCCTCCCAGGTCCTCGCCTGCGCCCGCGAACTGGGGATCGACGAAGAGCGCCTCAACGTCAACGGCGGCGCGATCGCCCTCGGCCACCCGCTCGGCTGCTCCGGCGCCCGTCTCGCCGGCACCCTGGTCCGCGAGCTGCGCCGCCGCGGCGGCAAATACGGCGTCGCCAGCCTCTGCGTCGGCGTCGGCCAGGGGCTCGCGACCGTCTTCGAAGCGCCCTAGATACTCCTCCGGCCCCCTAAACGTCCAGAAGCGGACCTGAACGTTCAGGAATCAATAGTCTGTCTGCAATGACGGCTTGGGGAGACCTCCGCGCGCGGCTCACTTTGGGGGCACTGACCTGCCTGCTTGTTGCCCTTCTCGCTCCCTCCACCGCCGCGGCCGCGCCGACCGCGCAGGCCTCGATCGTCGGCGGCCACGCCAGCTCGATCGCCGAATTCCCCTCACTCGCCTTCATCGAAGCCCGCCAGGGCAGGCACGGCTTCGCCTGCACCGGCACGGTGGTGGCGCCGCGGGTCGTCCTCACCGCAGCCCACTGCGTCGAGAGCATCGAGCACGGCGGGCTCACGCCGCCGGGGCAGTACGCGGTGGCGACGAACGTCACCAAGCCCGAAGAAGCGACGGCCGAGAACATCTTCCGCGTCATCGAAGCCCACGTCTTCACCGGCTTCGACCCCGGCCGCCTGCACGGCGACGCCGGCATCCTCATCCTCGACCGGCCCACCACCGCCCCGCCTCTGCCGCTCGCGGGGCCCGGAGATGCCGCTCTCTACGAAGGCGGCGCCACCGTGCAGCTGGCGGGCTGGGGGCTGACCCGAGCCAACGCCAGGGAAGAGCCGGCGGGACTGCGCTCGACCTCGATGCTGGTCGAAACCCCCCAGGGCTGCAAGCAGAAAACCCGGGGCTTCTACAAGGACTTCTCCCCCGCCATCCAGCTCTGCACGCTCGACCCAGCGAGGCGCAGCGGCGGCTGCTTCGGCGACAGCGGCGGCCCGGCGATCGCCCAGCGCCCCGACGGCACCCCCGTCGAGGTCGGGGTGATCAGCAGCGGCGCCGAACTCTGCAGCACCAAACAGCCCAACGTCCTCACGCGGGTCGACTACGTCTCCACCTGGGTCTCGGAATGGATCGCCGCCACCGAAGCCGGGGGGCCGCGACCGGTGCTCGCTCCCAACACGCCGCTGCCGGTGATGACCAAGCCGAGTGCCGAAGCCTTTGCCGTCTTCACCCTGCAGGACAACTTCGGCAACCGCTTCGTCCGCGCGAAGAGGATCCTCGGCAGCTGCAAGCGCAGCAGCACCACCCGCTTCAGCTGCGAAATCGCCTGGTTCGTCGGCCCCTACGTCTACGCCGGCAAGGTCACCCCCTTCTACCTCCGCCGCGACAACTCGGTGATCTGGAACAGCCACTTCCAGGTCCGCTGGGCCGTGCTCAGCTGCCTGCGCAAGAAGTCGCACCACTGCGCGATCCACAGCAAACGCGGCTGACGGCCGCTCCTTTCAACAGCCGTGCCTGACAACAGGTAGCCTCGGCCGCTGTGAGCGAGGGCTTCCAAGAGCTGGCCAGCGTCGACGGCAGGATCACGCCGACCGCCGAGGCGACGATCGGCCTCAAGGACGACGGCCTCTATCGCGGCGACGGCGCCTTCGAGGTGATCCGCCTCTACGGCGGCAAGCCCTTCGCGCTGGTCGACCACCTTGACCGGCTGCAGCGCTCGGCCGCGGCGATCGAGCTCGAGTTCGACCGCGGAGCGCTGGAGTCCGAGATCGAGGCGCTGCTGAGCGCGGCCGGCGCGGTCGAAGGCCAGATGCGGTTGATCGTCACCCGCGGCGGCCGCCGCATCGCCGCGACCGAGCCGATCCCGCCCCACCCCGAGACCGTCAGCCTGCAGACCGTCACCTACTGCCCGACGGTGATCCTCAACGGCGTCAAGTCGCTCTCCTACGCCGCCAACATGCAGGCAACCCGCGTCGCCAAGGGCAAGGGAGCCGACGAGGCGGTGCTGGTCCGCCCCGACGGCACCGTGCTGGAGCCGCCGACCTCCTCGGTCTTCTGGGTCTCTCCCGAAGGCGAGCTGCGAACGCCCGCGCTCACCGACGGGGTGCTCGAATCGATCACCCGCGACCGGATGGTCAAGGCCCTGCACGTGGAAGAGGGCAGCTTCCACGTCAACGACCTGCACGCGGCCAGCGAGGCCTTCCTCGCCTCGACCACGCGAGAGATCCAGGCGGTCGCCGCGGTCGACGGCAGAGTCTTCCCGGCCGCGCCGGGACCGCGCACGCGCGAGGCCCAGGACGCCTTCGCGGAGACGCTGGGTAGGGAGCTACGCGAGCTTTGACGCCAAGACGAGGGAGGGACGAGGACCGATGGACTTCGAGCTGAGCGACGAGCAGAAGCTGATCCGCGAGGCCGCACGGGAATTCGCCGAGCGGGAGATCCTGCCGACGGCGCGCGAGAACGACCGTGCCGGCCGCTTCGACCGCGAGCTGGCGCGCAAGCTCGGCGAGGTCGGCTTCCTCGGGGCGCCGATCGCCGAAGAGTACGGCGGCCGCGGCCTCGACTACATCGGCTACGGCCTGATCGCCGAGGAGATCGGCCGCGCCGACTCCTCCGCCCGCACCGTCGTCTCCGTCGTCACCTCGCTGGTCGGGGGACCGATCGAGAAGTGGGGCACCGAGGAGCAGAAAAAGAAATGGCTGCCGCGCCTGTGCTCGGGCGAGGGTCTCGGCTGCTTCGGCCTGACCGAGCCCGACACCGGCTCCGACGCCGCCAACCTCCGCACCCGCGCGAGGAAGACCGAGAACGGCTGGTCGATCAGCGGCCAGAAGATGTGGATCAGCCTCGGCAACGTCTCCGACTTCGCCCTGATCTTCGCCCAGACCGATCCCGAGAAGAAGCACCGCGGGCTCGCCTGCTTCATCGTCCCGACCGACAGCGAGGGCTTCACCACCCAGGAGATCCACGGCAAGCTCGGGCTGCGCGCCTCCGACACCGCCGAAATCTCCCTCGACGAGGTCGAGGTCGGCGACGACGCGATGCTCGGCGAGGTCGGCGACGGCTTCAAGGTGGCGATGAGCGCTCTCGAAAACGGCCGCTACAGCGTCGCCGCCGGCTGCGTCGGCATCTGCGAAGGCTGCGTGCAGAGCTCGATCGAGTACGCCAAAGAACGCAAGCAGTTCGGCGTCCCCCTCGCCCGCTTCCAGCTAGTCCAGGAGATGATCACCGAGATGATCCTCAAGCGCGACGCCGGCCGGATGCTGGTCCTCCGCGCCGGCCTGCTGAAGGACGAAAAGAAGCCGAACGCGACCGAGACCTCGATCGCGAAGCTTTACGCGACCGAGGCGGCGGTCGAGTGCGCGAACCTGGCGATCCAGGTCCACGGCGGCTCCGGCTACGTCGACGACTACCCGGTCGAGCGCTACCTGCGCGACGCCCGCGTGACCACGCTGTACGAGGGCACCTCGCAGATCCAGAAGCTGATCATCGGCCGCGCGGCGACGGGCGAGAACGCGATGACGCCCCTGAAAGAGGGATAGCGCGGTGGCGCAGGTCGAGGTCTCGGTCGACGAGTCCCACGTCGCCCTGCTGCGGCTGAACCGGCCGGAGGCGCGCAACGCGCTCTCGCCGGAGATGCGGGCCGAGATCGCCGAGGAGCTGGAGCGCCTCGACGCGGACCCCGAGGTTCGCTGCATCGTCCTCGCCGGCAGCGACGACTTCTTCGCCGCCGGGGCCGACATCCGGGCAATGGCCGAACGGCCGCTCGACGCCCCGCCCGACCCGGAGGGCATGCGGTTCTGGACACGGATCAGCGCGATCCAGACCCCGATCATCGCCGCCGTCTCCGGATATGCGTTTGGCGGCGGCTGCGAGCTGGCGATGGCCTGCGACATGATCGTCTGCGACGAGAAGACCCGCTTCGGCCAGCCCGAGATCACCCTCGGGATCATCCCCGGCGGCGGCGGCACTCAACGACTGGCGCGAGCCGTCGGCAAGCAGCGGGCGATGGAGTACGTCCTCACCGGCCGCCGCTGGGACGCGCAGACGGCGGAGCGCTGGGGCCTGGTCAACAAGGTCGTCGGCGACGGCGCCTGGCTGAGCGAGGCGATCGAGCTGGCGCGGACCGTCGCCTCGCGGCCGCCGCTGGCGGCGCGGCTGGCCAAACGTGCCGTGCAGGTCGCCGAGGACACCGGCCTCGCCGAGGGGCTGCGGTCCGAGCGCGAGCTCTTCGACGAAGCGATGGCGACCGAGGACCGGGTCGAGGGCATGACCGCCTTCTTGGAGAAACGCGAGCCGCAGTTCAAGGGGCGATGAGCGTCTCCCGCGTCGGCGTGGTGGGCGCCGGGACGATGGGCCGCGGCATCGCCCAGATCGCCGCCCTCGGCGGCTATGAGACGGTCCTCTACGACGTCTCGCCGGCGCTCGCCGAAGCGGGCGCGAAAGGGCTGCGCGAAGCCCTGGACAAGGGCGCGAGCCGCGGCCGCTGGTCCGTTGACGATGCCGAGGCGGCGAAGGCGCGGGTCGAGACGGCCTCAGAGCTGGGCGGGCTGAGCGGCTGCGAGCTGGTGGTCGAGGCGGCGCCGGAGCGACTGGAGCTGAAGCGCGAGATCTTCACCAAGCTGGCCGAGGTCCTGGGGCCCGAGGCGGTGCTGGCGAGCAACACCTCCTCGCTGCGCGTCACCGACATCGCCGCAGGGGTGCCGCAGCCGGAGCGGGTGGTCGGCATGCACTTCTTCAACCCGCCGCCGCTGATGAAGCTGGTCGAGATCGTCGCCACCGAGGGCTCTTCCGAGGCGGCGCTGGCCGCCGCGACCGAAGTCGGCGAGCGAATGGGCCGGGCGCCGATCCGCGCCAAGGACTCGCCCGGCTTCGTCGCCAACCGCCTCGCCCGCCCGTTCACGCTGGAGTCGCTGCGGATCCTCGGCGACGGCGTCGCCGACGCGGCGAGAATCGACCGCATCGTCCGCCTCAGCGGCGGCTTCCGGATGGGGCCGTTCGAGCTACTCGATCTGATCGGGCTCGACGTCAACCTCGAAATCGCCCGTTCCTTCTTCGCCCAGGGCGGCGAACCGGAGCGCTGGCGGCCGAACCCGATCCAGGAAGAGCTCGTCGACGAAGGCAAGCTCGGCCGCAAGAGCGGCCGGGGCTACCACGCCTACGGCCCCGGGCAGGAACGCGAGCCCGATCCCGACCTCGGCATCGAAGCCCCCACCCTCGACCCCAACCAGCTCGCCAAGATCGATCCCGCCGCCGAGGAGGTGCTGAGCCGCCTCTTCGCTCAGATCGCCAACGAGGCGGCCTTCGCCCTGGAAGAGGAGATCGCCTCGCCCGAGGACATGGAGACGGCGATGAAGCTCGGCTTCAACTGGCCCGTGGGACCGCTCGAGTTCACGCAGCTGATCGGCCCCCGCCACGCGGTCGTCCTGCTCGAACGCCTCGAGCGCGAGAAGGGTGCCGCCTACGAGCCGGCGCCGCGGCTGCGAGACGAAGCCGGGGGAGCCGCCGGGTGAGCACCGCCCGGAAGCCGGCGACCGAGATCACCGCCGGGCGCAACCGCGAGGCCGCCACGTCGCTGCCGCCGCGCGAGGAGGAGGACTTCGCCGAGGCAACCCGCGGCCTCGTCGCCCGCTTCGACCCACCCCGCGTCGAGGGCGCCGACGGCAAGCTCGTCTGGGACCTCGAGTCCTACGATTTCCTCGAGGGCGACTGCCCCGAGACCGCCCACCCCAGCCTCTGGCGCCAGAGCCGCCTCAACCGGATCGCCGGCCTCTTCGAGCTGGCGCCGGGCTTCTACCAGCTGCGCGGCTTCGACCTCTCGAACATGCACGTCGTCGAGGGCAAGGAGGGGATCATCGTCATCGATCCCCTGATCTCGGCCGAGACCGCGGCGGCGGCGCTGGCCCTATACCGCGAGCACCGCGGCGAGCGCCCGGTCACCGGCCTCGTCTACACCCACTGCCACATCGACCACTTCGGCGGCGCCAAGGGGATCGTCTCGCCGGAGGAGGTGCGCGAGCGCGGCATCTCAGTCCTCGCGCCGGAGGGATTCCTCGAGCACGCGGTCAGCGAGAACGTCTACGCCGGGACGGCGATGGCGCGCCGCGCCGGCTACATGTACGGGGCGGGGCTGCGGCGCGGGCCCGACGGCCAGATCGGCTCCGGGCTGGGGCAGACGACCTCGCTGGGGACGATGACGCTGATCCCGCCCAACCGCGACGTCACCGCGACCGGCCAGGAGGAGACGGTCGACGGCGTGCGGATGATCTTCCAGCTCACCCCCGGGACCGAGGCGCCGGCCGAGATGAACTTCCACTTCCCCGAGCACCGGGTGCTCTGCATCGCCGAGAACGCGACCCACACGATGCACAACACCCTCACCCTGCGCGGCGCCCTGGTCCGCGACCCCCACGTCTGGGCGCAGTACCTCGACGAGGCGATCGAGCTCTTCGGAGCCGACAGCGACGTCCTCTTCTCCGGCCACCACTGGCCGCGCTGGGGCAGCGACCGGATCGTCGAGTACCTGCGCAAGCAGCGCGACCTCTACGCCTACATCCACGACCAGACCCTGCGTCTGATCAACAAGGGCCTGACCGGGCGCGAGATCGCTGAGGAGTTGGAGCTGCCACCCGAGCTCGCCGACGAGTGGCACTGCCGCGGCTACTACGGCTCGCTCAGCCACAACGTGAAGGCGGTCTACCAGCGCTACATGGGCTGGTTCGACGGCAACCCCGCGCACCTCTGGGAGCACACCCCGGTCGAGTCGGCCCGGCGCTACATCCAGTTCATGGGCGGCGCCGAGCGAGTCCTAGAGCAGGCCCGCCAGTCCTTCGAGGAGGGCGACTATCGCTGGGTGGTCGAGGTCGTCAACCACGTCGTCTTCGCCGAACCCGAGAACAAGGAGGCCCGCGACCTCCAAGCAGACGCGCTGGAGCAGCTCGGCTACGGCGCTGAGAACGCCACCTGGCGCAACTTCTACCTTGCGGGTGCCGAAGAGCTGCGCGACGGCATCACCGGCACCCCAACCGATGCGCGCCCCCTCGACATCCTCGCCAACCTCTCGGTAGCTCAGATCCTCGACGGCATGAAGGTGAGGCTCGACGGCCCCCGCGCCTGGGGCCAGAAGCTGGTGATCGGCTGGCAAGTAACCAACCCCGACGAGCGCCACCTGTTGACGCTCGAAAACGGCGTCCTCAACCACCGCCCCTGGCCAGAGAGCGCCGAGCCCGAAGCAACCCTCGTGATCGAACGCCAAGCCCTGAACGAAATGCTCGCCGGCACCGCCGACCTCCCCGCCCTAGCCGAAACCGGCCGCCTCCAAGTCGAAGGCGACGGTGCCAAGCTAGGCGAGCTCCTCGGCCTCCTAGAGGAACCCGACCCGAACTTCCCAATCGTCACGCCCTAGTCCTTCCCTACATTCCGCCGCGATGCTTCGTTGGTCAGTTAGGCACACGATTCTGTGCTCAAGTGACCAACACTGCGATAGCGACCCTTTCGTTCGAGTTGGCGGAGCGCTTGGTTGATTACCCGGCACTAAGCCGCATCATCACTTCGTCGAGGTAGCACCAGCTCCAGTCTTCACCGGGCTCGGCGGAGCGGATGATCGGGTGGCCGGTCTGCTCGTGGTGCGCGGTGGCGTGTTTGCCGATCGAGTTGTCGCAGCAGCCGATGTGGCCGCAGGTTTGGCACATCCGCAAATGCACCCAGCTCATCCCGGCCGCAAGGCACTCCTCACATCCTTCGACCTCGTCAGGAAGATCGAGGATCTGAACCGAGTCCAGATGGGTGCACTCAGCCACTACCGGTGGCGATCTCGGCGGGCTCGCCGCCGGGCATCCAGTGGGCCTCGACGGGCGGGGCGGCGTCGCGGAGGTAGCGCTCGGCATCGAGGGCGCCCATGCAGCCGGTGCCGGCGGCAGTGACCGCCTGGCGGTAGGTGTGATCGACGACGTCGCCGACGGCGAAGACGCCCTTGAGGTTGGTGCGGGTGGAACCGGCCTCGGTGACGATGTAGCCGTCCTCGTCGGTCTCAACCTGGCCCTGGACGATCTCCGATTTCGGCACGTGGCCGATCGCGACGAAGGCGCCGTCGGTCTCGATCTCCTCCTCCGCGCCGGTCTCGGCATGACGGAAGCGGACCTTCTCGAGTTTGCCGCTCTCGCCGGCGACGAACTCGAGCGGCTCCAGCGGGTTGCGGAACTTGATGTTGTCCTTTTCGCGCGCCCGCTCGAGCATGATCTTCGAAGCCCGGAACTGGTCGCGGCGGGTGACGACCGTCAGCTCGCCGGCGAACTTCGAGATGAAAATCGAGTCCTCCATCGCCGAGTCGCCGCCGCCGATCACGATCACCTTCTGGTCTTTGAAGAAGGCGCCGTCGCAGACGCCGCAGGTGGAGACGCCGCGGCCGCCGAGCTCCATCTCACCGGGGATGCCGAGTCGTTTCGGCTCCGCCCCCATCGCCAGGATCACCGTCTTCGCCCGGTGCTCCTCGTCGCCGAGGAAGACCTTCTGCACGTCGCCGTCGGAGAGCTCGACCCGGTCGAGGTCGTCGGTGACGAAGCGCGTCCCGAAACGCTCGGCCTGAGCGCGGAACTGGGCCATCATCTCCGGCCCCATGATCCCGTCCGGATAGCCCGGATAGTTCTCGACCTCGGTCGTGTTCTGCAGCTGGCCGCCCCACTGGAAGCCCTCGAAGACGAGCGGCTCCAGGTTGGCCCGCGCGGTGTAGAGCGCGGCGGTGTAGCCGGCCGGCCCGCCGCCGACGATGATCACGTTCTCGACTTTCTTGCCCTCAGCCATTTTCTCTCCGTCGGGAGTCTATTACTTTACTTTTTATAGTAGCCCCCGGGAAGGCGGAGGGCAACTCGTCTACGACTGCTTCGAACTCTTCGGCGCCGCTGCCCCCGCGCTCGATCGGCAGCCCCTCCTCTTCCCAGCGGTGGACCGTATGCCGCAGCTGGAAGAAGGCGAAAATGCCGGGTGGGATCGGCATCCAGAAGGAGACGAGACGAAAGATCAGGATCGCCGGGAAGACCGTCTCCTCGGGGATCCCGAAGAGGACGAAGGCGCCGATCATGCCCGCGTCGACCGCCCCCACCCCGGCCGGGGCCAGCGGGAAGAGGTTGGCGACCATGCCGAGGAAATAGCCCTGGACGACGACCGCGAGCGGCACGTGGACGCCGAAGGCGTGGAAGCAGGCCCAGAGGACGCCGATGCTGAAAGCCCAGAAGCCGGCGGCGCCGATCACCGCCAGGCCGCCCCGCGAGGGATGGGTGAAGAGGCTGAGGGCAAAGCGGAAGCCTTCTCCCAGGGTCGCCGGGAATTTGCCGACTTTCTCGAGGACCTGGTAGGAGCGCTCGTTGTGGGCGAAGCGGCTGAGCCGGTGGTCGAGGTCGGCGGGGATCAGCGTGATCAGGACGCCGAGGATCAGCAGCAGCCCGGCGATGGCGGCCGGGACGATCGTCAGCTCGACCGAGTCCTTGCCGTTCATCACCCCGGTCCGCAGCAGGATCCCGAAGAGGATGAGGGCGATCGGATAGAAGACGTAGTGGAGGGAGACGAAGGCGATCATGCGGCGACCGACGTTGCGGCGCCCCATCCCCGCCTTGCGCAGCGCCCAGTAGGTGACGGCGACACCGCCGGCACCCCCAGCCGAGAAAAGCAGGGTCCCGGCGACCCCCGCCATGTTGATCTCGTAGGTCTCCCGCCAGGTCAGGCGCAGCGCGTCGCCGCCGACCACTGCCTTGAAGAGGGCGATGTAGGTCGCGTAAGCGCCGATGTTGAGCACCACCGCGACGCCGATCCAGACCGGCTCGGCGTCGCCGAGCCGGCTGAGCGCGTCGCCGAGCCCGACCAGCTTCGGGAAGAGGAAGTAGATCGCGACCAGGAGGACAAGGATGAGGACGACGGTCTGGACGATCCGCCGCGTCGTGAAGATCGGCAATTCAGCGAAGCGATTGCCTTCGTTCGCCGGGCCTTCCTGAGACACCCCTTGGAAACTACCCGCTCGCGATCCTCTCCAGATGCTGCAGGGTCCCGTTTATCCCGCGTACGAGGGGTTCTGCCAGCGGCTCCCCCTTGCGCACGGCGGCAACCAGAAACGCGCCCGCCAGGAGGTCGGTGACGTAGTGCTCGCCCAGGTAGACGAGGGCGAAGCCGAGCGTCCCGGCGTACGCCCACCCGAGCGCTCCCTCGACCTTGCCCGCTTCGGAGAGCGAGAGCGCCGCCTGCAGCGAGGTGGCGAAGTGCAGCGAGGGCATCGCCGCCCAGGGGTTGCCGCCGAGCGCGTCGTACATCCGCTCCCAGGCCCGCCCCCAGGTCGGCTCCCCCACCTCGACCATGATCCGCCGCACCTCCTCGTCGCCGGTGAGGCCGTTCTCGGCCGCCCACCACGGCGGCGCCGTCGGCACCGCGAAGTAGACCGCGCAGCCGAGGTCGAAGACCGCGGCCATCTGCCGGGCGGCGCGCGGAAAGCGCTCGTTGTGGCGGGCGAGGATCAGGGCCAGCGACAGGTACGGCTCCACGAACCAGAGCCAGTGGGTCCAGGTGAGGACTTTGTTGACGACCCCCACCCGCGGCAGCCGCGCCAGCGCCCGCTGCAGGCGCGCGTTGGGGAGGCGCCCGCCGCCGATCATCCGGTCGACGGCGATCGGGTAGCGAGCGCGCAACCGACTCCGAAGCCCCTCGGGGTCGTCATAAGGGAGCTCGTGGGCGACGGTGAAGGCCCACATCTGCAGCGCGAAGAGGGCGACGTCGCGGCGCTTGGTGCGTGGCTGCAGGACGGCAAGCGCCAGCGGCCCGGCGGCGACGGCAGCGACGGTAACCGGGGCAGGGATGCGCAGGCGCTTGCGCAGCAGCGGGACCGCGACGGCAGCTCCGATCGCCGCCACCCCTCCAGCCCGCACCGCGAGGCGAAGCGCTTTTGGTGGCCGGGAGCGCCTCCTCATAGGGTCGGCGAGTATAGGTCGGCGGCCCGAAGGCGGCCGGGAGGGCGCGGCGCCGCCTCGCCTGAATAGAATGGCCGCGCTTTGACGCCCCACTCCCCTGGCGCTGACCAGATGAACACCCTGCTGTGGATCGGCTTCGTCGCCGCCGTGATCCTCGTGATCGCGGTCAACGCCGCGCTCTTCTACGTGGTGCGGCGGTTCCGCTCTGAGCGCGGCGCCGCTCCGCGCCAGCTGCTGAGCGGCCGCGGGCTGCAGTTCCGGGTCGGCGCCGTCCTCACGATCTTCGCCGCGGTGCTCTTCATCCTCGGCGTCGTCTTCACCGACAAGGCGCGGGAAACCCCCGCGACCGGCAGCGCGGGCCTCGCCTCGGCGAAAACTCAGCCGCTGAAGATCAAGGCGACCGGCCAGCAGTGGCTGTGGCGCTACGACTACCCCAACGGCGCCTTCTCCTATTACAAGCTCGTCGTCCCGGTCGACACCGCGATCGAACTCGAACTGCTCTCGACCGACGTCGTCCACACCTGGAACGTCAACGACCTCGCCCCCAAGGCCGACGCGGTGCCGGGCAAGACCCACAAGGTCGTCTTCAGCACCGAAGACGAAGGCGTCTACAAGGGCGATTCCTCGACCCTCTCCGGCCAGGCCTACGCGCCGATGCGGACCGCAGTCGAAGTGGTATCGCCCGAGGAATACGAAGAATTCGTCAAGACGCAGAAATCTGACATCGCAGCCGCCCAGGAACGCGTCGTCGGCCTGATCGAAAACGGAGAAGTGCCATGAGCCCCACCGTCCGCCCAGAGCTCGTCGCCGACGGCTACAAAGCCACTGGCCGCCCTCGCTGGGCCGAGCTGGCGACCACGGCCGACCACAAGGAAATCGGCCAGATCCTGATCTGCGGCGCCCTCGGCTTCCTCTTCATCGCCGCGGTCGAGCTGGTGCTGATGCGCCTGCAGCTGCTGGTGCCGGAAAACACCTTCCTCTCGCCGGTCGGCTTCAACCGCATGCTCTCGCTCTACGGCACGACCTCGATCTTCTTCTTCGCCCTCCCGCTCGCGGTCGGCCTCTTCTACTACGTGGCCCCGCTGCAGATCGGCGCTCGCGGCACCGCGCTTCCGCGCCTGGGCCAGGTCGGGGTGGCGCTCTGGGTCGCCGGCGCAGTCGTCCTCTACGCGGGCTTCCTCTTCACCCCGTCCGAGGCCGGGATCAACCCGCTGCCGCCACTCAGCGAGACCGCCTTCCTCTCCAACAACGGCGTCGACGCCTGGGCGGCGGCGACCGGGCTGGCGACGCTCGGCTTCGTCCTCCTCGCGGTCAACCTGGTCGCGACGCTGCGGATGATGCGGGCGCCGGGGATGGCCTGGCGGCGCGTACCAGTCTTCGCCTGGGCCGCGACCGTCTCCTCGTGGCTGCTGATCGTCATCGGCCCGGTCCTGCTGGCGGCGCTGACGATGCTGCTGATCGACCGCAACTACGACGGCATCTTCTTCGCCGACGGCTCCGGCGGCGCGCCGCTGCTCTGGCAGCACCTGAGCTGGATCTTCTTCACCGGCACCTACATGCTGCTGCTGATCTTCGCCTTCGGCGCGATCGCCGAAATCCTCGCCACCTTCGCGCGCAAACCGATCTTCAACCGGCCGGTGACGATGACCTCGCTGGCCGTGATCGCGGTGGTCGGCACGCTGGCCTGGATGCAAAACATGCTGACCGCGCCGATCGGGATCGGCTGGCAGTACTTCGCGATGCTGATGTCGCTGGCGCTCGTCGTCCCCTTCGGCCTCGTCATCTTCAACCTGATCGCCACCATTGCCGGCGGCACGCTGCGGATGCGGGCGCCGGTGCTGTTCGCGATCGGCGCGATCTCGGCGATCTCGATCGGCCTCGCGACCGAGCTCGAGCAGTCGCTGGTCGCCGCCGGCTGGCACCTGCACAACACGACCGACGCAACCGCCGCCACCCACTTCGCCCTGATCGGCGGCGCCGTCCTCGGCGGCTTCGCAGCGCTCCACTACTGGTTCCCGAAGATGACCGGCCGGACGATGGGCGAGAGCCTCGGCCGGATCTCCTTCTGGACGATCATCGTCGGCCTCTTGCTCGGCTTCGTGCCGCTCTTCTTTGCCGGCGCGGAAAACGGCCAGGTCGTCGACGCCTACAAGTACTTCGACAGCGCCGACGTCACCGCCTACAACGTGATCGCCACGATCGGCGTCGTCATCCTCTTCGTCGGCCTGCTGCTGACGATCTGCAACGCGATCTTCAGCCGCACCAACGGCCCCGCCGCCGGCCACGATCCTTGGGCGGGCGACACGCTCGAGTGGTTCACGCTCTCGCCGCCGGAGCCGCACAACTTCGACGTCCTGCCCGACGTCCGCAGCGCCCAGCCGCTGCGCGACATCCGCGAGGCGATCGGCAACCGCACCCGCCGCGCCGAGCAGGCGAGGGCAGCGCGCGAGTCACAGCCGGTAGCCTGAGTCCCGCATGAGCGGTGCCCAGACTGCGACCCTCTCGCGGCGGCCGGCGGTCCCCACGCTTCTCCGCGACTACCTGACGCTGACCAAGCCGAAGGTGCAGTCGCTGCTGCTCTTCACCACGATCACGACGATGTACGTGGCGGGAGATCCCTCCCCCGGCCTCGTCTTCCTCACCTGCCTCGGCGGCGCGCTTTCGGCCGGCGGCGCCGGCGCGATCAACCACGCCGTCGATCGCGACATCGACCGCACCATGGCCCGCACCGCCGACCGTCCCGTCGCCTCCGGCCGCGTCTCCGCCGCCGCGGCGACCGCCTTCGGCCTCGGCCTCGGCGCCGCCTCCTTCCTGCTGCTGGCGCTGACGGTGAACCCACTGGCGGCGGCGCTCTCGCTCTCGGGCCTCTTCGGCTACGTCTGCGTCTACACGCTCTGGCTGAAGCGGACGACGCCGCAGAACATCGTCATCGGCGGTGCCGCGGGCGCCGTCCCGCCCCTGGTCGCCTGGGCAGCCGTGACGGGTGGCCTCAGCGGCATGGCCTTCTACATGTTCGCGATCGTCTTCTTCTGGACCCCACCCCACTTCTGGGCCCTCTCGCTGCTGATGAAGGACGAGTACGCGAAGGCCGGGATCCCGATGCTCCCCGTCGTCCGCGGCGAGGAGGAGACCCGTCGCCAGATCCTCCTCTACACCGTCCTCCTCTACGCCGTCACCCAGCTCCCCTTCTGCGCCGGCGGCCTCGGCATCGCCTACCTGATCCCCTCAATGCTCCTCGGCGCCGGCTTCATCTACTTCTCCACCCGCCTCTACCGCACCCGCGACCGCCGCTGGGCCCTGAAGACCTACCTCTTCTCCCTCGCCTACCTCGCCCTCCTGTTCCTCTCGATGGCCATCGCGGCCAACGTCTGAACAAGCTCACTCTCCTAGCAGCTTTCGGCGTACGAACGCCGGCTTTCGCCGTGAGCGTCCAGCTGACGGGCGGTTGCCGCGGTCCGGCTGGGGGCACGGGGTACCCCTCCACGAAGGCTCCAGGAACCACGCTACGAAGTGCCAGAGCTCGCCCCAGCTGCGCGACGGTCTTCGGGGAGGGGTACCCCGTGCCTTCCCCAACGCTCCGATCCCCCGCGCCTGATAGAACTCCCGCCAATGGATCGCGAGACCGCACGTCGGAACATGCGCGCCGGACTGATCGCCGGAGGCATCGCCGCCGGGATTTTCGCCCTCAGCTTCGTCGCCGCCTTCCTCTACATCGCCTCGTAAGACATGGCCGAGCACCGAAACGTCCCGGAGCCGGGTGAGACGATCTACACGCCGCGCCCGTCCTGGGGGCCGGCCTTCTTCGCCGTCGGCGCCGTCGGGCTGATCTGCGGGATCTTCGCCGCCGGCTTCATCTTCTCGCCCTTCATCTACGCGATCATCGGCGCGATCTTCATCCTCGCCGCCTTCCGCAGCATCGTCCGCGGCTCAGTCCGCGACTACTACCGGCTCCCCCGTCGCCAAGAGACCCGCGGCGCGGCCTTGCCCGTAGAAACCATCAGCGGCCCTCCCCAGGCCTGAGAAGGCTCCTCAGCCCTGGCTCTGGCCGGGCAGGCTCATTTCCGACGTCGCCCCATCTGACGTCCAGCAGCGGACGATGTCGCGCATCGAGAGGACGCCAACCGGCTCCGCCTCCTCGAAGACGACCAGGTGGCGGACGTTGCGCCGCGACATCTCCGCCGCCGCCCGCTCGAGGCTCCAGTCGGGCGCTGCGGTGAGCACGCCCTCGCTCATGTGGTCGGCGACCCGCTCGTGCTCCGGGTTCTGCCCCCGGGCGACGGAGATCAGCAGATCGCGCTCGGTGACGATCGAGGGAGTTGGCATCTCGCCGTCGATCACCAGCGCCGCCCCCGTCCCTTTCTCGACCATCTTTTCGGCCGCCTCGCGCAGCGTGTGGGACGGGCCCACGGTCAGCGTGACCTCCGACATACCGTCCCTCACCTGCATCTACGACCTCCCATCGCGTCTGTTTCAAAGTTAGTGCGGATCGCCTCAAGAGTATCCCACTGGGAATGCCTCACAGGGACGCTTATCCGGGGCGCCGACATATAGACTCCCGGCCGCAATCTGCCCCATGAGCCACCCCTCGAAACTCATCGCCCCGCTGTTCGCACTCGTCGCCCTGGCCGCCCTCGTCGTGGGCGCCTCCGGCTGCGGCACGACGACCGCCGATACGGCCCGCGGGCGCACGCTCTTCATCCAGAAGTGCGGCGTCTGCCACACGCTGGCGCAGGCGGGGACCACCGCCCAGGTCGGGCCGAACCTCGACGACGCCTTCGCGGCGGCGCGCGAAGAAGGTAACGACTCCGACACGGTCGAAGGGGTCGTCAAGGCGCAGGTCGAGTTCCCCCGCCCGAGCACCGGCGACCCGCGCGTCTCGATGCCTAGAGACGTCGTCACCGGCCAGGACCTCGAGGACGTCGCCGCCTACGTCGGCGAATGGGCCGGCGTTCCCGGTGCCGAACCGCCGAAGGTCGCCGGCGGCCCGGGCGCCCAGGTCTTCGCCAACAGCGGCTGCGGCGGCTGCCACACCTTGAAAGCGGCTGGCACGGGCGGCGTTACCGGCCCGAATCTGGACGAAGTCCTTCCGAGCCAGAGCGAAGCGATGATCCACGAATCGATCGTCGACCCGAACGCCAAAATCGCCAAGGGCTACCCGCCCAACGTGATGCCCCAGAATTTCGAACAGCTTCTTTCCGCAAAAGAAATCGAAGACCTGGTCAAGTATCTGGCTGAAAGCACCGGCGGCGGCAAAGGCTCCTCCGGCGCCAAATCCCAAGGCTGAATCAAAGAGCGGCCGTGTAGCCGCTGCGATCATTGTGAATAGATGCGGGACCGTCTGAAGAGCCGCCTCGAAATTTCGCGTGAGCGCTACGCGCAGGTGACCCTGGTCGCCCTCGCCGCGCTCTCGTTGATCGTGCTCACCGGCGCCGGCGTCCGCCTCACCGGCTCCGGCCTCGGCTGCCCCGACTGGCCCAAGTGCTACGGCGGCACCACCCCGCCGCTCGAATCCCATGCGGTGATCGAGTACACCAACCGGCTGATTACCGGCATCGTCGGCTTCGCCGTGATCGCGGCCGCCCTGCTCGCCTGGTTCCGGCGGCCCTATCGCTGGCACCTGGCGCTGTTCGGGGGGCTGCTGCCGCTTGGGGTGATCGGCCAGGCGATCCTCGGCGCGCTCGTCGTCAAGTACCACCTCGCCCCCGGCCTGGTGATGGGGCACTTCATCCTCTCGATGATGCTGCTCGACGCCGCCTTCGCGCTGGCCTGGTGCTCTCGCTACGAACCGTGGGAGCGGCGGCGCTCGCAGGACCGGCTCGGCGTCTGGGCGGTGCGGGTGCTGATCCCGCTCGGGCAGCTGACGATCCTCGCCGGGACGATCGCCACCGCCTCCGGCCCCCACGCCGGCGCCCATGCGGGGCAGCTGGTCCATCGCTTCCACTTCGAGGGGCCCAAGACCCTGGAATGGGTGGTCCAGCGCCACGCTGTCATCGCCGCCATCTACGGCTTCGCCGCGATCGGCGTCTGGTTCCTGCTGCGCCGCCCCGGCGGCGACAGACGCGCGCTGAAACCGCTCACGGTTGTTATCGGCCTGCTTGCTCTGCAAGGCGTGATCGGCGGCGTTCAGTGGTGGCTCGAACTCCCCGGAGAGATCGTCTGGGTCCACGTCGCCGTTGCCACCTGCAACTGGCTGGCGATGCTCTGGACCGTGGCCACGGCAGGGCGACTCGAGCCCCGCGGCGAAGCAAGCCCCGCGGTGCGAGAAGAGCATCAGCACCGGGCAACGGCCACCGCCGGCTCCGTCTGAGGCTTGCTTCCCTTCTGGCTCTCGATCGGCGCCCTCAGCCTCGTTCAGGCCGTCCTGGTCGCCGCGCCTAAGCCACCGGCGTCCGCCCTCTTGGAGCAGCTACGGAGCCGCTGGTGGGCCCTGGTTCTGCCGCTCTCGATCGTCGTGGTGATCTCCGCGATTGCCCTCGACTCGGCCAGCGCTCGCTTCCTTACCTACCTGGCCCTGGTCGCGGTGCCGCCGCTGGCCGCCGCAGCGCTGGCCTGGTTGATCAGGGGGGCTCGCCTCGAGCTTGCCCTTCTAGTCCTTCCGCTCTTCGCCATCGCCTGGGTCGCCAAAGGTTCCTTGAGCGGCCAAAGCGCCGCCCTGGCGCTCTCCGCTCTCGCCTGCGTCACCCTCGGCTGGTTTGTGGCCTGTGTGGTCCCAGGGCGCTGGCTGAAGCTGGGCATCTACCTGATGGCGGCGGTGGACACGTACCTCGTCGCCTCGGACCTCCTGCAAGGCCCCAACGCCGTCCTCAACACCGCCGCTCCCGGCGCCGGCCTCCCCCGCCTCCAGCTCGCCTCTTTCGGCTCCGCCGTCATGGGCCTCGGCGACCTCTTCGTCGCCGCCACCCTCGGCGCCCTCCTCGCCTCCTACGGTCGCCGCCTGCAGCTTCACGGTGCTGCCCTCGCCGCGATCATCGGCCTCGGCTTCGACCTGCTCTTCTTCGCGGTCGACGAGCTGCCGTCGACGGTCCCGATCGCGCTGACGCTGGCGGCGCTGGAGCTGATACGGCGTACTAGCCCTGCGAGATCAGGGCAATGAGCCCAGCAGCAAAGACTGAGGACATCGTGATGGCGCCGAAGATGATCGCCTTCTGAACCGATTCCAATCCGTCGGCGAGCCGATCCAGTCGCTTGTCGACCTGCTCGAAGCCCTCTTTCACCTGGCCATCGAGATCTTTGATCCGTTCGTCCACCCGGTCGAAGCGTTCGTCGATCCGCTTCCCGAACTCGTCAAGACGCTCGTCGGTCCAGCTCTCCCTCATCGTCTGCATGCTTCCAGACTACCGGCCAACATGCAACATTTTGTCGTAGTTCGTAAAAATTCAGTTCCGACTCAGCGCCGCTTCTGAGACATCCACCGATAGGCGTAGACGCAGCCGGAGATCACGATCACCAGTCCCAGCAGCGCCCCCACCAGCGGCCGCGTTAGCAACGTCACGGCGATCACCGCAGCAGCCGCGATCCCGACTATCACGACCCATTTGAAGACGGCCGCCTCGTTGATTCCCATCGGAAGGCCGGTTAGAGGATGTAGACGGTCACGTAAACGATGATCCACATGATGTCGACGAAGTGCCAGTAGATCCCTGGCACCTCGACGCCCAAGTGGTCCTCCGCCTTGGGGCCGAAGTGGCCGCGGAAGGCGCGGATCGTCGCGAACGTAAGCAGGCAGAGCCCGACGAAGACGTGGGCTCCGTGGAGGCCGGTGAGGCTGTAGAAGATCGAGCCGAACGAGAAGTCACGGGCGCTGAAGCCCAGGTGCACGTACTCGTTGATCTGGATGAAGAGGAAGGTCGCGCCCAGCAGCCAGGTGGCGACGAGGCCGAGTTTCATCCCGGCGCGGTTGCCGCGGCGGATCGACTCCAGCGCGTAGTGGATCGTGAAGCTCGAGGAGACCAGGATCGCGGTGTTCATTCCCGCCACCGCAACCGGCAGGGTGTAGGGGTGCGGCGGCCAGCTCGGCGGGTTGACGACGACGCGAAGGAAGAAGTAGGAGGCGAAAAACGCCCCGAACAGCATCACCTCGGAGACGATGAAGAGGAGGATGCCGAGCGTCTGGCGGTCGATCCGCGAGCTCTGGTTGGCCTCCGGCGGCCCGTGATGGTGGTCGGCGTGAGCGTGGCCGACCGCTACCGATGCGCTCTCCATCAGCTTGCCTCCCCTTCGGCGACGGCGGCGACGACGGCGGTCGCGGGCCGGCCGACCTCGATGTGCTCGACGGACTTCTCGGTAATGTCGCGCACGCGGCCGATCAGGTTGTCCTCGAGCCACTGCGAGCGCTCGCCGGCGAAGGTCGAGATCAGGATGTCGTCGATCCGGTAGTGCTCGATCGCGTTTTTCACCGCGTAGAAGGGATCGGGGCTCATCGGCTGGCCGGTGGCGTCGATGTCGGCGCGGTAGAGCTCGGCGAGAGTCGAGGCGAGGTCGCGGACCACCTGCGCCTCGCTGACGTCCTCGGCCCGAGGGCAGACGATCGTGAAGCGGTGCGGGCGGATGCCGGCGCGCTCCTTCATGCGGTTGACCAGGTCGGGCGCGGCGACGGTCTTGGTAGCCACCACGAGGGTGTGATTGAGGTCCCAACGAATTGCGTCGTCTTCGATCCGGACCGGGATGTGGGTCAGCTTGACCTCCGGCTCGACCCGCTCGCGCGCCCACTCGACGAGGTCGCGGCGCATGAAGCCGAAGCGGGTGTCGGAAAGGCAGGAGAGCAGCACCTCGCCGGGACAATGCGCCCGCACGGCGTCGTCGAGCGCCAGCGACGGCTCGGGGTCCATCACCTCGCCGACCGAGCTGATGCCGAACTCGCTCAGCAACGCCATCGTCACCTCGACCCGGGCGCGGGCGGCCTCGCGGATCTCGCCGGTGTCGATCAGCTGGCCGACCGAAGGCTGGTTCTGCGGCGCGGCGACGACGACGCCGGAGACCTGGCCCTGGCGGTCGCGCACCGCCTGCAGTAGCTTGCGCCCACCGGCCACCTCGTTGAGGAAGACCAGCAGCGGCTTGCGCTCGTCAGCCTGCTCCACCGTCATGAGCTGGTACCCACCACGCTCGGCTCAGCGGCCGGAACCTCGGCCCCTTCGCCGGCCATGATCGCGTGTTTGGCTCCCGGGATCCCGTACTCGTACGGGCCACCGACCACGCGGGGGATCTCGTCGAAGTTGAAGATCGGCGGCGGCGAGGAGACCTGCCACTCGATCGAGTTGGCGCGCCAGGGGTTGGCCTCGGCCTTCGGGCCGAAGCGCCAGCTGACGATCATGTTGTAAAGGAAGACGAGCTGGACGGCGCCGAGCATGAAGGCGAAGCAGCTGATCAGCAGGTTCCAGTTGCCGAACTGTTCGGCGTAGTCGGCGACGCGCCGAGGCATCCCGTCCATCCCGACCCAGTGCATCGGCAGGAAGGTGCCCCAGGTGCCGATCAGGGTGCCCCAGAAGTGGACCCGCCCCAGCTTCTCGTCGTACATCCGGCCCGTCATCTTCGGGAACCAGTGGTAGACGCCGGCGAAGATCGTGAAGACCGAGCCGCCAAAGAGGACGAAGTGGATGTGGGCGACGATGAAGTAGGTGTCGGAGACGTGGATGTCGATCGGCACCATGCCGAGCATCACGCCCGAGATCCCACCGATCGTGAAGGTGACGATGAAGGCGAGCGCGAACAGCATCGCCGTCGAGTAGGTGTGGATCTTCCCGAAGAAGAGCGTCCCCAGCCAGGAGAAGATCTTGATCCCGGTCGGCACCGCGATCAGCAGGGTGGTGATCATCATCGGCACCCGCAGCCAGGAGAACATCCCGGCGACGAACATGTGGTGCGCCCAGACCGAGTAGCTGAGGACGACGATCCCGATCAGCGCCAGCGCCATCAGCCGGTAGCCGAAGATCGGCTTGCGGGCGTGGGTCGAGATGACCTCGGAGATGATCCCGAACCCGGGCAGCATCATGATGTAGACCGCCGGGTGTGAGTAGAACCAGAAGATGTGCTGGTAGCTGATCACGTCGCCGCCGGCCGCGAAGTCGAAGAAGTTGGTGTGCAGGATGCGGTCGAAGAGGACCATGAACTGGACGCCGGCGATGAACGGGGTCGCGGCGACGACCAGCAGCGAGGTCGAGAGGTTCGCCCAGACCAGCAGCGGCATCCGCCAGAAGGTCATGCCCGGCGCCCGCATGGTGATGATCGTGACCAGGAAGTTCAGCGCCGTGGCGATCGAGGAGGCACCCGCGAACTGGACTCCGAGGTTGAAGAAGGACTGGCCCAGCGGAGCCCCGGTCGAGAGCGGCGCGTAGCCCGTCCAGCCGGCGTCGAAGGCGCCGCCCGGAGCGAGGAAGCTGCCGATGAAGAGCAGGCCGGCCAGCGGCAGCATCCAGAAGCTGAGCGCGTTGAGGCGCGGGAACGCCATGTCCGGCGCGCCGATCATCAGCGGCAGGACGTAGTTCGCGAGCCCGGCGAAGACCGGGATCACGAAGACGAAGATCATCAGCACCGCGTGGGTCGAGAAGAGGCTGTTGTAGGTGGCGGCGTCGACGATCTGGGTGCCCGGCTGCGCCAGCTCGGCCCGGATCAGCATCGCCATCAGCCCGCCGACGAAGAAGAAGAAGAAGGTGGTGCAGACGTACTGGATGCCGATCACCTTGTGGTCGGTGTTGAAGCGGAAGTAGTCCTTCCAGCTCTTCGCCCCGTGCTGGGAGTGATCGTCGGGGATCGTCGGCAGGCCGGCGGCCCAGCGCAGCCAGTAGTCGAAGCAGCCGAACCCGGCCAGGAAGCCGAGCGGGGCGAGGATCGCCGGCACGACGACGTGCGGGTAGCCGGTCTGTTCGGTCTGATAGATCGGCAGCCCGGAGATCGCCCGCAGCGCCACCACGAGGCCGAAGCCGAAAGCGCCGAAAGCGATCGCTCCGAGGATTCCTCGGGTCCAACCCGGTCTCTTAATCGCAGCAACCATCAGCTATCTCCAATTATGCCCCGCCGGCCCCGAGGTTCCCGGCGTTCGTTTCGGTGTCCTGTTCGACCGATTCCATCAGTTCCGGCGGCGCTTTCTGGGTCAATCCTTCAACCCATTCCTTCCACTTCGATTCGGGCTCGACCACGACTTTGGCCCGCATCGTCGCGTGCCCGAAGCCGCAGAGCTCGGTGCAGACCAGCTGGTAGGTCCCCACCTTGTCCGGAGTGACGATAGCGGTCGTCGTGATCCCGGGAACGTTGTCTTTCTTGATCCGCCACTCGGGAACCCAGAAGGAGTGGATCACGTCCTGAGCGTGCATCTTGAACTGGATCTGGCGGTTGACCGGAACGTGGAATTCGCCTTCTTTCCAGACGTAGCCTTTGCCCGGGTAGGCGAAGCTCCAGGCGTACTGCTGGGAGAAGACGTCGACCGTGAGCGCGTTGGGCTTCTTTTCTTCGATTTCGCTCAAGACACTCCAGCTGTAGCCGGCGCCGAAGAGGACGATGATCGTCGGGATCAGGGTCCAGGCGATCTCGAGGCGGGTGTTGCCGTGGATCGGCTCGCCGTCGGACTCGTCGCCGGGCTTGGCTTTGAATTTGTAGAGGGCGTAGAAGAGCATCACGATCACCAGCGAAAAGACGAACGAGGAGATGACGATCATCACGTTGAGGAGATCGTCGATCTTCGGCGCGGCGGTGGAGGCCTCCTGGCCGTCCCAGTTGATCGAGACCATGACTGCGGACATGACGACCGCCAGGGCGATCGTTGCCAGCAGCATCTTCACTATGGGCAGACGGCCGTACATTGGGCGGCGGGCATTCTATTGAAGCGGCGGCGGGAGGCTTTGCGGTCCCAGGTGACGCTTGGCACTAGCTCGCTGGAAGGGGCAGATCGTCGAGTTCTCCGGCCGCGGCGGCAAGCACTCCGCGAGCCACTCCCTCCCAGCTCCAGAGCCGGCTGACGGTCTCGACCAGGGCCTGCCGCGCCGCGGCACGATCGTTTTCTGGAAGGGCGAGCCAGGCATTGAGGCGAGCGGCGATCGCCTCGACCGCTCCCTCTTCGACCGGGAACGAGGTCAGAGGGCTGACGGGCTGAGGCAGCGCCGCGGAGAGCTGGCGGGAGACCTCGAGCATCCCGGAGTGCCCCGCGGAGACCGGCAGGGCGCCGCAGGCGGCGGCCTCTACGGCGACCATCCCGAAGGCCTCGGGGAAGGTGCTGGGCATGACCATCGCCTCGGCCCGGGGGAAGAGCTCGGCGACCTCGCCGTGCTCGAGCCGGCCGATGAACTCGACCGAGCCGGCGGCGGCACGCGCCATCTCGGCGTAGCCCTGCGGTGGATCGGCGAGGAAGGCGCTGAGGATCGGCAGCGGCCTCTCCTCTCCGCCCTCGAGAGACCAACCGAGGCGGGCGACCTCACGGGCGCCGTCCAGATCACCTCGCTCCAGCGCCGCCAGCAGGCGCCGCAGACCCTCCTCATAGGCACCGAAGCCGGCGATCTCCAGGCGGACCTCGAGGTGAGCGGCTCGCACCAAGGGCCAGGCCGCCAACAGCAGGTCCACGCCCTTGGAGACGATCAGCTTGCCGACGAAGGCGATGAGGGGCTCACGTGGGCCATCGGGCCGGAACTCCTCGACGTCCACGCCAGGCGGGCCGAGCCGCGTCTTCCGGGGCAGGTCCGGCAGATCCGAGAGAGCGGCCCAGAGGGACTCGGCGGTGTGGCCGGAGCCGACAAGGACTCCATTGGCGGCTTCCATCCCCTCCCGCGCGTAGGGCAGGAAGCGAGGGTGCGGCTTGACCGTGTACTCGAGCGCCGAGCCGTGGATCTTGGCCGCGAAGGGGGCCACGCCTGCCTGCGCCAGGATCGACGGACCCATCACGAGGTGGTTGGCAAGCGCGAGGTCGATCCCGCCGGCCGCCTCTGCTACTTCGCGCACGGCGGCCACGTTCGCCTCGACATAGCGGTCGAGCTCCTCCTCGGTCAGCTCCGGGAAGGTCTTCACCTCAAAACCCTCATAAGGGTCCTTCACGTAGACGGGCAGCAGGCCGCCGATGTCCGGGTTGTGGATCTGCACCCCGTCGATCCGGACCTTGCGGTCCTGGCAGAGCAGGTGCACCTCATGGCCGAGGCGGGCCAGCGCCCGCGCCAGGTTGACGTTGTAGATGTTGCTGCCAGTGCCCCGCAGCATGTAGCCGTGAAAGATGAGGACCTTCATCGCCCGCCCAAGCTAATAGTCTTCCCGGCGATGAACGAGAAGCAGCTCTACCGGATGCGCGCCGCGGCCTCGGGCCGCGAGGCCCTTGCCCACGCCGAACCCGGCTCGGTCTACGTCGACCGCGAGACCGGCGAGGAGATGGAGCCGGTGGCGATGGTCCTCCCCCTCGCCCCTTCCGCCTCATCCCTTCCGCGCAGCCCCGAGAATCTCCGCGCCTGCCGCCGCTGCGACCAGCTGATCGGCCTGGACGTCAGCGACTGCCCTTACTGCGGGCTGCGCCAGGACGCGCTTTAGTCGAACCGCCCTTTTCTCGCTTCCCACCAGAGCCAGATCGCAAAGCACGCGATCGAAGCCGCATAGAGGACAACCATGCTGCCGCCCGCTAGGACCGCAGCCATGTAGGACACAACTGCCATGACGATAATCGCTCGCCCATGTTCTCTGACAAAAGATTTCATAAGCTGGATATTAGCTGAGCGAGGAGAGATAGGCCATACAAGACAACACCGACGCAAAACCCGATAAAGGTCCCGAAGCTGATCACCCAATCGCGCCTTCGTGGCCGAACGACCACGTTAAAGACGACTGCTAGGACTCCGCCGGCTCCTGCGAATCCCACAATCGAGGCAAAGCCAATCTTGTCCGGGATCGGATCTTCCACTTCAGGAAAGCCGAGGGCCTGCCAAACGATGAGCGCCAGCGTGAGCATCGCGGCGATGCTGAAGCTCGCGGGCGCACGAGTGGCGCGCAGAAACCAAAAGTTCTGCGCCGGCTTCGTTACGGCTTCTTGACTAGCGTCGCCGTGTAGAGCAGGCGGGCGTTCGAGTAGTAGCAGCCGTAGGTCTTGGTCTTGCCAACGCCCTGCTGGGGGTGCCCGTTCTGGATGTCTTCCTTGGAGGAGCAGTGTTCGGGCAGGCGGCTGCCGCGCCAGGTGTTTTCGGCGGAGACGTTGAAGGCGAACATCGGCGCCCAGGTGGGCACGGTGAGGGCGACGATCTGGCCCTTGAGGACGGTGAGGGGATGGTCGAGGGCGAAGACGGGGGTGCTGCCGAAGTAGGGGTTGAGAACCTCGAGGGGGCTCTGGCGGACGAGCGTGTATTTCGGCGGCTTGGTGTTTTCGACCGGGCGCAGGATGCCGATCCGCGCCTCCGAGGGCGAGCCGAGGAAGTCGTTGAAGAAGCTCACCTCGTCGGTGGTCGTTTTCGTTTCCTTGGTCGAGGGCTTGGCGAGCGTGATCGACCAGGCGACGATCTTCCCTTCGAAGGGCGCTTCGTAGGGGCGGGCGATGCCGTCGGCGATCGCCTGGAAGCCGGTCACGTGCCCCTCGACGCGGCAGGGCGTGATCTCGACGTTGTTGACGATCTTGCCCGGGCAGGAGGCCGGCGGGGTTTCCGCGGTCTGACCAAGGACGACGACCCGCAGCGGCGCCGAGTCGGCCTCGCGGGGCGCCGCGATCGCGATCAGCGCCGCCAACAGGCAGGCGGCGGCCCCGAGCAGCGCCCAGGCGCGGCGGGACGAGGTCTTGGTCTCTGCGAATCGCATCGTTTCAGGCAACACGGGCCACTGAGCCCAGTTGCGGCGCCAATCTTGCCGTCCGCTGCGGCTGGATGCGGCGCTGCGGGCGCTCTTGCACGATCCCGGCCAAGTCGCCCGTTAGGGTTGCCACGCCCATGGAGGCTTCCCAGAGCGCAGACGACTTCATCCCAGCGGCGCTCGCCGCCTACGGCGTCGAGGCCGACGAGATCGAGCTGGCGGTGATGCGGGCCGCCCACGAGACGTTCTGGCCGCCGATCCTCGAGCTGCTCGAACTCGACACCAGCGCCGTCGCTTCCGAGCGCGACCTCGATCTCTCGAAGGCGCCGCCGAGCCGATGAGCGAGGCGCTCGACCTCTCGCTGCGCGACCAGGCGGCGGCAATCGCTGCCGGGGACGTCGACCCCGCCGAGCTGCTGGAGGCGACGCTGGCGCAGATCGAGGAGCGGAACCCGGAGATCAACGCGGTCGTCGAGACCTTCCCCGAGCGCTCGCGCGAGATGCTGGCGCAGGCCCCGGCCGGCCCTCTCCACGGCGTCCCGGTCGTGATCAAGGACGAGTGGCCGCTGCCCTGGCGCGCCCAGCGCTTCGGCGCCGCCGAGATGCTCACCGACCCCCAGCCGGGCGAGTCGGGGCCCTACCGCGCCCTTCGGGACGCCGGTGCGGTGATCGTCGGCGTCGGCAACATGCACGAGCTCGGTGCCAGCAGCACCGGCAACGTCTCCGTCTACGGACCCGCCGCCAATCCCTGGAATCCGGAGCGCTGCCCGGGCGGTTCCTCCAGCGGCCCCGCGGCCGCCGTCTCCGCTCGCCTGGTCGCCGGCGCGGTCGGCGCCGACGGGGTCGGCTCGATCCGCTACCCGGCCGCCTACTGCGGACTCACCGGCTTGAAGCCGACCTTCGGCCGTTCGGCGATGGCGGGGCACCACATGGCCGGCGTCTCGACCACGATCGTCTCCGGCCCGCTCTGCGCCGACGCCGGCGACTGCCGCCTGCTCGGCTCGGCCCTCTTCGGCGAAGAGCTGCGGAGCGGCGAGCCCAGTGGCCTCCGTATCGGCGTCGTCCGCAACGAGGTCTCCGAAGACGTCGCGCCCGCGGTCCGCGAGGCCTGCGAGGCGGCGATCGAGGACCTGCGGCGCGAGACCGGCGGCGAGCTGCGCGAGATCGAGCTCCCCGAACTGCCGGCGGCGACGCTGGCGACGGTCCTGATCGCCAACAGCGAGAGCCTCGGCGGCGTCACCCCCGAACGACTCAACGACCTCGACCCCGGGCTCAGCCCCCTCGGCCGCGGCCTGCTCAAGTACCGGCTGCTGCTGCCGGCGGTGGCGACGGTCAAGTCGCACCAGGTGCGGACGATCGCCCGCCGCACCCTGGCCCGGGTCTTCGAAGAGGTCGACGTGATCGCCTGGCCGACGGTGCCGGCGGTGGCGCCGCCGCTGGAAGCGCCGCTGGTCGAGCTGCCCTCCGGCACCCTCACCGCCGACCAGGCCAACGTCCGCGGCGGCGCCCTCGCCAACCTCACCGGCATCCCCGCGATCAGCGTCCCGGTCGGCTCCTCCGAGGGGCTGCCGGTCGCCCTGCAGTTGCAGGCCGCCTGGGGACGGGACGAGCTGCTGCTCGACGCCGCCGAGGCGCTGGAGCGGGCCAACGACCGCCGCTGGGTCGAGGCAGTGCCTCCGCTCGCCCAGGGCGAGCGCTCGGAGGCTTAGGCGTGCCGGCGATCGTCGTCGAGCGGCTCGAGCGCGCCTTCGGCGAGGTGCTGGCCGTACAGGGGATCGACCTGCAGGTCGACGAGGGGGAGATCTACGGCTTCCTCGGTCCCAACGGGGCCGGCAAGACGACGACGGTGCGGATGCTGACGACGCTGCTGCTGCCGACCGGCGGCCACGCCGAGGTCGCCGGCTACGACGTCGTCCGCGAGGCGCGCCAGGTGCGCGCCTCGATCGGGGTCGCGCTGCAGGAAGCGGCGCTCGACCCGCTGATGACCGGCCGCGAGCTGATCCGCCTGCAGGCGACCCTGCAAGGCCTGCCGACCGCCGCCGGGCGCAAGCGCGCCGACGACCTGCTGGAGCGGGTCGGCCTCACCTACGCCGCCGACCGGCGGGTCGGCGGCTACTCCGGCGGGATGAAGCGGCGGCTCGACCTCGCCGCGGCGCTGGTGCACGAACCGCGCGTTCTCTTCCTCGACGAGCCGACCACCGGCCTCGATCCGGTCAGCCGGAAGACGATCTGGGAAGAGGTGCAGGCGCTGAACGACGACGGCACCACCGTCTTCCTCACCACCCAGTACCGGGAGGAGGCCGACCAGCTCGCCGACAACGTCGGGATCATCGACCGTGGCCGCATCGTCGCCGAGGGTACGCCGGAGGCGCTGAAGGGGGAGGTCGGTAACCCGCACGTCGAGCTAGTGGTCGGCGAGGGAGCGGTGCCGGAGGCCGAACGGGCGGTCGGCGAGCTCGGGCAGCTGCGGCCGCCGAAGGGCGAGAACCGCGTCCTGCTTGAGGTCGAGAACGGCGCTGCCGACATCCCCCGCGTGGTGCGGGCGCTGGACGAGGCCGGTGTCGCGGTCGAGTCGCTGGAGCTGGTGCGGCCGACCCTCGACGACGTCTTCGTCGCCAAGACCGGCCATCACCTCGAACGCGAGGAGGAAGGCCAGGGCGAAGAGAGCCGGGACGAGGAGCCGGCGCGAGCGTGAGCAGCTTCGCGGCCAGTGCGCGGGTGGTGCGGGCGTTAGGGGCGCGCTCGATCCGCCAGACCTTCCGCCGCCCGCAGCTGATCAGCCCGATCGTCGTCTTCCCCACCCTGCTGCTGGCGATCCAGACCGGCGGCGCCGGCGCGGGAATCGAACTGCCGGGCTTCCCGCCGGTCCAGAGCTTCCTCCAGTTCATGCTCGCCGGCTCGATGATGCAGTCGATGATGCTCGCCGGCAACAGCGGCGGCATCGCCTTCGCGGTCGACATCGAGATGGGCTTCACCGATCGCCTCTTCGCCGCCCCGATCCCGCGCTTCGCGATCGTGCTGGGTCGGCTGGCGGGGACGGCGGCGCTGGGCCTCTTCGCCTCGATCTGGTTCCTCGCGATCGGGCTGGTCTTCGGCGCCCACATCGAGGGCGGGGTGCCGGGGGCGCTGCTGGCGATGGCGCTGATCACCGCCTCGGCTCTGGCGGTCGGCGGCATCGGCGCCGCGATCGCCCTGCGCACGGGCAGCGCCAGCGTCGTCCAGGGGCTCTTCCCGCTGGTCCTCGTCGTCCTCTTCCTCTCCTCCGCTTTCTTCCCGCGGGAGCTGATGATCGAGCCGGCGAAGACGATTGCCGCGTACAACCCGCTCAGCTTCATCGTGGAAGGAGTGCGAGAGCCGATCATCTCCGGCATCGAGGCGAAGCAGACGCTGGAGGCGGTAGCGGCGATCGCCGGGATCGTCCTCCTCGGCCTGGGCCTGAGCGCCAGCGCCCTAAGACACCGGCTGCGGGTGGGCTGATGGAGGCGACCGCCCTGAGAACGCCGGCTCCGCCCGCCTGGCGCACCAACCTGACGACGATCGTCGCACTGATGGTGCGGGCGAAGAACGAGCTCGTGCGGGTGCCGGGTGCAGCGATCCCCGGCGTGCTGGCGCCGACGATCTTCTTCCTCGGCTTGAACGGCGTCTTCGGGGGCCTCATCCACCTGAGCGGCTTCAACACCGACTCTTACGAGAGCTTCATCGTCCCGGTCAGCATGCTGCAGGGAGCGGGCTTCACCGGCGCCGCCGCCGGCGTCAACCTTGCCCGCGACTACGAGCAGGGCTGGGTCGACCGCCTGCTCGTCTCCCCCGCTCCGCGCTGGGTCCTGCTGACCGGCAACGTCCTCGCCGCCAGCCTTCGCGCCTTCGTCCCCGCGACCTTCGTGCTGGCGATCGCCTTCGTCATCGGCGCCCATTGGCCGGGAATCGACGGCTTGATCGTCTGCTACCTGATGGTCGCGGTGATGGCGGCGGTCGCCGCCTGCTGGGGCTCGATGCTCGCCCTCCACTACAAGAGCCAGTCGGCGGCCCCGCTGATGCAGGCGGGAATGATGGGGCTGGTACTGCTGACGCCGGCCTACGCCCCGCTGGAACTGCTGCAGCCTTGGCTGGAGAAGGTCGCCGAAGTCAACCCGGTGACCCACGTGGTCGAAGCGGCGCGCCAGGGCTTCGTCGGCAGCGTCACCTGGGCCGACACCTGGCCGGGGCTGCTGGCGCTGGCCGGCCTGCTGGTCGTGCTGGGGTCGCTGGCGCTGCGCGAGATGCGCCGCACGAATGCCTGAGGGGCCCGAGCGCGAGGCGGTCCTCGCCGAGGCCGAGCGGGTGCTGCGGCAGAACTGGGTCGGCGGCAGCCGCGGCGAGACCCGCTTCGAATACACCGAGCCGAGCCCCGGCCGCTATCCGTGGCAGTGGTACTGGGACTCCTGCTTCGCGACGATCGTCTGGCGGCGCTTCGAGCCGCAGCGCGCCCGGGCCGAGCTCGAGAGCCTGCTCGCCGCCCAGCGGCCCGACGGCTTCGTCGGCCACACGATCTTCTGGCGGCGGCCGGTCACCCCGCTGCGGCTGCTCTTCTACAACGTCGCCTCGCGTAATTCATTCCAGACCGAGTCGATCCAGCCGCCGCTGCTCGCCTGGGCCTGGCGAATCGCGGTCGGCGACCCGAACGAGGAGCCGCGGATCGCCAAGCAGGTCGAGTGGCTGCGCGCCAACCGCGACCTCGAGGGCGACGGCCTGCTCTGGATCGTCCAGCCCGACGAGTCGGG
This sequence comes from Solirubrobacterales bacterium, assembly GCA_051954115.1. Classification (GTDB taxonomy): domain Bacteria; phylum Actinomycetota; class Thermoleophilia; order Solirubrobacterales; family 70-9; genus VAYN01. The sequence goes on along the minus strand of JBQCIB010000001.1, from coordinate 115,643 downwards.
GCTCGACGCCTCGCCGAAGTTCGAACCGGTCTGGGGTTGGCGTTCGAACGGCCGCCTCGGGTTCCCGCTGCTGGTCCACCGCAACCGCAGATTCGGCTGGGACGCGCGGCGACTGCGCGATGCCGGCGAGCCGGTTCTCTGCGAGGTCCTCGTCAACACGTTTTGGTCGCTCTCGCTGCAGGCGCTGGGACAGCAATCGGCGACGCCGGCCTTGGTCGAGCGCCTTTGGGACGAGGGTCGGGGGCTCTTCTTCGACGAGGCCCAGCCGGGCGGCCGGATCCCGGTGAAGACCTGGGCCTCGCTGGCGCCGCTGGCTTTGCCCGACCTACCGGAGGAGATCGGCCGGCGGCTGGTCGAGGAGCACCTGCTGAACGAGAGCGAGTTTTGGACGCCGGTCGCCCCACCCTCGGTTGCGGCCGACGAGCGCGGCTACGAACCCGACGGCGGCCACGGGCCGATCCGCCGCTACTGGCGCGGCCCGACCTGGGTCAACTCCGCCTGGATGGTCTGGCTCGGCCTGCGGCGACTCGGTTATGAGGAAGAGGCGCAGCGGCTCGCCGATGGCGTGATCGGCGCCGTCGCCCGCGAAGGCCTGCGCGAGTACTACGACCCGCGCTACGGCACCGGCTTAGGCGCCAGGGACTTCGCCTGGTCGGCGCTGGTCGCAGAGCTCGCGGACCCGCGGCCGAACGATTATTTGTAGCGGTAGGTGATCCGACCTCTATCGAGGTCGTACGGAGAAAGCTCGATCTTCACGCGGTCGCCCGGGAGGATGCGGATGTAGTGACGGCGCATCTTTCCAGAGATGTGGCCGAGGACCTCGTGGCCGTTGTCCAGTTTGACCCGGAACATCGTGTTGGGGAGAGCCTCGGTGATCTCCCCCTCCATTTCGATCTTTTCCTCTTTGGCCATGCGGCGGGGAGCGTATCTAACGACGCAGGTGCTCGATGGCCCCGGCGCGGTCGGTTACTTCGCCTGCATACTGCGCCGCCTCCAGCTCGGCCATCGCCGAGCCGAGCTCGGGACCGGGCTCGATCCCCAGCTCGGCGGCCACCTCGTCGCCGCGCAGGAGCGGTGGCGGCGGCCCTTCGCGTCCCCAGTCGAGGGCGGCGGCGATCATCTCGCGGGCGAGCTGAAGGTGCGCGGCGACCATCTCCGGGCTTGCAATCGGGCCTTTGCCGCGAGCGGAGAGGCGGTCGGCGACGGTCAGCAGGGTGACGTCGACGGCGACCGGTTCGGTCGCCCGCAGGTAGGCGTGGACCCGGCGCGGCGGCAGCGGCATCTCCGCGATCAGGAAGCCGAGGCGCAGGTGGTGCAGCGCCAGCCCCTGCAGGTGCTGGGTGAGCTTGCGGCTGGCTCGCAGTCGCTTGCAGATGCGACCGATCACCTCGGCTCCAACCTGGTCGTGGCCGCGGAAGCCGACGAAGCCGTCGCGTTCGGCCCGCGTCTGCGGCTTGGCGATGTCGTGGAAGAGGGCGCCGAAGCGGAGCGCGGCGCGGCGGGTCATCTCGTCGGCGAGCGGTTCGTCGAGCAGCGCCCCGACCTCGGCAGCGCGCTCGCCGGCGAAGCGGTCGAGGTCGCGCTCGACTTCGAGCGTGTGCTCGAGCACGGCGATCGTGTGGTCGTAGACGTCGAGGTGGTGGTTGGGTCCCTGCTCGACCCCGCGCAGCTCCTCGACCTCCGGCAGCACCACCGCGGTCAGCCCCAGGTCCCCGAGCAGCCGCAGCCCTCGCAGCGGATCCGGGCCGCCCAGCAGCTGCCGCAGCTCGGCCAGCTGGCGCTCGCCGGCCGGGTCGGCTGCACGCGCAGCGACCGCGTGGGCTAGCCCCACGGTGCGCGGCTCGATCTCAAGATCCATTTCCGCCGCCAGACGGGCAGCTCGCAGGAGCCGCAGGGGGTCGTCGGTGAAGCTCTTCTCGCTGACCGCGCGGAGGCGCTTGTCGGCAAGGTCGACCAGGCCGGCGTAGGGATCGATCGGCTCGCCCCCGGCCAAGGGGACGGCGACTGCGCCGATCGTGAAGTCGCGCTCTGTGAGGTCGGACTCGATGCTCTCGCCGCGCAGGGCGGTGAGGTCGATCTGCCAGCCATGGTGGGGAGCGACGACCCGCCAGGTGCGGAACTCGGCGGAGAGCTCGAAGGCGTGCTCGCCGATCGCCTCGGCGAGCGTCCGCGCCGCGGTTCCGGGATCGCCGGCGACGGCGAGATCGAGATCGGTCACCTCGCGCCCGAGCACGGCGTCGCGCACCGCGCCGCCGACGATCCAGGCGGGATCACCGTTCCGCAGGGCCCCGCGAGCGGCCTCGACGACCGGCGCCGCCTCAAGTCGCTCGACCGTGCTCATACCGCCCTCCGTGGTACCCGCGGGGAGATCGCGCAGGTCACCTCGTAATTGATCGTCTCCAGGCGCCGAGCCACCTCCTCGGCGAGGATCTGCTCCTCGTCCTGGCGGCCGATCAGCACCGCCTCGTCTCCCGGCTGCACCTCGGTCTCCGGGCCGAGGTCGATCGTGATGTTGTCCATCGAGACCGTTCCCACCAGCGGGTGGCGGCGGCCCCGCACGAGGACGTCGGCGTCGTTGGTCAGCGCGCGGCGGACGCCGTCGCCGTAGCCGAGCGGGACCACCCCCACCCAGGTGTCGACGGGGGCCTTCCACCTGCGACCGTAGCCGGCGCTGGCGCCCGCGGGGAAGCGCTTGACGTCGGCAACGTGCGAGCGCAGGGTCAAGGCCGGGCGCAGCCCCTGCTCGGCGGGGTCGCGCTGGAAGGGATCGAGGCCGTAGATGGCGACGCCACAGCGGGCCATCTCGAAGTGGGAGCGGCGGTCGCGGAGGACGGCGGCGCTGTTGGCGGCGTGGATCAGCGCTCCCGGATGCTGGTCCTTGACCGTGGCGGCGACCATCTCGAAGCGCTCCAGCTGCTCATTGAAATAGGCGGAGTCGAGTTCGTCGGCGGTGGCGAAGTGGGTCCAGATCCCGGCCAGCTCGAGGTCGGGATCGACGGCGCAGGCGCGAACCAGCTCCAGCACCTCCTCCGGCTCGCGGTTGCCGAGCCGTCCCATGCCGCTGTCGTACTTGACGTGGACCCGCGCCGGCCGACCATGCGCGCGGGCGCGATCGGCGATGACCCGGCGGAAGTCCTCGCGCCAGAGCGCCAGCTCGGCGCCGGCGCCGAGGGCGACCTCGACCTCGTCGACGGTCAGCGCCCCCATCGTCAGCAGCGGCACCTCGGGGAAGAGCGATCCGAGCTCGGCGGCCTCGGCGGCGGTCGCCACGGCGAGCCGCGTCGCCCCGCCCGCGAGCGCCGCGCGGGCGCTGGCTTCGGCGCCGTGACCGTAGCCGTCGGCCTTGACCACCGCGCAGAGCTCCGCCTCCCCCAGCTCCGCCTTCAAGCGGGCGCAGTTGGCGCTGATCGCCCCGTAGTCGATCCGGGCGGTTGCCCGCTCCATGGGCTACTCCGCGTCGGCGACGAGGGCAGCGAGCGCGTCGGCCCTGGTGACCATGCCGACCAGGTGCCCGTCCTCGTCGACCACCGGCAGGTGGTTGTGATGGTGGTCGGCGATTTTCTTCGCCACCCGCTCGGCCGCCTCGTACTCGTGGGCGACGATCGGATCCGCGGTCATCAGCTCCGAGACCTCGGTCGCGAAGGCTTTCTCGAGCCGCTCCTCGAACCCCTTCATCGAGCCGACGAAGACGATCCCGCCCATGATTTCGAGGTAGTGCGGGAGGTGGAGGTCGGATTCCTCCTCGCTGAGGATCAGGTCCGACTCGCTGACGATCCCGACCACCTTGCGCCCCTCGTCGATCACCGGGATCGCGCCGAGGTCGGTCTTCGCGAGCAGGTCGATGGCGGTGCGGGCGTCGTCCCCCGGATCGAGGGTCGGGACGTCGCGGTCCATGATCTCGCCAGCGGTCTTCACAGGCGCGAGGTTATTCGACGCGCCCGTCGGGACGCAGCGCCGCGGGGATCGCCGCGATCACGTCGCTCGCGATCACCGACTCCGCCGCCCCCACCTGTCGGGCCGCCTCGCGGCCGGCGCGAGCGTGGGCGACGACCGCAGCACAAACGGCGGCGAAGGGCTCGAAGCCACGCGCGAGGAAGGCCGCGATCATCCCCGAGAGGACGTCGCCGCTGCCGGCAGTGGCAAGCGCCGGGGCCGAGATCGCGTTGACGGCGACCCGCTCGCCGTCGGTGACGATCGTGTCGTCGCCCTTGAGGAGGAGGATCGCGCCCGCCGCCTGGGCGGCCTCTTTGGCGGAGGCGAGACGGTGGGCGTCGATCTCGGAGGAGTCGCGTTCGAGCAGGCGACCGAGCTCACCGGCATGCGGCGTCAGCACCGTCGGCGCCGCGCGCCCGGACAGCTCTCCAAGGCGGCCGGCGAAAGCGTTGAGGCCGTCGGCGTCGATCACCAGCGGTGCCTCGATCTTGCCGGCGATCTCCCGCGCCAGCTCGAAGGAGCCGGGATCGCGACCGAGGCCGGGGCCGAGCACCCCGGCGGCCGCGCGCTCGAAGACCCGCAGCACCGCCTTTTCGGAAGCCGGCACCAGGCAACCGTCGCCGCCGGGGCAGGCGACCGACATCACCTCCGGCTGGGCGATCTCGAAGACCAGCTCGAGGTCCGCGGGCACGGCGACGGTTGCGTACCCGGCGCCGGCCCGGATCGCCGCCAGCGAGGCCATCCGCACCGCACCGGTGAGGCCGCGCGAGCCGCCCGCGATCCCCACCTGCCCCGAGCTGAACTTGGTCGACTGCGGGCCGCGGTGGGGAGCGAGTTCGAGGACCGCGGGATCGATCTCGCCGCCGACGGCCTCGCCAGGCGCCCCCGCCGGAATCCCGATCGGCGCCACCCGCAGCTCGCCGGTGTGCCACTTGCCGGGTGCGATCCGCTGGCCGAGCTTGGCGGCATGGAAGCTGACGGTGACGTCGGCCTCAACCGCTTCCCCCGCCACCTCCCCCGTCGAGGCATCGACCCCGGAGGCGATGTCGCAGGCGACGACCGGCGCGCCGCAGACGTTGATCGCTTCAATCGCCCCAGCCGCCGGCTCCCGCGGCGCCCCTTCGAAGCCGGTCCCGAAGATCGCGTCGACGACTGCCCCAGAACCAGTAAGCCGCGCGGCTACATCCTCCTCGACCACCTCCCCTCCAAACCGTTCGAAGTTAACCGCCGCGTCCCCCCGCAGCTCCTCCCCCGGCCAGAGCAGCAGCGCCTCCACCTCGAACCCCATCTCCCGCAGCAGCCGCGCCGCCACGAACCCATCGCCACCGTTGTTCCCCTTCCCACAAACGACCCGTACCGGCCCCTCCGGCGCCAACCCCGCCACCGCCTCGGCCACTGCCCTACCGGCAGCCTCCATCAACTCCAGCGAAGGCACCCCCCGCCCCTCAATTGCCCACCGATCAACCCCCCGCATCCCCTCGGCGTCATAGAGCGGCTTCAGCCAAGCCTCCATCTGCCCACCCTATGCCGTCACCAATTCCCCGGTTCCTTATGGACGCTGAGCGACCGAAAGGAACCACGCAACTTCTAGCCGACAACTGACGAGCCATCGGCGTGTGCCGGAGCTCTGTTGTGGAGGGGACGGGTATTCCCCGGACCGACCGGCGTCCTGTTACTCGCCCCAGCGACCTTCGCGGTCAGCTGGAAGCGATCTGGCGAGTAACCCAGGGAGGGAGGGGAATGCCCGTCCCCTGTACCGAATGAGCTTTGGTCCCTAGCCGTTACTTGCCGACGCCGACGATCAGCTTCGCCGTCGCAAGCCCACCCGACGCTTCGGACCCCAGCGCCAGGTAGTCGATCTTCGTCAGGTACTTCTTTGCTTCGGTGAAGCCTTCTTCGCCGGGCGGGACCAGGGCGGAGGCGAGCTTCAGGGCCGCGGGGCCGTCGACGAAAGCCGTGATCGGGGTGTTGCCGAGGGCGCTCACGGCTTCCTTGTAGGTGGGCGAGTCGGCGAGGGTTTCGCCGCCTTCTTCCACCCCGGCCAGCGCCGACTCGAGCCCGTAGCCGATCGCGATCCGCTTGTCCTTGGAGATCACGACGACCGGCTGGCGGCCCAGTTCAGGGCTGCGGATCGAGAAGCCGCTCGCCTTGCCGTTGATCGCGGTGACGCCGGGGGTCCCGCTGGCGCGCAGGAAGAGGCCTAGGCTGGAGACGGTGTTCTTCGCCTGCGTGGCGTCTTCGGTGGTCAGCACCAAGGCGCCGCTGAGGTTCCGTTCGCTGTTGCCTTCGACGAAGAGGCCGACGTCGCCGATCGAGGAGGCGATCGCTTCGAGGTCGATGCCCGCTTCCTTCAGCCCTTTCATCAGCTGGTGCGGCGGCACCTGGCCAGGGATTCCCTGTTCGTCGATCTTGTCGATCCCTTCGTTGAAGCGCTTGCCGAATTCGGCCGAGGCGAGGGCGCCCACCGAATCGGCGGGCAAGGAGCCGAGCAGTTCGGAGGCATCGCCCGAGGGCGGGTTGTCGCCGCTGAGGTTGGTGCTGATGTCGACCTCGACCTGGTTCGAACCCGGGATGAGGCTCGCCACCGCGGTCGCTTCCTTCGGTTCGATCCCGACGCTGTCGAGGAAGAGCTGCGTTTCGGGGTTGATTTCTCCGCCGGCTTCTTCGATCAGCCCGCCGACGTCGACGTAGACGTCCGCCGCGCTTTCGTCGGGCACGTTGTCGATCGCTTCGGTGAAAGCCCCTTCTTCGCCCAGGTTCTCGCCGTTCGACGCTTCGACCATCGACTTGAACACCGCTTCGCTGTCGGCGAAGACGCCGAGCCCGTCGAAGACGCCGAGGGTGGTCCCGTCGGGTTCGACCCAGAAGTCAACGCCTTCGTAGGAGCCCTTCTTTGCCGGTTCTCCTTCGGATCCCACCTGCTTTTCGAGGAATTCGCGCGCTTCGCCTTCGTTGGTGACCTGGATCGCGGCCCCGGCCTCTTCGAAGTCTTCGTTCGCGTATTCCTGCAAGAAGAGACCGCCTTCTTCGCCCAGCCAGGGTTCGACGTCTTCTTCGAATTCGATCTCGACGTTGTCTTCCGAAGCCGCGCGTTCGATCTCGGCGACGATCAGTCCGCCGAGATCGTTGACCCCCGCGAGGTTCTTGGCCAGTTCTTCGATGTTCTTCTTCGTTTCACCTTCGGGGCGGAGGGTGAAGTCGAGGTAGGCCGGCGCCTTGGCGGGCACCACCGAGGCGGGATCGGTGCCGCTGCTGCTGTCGCCGCCACCGCCGCAGCCGGCGGCGAGCAGAGCGGTAGCAGCCGCGAGAAGCACGAGGAGGACGAGACGAAGCTTCACGAAGGCGGGCATCCTAGCGTCCCTCTTGCACACAGCTTCACTCAACCGTGACCGTCTTGGCCAGATTGCGGGGCTGGTCGACGTTGAGGTCGCGGGCACGGGCGATCTCGTAGGCGATCAGCTGCAGCGGCAGGACGGCGACGATCGGCTGCAGGATCCAGTCCGTCGCCGCCACCTCGACCATTTCGTCGGCGACCTCGGCGACCCGCTCGTCGCCCGCGGTCGCGACCGCGATCGTGGTGGCACCGCGCGCCCGCACCTCCTCGACGTTGGAGAGGACCTTCTCCAGCACCGGGCTCTCGGTGGCGATGCAGACGACCGGGGTCGACTCGTCGAGCAGCGCGATCGGCCCGTGCTTCATCTCCCCCGCCGCATAGGCGTCGGTCGGGATGTAGCTGATCTCCTTCAGCTTCAGCGCCCCCTCGAGGCAGACCGGCAAGCCGATGTGGCGGCCGAGATAGAGGAAGAAGTTCTCCTTTCCGTGCCTGTCGGCGATCCCCCGCGCCGCCTCTTCGCTCGCCGCCAGCGTCTCCTCCATCTTCGAGGGCAGCGCCTTCATCTCGGCGACCAGCTCGCGCAGGCGCTTCGGCGGCAGCGTCCCCCGCAGCTCGGCCAGGCGCAGCCCCAGCAGGTACATCGCCGCCACCTGGGCGACGAAGGTCTTGGTCGCGGCGACGCCGATCTCCAGGCCGGCGCGGGTGTAGAGGACGGCATCGGCGTCGCGGGTCGCCTGGCTGCCCATGATGTTGGTGATCCCCAGCACCGTCGCCCCCGCCTCGCGCGCCAGCCGCATCGCCGCCAGGGTGTCGGCGGTCTCGCCCGACTGGGTGATCCCAATCACCAGGTCCTTCGGCCCGACCACCGGGTTGCGGTAGCGGTACTCGGAGGCGATGTCCATTTCCACCGGCACCCGCGCCCACTCCTCGATCGCGTACCGGCCGACCAGGCCGGCGTGGTAGCTGGTGCCGCAGGCGACGATCACGATCCGCCCGACGTCGCGCAGGAACTCGTCGGCGAGCCCGACGCCTGAGAGATCGACCCCCTCGGTGCCGGGGAGGCGGTCGGTGATCGTCTCGGCGACCGCGTCGGCCTGTTCGTGGATCTCCTTCAGCATGAAGGTCTCGTAGCCGGCTTTCTCGGCCGCGTCGGCGTCCCAGGTCACCTCTTCGGTCCCCCGCTCGATCGGGTTGCCCTCGGTGTCGGTGATCCGCACCGCGCCGGCTTCGACTTCGACGATCTCCCCGTTTTCGATCGGCATCGCGACCCGGGTGTCGGCGAGGAAGGCCGGGATCGCCGAAGCGAGAAAGGTCTCCCCCTCGCCGACGCCGGCGACCAGCGGGCACTCCTTGCGGGCGCCGACCAGCCGCTGCGGCTCGGCGGCGTGCATGGCGACGAAGGCGTAGTGGCCGCGCAGCTCGGCGTAGGCCGCCCGCACCGCCCCAGCGAGATCGCCCTCATAGTGACTGGCGATCAGGTGGGCGACGACCTCGGCGTCGGTTTCGGAGCTGAACTCCTGCCCTTGCTCCTGCAGGCGGCGGCGCAGCTCGCTGTGGTTCTCGACGATCCCGTTGAGGACGATGTGGACCTGGCCGGAGCTGTCGTCGTGGGGGTGGGCGTTCGCCTCGGTGACGCGCCCGTGGGTCGCCCAGCGGGTGTGGGCGATGCCGGTCTCGGACGGCGGCAGCGGCCCGGCGCCGTTTTCGGCTCGCGCCTCGACCGCGGCACGGAGGTTGGCGAGGTTGCCGACCGCGTGGACGCTCTCCACGTGCCCGTCCGCGAGCACGGAGAGACCGGCCGAGTCGTAGCCCCGGTATTCGAGCTTTTCGAGACCCGAGAGCAGCAGCTCCTCACAGGGCCTCGTGCCCACATATCCAACGATGCCGCACACGAAGGCGAGTAAGGGTAGCTGGGGAAGGGCTCGAGCCCGACTGATCCTCAGTCATTGGCGAGTTAACCAGCCTATAGGCAAGTTAACTCGCCACTCGCGGCTAGGCGCGCGCAACCGAAGGGAGGGGATCGTCGAAGTCCCAATAGGAGGTCGAGCCGATATCCGTCGGTCGCGGATACGGGAGCCAGGAGAAGACCTCGGAATCGGCAGCGGCCAGCAAACCGGCGGCGTGCTCAGCGCTCAACGGCTCGATCGCCACCAGGTTGCCGCGCAGCTCGACGGGCTCGATTGGGACTATGACCCGATCCCTGTCAGGCGAGCTCTTGGCGAACGAGGTCGGCCAGGCGCTCACAGACGGCGTTGGCCTCCTCGTCGGTGGGAGCCTCGGCCATCACCCGCACCAGCGGCTCGGTGCCGGAGGGACGCAGGAGGACGCGGCCGCGGCCCTCGAGGGCGCCGTTCTCGCGCTCGACCGCCTCCCAGACCGCGGCGGCGCCGGCGATCGCCTCGCGGTCGGCGACCTTGACGTTGACGAGGACCTGCGGCAGCTTGCTCATCGGCACTGCCTTCTCGAGACCGGCCGCGCCGAGCTCGCGCATCGTCATCAGCGCCGCGGCGATGCCGTCGCCGGTGGAGACGAACTCGCTGCAGATGATGTGGCCCGACTGCTCGCCGCCGAGCTTCCAGCCGCGCCGCAGCATCTCGTCGATCACGTAGCGGTCGCCGACCTGGGTGACCGCCACCTCGATCCCCTCCTCCGCCATCGCCTGGTGGAAGCCGTAGTTGCTCATCACGGTGACCACGACGCCGCCGCCGTTCAGCTCCCCGCGCGCCTTCATCCCCCGTGCCGCCAAGGAGATCAGCTCGTCGCCGTCGTGGATGCGGCCGGAGCCGTCGACGGCGAGGACGCGGTCGCCGTCGCCGTCGAAGGCAAAGCCGATTTCTGCCCCGGAGGCGGCGACGCGCTCGGCCAGGGCCTCGACGTGGGTGGAGCCGCAGCCGGCGTTGATGTTGCGGCCGTCGGGCTCGGTCCCGATCGTCTCCACCTCGGCGCCGAGGCGCTCGAAGATCGCCGGGGCGGCGCGGAAGGTGGCGCCGTTGGCGCAGTCGAGGAGGACGCGGCGGCCGGAGAGGTCGAGTGGGAAGGCGGCCTGCAGCTCGCGCAGGTAGTCCTCGAGGCCGCCGTTCAGCTCGCGCACGTGGCCGGGCTGCTCGGCCGCCGGAGCCTCGTCGATCTGCGCCTCAATCTGGGCCTCGACCTCGTCGGCGAGCTTGACGCCGTTAGCGTCGAAGAACTTGATCCCGTTGTCGCCGAAGGGGTTGTGGGAGGCGGAGACGACCGCGGCGAGGTCGAGCCCGAGGCGCTTGACGAGGATCGCGGCGGCAGGGGTCGGGAGCACGCCGGCCAGCAGCGCGTCGCCGCCCGCGGCGGCGATCCCGGCGGCCAGGGCGGACTCCAGCATCGGCCCCGACTCGCGGGTGTCGCGGACGATCAGGACCTGCGGCCGCTCGGCCTCGAGGGTGGCGGTGGTGGCCCGGCCCAGGGCCGTGGCCAGCTCGGCGGTGAGGAAGATTCCGGCCTCTCCCCGGACCCCGTCGGTGCCGAAGAGCTTGCGCGCGGTCTTCACCCCGTCCAAATCAGCGCTTGCTGAACTGCGGCCGCTTACGCGCCTTCTTCAGGCCGGCCTTGCGCCGCTCCTTGACCCGGGCGTCGCGGGTGAGGAAGCCGCGGCGCTTGAGGTCGGGGCGCAGCTCGGAATCGATCTCGGTCAGGGCGCGGGCGACGCCGTGGCGGATCGCGCCGGCTTGGCCGCTGATGCCGCCGCCGTGAACGCGGACGCGAACGTCGACGTTGCCCTCGTAGCCGGAGACCGCGAGCGGCTGCTTGACCATCGTCTGGTGCAGGGGCCGCGGGAAGAACTCCTCGAGGCTGCGCTTGTTGATCTCGATCCTGCCGTTGCCGGGCACGAGGATGACGCGGGCAATCGAGCTCTTGCGTTTGCCGGTGGCGAGGAAGCGGGCGCCTTTGTCCATTTTCGCCGGCGCCCGGCTGGCGGCCGCGGAGTCGGCTTCCTCGGCGGCGGCGAGTTCGGCTTCGCGACGAGCTTTCTCTTCTTCCTCGGCTTCCAGGCGAGCGCGCTCCTCCGCGCTCAGCTCCGGCTGCTCCGGCTCGACCAAGATCGGCTCCAGGTCAGCCCCGGGAATGACGTCTTTCTTCTTCTCCTCGGCCGCAGGCTCCTCGATCTCCTGATCGGGCTCTGGAGCCGTCACCTCCTCGGCCACGGGCTCCTCAGCCACAACCTCGGACGGCTCCTCCTCTGCAACCTCCTCGGACGGCTGCTCATCTCCACCCTCCTCGGAAGGCTGCTCCTCGGCAACCGGCTGCTCCTCAGCGGCGGCCTCGGGCGCCTGCTCCTGAGGCGTCTCCTCGGTGGTCTCTTCGTTGCGAGTCTCGTCGTCCATCAAGTTCAGTCGGTCTCCATCGGTTTCGGCTGCTGCGCCGCGTGCGGGTGGTCGGGCCCGGCGTACACCTTCAGCTTGGTCAGCTGCTGGCGGGCGAGCCGGTTGCGCGGCAGCATCCCCTTCACGGCCTTGCGGATCACTTCCTCGGGCTTGCGCTCGAGCATCTCGCCAAGGGTGCGGGACTTGATCCCGCCGGGGTAGCCGCTGTGGCGGTAGTAGGTCTTCTGCGCCAGCTTGTCGCCGGTGACCCGGATTTTCTCCGCGTTGACGACGACGACGAAGTCGCCGGTGTCGACGTGCGGGGTGTACTCCGGCTTGCGCTTGCCGCGCAGCGTGTCCGCAATCTGCGTTGCAAGACGGCCCAGGGTCTTGCCCTCGGCATCGACGACGTACCAGTCGCGCTGGCGGTTGGCTGGAGTGGCTACAAAGGTCTTCATCGCGCAAAAACCGCGCGGACGAACCACGCGGCCGGGGGATGATAGCCGCATCCGGATGTATGCTGCCGCCCGAGCAATAGCCGAATCCCGTTCGGGCCACCGAGCGGGAGCGGAGGAACCGAAGAGGCCGAGCAGGTCTCCGGGGCGAATCGGACGAACCAGTCCGTAGCGCGACTCTTTCAGCGCGAGCCCGTCAGCTAACTCCGCAGGCGACGGAAAGAGAGGGCGAGCGGTTGAGCAGCACTGGGTTCGTCCGGCCGAGGATGGCCGGAAAATTAGGCGTAGCGGTCGTGGTGGCAGTGCTGGCGTTCTTCGCCGGCCGAGCCGCAGCGGCGACGACCGGTGGCGCCGGCACTCCCGGCGCGGCCCCCACTGCCAAAGGCAGCCCGTCCGGGGCTCCTTCCAGCGCCCCGAGCGCCGGCGCGCTGACCCTGGTCTCCGCTGAAACGACGCCGCGCAAGTCCTTCTACTTCGGCTACCGCTATCCCAAGCTGACCTACACGATCGGCAGCAGCCAGCCGGAAAACGACCTGCAGATCGAAGTCGTCAGCGCGACCGGCGAAGTCGTCAAGACCTTCTACCGCGAAAACGTCGCCCCCAACGTGCCGAACAAAGTCCGCTGGGACGGCACCACCAACGAAGGGCGACCAGCCCGCAACGGCCGCTACAGCTTCCGGATCAGCCCGCAATCGACGGCGACTCCGGCCCCGGCCGCGCGCAAGGCGACCTCCTCGACGGCCCTCACCCTCAACTTCGCCTTCTACGGCTACGCCTTCCCGGTCCTCGGCCCGCATGAATTCGAGATGGGCGCCGGTCGCTTCGGTGCCCCCCGCTCCGGCCACACCCACCAGGGTCAGGACGTTGGGGCCGCCTGCGGCACGCCGCTCGTCGCCGCCCGCGGCGGCATCGTCCAGTACTCCGGCTACCAGAGCGCCGCCGGCAACTACGTCGTCATCGACGGCCGCGGCACCCCCGACGACTTCATGTACGCCCACCTGGCCGAACCCTCCCCCCTGCACACCGGCGAAACCGTCCGCACCGGCCAGCCGATCGGCGTCGTCGGCGACACCGGCGACGCCCAGGGCTGCCACCTCCACTTCGAGATGTGGGGACCGCCTGGCTGGTATGAGGGCGGCTCCCCCTTCGACCCGCTTCCGTACTTGGAAAAGTGGGACGCCTACTCCTGATTTAAATAAGAACGAGTCTCATTTTCATGTAGGCTCCTCGGCATGAGCTGGGCCGAGCGAGCGAAGAGGCGCCTCAACGAGGCGGGGTTCCGGACCGGAGCGGCGCGCCAGAAGGTGATCGAGCTGCTGGGTGGCGAGAGCTGCGCACTCACCGCTCTGGAGATCGATCGGCGGCTGCCGAACGTCGGCCGGGCGAGCGTCTACCGCACCCTCGAGCAGCTGGAGCAACTGGAGCTCGTGCACCGGGTCGACGTCGGCGGCGAAGTCGTCGCCTTCGAGCGCAACGACCCCGGCGGGCACCACCACCACATGGTCTGCATCCGCTGCGGGCGCCTCGTCCCCTTCTCCGACCCCCAGCTCGAGCGGGCGATCGAGGCGCTCGGCGAGCGGGCGGACTTCGAGGTCACCGCCCACGACGTCCTCCTGCGCGGGATCTGCCCCCGCTGCAACGAGCGGGGGAACTGACGTGTCGATCGCGATCCCGCTGGCGGGGCTGACCGTGCTGGCGACGTTGATCGGCGGCAGGATGGGACTGCGCTTCTCCGACCGCCTTCCCACCATGCTGGCGCTGACCGGCGGCGTGGTGGTTGCGGTGGCGCTGCTCGACGTCCTTCCCGAGGGCCTCAAGGGAATCGAAGACGCCGACCTCGGCACCGCCCTCGTCGCCGCCGGCTTCCTCGGCTTCTTCCTCGTCGAGCGGATGCTGGTCCTCCACAACCGGGCCGAGGCGGTCGAGGCCCTCGGCGGCGAACGGGTCGGCGTCCTCGGCGCCGCCGGCCTCTCCGCGCACAGCTTCCTCGACGGGCTCGGCATCGGCTTTGCCTTCGGCGTCGATTCCGCCACGGGGCTGCTCGTCTTCCTCGCGGTTATCAGCCACGACTTCGCCGACGGCCTCAACACCGTCAGCTACGTCCTGCGCCGTTCGGGCAACCGCCGTGCCGCGGCCAGGTGGCTGGCGATCGACGCGCTGGCGCCGCTGCTGGGCGCGATCGTCGGCACGCAAGCCTCGATCTCCGACCACACGCTCAGCTACGTCCTCTGCGTCTACTGCGGCATCTTCCTCTACATCGGAGCCGCCGATCTGCTGCCCGAGGCCCACGCCCAGGGCTCGTGGCCGAGGGTGCTCCTCACCGCCCTCGGGTTCGCGCTGATCTTCGGCATCACCCGTGCAACCGGGATGTAGTTCAAAGCTCCCTATTTGCGCTCAACTTCCAGCGATCTTTTTAAAGAAATTTAGTGTTCTGGATTGATGGAGATGAATCCTCTATATGTACGAGTGAGCGGCGAACAATGCCGTACCCGCCCCCACTCGAAGGAGCCCCGATGAAGCAGCAGCGGCCAGACCCGATCGACCAGCGACTTGTCAAAGCGCTGGCGCATCCGGTTCGCATCCAGATCCTGGAAATCCTCTCGGAACGGGTCGCGAGCCCAAACATGCTCGCCTCCGAGCTGGACACAGGCCTCACCCACGTCTCCTACCACACGCGCACGCTCGAGCGCTGCGGCTGCTTGGAACTGGTGGAGACGGCACAGCGGCGGGGAGCCACCGAGCACTTCTACAAGGCCAAGCCGCAGGCGTTCATCGGCAACCAGACCTGGCGCCAGGTGCCGCGCTCGGTGCGCGGAAGCGTCACCGCAGCCTCATTGCAGACCTTCATCGAGAGGGCAGTGACCGCGCTGGAGGCGGGGACGATGGACGACCGGGAGGACACCACCTTCAGCTGGATGCCGCTGCACCTCGACCGGCAGGGGTGGCGCGAGGTCAACGCTGCCCTCAAAGAAGCGACCGAGCGGGTGCTGAAGGCCCAGGAGGCCAGCAACCGTCGTGCCGAGGAGTCGGAGCAGGACGAGCGGACGATCTCCGCCGTGGTGGCCCTGGCCAACTTCGAAACGGGCTCGTCGAGCTCGGCGGCTGAAGCCGGCTAACGCTGCCAGGCGCGGCAGCGGCCTACTCCCACTCGATCGTCGCCGGCGGCTTCGAAGAGATGTCGAGGGCGACGCGGTTGACGTCGCGGATCTCATTGATGATCCGGTTGGAGACCCGCTCCAGGAGGTCGTAGGGGAGCCGAGCCCAGTCGGCGGTCATCGCGTCGTCGGAGGTGACCGCGCGGATCACGATCGGGTAGGCGTAGGTGCGGCCGTCCCCCTGCACTCCGACGGAGCGGACCACCGGCAGGACGCAGAACGACTGCCAGAGCTGGCGGTAGAGCTCGGCGGCGCGGATCTCCTCCTGCAGGATCGCGTCGGCGGCTCGGAGGACGTCGAGCCGCTCCTTGGTCACCTCGCCGCCGACGATGCGGATGCCCAAGCCCGGCCCCGGGAAGGGCTGGCGCCAGACCATCCGCTCCGGCAGGCCGAGCTCGGCGCCGACCGCCCGCACCTCGTCCTTGAACAGCATCCGCAGCGGCTCGACCAGCTCGAATTCGAGGTCCTCGGGCAGGCCGCCGACGTTGTGGTGGGACTTGATCGTCGCCGCGTGGTCGGAGCCGCCGGACTCGATCACGTCGGAGTAGAGCGTGCCCTGGACCAGGTAGCTGACGTCCTCGAGCTTCGCCGCCTCCTCCTCGAAGACGCGGATGAACTCGGCGCCGATGATCTTGCGCTTGCGCTCCGGGTCGTCGACCCCGGCGAGCTTCTCGAGAAAGCGCTCTTCGGCGTTGACGTGGACGAGCGGGATCCCGAACTGGCTGAAGGCCTCGACCACCTGCTCGGCCTCGTTCATCCGCATCAGCCCGTGGTCGACGAAAACGCAGGTGAGCTTGTCCCCCACCGCTTTGTGGACGAGCAGGGCGGCAACCGAGGAGTCGACGCCGCCGGAGAGGCCGCAGATCACTTTTCCCTCCCCCACCTGGGCTCGGATCTTCTCCACCTGCTCGGCGATCACCGATTGCGGCGACCACTCCTCGGTGCAGCCGGCGACGTCGCGCAGGAAGCGGGTGAGGATCTCGGTCCCGTAGGGAGTGTGGACGACCTCGGGGTGGAACTGGATCCCGTAGAGGCCGCGATCGGGCATCTCCAGCGCCGCCACCGGCGAGCTTGGGCTCGAAGCGAGCGCAGTGAATCCCTCCGGCGCCTCGAAGACCGCATCGCGGTGGCTCATCCAGCAGCTCTGCTCCTCGGGCAGGCCGCCGAGCAGCCGCCCGCCGCCGTCCCGCAGCACCAGATCGGTCCGCCCGAACTCCCCCGTCTCGGCCGACTCGACCCGCCCGCCGAGCGCCAGCACCATCGCCTGCATCCCGTAACAGATCCCCAGCATCGGGACGTCCAGGTCCAGCAGCTGCGTAGGGAATTCCGGCGCCCCCGGCTCGTAAACCGACGCCGGACCCCCCGAAAGCACTAACCCCTTCGGCTTCCGCGCCTTGATCTTCTCCACCGAAGTATTCGCCGGCAGCAGCTCAGCGAAAACTCCACATTCCCGGATTCGACGGGCAATCAACTGCGAATACTGCCCCCCGAAATCGAGGACAAGGACCTCCTCAACCGCCCTTCCCGTGGGTGGCGCGGTAGGGGGGACCCCCTCTTGCTGCGCAAGAGGGGGTGGGTCCCCTGCCGCGACAGGACCCGCGGGTCGAGCGGCCTGGACCCCCTCAGTCATCCGATACGGCGACCCCAGTCGACACCGCGGCCCGCCCATTCGAGCCCATGCCGACCGACTGCTCGTTCTGCAGCTTCTTCCCCTCGCTCATCAGCGCCGGCGCGACCATCACCTCGGCCCGCTGGAAGGAGCGGATGTCCTCGTAGCCGCAGGTGGCCATCGAGGTTTTCAGCGCCCCCATCAGGTTGAAGGTGCCGTCGTTCTCCTTGGCCGGGCCGAGGAGGATCTCCTCCAGCGTCCCGTCCTGCTTGGTCGAGACGCGGGTGCCGCGCGGCAGCGAGGGATGGAAGGTCGCCATCCCCCAGTGGAAGCCGCGACCCGGGGCCTCTTTGGCCCGGGCCAGCGGCGAGCCGATCATCACCGAGTCGGCGCCGCAGGCGATCGCCTTGGAGACGTCGCCGCCGGTTCGCATGCCGCCGTCGGCGATCACGTTCACGTACTCGCCGGTCTCCAGCATGTGCTGGGCGCGGGCGGCCGCGACGTCGGCGATCGCCGTCGCCTGCGGGACGCCGATCCCGAGCACGCCGCGGGTAGTGCAGGCGGCGCCGGGGCCAACCCCGACGAGGACGCCCACCGCCCCCGTCCGCATCAGGTGCAGCCCGGTCGAGTAGGAGGCGCAGCCGCCGACCACGGTCGGCACCGGCACCTCGGCGATGAACTCCTTCAGGTTCAGCGGCTCGACCGTGGTCGAGACGTGTTCGGCGGAGATCACCGTGCCCTGGATGACGAGGATGTCGAGGCCGGCCTCAACCGCCACCTCGTAGTGCTCGCGCACTTTCTGCGGCGTCAGCGAGCCGCAGACGACCGCCCCGCGGGCCTTGATTTCTTCGATCCGCTTGGCGATCAGCTCCGACTTCACCGGCTCGGTGTAGATCTGCTGCATCAGCCGCGTCGCTTCGTGCTTGGGCGCGGCGGCGATCGCCTCCAGCTTCTCCTCGGCGTTCTCGAAGCGCGACCAGATCCCCTCCAGGTTGAGCACCCCGAGGCCCCCGAGCTCGTTGGTGAGCACTGCGGTCTCCGGGCTCACCACCCCGTCCATCGCCGAGGCAACCAGCGGCAGCTCGAAGCGGTAGGGACCGAGGGTCCAGCTGATGTCGATGTCGTCAGGATCGCGCGTCCGGCGGGAAGGAACGATCGCGATGTCGTCGAATCCGTAAGCGCGGCGACCCTTCTTGCCGCGGCCGATTTCGATTTCCAAGTTAGTCCTCCAAGGCGTGGCGTTGAATAAGCCAGCCTACACTTCGGCGGGGACCTCCAAGTCGTGCACGGAGACCTCGCCCAGCAGCCTCTCCACCTGGTTGCGGTCGACGGTGCCGGCGCCGAAGTGCTGCGTCGACTCGGCTCCACAAGCCACTCCGTAAGCCAAACAGTCCTCGGGAGAGCGGCCCTCGTAGCGGGCGGCGACGTAGCCGGCGAGGAAGGCGTCGCCGGAGCCGACGGTGGAGACCGCCTCCAGCGGCTCGGTATGAACCTCCAGCAACCTGCGTGAATTTCCTTCCCCCACCGCGGCGACGCAGCCGTCGGGGCGGGTGATCGCGGCCTCGGAGGCGCCCAGCCGCACCAGCTCCAGCAGACCCTGGGCGAGGTCGCTGCGGTCGGCGAACTCCTGGCCGACCAGCTCCTCGGCCTCGCGCTCGTTCGGCGTCACCATCGAGGCGCCGGCGCGGACGCCCTCCAGCATCGCCTCGCCCTCGGCGTCGAGGACGACCGAGATGCCACGGCGGCCGAGGTCCTGGATCAGGCGCGCATAGAGGTCGTCTCCCGCCCCCGGCGGCACCGAGCCGGCGAGGACGCAGATCCTCGCTCCCCCCGCCAGGTAGGCGATCCGCTCGAAGAGCCGCTGCACCTCCTCGGGGCTGACCGCCGGCCCGCGCTCGTTGATCTCCGTCTGTTCCCCCGAGGTGGGGTCGATCACCGCGAGGTTGACGCGGGTCTCCGAGGCGATCCGGGTGAAGTCGGTCAGCACCGACTCCTCCTGCAGCTGTTCCAGCACGCGGGTGCCGGTGGGGCCGCCGACGAAGCCGGTGGCGATCACCGGTCGCCCCAGCAGGTTGAGCGCGCGGGCGACGTTGATGCCCTTACCACCGGCGACGGTGCGGCTCTCCACCGCCCGGTGGCGGCGGCCGAGGCGGAAATTCGGCACGGCGACAGTGCGGTCGATCGCCGCGTTCAAGGTCACGGTGAGGATCACCTGGCGCTCACCTGAATTCGCTCCTCGCTTCCTTCCTGCGGGCCACCTGCCGCAGCCACATTGCCGAAAGCATGAGTATCACGAACGCCACCAGCGCGATAGGGAGCCAATTGTCTGCGAGGAAGGCTCTGGCGCGGTCGAAGGCGGATGCTTTCGGGATCGAGCGGGAAGCGAGAAGGGGGACGCTGCCGACCTTGCGCCCCTCGACGAAGACGGCGGCGCGACCGAGCCGCCTGCCGCGCCGCAGCGGGCCCTCCACCTCGCTCGGCGCCTGCACCCGCACCTGGACCTGCTGACCGCGCCGCAGCCCCACCGCCAGCGAGCGTTCGGCCCGCAGCGGCAGCTGACCTCCCGAGTAGCGGATTTCGGGATCGGCCAGGTCCTGGCCGGCGCGAATCGGCCGCTTGTGCCGGTACTGGCGAAAGCCCCATTCGAGCAGCTCGAGGTTGCCGTCGAAGCGTTCTTCGTCGGTCCAGGCGCCGATTACGACCGAGATCAGGCTGATCCCGTGCTTCTGCCCGGAGCCGACCAGCACGTACTCGGCGCCGAAGGTGTGGCCGGTCTTCACCCCGGTCACCCAGGGGGCCATTTTCAGCAGCTCGTTGATCGACTCGATCCGCCGCCGCGGGCGGACGCTGCGCAGGACGGCGCGGCGGGAATCGGCGATCTTCGCGAAGGCGGGAATCGCCAGCAGGCGCCGGGTCAGCGTCATCAGGTCGGCGGCCGAGGAGTAGTTGCCCTTCTGGTCGAGCCCGACCGGGTTGGCATAATGGGTGTGGGAGAGGCCGAGCGCGGCCGCGTAGCGGTTCATCTGGGCGACGAAGCGCGCTTCCGAGCCAGCGGCGTCGATCGCCAGCGTGTGGGCGGCGTCGTTGCCGCTGCGCAGGATCAGCCCGTAGAGGAGGTCGCGGACGCTGATCCGCTGCCCGTCCCGCAGCCCCATCAGCGACTCGCCGTATTCGGGCTCGTAGGGCTGGGCGCGGACGATCTTGCCGAGCGGCAGGTCTTTCATCGCCACGTAGGCGGTCATCAGCTTCGTCGTGCTGGCGATCGGCAGCGCTTTGTTCAACGCGTGCGAGGTGAGGACGTCGCCGGTGCGGGCGTCGATCACGCCCCAGGCGCGCGACTGCAGCTGCGGCGGCCGGTTCGCGCCTTTCTGCTGGGGCGCAGCGGCCGCGCCGGTAGTAAGCAGCAGCGCCGCCAGGACCGCGACCAAGAGCACGGCGCCGTGGCGCCGGCCGCTCATTTGAGCTTCAGCGTCTGGCCGGCAATCAGGATCTGGGGATCCACTTCGGGGTTCAGCGCCAGGATTTCGGCGACGGGCACCCCGGTCTTGTGGGCGATCGCGGTCAGCGTGTCGCCGGTCTGCACCGTGTAGGTCTTGGCCTTGGTCCGGTGCTTGGTCGATTCCTTCTGGGCCTGGTGCAGCTTCCGGTGATGACTGCTCGAGTTGCTGCTGTTCATCGCCGAGGAGACCACGACCACGACGACGAGCACCGCGACGACGAGGGCGACGGTGGCGAAGATACGGGCGGCGGCGCTGGTGCGTTTTTCCATCTGGCTGGGGCGAAGACCGGTTAGAGCGGCTTGATCGTAGTCCTGAAAGGAGTCATCAGGCGGTTGATATCTCCCAGACCGTCCTCCGCAGGCGCTCCGCGGCGGCGGCGGGGTCGGGGTCGGCGGCGATTCCACGGGAGGCAGCGACGAGCCCGGCGGCGCGGCCGGCCGAGAACGCCGCCCCCAACAACTCCGGCTGGCCGCCCTGGGCCCCCACCCCAGGGATGAGGAAGATCGAGCGCGGCATCAGCTCGCGCATGCGGGCGAAGTGCTGCGGCTCGGTGGCGCCGACGACGGCCCCCATCCCGCTCAGCCCGGACTCGCCGAGCAGCCGCTCGGAGAACTCGTCGACGATCGCGGCCAGCCGCTCGTGCAGCGGCGCCTCGGGGGCCGGAAGGTCCTGCAGGTCGGCTGCCCCGGGGTTGCTGGTGCGGACGAGGGCGAACATCCCCGCTCCGACCTGCGCAGCCGCGGTGAGGAGCGGCTCGAGTGCGTCGCGCCCCAGCAGCGGGTTGGCCGTGAAGGCATCGGCGTCGAGGCCGCGGACCGGCCCCCACTGCGTCTGCGTCTCCCCCACTAGCGCTTGCGCGTAGGCAGCGGCGGTGACCGGGACGTCGCCGCGCTTGCCGTCGGCAACCACCAGCAGGCCCGCGTCGCGAGCGGCAGCGCAGGTCTCTTCCAGCGCTCTCCAGCCGGGCGCGCCGAGTCGCTCGAAGCAGGCGAGCTGCGGCTTTACTGCGACGCAAGCAGGGCCGGCCTGCTCGATCAGGCGGCGGCAGTGAGCGGCGACCGCGGTGGCTGCCAGCTCGGCCGCTGGCGCCTGGGGGTCACCGGCCCCGTCCCCGCCCAGCTTCGCCGGGTCGGGGTCGAGGCCGAGGCAGATCTGACTGCGGCGCTCATCGACGAGCGCCGCAAGCCGATCCGCGAAACCGACCAGAGGGTCCCTAGCCTTTGACCTGGCTCTTCAGGGCCGAGCCGGCGGAGAAGCGGGGCACCTTGCCGCCGGGGATGGTGATCCTTTCGCCGGTGCGGGGGTTGACGCCCTGGCGCGGGCCGCGCTCGGCGACGTGGAATTTGCCGAAGCCGGTGAAGGCGACCTCCTCGCCCTTGCTCAGGGCGCCGGCGATGGCCTCGAGAACAGCGTCGACGGCATCGCTGGCAGCTTTTTTGCTGCCGAGCCGCTCGTCGCTGGCAAGTTGGTCAAGAAACTCAGCCTTGGTCACGTCTTAAGTCCTCCTCGGGGTTTGAGATCGGCGCAATCTAACAGTGGCTACGGCGTAACAACTGGCGCTCTAGAGCCAAACGTCACGAACCGCTGATCGCCAGCTCGCCGATCAGCAGCGACGGAGTACTGACCGAGCCCCCAAACGGAACCCAGCGAGGCTGCGATCCGGCAGCGCGGACGGCACCCAGCATCGCCATCAGCTCGCCGGCGATCGTGAACTCCCGCACCGGCTCGGCGAGCGCTCCGTCGCGGATCATCCGACCCGATGCGCCGACCGAGAAGACGCCGGTGACGGGGTTGACGCCGGAATGCAGGCCGGCGACGTCGTTGACGTAGACCCCCTCCCCCGCCTCGGCCAGCAGCTGCTCGAAGGAGCGGTGACCGGGGGTGACGATCAGGTTCGAGGTCGCTACCGAGGGCAGCGAGCGGTAGCCCTGGCGCTCCGCGTTTCCGGTCGAGGCGCCACCCTCGCGGTTGGCGCTGTAGGTGTCGTAGAGGTAGGAGCGCAGGCGCCCTCCCTCGATCAGGGCGGTGCGGCGGCGCGGCACGCCCTCGGCGTCGAACGGCGCGGACGCCGGGCCCTCGGGGGCGCGGCCGTCGTCGTAGAGGACGAAGGCCTCGCTCGCTATCTCCTCTCCGAGCCGGCCGGCAAAGGGCGAGCGGCCGCGCTGGACGGCACGGCCGCTGAGGCCGGCGCCGATCAAGCCGACGAAGCTGGCGGCAACCGTCTCGTCGAGCACGACCGGGCAGGAGCGGGAGGCCGGCTTGCCGGCGCCGATCATCTCCAGCGCCCGCTGCGCGCCCTCGGCCCCGATCGCCTCCGGGTCGAGGCCGCGCGGGCCGCGGGCGAGCCCGAAGCCGAGGCCGGTCTCGCGCGCCCCCTCCCCCTCGGCCAGCGCCTGCAGGTAGGCGTAACAGCTGGAGGTCTCGTACTCGCCGGCGACCCCGGTCGAGGAGGCGATCGCCACCTGCTCGTTGGCATCGGCGTAGACGGCCTGCTCGACCGCGACCAGGCGCGGGTCCGACTCCAGCGCCGTGCGCTCGACCGCGAGCGCCAGCTCGGCCACCCGCGAAGCCTCCCATTCGGCGACCGAGGGGTCGCTGAGCGCGGGCAGCGCCTCGATCTCCGCCGGCTGCGGCGGCGCCGCGAACTCGTCCTCGTCGGCGACTTCGGCCGCTTCGGCGGCGCGGGCCGCGATCGCCGCCACGCCCACCTCCGAGAGGTCGGTGCCGTAGGCGTAGCCGACCCGGTGGCCGATCCAGGCGCGCACCCCGACGCCGCTCTGCACTGCCGCGGTGAGGCTCTCCACCTCGCCGCCGTGGACGCGGACCTGGCGGCCGCCCTCGCGCGAGACGTAGGCCTCGGCCTCGCTGGCGCCTGCACCGGTCGCTGCCTCGACTGCGCGGTGCGCGACGGTGCTGAGGTCAGTCATCAAACGCTCTCGCTGTCATAAAACGCTCCCGCTGTCATCTCTCGGTCCCCCCGACCGTGAGGGCGCGGAGGCGGACGTGGCCCTGGCCGGTGCCGACCGGCACTTTCTGGCCGCCCTTGCCGCACATCCCGGTCTTCATGAAGAAGTCGTCGCCGACGGCGTCGATCGCGGCGAGCGCGTCGAGGCAGTTGCCGATCAGGGTCGCGCCGCGGCAGGGGCTGGTCACCTTGCCGTCCTCGATCAGGTAGCCCTCGTTGACGCCGAAGACGAAGTCGCCGGTGGCGGGGTCGACCTGGCCGCCGCCGAAGGAGACCGCGTAGAAGCCGCGAGATACGTCGGCGATCATCTCCTCCGGGGTGGCGTCGCCGGGGGCGATGTAGGTGTTGGTCATCCGCGGGATCGGCAGGTGGCGGAAGCTCTCGCGGCGACCGTTGCCGGTCGAGGCGACCCCGGCGCGCTCGGCAGTGAGGTGGTCGTAGAGGTAGGAGGTGAGGCGACCGCCCTCGATCACCTGCGTCTTCTGCGTCGGCTGGCCCTCGTCGTCGATCGCATCGCTCCCCCACTCGCCGGGGAGGCGGCCGTCGTCATAGGCGTTCAGCAGCGGCTCGGCGACCTGCTCGCCGAGCTTGTCGGCGTAGACGCTCGCGCCCTTCTGGACGTGGTCGGCCTCGAGCCCGTGGCCGGTCATCTCGTGGAAGAGGACGCCGCCGAAGCCGCCGCCGACCACGACCGGCATCGAGCCCGAGGGGGCGGGCACGGCGTCGAGCAGGGTCAGCGCCTTGATGGCCGCCCGCTCGGCGATCTGCGCCAGGTCGTCTTCGAGCAGCTCGTAGCCGCGGTGGGCCCCGAGCGTCTCCATCCCGGTCTCGACGGCGCCGTCGCGGCGGGCGACGGTCTGGACGCCGATGCGGACGCGGGTGCGGTCGTCGCCGGTGAAGAGGCCGTCGGAGTTGGCGACCGTGACCTGGCGGCGGGCCTCGGCGTAGGAGGCCATCAGCTGGGCGATCTCGGCGCCTTTCGCCCGCCCGCGCTCGTCGAGCTCGCGCAGCATCGCCGCCTTCTGGGAGGCGGGGACGTCTTCGGGCGCTCGCTCGATCGGCAGCGAGGCCGTCTCCCGCGCCTGCAGGGGCCGGGGCTCGCGGCGGTCGGCCTTCAGCGCCGCCGCGGCTTCGCCGGCGGCCCGCTCGAGGTCGGCGGGATCGAGGCCGTCGACGTGGGCGAAGTAGGTCGTGTTGCCGTCGACGACGCGGACGCCGGCGCCCTCCTCGGCGCCCGACTGCACCGACTCGATCCGCCGCTCGTCGATCGCCAGCGTCTGCCCGCGGCGCCGTTCGGCGAAGAGCTCGGCGAAGCGGCCGCCGTTGGCAAGCGCCCGGGAGAGGACGCGGGCGGCGACGTCCTGGTCGAGCAGCTCGGTCATCCCCGCTCCCTTCTCCCGGCGACCTCGATCAGGCGGCCGGCGGCGACGAAGAGCTCGGCGCCGGCAGTCGTGTCCTGGGCGTGGTCGGCGCTGCGGCCGTTCGGGTAGTAGAGGCGGGCGAAGGGCCGTCGCGCGACCCGGCGGCGGCGCATGTAGGCGGCGGCCTCGTCGGCGTAGGCGGAGAAGCGCTCGAGCAGGACGCGGTGCGGCTTGGGGGGCATCAGTCGCCTCTCCGATCTTTTGGGGGCTCTGACCCCCCGAATCTCGGAGTCGCGCTCGCCAGCTCGCGCAGCATCGAGCGCAGGTCGAAGAGCATCAGCGAGGCGAGGGCGAAGCGCTCGGTGACCGCGACCGCAGCCAGCCCCGCGTTGCGGATCGCGAAGACCTCGCCCTGCTCGGTGGCGATGTGGACCTGCTCGACCGGCACTCCCTCGGCAGCGTCGGCGACGGCGAACAGGGCGGCGGCGTCCTCCCCCCAGCGCTCCGGCTCCTCGCCGCTCGCGGCCAGGACCTCGCCTTCGGGCCCCAGCACCGCGGCGCCGCGCAGGTCGGGCGACATCTCGGTCAGGAACGCCAACGCCGCCTCTGCGGACTCCCCGCTGGGGGCGGTGGCTGCGGCAGCGTCGGGCATCTGCGTGAAAATACCGACCGTGACCCTCGCCCGAGCCTCATGGATCACGGTAGTCGTCATCTGCGCGATCGCCGCGATCCTCTTCGCCTTCAGCGGCTACACCGGCTACGCGATCACCCTCGTCGCGATCGGCCTCGCGGCCAGCGTCAACCTGCTGCCGCCTCCCTGAGTACACCGCCACCTCCTCCGCTTCGCGTCCGGGGGTGGCGGGATCTACCCCGAGCGGTAGGGGCCTTCTTCGCGCTCGCGGAAGGAGGTCTCGGGCTCGACGTGGATCAGGACCTCGGCCTGGGGGACCTCGGCCTCGATCGAGTCGCGCATCTCGTGGGCGAGCTCGTGGGCGCGCTCGAGGGTGGTGCCGGAGCGGTACTGGACGTGGAAGTCGATGTGGCGGCGGGAGCCGGCGCGACGGGCGCGCAGCTTGTGGTACCCGGCGACCTCGGGGGTGCGGGCGGTGGCGATCGCCGCCTCGATCCGGTCCATCTCCCGCTCCGGCAGGGCTTCGTCGATGAGGACTCCGGAGGAGCGGCGGACGATGCTGAGCCCGGCCCAAACGATCGCGCCGGCAACGATCAGCGCCGTGATCGAGTCGAAGGCCGCGGCGCCAGTGATCTTGACCAGCGCCAAGCCGACGAGGACGCCTAGGGAGGTGAGGGCGTCGGTGCGCAGGTGGGCGGCGTCGCCTTGCAGCGCCGCTGAATCGGTCGCCCGGCCCTTGCGGTAGAGATAAGACGAGACGAGCAGGTTGGCGACGGTCGAGAAGCCCATCACGGCGATGCCGACGCCGAGGCTTTCGACGCTGGAGCCGGCGACGAGCCGGTGGGTCGCCTCGTAGACGATGATCGCGGCGCCGACCAGGATCAAGATCCCCTCGATCGCCGCCGCCAGGTTTTCGACCTTCTCGTGGCCGTAGGGGTGCTCCTCGTCGGCCGGCTCGTCGGCTTTGCGAACCGAGACGAAGGCGATGACCGAGGCGACGAGGTCGATCAGCGAGTGGATCGCCTCGGTGATGATCGCGATCGAGCCGGTGATCGCGCCGGCGGCGAGCTTGAGCGCGATCAGGACCGAGTTGGAGGCGATTGAGAGCGCTGCCGCCCGGCTTTTGCCGGTCATGGCGTGACCTCAGGCTCCAGGCCGAGGTGGCGGGCGAGCATCCGCACCGCCTTGCCGCGGTGGCTGATCGCGTGCTTCTCCTCCGGGCTCAGCTCGGCCATCGTGCGGTGGTCGTTGTGGCCGGTCTCGTCGGGGACGAAGGCCGGGTCGTAGCCGAAGCCGCCCGCGCCGCGGCCCTCGCGCAGCAGCGTTCCCTCACAGGTCGCTTCGAAGACGTACTCGTGGCCGCCCTCGTCGATCAGGGCGATCGCACAGACGTAGGCGGCGCGGCGGGCGCCCTCGGCCGCGTCGACTTCGCGCAGCAGCTTCGCCAGGTTGGTCTCGTCGCTCGCCCCTTCGCCGGCGTAGCGGGCGGAGTAGATCCCAGGATCGCCGCCCAGGTCCATCGCTTCGATCCCGGAGTCGTCGGCGATCGTCACCTCGCCGGTGGCGGCGTGGGCGGCGCGCGCCTTGATCAGCGCGTTGGCCTCGAAGCTGTCCCCGGTCTCCGGGGGCAGCTCGACCTCGTCGGGCAGCGGCTTCAGGTCCACCCCCGGCAGCATCTCGGCCATCTCCCGCAGCTTGTGCTCGTTGCGGGTGGCGAGGATCACGAGACCCGCTCCTGCACCTCCCGCAGGCGGCCGATCCCCTTCTCGGCCAGGCCCAGCAGCTCGTCCAGCGAGGCGCGCGAGAGCGGGGTGCGCTCGGCGGTGGCCTGAACCTCGACCAAGCCGCCGTCGCCGGTCATCACCACGTTGGCGTCGACTTCGGCGTTGGAGTCCTCGCCGTAGTCGAGGTCGCAGAGGGCGCGGCCGTTGACGAGGCCGACGCTGACCGCGGCGACCGAGCCGGTCAGCGGCAACGAATCGAGCGCTTTCTTGTCGACCAGCTTCTGGAAGGCCTGGCGCAGGGCGACGTAGCCGCCGGTGATCGCCGCGCAGCGGGTGCCGCCGTCGGCTTCGAGCACGTCGCAGTCGACGTAGACGCTGCGTTCGCCCATCGCCCGGAAGTCGACCACCACACGCAGCGCGCGCCCGATCAACCGCTGGATCTCGACCCCGCGCCCGTCCTGTTTGCCCTTGGCGATGTCGCGCTGCTTGCGGTCGCCGGTGGAGGCGGGCAACATCGCGTACTCGGCCGTGACCCAGCCTTTCCCCTTGCCCATCATCCAGCGCGGCACCTGCTCCTGGACCGAGGCGGTGCAGATCACCCGCGTCCGCCCAATCGAGATCAGCGCCGACCCCGCCGCGCTTTCCACGAACCCCGGATCGATCGTCACCGGCCGGATGTCCGCCGGCGCCCTGTCGTAACTACGTGAAGCTGGCATCGCGCGAGTCTCTCATGCGAGCGCCGCATGGGTGGCGACGGGGTCAGCGCCGGGTTCGCTGGCGCCAGTCATTGGCGGCTACCCGCACCCGCCCCGCACTGACGATGTCCGCGCCCGATTCGAGCGCGTATTCGCAGGCAGACTGCAGAGCGGCCAGCGTCTCGCGAAGGTTGAAGCCGTTCTCCCCATAGAGGGAGGCGAGGACTTGCAGGGCCTCAGGGGAGAGAAGCTGGTCCGCACTCCATGCCGAGCCGCCGTGCTGCAGCAAACGGCGCTCGATGATTTGCATGAGCGCCGGAACGATCTCTGCCTCCTCCAGGTCCGGCAATTCGACCAATGCAAACGCGCCCGCCAGCGCCTGAAATGCCGGGGTGGAAGCGAAAACATCTTGGACCGCAATCAGAAAAGCGGCGTCTAGCTCGTTGATGAAGGAGTGCACGGGACCCGCAAAGAAGCGCTCAGCCTCCTCTGCGTGGGAACCGCCGATTGCCGCCTCCGTGTCCTCGAGGACAAAGATCGGTTGAAGCCCCCGTGAGCGGAGAATTCCAATCAGTCGCTCCAGCCCCCCGAGACGGTCGACTGCCTGACTCTTAACCTCTACCTGTTCGCGCAAGGAGCCGAGCTCAGCGTGAACGGCCGCCGGAATGGCCCCGCCCCCGAGAGTGCCGCCGACTTTTCCCGGCACTTCCTCGAAGGTGCGCCCGTCTGCCCGGGCCGCTTCGATTTCCTCACGGTGACGATCCTCCATCGCGAGGTCCTTGAGCGCCTCGCTCAGCGCTACGGCTCCCATCACGCTGACCGAGGTGGGTTCGTCGGCACCGCTCACCGGTACCCGCAGCGCGGTATGGCTCTGCGGGAGCTTGCTGCAAACATAGGCGATCAGACTCGACTTTCCCCCACCGCGGGGACCGAGAATGCCAACCGCTCCATCGCGGACGAGGAGCGCCCGAAGCGCCTTCTCCTCGAACCTCGAACTGGCACTAAGTGAGTCGAAGGGGACATGGTAATCCGCCAATTGAGCGAACTGATGGCGCGGCTGAAAGACGCTTTGCCGCACCGCAAGCTCGATCAGCTCAGCGCTCATGTGGAAGGTTGGGCCGGTAGACGGTGCGCGGTCGACCGGGACCGGCTGCTCGTTCGGTTTCGGAGACGACAAGATCGTGCTTGGCCAACTGGTGGAACATCTGCGTGAGACGCGCCCTCGTTACCCCGAGTGATTCCTGCAGATCGGCATCGGAGGGGCTGGCCTGCTCTCGTTCGAGCAACTCGGCCAGCAGCATGCTCGGCGCCCGACCCAACTGAGCAGCCTGGTCAAGGAGCCGTCCTCGCTCGTTCAAGAGAACAGCAGGATCTTCGTTATTGACGACCCCGTAGCTCAGCGCCCGCAGCGCTTGGCGTGGGCTTCCATCCGCACCCGCGGCCGCAGCGGTAATCAGCCGGTCCGAAAGCTCCCCGTTGGCACGTCGCGAAAGAAGGTCGCCCAGGGCGTTCGTCGACCACTCCCCGAGGGGTAGGACCAGATCGAAGAAGGCATCGGCCGGTGGCTTCAAGACCGCTGATCGATGGCCTTCGTCTAGTGCAACGACCCAACAATGAGACTGCTGCCAGAGAACGTCCCGCATTCGGCCGAAAAGGTCGTAGACCGCCTCCGGAGAGCTGGGACCATCGACCAAGATCACGGACGGGACCGCTTCCCCGATGGCCTGCAAATGCGACGCCAGTTGACGCGAGGCTCCAGCGGGGGGTGCCTTACCGCCGCTAAATGCCCCAACCACGTCTCCCGCCACGCTCATCATCGACGGCTGCCCCAAAAGCGTGTTCCGAATTCGCGAGGCCAGCTCGAGCACGCCCTTCGCACCCGTTCCATCCACAAACGCAACCGGCTCGTCATGGCGTCGCAGCACCAACTGGACCTGATGGAGCAGCGTCGTCTTTCCGCTGCCCCAGCGGCCGAGCACCAGGACGTTGAGCCGCCGCTCTATGGCTCTGATTAAGGGGTCCCACTGCGGCACATGCACGAACAGACTCTCGTCCGCCTGGTTGTCATACAGGGGGCGGCCAGTAAGAAGCATCTAACTAATCTTTCAGTAATTTTTGTAAGTAAGAATAACCCAGAGAGGCGGGGGGTGCAGCTATTTGAAGGCGACTTTGTCGACTGCCTCCTTGATCTTGTTGACGATCACGTCGGCGAGCTCGGTGCCCTGCTTGCCGTTGAACCCCTTCATCGCCGCGACCATCCCGACCATCAGCAGCGAGACGAGCAGGATCAGACCGACGTACTCGACCGTCCCCTGACCTCTCTCTCCTGCCAACCGCTGGATCTCCCGCACCCGCCAGGTCGCCTGCGCGTTCAAGTAGCCGAACAGTTTGTAAATCATCTTTTCCTCCCTTCGAAGTGGATTGGGAGGCGAGATGCTCCGGGGCAAGGACGCACGGAACAAGACGTGGAAGTGCCGTTTCGCGCGCTTGATTGCGGCGAATCTGTGACCTTTGTACACCTCGCGTTACTACAAAGCGGGGATTCGGCGATCAGGGATATCTGACGATCCTGCGGGCGTGAACCTGCACGGAGCGCTCCCCCACGCCGGGCTGAAGCTGCTCGTCCTGCTGGCGAACCTCGCGGTTTGGCTCGACGCTGCTGCGCGATTGGCAGGGTGAATCGTCGGGCCGTCGCTCCTAGGTCCGCTGGATCTCTTCGCTCTCCAGGGCTTTGACGACGGCCTCCGTGCGGGTCCGCGCGCCGAGCTTTTCCATCGCGTTGCGGATGTGGGTGCGGACGGTCTCCGGCGAGAGGACCAGGCGCTTGGCGATCTGCTCTCCCGTCAGCCCCTCCGCCAGCAGGGCGAGGATCTCCGCCTCGCGGCTGCTCAGCGCCTTGACCCTGCCGTTGCCGTTCCCGTTGCCCTTGCGGAAGCTCGGGTCGAAGTAGCGGCCGCCGCGCCAGACCTCGCGCAGCGCTTCGACCAGGACCGAGAGCCCGGCGGGCTTGGCGACGAGGCCGCGGGCGCCGCTGCGATACGCGGCCTCCAGCAGGTCCGGGTCCTTGAGGCCCGTATAGATGACGAACTTCGAGTCCGAGCCGCGGCTGCTGAGCCGCCGCACCAGCTCCGTCCCGCGCTCGTCGGGCAGATCTACCCCGACCACCGCCACGTCGGGCTCGCGCTCGCCGATCACCTCCTCGCCGTCCGCCGCCGTCGTCGCGCAACCGAGCACGTTGAACCCGCGCCGTTCCAGCAGCACCGCCAGCCCGTCTCGCAGAGCCTCATGCTGCTCGACCAACACCAGAGACGGACTCCCGCTCGCCTCCTCCATCGTTCCCTCCTACCTCGAATGCCATTACTGACTGGCTAGCTAGCCGGTCAATTACCCACGAGGATTTTGAGGGAAACGCGAAGCGCTACCGAAACGCCTGCAGCCCGGTCACAGCCCCGCCGATAACCAATGCGTGGACGTCGGCCGTGCCCTCGTAGGTGACCACCGACTCGAGGTTGTTCATGTGCCGGATCACCGGGTACTCGAGCGTGACGCCGTTGGCGCCGAGGACCTGGCGGGCGCTCCGCGCCACCTCCAGGGCCCCGTTGACGTTGCCGAGCTTGCCGAGGCTGACGTGCTCAGGCCGCAGCGTGCCGGCGTCCTTCATCCGCCCCAGGTGCATCGCCAGCAGCGTCGCCCGGTTCACCTCCAGCACCATCTGCGCCAGTTTCTGCTGCTGGATCTGGAAGGAGGCGATCGGGCGGTCGAACTGGACCCGCTCCAGCGAGTACTCGAGCGCGGCTTCATAGCAGGCGCGCGCCGCTCCGGCCGCACCCCAGACGATCCCGTAGCGCGCCTCATTGAGGCAGGAGAGCGGGCCTTTCAGCGAGCTCACCTCCGGCAGCACCGCGTCGGCCGGCAACCGCACGTCGTCGAGCAGCAGCTCCGAGGTGATCGAGGCGCGCAGCGAGAGCTTCTTGTGGATGTCCTGCGTGGTGAAGCCCTTGGTCCCGCGCGGGACGAGGAAGCCGCGCACCCCTTCGTCGGTCTGCGCCCAGACCACCGCCACCTCGGAGGCCGAGCCGTTGGTGATCCACATCTTCTGCCCGTGCAGGATCCAGTCGGAGCCGTCGCGCCGCGCCCGCGTCCGCATCGAGCCCGGGTCCGAACCGGCGTCGGGCTCGGTCAGGCCGAAGCAGCCGATCGCCTCCCCCGCTGCCATCCCCGGCAACCACTCCTGTTTCTGCTCCTCCGAGCCCCAGCGCCAGATCGCGTACATCGCCAGCGACCCCTGCACCGAGACGAGGCTGCGGATGCCGCTGTCCCCGGCCTCCAGCTCCATGCAGGCGAGGCCGTAGGCGGTGGCGCTTGCCCCGGCGCAGCCGTACCCCTGCAGGTGCATGCCGAGGACGCCGAGCTTGCCCAGTTCGGGCGCCAGCTCGGAGACCGGCACCGTCGCCTGCTCGAACCACTCCCCCACGTGCGGCACGACCTTGTCTCGGACGAAGGCGCGGACGGTGTCGCGGATGTCGCGCTCCTCGTCTGAGAGGAGAGCGTCGAGGGCGAGGTAGTCGCTGGGGCGGATCGGCGGTGCGGCGGTGGTGGATGACATGTGGCGTCCTTAGTCCTTGATGTCTTCTCGATGGCGGGTTGTGGGGCGTGGTCCCGGGTGGCGGGTTTTGAGATCGTGACCTAATGGCCGATTCGGCGCTGGGACGACTGCAGATCCTCGACTTCTCGCGCGTCCTCGCCGGGCCCCTGGCGACGATGACGCTGGCCGACCTCGGCGCCGAGGTGACCAAGGTCGAGCGGCCGGGGACGGGCGACGACACCCGCTCCTGGGGACCGCCGCACGACGCCGCCGGCGAGGCGACCTACTTCCAGGCGGTCAACCGCAACAAGCGCAGCGTCGCGCTCGACCTCGGCGATGAGGCCGACCTGGCGGAGGCATGGCGCCTGGCGCTCGCCGCCGACGTCGTCGTCGAGAACTTCCGGCCGGGGCTGATGGCGAAGCTCGGCCTCGACTACGAGAGCCTCGCCGCCGAGAACCCGGGGCTGGTCTTCTGCTCGATCACCGGCTTCGGCGGCTCAGGCGCGGGCGCCGAGCTGCCGGGATATGACCTGCTGGTGCAGGCGCTCGGCGGGCTGATGAGCGTCACGGGCGAGCCCGAGGGCGAGCCGCTGAAGGTCGGCGTGGCCCTGGTCGACGTGATCGCCGGCCTCTACGCGGCGGTCGGCATCCTCGCCGCGCTCGAGCACCGCCGCGAGAGCGGCGAGGGTCAGCTGGTCGAGGTCGACCTCCTCTCCGCCCTGCTCGCCGGCCTCGTCAACCAGAGCTCCGCCTACACCGTCGCCGGCGTCGTGCCGGAGCGGCTGGGCAACCGCCACCCCAGCATCGCCCCCTACGAACTGCTGCGCTGCAGCGAGGGCGAGATCGTCCTCGCGGTCGGCAACGACCGCCAGTTCCGGGAACTCTGCGGGGTGGTCGGAGAACCGAGTCTGGCGGACGAGGAGAGCTTCGCCACCAACCCGGCCCGGGTTGCCAACCGGAACGAGCTGCGACTGCTGCTCGAGGGGGGCCTCGCCCGCCGCCCCGCCGCCGAGTGGGTCGAGCTGCTGCGCGCCCGCCGTGTCCCCGCCGGGGTCGTCAACGACGTCGGCGCCGCCTTCGAGTTCGCCGCGCAGATCGGCCTCGATCCGATCGTCGAGATCCCCCGCGAGGACGGCCCGCCGGTCCGCCTCCCCCGCAACCCGATCAAGCTCTCGAAGACGCCGGCGAGCTATCGCCTGCCACCGCCGCGGTTACCCTGACGCCGGTGCGGGTCCTCGTCGTCACCAACTTCATGCCGGACGCCGGCGCGCCGCAGCGCGGGCGCTGGGTGCGGGACCAGGTCGACGAGACGCGCAAGCGGGGGATCGAGGTCGACCTCTTCGAGTTCGCCCGCGGCCGCAACGAGTACCTGCCGGCGGCGCGGCGGCTGCGCTCACTGCTGCGGCGCGAGCGCTTCGACCTCGTCCACGCCCACTACGGGCTGGCGGGATGGATGGCGAAGCTGGCGGGGGCGCAGCCGCTCGTCGTCACCTTCCACGGCACCGACGTCCGCCACCACCTCGTCGGCCACCTCTCGCGGCGGCTGGCCTGGCGGATCGACCTCGTCGCCGGCGTCTCGCGGGCGCTGTTCGAGGCCGAGGACGGGCGGCCCGGGCTGCCGCCGGTCCCCGGCTCCGCCGTCCTCCCCTGCGGTCCCGACCTCGGGCGCTTCCAGCCGATCCCGCGGGCGGAGGCGCGGCGGGCGCTGGGGCTCGAGCCCGACGGCCGCTTCCTCTTCTTCCCCGCCAACCAGGCGCGGCCGGAGAAGCGGCACGACCGCGCCGCCGAGCTCGCCGCCGCCTGCGAAGCCGACCTCCTCACCGGCGGCTCGATCGAGCCCGAGCAGATGCCGCTCTGGATCAACGCCGCCGACGCCGTCCTCGTCACCTCCGACTACGAGGGGTTCGGGATGGCGGCGATCGAGGCGCTCGCCTGCGAGGTGCCGGTGCTCTCGACCCCGGTCGGCATCGCTCCCTACGCCCTCGGCGGGATCGACGGCTGCCTCAGCGCGCCTTTCGCAGTGGATGCTTGGGCGACGGTTGCGCGCCGCCACCTCGAAGCGGACGACCCGCGCGTCGCCGGCGCCGCCCGCGCCGCCACCCTCTCCGCCGGTCGCATGGCCGAGCGGGTGATCGAGGCCTACCGGGCGGTCGTCGACGGCGCGGTGCCGACGAAGCTTCCGAGCCGGTAATAGATTGAGTGCGATGAGCGCCGAGACCGGTCCTGCAGGCGAGAGCCTCGAGAGCCAGATCCGCGAGGCGGAGCGCCGGCTGGAGGAGGCGGCGACGCTCGCCGCCGAGGCCGAGCGCCGGGCCGAAGAGGAGATCAAGGCACTGGAAGCCGACCTCGAGCGCGAGCGCGAAGAGAAGGAGAAAGCCCTGGCCGCGGCCGAGGAGCGGCTCGGGGAGATCGAATCCCAGGTCGAGGCGGCGGAGCAGCGGGTCGAGGCGGCGGAGAGCCGCGCCACCGTCGCCGAGCAGACGATCGCCGACGAGCTGGCGCGGGCGCGCGAGAGCGCGGCGCAATGGCTGCAGACCCAGCTCGACTCCCTGCGCCGAGAGGCTGAGGGACGATAGCCGCGGTCGGTGAGTTCGACGTCGCCGTGGTCGGCGGCGGCGCCGCCGGCCTCTGGAGTGCGCTGCGAGCGGCCGAGCTCGGCGCTCGCGTCTGCCTCATTTCCCGTACCCCGCTCTCCGAGAGCGCCAGCTTCTGGGCCCAGGGCGGGCTGGCGGCGGCCTTGGAACCGCACGACTCGCCCGACCTCCACGCCGCCGACACGATCGCCGCCGGCCGCGGCCTCTGCCGCACCTCGGCGGTGCGGGCGCTGGTCGAGGAGGCGCCGGCGGTGGTCCGCGACCTGATCGCCCGCGGCGTCGTCTTCGACGTCGACCACGAGGGGCGGCTGGGGCTGGCGCTGGAGGGCGGCCACACCCACCGCCGCATCGTCCACGCCGGCGGCAGCCAGACCGGCCGCGAGATCACCGGCAAGCTGGCGGGAATGGTGGCGACGCAGGAGCGGATCGAGGTGATGGAGCGAAGCTCGGCGGTGGCCCTGTGGAGCGACGGCGAGCGCTGCCACGGCGTGGTCACAGACGGCGCCGCCGTGGCGGCGCCGGCGACGATCCTCGCCACCGGCGGGGCGGCGGCGTTGTGGCGGCGGACGACCAACCCGCGCGGGGCGATCGGCGCCGGGCCGGTGCTCGCCTCACTGGCGGGGGCCGACCTCGCCGACCTCGAGTTCTGCCAGTTCCACCCCACCGCGCTGGCGATCCCCGGCACGCCCCACGACGGGGTCCTGATCACCGAGGCGATCCGCGGCGAGGGCGCGAAGCTGCTCGACGCGCGCGGCGAGCGCTTCACCGACGAGCTGGCGCCGCGCGACGCGGTGACGGCGGCGATCCTCGAGCAGATGCGGATCGACGGCACCGAGGCGGTCGCCCTCGACTTGCGCGAGATCGACCCGGCCCGCTTCCCCAACGTCTTCGCCTCACTGGCAAAAGCCGGGCTCGACCCGCAAGCCAAGCCCGTGCCGGTCGCCCCGGCCGCCCACTACACGATGGGCGGGATAGCGGTCGACATCGACGGCCGCAGCTCGTTGCCCGGCCTCTACGCCGTCGGCGAGTGCTCCTGCACCGGCCTGCACGGGGCCAACCGGCTCGCCTCCAACTCGCTCAGCGAGTGCTTCGTCTTCGGCGGCCGCGCCGCCGCGGCGGCACTGGGCGAGGAAGCGGCGGCGTCGCGTCCAGAGCCGCCGCAGTGGCGCTTCGAGCCGCCGAGCGACGAGACCCGCGACGCGGTCTGGCGCTACGCCGGGCCGATGCGCAACCCCGACGACCTGGCGCGGCTGATCTCCAACCCGTACCCGCTGGCCCGCGCGGTCGGCGCCAGCGCCCTCGACCGCCGCGAGTCCCGCGGCGGCCACCTGCGGCGCGACTGCCCAAATACCGATCCCCAGCTCGACGGCATCCACATCGTCGTCTCTCCAGACGGAACGGTGTGCCAAGAAGAGTGGCACTGACCTGAGGCTGCCTGACCAAGCAGAGCAAGGACGCAGGGAGCATGGCGTGCTCTGCACGCGAGCGACTGAGGACGCCGCTATGCGCCGCGTCAGACGGCCTCAGGTAGCGTCGCCTCATGCTGCTGGGAGTCGACGTCGGCGGGACCTTCACCGACGCCGTCCTGCTCGACGGCGGGGCGGTCCATACCGCCAAGGTGCCGACGACGCCGCGCGAAGAGTCGCAGGGTGTGATGCGGGCGGTCGAGGAGGTGCTGGCGCGGGCCGGCGCCGAGGCCGCCGACGTCGACGTCTTCGCCCACGGGATGACGACCGGGACCAACGCACTGCTGGAGGAACGAGGGGCGCGAACGGCGCTCGTCGCCACCAAGGGCTTCGCCGACCTGCTCGACGTCGGCCGCCAAAACCGCCCCCACCTCTACCGCCTCTGCGCACCGAAGCCGGCACCGCTGGTCGAGGAGGAGCTGCGCTTCGAGGCAGCGGAGCGAGTCGGGCCGGAGGGCGTCGTCGAGCCGCTCGGCGACGAGGAGGTCGAGCGACTGACGGCCGAGGTCTCCGCCGGCGGTGCCGAGTCAGTTGCGATCTGTCTCCTCTTCTCCTACCTCGCCCCGGAGCACGAGCAGCGGATCGCCGCCGCGCTGCGGCGGCGCCTCCCCGACGTCCACGTCTCCGCCTCCCACGAGGTCCTTCCCCGCTTTCGCGAGTACGAGCGCTGCTCGACCACCGTGATCGACGCCTACCTGAGCCCGCTGCTCGGCCGCTACCTTGGCCGGCTTGGCGAGGCCGCGACCGAGGCGGGCCTGCCGCAACCGCTGGTGATGCGCTCCTCCGGCGGCGTCGCCCCGGCCGAAGAGGCGGCGCGCGCCGGCGCCTGGAGCGTCCTCTCCGGCCCGGCCGGCGGCGCGGTCGGCGCCGGCCTGCTGGCGCAGCTGAGCGGTGACGGCAACGCGCTCGGCTTCGACATGGGCGGCACCTCCTGCGACGTCTGCGTGGTCGAGGGCGGCGAGGTCCGCCGCACCGACTCGCGCCAGATCGACGGCCGCCCGATCCAGCTGCCGATGGTCGACGTCCACACCGTCGGCGCCGGCGGCGGCTCGATCGGCTGGCGCGACCCCGGCGGCGCCCTGCGCGTCGGCCCCCACTCCGCCGGCGCCGACCCCGGCCCAGCCTGTTACGGCCGCGGCGGCAGCGAGCCCACCGTCACCGACGCCAACCTCCTGCTCGGCCACCTGGCGGGCGACTCGCAGCTGGCGGGCGGGGTCGACCTCGACGCCGAAGCAGCCGAGCGCGCGATCGCCGAGCTCGGCCGCTCGCTGGGCCTCGACCCCCTCGAGACCGCCGCCGGCATCCTCCGCGTCGCCAACCAGGAGATGGTGCGGGCGCTGCGCGTCGTCACCGTCGAGCGCGGCGTCGACCCCCGCGGCTTCGCCCTGCTGCCCTTCGGCGGCGCCGGCCCGATGCACGCCGCGGCGATCGCCGCCGAGCTCGGGATCGAGACCATCCTCTGCCCCCGCGCCGGCGGCGTCCTCTCCGCCCTCGGCCTCTGCGCCTCCGAGCGCCGCCGCGACACCGCGCGGACGGTGATGCTGAGCGGCAGCGACCTCAGCGCCGAGCGGATCGCCGCCGAGGTCGGGGCGATGGTCGAGGAGACGGGCGCCGGCATGGACGCCGACGCCGAGGCGCGCCTCGTCTACCAGCTGCGCTACGCCGGCCAGGCCTTCGAGCTGCCAGTGCCGGGGCCGGCGGACCCCGATCCCGCCGACCTGGTCGAGGGATTCGAGCGAGCGCACGAGGAGCGCTACGGCCACCGCGACCCCGACGGCGAAGTGGTCTTGGTCGACGTCGACCTGGCGCTGGTGGTCCCAGGGCCGGCGCCTCGGCCGGTCGCCGCGGACGAGGGCGCGCTGGAGCGCGGCTCCCGTCCCGTCCTCTTCGGCGGCGAGTGGATCGAGACGCCCGTCCTCCGCGGCGAGCCCGCCGCCAGCACCGAGGCCGAAGGGCCCGTCGTCTTCGAGCTCCCCGAGGCGACCTTCGTCCTGCCGCCCGGCTGGACCACGACCGTCGACCAGCACGGAACGATCATCGCGCGGTTCCTTACGGACGCTGAGCGACCGAAAGGAACCACGGAACTCAGAGGAGGCTCGCTATGAGCGCCATGGACCCGATTGCACTGCAGGTCCTGGTCGGCGGGCTGCGCGCGGCCTGCGACGAGATGGGGGCGACGCTGATCCGCTCGGCCTACTCGGCCAACATCAAGGAGCGGCACGACTGCTCGACCGCGCTCTTCGACGCCGGCGGCGAGCTGGTGATGCAGGCCGAGCACATCCCCGTCCACCTCGGCTCGATGCCGGACGCGGTCGCCGCGGTCCTGGACGAGGAGCAGCGTCCCGGGCAGACCTGGATCCTCAACGACCCCTACCGCGGCGGCACCCACCTGCCCGACATCACCCTGATCTCGCCGGTCTTCGCCGCCAGCGACCTGCTCGGCTTCGCCGCCAGCCGCGCCCACCATGCCGACGTCGGCGGCCCGACGCCCGGCAGCATGCCCGCCTTCTCCACCACGCTCGCGGAGGAGGGCGTGGTGATCGAGCCGACGCGGGTGGGCGACGACACGCTCGAGCGCCTTGCTTCGCAGATGCGAAACCCGCACCAGCGCCTCGCAGATCTGCGCGCCCAGCAAGCTGCGAACCGGGTCGGCCAGCTGCGGCTGCTGGAGCTGTGCGAGCGCCTCGGCGGCGAGGCGCTGCGCGAAGGGATGAATGAGATCCTCGCCTACACCGAGCGTCGCACCCGCGCCGCGCTGGCCGAGCTGCCGGACGGCACCTACCGCGCCGAAGACGTGCTCGAGGCCGACTGGAACGGGGAGGAGCGCGACCTGCGCCTGCGCCTGAAGGCGACGATCGCCGGCGACTCCCTGCGCCTCGACTTCAGCGGCAGCACCGACCAGGTCGAAGGCAACCTCAACTGCCCGCTCTCGGTGACGAAATCGGCGGCCTTCTTCGCGGTTCGCGTCCTCACCGACCCCGACGGCCCGCCCTCGGCTGGCGCCCACCGCCCGATCGAGGTCCTCGCTCCGGAGGGCTCCCTCCTCAACGCCCGCTTCCCCGCCGCCGTCGCCGCCGGCAACGTCGAGACCTCGAGCCGCATCGCGGACATCGTGCTTGCTGCCCTTTCCCAGGCCCGACCCGGACCGGCCCAGGGACAGGGGACGATGAACAACCTGACGCTGGCCAACGACGAGTTCACCTACTACGAGACTCTCGGCGGCGGCCAGGGCGCCTGCCCCGACGCCGACGGCCCGAGCGCGATCCACGTCGCGATGTCCAACACCCTCAACACGCCGACCGAGGCGCTGGAGACGGAATTCCCGCTGCGCGTGCGCGAGCTCTCGCTGCGGCGGGGCAGCGGCGGCGCCGGGACCCACCGCGGTGGCGGCGGGATCGTCCGCGAGATCGAAGCGCTGGCGCCGATGCGCTTCAGCCTGATCACCGAGCGCCGTCGCCACCCGCCACGTGGGCGTGAGGGGGGCGAAGACGGGGCCACCGGGGCCAACCTCCTCAACGGATCGCCGCTCCCGGGCAAGGCGAGCGGCGAGCTCGCCCCGGGCGACCGCCTGCGAATCGAAACCCCTGGCGGCGGCGGGCGCGCTTAGTTAGCACCGCTAATGTGACATCGGGCACGCTTAACAAGACAAATCGCATATTTCGCGGTTTTTTAGTTGAGATTTCGCTGCACTCGTCTAGAATGCGCGCCTCCGGGCGGGCGCAAGACGGCCTGTACAGGCCAAAACCCACGACGCCCAGCCCCAAGTCGAACCACGAAATCTTCGCAGGACTACTTCAATGCCGATCGCTCTCAAGGAATGGGCCGTAACGGTCCGCGCCCTCGCCGAGGGGGAGCAGTTGCTGACCCTGCGCAAGGGCGGCATCCGCGAGGAGAACAAGCACTTCGAACTCGAGCACGAGCGCTTCTTCCTCTATCCCACCTTCGATCACCAGCGGAACGACCTGGTTCGCGAATCGCACCACCCGGAGCTGCGCCGGGCCCTCGAGGAGGGCGTCTGGCCCGACGAGGAGCCGCCGCCGAAAGCGCTGCTCCAGGACGGCGGCATCCCCCAGCCCGACCGCGTGCGGCTGCGCGCCTGGGCCGAGGTGGTCGACCACGTGACGATCAACGACCGGCGCACGCTGGACTCGCTGTCTCCTTATTACATCTGGACTCCGGACTACGCCGAAAAGCGGCTCGCCTGGAAGCGCCGGCACCCGCTCCACGTGTTGCTGCTGCGGGTGCACCGGATCCCGCGCCCGGTCACCGTCCGCGTCCGCGACGAGTACCACGGCTGCCGCTCCTGGGTCGAGATCGACCGCGAACTGCCCTTCGAGGGCACCCCGGTGATGGCCGACGAAGAGTTCGACCGCGCACGCAGCGAGATCATGGACCGCTGCGGTGTCGGCGAGCCGGTCCTCGCCTAGTTCGCCGACCCCTTCCCGCGCTAGTCTCGCCACGATGTCCTGGGTTGAGACCGAGTCTCTTTCGTTTACCGCCAGGCACGACTCCGACGACTCCTCCTACGCGGAGCGGACGCTGGACCGGCTCGAGGACCTGCGGCTGCGGCTCGAAGACCGCTTCGAGCGCGTGCCCGACGAGGTGACGGTCGTCGTCCACACCAACCCGGCGTGGCTGA
The DNA here is from genome assembly GCA_051954115.1 of Solirubrobacterales bacterium. GTDB lineage: Bacteria > Actinomycetota > Thermoleophilia > Solirubrobacterales > 70-9 > VAYN01. Next base: position 74,663 of record JBQCIB010000001.1, on the reverse strand, counting down.
CGGCTGCCCACCCCTTCCTCCCCGCCGCCCGCTGGTCGGCCGCCCCGGCAGGGCGCCGCTACCTCGCCGGCTGGCCGATGGCGACCGAGCTCCACGTCCTCAACGACACACACATGGAACGGCGCGCCGCCGGCGACGACTCCTACGAAGCCCTGCGCGGAACCGCCGAGCGCCTCTACGCGCAGATGGTGATCGCCCACAACAACACCGACCTCCCCCCCTCCTGGACCCCGCGCCGCTTCCTCCGCTACCTGCGCTGGGCCTGGCTGGTCGAAGGCGGCGCCCAGTACTTCTCCCGCCAGGTCGGCCTCTACCGCGCCGCGGTGATCCGCCGCCTGCGCGAGAGCGCCCGCCCCGCCTTCCCCCCCTCCCGCCGCGACGCGGTCATCCTCGGCGGCACGATCTTCGACCTCTTGGAGAACGAGCGCGGCCCCGAGGCCTGCGAGCGCCTCGTCGCCATGCTCCTCCCCCAGGGCCCTGAGGTCCAGCTCGAAGACGCCTTCGACGCCCGCTTCCGCGACATCGAGGACGCCTGGCGCGACTACCTGCGCGAAATGGTCCGCGGGCCGATCGCGGTTCGGTAGACGGGGACTTCGCAGGACGAACCGCTTCCGGATTTCGACACACCAGGGTGTGCTCAAACTCGGAAGCGTTCATCCCTCAGGTCGCTTGGTACAGCAGCCAGATGAGGATGATGGCGCCGATGACGGCGACGCCGATCCAGAAGGCGAGCCGGCCCGGCGAGACGACGCCGGTTTCACCGCGGGCGAGGCGGCGCTGCTCTTCCAGCTCCGCCCGCTCTTTGTCCTCGCTCTCGATCATCGTTTCCGCGAGCACCTCGCGGGCCCGCTCCGCCGCCCCCTGGTTGACCATCACGTCACGCGGCCCGCTGGCGAGGAAGTCGGGATTGTCGAAGCCGAAGCTGCGCTTGAGGATGCTGGGGATACCGGCCTCCGACAGCAGCCCCTGCAGCATTTCCCCCTCGACCTGATTGCGGGCGAAGGCAACCTTGACGAGGTCTTCGCCGCCGCCCCCGCCGCCGCCTCCACCGCCCCCGCCGCCGCGGTCGTTGCCGCCGCCGTAGGCGCCGCGCTGGTGAGTGCCGCCGCTTCGCCTATGCGACGTCGAGGTCGACATCGGCGATCTTCATGTCCTTCAGCGAGTAGGCCTTGACGGCGGGCGCGTCGCCGTTCTCCAGCGAGACGATCACGTAGACCTGTTCGGGCCACATCACCGCCTCGTTGACGTCGGTCTGAGAGGGATAGGCGGCGCTGCGGGTGTGGGAGTGATAGATCCCCACCAGGTCTTCCCCCGCGTCTTCGATCGCCTTCAGCGCGTCGTACTGCGCCTGCGGGTCCATCTCGTAGCGCAGCGGGCTCGCCGCCGCGTTCTCCACCCGCATGATCCGGGTCGCCGCGCCGTCGCGCCCGCCGATCATCCCGCAGCACTCGTTCGGCAGGTCCTCGCGCGCGTGCGCGACCATCTCGTCGATCAGCTCCTGCGAGATCTTCATGAGCCGAGGCTAGCCGAGGACCTCGAACGACGTCCCTACCACCAGACCGTCGAGTCGAGGTTTTCGATCTCCTCGATCGGCTTGGTGTAGACGCCCGAAGACAGGTACTTCCAGCCGTCGTCGGGGATCAGGAAGACGACGTTGCCGCCGTCGAGCTCGCCGGCGATGCGGTTGGCGATATAGGCGATCGCGCCGCCGGAGACGCCGGCGAAGACGCCCTCCTCCTCGAGCAGCTTCTTCGTCCAGACGATCGCGTCGCGGTTGGAGACCATGATCTTGCGGTCGAGCAGGGAGAGGTCGATGATCGGCGGGATGAAGCCGTCGTCGAGGGAGCGCAGGCCTTGGACGAGCTCGCCCTGTTTCGGCTCGGCGGCGACGATCAGCGTCTCCGGGTTGGCCTCCTTGAGGCGGCGGCCGTTGCCCATCAGGGTGCCGCCGGTGCCGAGGCCGCCGACGAAGGCGGTGACCTCGTCGAGCTCGTCGAGGATCTCGACCGCGGTGCCGTTGTAGTGGGCGAGCGGGTTGGCTTCGTTGCCGTACTGGTAGGGCATGTAGTAGCCGGAGTCCTGCGCCATCTCCAGCGCCACCTCGACGGCGCCGTTGGAGCCCTTGGCGCCCTCCGAGTAAACGATCTCCGCGCCGTACATCGTCAGCAGCTGGGTGCGCTCCTCGGTGACGTTGTCCGGCATCACTACCTTCAGCGGGTAGCCCTTGCGGCGGCAGATCATCGCCAGGGCGATGCCGGTGTTGCCGGAGGTCGGCTCGAGGATCGTATGGCCCGGTTCGATCGCCCCTTCGGCCTCGGCCATCTCGATCATCGATTTCGCCACCCGGTCCTTGACCGAGCCGGTCGGGTTGTGGCCCTCGAGCTTGGCGTAGATGCGGACGCCGGGCTTCGGCGAGAGCCGCGGCAGCTCGACCAGCGGCGTATTGCCGATCGACTCGACGATGTTGCCGAAGCGCCCTCCGCAGGGTTTGTTGAGTAGCTCGTCTCGCATTGCGCCCGCCCGTTACTTCAAAAAGTGTAGCGAGGGTCCGGCAACCCGCCCAGGGGGATTCGAAAGCGCCTGCACTGGGCATGTAAACGCGCAGCTTGTATGTTCGGCACGTCCGGCAACACGGGATCGGAGGGAAACGAATGAGAAAGACCCGGTTGACCGCGCTCTTCGCGGTCCTCCTGCTTGCACTGGCCTCGGTCGCAGCGGTCGGCTGCGGCGGCGGTGGCGAAACCACTGGAGGCGGTGGCGAAGGGGGCGGCGGCGAAACGCTCACCGTCGGCTCCGACATCCCCTATCCGCCGTTCGAGCAGGGAAGGCCCGGCCACTACACCGGCTTCGACGTCGAACTGATGGAAGCGATCGCCGAAAAGATCGGCCGCAAAGCGGAATTCCAGGACACCTCGTTCGAAACGATCTTCCGCGACGTCGCCCAGGGCAAGTTCGACGCCGTGATCTCGGCGGCGACGATCACTCCGGAACGCGAGAAGGCGGTCGACTTCTCGAACCCCTACTACCTCTCCGAACAGGCGTTGCTCGTCACCGAAGGCAGCCCCTTCGAAGAACTGAAGGAACTGGAAGGGAAGACGGTCGGCGTCCAGCAGGGCACGACCGGCCAGGAACTCGCCAAGGAAGAAATCGGCGGCGCTGAAATCCGCCCGTACCCCGAAGGCCCGGACGCGGTCAACGCGCTCAAGAACGGGACCGTCGAAGGCGTGGTGATCGACGCGCCGGTCGCCCAGAACGCGGTCGAAAAATCCGGCGGCCTCGAAATCGCGGAAAAAATCCCGACCGAAGAAGACTATGGAATCGCCGTCGCGCAGGGCGAAACCGAACTGCTCGAAGAAATCAACAAAGGTCTCGAAGAAGTGGAGAAAGACGGGACCTACACGAAAATCTTCAAGAAGTGGTTCCACTTCGAACCGCCGAAAGCGATCTTCTCGGCCAAGCACGAAGCCGAATAGCGAGCGGCAAGGATCGATGAGACGAAGGGGCGCCACGGTGGCGCCCCTTCGCGTTTCCGGGTAGAAGAAGACCGGAGAAGGGCAGCCAGCAGGAGAGGGCGATGAGCGAATTCTTCCATCAGTACTTCGACTTCACGATCATGGGGGATCACTTCAGTGAAATCCTCGAAGGGTTCCTGCGCAACCTGCTGCTCTTCGCCTTCGCCGTCGTCCTCTCGCTCGTCTTCGGACTCTTCCTCGCCCTGCTGCGCCAGCTCCCGGGGAAGAAGTTCATGCCGCTGCGGGGGCTGACGATCGCCTACATCGACGTCTTCCGGGCGGTCCCGCTGCTGATCATCCTCTTCCTGATCTCGGGCGGCATCCCCTACCTCAACTTCATCCCGAAAGCCATCCGCATCCCCCACTGGCTCGGCCAGCCGGACCCGTTCTGGTACGCGGTACTGGGGCTGACGATGGTCTACGGCGCCTACATGGCCGAGGTCTACCGGGCTGGGATCGAAGCGGTGCCCGGCGGCCAGCGGGAGGCGGCGCGCTCGCTGGGGATGAGCCACGGCCAGACGATGCGCCACATCGTCGTCCCCCAGGCGGTGACCAAGATCCCGGCGCCGATGCTGAACGAAATGATCTCGCTGCTGAAGGACACCACCTTGGCGAGCGTGATCGCCTACTCGGAGTCGCTGCTCCTCGGCCGTGAAGTCCTGGCGGAAACCTTCAACAGCTCGGCGGTGATGCTCTCCGGGCTGATGTTCCTCGTCGTCGTCCTGCCGCTGGCCCGGCTCGTCGACAAACTGATCAACCGCAGCCAGGCGAAAATCGCCCGCGGCTCCCACATCGAGGTGGCCTGATGGCGGAGCCGATGGTCAAGCTCGAAGGGATCCACAAGCGCTTCGGCCAGCTGGAGGTGCTGAAAGGGGTCGACATCGACATCGCCAAGGGCGAGGTCGTCTGCGTCCTCGGGCCGAGCGGCTCCGGCAAGAGCACGCTGCTGCGCTGCGTCAACCTGCTCGAGCCCCCCGAGGAGGGCGAGATCTTCATCGAAGGCAACGACATCTGCAAGGGGCCGGGCTCGGGGACCGGCGAGCAGAGTTGGAAGCTCGACTTCGTCCGCCAGCGGGTCGGGATCGTCTTCCAGCAGTTCAACCTCTTCCCGCACAAGACCGTGCTGCAGAACGTAACCCTGGCCCAGGAACGGGTGCTCGGCCGCTCCAAGGCCGAGGCGCGGGCGAAGGCGACCGAGCTGCTGGAGCGGGTCGGCCTCGGCGACAAGCTCGGTGAGTACCCGGAACGGCTCTCCGGCGGCCAGCAGCAGCGGGTGGCGATCGCCCGGGCGCTGGCGATGGACCCGGAAGTGATGCTCTTCGACGAGGTCACGAGCGCCCTCGACCCCGAGCTGGTGAAGGAAGTGCTCGACACGATGCGCGAGCTGGCCGAGGAAGGGATGACGATGATCGTCGTCACCCACGAGATCGGCTTCGCCCGCGAGGTCGCCGACCGGGTGGTCTTCATGGACGGCGGCGTGATCGTCGAGGAGGGCCCGCCCGCCGAGGTGCTCGAGAGCCCGCGCGAGGAGCGGACCAAGCAGTTCCTGGGCCTGGTCCTAGAGAGGTAGACCGCGAGTGGAGAGTTAACCTGCCTATAGCAGAGCTAATTCGCCACTCGTCAAGCGCCGCCCGCCATAGCGGGAAGAATCACAACCGTGTCGCCGTCTTTGACGGCGGTGTCGAGCCCGTCGAGCACCCGCACGTCCTCGTCGTTGAGGTAGACGTTGACGTAGCGGTTGAGCTCGCCGTCCTCGCCGAACAGCTGCTCCTGAGTCTCCGGGAACTCGCCGGTCAGCGAGCGCAGGACCTCGCCGACGTTGCCGCCGCCGGCCTCGACCTCGGGCTGCCCACCCGTTTTCGGGCGCAGGACCGGGGGGATGCGAACAGTCGCCATTAGGCGGGGCATCCTACTAGGCCGTGAAAACCAAGCAGATCAAGGACGCAGGGAGGGAAGTGTGCTCTGCACACGACCGACCGAGGACGCCGAGATGCGCCGGTTTGCAGCGGCCTAGCGGTCGCCGCCGGCTCCGGCGCAGAAAGCGTCGTAGTCGGGGAACTTGCCCATCTCCGACTCCGGGATCTCCTCGGCGTGCTCGCCGCAGATCGGGCAGTTCGGGTCGCGGCGGACCTTCAGCTCGGTGAACCTCGTGCCGAGCGCCTCGTAGAGAAGCAGGCGACCGACCAGCGGCTCGCCTTTGCCGAGCACGAGCTTGATCACCTCGTTGGCCTGCAGCGTGCCCATCGTCCCGGCCATCACCCCGAGAACCCCGTTGGCGGAGCAGCTCGGGGCCAGCTCGGCCGGCGGCGGGGTCGGGTAGAGGCAGCGGTAGCAGGGCCCCTCGTATGGGACGAAGGTCGAGATCTGCCCGTCGAAGCCGAGGATCGAGGCCGAGACGACCGGCTTGCGCAGTCGCACCGAGGCGTCGTTCAGCAGGTAGCGGGTGGGGAAGTTGTCGGCGCCGTCGACGATGATGTCGTAGTCCTCGATCACGTCGAGGATGTTCGAGGCGTCGAGGCGGCCGTTGTGCTCGACCACGTTGACGTCGGGGTTCAGCCCTTCGATGAAGATCCGTGCCGAAGTGGTCTTCGGCATCCCGATCCGTTCGGTGTTGTGGATCACCTGGCGCTGCAGGTTGGAGGCGTCGACGACGTCGTCGTCGACGAGGCCGATCGTGCCGACGCCGGCCGCGGCGAGGTAGAGCGCCGTCGGGGCGCCGAGGCCGCCGGCGCCGAGCAGCAGCACCTTCGAGTTCAGCAGCTTCACCTGGCCGTCGACGCCGACCTCGGGGAGCAGCGTGTGGCGCGAGTAGCGCTCGCGCTGCTCGGCGGTCATCCCCGAGGCGGAGACGACCGGCAGGCCCTGTTCCTGCCAGAGCAGGATGCCGCCGCTCATCGAGGCGACGTTCTCGTAGCCGAGCTGCTGCAGCTGCGCGGCGGCGATCGCCGAGCGGTTGCCGGAGCGGCAGTAGAGGATCGTGCGGGCCGACTTGTCGGGGGCGGCCTCTTCGATCTGATCGGCGATCAGCCCAGGCGGCACCAGCTTGCCACCGTCGAGGTGAGCCTCCTGGTACTCGTGGGGCTCGCGGGTGTCGATCAGGACGACGTCGCCGCCGTTGATCTCCTCCGCCGCCTCGAAGGGTTCGATCTCCTCGATCGTCTGCACGCGCTCGGTGTCAATGGCCATTGAAGTAAATCCCCTGAAATCGGATCAGCTTTAACTTCAAAAAGTATAGCCATACGCCCAAATCGGCCTGAGCATCCACGAAAACGGCCCCGGGGAAGGGTCCCGGGGCCGATCTTCGCGGACTGGACGAAGTGGTCTAGAGACTGGGGCGCATCTGGCGCAGGCGGCGGACCCGCTCCTCGATCGGCGGGTGGGTCGAGAAGAGGCCGGCGATGCCGCCGCTCTTGAACGGCTTGACGATGTAGAGCGGCTCGGCGGCCTGGTTGACCTGCATCGGGATCGCTTCGGCTCCCTGCTCGAGCCGCAGCAGCGCGCTCGCCAGAGACTCCGGGTTGCCGCAGATTTCGGCGCCGCCGGCGTCGGCCGCGAACTCGCGCTGGCGGGAGATCGCGAGCTGGATGATGCTCGCCGCGATCGGGGCCAGGATAACCATGCCGAGCGCCGCGACCAGGCCGAGCGGGCCGTTGTCTTCGCCGTCGCCGAACCACATCAGCATGTAGGCGACGTAGGTGATCGCGGCGCCGATCGCCGAGGCGACCGACTGGATCAGGATGTCGCGGTTGCGGATGTGGGTGAGCTCGTGCGCGAGGACGCCGCGCAGCTCGTCCTCGGAGAGGAGCTTGGTGATACCGCGGGTGACCGCCACCGCCGAGTGCTTGGGGTTGCGCCCGGTCGCGAAGGCGTTGGGCTGGTCCTGGGGGATCATGTAGAGGCGCGGCATCGGCAGGCCGGCGCGGGTCGTCAGTTCCCGCACGATCTGGTAGAGCCGCGGCGCTTCGGCCTCGTCGATCGGCTTGGCGCGGCTCATCGCCAGCGCCATCTTGTCGCTGAAGAAGTAGCTGAAGAAGTTGATCGCAAGCGCCATGAGGAGGAACAGAAACGCGGTCTGGGCGCCGCCGATCAGGGCGCCGATCACGACGAGAAGGCCGCCGAGACCGGCCATCAGGATGGTGGTGCGCAGCGTCGCGCCCCAGGTGGATTGCTTGGTGGTGGTCATCGCGTAAGTCGCTCCTCAGTTCGGGTGGTCGTCCCAGTATGCGCCGAAACCGCGATTTCTCCTATAGGGGCGATCCCCCGTTCAAGCCGGGGCGAACCCCTAGACCGCGGCCCACCCACCGAACTGCATCAAATTCTCTCTCTGGCAGGTAGAGAATTTGATGCAGTTCGGTGGTTCTAGGCTGGGTGGATGACGCTCGTCGTGATCGGGCTTGCGCTCGTCGTGCTGGCGCTGGTGGCTGCGCTGGTGCGGGAGCGACGGCGGTTGGCGCCGCTCGAGGACCTGGTCGAGGCGATGGAGAAGGTCGACCTCTCCAGCCCCCGCCCCCTCCTCCCTGCTTCGATCGACGGGGTCGGCGAGACCGAGGAGGTGGCGCGGATCGAGCTCGCCTTCCTGCGGATGATGCGACGGCTGGAAGCCGAGCGGCGGCGGGCCGGCTCGGCGGCGTTGCGCGCCCAGGAGGAGGAGCGCGCCCGGGTCGCTCGCGACCTCCACGACGAGGTCAACCAATCGCTGACGGGTTTGCTGCTGCGGCTGGAGGCCGCCCGCGACGCGGCGCCGCCGGAGTTGGAGGGCGAACTGGCCGAGACGAAAGCGCTGGCGAACCAGGCGATGACCGAGTTGCTCTCGCTGGCCCGGCAGTTGCGCCCAACCGCCCTCGACGACCTCGGGCTGGCGGCGGCGATCGAAGGCCAGGTCGATCGGCTCGGCGGCGAGATCGCCACCGCCCTCGACGTCGAGGGCGACTTCTCCGGGCTCGGCGACGACGCCCAGCTGGTCGTCTACCGCGTCGCCCAGGAGGCGCTCTCCAACGCCGCCCGCCACAGCGGCGCCGGCCGCGTCGAGGTGCGGCTGCGGCGGACCGACGGTGGCGGCGTCGTCCTCGAAGTCACCGACGACGGCCGTGGCTTCGCCTTCGACGAGTCCCAGCGCGGCCTCGGCATCGCCGGCATGCGCGAGCGCGCCCTGCTGATCGGTGCCGACCTCACCATCGAGTCCCGTCCCGGCCACGGCACCACCGTCCGCCTCGCCGTGCCGGGAGAATCGCCCGCATGAGGGTCCTGATTGCCGACGACCACGGGATCGTCCGCTCCGGGCTGCGGCTGCTGCTGGAGCGGCAGCCGGACATCGAGGTGGTCGGGGAGGCGGCGGACGGGGCCGAGGCGCGGGACCTGGCGGTGTGGGAGCGGCCGGACCTGGCGATCCTCGACGTGAAAATGCCGAAGCTGACCGGGCTGCAGGCGACGCGGGAGATCAAGAAGCAGGCGCCGGAGGTCGCGGTGCTGATCCTCTCGATGCACGACGACGAGCGCTATTTGTTCGAGGCGCTGAAGGCGGGTGCCTCCGGTTACGTGCTGAAGGCGCAGGCGGACACCGACCTGCTGGCGGCGATCCGGGCGGTCGAGCGGGGCGAGCCATTCCTGACGCCGGAGGCGCAGCGGACGCTGATCAAGGACGTGCTCGAGCGCGGCTCCAGCGGCGAGGAGGAGCTGACCCCGCGCGAGGAGGAGATCGTCAAGCTCGTCGCCGAGGCAAACACGACGAAAGAGATCGCTGAAATTCTCCACCTCTCCGAGAAGACGGTCGAGAATCACCGCGCCAACGCGATGCGCAAGCTCGGCATGCGCGACCGGGTCGAGCTGGTCCGCTACGCGATCCGCCGCGGCTTGATCGAGCCCTAGCGACGGGCGCGCTCCGCGCGCAGGGCATAACCGACCGCTTCGGTAGGATTTAGATCCGATGCTGTTCTCAACCAAAGCCGAGTACGGAGTGCGACTGATGGTCGAGCTGGGCCGCCAGCCCGGCTCGCAGCCGGTCTCGCTGGGCTCGGTCGCCGAAGCCGAGCGACTCCCCCTCTCCTACCTCGAGCACCTAGTGGCGAAGCTGCGCAAGGCGGGGCTCGTCACCTCGACCCGCGGCGCCCACGGCGGCTACCGCCTGGCGAAACCGGCCGCGGAGATCACGATGGACCAGGTGGTCGAGGCGCTGGAAGGGCAGATCGCGCCGATGGAGTGCTTCCACGACACGCCGGAAGGCAAAGTCCTCTGCTCGCACGAGTCGGACGGCGACCAGGCCTGCTCGACGAAGCTGCTGTGGATGCGCGTCCAGGGCGGGGTCAACAAGGCGCTCGCCGGCACCACCCTCGCCGAGCTGGTCGAGTTCTCCGCGCACAGCGCGCCCGACCGGGCCGCGGCAATCGGCAGCGCCGCCTGAGAGCGCATCGCGCACCACCAACTTCAACTGCAAACCCAGAAACGGAGCGAAATTGGCTGAGCTGGAGATCCGCAACCTGCACGTGAAGGCCGAGGACAAGGAGATCCTCAAAGGCCTCGACCTCGACGTCGAGAAGGGCAAGGTGCACGCCTTGATGGGCCCGAACGGCTCCGGCAAGTCGACGCTCGCCAACGTGATCATGGGCCACCCGGCGCTCGAGGTGACCGAGGGCACGATCACCTTCAAGGGCGAGGACATCACCGAGGCCGACCCCGAGACCCGCTCGCAGGCCGGGCTCTTCATGGCCTTCCAGTACCCGGTCGCGATCCCGGGCGTCTCGGTCAGCAAGTACCTACGGATGATCATCAACGCCCACCGCGAGGCCCGCGGCGAAGAGCAGATCAAGATCAAAGACTTCGCCAAAGTCGCCCAGGAGGCGATGGAGCTGGCGAGCATCCCCAAAGACTTCTCCAGCCGCTACCTCAACGACGGCTTCTCCGGCGGCGAGAAGAAGCGGATGGAGCTGCTGCAGCTGGCGCTGTTGCGGCCGGAGATCGCGATCCTCGATGAGACCGACTCGGGCCTCGACATCGACGCGCTGCGCACCGTCGCCGAGGGGGTCAACAAGTTCGCCGGGCCCGACATGGGCGTCCTGATCATCACCCACTACCAGCGCATCCTCCACATGGTCAAGCCCGACCAGGTCCACGTGATGTACCAGGGGCGGATCGTCAAGGAGGGTGGCCCGGAGCTGGTCGGCGTCCTGGAGGACAAAGGCTACGGCTGGATCAAAGAGGAGGTCGAGGCGGGCGCCGCTGCCTGACCTCGGATGAAATGGAGCCGGTGAGCACGAACAGCCCTGCCGCGGCTCCGCCGTTCGCGATCGAGAAGATCCGCGCCGCCTTCCCGGCGCTGGAGCGCGAGGTGCACGGCCGGCCGGTCGCCTACCTCGACAGCGGCGCCAGCGCCCAGCGGGTGCTGGCCTCGATCCAGTCGGTCGACCGCTACGAGCGGCGCCACCACTCCAACGTCCACCGCGGCTCCCACACGCTCTCGGCCGAGGCGACCGAAGCGTACGAGGGGGCGCGGGCGACGGTGGCCGACCACATCGGCGCCGCCGACCGCCGCGAGGTCGTCTTCGTCCGCAACGCGACCGAGGCGATCAACCTCGTCGCCCGGGCCTGGGGCGACGCCAACGTCGGTGCGGGCGACCGCATCCTCCTCACCGAGATGGAGCACCACTCGAACATCGTCCCCTGGCAGCAGCTGGCCGAGCGGGTCGGGGCGGAGATCGACTGGGCGCCGATCGACGAGGAGGGGCTGCTCGATCTCGCCGCCTACGCGGCGCTGCTGGAGCGCGGGCCGAAGCTGGTCGCCTTCACCCACGTCTCCAACGTGCTCGGGACCGAGAACCCGGTCGCCGAGCTGGCGCGAATGGCGCACCAGGCGGGGGCGCTGGTGCTGGTCGACGGCGCCCAAGCGGCGCCGAAGCTGCCGATAAGCATGGCCGAGCTCGGCATCGACTTCTACGCGATCACCGGCCACAAGCTCTACGCACCGACCGGGATCGGCGCCCTCTGGACCAGGCTCGACCTGCTGCGCGAGATGCCGCCCTTCCTCGGCGGCGGCTCGATGATCCGCAAGGTCTCCAGGGAGGGCACGACCTACGCCGACCCGCCGGCGCGGTTCGAGGCGGGGACGCCGGCGATCGCCCAGGCGATCGGGATGGCCTCGGCGATGCGCTGGCTCGACATGGTCGGGATGGAGGCGATCCGCGAGCACGAGGAACAGATCGCCGACTACGTGCTTGCGCGCCTGACCGAGATTCCCGGCTTGCGCGTCTTCGGCCCTCCCCGCGGCCCCGGCCGCCTCGGCCCCGTCTCCTTCGAAGTCGAGGGCATCCACGCCCACGACATCTCCGAGATCCTCGACCGCCACGGCGTCGCCGTCCGCGCCGGCCACCACTGCGCCCAGGTGCTGATGGACCGGCTCGACATCGCCGCCACCGCCCGCGCCAGCTTCGGCGTCTACACGACGACCGAGGAGATCGACCGCCTGGTCGAGGGACTGGAAGACGCGCGTAAGGTGTTTGGTCTCTGATGGACGAGCTCTACCGCGACCAGATCCTCGAGCATTACAAGCGGCCGCACAACTTCGGCCACCTGGAGCACCCCGACCTCGAGTTCGAGGACACGAACCCGTTCTGCGGCGACGAGCAGCACGTGACGATCCGCCTCGATGAGGACGACAAGGTCGCCGAGATCGCCTTCGAGGGCAAGGGCTGCGCGATCTCCACCGCCGCCACTTCGCTTTTGACCGACGAGCTGGTCGGGATGAGCCGCGAGGAGCTGCTGAAGCTGCCGAAAGACTTCGTCCTCGAGCTGCTCGGCATCGACATCTCCGCCACGCGCGTGAAGTGCGCGATGCTCGGCCTCAAGGTGATCAAGAGCGCCTCCCTCGGCAAATCGGCCGAATGGGAGGACGAGGGCGAGACCGGCGACCCCTCAGAAGCGGTCGCCGACCTCGGTCCGCTCTAGCGAGTCCGTGAAAACCCGTACAGAGCACGGGTTTTCACGGACTCGGTGTGGTCCGCTTATTTGCCTTCTTCGGCCATCCGCGCCAGCAGTTGCTCGTTCGGCTGCATCACGTTGAAGAAGGCGCCGAAGGGGTCGCGGACGGTGGCGAAGCGGCCGGGCTCGATGTCCATCGGGCCGAAGAGGAGCTCGCCGCCGCCAGCTTTCGCCTTCTCGACCGTCGCATCGGTGTCTTCGGTGCCGAAGTAGACGCCCCAGTGCGGAGGCACCTCGTCGGGCATGCGACCGCGCATGTCGAGCATGCCGCCGACCGGCTGGCCCTCGACCCGCCACTCGGTATAGGTGCCGCCGCCCTCCATCTCGAGGTCGTTCGCTTCCCAGCCGAAGACAGCACCGTAGAAGGCTTTGGCGCCCTCGGGGTCGCGGGTGCTGAGCTCGTTCCAGCCGACCGCGCCCGGCTCGTTGACGAGCTCGGCGCCGTGGAAGTCGGCCGGCTCCCAGATCCCGAAGAAGGCTCCGGTCGGGTCGGTAAAGAGGGCGAGACGGCCGAAGCTGCTGACGCTCATCGGCTCGGCGATCATCGTGCCGCCGTTTTCCTGGACCGCGCGACCGATCGCGTCGGCGTCGTCGACCGAGACGTAGGTGCTCCAGGCCGGCGGCTGCCCCTCCTGCCCCTCCCCCATTAAGGGCATCACGCCGGCGACGTCTTTGCCGCGCAGTTCGGCGCGCCGGTAGCCGCCCATCGAGCCCGAATCCGGCCGCTCGGGCACCTCCCAGCCGAACAGCTCGCCGTAGAAGCGGGCCGCCGCCTCGACGTCCGGCGTTCCGAGGTCGACCCAGCAGGGGGTGCCGGGCACGTAACTGGTCCTCTCGCTCATCATCGCTCCTCTCTTGAGGTGGTCGTCCTGCTCATAAGACCACGCCCGTGGCGCAAAGTCATCGCCCTTCCGTTAAGAAGGCCCGGCAGCCCGCCCCGCTAAAATCCGACCGTAGAAGTAGGATTAAGTTTCAAGCCGCACTAGGCCGCGAGAGCGGCGACTGGAGCACCCCACCCTCTTGACCGACACCGCAGGAACCACGATCTCAGTCTGCCCGGCAGCCGAGCTGCCGCCCGGGGGCATGCGCCTGGTCGAGCACGAGGGGATGAAGATCGGCGTCTTCAACTGCGACGGCACCTATTACGCGATCGAGGACCGCTGCTCGCACGACAACGGGCCGCTCGCCGAGGGCGAGTTCGACACCGCCGCCTGCACGGTCGAGTGCCCGCGCCACGGCTCCCTCTTCGACCTCACCACCGGCAGGCCGAAGACGCTCCCCGCTTTCCAGCCGGTCCAGACGTTCCCCGTAGCGGTCGAGGACGACACCATCACTTTGGAGGTCAACTGACATGGCAACGCCCGAGGTGCTCGCCGAGAAACGCGAGCTGGCCGGCATCAACGCCGACTACAAGGAGAAGTTCGGCTTCAACGATCCCGAGACGGGCTACGCCTACAAAGCGCCCAAGGGGCTGTCTAGAGAGGTCGTCGAAACGATCTCCGACTTCAAGGACGAGCCGCAGTGGATGCGGGACTTCCGCCTGAAGTCGCTCGAACACTTCGAACAGCGGCCGACCCCGAAATGGGGCGGCGACCTCGACCAGATCGACTTCGAAGACATCCACTACTTCGTCCGCGCCTCGGAAAAGAACAGCCGGGACTGGAGCGAGGTCCCGGAGGACATCAAAAATACCTTCGACCGGCTCGGGATCCCCGAGGCCGAGCGCAAATTCCTCGCCGGCGTCGGCGCCCAGTACGAGAGCGAGGTCGTCTACCACCAGGTGAACGAGAAGCTCGAGGAACAGGGCGTGATCTTCACCGACATGGACAGCGCCCTGCGCGAACACGAGGACCTCGTCCGCGAGCACTGGGCGACGGTGATTCCGCCCAACGACAACAAACTGTCGGCGCTGAACAGCGCGGTCTGGTCGGGCGGGTCGTTCGTCTACGTGCCGGCCGGGGCGAAGGTCGAGATGCCGCTGCAGGCCTACTTCCGGATCAACACCGAGAACATGGGCCAGTTCGAGCGGACGCTGATCATCGCCGAGGAGGGCGCCGACGTCCACTACATCGAGGGCTGCACGGCGCCGGTCTACTCGAGCGACTCGCTGCACTCGGCGGTGGTCGAGATCATCGCCAAGCCGGGCTCGCGCGTCCGCTACACGACCGTGCAGAACTGGTCGCAGAACGTCTACAACCTCGTCACCAAGCGGGCGGTTGCGCACGAGCGGGCGACGATGGAGTGGGTCGACTGCAACCTCGGCTCGAAATTGACGATGAAGTACCCGTCGATTTACCTGCTGGGTCAGGAAGCCCACGGCGAGATCCTCTCGATCGCCTTCGCCGGCGACGGCCAGCACCAGGACGCCGGCGGCAAGATCATCCACGGGGCGCCGAAGACCTCGTCCTCGATCTTCTCCAAGTCGATCTCCAAAGACGGCGGCCGGGCGACCTACCGCGGCCTGCTCGAAGTCGCCGACGGGGCGAAGGAATCGCGCTCGAAAGTCGTCTGCGACGCGCTGCTCCTCGACGAGGACTCGCGCTCGGACACCTACCCGACGATCCGCATCGACGAGAACGACGCCGACATCGGCCACGAGGCGACGGTCTCGAAAATCGGCGACGAGCAGCTCTTCTACCTGCAGAGCCGCGGGCTCGACGAGGAGGAGGCCTCGAAGATGATCGTCAACGGCTTCATCGAGCCGGTGACCAAGGAGCTGCCGATGGAGTACGCGGTCGAGCTCAACCGCCTCATTGAGTTGCAGATGGAGGGCTCAATTGGCTGAGGTCGCGACCGCACCGGCCTGGCTCGAAGAGAGGCGCCGGCAGGGCGCCTCTCTGGCGCAGGAGCTGCCCCTCCCCGACCAGAAGGCGAAGGGGTGGGAATTCACCGACCTCTCGCGGCTCGACCTGACCGCGTATGAGGAGGCGGGCGCCGAGCCGGTCGTCTCCGGGGCGGAGGGCGCGACCGTCGTCTCGCTGGCCGAGGCCGTGAGCAGCCACGGCGACCTGCTGCAGGAGCGGCTGGGGTCGCTGGTGCCGATGGAGGACTTCTTCGTCGCCCGCAACGAGGCGGGTTGGCGCGACGGGGTGCTGATCCACGTGCCGAGCGGGGTGCGGCTGAGCGAGCCGATCCAGGTCGAGGTGCCAGTCGACGCCAGTGGCGCCGCGGTCAACTGGCGCACCCTGGTCGTGCTCGAGGACGGCGCCGAAGCTGAGGTCTGGGAGCACTGGTCCTCGCCGGGCGACGACGTCGACGCGATCCTCAACTCGGTCGTCGAGCTGAGCGTCGGCCAGGGCGCGATCCTGCGCTACGTCAACACCCAGGACATCTCCGAGAAGTCGTGGATCTTCGCCACGCAGCGGGCGCAGGTCGAGCGCGACGGCCGCCTCGACTGGGCCGCCCTCGGCTTCGGCTCGGCCAACGGCAAGGTGCGGATGGAGACCAACCTCGCCGGCCCCGGCTCCGAGGCGCGGGTGACCGGCGGCTACGCCGGCGGCAGCGGCCAGCACCTCGACTACGACACGACCCAGGAGCACGCGGCGCCGAACACCAACTCCGACCTCGCCTTCCGCGGCGTCCTCGCCGCCGGCTCGACCGCCGTCTGGCGGGGGATGATCAAGGTCGACCCCGGCGCCCAGCAGACCGACGCCTTCCAGGAGAGCCGCAACCTGCTGCTCTCCCCCGACGCCCACGCCGACGCGATCCCAGGCCTGGAGATCCTCGCCGACGACGTCCGCTGCACCCACGCCGCCGCGGTAGCCCAGGTCGACAAGGACCAGCTCTTCTACCTCACCTCCCGCGGCCTCGACGCCGCCGACGCCAAGTCCCTGATCATCGAAGGCTTCCTCGAGTCCCTGGTCGAACGCCTCGCCGAGGGCCCCGTCCGCGACAGCATCTCCGAGGCGCTGGAAACGCGCCTCGCCGAGATCCTCTAGTCCTCCTCCTTGCGTGCCCGGCGCTGGGCAACGGTGGTTTTGACGATCGAGGCGGTAACGATCAGGACCGGGATCAGATAGAGGACCCAGAGGTAGTGGCCGACGTGGGCTAGGGGGAGCACTGGCTCTCCCCTACCCGTTGGCGACCGATAGCAGGTAGAGGCCGAAGCAGGTGAAGGCGACCATCACGGCCAGCATCCAGTACTGGGAGGCGGTGGCCTTGCGGTAGTCGGGCCAGTAGACGAGGGCGCGGTCGTGGGCGAGCATCAGGCCGATCACGTGGCCGATCACCAGGGCCGCCACCTGGATGTACCAGATCATGTTGGCGGTGAGGATCTTGTAGTCGACCGTGTAGTTGACGGTCCCGAAAAGGTCGGTGTGGCCAGTGCCCAGGGGGTCGGAGAGGATGTAGGTGAACTGGGCCTGCTCCTGGAAGAAGAAGAGGCTGAAGTAATGGGCCACCAGGTAGGCGAGGGCGATCGGGATCAGCGTGTGGGCGAAGCCGGTGCGCAGCTTCTTGAAGGCGGGAGCGCCGGGGACGGTCCGCATTCCACGCACGCCGAGCTGGTAGACGAGGCCGACGCCGGCGAAGGTGAGCAGCATGAAGACCGTGTCGGTGAGGCGAAGTGAGGCGGTCAGTTCGACCCCGCGGTCGACGAACCATTCATAGAGGCTTTCGATCCCGGCTTTGAACGCTCCCTCCTGGGCGCCGTCGAAGCTGGTGCTGGCGATTGAGGCGATCACCACGGCGGCGGAGCCGGGGATCGTCGCCCAGTTGGTCGTGGCGGAGAAGGGGCGGCGGCGGTAGAAGCGGCCGTCGCGGACCCCGAAGATCCCGAGCCGGCCGAACATCCCGAAGTAGACGGAGAAGACCTCCCCCCGTTCGCACCACTCCTCGACGCCGAAGACGGCCATCATCGCCAGCGTGTAGCAGCTGTAGATGAGGGCGGCGAGGCCGGCGGCGTGGGGTGAGAGACCGACGGCGACGCCACCGCTGGCGCCGTAGACGACCTCGAGCCAGACGGTGGCAAGGAGACCGATCGCGGCGGGCCAGCGCCCCAGCCATTCGGGGTAGGGGACGTGGGCGGCGCGCTGGCCGGCGACCGCCCTGAACGCGCCCCCCGCCGCCCGACCGACGGCCCGCCAGGGATTGAAGGGCCGGAAGACGTCGCCGAGGACCGCCGAGAGCCAGGGGAAGCCGAGCCAGCAGGTGACGAAGAGGAAGGTGAGGGCGAAGTTGCGGTCGGGCGCTTCGGTCCCGTCGAGGCCGGCGTAGATCGCCAGCCCGAGCAGGAAGACGCCGATCGCCCCGCAGGCGATCTGCGTTGGCAGGCTGGTCAGCACCGCCGAGAAGCGCTCGCCGAGTGGCCGTCGGCGCTCGTCCTCGAACTGCGGTTTGCGCCAGGCGGCCGAGAGGGCGAAAAAGGAGGCGATCAGGACGATCGAGGCCGCCCACGCGAACAGCCAGGCTGGGATCGGCAGATCCTTCCTGGACGCGAGCGCGTGGGCGACGGGGAGCCAGCTCACGGTTCGACCTTCATTTCGATGATCTGTTCTTTGCGGCCCTCGAGCTCGGCCTCGAACTCACCTTCGATTTCCGCGGGGAGGTCGTAGGTGACGGTGCCGCCGCCCTTCGGGACCTCCTTCATCACGTCGTAGCCGTGAAGGTGGACCTCTTCTTCGAACGGGACCTTGACCTTGAAATGGATCTGGTCGCCCTTGTGGTAGACGAGTTGCTGGATCCCGCCCACCGGTTTTCCTTGCTTGTTGACGACGATCGTCGGCACTTTGCCGGCATCGGTGGTGCTGCTTTCGTCGCTGCCGCCGCTGCTGAGGACGATCAGCAGGACCACGGCGACCACGACCAGGCCGCCGCCGATGAGCGCAGTTCTCGTATTCATTTTCGTGCTCCTTTCGCGCGCCTCCCAGGCACGCGCTCAGTTGCGCGGTTCCTTTGTCCTATATGCGGACAAAGGAACCGCGGAATGGCCTGTCTGGATCTAGACCAGGAGCGGCGGCGGGCGCTGGGCGAGCCCGAGGGCGATCAGGAGACCGCCGTGGGGCGCGAAGGCGCGGGGCGGCTTCGGCAGTGCGGGGCGGCGAACGGCGTCGCGGGTGCGGCGACCGAGGTCGGCGATCAGCTCGGAGAGACGGACGATCGCCTCGCAGCCGGGGTAGTGGCCGAGCAGCAGCGTCAGCAGCAATCCCAGCAACGGCAGCGCCGGAAGCAGGAATGTGACGAGCTCGGTCACGCGGCCAGGATACTGTCCGGCCTCAACCGAGCCTAAATGCGACCTGAACGCGACAACATCGCCGCCCCCGACTTGCCCTCAGGCCTTGCCTGGGTGGGTGCCGAACCAGAGTCGATGCCGGCGCTCACCGCCGGCGGGCCGGCGCTCGTCCACTTCATCGAATACGCGCAGCTGAACAGCGTCCGCACTCTCCCCTACCTGGCGGAGTGGCACCGCCGCTACCGCGCGGCGGGACTGAGCGTGATCGGCGTGCAAGCGCCGCGCTTTCCCTTCGCCGCCAAACCCGACAACGTCGCGGCGGGCCTGGTCCAGCTCGGGGTCGAGTTCCCGGTCGCGATTGACACCGACCATGACCTCTGGACCGCCTACGGCTGCAAGGGCTGGCCGAGCCTCTTCCTCTGGAGCCTCGGCGGCTCCCTCTCCTGGACCCACTTCGGCGAGGGGGAATACCGGGAGACCGAAGAAGCGATCCAGGCGGAGCTGCGGGAGATGGACGCCCTGCAGGAGCTGCCGGAGCCGATGGCGCCGCTGCGGCCGAGCGACGCCCCCGGCGCCCGCGTCATCCCCCCGACCGAGGAGGCATTCCCCGGCGGTTCCTGGGAGCGCCCCTGGATCGCCGGCTCCGAAGGCGAGGACCTCGCGCTCGACTACCAGGCCGGCGGCGCCTACGTCACCGTCGAGGGAGAGGGAGAGATCGAGGTCGAGATCGACGGCAAGTGGACGACGCTCCCCAGCGACCCCACCCCCGGCCTGCGCACCCTCGCCGAGCACCCGAGCCACGAGGCCCACAGCCTCGTCCTCCGCCCCGCCCCCGGCATCAAGATCTGGTCGATCAGCTTCGCCCCCGGCGTTCCCTGAGGAATCGCGCGAGCGAGTGGAGAGTTAACCGTCCTATAGCGAGGTTAATTCGCCAGTCGTCGGCTAGGGCCGCGCGGCGACCTCTTCGCGGATCTCCTTCGGGAGCATGAAGCGGACGTCCTCGTGGACGGTGCGCAGCTCGGAGACGTCTTCGGCGCCGCGGTCACGGAAGAAGGAGACGAGGCGCTCGACTAGCTCCTCGGGGGCGGAGGCGCCGGAGGTGATGCCGACGGTCTCGACGCCCTCCAGCCAATCCTCCTGCACCTGGGTGTGGTTGTCGATCAGGTGGGAGGCGGCGCCGTGTTCGCGCGCGACCTCGACCAGGCGGTTGGAGTTGGAGGAGTTGGTCGAGCCGATCACCAGGACCAGGTCGCACTCGCGCGCCAGCTGCTTGACGGCGATCTGGCGATTGGTCGTCGCGTAACAGATGTCGTCGGACTTGCTGCTGACGATGCCGGGGAACTTGGCGCGCAGCGCCGCGATCACCTCGGCGGTCTCGTCGACCGAGAGCGTCGTCTGGGTGATGAAGGCGACCTTGCTCGGGTCCGGGACCTCGAGGCTCTCGACTTCGTCGGCGGTTTCGATCAGGACGATGCTGTCGGGCGCCTCGCCGGTCGTCCCTTCCACCTCCTCGTGGCCCTCGTGGCCGATCATGATGATCGTGTAGCCCTCGGCGGCGAAGCGGCGGGCGGAGACGTGGACCTTGGTCACCAGCGGGCAGGTTGCGTCGATCGTCTGCAGGTTGCGGGCGGCGGCGTTCTCGTGCACGCTCGGTGCCACCCCGTGGGCGGAGAAGACGACGATCGCCCCCTCGGGCACCTCGGTCTCCTCCTCGACGAAGATCGCGCCCCGCTTGGCGAGCTCCTCGACCACGTGCTTGTTGTGGACGATCTCCTTGCGCACGTAGACGGGGGCGCCGTGGAGCTCGAGCGCGCGCTCGACCGTCTGCACGGCGCGGTCGACGCCGGCGCAGTACCCGCGCGGTGCAGCAAGCAGCACCCGTTTCGGGCTGGTGGCGGTGGCAGGCATGTCCCCAGGGTACCGAGGGACGTGTCTGACTTCGCACCCCCAAATAGGGGCATGAAGTCAGACACCCCTCAAACGGGTCGCAGTTTGCCCCTGAACGTCGCCGGGGATGGGATGAAGCGGTGGAGAGATTGCGGCGCTTCAAGCGGGAAAGCCCCGAAATTGCGGCCTAAGTAGCCTTGGCTGATGGCAACGTCTGGACGCCACTTGGACCGTCTCACCGCTGTCGACGCCTCGTTCCTGACCAACGAGCACTCGAACAGCCACATGCACGTGGGCGCGATCCTCGTCTTCGAGGGGCCGCCGCCACGCTACGTCGACCTGGTCGAGCACGTGCGCAGCCGTCTGCCGCTGGTGCCGCGCTTCCGCCAGAAGCTGGTGGTGCCGCCGCTGGAGGCCGGCCGTCCGCTGTGGGCCGACGACGTCAACTTCAACCTCACCTACCACATCCGCCACACCGCGCTGCCCGATCCGGGCGGCGAGGAGCAGCTGAAGAAACTGGCCGGGCGGATCTTCTCCCAGCAG
Organism: Solirubrobacterales bacterium; assembly: GCA_051954115.1. GTDB lineage: Bacteria > Actinomycetota > Thermoleophilia > Solirubrobacterales > 70-9 > VAYN01. The sequence continues at coordinate 53,585 of JBQCIB010000001.1, read as the reverse complement.
CTCGACCGGCTGAAGCCGCTCTGGGAGCTGTGGCTGGTGCAGAACCTCGAACGCGACCGCTTCGCGCTGCTGACCAAGACCCACCACGCGATGGTCGATGGGATCAGCGGCGTCGACATCGGCACCGTGCTCTTCGACGTCGAGCGCGACGCCGAGCCGCTGAAGCTGGAGGACGACTGGGTGCCGCAGCCCGAACCGGGGACGACCGAGCTGGTCGCGCGCGGGATCGCCGACGCGGTCGCCGCCCCGATCCAGCTCGCCGAGCGGGCGATCGACGTCGTCCGCAACCCGGAGACGACCGCGCGCAAGGCGGTCGAGGCGGTCGAGGGGGTCGGCGAGATCGTCAGCGCCTTCACCGACCCCGCCCCCGACGTGCCGCTGAACGAAGAGATCGGGCCGCACCGCCGCTACGTCTGGGCGCGCTCGGACCTCTCGACCTTCAAGCACATCAAGGACACCTTCGGCGGCACCGTCAACGACGTCGTCCTCGCGGTCGTCACCGGGGCGCTGCGCACCTGGCTGCACCGGCGCCGAGTGCGGACCGAGGGGCTGGAGCTGCGGGCGCTGGTCCCGGTCTCGATCCGCACGCAGGACGAGCGCGGCGACCTCGGCAACCGGATCGCGCTGATGCGCGGGCCGCTGCCCGTCTACATCGAGGACCCGGTGCGGCGGCTGCGGACGATCAGCGACGCGATGGCCGGGCTGAAGCGCTCCAAACAGGCGCTCGGCGCCGAAGTGATCTCCCGCCTCAACGACTTCGCCCCGCCGACGCTGCTCGCGCAGGCCTCGCGGATCAACTTCTCGACCCGCCTCTTCAACCTCATCGTCACCAACGTGCCCGGCCCGCAGATGCCGCTCTACGTCCTCGGCAAGGAACTGGAGGACGTCTTCCCGGTCGCCTTCCTGCCGCAGAACCACTGCCTGGCGGTGGCGATCATGAGCTACAACGGCAAGGTCGGGTTCGGCCTGCTCGCCGACTACGACTGCATGGAGGACGTCGAGGTCGTAAGCAACGGGATCAACGAAGCGCTCGACGAGCTCGGAGCGGCAGCCGGCAAGGCCGCCAAAGCGGCGTAAGCCTCTTCTTCCGCGGGTACCGGGAAGCCGACCACGTTCCGTCCCTACGCTTTCAGCATGCCCCTGATCCTGATCGTCCTCTTCATCGTCGTCCCGATCGCCGAGCTGTACGTGATCATCAAGGTCGGCGAGCTGATCGGCGTGCTGCCGACCCTGGCCCTTCTGCTGGCCGACGCGGTGGGCGGCTCGATGCTGCTGAAACACCAGGGGCGCGGGGCCTGGCGGCGCTTCAACGAAGCGCTGGCGGCGCGGCGCTTCCCCGGGCGCGAGGTGGTCGACGGGGTGCTGATCGTGATCGGCGGCACCCTGCTACTGACCCCGGGCTTCATCACCGACGTCTTCGGGGCGTTCCTGCTGGTGCCGCCGACGCGGGCGATCGCGCGGCGGCTGCTGAAACGCTTCACGGTCGGTCGCTTCACGGTGGTCAGCATCGGCGGCTCGGGCCCGTTCGCGCGCCAAGGCGACGGGACCCCGAACGGCTCCTATCCCCGCCCACGCCGCGACTACGACTTCGACGCGAGCGCCGAAGAGGTCCCGGGCGACGGCCAGGACCCGCGGCTGCCGCGAACCGACCGGGGCTGAGATGGTCCGCGAGGAGCGAGAGACGCAGAGGCTCCTCGCCCGCAAGCCCACGCTCGACGACCGCGCCCTCTACCACGCCCACTTCACCAAGCCGAAGGTTGAGCGCTGGCTGCGCCCCTCGCCCCTGCCGCCCTTCACCGCCCAGGTCATCGACGAGCTGGTGGACGGCGACTGCATCCATTGGGAAGACCACGGCTTCGGCCCCTGGATCCTGATCGAGAAGGAGAGCGGCGCCTTCGCCGGCCGCGGCGGCCTCTCCTGGACCGCGGTCGAGGGCATCGCCCACGTCGAGCTCCCCTGGAGCATCGAACCCGGCCTCCACGGCAACGGCCTCGCCACCGAGGCCGCCGCAGCCGCCTGCGAGTGGGCTCGCGAGCTCGGCTTCGAGGAAGTGATCGCCCTCACCCTCCCGACCAACCTCGCCTCCCAGCGGGTCGCGGAAAAGGCGGGGTTCGAGCAGGAGGACGAGGTACTCCACGCCGGCCTGCCGCACCTGCTGTTCCGGCGGCGGCTAAAGGCGGCGCTGTAACTGGTCGATCTGTCCACTGGATGGCCCAGTTCGCACTCGAGGCTTCGATTTCCGCCGACGAGGCGCTGGATTCCCTGCTCGGCGCGGTGCAGGAGCTCTCGCTGGCACGGTCGGTAGAAGACGTGCAGCGGGTCGTGCGGAGGGCGGCGCGGCAGCTGGCCGCGGCCGACGGCGCCACCTTCGTGCTGCGCGACGAGGACCGCTGCTTCTACGCCGACGAGGACGCGATCGCGCCGCTCTGGAAGGGGCAGCGCTTCCCGCTCTCGGCCTGCATCAGCGGCTGGGCGATGCTCAACCGGCAGTCGGTCGCGATCGAGGACATCTACGCCGACCCGCGGATCCCGCACGACGCCTACCGGCCGACCTTCGTCAAGAGCCTGGTCATGGTCCCGATCCGGCGGGTGGACCCGCTCGGCGCGATCGGCATCTACTGGGCCGAGCGGCACCAGCCGACCAAGCGGGAGATCGGCCTCGCCCAGGCGCTCGCCGACAGCACCGCGGTGGCGATGGAGCACGTGCGGGTGCTGGGAGAGCTGAAGGAGGCGGCGGCCCTGGCGGAAACCGATCCGCTGACCGACCTCCCCAACCGCCGCGCCTGGGACGAGGTGCTGGCGAGCGCACTCGGCTCCGGCATCCGCCAGGCCTGCGTCGCCCTGGTCGACATCGATCACTTCAAGGCCTACAACGACTCCGAAGGCCACCAGGCGGGCGACGAACTGCTGCGCGAAGCCGCGGCCGCCTGGCGCCGGGAGCTCCGCGCCGGCGACATCCTCGCCCGCTACGGCGGCGACGAGTTCGCGGTCCTGATGCCCGAATGCGACACGGACAAGGGCCGCGGGATCTGCGAGCGTCTCTGCGAGGCCCTCCCCGGGGGGAAGACCAGCTCGATCGGCGTCGCCCGGTGGACCGGCCCCGAGGACGCCGAGAGCCTCCTCGCGCGCGCTGACCACGCCCTCTACGAGGCGAAGCAGTCTGGCCGCGGCTGCGTCTCGGTCGCCTGAGTCCCGAAAAACCCGTCGCCGGTTTTGTAGGAGTCTCCGGATGGAGGTCCGGCCGCGCGCGCATACCGTCGGTGCATGAGCGGAGAGCGGCATCATCACCATGCTTCTGACGGCTACGACCCGGCAGCGCCGCTGCTGAAGGCGGAGGGGCTGGAGCGGTCCTTCGGGGAGGGGGCGACCGCGGTGCGGGCGCTGCGGGGCGTCGGCCTCGAGGTCGCCGGCGGGGAGCTGGTGGCGATCATGGGGCCTTCCGGCTCCGGCAAGAGCACGCTGCTGCACATCCTCGGCGCCCTCGACCGTCCCGACGGCGGCACCACCTCGATCTCCGGCCGCCGCTACGACAACCTCGGCGACCGCGAGCTGACCGAGCTGCGCGGGGAGGTCTTCGGCTTCGTCTTCCAGTTCTTCAACCTGCTGCCGACGCTGACCGCAGCCGAGAACGTGCTGCTGCCGGCGCTGGTCAACGGCGAGCGGCCGGGCAAGTACGCCGAGCGGATCGACGAGCTGCTGGAGCTGGTCGGCCTCGGCGACCGGGCAGCGCACCTCCCGACCGAGCTTTCCGGCGGGGAGCAGCAGCGGGTCGCGATCGCCCGCGCCCTGCTGCGCGATCCCCGCCTCGTCCTCGCCGACGAGCCGACCGGCAACCTCGACTCCGCCAGCGGCGCGATCGTGATGTCGCTGCTGCGCAAGGTGGTCGACGGCGGCCAGACGGTGGTCATGGTCACCCACGACCCGCGCGCCGCCTCGCTCGCCGACCGGGTCGTCTTCCTCCGCGACGGCGCCATCGCCGGCGAGGTCGCGGGCGGGGACACCGACCGGGTCATCGACGCCTTCCGCGAAGTCGACCGCGGCGAGCAGCTCGCGTCCGTCTCATGAGCGCCCAGGCGATGCCCCGTGGGGCGAGGCTCCACAGCTTCCAGGGAATCGGCCTGCGCTCGCTGCGGGCGCGGCCGCTGCGCTCGGTCCTGACCACGGCCGGGATCGTGCTCGGGGTCGGGATGGTCTTCGGCGTGCTGATCCTCGTCACCACGATCCACTCCAGCTTCGAAGGCCTCTTCGACGCGATCTACGGCCGCACCACGGTGATCGTCTCCGGGAAGTCCTCGATCGGCTCGGTGCCGGCGGGCGAACTGCCGAAGATCCGGCAGGTCGAAGGGGTCAAGGCCGCCGAAGGCGACGTCTTCGGCGTCTTCCGCACGGTCAACGAAGAGGGCGCGGCCAACAGCGGCCGCAGCTCGATGCTGTTCGTCGCCGGCGTGAACATGAAGGGCTACGACACCGCCGGCTCGGAAGTGGTCGAAGGGCGGGAGCCGAGCGGCCCGCGCCAGATCGAGCTGGAGGAAAGCTGGGCCCGCCAGCAGGGCTACAGACCTGGCGACCGGCTGCGGCTGGCGACGCCGACCGGCCGCGCCACCGTCACCGTCACCGGCGTCTACAAGCTGCAGACGAACCTCGACCTCGGCGGCTACGGGACGGCGGCGATGCCGATCGCCGGGCAGCGCCAGCTGACGAACAAATACGGCACCTTCGACGAGATCAACGTAGTCGCCGAAGACGGCGTCTCCGCGGAAGCGCTGAAGCGGCGGATCGCCGCCGTCACCGGCCCGGGCGTCGAAGTCGAAACGCCCGCCGGGAAGGGCGACCAGGCGAACGAATCGCTCGCGGGCCTCGACATCGTCCTCTACTTCTTCTCCGGGATCGCCCTCTTCGTCGGCGCCTTCCTCATCCTCAACTCCTTCAACATGACGGTGCTGCAGCGGATGCGCGAGATCGGGACGATGCGCGCGCTCGGCGCCTCGCGGCGGCGTCTCGCCGCCGGGGTCGTCTTCGAGGCGCTGATCCTGGCGGCGGTCGGCGCCGGCTTCGGGCTCGCCCTCGGCCTCGGCCTGGCGGAACTGCTGGCCTCGGCGATGCGGAGCTTCTTCGCCCTGCCGCTCTCGTCGCTGAAGGTGACGACGAGCGCGGCGGCGATCGCGGTCGCGGTGGGGCTGCTGGCGACCGTCGCCGGCGCCCTCTACCCCGCCCTCCGCGCCGGCCGGATCCCGCCGATCCGGGCGCTGACCGGCGGGCGGACGATCGAGCGGCCGCCGGGGCTGCGGCGCGCGCTGGCCGGGACCGCCCTCTTCCTCCCCGGCCTGGCGATCGGCGGCCTCTTCTGGTTCAGCAACCAGTCCGGCGGGGCGTTGTCGGCGATCGTCGGGGTGGGCTCGACGATGGTCATGTTCGTCGGCATGGTTCTACTGGCCCCGTTCGTGGTGATGCCGATCATCCGCCTGCTGGCGATCCCGGCGCGGGCGGTGATGCCGGCCGAGGGCCGCCTCGCCTCCGACTCGGTGCGCGCCAACCCGCTGCGCTCCTCGGCGACCGCCTCGGCCTTGGTGGTGACGCTCTCGGTGGTCGTCGTCAACGGGATCATGAGCCAGAGCTTCGTCGGCTCGATCTCCGACGAACTCGACAAGCGCTTCACCCGCGACCTGACCGTGCAGCCGGCTGGCTACACCGAGTACGGCGGCGGGCCGGGCACCTCGATCGCGCGGCCGCTGCGGGAACGGATCGCCGCCCTGCCCGAGGCGGGGACGGTGACGCCGCTGCGGAGCGTCTACATGCTGCACCTGCCGGTCAGCGAAGAACCGGGGCTACTGGAGGCGGTCGACCCGAAGGCATGGCCGAAGGTGGACCGCAGCGAATACGAAGGCGCGAGCACGGCGAAGGCGATGGCCGGGCTGGCGGCCGGCGGCGCGATCGTCGGCAAGGGCTTCTCCGACGACACCGGCATCGGGGTCGGCGACACGGTTCCGCTGAAGGGCGCGGGCGGCGCCCGCCGGGTGCCGGTGGTGGCCACCGTCGACACCTTCGAGGCGAGCGGCAACCAGATGATCGTCTCGCTGCGGACGATGAAGCAGGTCTACGGGATCACGACCGACTCGGTCCTTGCCGTCACCGCCGCTTCACCAGGCGAGCGGCGTCTGCTGGGGACGAAGATCCACCGCCTGCTGGCCACCGACTACCCCGGCTACGAAGCCGTCTCCAACGCCAAGTTCAAGCAGCACTACGAAGACCAGATCAACCAGCAGTTCGCCTTCTTCAACGCGATCATCGGCATCGCCGTGATCGTCGGCCTGCTGGGGATCATCAACACCCTCTCGATGTCCGTCATCGAGCGCACCCGCGAGATCGGCGTCCTCCGCGCCCTCGGCGGCAGCCGCTGGCGCATCCGCCGCACCATGCTCGACGAGAGCCTCCTGATCTCCCTCGGCGGCTGCCTGGCGGGCATCTTCGCCGGCCTCATCGTCGGCATCGTCTGGATCTACTCAGTCCGCGCCAGCACCCTCGTCGGCCTCAACCTCCACATCCCCACCGGCATGCTGATCATGACCGCCGTCATCGGCGTAGTCATCGGCACCCTCGCCGCAATCCTCCCCGCAAGGCGCGCCGCGCACCTCGATCCGCTGCAAGCGCTGACCTACGAGTGAGCCATCGGCTCGCTAGCCCTGCTTCGTGACGCTGATCGCCGGAATGACTGCAGTGGTCTGCAACTTCATGTCTCACTCTCCTCAACGCTAGACGCAGCTTCAAAACCCGAGGGCGAACTTCGCCTCCTCGGTCATCATTTCCGGGGACCAGGGGGGGTCGAAGACCATTTTCGGGTGGACGGCGGTGACGCCGGGGAGGTCGCCGACGAACTCGCGCATCTGCTCGGAGACCTGGGGGCCGATCGGGCAGGCGGGGGTGGTGAGGGTGAAGGTGACGTAGACCTCGGAGTCGTTCTCGATGTTGACGTCGTAGACGAGGCCAAGGGAGACGAAGTCGAGGCCGAGCTCGGGGTCGATGACCTCCTCGAGGACCTCGTAGACGTCCTCCTCGGTCAGCGTTTCGTCGTGCTGGTCGGGCGTGGTGATCTGGTCGTCGGACATGGCTCCATGGTAGCCGGGCCGTCTTCTGGCCACGCTCCCCTCCTTTGTGTCGCATAGCGGTACAAAGGAGGGGAGCGCTTCGCTCAGCGCGGCTCCGGAGGCGGGCCGTCGGGTGGCGGCGCCAGCTCCAGCTGGTACCAGCCGACGTCGCGCCAGGCGCCTTGCTTCCAGCCGATTTCAGGGTTGACACCGACCGGCTCGAAGCCGAGGTGCTCGTGCAGGCCGACGCTCGCCTCGTTCGGCAGCGTGATCCGCGCGCAGGCCATGCGGAAGCCGCGCTGTCGCAGCCGCTTGAAGAGCGCTTCGTAGAGGGCGCGGCCGACGCCCTGGCCACGGGCGTCCGCGCTGACGTAGACCGAGACGAAGGTGCTCCAGCGGTAGGCGGGGCGTTGTTCGAAAGGAGTCGCGTAGGCGTAACCGACCACCCCGCCGTCGCGCTCGGCGACGAGCCAGGCGTGGCTGGCGCCGTAGCGCTCGATCCGCGCCGCCATCTCCGCCGCCTCCGGGGCCTGCTCCTCGAACGAGACCGCGCTGCCCTCGACGTGGGGCGCGAAGATCTCCGCGCAGGCAGCGGCGTCGCGGTTCGGGTCGGCGGGTCGGATGCTCAGCTCGGACACGGAGACGGCAATCTAAATCAGGATGCGGTTATCATCTAGGCTGCCGGGCATGAGCGAGCAGGGTCAGGTCGTACGCCGGTCGATCGGCGTCGTGTTCGACGACGGCGGGCTGCTGGCTCTCACCTCCACCCTGCCCGAGCGCGGCGGCGCCCACGGCGAGGAGGAGGTGACGGCGGTTCTCTGCGACCCCGACGGCGCCCCGGTCGCCTTCGAGGAGGCGCTGCTCTCGACCGAGTACGGCGAAGACGGAGTGCAGCGGCGGGCGACGCTGGAGCTGTGGCCCGACGTCGAGGACATGCGGCCGCTGCGCGGGGCCGGCAGCCTGATCAGCTCAGTCTGTGTCCGCCGCCAGAACCTCGACTCCCAGATTGCCTTCTTCCGCTGGTCGGTCGAAGGGCGCGAGGGGCTCGGCACCTACGAGGTCGCCCGCACCGTCGATGAGTGAGCCCGAGGCCAACGGGATCCGGGCGATCGTCTCCGACTTCGGCGGCGTCCTCACCACGCCGCTGCTCCACTCCTTCGCGGCGATCCAGGACGACATCGGCATCTCTGCCGAAACGCTCGGCAAGGCGATGAGCGAGGGGCTCGAGGAGGGGGAGGAGCTGCCGCTCTTCCGGCTCGAGCGCGGTGAGATCAGCGAGGACGAGTTCCTCGAGCGGCTGACTGACGGGCTGGAAACGCTCCTCGGCCACCGCCCCCACCTCCACCACTTCCGCCACATGTTCTTCGACGCCCTCGACCCGAACGAGGAGATGATCGGGCTGATGCGCGAGCTGAAGGCGAGCGGGCTGAAGATGGCGCTGCTGACCAACAACGTCAAGGAGTGGGAGCCGCTCTGGCGCTCGATGCTGCCGGTCGACGAGATCTTCGAGGAGATCGTCGACTCGGCCTTCGTCGGCTGCCGCAAGCCCGAAGCGCGGATCTACGAGCTGACGCTGGAGCGGGTCGGGATGCCGGCTGAGGCCTGTCTTTTCATCGACGACCTCCACACCAACTGCAAGGGGGCCGAGGTACTCGGGATGAACGTCGTCCACTTCCGCGACAACGAGCAGGCGATCGGCGAAATCCGCGCCGCGCTCGGCGGCGCGGCGCGGATCTGACGGCGTCTGTCGACTTTGTTACCCCCTAGGTAACTAAGTCGACAGGAGTCACGCCCGCTCGCGCAGCGGCCGCTCGCCGGCGCCGTTGCTCATCCCCGGCCCCGGTTCGCGCCAGCGCCGGGCAAACGGCAGCCGCCAGGAGTGCGGCGCGATCAGGGCGCCGATCTCGGCCGGCCCCCAGGAGCCCTGCGGGTACGGTTTCACCGGCGGCGGGTCCCGCAGCAGCGCTTCGGAGATCTCCCACAGCCGCTCGATACCTTTCGCCGTGGTGAAGAGGGTGCGGTCGCCGAGCATCGCGTCGCGGATCAGCCGCTCGTAGGCGTCGACCGCCTCGCCACGGTAGCCGGTTTCGTCGAGCGAGAACTGCATGCTCGCCTTCTCGAGCACCATGCCCATTCCCGGACGCTTGCCGTAGAAGGAGAGTGAGACGCGGGAGGACTCGTCGAGGTCGAAGGTGAGGTGGTCGGGGCCGTAGCGGCCGACCCGCGAGTGCTCGGGGAACATCGCGTGCGGCGGCTCGCGGAAGGCGATCGAGATGATCCGCGCGCTTTCGCCCATCCGCTTGCCGGTGCGCAGGTAGAAGGGAACGCCGTTCCAGCGCCAGTTGTCGAGTTCGCAGCGCAGGGCGACGAAGGTCTCGGTGCTGGAGTCGGGGTCGACCCCGGGCTCTTCGCGGTAGCCCTCGTACTGGCCGCGCACCGCCTGGCGCGGGTCGAGCGGCAGCAGGCTGCGGAAGACCTTGTTCTTCTCGTCGGTGATCGGCTCCGGCGCCAGCGAGGTCGGCGGCTCCATCGCGACGAAGGCGAGGATCTGCATCAGGTGCGTGACGACCATGTCGCGGAAGGCGCCCGTCTTCTCGTAGAAGGCCGCGCGGGAGCCGACCCCGAGCGTCTCCGGCACGTCGATCTGGACGTGGTCGATGTGGTTGCGGTTCCAGATCGGCTCGAAGAGGCCGTTGGCGAAGCGCAGCGCGAGGATGTTCTGCGCCGCCTCTTTGCCGAGGAAGTGGTCGATGCGGAAGACCTGCTCCTCGTCGAGCACCTCGTGGACCATCGCGTTCAGCTTGCGGGCGCTGGCGAGGTCGGTGCCGAACGGCTTCTCCATGATCACCCGCGAGTGCTCGGAGAGGCCGCAGCTCTTCAGCATCTGGACCACGTCAGGCGCGGCGGTCGGGGGCACGCTCAGGTAGTGGAGCAGCCTCATCTCCGACCCCAGCTCCCCCTCGGCCTTGTCGACCGCCTGCCTCAGCGCCTCCGGAGCCTGCGAGTGCGGGACATAGGAGAGCTTGCTTGAGAACTCGTGCCATTCCTCACCGCCGAAGGAGCTGCGGGCGAACTCCCGGCACGCCCCTTCCGCGATCCCCCGAAACTCCGCATCCCCGATCTCCTCCATCGAGACCCCGATGACCCGAAACTCCGGCAGCATCCCCGCCTGGAACAACCGCAGCAGCCCAGGCAGCAGCTTGCGCCGCGCCAGGTCGCCGGTGGCGCCGAAGATGACGATCGCGTGCGGAGGAACGTCCACCACACGAGATTAGCCCCGCGGGAAGCCGCCTAAACAAGGGGGTCCGAAAATCAAGCAGGTCGGAGGACGCAGGGAGCGAGGGGAGGGAAGCGCACTAATAGTGCGTGACCCGACCCGAGCGACCGAGGACCCCGAGATGCGCCGATTTGCAGGGCCCGACTAGTTGTCGCTGCCCGCGCGGTCCCAGACGTAGAGCTCGACCGCCTCGGTGGCTAGCTGCATGAGGCGGGGTGGGGCTAGGAGGCCGAGGACCAGCTCTAGGGCGTCCTCTTCGGTGACGCCGGAGTCGACTGCCTCCTCGCCGCGGAAGCCGGCGGCGAGCTTGAGGGCCTCGCGGCGGTTGTCGCCGAGCGAGTTGAAGGCGCCCATGAGGAAGTCGCGGTTGGGGACCGGCTGGCCGACCTCGAGGGAGCCATGCCAGGCGGCGAGCATCGAGAGGTCGTGCTCGTCGAGCTCGGAGATCGCCTTCGCGTAGTGGAGCTCGAGCTCGGCGTCGGGGATCTCGTCCACCCACGCCCGGACCGCCTCGCCGAGGAGCTGGCGGCGGGCCTCGCGGCCGATCGAGTCGGCGATGGCGCGGATGGCGTCGGCTGGGTCTACGAAGCAGAGGGACACGCTGCGGAAAAGGTAGAGGGGGCCGATGACGCCAAAAGATGCCCGCTAATCCCCCAGTTTGCGGGGTCGTGGCGGGCGCTGCGCGGAAGGCGCCGGACCCGTCCCTAGGCTCGGGCGCGTGCCGTTGAAACTGATCCACGGGCCGCCGAACTCGGGCCGCGCCGGCGTCGTCCGCCGGGGCTTCGCCGCCGCGATCGAGCGCGACCCGATCCTAGTCGTGCCGACCGTCGACGACGTCTTCGCCTTCGAGCGCGAGCTCTGCGCCGGCGGCGCCCTGCTCGGCGGCTCGGCGATGACCTTCGGCGGCCTCTTCCGCACCGTCCTCACCGCGGCGGGCGCGCCGCCCGGGGCCGAGCTCTCGGCGGCGCAGCGGCTGCGCGCGGTCGCGGTCGCGATCTCCTCGCGGCGCGAGCGGCTGGGGCCGCTGCGACGCTCGGCCGGCCGGCCCCGCTTCGCCCGCGCGCTGGAGCGGCTGTTCGACGAGCTGCAGGCGGCGGGGATCGAGCCGGAGGAGGTGGAGGAGAGCGCCCGCACCCTGGAGGGATCCGCCTACCTCAGCGACGTCGCCGCCCTCTTCAGCGGCTACGAGGAGCTGCGGCGGCGGACCGGCCGCGCCGACGCCCACGGCATCGCCCGCGAGGCGACCGCCCAGTTGCGACGCGACGGCTCCTTCTGGGGCGAGCGCCCGGTCTTCCTATATGGCTTCGACGACCTGACCGAGAACCAGTTCGAGCTGGTCGCCGCGCTCAGCGAGCGGGCCGAGGTGACGGTGGCGCTCCCTTACGAGGATGGAAGCGCGGCGCTGGCGGCGCGGGGGCGGCTGCTGGGACGGCTGCGCGAGCGGATCGGGGCCGCCGGGGAGGAGCTGACCGAAGCCACCCCGCTGAACACCGAGAGCCTGCTGCTCTTCCACCTGACGCGGACCTTCGGCTCGCCCCACCCCAAGCGCGTGGAGCACGACGGCAGCCTCACCCTGCTGCGCTCCGCCGGCACCCGCGCCGAGGCGGAGGCGATCGCCGCGCACGTCTCGCGGCTGCTCCGCGACGGCGCGGCCCCCGACGAGATCGCGATCGCCCTCCGCGATCCCTCCCGTCGCGGCCCCGAGGTTGCCGCGGCGCTGGAGCGCAACGGCGTCGCCGTCGCACTGGAGGCCGAGATCCCGGCGGCTGGGACGAGCGTCGGCGGCGCCCTCGTCGCCCTGCTGGAGACGGAGTTCGGCGGCGGCCGCGCCGCCGACCTGCTGCGCTACCTGCGCGGACCGTCGGGCTTCTCCCCCGGTCGCGTCGACTGGTTCGAGCGTCGGCTGCGCCGCGGCCGCGTGCGCGACGCCGAGACGGCGCTGCTGCTCTGGCAGGGAGAGGACGGGGAGCCGCCGCGGGACCTCGTGCGCCTGCGCGCGGCGGCGGAGCGCTCCCCTGCCGCGCTGGCGGCGGAGGTCGGGGCGCTGGCGGCGCGAATGGCGGCGCGGCCGCTGCGCGATGACGGCGACGGCCCGCCGCTGCCGCAGGGGGAAGGGCTGGAGCTGCGCGCCGCCTCGGAGATCGCCTCGGCGCTGGCCGAGCTCGCCGAGCTGGGGCCGCTGGCGCCCGAGCCGCACGAGCTGGCGCCGCTGGTCGAAGAGCTCGACTTCCGCGTCTGGTCCGGTCCCGTCGAAGGCCGAGTCCGCATCGCCGACCCCTACCGCCTGCGCGCCGCCCGCTACGACCACGTCATCGTCGGCTCGCTGCAGGACGGCGAGTTCCCCCGCCGCGACCGCGGCGCCGATCCCTTCCTCTCCGACGCGCAGCGGCAGACGCTCGGGCTCGACCCGCGCCGCGACACCGAGGCGGAGGAGCGCTACCTCTTCCACGCCTGCCTCGCGCTCGCCCGCGAGACCCTCGTCCTCTCCTACCGCGACAGCGACGAGGACGGCGCCGCCACCGCCCGCTCGCCGCTGATCGACGACGTCCGCGCCCTCCTCTCCCCCGCTCCGGACGGCAGCGCGCCCGACCCGCTCGAGGAGGAGATCACCGTCGCCCGCGACCTCGCCCAGGTGGTCGCGCCGCTGGCGGAGGCGCCCTCGGAAGACGAGCTGGCGCGGGCGCTCGCCGCGCACGGGCCGACGGCCGACGCACCGGCGCTGCTGGCGCAGGTCGGGGTCGAAGGCGAGCTCGTCTGGAAGCTGGTCGAGCGGATCGACGGCGCCCGCCGCGCGGAGACCGCCTCCCGCGCCCCCGGCCCGCTCACCAACCCGGCGGCGCTGGAGTCCCTGGCGGCAGTCCCCGCCTACGGCGGCACCACCCTGGAGGAGTTCGACGTCTGCTCCTACCGCTGGTTCGCCGGCCACGAGCTCGACCCGCAGTTGCTCGACCCGGTCCCCGACCCACTCGTCCAGGGCGGGTTGATGCACGAGGCGCTCGACCGCCTCTACCGCGAGCGCCCGGGCGGTGACCCGCTGCCGCGGCCGGAGACCCTCGAGGTCTGGACCGCGCGCGGGCGCGAGCTGGTAGCGGTGGTCGTCGCCGAGCGAGAACTGGGTGACCACCCGGCCGAGCGGGCGATGGTGCGCCGGGTCGAGCGGCTGCTGGAGCGCTTCCTCGCCGAGGAGGCCGAAAGGGAGACCGGCGGCTTCGAGCCCTGGCTGCTGGAGGCGCGCTTCGGCGAGCACCCGGACGCCGAGCGGCCGGTGCTGGACCTTGGCGGCTGGGGCCTGCACGGCGCCGTCGACCGGGTCGACCGCGCCCCCGACGGCCGCGCCGTCGTCATCGACTACAAGCTCGCCAGCCAGGTCACCCCGCGCGAGAAGTTCGAGGAGCGGGCGAAGCTGCAGCTGCCGCTCTACTTACTGGCGGTCGCCGAGCACTGGGGGGCGGAGCCGGTCGGCGCCCTCTATCACCCGCTGCGGGGGACCTCGTCGCGACGCCCGCGCGGAGTCGTCTCGGCCGCCGTCGCCGAGGATCTCGCCGGCTACGGCCTTTATCCGAAGGACGTCGTAGAGCCGGAGGAACTGGAGGAGCTGCTGGAGGACTCGCGGCGCCGCGCTGGCGAGATCGTCGCCCGCATGCGCGGCGGCGACGTCCGCCGCGACCCCGGCCCGCGACCAGGCCTGCGCGGTCACGACGTCTGCCCCGCCTACTGCACCTTCGCCCCGATCTGCCGCCGCGACCGCGCGCCCCAGTACATGGAAGAGACCGAGGAAGACGAGCGGTGAACATCCGGCAGGCCGACTCCTTTGCGCCGGGCAAGGTCGCCCCCCCGCGCGAGCCGACGCCCGAGCAGGCGGCGGCAATCGCCGTGCGCGGCAAAGACGTGCTGCTGGAAGCGGGCGCCGGCACCGGCAAGACCGGGGTGATGGTCGACCGCTACTGCCGGCTCGTCTGCGACTCCGGCCTCTCCCCCGACGCGATCCTCGCCTTCACCTTCACCGAGAAGGCCGCCGCCGAGCTGCGGCAGCGGATCCGGACCGCGCTGGCACGGCGAGCGGAGCGCGGCTCGGAGCGCGCGGCGGCGGCTCTGGCCGGGATCGGCGGCGCCTGGATCACGACCATCCACGGCTTCTGCAACCGGGTGCTGGCCGCGCATCCGGTGGCGGCGGGGATCGATCCGGGCTTCCGGGTGCTCGACGCGCCGGAGGCGGCGCGCGCGGGGCGGGAGGCCTTCGACGACGCCTTGGTCGAGTTCCTGAAGGGGGATGGAGACGCCCAAGACGACCCCGTCCAGGGCAAAGCGGCACGTGAGGAGACCGTCGCGGCTTATGACGTCGAGGGTCTGCGGGCGGCGATCGTCGCCGTCCACGACGAGCTGCGCAGCCGCGGCCTTGCCGAGCCAGCGTTGCCCGAGCCGCCGCCGGCGGACCCGGAGGCGGCGATCCGCCGGGCGATCGAGGCCGCCGACGAATGCCTGGCGGAGCTGAAGGAGGGCGACGCCAAACGCGAGCTGCCCGAGCGGGCGCTGGCCCAGCTCGGCGCCCCCGGGCCGCCGCCGACCCTGGACGAGCTGCGGGCGCTCGCGACCTCGAGCAAAGCGAAAGCCCTCGCTCCATATAAGGAGGCGATCGAGGCGGCGGTCGCCCGCACCGCCGAGGCTGGCGAGGGCGGCGTCGCCTACCGCCACCTGGCCGAGCTGCTGCGCCTCTTCTCGGCCCGCTTCGAGGCGGCGAAGGAGCGCCGCGCCGGGATCGACTTCGAGGATCTGCAGATCCTCGCCGCCCGCCTGCTGGAGCGGGCCGAGATCGGCGAGCACTACCGCGCCCGCTTCCGCCAGATCCTCGTCGACGAGTTCCAGGACACCAACCGCCTGCAGCTGCGGCTGATCGAGGCGCTGCGGGGACCGAAGACCGAGCTGGTCGTGGTCGGTGACGAGCTGCAGTCGATCTACGGCTTCCGCCACGCCGACCTCGACGTCTTCCGCCGCCAGCGCGAGGAGATCGACCGCCGCGCCGACGCCGAGCTGATGCGCCTCAGCGGCAACTTCCGCTCGCGGCCGGAGGTGGTCGGCGCGGTCAACCTCTTCGGGGAGACGCTGCTCGGCGCCGCTTACAACCCGCTGCGGGTGGGAACCCCCCCACCGCAGGAGGGAGAAAGCACTGGTTCGAGCCCAGTTGGCCCGGATGCGTCAAACCCGGCGGTCGAGCTGCTGCTGACCGCGCGCGACGACTGGGACGCCGACGAGATCGAGCTGGAACCGGCGATCGACGGCGGCACCCCCCTCAACTGCCTGGCCGAGGCGCGCTTCGTCGCCGCGCGCCTGCGCGAGCTGGCCGACGAGGGAGTGCCGCGCGGCGAGATGGTGGTGCTGCTGCGCGCCTTCACCCACCTCGACGCCTACGAGGACTCGCTCGAACGCGCCGGCCTGCGGCCCTACGTGGTCGGCGGCCGCGGCTACTGGTCCCAGCAGCAGGTGGCGGACGTCTGCGCGCTGCTGGCGACGATCGCCAACCCGCTCGACGACCACGCCCTCTTCGGCGCTCTCGCCTCGCCGGCCTGCGCGGTCGCGCCGGACACGCTCTGGCTGCTACGGATGGCGGCGGGCAAGAAGCGCCACGTCTGGCCGGCGGTAGAGCGGGCGGCCGGTGCGGGCGAGGCCGAGTTGGTCGAGCCGGAGCGCGTGGAGGGGATCCCAGAGTCCGAGCGGGAGCTGCTCTCCACCTTCGTCGGTCGGATCGCCTCGCTGCGCGAGCGCGCGCCGCGCCTCTCGCTGCCGGCGCTGATCGAGGCGGCGGTGACCGAAACCGGCTACGACCTCGCGGTGCTGAGCCGGCCGGCGGGCGAGGCGCGCTTCGCCAACGTCCGCAAGATGGGCAGGCTGGCGGCCGAGTTCGAGGCGCGCGAGGGGCGCGACCTGCGCGGCTTCCTCGACTTCCTCGCCGCGCGGGCGGAAAGCGACGCCGAGGCGCAGGCGGCGACCGCCGCCGAGGGCCACGACGGCGTCCGCATCATGACCGTCCACAACGCCAAGGGCCTGGAGTTCGGCGTCGTCGCCGTGCCCGACCTCTCGCGCCGGCTGCTGAACGGCGGCCGCTCACCGCTGCTGGCGCTGGGACGCGAGGAGCAGCCGCGGGTGGGGCTGCGCCTGCTCCGCCTCGGCAGCCCCAAGATCGACCTCTTCGACTACGGCGCCCTCTGCGAGGAGTCCGCCGAGCGCGAAGCCGAAGAGGAGCTGCGCCTCTTCCACGTCGCCGCCACGCGGGCGAAGGAGCGGCTGATCCTCAGCGGCGTCGTCAATCCCCAGCCGGGACGGGAGACCAAAGGCAAAGCGGTGGTCGAGCGGCTGGTCGACGCGCTCGGCGTGCCGCGGGACGAGGACTCGACTGTGCCGGTCGCGCCCCCCGCCCCGCGCCCGGGCCTGGAGGCGGAGTTCGCGCCCTCGGAGATCGCGGTCCGCGTCAACCTCCCCTCGCCCGAGCGCGCCGCCGAGCTGCGGGCCCTGAGCCGTAAGGCCCCCGCCGCCCGCGAGCTCGGCGAAGGCCCGCCGCCGCGGGTAGAGCGCAAGCCGCCGATCGTCCCCAGCCGCCCCCTTTCCTACACCGCGATCAGCGCCTACGAGGAATGCGCGTACCGCTTCTACATGGAGCGCGTGCTGGGCCTACGAAATCGTGAACCTAGTTCTCCCCGGATACCGGGGACGACGGGACAAGGGGAAGACGAAGCTGTAACGCCTTCGGCACGGGAGGAGCGGACTGCAAGGGGCGCGGCCGTTCATGTCCTTTTGGA
Source organism: Solirubrobacterales bacterium (assembly GCA_051954115.1). Classification (GTDB taxonomy): domain Bacteria; phylum Actinomycetota; class Thermoleophilia; order Solirubrobacterales; family 70-9; genus VAYN01. Next base: position 36,435 of record JBQCIB010000001.1, on the reverse strand, counting down.
GTGGAGTCAAGCGAACGGATGGCAAGAGCCCTCAACCGAGCTTGCGAATCGACATGCCATCGCTGCGGGATTGACTGCCGATCCAGACGACTTGCTGGAGCCGGTGCGACGGTGGCTCTCCTCGCCGCTGCGCAAGCGGATCGGTGCCGAAACCACCCGTACCCGGGCCGAGGTGCCGCTGTTGCTCGGCGTCGGGGGCACCGTGTTGCGGGGGTCAATCGACCTGTTGGTCGAGCGCGAGGGGGGGCCGCCGCTGGTGATCGATTACAAGACTGACCGCCTCGGCGGAGCCGATCCCGCCGAGCGGGCCGCCCATTACGGGGTCCAGCGCTCGGTCTACGCGCTCGCCGTCGCCGAGGCACTGGGGGTCGAGGAGGTGGAGGTCGCCTACGTCTTCCTGGAGCGACCAGACGAGCCGGCCGTCTCATGCTTGGGACCCGCGGAGATGGCCGCCGCCCGCTCCTCCCTGGCGCAGACGATCGCCCGCATCGGCCAGGGCGACTTCCCCGTCGCCGCCAAAGAGGAGCGCGACTGGTCCCTCTGCCGCGGCTGCCCAGCATTAAGAGGTCTGTGCTCAGGCCCTGAGGCCGACTGACCAAGCAGATCAAGGACGCAGGGAGCGTGGCGTGCTTTGCACGCGAGCGACCGAGGACGCCGATATGCGCCGGTCAGGGGGTCTCAGGGGAACCGACCTCGAGCTTCGCGGCCAGATCATCCAACCGCAGCTCTTTCAGCCCCTCGCCCACCTCGTCCAGCTCGGCAGCGCAGTACTGAACCAGCTCGCGGCCCTCTTTGCAGAGGTCCAAGGTCTCGCGCAGGCCGGCTTGGCCGGAGTCGAGCCGGTCGATGATCTCCTCCAGCCGCTCGACCGCGGCCTCGTAGCTCTCCGGCCTATCGCTCACGCTCGACGTCTCCCTCGGTCCTTGCTGCGATGCCTCCATCCTTGAACCGAAGTCTGACCTGCCCGGCGGCGGCTGCGGCCTCGGCGGAGGTCAGCGGCTCCCCGCCTTTTCCCTCAACCAGCGCGTAGCCCCGCTCAAGCGTCCGCTCGGGTTCGTGCGCCCGCAGCGCGATCATCGCTCGCTGCAGGGCTTCACGTCGTTTCTCCATGTCCGCCCCGACCGCCCGCCGCCGCGCCCGCTCCAAGACCACGGTCCCGATCCGCCGCTGCGAGGCGGCGCGGTCGGCCAGGCCGCGTTCGGAGGCGGCGCGGATCTCGCGGATCTTCTGGTTCAGCTTCATGCGCTCGCGCTGCAGCGCCCGCGCCGGGCCACGCGCCAGGGCCCCCAGGTGCCGCGAACGGGTGCCGATCGCCCCCTCCCCCGCCCGCCGCAGCGAGACCGCGCAGCGCTCGAGGCTCTCCCTGGCGGCGAGGCAGTCGAGCGGCACCGCCGCCTCGGCCGCGTGGGTCGGGGTCGAGCAGGCGACCGCGGCGACGTCGTCGATCAGGGTCTTGTCGCGCTCGTGGCCGACGGCGCTGATCACCGGCACCCGCAGCAGCGCCACGGTGCGGCAGAGGGTCTCGTCGCAGAAGGCCCAGAGGTCGGCGAGGCTGCCGCCGCCCCGGGTCACCACGATCGCCTCGACCTCGGGCCGCGCCGCCAGGTCCTGCAGCGCCCGCCCGATCGCCGGCGCCGCGTGGCGGTCCTGCACCGGCGCGAAGCCCCAGACCACGGTCCCGCCCCAGCCGCGCCGCTCGAGCCCCGCACAGAGGTCGCGCCGCGCCGCGCCGGTCTCGGCGGTGACGACGCCGATCGCCTTCGGCAGCCGCGGCCGGTGCAGCTGCTTCTGCAGCTCGAACAGGCCCTCGGCGCGAAGCTGCTTGCGCAGCGCCTCCAGGCGCGCGATCAGGTCCCCCTCGCCGGCCAGCCGCACCTCCGTCGCGCGGAAGCAGAAGTTCGGCGAGGCCTGGCCGCCGCCGGGGTAGTAGTCGAGCCCGCCGGAGATGACGACTTCGGCCCCGTCGCGCAGGCTTCCCTCGCTCAGGCCCGCCTTCTCGAGGTCGTTGAGCCAGATCGCGCAGGGGATCGCCCCCTCGCTGTCGCGCAGCTCGAAGTAGGCCTGGACTTTGCTGCGGCCGACCCCGGTCACCTCGCCGACCAGCTGCACCCGCGCCCGCTCGCGCATCCACCCCTGCAGTTTGCGCGCGTAGCGACCGACGGCAAACGGCCCGGGAAGTCCCGTCCCGACTTGCTTCTGAGCAGGCTGTTCCACTACGCCCAGGCTAGAGGCCGGCTCAGCCGGCTTTTTTCCAGCGGCGTGCCCACGACTTGAGCTCGCTGAGTACCGGATCGAGCTGCTGGCCCGCTTCGGTCAGCGAGTAGATCACCCGCACCGGCGTCCCCGCCTCGACTTGGCGTTCGACCAGTTCCTCTTCCTCCAGCTCCCGCAACCGCTGCGAGAGCAAGCGGTCCGACAGCCCCGGCACCGCCTTGCGGAGCTCTCCGTACCGCATCGCCCGCTCGGTCAGCGCACAGACGATCGCACCGGTCCAGCGCTTCCCGATCAGCTCGATCGCGTGGTGGAAGTGCGGACAAACCGCGCCCGTCGCCTCCTGGGCCTTGGCCGCACTGACCTGCTCCATAAAGCCGAGCTTACCGAACGTAAGTGACCGGCTTTTCACCGCGGGTGAAGCGGGGTCGGGTACTCCCTCCCCAGACACTCAACCGCGAGCCATAAGCGAGCGGTGTCTGGGGAGGGAGTACCCGACCCCTTTCCTCAAGCCGTACAGGGCCCGGTATTCACCGATTCAGAAGTGTGCTCGAGCGCCGCCCGCACCTGCTCGGCCGGGATCGCGAAGCCGCCGCGCGGCCCGCTCGTCGTCGCCGCGAAAACGGTCCCGACCACGCTGCCCCGCCTGTCGACGAGCGGCCCGCCGGAGTTGCCGCTGCGGACCGCCCCGCTCAGCGCCGTGATCGTCCGTTCGATGGGCCCGTTGCCGTAGGAGTCCTCGCTGATCGTGGCGCGGGTTTCGCCGATCCGCGCCGGCTCCAGCGTGTAGGGGCCGTTTTCGGGATAGCCGAGGACGGCGGCGTCCTCTCCCTCCCGCCGCTGAGCGCTGATCGGCAGCGTCGGCAGCGCCGCCCCGACCCGCAGCAGCGCCAGGTCCTGCTTCGGCTCGTAGTAGATCGGCGTCGCGTCGAGCTCGGCCCCGTCCTGGGTGGTGACGGTGGTGTCGTCGGCGCCGGCGATCACGTGCGCGTTGGTGACGACGATTTCGGGTTCCACCGCCCAGCCGGACCCCTCGATCCCCAGCCCGCAGGCGGTGCTCAGCACCCGCACCACCGAGTCGCCGGCGTGCAGGACCTCGGGATCGGAGGCGATCTTCCCGTCGGGCGGGGCCACGGGCGCGGCCGGTCCCAGCACCGTCGGCGCCGGGTCGACCCGGTCGAGCGCGTTCAGCAGCGGGCCGGTCGGCGGCAGCACGTCGTTGAGGCTGCGTAGGATCAGCGACTGCTGGATGTCGGCGCGCAGGCGCGCCGTCGAGGGGGCGTGCAGGAGGACAGCGCCGAAGACCCAGGCAAGGCCGAGCGCGACCGAGGCGACCAGCGCCGCCCCGCCGGCGCCGTCGGCGGCGTGCAGGAAGGGCCGCCGCACGATCTTTTCCCGCAGCCCCAGCGCGAAGCTCTCGACCGTCACCGCCATCAGCGCCCCCGCCAGCAGCGCTCCCAGGGCTCCGCAGAGCGGCGCGTAGGGCGAATCGGCGCCCTTGGTCAGCAGCAGCGGCCCAATCCGGCTGCCGACGAAGGCGCCCGCGGCGAAGCCGAGCAGCGTGAGGGCGCCGACAATCAGGCCCTGTCGGTAACCCCAGAGGGCCAGGGCGAAGGTGAAGGCCAGGATCGCCCAGTCCAACACGGTCACCCCTGAATTTCAGCATGCCGGGAGAGCCTCCTTTACCTTTCCGCCGTGAACCGAATCCCCACGGGCGCCGAGCGCCGGCGCCGCCTCGTCACCCGAACCCTGCCGCTGGCGGTGGTTGCGCTGGTCGCCTTCATCGTCGGCATCTCCACCGGCGCCTCCGGCTCGCCGGAGAAGGACGCGGCCGGCCGCTTCGCCGACGCCTGGGCGCAGAAGAACTTCAAGGCGATGTACGCGGATCTGAACGAAGCCTCGCGGCGGCGGGTGAGCCTGAAGGACTTCGAAGCCGCCTACCGGGAAGCGGAAGAGACGGCGACGGCGCGGGAAATCGACGCGGGCTCGCCCGGCGACGCCGAATCGAGCGGCGACGTGAAGGTGGTCCCGGTCGACATGACGGTCCAGACCGTCGCCTTCGGAACCGTCGAACGAGAACTCGAGGTGCCCTACGCCGACGGCGGCGTCGAATGGGACGAGAGCCTCGTCTTCCCCGGCCTGCGCAAGGGCGAGGAACTGGCGGCCGACGTCGAACTGGCCGAACGGGCGCCGATCCTGGCCCGCGACGGGACGCCGCTGGCCGAGGGCCCGGCCGAAGAACGCGAACACCCGATCGGCAGCGCCGCGATCGACGTCACCGGCGAAGTCGGCGAAGCGCCCGAAGAAGAGTGGCCGCAGCTCGCCCGTCACGGCTTCTCGCCGGAAACGCCGGTCGGGATCAGCGGCCTCGAGCTCGCCTTCAACGCGCGGCTCGCCGGCAAGCCCGGCGGCAAGCTGCTGGCGGTCTCAGAAGACGGCTCCTCGGTGCGCACCCTCGCCCAGTCGAAGCCGCAGAAGGGGGTGCCGGTGAAGACGACGATCGACCCCGGCCTGCAGGAAGTGGCGGTCTCGGCCTTGGCCGGGCGCGCCGGCGGGGTGGCGGTGCTGGACGCGCAGAAGGGGGACGTGCGGGCGCTCGCCGGTCAGGCCTTCTCCGCCCCCCAGCCCCCCGGCTCGACCTTCAAGATCGTCACCACGACGGCGGCGCTGGAAGCGGGGAAGGTCAGCCTCGACGACGAATTCGAAATCACCAACGGCGTCAACGTCGGCGGCCGCTTCCTCAACAACGCCAATGGCGAGTACTGCGGCGGCACCTTCCGCCAGGCCTTCGCCGAGTCCTGCAACGCGGTCTTCGCCCCGCTCGGGCCCGCGGTCGGCAACGACAAGCTGGTCGAAACGGCGGAACGGTTCGGCTTCAACTCGCCGCCGAGCCTCTACGCGCCGAAGGTCATCCGCGAAGTCGAACCCGAGGAACCGTCGATCCCGACCGAAATCGGCGAAGAAATCGACCTCGGGGTCTCGGCGATCGGCCAGGGGGAAGTGCTGGCGACGCCTCTGGAGATGGCGAACGTAGCGCAGACGGTCGGCAACAACGGGGTGCGGATGCCGACCTCCATCGTCGCCAACCAGAAGCTGCGGCCGGATGCCGAACCGGTGCGGGTGATGTCGCCGAAGATCGCCGGCGAGCTGACCGAACTGATGATCGGCGTCGTCACCGAAGGGACCGGCACCGCCGCCGCGATCCCCCAGGCCCAGGTCGCCGGCAAGACCGGCACCGCCGAGCTCGGCCCCAAGCCGGGCCAGGAGAACTCCGAAAACCCGGTCCAGATCAAGGACGCCTGGTTCTCCGCCTTCGCCCCGGCGGAAAAGGCGAAGCTGGCAGTCGGGGTGCTGCTGATCGAAGCCGAAGCGGCCGGCGGCGAAGTCGCCGCCCCCATCGCGGCCGAAGTGCTCTCAGCCGGACTCGGCTAGAGGTCTAGGGTCACTTCCCCTTTTTCTTCTGCGCCTTCTATATGCAGAGTCAAGGGGCGGTTCTCCGAAGCTTCTTCGGGGAGGAGGAATAGCGCGACTGAGCCCTCGATCGGGCCCTGCTGGGCGGGCGAGTCGAGCACCGGGATCTGTTCTTCGGCTTCGACCGTGCCTTCGAACGGCAGCGCGAAGATGCTTTCGCTCGGCACGACTTTGTATTCGTTGTCTTCGGCGTCGGTGATCGTCAGCGTCGAGGGCAGCGTCTGCGGTTCGTCGCTCTTGTTCTGGACTTCGAAGAAGACGCCGAAGTAGCTTTCGCCTTTCGGCGCTTCTTTCTGGCCTTCCAGGTAGGCGGCGTCCTCGGTGTCGTTGGGGTTGAGGTAGCGCGAGAAGGTCACGTTGTACTCCAGCTCCCCCAGCTGCAGGGGCTCACCCTCGTTGGTGTGCTTGGAGTTGCTCGAGTAGCCGCAGGCGGAGACGCCCACGCCCAGCGCGAGCAGGGCCAGGAGGGCGAAGAGCGGCAACAGCGTGCGGCGGTGCGGGGACATCGGCGGCGGGGAGTCTATATAGACCTAGGGGATGCCGGTCGTGCCGGACTAGGGGATGCCCGTCGCGTGGCGGTTGCCGCCCGCGACGGCAACCCGCTCGGCGAGCGGCTGGTCGGACTCAAGCTGGTCGCGGAGGCGGCGCAGTGCCTCGCGCCAGCCGCGGCTGAGCCAGAAGGAGCCGGCGCTGAGGATCTCGAGGGCGCGATCGACCGCCGCCGGTTCGGTCCACTGGGTGACGCGGACGGTGGTCAGCGGCCCCGGGCCGTCCCTCAGCTCCCAGACGGTGTGGTTGCGGATCCGGTTGCCGCGCCCGGCCTCGCCTTCCTCGATGATCTGGAACGGCTCCTCGGTGGAGAGGATCGTCGTGTCCATCCAGATCTTGCGCAGCGGCCCCTTGACGCAGAAGCGGGCGCCGGCGCCGACCCCGATCGGGTCGATCCGAGTGAGGTGGAAGTCGGTCTGGAAGTGGTCGGTGAAGGAGGGGCGGGCGGCGAGGTCGGCAAGCGCCGCGAAGACCTGCTCGCGCGGGGCGTCGATTTCGATTTCAGCGCTGACGGGGCCCATCGGGGCGGCGGATTCTAGATGGTGGGGCGCCGGCAAAAAATGCTGGAGAAATTTGCCGTGACAGGAATTGAGTACAGCACTAGTATCGAAACGACCAGTCGAGAGGAGATGGTTCCTATCTTTGACAGCGTCGGCACCCGCCCGGCCGGCGACGCGCTACCCAGTGGCTCGATGCCCGGCGAGGGGACGTACTTCTGCGTCGTCTGCGGCTGGCAGGTGGCACTGCGGGAGACCGACGAGCTGCCGAGCTGCGACCACTGCGGCGGCGGCCACTTCCGTCGCGACTCGATCTTCGCCGGGCTGCAGGAGCACGGCTCCCCCACCGTGGAATTCGCGATCGCGCCCGAGCGCGAGCGGCCGGGCTGGCTCGACGAAGCGCGCGAGCAGCTGACCGAGCCCGGGTACCACCTGGCGATGCGCGAGCGGGGCGAGATCCAGACGTTCCCCCTCGAGGTGGGGTGGAGCAAGATTGGCCGCTGCCAGCGGGCTGAGATCTACCTCGACGACCCAAGCGTCTCCCGTCGCCACGCGATGATCGTCACCGACTCGGGCAAGCCGCCGCGCATCCTCGACGACCGCAGCCTCAACGGCGTGCTCGTCAACGGGCGCCAGAAGGAATGGGCGGAGCTGAAGCCGGGCGACGAGCTGACGATCGGCCGGTATCAGCTGTATTTGCTGCAGGCCTGATCCTCCGATTCCCCAATCCGAGAGACCGCGCCTATCGTCGCTTCGACGGTAGGCGCGGTCTCAATTGAGGGCCAACTCCGCGAGTCTGTGAAAACCGGTGCACAGCACGGTTTTTCACAGACTCGCGGGGAGCGGCTCCGGATTTCCAGCCACCCCCGTCCCTACGATCCCCTCCGGTGAACCTGCCACCGGACGAACCCCCGCGCCCGCCGGGCGAGGAGTCGATCTCGGCCTCCGCCGAGCGTGCCCGCGCCCAGCTCCACGAAGAGATCGAGCGCGTCCGCCGCGGCGTCGAGCAGATGCTCGACGAACAAAACGCCCCCCTCAACTCCGACCTCCGCCGCGAGCTCGACACGATGCAAGAGGACCTTCGCCACTACGTCAAAACCCGCATCCGCAAGTCCCAAAAACGCACCAACCGCTCCATCCACCGCCTCGAAGACCGCACCACCGCCCTCGAGAAACGCCTGGACGGCATCGACGCCGAGCGCCGCCTGACCGAATGGCGCATCCACTCCGACACCGCCCATATGCTCGACGGCCTCCTCCAAGAGGTCCGTGCGATCGCGGATCGGCTAGAGGAGAGATCCAATCCCGCCTCTGGATCACCGGGTAGATTCAATCCAAACTAATAACGCGTCGAGCTTGTAGGCCCAGAACAGAGCTAGTCCATCTTCTTGGGCTGACTTCAGGTTGTGGGCTTTGAAGACGCCCGAAAGCACAGCGGCGGGGACCGTTTGTGCAGTGCCGAACTCCTGAATCCATTTTTTGGCCTTCACCGCGGCATCGTTGTTCAGGCGCTTCACGGAGTTCGTCGACGAGTTGCTCACCTTGCACTCGATCGCCATCTTGCGGCCGTCCCACAATCCAACGATGAAGTCAGCCTTGCGACTTCCAAACTGAGCCTCTCCGCAAAACTGACCACGTTCCGGAGAATCCGAAAGCGTTGCGACCGGCACCGGCGCAACTTCTTCGAAGTCTGCACCAAGAAGAGCATCCGCCACGGCTTTCTCCTGAACCTTCTTACTCTCGCCGCGTCTGGAGGTTGAGGTTCTTTGACTTGCAAGAAGAGCAGCCGAAGAAAGTGCGGCGGCTTCGATCTCCGCCTCCTCCGGCTCCCTCCCCTCGTTAATCCAAGGGAACCGTCGCCGATCAAGCGCCATGAGAACCGTCTCCACCACACGTTGCGCCATATCCGGGTTTTTCTTCAAGCGGCCTGGAGCCAGGCTCGCATCCGTCAATATCTTCAAATCGTCAGCCGATATTGGAGGGCCAGCTAAGTACCGTAGCGCCTCTAGGAGGGCGGGATTGGTGAGGACCTCCAAGTTGACGGGTGACAGTTGAGTTAGATCTACGGTTGCCTCAAGGAGTTCCTCGAAAACACCGCGGTAGGTATCGAAAAGCTCCAGATATTGCTCAAGAGGCTCTTGAAGTCTCTCCTCACGAAACTTCGTAATTGCCGCCCGTCGATCTAACTCGAGCTCATCATCCGACCAAAAAGGAGGGGAGATTCCGCTCATTTCTCTCTACGCGACAACGTTGGGGACCAAAATTCGTTCGAACTCACTTGGCTCGAACTTGATCAACCCACCCGCGTAGGCCCTGCCTTGAGCAAGATCGACCGACGATCGAATCGCCTTTGCAAGCCGGTCCACCACCGCCACGCTCAGCTCTTCCCGAGGGTAGATGCCGTGGGCGATGTTGAGGTTTCGAGCGTCAGCCAAATTCCGCACGATGGCGGGTGGGCGTCGGGCCATGTAGGTGGCAAGGATCGGCGCTGGGTCACGGAGGTCTACTGACCACCATGAAGGCCTGCTCTTCGCGATGTAGCCCTCGTGCACGCCCTGCCGCTTCGCGGCCTTCAGGAATCGCTCAACCGGGCGGCGTTCCTCCTCGTCGAGGACGCTCAGGTCCGAGGGCAGGCCCACGACCGCCCGCAATTTCTCCCCGCCGGACAGAGCGGCGCCCGCCGCAAACAGCTCTCGAGCGCGGGTTACAGCCCTGAACAGGACACTCGACGGGAGGTCGGATTCGTCGGGATCGACAACCCACACCCGGTTGGCCCCGGTGACGGCGCCCCGGTGCACCCGGCAGATGTCGCCAAGCTCGATGTAACCGTCTGGGACCTTTCGGGCAGTCCTTAACAGGGGGCTCCAGCGTTTGGCTTCCGCCAGGCGCTCACGTCTCACCCGCTGCCCACCCTTGAGGTCGTCCAGCTCCGTGACTGCCTTGACTCGCTTGAGGCGCAGCGACTTCGGCTTGGCGCCTATTTCAAAGCAAGTGATCGCGCCGGTGGTCTGGGCATTTTCAAAAGGTTCCGCGTCCGGAGCTAGAACATGCACCGACTGACCCCCGAGGCCGTCGAGGAGAAGCTCTCTCATCAGCGATCCGTAGTTGACGTCGAGCCATTCGGAAGAAGTGATGAAGGCGCCCCGGTCGCCGGGCCTTGCCTGAATCGCGGTGGCCAAGACAAAGTACAGGTGCAAGCCAGAGAGCTGGCTGGCGCGCAAACCTCGTTCTGCGGCAGCCTGAGTCAGCCATTGCTTCCATGTCGGAGAAATTTGGTGATGACGAACGTATGGCGGGTTTCCTATGTAGAGGGTCTGACCTTCCACCGTGGAGGGGAAGAAGGACCTGTAATCCTCTATGACCACTTCAGCTCGGTGTCCCTGCCCCTTGGCGGCAAAAGTCGCCCGAGCTAGAAGACCGGCCACGGGATCAAGCTCGACGGCGATGATCTTCGCTTTGGGAAAGCAGTTCCCCGCGGCGGTGGCGAATCGAGCAGAACCAGAACCTGGGTCAACAATCCGCTCCGGGGCCGGTCCTTCGGAGGCCCAGTTAACCATCGCGTCGACGATCGCCGCCGGGGTATACACGGCACCTTTCTGGCGACGCTCTGCAGGCTTGAAGAGGCGGCAAAACTCGTCTCCAAGTGGGTCTTCCCCTTCTTTCAATGCCCGGCGAAGAGCCCGGAGCTCTGACCGCTTTGGCCGTATGGGCTCAAGCGAGCGCAGCAGATCGACCTCGCCCTTGGACACACCCGGAACCGACTCGGCGCCCAAAGCGACAGCCGAGCCGAGCAGTCTTCGCAGGTCCGTATTCGCTTGCCGAGCATTCCTATCCACGGCCGTTGAGCGTAGCGGCGTGAGTAGACGTATCGGCCGTCTCCGGAGATGGCGGGGAGCCATCCCTGGCTAAATCACTCGGTGCTGATGCTCGGGTCGGCTTGGACCTTGAGGGGGACGATCATCAGGAAGTTGCTCGTGGCGTCGGCGGCTAGGTCGAGGACGCGTTGGGCCTCGTCGTCTTGGCCGGTTGCTTTGAGCTCTTCTGCGTAGCCGCCCAGGAGGTCGTCCAGGTCGATCAGGGCCTCGGCGTCTAGGTCCTTGAGTTCGACTTTGGCGCCTTTGCCTAGGCGGCGTTCTATGGCTGCTCGGTCGATGCCGAAGGCGTTCTGCCTCACGTAGACGCGGCCTCCCGTCATCCCCGCGCAAGCCCAGGGGCCGATGTCGCCTAGCACCACGGCGCGGCCGCTGGTCATGTACTCGAAGGCGAAGCCCTTGGCGTTCGCCCGGTCGGCCATGGCGCCGCGGCTGTCGTCGATCGGCTCACTCGGTTCGCCACCGAGCACCACGTCCGCCCCGGAGAGGCGGATGCAGAACCGGGAGTCGGCGCTGCCCTGAACGTAGAGCTTGCCGCGCTGGGCCCCATAGGCGAAGGACTTGCCGACCGAGCCGTTGAGGCGCTTGCCCTTGGCTCCCTTGCCCTTGAGGATCGCGATCGTCCCCCCGAGCATCGTCTTGCCGACGCCGTCCTGGGCACCGCCCTCGACGCGGATGTTCACCCCGTAGGAGTTGAACGCCCCGAGTCCCTGGCCGGCGACCGAGCCGCCGTTGAACTCGAGGCTCGCCAGCGTCTCGCCGTTGCCCTCCGGGCCGCCGTCGAAGATCCGCCAACGCGCCAGCGCTCCCGCCAGCTCGGTCCCGAGCACGCGGTCGTTGGCGTCGGTCGCGCGCGGGAACTGGCTGCGCACCGTGCTGCCGCCGCAGACTTCCGGCGCCAGCGCCGCGATCTGGCTCGAGGCCTCCTTCGCCTCCATCCGGATCGGCCGCGCCATCACCAGGCCGGCTTCGGCCCGCGCGTCGGCTTCCTCGGCCACCGGCAGGTCGAGTGGTTCGAGGTCGAGGAACTCCTCCAGCGGCGTGATCAGCGGCGCCAGGTCGATCCGGTCCTTCATCGCCGACTGCTCGAGCAGATCGTAGCGGCCGACCAGGTCCTGGGCGCGCTCGTACCCCAGCGACGCGACGACCTCTTTGACCTCCTCGCCCATCGAGCGGAAGAAGCGGGCGCAGCTCTCGGCGGCGCTGTCGACCTCCTGCGGGGTGAACTTCTTCAGCCCGTGCGCCTGCGCTTCCTCGGGCGTCTCGATCTGGGTCGCGATGCCGACGTGGCAGGTGTCGAGCTGGCAGCCGCGGCAGATCGTGCAGCCGAGACTGACCATCGCCAGGGTGCCGAAGCCGACCCGGTTCGCCCCGAGGCAGTGCAGTTTGACGATGTCCCAGCCGGTCCGGTAGCCGCCGTCGGCCCAGATCTCGACCCGGTTGCGCAGCCCGGCCTCCATCAGCGCCCGGTGCACAGCGCGGGTGCCGATGTCGCTCGGCAGGCCGACGTGGCGCAGCGCGTGCTGGCGCGCCGCGCCAGTCCCGCCCTCGAAGCCCGAGAGCGTGATGATGTCGGCGCCCGCCTTGGCGATCCCCAGCCCGATCGTGCCGATGTTCGGCACCACCGGCACCTTGACCGAGACCCGCACGTCCGGGTTGACGGTCTTCAGCTCGTCGATCAGCTCGGCCAGGTCCTCGATCGAGTAGAGGTCGTGGTTGTTCGACGGCGAGATCAGGTCGGTGCCGGGCGAGGCGTTACGCGCGGCGGCGACCTTCTCCGAGACCTTCTTGCCGGGCAGGTGGCCGCCCTCGCCGGGCTTGGCGCCCTGGCCGATCTTGATCTCGGCGACGTAGGAGCTGTTCAGCATCTCCGCCGAGACGCCGAAGCGCCCGGAGGCGACCTGCTGGCCGCGCCATTTCCGGTACTGGCCGTACATGTCGCGGATCTCGCCACCCTCGCCGTTCATGCAGAGGATGTTGGTCGCTTTCGCCGCGTCCGCGTAGGCGCGGAAGGCCGGCTCGGACTGCGAGCCGAAGCTCATCGAGGAGATCACGATCGGGTAGTCGTGGTGGCCGACGCCGGCGTCCACCGTGCTCGGGTCGACCGCCGGGCGGTCGCCCTTCAGCGCCATGATGTGACGCATCGAGATCGGGTTCTGCTTCTCCAGCTCCCGCACTTTCTCCGAGTACTCCTCGTAGGTGCCGGTGCCGTTGGCGGTCGCGATCGCCGCCTTGTAGACCTTCGGGTAGAAGCGGAACGTCTTCGCCGGTTTCGCCGCCGCGTCGTCGCCGCTGAGCGCATGCGCGCGCGCGTTCGCGTCCTCGTCAAGGTCGGCGAAGCCGGTCCCGGCCTTGTCCGACGCGGCGTAGAACTCGGTCTGGAAGATCTCCGCCAGCTCCGGCTTGATCCCGATCGAGCTGAACTGGCGCGCGTAGCCGCGCACCTCGTGGATGCCGATCGTCGAGATCACTTTCTCGATCCCTTTGCGCAGCGCCGCGCAGAGGTTGGAGACGTCGGACTCGTAGTCCTCGACGCAGATCACCTCGACCATCACGTACGGGCAGACGCCGTTGGCGCCGAGCCCGAGGGCGAGCATCACGTCGTGGACGTTGCGGATCGCCGCCGAGCGCAGGACGATGCCACAGCGCCGGCGCAGGTTCTCTTCGCCGGGCTCGACTTTGAACTGCTTCAGCGCCTGGTCGATTGCCGAAACCGCCAGGTGCGGGTCGAGGTAGCGGCGGTCGGCTTCGTAGACGGTGCGATCCGTCAGCACGAGCAGCTCGCAGCCGCCGCGGACCTTCTTCACCGCCTCCTGCTTGACCCGCTCGATCGCCCCCTGGGTCGTCTCCGACTCGAGCAGGGAGATGTCGACGGCGGCGTTGCGGCCGCTGAACTCCTCCCAGAGGTCCTCGAGCAGGTAGGTGTCGTGCTCGCGGGCGATCCTCCGGTAGGCCTTGTCGGCGAGCGGCGCCAGCCCATGGTGGCCGCCGAGGATCACCGGGAAGCCGGTTTCGACGGTGCCGGTGTCGGCGCCGGCGTTCTCCAGCGAGGGCCGCCGCCCGAACAGGGTCCGGGTCGAGAAGTGCTCGAGCTCTCGTTCGCGGTCGAGCGCCGGGTTGGTGACGACGGCGACCGTCTCCTTGAAGTAGTCGGCGAGGTTCTGCCGCTCGGGCGAGAGCGCCGCCAGCGGGCCGTCGTAGCCGAGCGAGCCGACCGGCTCGGCCCCGTTCGAGGCCATCTGCTGGACGAGTTTGACGTCGTCGCGCTGCCAGCCGAAGCCGGCGAGGACGCGGTCGGAGACCCGGACCGGCTCCTCGGGGCCAGCGTCGGTGTAGCCGGGGACGTCCTTGCCCTCGAGTGGGCCGCCGGTCTGCAGGGCGCGGTCGTAGGGGGCGGCGGCGTCGGCGTCGTTCCGCGCCAGCCAGCGGTCGCGGACGATCCGCAGCATCTCGGCATGGTCGTGGAGGGTGGTCTGGCGCTCGGCGCGGTCGATCAGCACCAGCGCTTTCTCGCCCGGGGCGAGCGGCTTCGGCTCGGAGATCATCTTGCTGACCGGGACGACGCCGGGCTCGGAGCTGAAGACGAAGTCGTCTTCGGTCTCCACCTGCCAGAGCGGGCGCAGGCCCATCGCGTCGGCGGAGAAGACGCACTCGTCGGTGTGGCGGGCGATCAGCGCCACCGGGCCCTGCGCGAACGGGCCCATCGTCTGGTGCAGGTACATGTAGAAGGCGTGCAGGTCCTCCGGGAGCTGGCGGATCTCGGCGACGATCGGCGGCACCACCATCTCCATCGCCTCGGCAAGGCTGAAGCCCTCGCGGCTGACCAGGGTGTCGATCGTCCGGTTGAGGTCCTGCGAGTCCGAGGAGTCGGGCTGGATCGGGACCGCCAGCATCTTCGCCTCCTGGCGCAGCTGCTGGATCGTGTTGATCTCGCCGTTGTGGCCGAGGACCGAGAACGGCTGCACCCGCTTGAACGAGGGCCAAGTGTTGGTCGAGTAGCGGTTGTGGCCGAAGCAGCCGATCGTCTCGAAGCGCGGGTCGGTCAGGTCGGGGTAGTACTGGCCGAGCACGTTCGGCGCGCCCATCACCTTGTAGACGCAGGTGGTGGCGGAGAAGGAGGGGACGTGGACGTCGAGCTCTTTCTCGAGGTCGATCATCAGGTCGAAGAGGACGTCGTCGCGGGTCTTGGCGTCGGGGACGAGGCCGGCGACCTGCCAGAAGATCGGCTCCTCCTCGCGCGCGGTCGGGCCGAGGGCGGGCGAGTTGACGACGCCGCTGCGCTCGGCGAGGACGCGGAAGCCGCCGGCGGCGAGCAGCTCGCGGGCGTCGTGCTTGACCTTCTCGACGTTCTGGGAGCGCTCGATGAAGACGTGGGCGACGGCGAAGGCGTCGTCGGTGGCCAGCGACGGGTCGTGGCCGCCGGTGCGCACCTCCTCGGCCCAGATCTTGCGCGGGATGTCGAGCAAGAGGCCGCAGCCGTCCCCCTCGCCGTCGACGTTGCCGGCGCGGTGGAGCATCTTCTGCAGGGCGGGAATCGCCAGCTCGATCGGTTCGTGGCTCGGCGTCGAGTCTTTGCGGACCGACGCGTAGATGGCGCACGCGTCTTTGTCCTCGACGCTGGGCGGCGAGACGAGGGGGCGGTAAGGGCGCTCTGGCGAATAGCGCTCGACGCGAGCGCTGGGATCTGACTGGGTCTTCAATTTTGACCTCCCGGGTTCCACGCCTTCTTCGAGCGGGCGCGCGACGGGTTGACGAGTCAGCGAATTATAGGCGCGGGGGTCAAGTCTCCCCCCATGCAGTCGGTTTTTCCTGCGTTATGCGGGAAGTTCGGCGGCCTCAGTCGGGCGTGTCGACTTTGTGGCCCTATAGGACGACTAAGTCGACACGTCTCGGCTCAAGCCCAGGACATCGGCTCGTAGCCGCCCTCGGGCTGGACCCCGATCAGCAGGGCCGTGACCTTGGCGTCGGAGCGGTTGAGGATCTGGCGGCTTGCCGCCGGCTCGATCGAGGCGAAGGTCCCCGCCGGCGCCGGATGGTCCTCGCCGTCGAGGCGCATCACCGCCTCCCCTTCGAGGATCGCGTAGAGCTCGACCTGCCCGCTCTGCCCCTCGTTGTGCTCGGGGATCTGCCCACCCGGCGCGATCTCGACCAGGTTGTAGCCGAAGGCCCCGGTCCCAAGCGCCTTCCGCGCAAGCAGCCAGGTGCAGTCTCCCGACCCCTCCATCCGCTCGAACTCGTCCCGGTGCTTGATCGTGTAGTTGGCCATGAAGCGACCCTAACCCCCCACCCCAAGGCGTGTCGAGTTTGTCTCGCATAGGGAGACAAACTCGACACGCCCCTCGTCGTCAACGGTTCCAGTCGGGTTCGAAGGCGTTTCTCACCTTGACCTTCGGCTTGCCGCCCGTGAACGGGGCGACCGCGACGTCGTGGGGAGCCTGGGGGTCGAAGCCGCCGGTGTAGCCGAGCACGGCACTTCCGTCGTTCGAGATCGCAGTGCCGATGAAACCGCGCTCGCCGACCGACGCAATCGGATGCTGCCGACCGGTCTTGAAGTCGACGCCCACCGCGTAGCTCGTGTCCTGTCCCTCGAACTCGGCGAGCAGGTGCCTGCCGTCATTTGAAAAGGCCGTCGGGAACAACCCCTGCAGCAAGGGACCCACCTTGGTGTGGGTCAGGTGCTTCACGTCGCTGCCGTCCGCGTGCATAGTGAACAGCTCGTTCTTGGGGCCGTATCTGCGCCGCTTCGCCCCCAGCTCCTTGACGAAGACGATCTTCGCGGGGCGCGCGCGTTCGAGCGTTCCCGGGCGCCAGAGCGGATCGAGCGAGCGGTGGTCGCTGGTCAGACGCACTGGCGCTCCGCCGTCGACGCCCACCTTGTAAACGTCGCTGTGCAGCAGGTCTCTTTCGCTCGGGCTTTTCGAATACACGAGCTGCGGTTCCGCGCATTCGGGGCAGAAGCTGAGACCGGTGAAGTAGCCCTTGTCGAGGACGGTGACGGCTCCGGTGCCGATGTTCACCACCACGAGTTCCCGCTGTCCGAGTTCAGGGCCTCGCAGCGCCGCAATCAGCTCCTTGTAGTTGTCCATGAAGGAGGGTTCGCGCCAATCGGTGAGCACCGTCTTGGCGGGCTGGGAGCCGAGGATGACCTTGAGTTCCGGGGTATGGCCGGGGCCTTCGTGCATGTAGGCGATCGAGACGCCGCCGGCGAGGATCCGAGGGTTGGAGCCGGTGTCGATCCTCCCTCGGTGAGAGTCGAAGACGGTGGGGTGAGAGGGGTTCTTCACGTAGACCAGGGCCTGCGCCGCCGCGGGAAGGATGAGAAGCCCCGCGGCGACGGCGGACGCGACAAGCGCTCTGGTTAGTCGGGAAATTTGCATGAAGCTCCTCGGGTGGCGTTGAGAGAACGCGATCGTAAACACGCCTGAAGGCGAAAGGAGCGCCCGCCGGAGTGCCGCCGTTCGCTAGAGCTCGGGGACGTCGGCGCCGAGGGGACTGAACGGCAGGCGCTTGACCTCGGCCCAGCCGCCGCAGCGCTCCTCCAGCGCCGCTGCGACGCTGCCGGCCTCCTGCCAGGTGGTCCAGACGAGGACGGTCGGGCCGGCGCCGGAGATCGTCGCCCCCAGCGCCCCCAGGTCCCGCGCCGAGTCGACGATCTCCATCGAGCGCGGGTAGAGCCCGCGGCGGCGCTCCTGGTGGATGCGGTCGTGGAGGCCCTGGGAGAGCAGGTCGAGGTCGGCGCTGCGCAGCCCCAGCACCAGCGTCGCCGCAGCGGAGACGTTGGCGACTGCGTCGGCGAGCGGCAGCTCGGCCGGGATCGCCTCCCGCGCCCGCTCGGTCGAGACCTCCTCGGGCGGGATCACGACGATTCCCTCCAGCCCCTCGGGCGGGTCGAAGCGGGCAGCGCGCGGCCCGTCCTCCCCCGCCCTGCAGACCACGAACCCCCCGTAGATCGCCGCGGCGACGTTGTCGGGGTGCCCCTCGATCTCGGTCGCCCGCGCCAGCATCTCCTCTTTCGTCAGCGCCAGCTCGTACAGATGATCGGCGGCGGCCAGCCCGGCGACGATCGCCGCCGCGCTCGACCCCAGACCCCGCGCCAGCGGGATCTCACTGCGCAACCGGAAGGCGATCCCGTCCGCCGGCCGCAGGCTCTCAAACGCCCGCACGATCAGGTTGTCGCGCCCGGTCGAAACCTCAAGCCCGCCGGCGTCGAAGGAGAACTCCCCGCTCTCCTCCACCTCCAGCTCCAGGTACAACGCCATCGCCGCCGCCATCGCGTCGTACCCCGGCCCGAGGTTGGCCGAGGAGGCGGGAACACGGACGAGCCGGTGGCGCGCGGTCATTCCTGACCCCTCCACTCCAGTATTGAAATCCAGTACCGGCTGGTATTGAAATACATACCGGCCCCGACCATCAGTCGAAGACTGCCCGCTCGACGGCGCTGAGGTCGTTCTCGCAGTTGATCACCGAGGGGGCTTTGGCGAGGGCGGTGTCGGGGTCCTTGAGGCCGTGGCCGGTGAGGACGCAGACGACGGTCTCGGGGGTAGGCATGCCCTCGACGGTCGGTAGGCCGTGAGCGAGGAGGCCGGCTACGGAGGCGGCGCTGGCGGGCTCGCAGAAGACGCCTTCGTTGTCGGCCAGCCAGCGGTAGGCGTTCAAGATCTGTTCGTCGGAGACGGCGGCGACGCGGCCACGGGAGGCGGTGAAGGCGGCCATCGCCTCCTCCCAGCGCGCCGGGTTGCCGATCCGGATCGCCGAGGCGACGGTCTCGGGATGCTCGATTGGTTCTCCTTTGACGAGCGGCGCCGCGCCCTCGGCCTGGAACCCGTAGAGGATCGGCGCCGTCTCGAGCTCCTGGAAGCCGCGCCAGTAAGCGGTCACGTTGCCGGCGTTGCCGACCGGAATCGCCAGCGCGCCCGGCGCTCCTCCCAGGTCCTCGACCACCTCGAACGCAGCCGTCTTCTGGCCTTCGATCCGGTGCGGGTTGACCGAGTTGACGAGCTCGATCGGGTGCTTCTGGGAGAGCTCGCGGACGATCCGCAGGGCGTCGTCGAAGTTGCCCTGTAGCGCCACCACCCGCGCCCCGTGCATCAGCGCTTGGGCGAGCTTGCCGATCGCGATCTTCCCCTCCGGCACGATCACCGCCCCCCGCAGCCCCGCCCGCGCCGCGTAGGCGGCGGCGCTGGCGGCGGTGTTGCCGGTCGAGGCGCAGATCACCGCCTCCGCCCCGCGCCCCTTCGCCCGCGAGACGGCCACCGTCATCCCCCGGTCCTTGAACGAGCCGGTCGGGTTCAGCCCCTCGAACTTGAAATAGGCACGCGCCCCGATGCGCTCCGAAAGGCGAGGGGCCTCGATCAGCGGCGTCGACCCCTCGTTCAGGGTCACCACCGGGTCGTCCGGCTCCAGCGAAAGCCGGTCGCGGTAGCGGTCGATCAGTCCCTTAGCCATCGGAGCCGCCCCGCATCAGTACTCCTCCTCGATCACTCGAATGGCGCGCGGTGCCGAGCGCAGCTCGTCGAGATCGCCCAGCGCCTCGACCGCCTCGGCGAATCGGGACTCCAGGCACTCGTGGATCACCATCACCAGCCGCGCCTCGTCGCCGATCCCGCGCTGGACGACGCTCTTGACCGAGATCCCGTGGTCGCCGAGCACGGTCGCCACCCGCGCCAGCACGCCCGGCTGGTCGGCCACCTCGAGGTAGAGGTAGAAGGAAGAGCTGACGTCGGCGACGATCGGCAACTCGACCCGCGTCTCGTGTACCGGCGCGTCGCCGGCGAGGATCGAGACGACGTCGCCGAGCACCGCCGAGGCGGTCTGCAGGCCGCCCGCCCCCGGTCCCGACATCGTCACCTCGGTGATCGCCGGCGCCTCCACCATCACCGCGTTGAAGGGCCCCTCGATCGGCGCCAGCGGATGGCCGCGGTAGAGGAAGCAGGGGAAGACGCGGACGCTGATGCCGCCGTCGCGCCGTTCGGCGACGCCGAGCAGCTTCAGCGAGAGCCCGAACTCCTTCGCGTAGGCGAGGTCGTCGGGGAGGATCCGTTCGATCCCCTCGTAGGTCACCTCCGAGAGCGTCACCGGCGTGTGGAAGGCGAGCCGGGCGAGGATCGCCATCTTCGCCGCCGCGTCGGCGCCGCTGACGTCGTCGGTCGGGTCGGCCTCGGCGTAGCCGAGCTCCTGCGCCCGCGCCAGCACGTCGTCGTAGCCGGCCCCGCTGGCCGCCATCTCGGTGAGGATGAAGTTGGTGGTGCCGTTGACGATCCCGAAGACCTTGGCGATCTCGGTGACGCCGAAGCTCTCCTGGATCGTGCGGACGATCGGGATCACCGCCGCGACCGCCGCCTCGAAACGCAGCTGCACCCCCGCCTCGCGGGCGACCGCGAAGAGCTCGTCGCCATGCTGGGCGAGCAGCTGCTTGTTGGCGGTGACGACCGGCTTGCCGGCGCGCAGGGCGGCGGCGACGTATTCGCGCGCCGGGTCGGTCCCGCCCATCAGCTCGACGATCAGGTCCGAGCCGGCAAGGATCTCCTCGAAGGAGCCCCCTTCGCGGGTCAGTACCCCGGAGATCTCCGGCCGCCGCCCCGTCGCCGCCTCGACCGCGTCCGCCCGCTCCGCCAGCAGGTCGGCAAACGCAGCCCCGACAGTGCCGCGCCCGAGCAGCCCGATCCGGACCGGTTTGGAGCCTTCGGAGGCCATCGCGCCTACAGGTCCCTCGCGGTCAGGTCCTCGTAGGTCTCGCGACGGACGACCACGCGGGCCTCGCCGTCGCGGCAGAAGACGACCGGGGGACGAGGCACGCCGTTGTAGTTGTTCGCCATCGCGTAGCCGTAGGCGCCGGTGGCCGGGGTGACGAGGACGTCGCCGACGGCGGGCTCGGCCAGCATCGTGTCGCGGACGATCACGTCGCCGGACTCGCAGTGCATGCCGGCGATCGTCACCAGCGTCTCGGGCGCCGCCGCGGCGCGGTCGGCGATCAGCGCCTCGTAGGTCGAGCCGTAAAGCATTGGCCGCAGGTTGTCCGACATGCCGCCGTCGACGGCGACGTAGGTCCGCACCCCGGGGATCTCCTTGACGGTGCCGACGCGGTAGGCGGTCACCCCGGCGTTGGCGACCAAGGAGCGGCCCGGCTCGACCAGGATCCGCACGCCCTCGCCGAAGACCTCGGCCACGCCGCGCACCTTGACGTCGACGTAGGCGTCGATCGAGGGCGGCTCGTCCGCAGCCGTGTAGGCGACGCCGAGGCCGCCGCCAACGTTGACGACCTGGCACCAGTCGCCCGCAAGCTCGCCCAGCGCCCTGATCGCCAGCGTGTAGGGCTCGAGCTCGAAGATCTGGGAGCCGATGTGGGCGTGCAGCCCGACCAGCTCCAGCTTCTCGGAGGCGAGCACGCGCTCGACCGCCCGCGCCGCCAGCCCGTCCTCGAGGCCGAAGCCGAACTTGGAGTCGAGCTGGCCGGTGGTGATGTAGTCGTGGGTCGAGGGCTTGATCCCGGGCGTGACCCGGATCAGCACCCGCTGCGGTTCGTCGAGCAGCCGCTCGCAGCGCTCGATCTCGTCGAAGGAGTCGAGGATCAGGTGGCGGATCCCGGCGCGGGCGGCGAAGAGGATCTCCTCGTCGGACTTGTTGTTGCCGTGCATGTGGATGCGGTCGGGGTCGAAGCCGGCCTTCAGCGCCATGTGCAGCTCGCCACCGGAGGCGACGTCGACCGACAGCCCCTCCTCACTGAGGAGCCGGTAGGCGGCGGTGCAGGGCAGCGACTTGCTGGCGAAGAGGACCTCGTAGTCGGCGCCGCGGCTCTCGAACGCCTCGCGGTATTCGCGGGCGCGGGAGCGGATGTCGTCCTCGGCGTAGACGTAGGCGGGGGTGCCGTGCTCCTGGGCCAGCTCGACGACGTCGCAGCCGGCGACCTCCAGGTGCCCCTCCTCGTTCACCCGGCTTCCCCGCGGGAAGACCGCCGAGCCTATGATCGGATCGCCGCTTGCCACTGCCTGTCCGTGCTCCTCCATTGGACGGGCATTGTGGCCGATCAGCCCCTAGGAAGGGGCTGGCGAGCGCCGGACCAAGCGGTGCAAGGACGCAGGGAGGCCGAATAGCAGCGCTATTTGGCCGACTGAGGACACCGCACCGCGCAGTGTCCGCCGCCGCCAGGCGCTATTCGCCGAGGCCTTCGACGGTTTTAGTGACACCTTCGACCGTCTTGGTCGTTTCGTCGACGGTCTTGCCGACGGTCGATTCGGGACCGGCGGCCCCGTTCACGACTTCTTCGGTCGTATTGGTGACGCCGGTTTCGCCGACGGCGCCGCCGGTGGCCGTTTCGTCCACCTGGTTGACGGTTTCGTTGACGGTGCTGGTGACTTTGGAGGAAGGCGAGGAGGTCGTGGTCGTTTCACTGCCCGTCGATTCGCCGCCGCCTCCACCACCGGAAACCGCGCCCCCGCCCGAGCCACCTGAACCACCCGAGCCTCCGCTCGGCGCAGAGCCGCCTTCGCCGGCGCCCCCTCCACCGCCGCCGGAGCCGCCTCCGCCGCCCGGCTGCGAGCCGCCGCCTTCGCCCCCGTTCAAGCCAGCCGATCCGCCACCGCCGCCGGAGCCGCCGCCTTTGCCCGCGCCGCCGCCTTTGCCGGCTGCGGTCGCTCCTTTAGCCCCGCCTTTCGCCGCCGCTCCGCCGCCGGCAACCGCCGCCGGCGCGCCCGCCTCCTTCGCGTTGGAGACGGACGGCTGATCCCCGCCGCCGAGCAGGCCCGCCACCGGCCAGTCGCCGAAGACCTGGGTCGAAACGAGCACGGCGGATACCGCGATGGCGATGGCGATCAGGCTTGCCCCCGACATCGCGCCCACCAAGTAGGTGCGTGCCTGGCGAATCATCAGTTTTATTGTTCCCTATAAGTAACCCATCGGGTCGGTCACGGAGCCGTTTATACGAACCTCGAAGTGGAGGTGCGGCCCGAAGCAGTATCCGGTGCAGCCCGTGTACCCGATGACGTCCCCCTGGCTAACCGATTGGCCGAGGGAAACTGCGAAAGAGCTTTGGTGGGCGTAGCAGGTGGAGAGCCCGCCGCCGTGGTCGAGGCAGGTGTAGTTGCCGTAGCCGCCCGATTCGGCCTCTGACTGCTGCAGGCTGACGGTGCCGCTGAGGGCGGCGCGGATCGGCGTCCCTTCCGGCACCGCGATGTCGATCCCGGGGTGGTACTCGTAGCTGCCGTTGATCGTCCGCGGGCCGAAGCCGGAGACGACCGGCCCGTCGACCGGCCAGATCATGCTGCCGCTGCCGCCTTTGATCGGCCCCGCCGGCAGCGGCGCCGAGCCGGTTTCGGCCAGCTGGGCGGCGATCTTCCCCTGGATTTCGCTGAGGTCGCCGTCGAGCTCTTCTTCGTGCTGGTTCACCTTCGCCAGCGCCGCTTCGCGGTCGTGGCGGGCGGCCACCAGTTCGGCCTGGTGGCTCTGCAGCGCCGTCCGCGCCGTCGTCAGCGCTTCCTTTTCGGAGGCGATCGCGTCGCGGGCGGATTCGATCCGGTCCTTGGTGTCGCGCAGCCTGTTGACCAGGCCCTCCACCTGGTCGCGCAGATCGCGCACCCGGCCCACCACCGCCTCGTCCATCCCGTGCAGGCGGTCGAGGTATTCGGTGCGGGCGGCGAGGTCGTTGAGGCTGCTGGAGCCGACGATGACGCTGATCACGTCCGGGCTGCCCATCTCGTACATCGCCACCAACCGTTCGCGCAGCGCCATCAACGCCCGTTTCAGGTGCGAGCGCACCCGCGCGAGGCGCGCCTGGGCCTTGTCGAGCTCGGCGACCGCTTCGTTCAGTTCGGCCTGCTTGGCGACCAGCCGTTCGCGCACCGCCGCCTCGCGGTTGCGGATGTCGGCGACCTCGGCGGTCAGCCGTTCGATCTTGCTCTTGAAATGGGAGATCGTCGTGGTGAGAACGCCCTTCCGTTCTTCGACCTTCTCCAACTGCGACTGCTTGTGTTCCAGTTCGGACTGGAGGTCGGCAGCAGGGGCCGCCGGGGCGGCTACGAGCAGCATGAGAAGGGCCGCAGCGGCAGCACAAAGCGCCGACACGACAGGGCGAGTCCTGGGCATCGAAACGAGGCTAGCCAAGCGCCGATTCCGGCTCAGCTACCGAAAAATGCCTGCAATCAGGCTTGCGGGCCGCCCGGAGCGTTTTCGACGCGGAGGAGCTCTTCGGTGGCCTCCTCCTCCATTTGCAGCGTGGTGTGCTCGATGCCGAAGCTCTCCCGCAGGGTCAGCTCCAGGCGGCGGCGGATCAGATCGCGGTCGACGCCCTCGGCGACGACTACGTGGGCAGCTATTGCTCCGAAGCCGGAGGTGACGGTCCAGACGTGGAGGTCGTGGACGGAGCGGACCCCCTCCTCCCTGCAGATCGCCTGGCCGACGCCTTCGACGTCGATGTCGGCGGGGGCCGACTCCATCAGCACGTCGAAGGGCTCCTTGATCAGGCGCCAGGAGGAGGCGAGGACGAGGCCGGCGATCAGCAGGCCGACGATCGGGTCGATCACCGGCGAGCCGCCGCCGAGGACGAAGGCGCCGGCGAGGAGGACGCCGAGGGAGCCGACCGCGTCGGCGGCGGAGTGGCGCAGGACGCCCTCGAGGTTGACGTCCTCGCGCTCGCCGCGGGCGAGGACGAGCGTGGCGGCGAGGTTGCCGGCGAGGCCGAGCGCGCCGAGGGCGAGCACGCCCCAGCCGTCGATCCCCGGCGGGTCGGAGAAGCGGCCGATCGCGGCGATCGCGATCCCGATGCTGACCGCGACCAGCAGCAGCCCGTTGACCAGCGCCGCCAGCACCTCCGAGCGCTGGTAGCCGAAGGTGCGCTGCCCGGCCGCCGGCAGCGCCGCCAGGCGCGCCGCGATCAGCGCCAGGACGATCGAGCCGACGTCGGAGAGCAGGTGGCCGGCGTCGGCCAGCACCGCCAGCGAGCCGGTGAGGAAACCGCCGATCGCCTCGGCTCCGAAGAGCCCGACGTTGATCGCCAGCGCCACCCACATCCGCCGCCGGCTGTCCTCGCGGCGCGCGTCCAGCGAATGCGAGTGACTATGCCCGCCCGGCCCGTGCACGGACCCGAGCTTACGCCGCGACCGGCTCCTTTTTCACCGCCTGCTCGGCGACTTCGGCCGCGTAACCGAGCTTCTCGGCGTATTCGCGCGCCTGCATGCGGGAGATGACCATCCGCTGGATCTCGGCCGTGCCCTCGAACAGCTGGTAGATCTTGGCGTCGCGGAACCACTTCTCGAGCGGGCACTCGGTGGTCTGCGCGTAGGGGCCGACGAGGTCCATCAGCGTCGTCGTCGCCCACATCGTCACGTCGCCGGCCTTCAGCTTCGACATCGAGCCCTGGCCGCCGGTCATCGGCACGCCGTTGCGGCCCATCCAGGCGGCCCGCTGGACGAGCAGCCGCGCCGCTTCGATCTCGGTGGCGACGTCGGCGAGCGTCTGCTGAATCCGCTGCGCTTTCAGCAGCGGCACTCCGCCTTCTTCCTGCCCGTCGAGGTACTCGAGCGTCCACTCGTAGGCGGCCTGGGCGATCCCCAGCGCCGAGGCCCCGACCAGCGGCCGGGTGATCTCGAAGGTCGCGAGTGCGTCGGCGCCGCGCGACTTCTTCCCTTCGCGGCCCCGCTGCAGCTTGCGCTCCAGCTTCTCCTCGCCGCCGAGCAGGTTCTCGGCCGGGATGCGGCAGTCGTCGAGGACCACCTCGGCGGTGTGGGAGGCGCGGATCCCGAGCTTGGTCTCCTTCTTGCCCTGGGCGAGGCCGGGCGTGCCTTTGGGAACGACGAAGGAGGCCTGGCCGCGGGTGCCGAGCGCCGGGTCGACGGTGGCGACGACGACGTGGACGTCGGCGATGCCGCCGTTGGTGATGAAGACCTTGGTGCCGTTGAGGACCCACTCGTCGCCGTCGCGCCTGGCGGTCGTCTTCAGGCTCTTGACGTCGGAGCCGGCCTGCGGCTCGGTCACCGCGTAGGCGCCGAGCTTCACCTCTTCGCCTTCGCCGAAGCACTCGGGCACCCAGCGGCCGATCTGCTCGGGCGTGCCGGAGGCGGCGATGCCCGCGGCGGCGAGGCCGGAGCCGCTGATCGCCAGCGCGATCCCGGCGCAGCCCCAGTGGAACTCCTCGGCCGAGATCACCTGCATCTGCCCCTCCGGGTCGGAGGCGTTGCGCTGGATCGCCTCGAGGCCGCCGAAGCCCTGCTTGCGCGCCTCCTTGATCGCCTCCCAGGGGATGCTCTCCTCTTCGTCGTGCTTGCGGGCGACCGGCCGGATCACCTCCCGCGCGAACTTGCGACAGCGCGCTTTGAACTCTTTCTGCTCGTCGTTCAGGGCGAAATTCATCTCGTTCCTCTCCCGTTCTCTCCGCCGGTGCCCGATTGACTGGTCAGTCAGCCAGTTTCCGGAACTGTACTCCTTCGCGCCGCGACCGCTCGGGTACGTTTCCTGCGGTGATCCCCAAGCGCCCGATCAACGCCGACGTCCCCGCGGAAGAGAAAGAGGAGGCAAAGGCGCCCACCCAGGAGGTCCCTCCCGACAGCCAGGAGACCGGGGAGCTGACGCAGGCAAAGCCGGAGCCGCAGTGGAAGCAGAAGGAGGACGCGCCGAAGGCGAAAGCGACTACGCCTCGCGAGCCCAAACCGCTCGCCCCGATGCTGCTGGCGGCGCTGGCGGCTCTGGCCGTCCTCTTCATCGCCGTCGCGATCGTCTTCAGCAGGGGCGGCAATGACGAAAGCTCGAGCGAAGGCACCGCAGCGCCGCGCCCGGCGAGCAGCGGCGAAGCGCCCGCCTCCCAGACTCCCGAAGCGCTCGGCTATCCCAGCTTCGCGACCAACAACACGACCCGGATCGGCGGCTCCGACCCCGCGGCGAACGCGGCCGCCGTCGCCCTCGCCGTCTTCCCCTCCACCACCCCCTCCCAGCAGCCGGCCGCCGTCACCCTGGTCAGCGAAGAAGACTGGGCGGGAGCGATCGCCGCCTCGGTGCTGATGGCGGAACCGGTGCGCGCACCGCTCCTCTTCTCGCAGCCGAGCGAACTGCCGGAAGCGAGCGAGGAAGCGCTCGCCGCGCTCGACCCGCAGGGCGGCAAGGCGACCGAAGGCGCCTCGCTGTTCGCAATCGGCTCGGTCGCGCTCCCGGGCGGCGCCGGCGAAGTCACCCGCGTCGACTCCGGCGACCCCGCCTCCACCGCCGCCCAGATCGCCACCCTGCGCGACCGCCTCTTCGGCAAGCCGCCCGCGCACATCCTCGTCGCCTCCAGCTCCAGCCCCAACTTCGCGATGCCCGCCGCCGCCTGGGCCGCCCGCTCCGGCGACCCGGTCCTCTACGCCGATGCGAAGAAGCTCCCAGCGCCCACCGCGGCGGTGCTGAAAGAACACCCGAAGGTCCCCGTCTACGTCCTCGGCCCCACCGCGGCGATCTCCAATGGCGTCTTCAAAGAAATCGGGAAGATCGCCAAGCGGGTCAACCGCGTCGCCGGCAAGGACCCCGCCTCGAACGCCCTCGCCCTCGCCCGCTTCCACGAGGGCAGCTTCGGCTGGAACGTCAACGACCCCGGCCACGGCTTCGTTCTCGCCCGCAGCGACTCCCCCGCCGACGCGGCCGCGGCGGCGGCGCTCTCGGCCTCCGGCACCTGGGGTCCGCTCCTCCTCACCGAAGACGCCGGTACGCTCCCCAGCGTCGTCCGCAGCTACCTCCTCGACGTGAAGCCCGGCTACACCACCGACCCCACCCGCGCCTTCTACAACCACGTCTGGTTGGTCGGCGACCAGGACGCGATCGGCGTCGAACAGCAGGCGGAAGTGAACGAGCTGGCCGAACTCGCCAAAATCGGCGGCGAACCATGAGCGAGTCCGAGAACCCCGAGCTGCTGGCAGGCAAGGAACTGACCGCCGAGGACATCCGCGCCCTCGCCGGCCCGGTCACCCCGCACTTCTCGCTGCAGATCCGCAACCGCATCCGCCGCCTGATCGCGCCGCTGCCGGCCGGACATCCAGCGCGGGTCGAAGGCGAGCGCCAGATCGCCCGCCTCGAAGAGCTCTCCCAGCACAGCGGCGAGCCACGCGACGGGCTCGGGATCTCGCATTGAAGTACCTGGCTCCAGGCGTTTGGCGGCTGAAGGAGGTCCCGGCGCCGACGATCAACGTCTACCTCGCCGAGGACGTCCTCATCGACGCCGGCCGCACCTGGGACAAGCGGCGGATCCTCAGCGAGCTCGAGGGCCGCGAGATCTCGCTGCTCGCCCTCACCCACGTACACCCCGACCACCAGGGCTCGGCCAAAGCCGTCTGCGAGGCGCGCGGCGTCCCGCTCGCCTGCCACGCCGACGACATCGACGCGATGGAGGGGCGGCGGCCGGTGCAGGAGGCGGCCACCGGCAACCCGATCAACCGCATCGTGCGGGCGATCTGGGAGGGCCCGCCGTACAAGGTCGAGCGGGTGCTGCAGGACGGCGACGAGGTCGCCGGCTTCCGCTGCGTTCACACCCCCGGCCACTCGCGCGGCCACCTCGTCTTCTTCCGCGAGAGCGACCGGGTGGCGATCTGCGGCGACGTGATCCGCAACATGAGCTACGCGACCGGGCTGCCGGGGATCAAGGAGCCGCCCGACTTCTTCACCTACGACCCGGCCGAGAACCGCCGCTCGATCCGCAAGCTGGCCGAGCTAAATCCCTCGCTGATCCTCCCCGGCCACGGCCCCGCCGTGACCGACATGGGCGCCTTCGAGCGCTTCGTTTCCTCCCTGCCGGGTTAAGGGATCAGAGGCCGGGCGCGCACCCGGCACCCCCAACTGGAAGGGAGTCCAGATGAAGAAGCTTTGGAGCAAGCGCCCGTCGCCGGCGATGGTGGTCGCAGTGATCGCCCTGATCGTCGCCTTGGCGGGAACCGCCTACGCGGCGCAGCGGATCAACGGCGGCGCGATCGTCAAGCAGTCGATCGGCGGCGGCAAGCTGAAGAAGAAGACCCTGACCGGGTTCCAGATCAACACCAACAAGCTCGGCACGGTGCCGTTCGCGAAGGTGGCGACGCACACCTTCTGGGCGGTCGTCCATAACCCGGCCAGCCCCGGCAACGCGGCGCTCGCCCGCGCCAGCGGTCCCAACATCACCGCGACCGAGGGCGGCGGCGCGGTCACCGTCACCTTCCCCTTCAACGTCAGCGGCTGCGCCGACGTCGCCGAGCGCAACAACGCCGGCACCTCGACCCCGCAATCGGGCTACGCGCAGACCAACACCTCGCCTGCGAACCCGAACGCGATCGAAGTCCACACCCGCGACAAATCCGGCGCCAACGAGGACGCCGACTTCCATTTGATCGTGGTCTGCCCGTAGACGTAAGATCGGCCCATGGTCGAGCGGCACGAAGTCGAGGAAGGGGTCGACAAGCCAGGAGACGCGCGTCAGCTGGCGATCCAGCACCTGAAGATGAAGCAGGACTTCAAGGGCCTGGTCGGCAGCGGTCTCCTGGCGATCGCCGTCACCACGATCATCTGGGCGATGGGCGGGGGCGGCGCCTACTGGCCGAAATGGGTGATCCTCGGCGTCGGCATCGCCTTGGTCGTCCAGGGCTGGAAAGCCTACGGCCCCGCCAACCGCATCACCGAGGCCGACGTCCAGCGGGAGATGGAACGGGGCTAGCCAGGGACGCGGGCGCGGCCCATGTCGACCCGCCCGCCCCTGAAGGGAACGCCCTCGGCGCGGAGCAGCACCCGCTGCCGGTCGCCCTTGGCGAGCGAGCCGTCGGCGCGGACGACGCGCCACCACGGCAGATCGGGATCGTCGGCGTGGAAGAGGACGGTGCCGGCGAACCGCGGCGCCCCCGGCGACACGTCCCCGTACGTCCGCACGAACCCCTCCGGGATCGCCCGCACCCGCTCCAGCACCTCGAACTCGCGAGTCTGTGAAAAGTCCCCTCGAGGGGGAGTTTTCACAGACTCGCCGCTCACGCCTCTGGACTGAAGGCGTCGATGATGCGGTTCTGGAACTCGCTCAGCTCCTCGGGGGAGATGAAGTAGGTCGGCGGGGTGAGGAAGAGGCCGTCGGCGCGCTCGGCGGTGGCCTCGACCCGGGCGCGGACCTTGTCGAGGGGGCCGGCGGCGCAGTAGGCCTCGACCAGCTCGTCGCTGATCGCGGCGGGGACGGCGGCGAGGTCGCCGCGGCGGAATGCCTCGCCGGCCGCGACCGCATTGTCGGCGAAGCCGTGCATCTCCCAGAGCGGCATGTAGGTCTTCACGGTCGCGTAGAAGGAGATCGTGCGGCGCGCCATCTCGATTGCCCGCCCCTCGTCCTCGTCGATCGCGCAGCAGACGGTCGGCAGGTAGTCGAAGGCCGAGCGCTCGCGGCCCGAGCGGCGCAGCCCCTCCTCGAAGGCCGGCACCACCACCTCGTCGATCCACCGCAGCGACTGGATCGGGTGGCCGATCAGCCCGTCGGCGACGTCGCCGGCCATCCGCGCCATCCCGGCCTGCACGGCGGCGGTGTAGATCGGCACCGCCTCGCGCGGCGCTGGGTGCGGCCGCACCCAGCCCTTGATGTCGACGTCGTAGTACTCGCCCTGGTAGCGGATCGGCTCCCCCGCGCTCGCCTGGCGCATGATCAGCCGCGTCGCCTCGATCGCCTCGCGCAGATGCGGCGCTGGGCGACCGTAGTCAGCGTTGTGCCAGGTCTCGTTCAGCCGTTTGACTCCCGCCCCCATCCCAAGCCGGAAGCGCCCGCCCGACATCTCGTCGACGTCGAGGGCGCTGACGGCGTGGATGAAGGGGCTGCAAGTAAAGGCCCAGACGATTCCCGTCGCGATCCCGATCCGCTCGGTCTTCGCCGCCAGGTAGGTCGCCTGGGTGACGGCGCTGCGGAACAGCTCCGGCGCCCAGACGCACTCGGCGCCCGCCGCCTCGGCCCGCAGCGTCTCCGCCTCGAGGTCGGCGACCGAGGTGCCGATCGCGGCGACGGAGATGCGGTCGAGGGCACCCATGCCGGCCTCAGGAGGCCGAGCTCGGGGCGCGATTCGATCGGTCGGGCACGACTCAGGCGCTGGCGGGAACCGACTCGCCGGCCAGCACCGCGTCGGCGACGCGTTCGCGGTGCCACTTCGCGTCGCCGAAGGTGGCGGCGTTGGCGCGGCCGCGCTTGAGGAAGAAGTGGAGGTCGTGCTCCCAGGTGAAGCCGATCCCGCCGTGGACCTGGACCGCCGCGTCGGGAACGCGCCAGCCGGCGTCGGAGGCATACGCCTTGGCCATGCAGGCGGCGAGCGGCAGCGACTCCGGCTCGGCGTCGGCGGCCCAGGCGGCTCCGTAGACGGCCGAGCGCGAGTTCTCGGTCTCCAGCAGCATCTGCGCGCAGCGGTGGGAGACGGCCTGGTAGGCGCCGATCGGGCGGCCGAACTGCTGGCGGTCTTTGGCGTAGGCGACCGACATGTCGAGCGCCCGCTGCGCCAGCCCGGTCGACTCCGCCGCCAGCGCCACGCAGGCGCGCAGGAAGACCGGGAAGTACTCGGCTTCGCCCCCCGGCAGGGTGTTCTCGGCGGCGACGCGGACGTTCTCGAGGCGGATCGAGGAGACCCGCCGCGTCGGGTCGATCGACTCCTCCGGCGCCACCGTCACTCCCTCCGTCCCCTTCTCGACGACGTGGCGGTGGTTGTCGGCAGTGGCGACGAGGAAGAAGTCGGCGCTCGCCGCGTCCATCACCAGGGTCTTTTCGCCGTTGAGGACGACGCCGTCGCCGTCGCTCTCGGCGGCCATCGCGAACCTGCCCGGCACCGCCGGCACCCCGGCGTCGATCAACGCCGGCGCTCCGCGCAGCTCGCCGGCGGCCAGCGGCGCCAGCCAGCGCTCCTTCTGCTCGTCGGAACCGCCGGCGGCGATCGCCAGCCCGGCGACCGTGTTCGAGAGCAGCGGCGAGGGCGCGCAGACGTAGCCCATCTCCTCGAAGAGGACGGCGAGGTCGACGATCCCCAACCCCTGGCCGCCCCACTCCTCGGGCAGCGCCAAGCCGGCCCAGCCGAGCTCGGCCATCTCCTTCCAGCCGCTCTCGTCGAAGCCGTTCTCGCTCGCCGCGATCTCCCGCAGCCGCTCGGATTTGAAGCGCGAAGCGAGGAAGTCGTGGGCGGTCGACTTGATCGCCTGTTGCTCGTCGGTGAGGTCGAAGTACATGGAAAGTGCTCCCGCTCCCCTACCGCAGCCGCGGCAGGCCGAGGACCCGCTCGGCGATGATGTTTTTCAGGATGTCGGTGGTCCCGCCCTCGATCGAGTTGGCGCGGGAGCGGAGGAAGCCGTACTGCCAGGCGCCGCCGGCGACCGCGTGCTCGGAGCCGCGCGCCAGCAGCGAGTAGGCGCCCTCGATCTCCAGCGCCAGCTCGGTCAGGTCCTGGTTGATGTCGGCCCACTGCCACTTGCCGAGCGACCCCTCCGGGCCGGGGATCCCGGACTGCATCGTCTTGGTCAGGCCGCGGTAGGCGTTCAGCCGCATCGTCTCCACCTCGATGTGGAGCTGGGCGATGCGCTGGCGGAAGTAGGGGTCGTCGGCCGCGGTGCCGCCGTTGGCGGGCGTTTCCTTCGCCAGTTTGCCGAGCCGGCCGAGGCTGTTCTGGATCTGCGAGATCGCACCGAAGGCGAGCCCGGCGCGCTCGTTCATCAGCGTCGTGATCGCCACTGCCCAGCCGTTGCCGACGCCGCCGACGACGTTCTCGTCGGGCACCCGCGCCTCCTCGAAGAAGACCTCGTTGAACTCGCCCTCGCCGGTGATCTGGACCAGCGGTCGCGTCTGCACCCCCTCCTGTTTCATGTCGAGCAGGAAATAGGTGAGGCCCTTGTGCTTGGGCGCGTCCGAATCGGTGCGGGCGACCAGCATGCACCACTTCGCGTACTGGGCGAAGGTCGTCCAGACCTTCTGCCCGGTGATGACCCATTCGTCGCCGTCCTTGACCGCGCGCGTCTTCAGCGAGGCCAGGTCCGAGCCGGACTCGGGCTCGGAGAAGCCCTGGCACCAGATCTCCTCGCCGGTCAGGATCGGCTCCAGGTAGCGCGCCTTCTGCTCCTCGGTGCCGTGCGCGATCACCACCGGGCCGCCCATCGCCAGCCCCAGCACGTTGGCCGGCGCAGGCGCTTCCTGGCGCGTCGCCTCGGCGGCGAAGATCGCCTGCTCGATCATCGTCGCGCCGCGACCGCCGTACTCCTTCGGCCAGGAGATCCCGGCCCAGCCCGCCTCGTGCAGCTTCCGCTGCCAGTCGCGGCGGAACTCCATGATCTCGTCGAGCCCCGCCTCGGGCTCAGGCCCGGGATGGTTCTCCTGCAGCCAGCTCCGAACCTCGTCGCGGAACTCCTCCTCCGATGGCGACAGCGTCAGGTCCATCGCCGCGCAGCATATAGAGGTCGCCTGGCCGCCTGGCCAGGCACCGGATCAGGCCTGCCCGCAGAGCCAGGGCCCGTATTCGGCGGTCAGCGTGCGGGTTTCTTCGAAGGGTTCGTGCGGCTTTTTGTTCCTGAAGCCCTGTTCGGCCAGCTGCTCGGGTTCCTTTTCGGTGACTTCGACGCCTTTTTCCATCGATTCGATGATCTTCCGCACCTGCTTCTCGTCCTTCTTCGGAGGCGTCAGGGACTTCCAGTAGGCGATCTTTTTGCGGACGAAGCCGAGGACGACGTGTTCGTTGAGCTCTTCCTGCTCCCAGGGTTCGCCGCCGCCGAAGACGATGGCGTGTTCCTTGGCGAACTTCTTCATCGCCTTTTCTTGTTTCAGATAGCCGCGATGGCAGAAGGCCTGCGTCTTCTGCACCATTTCCTTGTGCGTGAGTTCGTTCTGATCCGAGCTCGCGCTGCTCCCGCAACCGCTGACGAGCAGGAGCAGGACAAGGGCCCCGAGCACTAAATACTCCCTGCGCATAAATGCGAGCATATCGGTTCTTCCCCTGCTTGGAAAAGAAAGGGCGCCGCGGAGGCGCCCTTTCCAGCCATCACTGCGAAGCGCTAAGCCCGGGGAAGATCAACCTTCTCCTTCTTCTTCGCCGCACTTGGTGAGACCGAATTCGCGCGCGAGCTTGTTCGCCTTCGCGAACGGGCCGGCGCTTTCTTCCTTCAGGAACTGAATCGGGTCTTCTTCGCCCTTTTCCAGCGCTTCTTCGGCCGCGTCGAGGACCGCTTCCGCTTCGGCTCCTTCTTCGGCGGGAGTCCCGAGAGCGCGGATGTCTTCGATCTCCTTGCGGATCCTTGGGATCAGAACCGTTTCAACCGCTTCTTCCTGCACGGCCTTGGGAGGCGCCTTGGTTTTCGAAAGGCCGTTTTCCTTGACGAACTTTTCGAAGCCTTCGTTGATTTCCTTGCTTCCCTTGGCGCAGATCGCGTTGCCCTTCTTCACGAATTCCGCCTTGGTCAAGGAACTGGTGCTTTCGCTGCTTTCGCTGCCGCCACCGCACCCCGCGACGATCATCGCGAGCGCGGCGAGGGCCGCGAGCAGCGCGATGACGCGCTTGCTCACTTTTAATCTCCTCTGCCTTGGGGTTGCCGGACTTCGCCGGGCAACCTACCCAGCCCGCCGGCCGCCCATGCGCGTCGCGACTAAACCCGCTGGATCAGCGTCCCGGTGCCGAGGCCGCCGCCGCAGCACATCGTCACCAGGCCCATCTCCTTGTCGGAGCGCTCCATCTCGTGCAGCAGGGTGGTGATCAGGCGGGCGCCGGTCGAGCCGAGCGGGTGGCCGAGGGCGATCGCGCCGCCGTTGACGTTGACCCGGTCCATGTCCGGTTCGAGCTCGCGCCGCCAGGCGCCGACGACGGAGGCGAATGCCTCGTTGATCTCGACCAGGTCGACGTCGTCCATCGTCATCCCGTTGCGCTCGAGCAGCTTCCGCGTCGCTGGGATCGGGCCGGTCAGCATGATCACCGGGTCGACGCCGACCGTCGTCTGGTCGAAGATCCGGGCCCGCGGCTTCAGCCCCAGCTCGTCGGCCTTTTCGCGGCTCGTCAGCAGCACCGCGGCGGCGCCGTCGGAGACCTGCGAGGAGTTGCCGGCGGTGATCTTGCCGTCCTCCTTGAAAGCGGGCTTCAGCTGCGAGAGGCCCTCCAGCGTCGTCTCGCGCAGGCCCTGGTCGGTGACGTAGGTGTCGCCGTTGACCTGCATCGGGATGATCTCCCGCTCGAAGCGGCCCTCCTCGGTCGCCTGCTGGGCGAGCTGCTGGGAGCGAACGCCGATTTCGTCGAGCTCGGAGCGGCTGATCTCCCATTTGTCGGCGATCATCTCCGCCGAGAGGCCCTGCGGGATCAGGTCGTAGCGCTCCATCAGCTCGGGCGAGAAGGCGAGCCCGTGCTCTTCCATCACTTTGTAGGAGTCGGCGAAGGAGATGTGGCCCATGTGCTCGACGCCGCCGCCGATCGCGACGTCGTGGACGCCGGCGGCGACCAGCGCCGCGGCGAAGTTGACCGCCTGCTGGGCGGAGCCGCACTGGCGGTCTACGGTGGTGCCCGGGACCTCCTGCGGCAGCCCGGCCTCGAGCCAGGCGTTGCGGCCGATGTTCAGCCCCTGCTCGCCAAACTGCTGCACGCAGCCGGCGATCACGTCGCCGACCTCGTTCGGGTCGATCCCGGCGCGGTCGATCAGCTCCTTGTAGGTGCGGGCGAGGAGGTTGGAGGGATGGAGGTCCTTGTAGTAGCCCTTCTCCGGGTGGCCGCGGCCGATCGGCGTCCGCGCCGCCTCGACGATGACGACTTCCCGTCCCCCGAACTTGCCGTTGCCGTTGCCCATCGCCAGCCTCCGTTCTCTGAAGATTCTCGGCGCGCTCCAAGCGCAGCCTCTCCTTGAGGGTAGCCGATTGACTGGTCAGTCAGCCAAGGCTCGGGCCGCGCGTCACCGCTCCCTTGATGCGTGATAGAAGCCCCGGCCAATGAGCGCTAATCAGGGTTACTCAAGTCCGGGGATCGCGGGCAGCGGGGCGATAGCCACCGGCCTTGCCGCGGTCTCGACCACGACCGCAGACACGATCCTGCTCGCCCGCAGCGAGGCTTCCGCCTGGCGTGCGGAGGAGAAAGTGGTCGCCGCCTGCGCCAAGCTCGAGGGGGGCGATCCCTCGCGGCTGCGGGTCACCACCGACCCCGCCGACCTCGCCGACTGCGACGTCGTCGTCGAGGCGATCGTCGAGGAGGTGGCGCCGAAGGGGGAGCTGCTCGCGCGCATCGCCGAGGCCTGCCCGAACGCCGACCTGGCGACGACGACCTCCTCGCTCAGCATCGCCGAGATCGCCAAGGCGGCCGGCACCGAGAAGATCTTCGGCTTCCACGTCTTCAACCCGGTGCCGCGGATGGCGCTGGTCGAGGTCTGCATCCCCGAGGGCGCCGCGGCGGCGCGCGAGAAGGCGCTCGCCTGGTGCGCGGCGCTCGGCAAGACCGCGGTCGAGGTTCCCGACGAAGCCGGCTTCGTCGTCAACCGCCTCCTCTTCCCCTACCTCTTCGACGCCGCCCGGATGGTCGAACGGACCGGCATGGAGCCGGGCGCGGTCGACACCTGCATGAAGCTCGGCGCCGGCCACCCGATGGGCCCCCTCGCCCTGCTCGACTTCGTCGGCATGGACGTCTCCAAAGCGATCGGCGACGCCCTCTACGCCGAATCCAACGAGCCCACCCACGACCCGCCGCCGATCATCGTCAAGATGGTCGAGGAAGGGAAACTGGGACGGAAGAGCGGCGCGGGCTTCTACAGCTACGACTGATTCGTAGCGCCAGCGGGGGAGGATGTGGGTACCCCTCCGCTGGAATTGCGCAGCACGCCGCTGCGCGGCTTAGCTGCAATCTGAGAGCGCGCCTTCGGCACGCAGACATGAGATTGCATATCGCCGAACATTCCCGCCTCGGGGTACCCACATC